>NZ_AP018498.1:0-1207500 GCF_003569745.1 Altererythrobacter sp. B11
ATGGAAGATCAGGAAACCGCGGACCTCGCCGCGGATTGGGCCGACATCAGTCAGGGCCTGCGCAAGGATTTGGGGCATCAGTTGTTCAGCCAGTGGATCCGTCCGATCCAGGTGGGCGGCTTCTGCAAGGACACGGGCACGCTGCAGCTGTTCCTGCCGACGGAATTCTCCGCGAACTGGGTGCAGGATCGATTCCACGATCGGCTCTCGCTGGCATGGAAGATCGCGCGCAGCGAAGTGCGCCAGGTGAAGATTTCGGTCCATCCAGGCCGCCGCAAGCTCGCCGATCTCGACCTCAAGGGCGATGACGGATTCGGCCACCGCGCCGCCAATGACGGCACGCTGGGCATGGAATCGATCGGGCAGGACGGATTCATTTCCTCCGTCGGCCTCGACCCCTCGCTCACCTTCGCGGCCTTCGTCACCGGCACCACCAATGTGCTCGCCTGCAACGCGGCGGAGCGGATGGCCAAGGCGGAGAAGCCGCAGTTCAGCCCGCTCTACCTCAAGGCCGCGACGGGCCAGGGCAAGACGCATCTGCTGCACGCCATTGGCCATGCCTATCTGCAGGCGCATCCGCGGGCGCGGATCTTCTACTGCAGCGCCGAGCGCTTCATGGTGGAATTCGTCCAGGCGCTGAAATCGAACGAGATGATCGAGTTCAAGGCGCGGCTGCGCGGCTTCGACCTGCTGCTGGTGGACGATATCCAGTTCATCATCGGCAAGGCCAGCGCGCAGGAGGAACTGCTCTACACGATTGACGCGCTGCTGGCCGAGGGCAAGCGGCTGGTGTTCGCCGCCGATCGCGCGCCCCAGGCGCTCGACGGGGTGGAGCCGCGCCTGCTCAGCCGCCTGTCCATGGGCCTCGTGGCCGACATCCAGCCCGCCGATATCGAGCTGCGCCGCGCGATCCTCGAATCGAAGCTGACGAAGTTCGCCCCGCTCGACGTGCCGGGCGACGTGATCGAGTTCCTCGCCCGCACGATCAACCGCAATGTGCGCGAACTGGTGGGCGGGCTCAACAAGCTGATCGCCTATGCCCAGCTGACCGGGCAGGAAGTCTCGCTGCAGCTCGCCGAAGAGCAGCTGACCGACATCCTCTCGGCCAATCGCCGGCGGATCACGATCGACGAAATCCAGCGCACCGTGTGCCAGTTCTACCGCATCGACCGCTCCGAAATGTCGAGCAAGCGGCGCGCCCGCGCCGTGGTGCGGCCGCGCCAGGTGGCGATGTATCTCGCCAAGGTGCTGACGCCGCGCAGCTACCCCGAAATCGGGCGCAAGTTCGGCGGGCGCGATCACTCCACCGTCATCCATGCGGTGCGGCTGATCGAGGATCTGCGCAAGCGCGACGCCGATATGGATGGCGACGTGCGCAGCCTGCTGCGCCAGCTGGAAAGCTGAAGCCTTCGCTGGGCGGGGTGGCGAACGGGCGGCGATGATCTCGGTCATTGCCGCCCACCGCCGCAGCCCCTAGATAGCGGCCATGCCCCACAGCACGCCCTCCCCGCCCCCGGCACCGGCACCGGCCGAGCTGCCGCATACGCTGGCGGCCGCCGCGCTGCGCGGCGCGCGGGGGCACTGCCCGCGCTGCGGCGGGCCGGACCTGTTCCGCAAATGGCTGAAGCCGGTGGACCGCTGCCGCACCTGCGGGCAGGACTGGTCGCTGCAGAGCGCCGATGACTTCCCGCCCTATATTTCTATCTTCGTCACCGGCCACCTGCTGGCCCCGCTGCTGATCCTGCTGATCCTCGACGTGGGCCTGTCCGCCTGGGCGACGGCGGCGATTCTCCTGCCGCTCGCCGCTGTGCTGATGCTGGGCATCTTGCAGCCGGCCAAGGGCGCGGTGATGGCGCTGCAATGGTGGCTGGGGGTGAGCGGCTTCATCCGGGAACGGCCGGCCGCGCCGGGCCGCGGCGCCCGCCCGTGACTCTCGTTGCCGAGCGCCTGCCGCGGTTCGCGCGGCATATCGTCCTGCCCGAGATCGGCGGCGCGGGGCAGGCCGCGCTGGCCGGGGCGCGGATCGTGCTGATCGGCCTCGGCGGGATCGGCTCTCCCGCGCTGCAATATCTCGCCGGCGCGGGTATCGGCCACGTCCTGCTTATCGACGATGACGATGTGGACGAAAGCAACCTGCAGCGGCAGACCATCTTCACCGGGCGGGACGTGGGCCATGGCAAGGCCGTGGCCGCCAAGCGCTGGGCGAGCAATTTCGACAGCGGGCTGGACATCGCCATATCCGACACACGGGTGACGGCGGAGAATGCCCACGAACTGATCGCGGGCGCCGATCTGGTGGTGGACGGATGCGACAATTTCGCCACCCGCCTCGCCGTGTCCGACGCCTGCGTGGCGGCGGGCGTGCCGTTGCTGAGCGCGGCGGTCGGTCGCTTCCAGGGGCAGGTGGGGGCCTTCGCCGGCCACTTGCCGGAGCAGCCCTGCTATCGCTGCTATGTCGGCGATGCCTTCGATGCCGAGGATTGCGACACTTGCGCGGATGACGGGATGCTGGGCGCCATGGCGGGCTGGACGGGGACGTTCGCCGCCATGCAGGCGATCCGCGTGCTGCTGGCGCCGCTCGGCGGCATGGGCGATCCGCAATGGGGCCGGCTCCACCTGCTCGATGGCCTCGCCCCGGCCATGCGCAGCTTCACCATCGCCCGCGATCCCGCCTGCAAGGGTTGCGGCTCAGCCACCTAGCATCTCGTCCACCCACTGCGGCACGAGCAGGCTGGCGGCGCCCAGCCGCGTCTCGTCGAACCAGTGCGAGCCCTGGCTACGTTCGAGATTGAGCTCCAGCGCGCGGGCGCCATGCCCCTTCGCCTGCTGCACGAAGCCCGCCGCGGGATAGACCGCTCCCGATGTGCCGATGGAGACGAACACGTCCGCCTCCGCCAGCGCAGCGAAAATCCGCTCCATCTGATAGGGCATTTCGCCGAACCACACGATGTCCGGCCGCAGCGCCGCCGCCCCGCAGGCGGGGCAGGCCGGCCCGTCCCGCAGCGTTCCCTCCCACCGGTGCCGCGCATCGCAGGCGGTGCACCAGGCGGACAGCGCCTCCCCATGCATATGCAGCACGCGCGTGGCCCCGGCGCGTTCGTGCAGATCGTCGATATTCTGCGTCACGATCAGCAGGCCCCCGCCCCATTCCGCATCCAGCCGGGCGAGCGCCGAATGGGCCGGGTTGGGCTGCGCCGCCCGCACCTGCGCCCGGCGCTCGTCATAGAAGCGCTGCACCAGATCCGGATCGCGGCGGAGGGCGGCGGGCGTGGCGACATCCTCCACCCGGTGGTCTTCCCACAAGCCATCCTCCGCGCGAAAGGTGCGGAGGCCACTTTCGGCGCTGATTCCCGCGCCTGTGAGGATGACTATATTGCGGATGCCGGGCATAGCTCGCATGAAACACGCGGACAGGGAAAGGCGCAATGGCAAGCATCGGCATCATCGGCAGCGAAGGACGCATGGGGCAGGCGCTCGCCCGCGCGGTGGAGGCGGCGGGGCACAGCCTGGCCGGCGGAGCGGACAAGGGCAGTGACGTGGCCGCGCTGGCCGATGCGTGCGAGGCGCTGGTGGATTTTTCCGCCCCCGCCGCGCTGGAGGCGAACCTGCACGCCGCCGTGGGCGCGGGCGTGCCGATCCTGATCGGCACCACCGGCCTTGCCGAGGTGCATCACGCCGCCATCGATCAGGCCGCGCGGGCGATCCCCGTCCTGCAGACGGGCAACACCTCCCTGGGCGTCACCCTGCTGGCGCATCTGGTCCAGGAGGCCGCGCGCCGGCTGGGGCCGGACTGGGACATCGAAGTGCTGGAAATGCACCACCGGATGAAGGTCGATGCCCCCTCCGGCACGGCCCTGCTGCTGGGTGAGGCCGCGGCCGCAGGGCGCGGCATCGCGCTGGCCGACCATAGCGAGCGCGGACGTGACGGGCACACCGGCGCGCGGGCGGAAGGCGCGATCGGCTTCGCTTCGCTGCGCGGCGGCACGGTGGCGGGGGAGCATTCGGTGATCCTGGCCGGGCCGCAGGAACGGCTCATGCTCTCGCACAGTGCGGAGGACCGGATGATCTTCGCCCATGGCGCAGTGAAGGGCGCCGCCTGGCTGATCGGCCGCGAACCCGCACGCTACCGGATGGAGCAGGTGCTGGGCCTTTGACGAAGGACGAGGTGTTCGAATTCTTCCGCATTCTGGCGGAAGACAATCCCGAGCCGGAGACGGAGCTGGAATATGGCAATGCCTACCAGCTGCTGGTCGCCGTCGCCCTTTCCGCCCAGGCCACGGACGTCGGGGTGAACAAGGCCACCCGCCGGCTGTTCGCCGAGGTTGAAACCCCGCAGCAGATGCTGGAACTGGGCGAGGAGGGGCTGAAGGACCACATCAAGACCATCGGCCTGTTCAACTCCAAGGCGAAGAACGTCATCGCCCTCTCTCGCCTGCTGGTGGAGCAGTATGGCGGGGAGGTGCCCGATAGCCGGGAGGAACTGGTGAAGCTGCCCGGCGTCGGCCGCAAGACGGCCAATGTCGTGCTCAATTGCTGGTTCCGGCAGGAAACCTTCGCCGTGGACACCCACATCTTCCGCGTCGGCAACCGCACCGGCCTCGCCCGCGGCAAGACGCCGGATCAGGTGGAGGCGAAGCTGGACAAGCGCGTGCCGCAGCCCTTTCGCCTGCATGCCCACCACTGGCTGATCCTGCACGGCCGCTACATCTGCAAGGCCCGCACGCCTGAATGTTGGCGCTGCCCGGTGGTGAACCTCTGCGCCTTCAGGCCGAAGGTTCTGCAAGATCCGCGGAAGAGGTCGACGAAATAACCTGAGCACAGACAAGGTCGCCCACGACGTTCAGCGTGGTGCGGCACATGTCGAGGAAGCGGTCCACGCCCAGGATCAGGCCGATGCCTTCGGGCGGCACGCCCACCCCGCCCAGGATCAGCGCGATCACCGGCAGCGATCCCCCCGGCACGCCGGCCGTGCCGATGCCGGCCAGGATGCAGATCAGCATCACGAAGATCTGATCCGACAGGCTGAGATCCACGCCGAAGAACTGGGCGAGGAACAGCACCGTCACCCCTTCAAACATCGCCGTGCCGTTCTGGTTGGCCGTGGCGCCGATGGTCAGCACGAAGCGGGCGATGCGATCGGGCAGCTTCAGCTCGTCATGCGCCACGCGCAGCGCGGTGGGCAGGGTCGCGTTGGAGCTCGCGGTGGAGAAGGCCATCACGCTCGCCTCCCGCGTGTCGCGGAAGAATTCCAGCGGGCTCTTTCTCGCGACGAATTTCAGCAGCAGCGGGAACACGCCGAACATCTGCAGGCCCAGCGCCAGCAGCACCACGCCCACGAAGGCGGCCAGCTTCACCAGCAGATCCCAGCCGAACTGGGCCGACAGATTGAACATGAAGCAGAAGATCGCATAGGGCGCGAGCTGGATGACGAGGCCGATCAACCGCATCGCCACTTCGAACACGCCTTCGATCGCATCCTTCAGCTGTTCGGTGCGGCGCGTCTGCACCAGCAGCAGGCCTACGCCGAAGAACAGGGCGAAGAACATCACCGCCAGAATGTCGTTGTCGCTCATCGCGCTCACGACGTTGGACGGCACGATGTTGATCAGCTGGCTGATGCCGGTCTGCGCTTCGGTGGAAGCCTGCACGATGCTGCGCGCATTATCCCCGCCCTGCGCCAGCAGTTCCTGCGCGGCCGCCGGGTCCACGCCGCGGCCGGGGCGCAGGAGATTGACCAGAGCGATGGAGAGGGTGACGGCAATGCCCGAAACGATGATCGTGTAGACCAGCGTACGGATGCCGATCCGGCGCAGCGCGCGCACTTCGCCCATTTCAGCAATGCCCACCACCAGCGCGCTGAACAGCAGCGGGATCACCAGCATGAACAGCAGGCGCAGGAAGATCTGCCCCACGGGCCCGGTGATATAGGTCACCACCGTATCCACCCATGCGGCGTCGCGCGCGAAGGTATAGGTCAGCAGGCCGGCGGCCAGTCCGGCGATGAAGCCGATCAGGATCTTCCATTGCAGGCGGCCGTGGCCGATCGGGCTCGCTTCCGCGGCCATCTCCGATGCGTCGGTGCTCATGCGGCTTCGCCCCTCCCCTCAGTCATGTCCCCCGGAAGGAAGCAATTTGCGGCCCCCGGCGCAAGCGCCATGGGCACGCCCGCAACGCTGTTGCGCGGCGGGGCCGTGCGGATCAAACGCCCAGCGCCGCAGCCGCGATGCGGCGATAGATTCGTGCAAGGGCGTCCAGGTCGGCCAGCGCCACCGCCTCGTCACACTTGTGCATGGTGGCATTGGTCAGGCCGAATTCGATCACCGGGCACAGATCCTTGAGGAAGCGGGCATCCGATGTGCCGCCGCTGGTCGATGCCTCCGGCGTCACGCCGGTCTCGGCTTCCACCGCGCGGGCGATCATCGCGGAAAAGTCGCCCGGCGGCGTCAGGAAGGGCTCACCGGAAATCACTGGCCGCGCGGTGCAGCCATGCCGCCGGGCGATCTCGCTCACCCGCGCGCCCAGTCCGGCGCCGGTGTGCAGATCGTTGAAGCGGATGGAAATGCGCGCCCTGGCCGTGCCGGGGATCACATTGTGCGCGGGGTTGCCCACCTCGATCTCAGTGATCTCGAGATTGGAGGGCTGGAACCAGTCCGTCCCTTCGTCCAGCACCAGCGCGTCCAGCTCGGCCAGCAATGCCACCAGCCGGGGCACGGGATTATCGGCCAGGTGCGGATAGGCGACATGGCCCTGCACGCCCGCCGCCTCCAGGAAGATGTTCACCGAACCGCGCCGGCCGATCTTCATCATGTCCCCCAGCCGGTGGACCGATGTCGGCTCTCCCACCAGGCAGAGGTCGGGAATATCCCCGCGCGCGCGGATCAGTTCGATCAGGGCGCGGGTGCCGTGGATGGCGGGGCCTTCCTCGTCACCGGTGATGATGAAGCTGAGCGTGCCGGCATCCTGTGGTATCGTGGCCACCGCTGCGACCATGGCCGCCACGGCGCCCTTCATGTCCACCGCGCCGCGGCCATACAGCAGATCGCCGCGCACTTCGGGTGCGAAGGCGTCGCTCGCCCAGCCATCCCCCGGCGGCACCACGTCCACATGGCCGGCAAAGGCGAAATGGCGCGATCCTGCAGGGCCCGGGCGGATCGCCAGCATGTTCTCCACCGGCCCGTCGGGCAACTCGCCCTCGGTGAAGCGATGGATCCGGAAGCCCAAGGGCGCCAGCATGCCCTCCAGCGCGTCGAACACCGCGCCGCGCGCGGGCGTCACGCTTTCGCAGGCGATCAGATCGTGGGCGAGATCGGCGGCCGTGCGGTTCAAGCGGGCTGCGCCACTTCGAACTGCTCGATCACCCAGCGTTCGTCCTCCGCGGCGGAAATCCACGACTGCATCCAGTCATGCTCCCACACCGCCTGCATATAGGCCTGGGCGAAGCCGGGCACGCCGATGCCATAGGTGACGAAGCGGCTGACGATCGGCGCGTAGAAGATATCGGCCGCGCTGAAGGTGCCGAACAGGAAGGGGCCGCCCTTGCCGAAACGCGCCCGCGCCTCCGCCCACAGGCCGAGGATGCGCACGATGTCCTGCCGGGTCTCGTCCGTCAGCTCGTGCCCGTCCACCCGCTTGCGGATGTTCATCGGGCACTGGCGGCGGAAGGCGAGGTAGGAGCTGTGCATTTCGGCGACCATGGCGCGGGCCATGCCGCGCGCCGCATCCTCCTTCGGCCAGAAGCGATCGCGCCCGACCTTGTCGGCCAGATATTCGAGGATGGCCAGGCTGTCCCACACCACCACGTCGCCATCCCACAGCACCGGCACCTTGCCGGCGGAGGGCTGGAACTCGCCGTCATTGCGGCGCAGCGCCTGCCAGTCATCCCCGTCGATATGGACGGTCAGCTCCTCGAAATGGAGGCCGGACTGCTTGGCCGCCAGCCAGCCGCGCAGCGACCAGCTCGAATAATTCTTGTTGCCGATGATCAGCTTCACGGCCTGCCCCTGACATGCTCTCGCCCCCGGCCCTAGGGCATTCACCGCCCGACTGTCGAGGCTGAACGGCGGAATTGCAGGCCGCGATGAAGCATACAAGGCTTGCTAATGCGAATGCGTCGCATTACGGAGCCGCCATCGACGCGAATCCGCGTCCAGAATGGGGAAATCATGAACACCGTCCGATCGCTGTTGCTCGCCTGCACCTGCCTCTATGCCGCCCCCGCGCTGGCGGAGGAGGCGCCCGGCAGCGGGGACATCATCGTGACCGGGGAAGTGTCCGCGGGCAGCGCGGCGACCAAGACCGATACGCCGGCGATCGAAGTGCCGCAGCCCGTCACCGTCATCACCGACGAGATGTTCGAGGCGCAGGGCGCCCTCTCCGTCAGCGATACGCTGAACTATGTCGCCGGTGTGCAGGCCAATCCTTACGGGCCGGACAGCCGGGTGGACGGCGGCTTCATCCGCGGGATCACCCCGCTGCAGTTCCGCGACGGGATGCGCGATGTTTACAGCTACTACGCCAGCATCCGCGCCGACCCCTACAATTTCTCCCAGGTGGAGGTGGTGCGCGGCCCGGCCTCCGTGCTGTTCGGCGCGGGATCGCTGGGCGGGATCATCAATCTCGCCTCCAAGCTCCCGGAATTCACGCCGGGCGGCGAAGTGGCGGTGCGCTATGGCTCGTTCGACCGGAAGGAATTGCTGGCGGACATCACCGGCCCCGTCACCGGCACGCTGGCGGCCCGCCTCGTCACCCGCCTGCGCGATGCCGATACGCAGACGGATTATGTCGAGGATGACCGGGCGATGATCGCCCCCTCGCTCACCTGGGCTCCCAGCATGGATACGAAGCTGACCCTGCTCGGCCTCTATCAGGAGGATGACAGCGGATCGACTTCGCAATTCCTCCCGCTGGTCGGCACGCTGCTGCCCAATCCCAACGGCAAGCTGCCCAACGACCTCTTCGTCGGAAAGCCGGGCTGGGATCGCTACGACGGTCGGCTGCTGCAGGGCACCGCGCTGTTCGAACAGCGGGTGACCGACAAGCTGCGCCTCAACCTCAAGGCCCGCTACATCGACAGCGACCTCACCTATTTCACGCATTATCCGGACAGCTACAGCAACCCGACCAATCCCTATCTGGACCCCGACCAGCGCGTGCTCGGCCTGATCTCCTCCGGCAGCCTTGCCCGGATGGAGATCTTCACCATGGATCATAATTTGCAGTTCTCTTTCAACACCGGTGCAGCGGTGGAGCACACGCTGCTCGCGGGGGTGGATTACAGCTGGAGCCGGGTGCGCAAAGAAGATGGCTATGGCTTCGAAGCCATCGACATTTACGATATAGATTACAGCGCCTTGTCGAACTACGGCATGGGTCTGCCGCAGCCCAGCCAGCCCTCAGACGATACCCGCCAGGAACAGCTCGGCCTCTATGTGCAGGACCAGATCCGCTTCTTCGATCGGGTCTCCCTCGTCCTCGGCCTGCGCCATGACGATGCAAACTCAAGCACTTTCGGCACCGAGGCCTATGATCTGAGCGCCACGACCTATCGCGCCGGCATCATCGCGGAAGTGGTGAAGGGCGTCTCCCCCTTCTTCAGCTACACCGAGAGCTTCGAGCCGATCTCCGGCCGGACCAGCGCCGGTTCGCCGCTGAAGCCCAAGACCGGGCGCCAGTTCGAAGCCGGCATCAAGCTGCATCCCGGGCGGGCCACGCTGGCGACGCTAACGTTCTATCACATCAAGGAAAACGGCCGCGCTATTGACGACCCGAGTTTCCCCGCCGGCGATTTCAAGATCCAGGTGGACGGTGTGACCTCCAAGGGCGTGGAGTTCGAAGCCAGCACGACCCTGCCCGGCGATCTCCAGATCCTCGCCAATGTCAGCTATAACGAGGCGGAGATCGACGGGACGAACCAGCAGCTCGACAATGTGCCCAAGTTCAACACCTCGCTGTGGGCGATGAAGGGCTTCGCGCTCGGCGGAGATACCTACCTGCGGATCGGTGGCGGCGTGCGCCACTCGGGCGAGAACACATCCTATGGGCCCGCCTTCGCCAACGGTATCGTGACGCCGGAGTATACGCTGGTGGATGCCATGGCCGAGATCACCTGGAAGGAAAACTGGAAGCTGGCGGTCAATGCCACCAACCTCCTGGGCAAGGAGTATTATTCCGCCTGCCTCGCCCGGGGGGACTGCTTTATGGGCGCCGAACGCAATGTGTTCGCTACCCTCTCCTACGGCTTCTGATGGCGCCTGAGCTGGCAAGCCCCGCCCCCCTGCTGTGGCTCGGCGCCGCCGGCGCCCTGGCCGGGGTGGCGGTGCTGCGCGCAGCCTGGCAGCGCAAGGCGCGCTCCATGCCGCTCAACGCGCTCGGCTGGGGGCTGCTGCTCGCGGGCTCCGTGGCAGGCGGGCTGGCGGAAGGGGCATGGGGCGTCTCGGTGGTCGGGCTGTTCGGCATGGGCATGGCGGCGCTGCTGCTGGCCCATGCGGGTCTGACTTCCCCGCCGGGCAAGGCACAGGGTTCCACCCGCCGCGTGCGCATGCTGCCCGAAGGTGGGGAGCCGCTGCGGATTGGCACCCGGCTGCTCACCTTCCTGCTGGTGGGCGGCATCGCCCTGCTGGCCTCCATCGCCCTGGGCGTCTTTGCCCGTTGGCTGTCCCTCGCCGCCGGATGGAGCGAGAGCAACAGCAATGTCATGGCCCTGTTCACCGTTACCGTCGCCTGGGGTGTGCTGGCCTTCTGGCTGCTGATGCTGCCGCGGCGGCGCAGCCAGCTGCTGCTGCTTGCGGCCTGCTTCGCTCCGCTCCTGCCCGCGCTACTCCTGCGGAGTGTGGTTGCATGAAATTCGCCCCGGAAAGCTCCACCGTGAAGCAGGCGCTGTCCGCCCATGCCGCGATCGGCCTGATCGCAGGTGCGCTGCTCTATCTCGTGTGCCTCACCGGAACGGTGGTCGTGCTTTACGAGGAATGGCAGCGGGTTGAACAGCCGGATGCGCCGGAGATGCAGCACATCGCCCCCGCCGCCGTACAGGCCGGCGTTGCCGCGGTGATGGCGGAGGAAAGCGGGCGCGTGCCGCAGACCGGCCACCTCTATGTCCACATGCCGTCCCCCGCCCTGCCGCGCACCACGATCACCACGGATCACCAGGCAGTGCATCTGGCCGCCGACGGGACGCTCGCGGGGCCGGAGGAGATCGCCTGGTCCGATTTCCTGCTGCAGCTGCATTACACGCTGAACCTGCCGAGCCTTGTGGGTATCACCATCGTCGGCGCGCTGGGGGTGATGATCCTGGCGCTGGCGCTGTCAGGCGTGATCGCCCATCCGCGCATCTTCCGTGACGCCTTCCGCCTGCGCACGCGCCAGAGCGGCGGCGTTGCGCTGGCCGACTGGCACAACCGCCTAAGCGTGTGGACGCTGCCCTTCACCCTCGCCATCGCCCTCACCGGGGCGCTGATCGGCCTGGCATCGGTGGCGGCCTATGCTCTTGCCGCCGCCTATTACGATGGCGACACCGAAGCGGTCTATGCGCCCATCTTCGGGGAGGAGATGGCCGGCGCAGGCGCGCCAGGAGTGCCGGATGTGGCCGGCCCGCTCAGCTACATGCAGGCGCACCATCCCGGTGTGCATATGACCTATGCCATCGTGCATGAGCCGGGGACCGCAGGGCAGCATGTGCAGATCATCGGCGAACACAGCCGCCGCCTGATCTTTGGCGAGTATTACAATTTCGACGCCCGCGGCACCTTCCTGGGCACCGCCGGGCTGGCGGATGGCGACATGGGCCGGCAGGCCGCGGCGTCCACCTACAATCTCCATTTCGGCAATTACGGCGGCCTGCCGGTGAAGCTCGCCTATATTCTCTTCGGCGTGGCGCTGACGGCGATCTGCGCGACCGGTGCCTATATCTGGCTGGGCAAGCGCGCGCGGCGCGGCCATGCGGAGCCGCGCCTGCTGGCGGCATGGGATGCCGTGGTATGGGGCACCCCGCTCGCCCTCCTGCTCACCTTCCTCGCGCGGCTGGTGATCGGCAACGGCGCCCCCTTCGCGGTGATCTTCTGGATCGGCACGGCGGCGATCCTGGCGGTCAATATCGCTCTCGCCGGCCGAATGCGCACGCGCGGCGCATTGCAGCTGCTGCTGGGCGTGGGTAGCGCGGCCGGGCTAATCCTCGCCGCCGCCTGAACGGAGAGCCTAAGCCGAAGCGTCTTCCAGCAGCGCGGCGCGCAGCTCGGGAATGCCCATGCCCTTTTCGCTGCTGGTCACGTGGATCACCGGATAGGCGGCCACATGCTTGCGCGCCTGCGCCTCCACCCGGGCGAGGGTGTCGGCAAGCTCGCTGGCCTTGATCTTGTCGGCCTTGGTCAGCACCAGGCGATAGCCCACGGCTGCCTCGTCCAGCATCGTCATCATCTCTTCGTCGGGTGGCTTGATCCCGTGACGGCTGTCGATCAGCACCAGCGTGCGCTTCAGCACCTGCCGGCCGCGCAGGAAGGTGCGGACCAGATCCTTCCACCGCTCCACCACCTTCACCGGCGCCTTGGCGAAGCCATAGCCCGGCATATCCACCAGACGGAACACGGTGGGCGTGCCGATCTCGAAGAAGTTGAGTTCCTGGGTGCGCCCCGGCGTCACCGAGGTGCGGGCGATCGCCTTGCGGCCGGTGAGCGCATTGATGAGCGAACTCTTGCCCACGTTCGAACGGCCGGCAAAGGCGATCTCCGGAAAATCCGGCTCCGGCAGGAACTTCAGCTGCGGCGCGGACAGGAGGAACTCCACCCGTCCGGAGAAGAGGCGGCGGGCTTCCTCCGCCCGGTCTTCGGCCCGCTCTTCCGGTCGCTCTTCGGGGGTGCTCATCCCTTGGCCTGGTCGCGCTCGGCCGCGCGGGCCTTGTCAGCGCGATCCTTGTCCACCTGCGCCTTCAGTTGCGGGTGGCGCGAATAGAGATATTTCTGCTGCGCCAGCGTGAGCAGGTTGGAGGTGATCCAGTACAGCAGCAGTCCCGATGCGAAGGGCGCCATCACGAACATCAGCACCCACGGCATGATCATGAAGATTTGCTGCTGCGCCGGGTCCATCGCCGAAGGATTGAGCTTGAACTGCAGCCACATGGTGATGCCCAGCAGCACCGCCAGCACGCCGATGCTGAGGAAGCCCGGGGGATCGAAGGGCAGCAGGCCGAACAGGTTCAGGATATGCAGCGGATCGGGCGCCGAAAGATCGCGGATCCACAGCACGAAGGGCTTGTGGCGCATTTCGATCGCCACCAGCAGCGTTTTGTACAGGGCGAAGAAGATCGGGATCTGCAGGAAGATCGGCAGGCATCCGGCCAGCGGATTGACGCCTTCATCCTTGTAGAGCTTGCCCATCTCCTGCTGCAGCCTGGGCTTATCGTCCTTGTGGCGTTCCTGCAGCGCCTTCATCTTGGGCTGCACCGCGCGCATCTGCGCCATGCTCGCGAATTGCCTCTGCGCGACCGGGAACATCAGCCCGCGGATCACCACGGTGAGGAGGATGATCGCCACGCCGAAATTGCCCGCGATCGCGTAAAGCTCGCGCAGCAGCCAGAAGATCGGCTTCATGAACCAGCGGAACCAGCCCCAGTCGATGGAGAGGCCGAAATTCTGCACGCCGGCATCTTCATACATATCCAGCACGGCGCTTTCCTTGGCGCCGGCGAACAGCTGCGTGGTGGTGGAAGAACTGGCGCCCGGCGCCACGGTTTCCGTGTCGTAGATCAGGTCAGCGCGATACGATTCCCCGCCCAGCGCACGGAAATAGGTCTTGGCCGCATCCCCGGCCTGCGGAATCAGCGTGGAAAGCCAATAGATGTCGGTGAAGCCTACCCAGCCCGTGGGCTGTTCATTGGCGACGCTGCCCGCCTCGTCCACATCGTCATAATCCCACTTGAAGTTCACGCTGCCGGCGAAATCGCCGATCGGGCCGGAGTGAAGGTTCCAGGTGTCGGTGCTGGCCGTGCGGCTCGTCCGGTTGATGAAGCCATAGGGCTGGACCGCAACCGGGGCCTGGCCACGGTTGGTGACGCTCTGCTCCACCGACAGCATGTAATATTGGTCGATGGTGAAGCGGATGCGGAACAGGAGGCCCTGCCCGTTGTCCCAGGTGAGCGTGACCGGCTTGCCGGGCGCGAGCGGGCCGCCTTCGGCCTGCCACATGGTGGAGGGCGTCGGCACCTTCACGCCCAGATTGTTGGGATCGACCCAGCCGAATTGCGCAAAAGCCTGCGCAGGCGTGCCGTTGGGGGAGAAGATGCGGACCGGGCCGCTGTCCTTCTCCACCGTCTGCCGGTGGGTCTTCAGTACGATATCGTCCACCCGCGCGCCCACGGGATTGATCGAGCCGGCGACTTCGGGCGCATCGATGCGCACCCGGCCGGGCTGGGCCAGCGCCGACTGGAGATCGCGCACCTCTTCCTGCTCTTCCGCTGGATCGGTCAGCCCGCCATCACGAATGTGCTTGGCCGTGGCGCGCTGGCGCGGCGTATCCGCGCCGGCATTGGGCTGGGCGATCTGTTCGATCGGAGCCTGCTCGGACGCCGGGTAGAGGCGGCTCATCACCACTTCATAGCCCAGGAACACCACGAGGCTCAGCACCACGGCTAGGATGAGATTGCGATTGTCCAAGATCGGATCCTAAGAAATTTCCTGCCGGTCCGGCACGTCAGGGAACGGGGTCATGGCCATGCCCGCCCCAAGGGTGGCAGCGCAATAGACGCTTGGTCGCCATCCATCCACCCTTGATCGCGCCATGTTTCTGCAGCGCGTCTATCGCATATTGGCTGCAACTGGGCTGATACCGGCAGGAGGGCGGCAATATGCGGGACGGGCCGATTTGCCACGCCCGCGCAACAAGGATGAGCAGCACCTTCACCGGCGCGGCCCCCGCCCCCGGCGCGGCGGATCGCCCTTGCCGGCGGACGCACGGGCCAGCGCGGCGCCCAGCTCTTCACGTAATTGGGCAAAATCGCGCTCGATCCCGCCTTCGCGGCCGATCAGCACATGATCGTGGTCGGCCAGCCCCTGTTCCGGCAGAGCCGCGCGCAACAGCTCGCGGAATCGGCGCTTCATGCGGTTGCGCACAACCGCATTGCCGATCTTCTTGGTGACGGTGATACCGTAGCGCTTGCCCTGCCCGCCATTAGGCCGGGCGAGCAGCACGAAGCCCGGGCGCGCCACGCGCAACCCACGGTTGGCAGCGAGGAAATCCGCGCGGCGCGTCAGCACCGCCACGGACTTCAAGCCTTCGCCCGCGTCAGGCGCTGAGCTTGTTGCGGCCACGGGCGCGGCGCGCGCGCAGCACCTTGCGGCCGCCCGGCGTTGCCTTGCGGGCGAAGAAGCCATGCCGGCGCTTGCGCACGAGGTTGCTCGGCTGGAAAGTGCGCTTCATCTCTCGGGTCCTCAAATCTCAAACGAAAACGGCCGCCCGCTTGGGGCGGCCTGATATGGGCGCGCGGTTAATCCACAAGGGCAGCCAAGTCAAGATCGGCGAGCTGCGGCAGCTCCGCCTCGGCCGGGCCCAGCACTTCGCGCATTTCCGGTCCGGTGAGCCACAAGGCATCATCATAGGGCGCCGAATTGGTGAGGGCATAAAACCGCACCGCTTCCTCCGCCGTCATGCCCATGTCGCGATAATAGGCAAGATATTTGCGGTTCTGCGGCGAATCGGCGCCGAAGTCAGCGGCCTCCAGCCCGTCCTCGTCCAGCCAGGTGTGAACCGCGAACTCGGCGCCATCGGCGATGATCCGCCGCCGCCCGGCGAGAAACAGCTCCACCGCGCCCGATCGCACCGAGCCGCCTTCGGGCGCGACGGTGATGAGCCCCTGATCGCGGATCATCCGCCCCAACGCCAGATTCGCAATGTCGTCATAGGTGCCAGGGCAATCGTGGAAGGACAGTTCGGCAATGGCGGGATGATCGCGCAGCAGCGCGGCGAAGGCGGCGGGCGAATCCGCATCCGTGGCACCATCCAGCGCCACCGTGCGCTCGTCCACCACCAAGAAGGGGCCATAACTCTCCTGCACCGCTGCTGTGCCCTGCATCGGGACCGCCGCGGCAAAGCGCGACGCGCCCTCCGCCTGCTCCGCCGGTGCCGCAGGGGAGGGAACATGCGCCTGCCCCGCCCCCGGCCAGGCGCAGGCGATCAGCAGGCAGGCAAGCAGGGGCGCAGGGCGTCGCATGCCGATGGGGTGCTGCCGCTCCCCCTGCGCGGAGGTGAAGAAACATGGTTGGCGGCGGGTTCACCATAATCGCCCCGATCGCATCCGGAGCGGCGGGAACCGCTCGACAAGCGCCGCGGGCCCTTTATCTACGCGCGCAGGGGGTATCTAAGTGGTCGCACTCATATCGACGGTGGCCTACCTCGGGCTCGATGCGCGCCCGGTGGAGGTGCAGTGCCAGATCGCGCCGGGCATGCCGCGCTTCGCAATCGTCGGCTTGCCGGACAAGGCGGTGGGGGAGAGTCGCGAGCGGGTGCAGTCCGCGCTTGCCGCCATGGGCCTTTCGCTGCCGCCCAAGCGGATCACGATCAACCTCTCCCCTGCCGACCTGCCGAAAGAGGGCTCGCATTACGACCTGCCTGTGGCGCTGGCCCTGCTGGCAGCCATGGGGGTGACGGATGCCGAGCAGCTGGCAGATTGGGTCGCGGTGGGCGAGCTGGCGCTGGATGGCCGGATCGTGCCCTCCCCCGGCGTGCTGCTGGCCGCGCTGCACGCCAGTGAAGCGGAAAAGGGGCTGATCTGCCCGGCTGCACAGGGATCGGAAGCCCGCTGGGCCAGCGGCGTGCCGGTGTGTGCGGCGCCCGATCTCATCAGCCTGCTCAACCATTTCAAGGGCACGCAGCGCCTGCCCGAACCGCAGCGGGGTGAGGTGGAAGCGCCCGCCCACGGCCCCGACCTGCGGCAGGTGAAGGGGCAGGAAACCGCCAAGCGCGCGCTGGAGATCGCGGCTGCGGGCGGACACAATCTGCTGATGATCGGGCCGCCGGGCGCGGGCAAGAGCCTGCTCGCCAGCTGCCTGCCCGGCATCCTGCCGCAGCTTTCGCCGGCCGAGGCGCTGGAAGTTTCCATGGTCGCCTCGGTCGCCGGCACACTGGAGGGCGGGCGGCTCAGCCGCACGCGCCCCTTCCGCGCGCCGCATCATTCCGCCTCCATGGCGGCATTGACGGGCGGCGGGCTGCGGGTTCGTCCAGGCGAGGTCAGCATGGCGCATCTGGGCGTGCTGTTCCTGGATGAACTGCCGGAGTTCCAACGCGCCGTGCTCGATTCGCTGCGCCAGCCGCTCGAGGCCGGCAAGGTGGATGTCGCGCGCGCCAATGCGCATGTCACCTATCCCGCCCGTGTGCAGCTGGTGGCGGCGATGAACCCCTGTCGCTGCGGCCATCTGGGCGATCCGGCGCTGGCCTGCAGCCGCGCCCCGCGCTGCGCCGCGGATTACCAGAGCAAGGTGTCGGGCCCACTGCTCGACCGGATCGACCTGCATGTGGAGGTGGAGCAGGTGCGCGCGGCCGATGTGAAACACATAAGTTAGTGCGAATATCGGAAGCTAGTGAGAATAAATCTACACTCCACCCGGTGGACCTCGCTATTTTCCATAGGGTAACAAACGGCATAGCAGGATTGCCGCTTCAGCAGTGCCCGTTGTCTGGATGGATTTCACCAGAAGATCTGGCAGTCTCTTGTATGCGGATTTCCGTTGCGCACCGTCGTCCTTTCGACTCCGACTGATCCCGCAGCAGATTATCCGGCTCACGGGCACCGAGGGGAGGCGAAGTGCGCGATCACGAGACCGCGGGGACCCAGCAGGATCAGGGCCTCATCCTCATCGATGCGCTCGCTTGGATATGGTCGTCAGTGTTGACGACCTGGCCGAAAAGCAATGCCGCGACGCATTCGTTGTCGAGAACGCAAGACAAGCCCGTCTCCTCAGCTATGAATGCGTCCCAGGAGATACCTCGCGACGCGTTCAAGATCTTCAAGCTCGCCGCTGGTTATCACGGCCAACGGAGTTCTGCGCCGGAACGCCGAACCTGTGTTCGGCGCACGCAGCCAAACGGTAGTCTGTTCACCCGGAAAGAGCGTTGCGAGTGATGCGTAGATCGACAGAACGCAGCCGATCCGCACAATCACATCCATCGGGATCGCAAAGGCCTCGTGCGCTCGCACGCGAACTTTCCAATCGGCGAAGGTCACCGGGTCGTGAATACCGAGAACCCGCAGCTGCTCCTCGTTGCTCAAGCTCCATTGCTCGGCGATATTGAGAAATGTGCGGAGGCCCGCGCCGCCATGCAGAACAGGGTCCGGCTGGAAAGTGGGTTCCATTGTCAGATGTACACACCAGCTTCGATTGAGCCGATCATGTTGAGGACGAGTTCCAGACCTTCATCGGACTCCTCGGCGCGCTCGATCGGGCTCTGCCCCTCCAGCCACTGATGCGGGCGGTTCATGAAGTAGGCTGTGTCAAGAAGATCGCCTGCGTAAAGGCGGGTGGCTGCCTCAAGCGCAGCTTTCGTGGAGCGGGAACCCACCGCGGCAGCAAGATGGAAGCCTTCCGCCAACAAATTGACGGCTTCAGCTTCCCGGCCTGCGTCGATCAACGTAAGAATGTTGCGACGCTCAGTCACGCGCCCGTTCCTCCGTCCTGATGCTCTTGCTGCTTCTGCGAGATCGGAGCGCACCATCGCGAGAGCCTGCGGGATGTCGCTCCACTCGATCACCGATGACGATGTTCGAATTGCCGTCCGCTCGAATTCGGCGCCTGCAACTGTTTGCATTTTCGGACATGCTTGGCCGAACCATCACCATTCCGACGAATTGGGCGCGAGGATCGCCAGGCTCAGCGCCTCCGTGCCCATAAGTTCCAGCATTTCTCGCGGAACGTCGGCGACACCGAAAATCGTGAGAGCTTCTTCCGTCAGGTCGATTGGATAGTAGCCTTCAGCCAAGCTCTGCATGTGCTGATTGCAATCGAAGCCGAAGTCGTTGAGCGTGCGTCTGTAAGCGAGCAATTGGTCGAAGAGTGCATGGGCGGCGCCTACGTTGCTGTGCGCCATGCTTCTCGCGATCGTGTGCGCAATGTCGGCACCGTCTTCAGATACTGGCAACCGCTTTACGACGAGGTGCTTAGCCTCCTGCCAGATCCCACCTGTCTCATGTCTCGTGAAGGTCCACTCTTCCAGTTCAGGGATAGGCGGGATGGCATGGGTGAAGGACAGTACCAAACAGCAATCCGCCGGAGGCTTGCAGACCGCGCCTTTGACGCTCGAATTCCAGTCGGCGAGCGAGTTTACCGCGAAGTCTGGCCAACCAAGCTTGTGCAGGTCGACGGAGGGAACGAAACATTGTTCGGGCACGATGCTGATCGGAACTGGCGCACCTGGAGGTGCATGGAGACCGGCCAAACGTGAACTGCTCAGCCCAGCAGGGTCCTCGTGCATTCCAAAGTCCTCCAATAGCGAATCTAGAACACAACAAGAACATAATTTAAAGCGCGAGTCAAACAGGATGATTTTCAGGATGAAAGGTTCGAAAGAATGCATAAAAACAATGATACGTAACCATGTTAAGCTATAGTGCTTACTTGTTCTATCCGTATATCGAGGATGTCGAAAATTATACGTTCAGAGGTGTGAAATTATACTGACAAAATGGGCTATCGATAGCTGTGCAGAAATCGCTGTTTATTCAACCCTGTTGCCTCCACGCATGCCAGGATGCTCACCGATCGAGGCGCGGTTTAATGTAACGAGAGCAGTGCAGATGCCGTGACATAATACAGCGCGGACGGCATGTTGAGTTGAAGGCGGTGCCGATGGCTCCTCGTCAAGCTGGACCCCAAGCTCGAAACCCGACTAGCCCCCTAGCGGGATCACGAGGTTGAGCAACTCGTCGTCTTCTATTCGGAGTGGCACACCGTAATCGCCTTCGCTCACGTCCAGCAGCAAGGATGACCGAAATACGTGTGGCATAACTGGGGCAGCCTGATGCGGCTCTCGTAATGGCCTTGCCCTTTCCGCGAGCTTGGAGGAGTATGCGCTCATGCGCGACTGGGAAATGGATGAGGACGAGACCGGATCCGGTTGGTTCTTGGTGGAGGTCACGCTTGCGACAGTGGTCGTGTTCGGAGGGTATGTAGGTTTCGGATGGACGGCCGTGACCTGGCTCGTCGATCATCTTGCCTGACCCTTCGGATCAGGTGATCTCCATTATTTCGCCGTAGGTGATCCCGAGACCCGCGCGAGCGCCTTCCGCCCAGCCGTTCGGTCTGGCGCTGTGCGGCGAGGCGGCGGGATGTCGTCCAGCCAGGTCTGAAGCCGGAAATGTCCGGCGTGGTCGGCCCATCAGCTCTCGATCGAGCGGGTCGGCGAGTTGCGGCGGGCGATCCTGACCTTGATGGGGTAGGTGCCGTCATCGAGCGAAGAAGCCTCGAAGTCGATCGTGTGTCTCGGCTAGAGCGACGGGCGCGGGTCTTTTGGTCCGGCATCTATCTCTGAGGCCCCCTCGCCGACTGTCAGCTTCTGTGTTTACGCCGGAGGAGGGCAAGCAAGTCCTCCGTCATGCGGCTATGTTCGGCCCGCAGGGCCATGCGTGTCCGGTCCGGCGGGTTGAGCATGACGGGCCCTGATGTTGTTCTGTCCATCGCGACCTGCATGGAATCGGGGCTTGCCGCCTGCTCGCTTGCCGTCCGCCATCCGAACATACCACCCGTCCCGATATCGGCAGCGATTACGATGCGGGTGAGCCTCTGGGTGCGGTCGAACTTTTCGAGCATCCGGTCCGCAAAGGTAAGGGCCTTCTCGATCGCCTGTCCGACATGCTCCTCGATCAGCGGCTTGAGGTGTCCGGTCGCTTCTTCGATCGGCAGCGAGAGTAGCAATGCCCCGGCCTCGCAGATGCGCAGGGCGGCTCCATTCTCCTGCTCGATTACGAGTGCGCCATGCTCAAGACGCGGTTCGGTTCTGCGGCGGTAGGAGAAGTAGCCGTCGGAGGCGGACAGGTCGGCCACGATCCCGTCGGCAAGCGATTGATTCTCGATCTCGCTCGGGCGCAGGATGGTCTGTGCCGGTCCTCCAGCGATTGCGAGATGCAGGAGCGGCCCTGTCATGCGGGCGAACCCGCGCTCCTCGACGGGGATCATGCTGCGCGCCTTTTCCACCAGCGCCGGGACATCCACGGGCGTAGTGGCGGCCGACAGTTGATGCCGAGCGATCGCGCGCGTCACTTCGGTACGTAGTTCCTCCGGCGTCCGGAAGGTCTGACCGCGATGCATTCCGGTGTCGTAGTTCTCGACCTCGTCGACGAACCGCTGTTGAGCCGCCTCGCGGGGCACGCCGGACTGTACGAACGGCATGACCTTCCCTTCGGCTGCGGCCTCGCGGAACTCCTCGTGTGTCGGGGATATGCCTGATTGCGTACCGGACCAGCCATACCGCTCGCCGAGGATCAGGACGACGAGGTCCGCCTCCCGGACACCTTGTAGGCACGCAACGCGCGACGGGATGGTAGAGGCAGGAAAGTCCTCGGCACGGACGATCTCATGATCGAGGCTCCGGATGGCGGCGAGCGCCGCCTCCCGGTATTCCTCGAACCCGGTCATAACACTGCTGACGAAAATCTTCATCACGTACCCCCTGCTGATGTTCCGCCCGGTTTGCCGATCGCCAGTCCTGAGAGGATCGCGGCGGGCGTGATAGCTGGCAGACCGTCATCCTTCACGATCCCGTCGACGACCGGGCGGAAAAGCGAGGCGAGCACGATGGCCCGGTCCTGATCCGACGCCACGTCCTCTTTGGTGAGCGCAAGATACGTCTGGGCCATGGAGGCACGGGACTGGGCATCGATCCCGAGATGGTGCTCGGTCATGTACATGCGCACCACGATCCGCATGATCCAGAAGAACACCGTCAGGTAGAGCAGTGTCGCGGCCGAGGCGAAGATCACCTCGTACCGCCAAGTAGGGCGCAGGCCCGAAGGCAGTGGAGCGCCTTCGGTAACGACGAAAGCGTCGGAGAATAGCCATTCCGCAAGGCCGAGCGCACCCCATGCGACGCCGCCAGCAAGGACCAGTCCGATGATCGCGATCAGGATTGATCGCCATTGCCAGGCATCCGCGGCAGTATTGTGGATCCTGGCCCGCTCGGTCCAGAGCTTGACCGAGGATTCGAGCCGCAGTTTCTCGGTGTACTGTTCGTAGGCATCCTCATATTTCCGGTCCCACTCTTCGCGCTGTTGCCTCACCTCCTCGGCAACCGCGTCACGCCACTCCTGGGCGGCTTCACTCTGCGCCTCGCCCGCTTTCACCAGTTCTTCCAGCTTCTCGGCGTGGGCCCGTTCGCTCTCTTCCAGCTGCGCCCGGTGGGTCCTCACATCGTCCGCGAGGTCCTCGACCATCTTCCTCGCCGCATCGCGCGCACCGCGTACGCTCTTCGAACTGAGCCCGGCCATGCGCTGCTGGAAGGCCAAAGCACCCTCGATATGCACCTTCCCGAATGTCTGGAAGACCTGTTGGTTGGACGGCTCGTTATGGAACCTGAGAGCGCCAGCAGCCTGCTCGTGGCCAAGATCGTCGGCGATGGAGGCGATGACCTGCCCGATTTCGCTCTTCGTCGTGAACGCTTTGGGCAGATGGGCATTCCCCTCGACCTGAGCACCGAGACGCTCTTCCTTCGCGCCCGGCTGCGCGAGGTATGAATCGATTGCCGACGCTAGATTGCCCCAGGCCTGCGGAATTTCGCGCAGTTGCCGGTCACCCGGTTTATTGTTGCGTCCCTTGATGAGCGGGTGCTCGCTCCAGGCTGTACGCTGGGCCTGGACGTATTGCTTCAAATCTTCCGGCGTCTTAAAGCTGCGCCTGCCGCCTGCGGCATCACCAAAATCAACCTCGATCATCGGCCAGGTCCTTCCCATCCGCGTTAGGGGCCACGAGCGCCTGGGCCTTGTCGTGCGAGCTGAGGCTGGCCGGTCTGTATGGTCCCTGCATGTCGAATTGCGGTACCCGCGAGGCGGACAGCCGCTGATAGACCGTGTCGTGTAGCTGCGCATCCGGCTTGATCGAACGACTGGTTTCGCTCCATCCGAACCTTGCCCATTTCGGCCACCATCTCGGCCACATCTCCAGGCTCGCCTTCACTTCATCGTGTTGCAGCCCGAGTGGGTCGGGGAAAGTCCGCACGAAGCGCTCGTCGATTTTCGGCGGATCGGGAATCGCCATGAGTTCGTCCACCATCCACCGCAGTGCTATATCCGACAGACGGGACTCGCTCTCCGGGTAACTTCCGCCGATGTCGGAATGGTTGCCCGCGAACCATTCCTGCTTAAGCCATGCCAGGTCACCACGGTTCTGTTGGCTCGTGTCGTCGCTGTGGCCCCAGCCCACGCGTGGAAACCGTTTGCGGTTTTCGTCGATCGATATCGCATGCCGCGCATAGCCCACGCTGCTGTCGAGGAAGCGGTCGTAGTTCTTCAGATTCCACGCGGCGAAATGCCAGCTGAACCGTCCTCCCTGTGGCGGGTCCGTGATGCACTTGAACTGCTTCTTGGTCGCCCACAGGAAGCTGGCGACAAGCAGGCCGCCCGGCAGCCAGGCAAGGAATGACCACGGCGCATCCCAGCCCGCCCAGATCGAGACGAGACCCAGGAAGATGCTTATTGCGGCGAGAGCTGCGAGGATCCGTCGAACGATTACCGTGCCGAGGGCAGCCACGGTGTCGAATACGCCGATGAAGGTCGGTGCGACATTCCCCTGCGCCTCACCGCGCGTCCCGGTGCCCTCGCTGCGGTGCTTGGCCCGAAATCGCCTAGCTTTCTCCTCGCGTTCGAGTTCGTATTCGGCGCGGTCGTGGCCTGATCCGTGCTCGTAGACGCTGTAGACCGCTTCTTCGGCGATCCTGCGCAGCGCGACACCGCCTGCAGGCAGCGGTCCTCCATCGGCATTCTGACGAGGGATGCCGCAGAGATTCATGACGTTGGCCACGCAGCGCGCGGTGTAGGCGCCGCGGCTGAAGCCGAAAATGAAGACCCGGTCTCCTTCGTCGTAGTGTCGCAGGATCGCCTCGTAACAGTCGACTATGTTCTCGCTGATTCCTGTTCCGAACGCGGCGGCAAGGATGTTGCGGATGCGTCCGCCCAGCTCTCCCGACCCCAGCCCAGGGTCATAGTGGGCTACCTGCTCCGCAGGGTTGATGCCGGTCTGGGTGCCGGGTCGCATGGCCCGATACATCTTGTAGATGTTGGACAATCGTTGGTCGGGCATGACGCCGCCGTACTGCCCGGTGCCGTCCGAGAAGATGATGATGTTCTTCCCACCGCTGCCTGCGATTGCGGCGCCCTGATCTACGTTTTTCTCCACTGATCCAGCCCCCTGTCGACGCGCATTTTATGGGGGTCCGTTCATTGGTGCGGGAGGCTTCAGGATAGAACTACGCTTCCCGGGAGAGAAAGCACCCCGTGCGATTGAACATAGAGTGAACAGGAATCGTTTCAAGTTGCGCCGTTGAAATATCCCCGGAGGCCATCTGTTACTTGGTCGTAACGAAGGTTGCCGCTTTACCTTGCCGTCCAGCCCCGAGAGAGGAATTCCTCAACGTCATGGCGTGCGAGGACGGACGACGCCTCACTCCAGTTCGTGTCGTCGTCGATCAGGGCGTTGGCGTATCTCGCCTTGAACGGGTCAGCGCGTTCGCGTGGGTTGGTGTAGGTACGCAGCCTCTGTTCGAGGTTCTCGATGTCCTCGATCCACTCGGCATCGATGGTTTCGGGCATGGTCCCCAAAAGATCATGAGTCGTCCGAAGCCGCTCGGAAAGGACGCGATAGACCTTCTCGTCGACCGTGCCCGCATAGGTAAGGTTGGCCATATCGACCCGGTCGCGTGTCTGACCAAAGCGCTTGATACGCCCGATGCGCTGTTCGAGTTTTGACGGGTTCCAAGGCAGATCAACGTTAATCAGCGTGCCCAGCGTCTGGAGGTTGAGACCCTCGCAGGCGGCATCGGTGGCCACGACGAGGCTGATCTCGCGGTCTGCGATGAGTTTCTTGATGGCCGCGCGTTCGGCTGTCGTGCTCTCGCCGCCCTTCAGGATGCGCGATTTGCCGGCACCGGCGTAAATGGCGATCGGTTGGTCAGGATATTCCTTAGCGAGCTGGCCCGCTATCCAAGCCGCAGTGTCGTAGTACTGGCTGAAAATGATCGCACCCATCTCCCGCCACGTTCGGGTTCCTGCCTGATGGTCGTCGAGGAAGTATTTCACCGCGCGGAGCTTGGGGTCATCCGCGTCAGTCAATGCATCGATTAGGTCCTGCAATGCGATGCGTTCGTCCTCCACTGCTTGGAACGCGTCGCCATCCAATTCCTCGAGCGCCTCGTCGTCGAGCTCCCGTTTTCCCAGGAGCGCTTCGGCGGTGGCGATGCCGGCGGCGTGGCTCGAACATATACGCTGCAGAAGGAGGGTCTTCATGAACCCTGCCGCCCTCGTCCGCTTCCGATACGCGACGGTAAAACGTTCCGCTGCAGAATATGCATCGTCGAACGCGGGCGAAGTCCCGATACTCAGGCCATCGAAGATATAGTCGGGCAAAGGAACGTCGCCGTTCGGATGGATGTCGACCGGAAGCTTGGGGATCAGGCCCATTTCTTCCAGATCCCTGCGTTTACGCAGGACGACGTGGCGCAGGAGGGGGTTGTGGGCGCCCCTTTGGAAGTAACCGAGCCCGTCTTCGATCATCGTGAGACCGAGGTCGAGCTTCATTTCGGTGGCGGGGTTGGTGATGTCGGCAGGAAGCTTGGTCAGGATCCATTCTTCCGCCCGCATGCCGAACTCGTCACGCAGATCCGCGATCAGGTCGTCATTGCCCGAGGGTGGCATCGGGTTGACGAGGAAATCCCATCCCTCGCGGACATGCGTGATCTTCTTCGTGCCCGTCAGTATCGGGACAGCGGTCTCGGCTTTCGACCATGGAGAATAGATATTACCGAGCACGAAGTCGGCACCGCGGTTGAGCACGGTCAGGAGGTCCCACAGGTCTTCGACACTGGTTTGGATCGGCGTCGCTGTCGACAGCAAGAGATGCCGAGTGCGCTCAGCGATGCGGGTCATGAAGGAAAGCAGGTTATTGGGACTGCGTCCGGACGCGCCTGGCGGTTGTGCCCCGCGTGCCTTGTGCGCCTCATCGAGGATGACCATGCCGTAGCGACCCGCGAGAAGATGTTCCGCTTCTGTGTCGGGCTTGGCCTTTCCATGGTCCGCCATGCCGTGGACGATCAGGCCCGTGCTGACGATCCCGATCGCGTATGGGCACCTCGCGACATCGGCGACGCCCTGCCCTTTGATGATCCGACCTTCGGGATCGATCCAGCATTTTCGTAGCGAGTCCCAACGCGCTGTCGGCATCCCAAGCCGATCCTTGAGCTCGATCTGCCACTGCTCCGTCAGCGTCGAAGGGACAAGGATGAGGACCGGCCCGTCTCCGAGGAGTACCGAGAGCAGCGCCGAAGCCGCAAGCGACAGCGTCTTGCCGACACCGACCTCGTCAGCAAGGAGCAGACGAACCTTTCCGTAATCTCGCCGGTGCTGCAGGAAGATGCCGACAAAGGCCCTCTGCCAGCGCTGAAGGGATTCTCCGTCGCGATAGATCGGCGACTCGACCAGCGCCGCCCCCGGGATGTCTTCCGGAGCCAGACCCTCGACATTGGTTTCGTGGCGGTTTGCCAGACGTCCGACTTCCGCGACGACGACGTCCGGCAGGTCGACGCCTACTTTCCACAGGGCATCGAATTCGGCTTGAACCCACGCGACCCCCTCGCGGGAGCTGTCCTCCCACACGAGCTCATAGTTGTGGGCCCAGGCTGCGCGTGTCTCGTTTATCGAGCCCATGAACGCAGCGCTCGTCCCGTCCTTCCCCTTCACGACACCCGCCTTGCCGTGAAGGAAGGGTGCGATCGAGCGCGGGACTACCTTGATCTGGACCCGTCCCGAGGTCAGCAGCTCGTGAAGGCGGCGATACCGGTCGCGATGTAGCGCAGCGTCCAGGACGGCGTCGCCCTCGACGAAGCGACGGAACAAGGCTGCGTCCCGCACGGTCTTGGCAGCCTGGATGTCGGCATGGTCGAGTTCAGAATTGGCGACGATCCGGACGGTGCCGATGCTTGAAATCTCTTCCCCGACGAGCTCGAAGATCGACGAGCGGAAGTACCCGGCGATGCGATCGTAGGATTTCGCGGCCTTTAGTCGGTCCGAAAGATAGACGTGCGATAGCTGGCCTTGCCGAGAAGAGAAGCGAGCGAGGTGTCCTCCGTCTTTGAATGGTGTTGGGCGGGTTTCGCTCGACATTGCGTGCCTCAGGCGATTTTCTCGTTGCGAATGAGCTGAGCCAGGGTGGCGGCGTGGCGCCCTTCGCGATCATCATCCCGCCCGCGCTTGAGTGCGAGATATTCGGCGATCTCGACGAGGTCGTCACGGCGTCGGTAGTAGTTCTCCACCATTCCTCGCAGCTGCTCCAGGATCACATCGGCGTCTTCTTCCTTCGACAGCTGATAGGTGCCGTAAAGGACAGCGCGGATCGGACCGTCACCGAAATCGACGATGTCGAAGCCGGTGCGGTGCTTGAGGTCGTCGGACCGCTTCAGCCTTGCAGAGTTTGCGCGGTTGTCCGCCATGAGCGCGGAATAGTCCGGCACCCGGAATGCTCGCGCGAAATTCTGGTAATTGTCGAGCTTCTTGAGCCCCCCGGCTTCGAGACCCAGCATCTTGAGGTAGAATCTTTCGCTGCCGGTCAGCTGCTGCCAAAGACGGGGTGACAGTCCGTCGGGGACCATATGCTCGTTAGCGACCTGTACCGCGAAGTCGATGATCCTTTCGACGAAGCCCTTCTCGCCGCGCTGCCGCGGGCGTGTCGCCTCGGCGGTCATGTCGCGCCCGTCGATCCGGGTGTAGCCTGTCAGGACGCGCAGGGCCGCTGCGTAGCCGGCCATCTGCAGGTCGGCATCCTCGAACAGGTTTTCCATCCGCCCCTCGCCCTTCAGGGACTGGTTGAGCCCGACGAGCGTATCGATCTGTCGTGCGACTTCGGAACGCACTTCGTGGGCGATCTCGTCCTCGTAACCGCTCTCGTCGCCAAGTCGCTTGCGCAGGACGAGTATCACGGTGCCCTGGACGAGTCCTGCACCTTTCTTGCCGGGCGCGTTGCTGCCGGTTTCAGTGGCGATGTACCATGCCGCACTGACTTTGAGACCGGCGCCCCAGAATATCTGCGCGAGATCTGCCCAGACCGAACCCGACTGGTGCGTGAACATCACGACCTGCATCCCGTTGTGGGGCATCTTCTCGGCCAGATTCGCATACGTCGCGACCATCTTGCGTCGGAACTCCTCGCCCTCGCCCTGAATAGCGAGCGGCCTTCGCGAGTCCCACGTCCAGCCGTCGAACGGTGCAGGTGGATTCTTGCGCAGCCAGGAGATGAAGAATTCGGTGAGCTCGTGGTAGACCACCGCATCCGCATATGGCGGATCGGTGATCCAGATGTCCCGCTCCTGTGCCGCCTGCATTCCAGGAAGCGTATCGATGCGACGCGGGGCATCGAGTGCCCATGATCTGGATGGGCCGCCGACGAGCGTGCGCATCCCTATGGCCCCCCTCACGCAGAAGTTGATCAGCGTGTTCAGCGCCTGATTATCGAAAGTACCTTTCGGTCCGCCGAGTCCGCCACCTTGTCCCGTAGCCCAGCGATTGAGGCGCGAATTGTTGTCCAAAGCTCGCGGCATAAAGAAGTACATCTTCGCTGCGTCGGGGTGAGCGCGGATGCGGCGATGGAGCTGCGCCATCGCCAGGATCTGGCGCGGATGAAACAGGTGCAACCAGTTGCTCCAGCCGCGGGTCCGGATGGGATCGTCGGTCTTCATTCCGGGCTCGACGGGCATGTCAGGCACGAGACCTTCTTCGCGCCAATCCGGCAAGTTCTTGCGTACGACGTCGACCACTTCCCGATCCCTATCGAGATCCGCTTCGGTGGGGCCGGCGAAGTAGGTCGACTGCCTTCCGCTCTCCAGCGTCTCGGCGGTCGCCCAATGGATGCAGTAGAGTCGCTCGCGGAACACATCGCTGTCGCGCGGTACTATGTCGTCGCTGCTCCACTGGCGGAGTCTGTTGCCGCGCGTCTCTCCGGTGCGGAAGTCGCCGCGCACGGACGAGATCGAGAACCGATACGTCTCGCCTTCCATTTCGTAGGTGACGTAGTCGCCGTCGACAGTGCCGTTCTCGGCTTCGGCTAGCGCCCTTTTGCCGACACCGGTTTCGATCTCGATCTCGATCCGTTTGCTTTCATGGTCGGGCACGAGCTTGCCGATCGTGCCGGTCTTCGGGCTGATGACCAGGCTCGGCACGAGGGGAACCGAATAACCCGTCTCCGGGCAAGTCGTCTCGAGGCAGTAGAGGTACGCCTTGGCGCGGTTGCCTTCGCTGTCGGTTTCATACGGCGCCATGTCGTCTTCGACGTCCCGCTCGATGGCGGCGAGTTCTCGCATCACTCGTTCGAGTTCCTCGGGCGATGAACCTGCCAGCTCGAACGAGCTCCATGTCAGCAGGGCGGCGATTGGGTTGGGATCGGAGGCGTAGGTGTCGCAGCCGGTTCGCAGTGCTTCGAAGGGGATCTGGCCCGAACCGGAGAACGCATCGCCGACACGCGGTCGATGCCCGAACCGCATGATGCCCAACTGCTCGACCAGTTCGGGCATGCTGTGCGCATCCGTGCCCAAATGGGCGTTCGCCTTGGCCCAGACATGGCCGTAATGACGCACACGGGCGTCCGGCTCTTCTTCGAGGTACTCGGGACGAAGGGACAGATCGACCTTGTCGTTATAGGGAACCTTGGCGAGGATCTTCTCGGCCATGTTCCGCCAGCGACCGCTGTCCAGCATCTGAGGTGACCAGCGGAGACGATTGCCCGCTTCGGCCAGAGCTTCCTCGCTCAGGCTTTCCAGCGAGGTGAATTCTCTGCCATCCTTCACGACAAAGGACCTGCGGGTCTCCTCCTGGCTCAGCCCTCCGTGGGCGAGCGCAAGCCGGGCATAGTGTCTTGCCCCTTCTCCATGACGTTCCACGAATCCGCGGTCGTCGATCATCATCAGGGCCTCGAAGATTTCGAGGTCCGTTTCGGGATCGTCCGTGGCGGGAAGCAGTGCACCGAGGATGCAAGCCCGGTTGAGGATCAGAGGCTTGCGCCCCTTCCAGTAGCTGCCGAGCCCGGTCAGTGTCTGACTGGAGACGGACTTGCGCTCGGCCTCGGATTCCTTCGATATCTTCTGAGCGGGCCAGAGCCGTTCGATCAGCGAAGGAGCGTCCTTCAGCGAGAGAGGGGTGACATTGGTGGCGTTGGTCATTCCTTAGAGGTCCTCGAAGCTGATCTGTCGCTGGTTGCCCGGCGCGACGGCGCCCGCACCTTCCGTCAATCCGATTCGGATGGCCTTGCGCCATCCCTTGTCGACGTCGTCGGCGCGGCCGGTCGAATGGACGGCCATTGCATATAGCCACCACCGTTCTTCGGGTCGCAGTCCGGTCCAAGCGTCGATGGCGGCGGGGATGAGGGACACGTCGCATGTCTCCACCGCCCATGCGAGCACGCACAGTTCGCGACCCAGCAGGCGATGGACGAGATTGTCCTTCGCCTCCCACCGGCCGGTGGCGATCCTTCGCCCTTTCAGTCGTTCGTTGAAGATCTGCCTAGCGGTCGGTGCGATCGCTCTCCATCGCTTCGGGTCGAGCCGGCAGCGGACCACCTGGTCGGACTGGAGCCTCGTCTCGGGATCGAACTGGGGTCCGGCGATCCCGAAATCCTCGATGATCACCACCGGCTCACGCGACGAACCGCTGATCCGAACGATGAAGCGTTGCGGATCGATCTCGTCGGTGGGAACGCCGAAGCCGACGCTCTCCTTCGCACGTGTGGCCATAATCTTTTCCTTCCGCTCAACCTGTTTCAGGACAAGCGTCACTGCTGTTCTATCTCCGTGGGATCGACCGCCTCGTCGATTGCCGACGCGAACGCGTCGATGTCTGCCGCCCGCTGGAAGTTCAGGGCCTTCCACGTAACCTTTACGTCAGCCTGGTCATCCTTGACCTGCGTCCTTCCGAACTTCGCCGCTTCCTCGATGGCTGCACCGTCAACCTCGATGTCAGCGGCGAACGAAGTCGTCACGTTCTGGCTGCCGCTACCGACGATCACGACGACGGACTGGAACGTCACGTTCGACTGCTTGGCCTGGGTCGTGGCGGCGAAGACCTTGTCGTTGGTGTTGGCCTGCATCGTCCGGCGAATGACGGCCGGCCGTGCGGCGTCGATCTTCTGCCCGGCCCCCTCGCGGCGGTTTATCCGAAAATCCTGCTTGATCGTGACGCCCTGTGCCTCCGCGTAGGCGTAGATGGTGACGTCCTCCGTCCCATCGAGCTTGATCGGTCCGGTGTATTCCGAACCTTCGGCAGCGTTCGTGCCGTCGGTGTTCCATCGGATCGTTCCGGTGGGCTTGACCGTCAGCGTGACCTCGTAACCGCTGCCAACCGGCTTGGGCTGATGAGTGAGGTGCAGCCGATTGGTCCATTCATGGACATCGCCGGTTTCGTGCTCGCCATCCGGATCGATCGCGAGGAAGTAGCGCTTCATGTCGGCCGTGCGCACGGTAGTGTCGTCGAGCACCGGCGAGTCCTTCGTGACATCGGGATCGTTCGACCAGTGGATGACCGGCCTGCGGCCGGCATTCTGCGCACTGACATGGATCGTCGCCGTCCCGGTCCCTTCGTCGTAGCCGGCATCAGCTACCGCGATCCGGGTCTTCTGCTTGGCGAAAGGACCCTTTTCGATCCAGCCGTTGCCGGTGTCGCGCCATACCCCGCGTGCCTTGGCGAGGCGGATCAGCTCATCGAGACCGCCTCTCGGCAGCCAGAGCCAGCGGACATTCGAAATTGCGCGGTCCTGGATATCGGCGAGCCTGGTGGTCTTCTCCGTTCCTGGCCAGAGCATATCTTCGGCACGAATCCGAAGCTTCTCGAACTCGCCTTCGACGTCTTGCACGAGCTTGCTCGCGCCGGTTGCGGTGAGAGCGGCTATGACGGCACCCTCGCCGTCGAAACCGGAACCTTCGGAACGCCGGTGGCCGTCGAGCTTGAGCGGCGTGGCGACGAGGCCTTCACCGCTGCTGTCCTTGGCTGGATACCAGATCTTGTTCAGGGTTGAGGCGATCGTGGTGTAAACGTCGATCTCGGCTTCCGCTTGTCGTTCTTCGAGGTCGGGCCGGTTCGGGCTATTGACCCCTTCCTCCTTGAGGACCTTTTCGATGGCGTAGGCGGTTCGCACCTTCTGCTCGACCGAGGCCAGCGAATGACCGTCCCCGCTGACGATCGCGAAGTTGTTCTTCGCGGTTGTGTCGGAAAAGAGCTTGCTGGCGGTATCGGGTGGCAGCTTGGCATCCGGCGAGAGCACGATCAGGACGCGTTCGCCCCGGGTCTCGATATCCTCGACCTTCGGAAGGGGCTGCACCCTGGCATAAGCGGTCTTGAGCTTCGGCGCGAACACCTCTTCGAGACGCCGTGCGAGGTCTTGGTCGACCTTGTGCGCGGGCGCGTTCTTGGCGGTGTTCTCGATCTTCTTGGTTAGGTTCTCGTTCTTGGAAAAGAACCAAGCGCCGTTGTCGCGGCGATGGAGATACCACGAGATTGACTTGAGCGCATCGAATCCGGTGATGAATTCTGCTTCGGAGCGATGCGGAGCAAGCAGGTAGGCCAACACCTCGGTATCCAGCAGGCCTTTGACCGCGTCCGAAGCCTCCGCGAGCGAAGCCATGAGGATCAGCGTCGCCGCCTGACTAGCGGCGTCGTTCTGCGCATCGAGGTCGATCTGTTCCGCGTGCGCGTCGCTGGTGCCCGTGTCGACGATGTCCTGCGTGATCGCCGCATCGAGATTGTAGATGTTGTTGATCACATCGCGCGTTTCGCGGTCGGCCAAGTCGATGTGCTGAGGCCCAAGAAGATAGACGTCGTTGTGCTTGCGCGCCTGTGCCGAGCGGATCATCAGCGCGGCGAGCGTCATCAGGCCACGCGTCTGGCGGAAGTTCTCATTGTCCTTGAAGGTCGCGACGACGGTCTTCAGGCCGGGATGGAACGGATAGGTCGCCTGGACCTCGTCCGCGATCTTCTCGGCCGATCGCTCGAGCGTCTTGGAGGTCACGGCTGCGGACAGGATCTTGCCGTATTCCTCCGCAACGGCATCGACGACGGCGGAATCCGGTTCTTCGGTCAGAAGCCGCTTGCGCAGAATGGCATAAATCTCGTCTGAACCGAGTTCCACGGGGGTGATCGGCTTGGCCTGACGCCTGGCTTCGGCGGTCACCTGATCGATGATCTTGGTGAGGTCTGCGCTGGCCCTGTACTGGCCCACGAGCGTCGACAGCACCACGCAGAGGTGCGGCACCTTGGTCGCCGCGGAGAACAGGTTGGACAGTGCCTGGGACGTGACATCCGCCAGGGTCCCCCCGCCGACCGGGATGGAGACGGCGGCATCGAGATAGGGCGGCAGTTCGTCGAAGAGGATGAGCACGGGCTCATCTCCAAACAGATCGATCCAGTCCTGCTCATTCGGGAACCGTGGGCCATGAGCATAGAACTGTGCGAATTCCTCGGCCTTGCCGAGCTGTTCTGCGACGCTGCCCCAGAGGTATTTGTCATGCGGGATATTACGGCCCGAAACGACGACGACCTTCGCTTCGACCGGTTGGAAGCCCTCGGTTATCTTGGTGTCCAGCGTGCGCGCGACGGTCGGGTTCGCCGCGAGATAGCCAAGCGCGAGCATCGAGTGGGTCTTGCCTCCGCCCATGGCCTGCCGAAGTTCGAAGATCGCCTGCTTGTTGGTGCCGGCCAGACGCTGCAGCCCCTGACGGATGAGCGTCGCCATGCCTTCGGTGACATAGGTCTTGTCGAAGAAAGCTTCCGCGTCTTCGTGCGTATGTCCGGCCAGGTCGGATAGATCCTCGATCTGGTCCGTGAGCGCGAAAGCGATCGCATCCTGTTTGAAGGTGCAGGTGTCCAAGACAGTCTGAAGCATTAGTCGTCCCTGTTCATGAATTGCTCGACGAGCCGGGTTGTGTTGCAAAGGGTGTGGCCGCGGTCCTGCAGTAGAGTCAGCAGGCGTGGGGGAAGGGTATCCGGCAGGTCTCGATCCCCGGCCGCCCAGAAGCGGACGAGCCGATCGGAGACACCGACGTCACGCGCAAGCGCCCGTTGCCAATGATCCCCATAGAGCGATTCTCCGACTGCCCTGATTAGCTCGTGACCTTCCATGTTCCTAATTCTAGGACAAGAACTTCAGGAAGCATAGCGACCCTAGGGTAATTGTCCCCATCCGATGCTCGGCTTCCATGTTCATCCGGTTGCCTGTTCACCGCATGTTCTCTACCATCGAAACGATGACCGATCCCGACCTCATCTCGATCCTGCACATCAGCGACTTCCACTACACCCAGCGAAAGGCGCGAGAGCAGGGCATCATCGTCGACGCTCTGATTGATGACTTGAAGAAGCTGTGCATCGGGCATCGTAAGCCCGACCTGATTGTCTTCACGGGTGACCTTGTTCAAGCTGCTGGCGTTGATCCTCACGCCGAGGCTTATGATTTTTTCATTGAGCGCGTCTCGAAGGCCACCGGGACGAGCGACGATCGCATTTTCCTCACACCTGGCAACCACGATCTTTCCCGAGCGGTGACCGAGGCGGCGGCAGACATCCACCGTGAATGGCGCGGAGATCTGGGCAAGGGGGACGAAATGGCCTTGCTCAATCGGAGGTTCGAAGCCGGTGAATACGATGGGCTGGCCAAGGACAAGTTCGAGGCATTTGATGACCTCGAGGCGTATCTGCGTGGCGATGATCACGAACACAGCCGCAAGATGGAGAACGCTTTCGTTCGGGTCGATCGGGTGGAAGCGCTCAACGTGGACATTATGACCTTCAATACGGCCCTCCTGTCGACCGGCGGCAGCGACAAGTTCGAGGGTGACGAGCGAAATCTGGCGGTCCCGGAATACGCGATCATGGAAGCTGTGAAGGCATTGACGCCGGGATCTCTGCGCGTGTTCACGACGCATCATCCGTTGTCATCGCTCAGCGAGGCTTCCTCACGCTACCTTGAGGACCAGATCACACAGCACGCCCACTACCACCTGTTCGGACACATGCACGACCCCAAGCCGAGGAGTGTGTCGGCGCTACGTGGCGAAGTCTTCACCGATCAAGCGGGGGCGATCTTCACCGCCCGTAAGGAATACTACAACGGTTACTCGCTGATCACGATCGACCGGGCGACCGAACACACGGAGGTCCTGATCCGCTCCTACTACAAGGAACGAAACGAGTTCGCCGAGGGCACCGATATCTGCGAGGGCGGGAAGTGGTATAAGGACAACGAAGCCCGCCAGCACTTCCGCAAGATCGCTGCGCCGGTCGATTTCGACAAGTTCCGGTCGCATCTCGGCGGGGAATTCAGGGCCCGGTTGGCCGAGGAGGATGCCGCGCCAGGTGGCGATGCGGAACTGCATCAACGGTTCGTCGAACCGCCCATGATGAAGACGTCGATCATCGACGCGAAGACGACCGATGCGCCGGCGGAAATTCAGGTGTCGGTATCGTTCGACGATCTTGTGACCAGCAGCCGGAACGCGATCATCTATGCACGGCCCGAATACGGTCGCACCAGTCTCCTGCGCGAATTGCGGCATCGCATGGTCCGCGATGTCGATGGTCCCGAGTTTCCTCGCCTTCCCGTCATCATCGACTTCTCGCAGATCGCTCAGAACGTAAACAAAGTGCTCGGATTGGTCCGTGGGTCCGCCGCTCCACTTCCCGAGGGGCACGATACCGAAGGGCTCCTTAAGCTTGGCCACCTTTGCGTCATGGTCGACGATGTGCACTTCGATGACGCGAAGCGCATGCGGTTACTGCGCGATTTCGTGAAGGCGTATCCCAAAGCGAGGTATGTATTTTCCAGCAACTGGGACGCGGTCTACCGGTTTGGTGCGAAGGTTAATCCGGAGATGCCTGTGCGATTCGAGTTCATCGAACTGCAGGAGCTCAAGCGTCGGAATATGCGTCAACTCATCTCCAAGTTCGAGCATTGCGACGACGTAGAAGGCTGGCTGGACCGATTGCAGGATCAGTTCCGCGAGATCAACCTGCCATTCACGGCGGCGAACGGCACCATTTTGCTGGAGATAATCGGCTCCAACGGCAAGTTCGCACCGGTCAACCGTGCGGTTCTGATGGAGCAGTTCGTTGAGACTACCCTGGAGAAGGCGGCGGAGAACCAGAGCTACCGGGCCACCTTCGATTTCAACAACAAGGCCAATCTGCTTTCCTATGTTGCAGCTTGGATGGCACGCGAGAACCAGTATGTGCCCCTTCGCGAGGACGTGCGGGCCGCGATGAGGACGTGTCTCGACGAAATGGGCCTCGATGCGCCGCCGCTCGACGAGCTGATGGACGAGTTCCTGTCTGCTAACCCGTCTTATTCACCGGGTGCGGCCTGAAGGGTTGGCGGGAGTGGCATAAGCCTCTGATCTGTTTTAGGAACTGGGTGTCTACGCCGGCCCTGTCGCAGGGCAGAAAATGTCACAGGCCACACCCGCCATGAACGATGATATCGCAAGCCCATTCCGATTCCCAGCGGTGCATCGCAAGAAAGTCGCCGCAGCCTTCGACGGTGGCCGCCTCACTTCGGATGGCGGGGTTTTGCTGCTGGCACAGGCCGAACGCGCGATGGGGATTTGCCGGCGGCTTGCGGGCTGCATTGCCGACCGGCGCTCTCCTGCGCGGGTGATCCATCGCCTCGACGACATCCTGCGCGCCCGCGTGTTCGCGATCGCGTGCGGCTACGAGGATGCCGATGACCTTGACGCCCTGCGTGACGATCCAGGCTTCCGCCTGGCGCTGGGCAAGTTGCCGGGATCGGGCGCGGGTCTCGCCAGCCAACCGACGATGAGCCGCTGGGAGAATGCGCCGACCACACGCGAGTTGGCCAGGATGATGGCCGAGATGATCGGCATATACTGCGCCAGCTATCCCGTGCCGCCCAAGGCGGTGACGCTCGATATCGACGACACCTGCGATGTCGTCCACGGCTATCAGCAACTCTCGTTCTGGAATGGCCACCATGGCGAGCGCTGCTTCCTCCCGGTCCACGTCTATGACACCGCTACTGGCCGCCCGGTCGCCATGCTGCTGCGCACCGGCAAGACACCGTCGGGTGCCGAAGCGGCGGGTCACATCCGACGCCTCGTGCGCCACATCCGCCGGCACTGGCCCAATACCCACATCACCATCCGCGGCGACGGGCACTATGGCCGGCCCGAGGTCATGGCCTTCTGCGAGGCCCACGGCATCGACTACGTGCTCGGCCTGCCAACCAACGCCGCGCTGCGCACCGATCCGGTCATTGTCGCGGTCGCCGATGCCTGCGCGGTCAGGCGGGCTCAGCGCCAATGCCCGGTCCTGCGTAACTATGCCGAGACCCGCTACGGCGCAAAGACCTGGCAGTGCCAGCGCCGCGTCGTCGCCCGGATCGAGGCCAGCACGCTGGGCATGGACATCCGCTATGTCGTCACCTCGTTGGCAACAGGATCGGCCGAGCACATCTACGACACGCTCTACTGCGCGCGTGGTCAGGCCGAGAACCTGATCAAGCGCCACAAGTCCCAGCTCGCCAGCGACCGAACCTCGTGCCGCTCGGCCAATGCCAACCAGATGCGCCTCATCCTGCACACCGCCTCCTACTGGCTGATGTGGCGTATCCAGCAGGAAATCCCCAAAGCAGCGGCACTGGCTGCAGCCGAGTTCGCAACCCTGCGCATCCGGCTGCTCAAGGTCGCTGCCCGCGTCATCGAGAACGCCTCGCGCATCCGCTTGCGGCTAGCGTCAGCCTGCCCCGATGCCAGCGTGTTCAGAGCCATCGCCATCGGTCTCCGGCCTGCACCAACATAGCCAGCGCGGCAGTGCCGCTGACCCCCGCCCCGTCCATCAACCTCGAAAAGCCCATTGATCCTGCCGCGGTGAAAAATGCCGACGATGGCGCACGTCCAGGCCACGCCGCCAATGTCAGATCACCGCCGAACGAGCCCGGAGCGGCGGCCTCATGAATAAGACAGGCTAAGATCTTCGAGCGCCGTTCTGACGACCGAGTGGCGTTTCGATACCGCGGCGTTATGGAGTATTTTATCGCCTACCGGATGACCGTCGATTCTGCGTTCAAGGATTGGGTCATGGAGGAGGGCCGTTATCTGACCTTTGTGAACGAGCTGCTCTACTATGCCGGAAAGACGAGGAACGACCCGAGCTTGATCGATCTTGTTCGTGATCGTCATCTGACAATCTTTGGCGAAGCAACGAAGCATCTCCAGCCCATCGACCTCAATGTGTTCGACGATTTCGTCCTCCCCAGGGATGACGATGGTGAGACGATCGAGGACGCCGCGGAGCGGATCGCGACACCACCGCTTTCGCCGGAGGAGAAGGACGAGGAGTTCGATCTGGACATGCCGAGGGACGAGGAAGGCCGGCAGGAGGTCTTCCGGCCAAAGATCACCGACGTTCACGAGGCGCTGACTTTTTCGCTGATGCTCTACTCGGGACTGCTTCGCAATTTCGAGCACATGACCGACGCAAAGAAGCGCGAGCACCTTGGGCACATCTGGCGCAGCTGGGGAGCAATCATGCTGGACAATGCCCGCTTCGCACCTCGTCTCGCAGCTGAGCGTAAGATCCGTATGAACGGCATCCTATATGAACTTCAGGCCCCCAAGGGCATGAGCGATGCTGCCGTTCTCAAGCAGATGTTGATCACACTGCCGCACGCGATGATCCGCATGATCGCAACCACGATGGGCACGGAGAAACTGCGTAAACAGTTGATCGAACCGGATCTGGAGGAGGGGCTGGAGCCGAAGGTCATCAAGATGTTCAGGGTCGGGCTCATTACCGAGCTGCGGCTCGACGAGACGCCGGGCGCTGTGAGTGACTTGGTGGGCACGCTGCGCGAGAATATGTATCTCCTATGGTCCTTTGTGGTCCACCTGAGCCATTTGAGGCGCCATGACCGCATCCGCGAAGATCACGTAAAGGCTCTGATGCCTCCTACCGCTTCGGCTATCGCCGATATCGGAGGCGGGTCCAAAAGGGAGCGAGCCGACCGTAAGAGCAAGCAGATGGCGCGCTTGCAGCGCGAGCAGCTGTTGTTGAAGATGAAGCGCGACAAACCATAAGCTTCGTCGTGATCGGTAAGTACCCATTTCGGCCCGGTTCATGGATACGCGGACATTGCAAGTAGGAGCTAGCAAGCGGCAAGTTGCAGCCTGAGACTGCCGATATCGGTAGAAATTTTTACCGCCTCCTCGATACCACCGGTGTATGACGATTCGGACGCCGAGGATCGGCGAATTCAAGCATATTAGCGGAGTAGGTGAGATCGTGGGCCTCGGTCGCGTTCGTCAGCCGACCGGTGGGGCGCAGGAGGTCGAATGCCAGGTGATGCTGGCCGTCGACATGGACCGGCGGTCGTTCGACCCGGACATAGATACGACCTCCGAATGGGTCGGCTGTGGACAGCTGGATCTTCTGGTGCCGGGCACTCGGTGGGAGAATGGAGCATACGCTGGCAGCGGCCCGACCAAGGCCGAATCTGGTCAGTTCCATAAGATTAGCGACGAGACCCTCGGTTTGGGCGATCGTGTTCAGCCATCGGGTGGCCGACCTTTTCCAACCCTCGGCATCGCCGATGCCCCCTGCTTTCTCCTCGAAGCCGCCGACGCGGGCGGCGGCGTAGCGAAGCGGCGCGTGATTCTGCTGCCCAAGATGGAGCTCATCCGCTGCCTCTTCGGCGTCGGCAACGACGTGCTCCTCGAACTCTTCGACGGTTTGCACGGAGGGCCGGCTGCGCCCGACCGCTCCCCGATCGACCGAGGTCGATCGTTCATCGATACGGACGGTACGGCCATCATCGCGTCGAACAAGGACATGACGGATGACAGGGCGCTCGTCGTTGCGGCGGTGCTGTTCGACGAGGCCATGCGCACCTTGCATCGTCAGGTCTACCAGCAGCTGAGCGTGAACCCTGCATGGCGGGATGCGCAAGCGGTCTACGTGGATATGGCTTGGCCTTGGAAGGGCCCAATCCCGATGAGGGTCTCGGGCAGGTGGATCCGGCGAACAAACGGGTTGAGACGGTTCGTCGTGTCGCACATCGACGAGATAACGGTTCCTTTCGATTTCGAACGGATCGAGGTCCGCTATCCGGGATCATCCCGCGTGACGGATATCTCGCAACCCGTCGCCGGTGGCCGCATGCGCCTCTCGAATGCGATGCGCCCAGCTCTCGCCACCGGAAGGGCCGCGTCTCCTTCCCGTCATCCTCTGACCGTCCAGACCGGTACAAGTGGGAAGATCGACGCTACTGGAATTCAGGTGGCCCACATTGATGTGGGTGGCCGAAGTCGGGGAACCGAGAACATCATCGGTGAGCAGCGTCGTGACGACGCGCTATTCGGCACGGGTGGTCGACATCCAGGAGCCGATCCCGAGATCGGGTCCGCCGTTACCCGGCGCGGTGAGATGATCGAAGACAATCAGCCATCGCGTTCTATGGTGGAAGCATTGCGAAAGACATGGACGGCCCTCGAAGCCGCTTGCGAACAGCAGGGTTGGAACATGGTTGCCTTGCCACGTCATGATCCTGTCGGGGCAAGCTCTCCCTACGGCGGCCTAGATTTCGAACGGGAGCCACTCGTGGCCAAGATCCGCTCGGACGGCATTAGGCTGTTGGTAGTCGATCGCGGCTCTCCGTCGGGTGATGAGGTAAGCCTGGGCATTCTGATCCCACGAGATGGCTCGACGCCAGACCGAGTGCTAGCCAATGCCGCTCGCAAGGCCAGCGATGCCGTCGGCGGGCGTTGGCGTTCGCCGAGATGTAGGTCCGACGTGTTTGATATCGTGTCCGTCAACCGAGCTCAAAATTTGTGGGGCGATGCCGGAGCGTTCAGGGACGCGATGATTCGTCGGCTGGAAACGGTGCTGGAAAAGGCCCGACGTTAGTTCGGCGCATCCGCCATGGCTTCGACCCGCCACCTGGACGGTCTGGTCTGCTTCCTCTCGTAGTCCATGTGCCGGTAGATGGTCGCGCGGCTCTCGCCGCAGATCATCTTGAGGTCACGGTACGTCGCTTTGCCTTTGGTCCGCCGCAACCAACCGGCAGCGGCGGCGACTTCGGGCTCGCTGGGGTAGTAGGGCCTGGAATCCAGATACGATCGCAGGATGGCCTCGTAGGCGAAGGGCGGTGAACGCATGTCCTTGATGGCATGGGAGCGCTGGATGCCGGCTTCCGCGCAGGAGTGGACGAACCTGAAGGGCCAACCGGCCATGACGCGTTCCACCAGATCGAACAGGCGATGACGTTCCTCAATCGAGAGGTATTCGATCGGCTGACGGGCAGTCGGTTTCGCATACGGAACCGGATCCCCGTCCCAGTCGCGTGCGACAGCGTTGCGAAATGCATCCGCCTTCCTGCCGTTCACGAAGAGCGTGGCGACCTGCCGGACGATCGCGAAGCCCACGTGCGACCTCAGCGTTTCGTCCCCGAGCTGCAACCAGCCCGTGCGGAGACTGCGCTCTAGACGGGACTGCCATGCAACGTGATCCGGCCTCGTCCATGCCTGTTTCCCTTCCCGCACGTCGCTTCCGCACCTGAAGCAGTGCATCGCCGTAGCGGCAGCATGGGGGTGCAGCGGCGATTCGCATTCGGGGCACCTGTCGCGAAGCATCTTGCCGTGCCTTGTGCAGGTCGTGACGAACGCCAGCCGCCAGATCTTGCGGTAGTGTGGGCGATCGTCCTCGGTCAGGCAGTCTGCGCAGTACTGGAGGCCAAAACGGTGCCTGAGGTTGTTGTCTATGGTGGTCGGCAGCAGCCAAGGGTTCCTCCCCTTCGGATTGTGCGTGGTGAGCAGGGTGCCGACCAATGATGGCAGCGTGCAGGCGGCGATCTCGTCCGGCGAGCGTTGCGTGCCGATCGAGATCCGTTCAATGATCCGATCCGGAGCGTAGTTGTCGAGGTCTTGGGCGAGCAGGTTCTTCCTCGATCCGAAAATCGTGTTGAGGAACGTGATCGGCTTCAGGTCCATACCGGCCGCGAGACGGCAGAGATAGGACGAGAGCAGCTCGTCGGGTTGCGGTTTTGGCTGGTATGGCCAGGGCGGCAACTCGAGATGCCTGCGCCGTGGAGTGAGCCTTTCCGAGACCATCAGGCGGCGCGGCGACCGACTGATACGATGCTGCGGTCCTTTATCTTGTCGATCGTGAAGGCGGTGATCCGCTCCTCACCGCTTTCGATGGCCACCTGGCAGGCATCGTGCAGCAGGTAGTTGAGCCGACCGATGTAGCCCTGTGAAAGCGAATAGAGGGCCTGGATCACGTCTTCGCTGGACCGGAGGACGGATGCTCGGCGCAATGGCAGCATACGCTCGAACGAAAGCAGCACCTTCACGAATTCCGCAAGAGTGAACGGTTTCAGCTTCACGACCCTATTGAGCCTCCCCGCGATCTGGTCGTCGCTCGCCATCAGGTCGCGGACCTCATGCGTTCCGCCGACGACGAAGGGCCGCCCGGTTTCGTTGATCAGGCTCTTCATGAACGTGAGGAAGTCGACGAGCTTCGAGTTCATCCGGTTGTCACGCTGGATGTCGTGGACCTCGTCGATCATCACCGTGCCCACACGGCAGGACTTCAGCATCATGATGACGTGGCTGCGCAGATCGGCAGGAGATGGATTGTAGCGCAGGGGATGTCCGAGCTCGATCAGGATCTTCTTGAGCAGGATGACCGGATCCGGGTTGTCCGGTGCGGTCAAGTAGATTGCCGGGAACTCGGCATATTCCGTTCGCAGATCGATCTGCGGCGGGTTGAGATCCCGGAACGCGGTCAAGGTTCTGCTCTTGCCCGTATCAGCTTCGCCCGCGATGATCAGCCCCCGCGGCTTCGTCGACGGAGCCGCGTTCATGCAGTCCTGGAGAGCGAGGAACGCCTCCTTCGTCGACGGCGTGGGTACCCATACCCTATCCCAGCAACGATAGAGGCGCTCCCGCCCGTCGATGTCCAGGAATTCCTGCATCTCGGGCCTGAGAGCCCCGTTCTCGTAGTAGCCACTCATTCGAATACCTCGTCGAGTTCCTCATCGCTGATGTCGGCGAGGATTGCCGCTAGGCTGCCCTCGTCAGATTTCGGGGCAACCGGCTGTGCGGCTGGACCCAGATGTTTCGGGGCTGGCGGGGTCTGGATGGAATCCCTCCCTGTAGCCGTGTCCACCACAGGGAAAGAAGCAGTGGAGGCACTTGCCCTCATCCGGTCATGATGCATCTTCCGTGCAGCTTCGCGTTGGGCGGTCTTGGTCTTCTTCTTGGCCTCTTCGATGTGCTTCTGCTGTTCGGTAATGATCTTGGCCAGCACTTCGGGCGTGCGTTCGCGCGACCGTCTCAGGGCCTCGCGGCGCGCCTGCTGCAGTTCGTAAATGCTGGCGAGCGGGAAGTTCAATTGGCGGACGTGAACCGCGATCCACTCGTCGCTATCGTCGCTGTCCGGGCTCTCGGTCTTCCGGTCGGGATGCCGGACATAGATGACTCGCACGTCGAATGGATGGCGCCTGACTTCGATGGCGCCGTAGTTCTTGCGGTTCCGCACCAGCCACCGAAGTGCCGGACTGTAGTAGTCCAGGTGATCGATACGGATGCCGTATCGCTGGATGGTCCGGGTCACGAGCGGGAACCAGTGCATCCGGAACTGGAGATTGTCGACGTAGACCGGCGGGAGCCGGTGACGCTGACCGTGGGGGCCGAAAAAGTAGCCCTTGAACTTCTCCAGCGGCGTCTTGCCGATGCCCGTGTGAACCTCGTTGTGATATTCGTCGACCATGAGCCAGGCGTGCTTGGTCACGTCCTGCAGGGTGAACGCGGCGGTCATCTCGGGACGGAGTTGCTTGCGCTCGTCGGCGGTCGCTCCTGTCGCACCAGGGAGATCCTTGAACCTCGTCGCGAGGGTTCCGTTCAGGCGCTCGATGTGCGCGCCGTACTGCGGTTGGCCGATAGGCCTCCATTTGAGACGAATGCCGAAGTGCTGGGCCGAGGCCCGCGCGGACTTGCCGGTGAATTCACCGGCGTTGTCGGCTTCCAGCCTGACGGGTTTTCCTCGGATGGGATTGTCCCACTCGATCCCATGTTCGCTCGCGACCGCGTCCTTGCTTGTCATGCCGTTTATCATGGCCATACCGAAGGTCATCGTGCTCGGCGCGTCGAGTCCGACATGCATGCCGAAGACCATCCGCGAGAAGACATCGATCGCGAGTGTTATCCACACCCGCCCGATGACCTCGGTGCGGTCCTCGGACAGGATTTCGATGTCGGCCTTCCAGTGGTCGATCTGGACGACTTCCAGCGGACGCCGGACGTCCGGGTAGTGGTCGAGGATGGGATCGTGGGTCTTCCGCGTCTCGTTATAGCCCTTGCGCGCCTTGGTGAACCTGTATTCGGGTATCCGGGACAAGCGGTCCGCTAGCGTCGATTGCGATACCTGCAGCCCGGCATTTTCGAGCCGGCTCTTCACCTCACGATAGAATTTGCGGGGCGAGGCGCCTTGCCTTGTCAGCACCACCTTCTCGATCACCTCCTCGATGATCTGCTGCGCCCGATGATTGATGCGTGGCTTGCCCCTGCCTCCCGGCCTGGTGGGCGGAGGGAGATGATCGGTCCTGCCGGTCTCGCGATAGCGCGCCAGCGCCTTGTAGGCCGACGAGATAGATATGCCGAGGCTGTCGGCAGCCTGCTGAACGGATGCTTTCGTGTTGCGGTCCTTGTCGAGCAGCGGACCGAATGCGGAGAGATAGGCGTCGATCTTGGAAGCGCGGATGGGATCGACGGTCACTCCGTCCTTCACCTTCGCGTGGGCTGCCTCCGCTTCGAGTTCCTTGATCGGAGCGTTGAAGATCTCGCCTTCCACGCTGGCGACGACGAGCGTGTCCATGTCGCGTGCACCGATGACCCGCATCGGTGCACCACCGTAACTGACCTTGTCCCCTTTTCTCGTCCCAATAAGCAAGCGATGCGGCTCCAGTAAATCGTGCTGGACCCGAGTCTATAGCATTTGTTCCCTAAATGTTTACAAAGAATCTTCATCGGGGAACACCTGGGCTCGACGTGCCGACCGGTTCTATTGGAGGCGGCAAACAGCGACTATTGGTCGGAACTACCGGTCACGCTGCATCTGCTTCATCCAGGGACCGCAGGATCGGATCATCGAGACGTAGGTCCCGCTTACTCAGATCGCGCACCCGGATGACCGAATGATCACCGAATTCGAGTGAGAGGTCACAGGTCAGCCTGCGCCAGGCGACGCACTGCTCGATGCTCGCCCTGGCATCGGGCTCCTCGACGCAGTTCTGACGCATGAGTGCAATCGCGTCAGCGACTTTGATCGCCTCATGGCCGACAGCGTCCTGCAGGATGTCGACGCTCACCAACTCCGGATCTGTTTCGAGGTACTGGCTGAGCAATCGGGCATTACGTAGGTATGGTGTCCTGATCCGAATATCGTCCATGATGCGGAACGCCGCGCCCAGATTGTCAGCAGCTCGGCGAGCGGCCTCGAATTTCGCGGCATAGTTGGACGCATTTGCGATGAGATCGGCGCGCCGCTTGACCTCGATGATGTATCTGGCCGCCGGCAGGTCGCCCGACGCGTGGAGCTGGACGATGATGTCTGGCGTGTAGGTGCGTCGCTTGCCGTCGAACTCGTACTCGATGATCGGCTGGGTGAGCAGGTCGTACACGCCAGGTGCGAAGGCGAGCTGATCGAGCAGTTCGCTTTCGAGTTCGGATTCCGTTTCCTGTGGGCCGGACGGGGTGTTGAGAGGAACGAGGCTGCGGAACGATCCGAAGGTGGACTCGATTTTTCGCTGCTGGAAGTGTTCTCGCAGGACCATAAGTCCGACCTTAGAATAGGTTACGGCTCTACCGCCACGTGTAAGTGGTCGCATAAGCTTTTCCTTCTATTTCGGTTGGTCTCGCTAGCTTCGCTGATATTCCAGCTAGCTTGTCGGATTGTGGCCCAATGAGGGGCTCGAGATTCCCGTGTACTTTCGTGATTCACAGCCGATCTCGCCCTGCCCCCTCCGGCGGAGGGATCGGCGGAGGTCGCCGCCCGGGTGGCGGCGGCGCGGCAGGTGCAGGCGCAGCGGGGGATTCGCAGCAATGCCGAATTGGATGGAGATGCGTTGGAGGCCCATGCCACGCCTGACGAGGCCGGCCGCGCGCTGCTGCTGCAGGCGGCAGAGGCGATGCGGCTATCGGCCCGCGGCTACACCCGCATCCTGCGCGTGGCGCGCACCGTGGCCGATCTCGCCGGCGCGGAGCGGGTCGGGCGGATCCATGTGGCGGAAGCGCTCAGCTATCGCCGCCAGCCACCGCGCAATTGACCCGTCTAGCGCGCTTCCAGCAGCCCGAGGGCGACCAGTTCGCGTTCTAGCCCTTCCGCGCCGGTGAACAGATGCGCCTGCCAGCCGCGCGCCCGCGCCGCCTCGACATTGGCCGGATTGTCATCGGTGAAGAGGATTTCCCGCGGCGCCGCGCCAAAGCGCGCTTCCGCTATGGCATAGATGGCCGGATCGGGCTTGGCGCGCTGTTCCACGCCTGAAACCACGATGTCGCCGAAGTGGCCCAAGAGCGGGAAGGTCGGGCGAAAGCGGCCCCACAATTCGACGCCAAAATTGGTCAGGGCGAACATCGGTACGCCGCGCTGCGCCAGTCGCTCCACCAGTTCGGGCATACCGGGCACCGGCCCGGGGATCGTTTCCAGGAAGCGATCGGCATAGGCGTCGATCAACGCGGCCTGCTGCGGGAACAGCGCCTTGCGTTCCGGCAGCATCGCCGCCAGCGGGCGGCCGGCATCATGCTGATAATGCCATTGCTCGGTCACGACATTGGCGAGGAACCAGTCCAGCTCCTCCGGATCGTCGATCAGCTTTTCGAACAGATAGCGCAGGTTCCATTCGATCAGCACGCGGCCGATGTCGAACACCACCACCCGTATCGGCACGGCGCCTGCGTCAGACACGCAAAAAGCCCCCGAAGTGACGGGGGCTTTCGCGTTCATCGCGGCCGCGAACGAATCGCGGCGCGGCAAAGATCAACCCTGGCGCGCCTTGAAGCGGCGGTTGGTCTTGTTGATCACATAGGTCCGGCCGCGACGACGGATCACGCGGTTATCGCGGTGGCGGCCCTTCAGCGACTTAAGGCTGTTGACGATTTTCATGGCTCTCGTTCCAAAACAAACAGCACCGGAGACATGCCCCGGTGCCGGAATATCACGAGGGGGCCGTTACGGGGGCAGGGCTGCGAAGTCAACCTTCGGCGCGAATCTCGGCCAGCTTTCGCTCCCATGCGAGGGCATGGCCGACGATCTCCTCCAGATCGGCGTGCCGCGGCTGCCACGGCAGCGTGTTCATTAGCCGCGTGGGGTCGGACACCAGCGAATCGGGATCGCCCGCCCGCCGCGGTGAGAGGACGCGCTTGATCTTGCGATTCGTTACCCGGTCCACCGCGTCCAGCACCTCCAGCACCGAGAAGCCGCGCCCATAGCCGCAGTTCATGGTCAGCGAGCGATCGGGCTGCTGCACCAGCGCTTCCAGCGCCAGCACATGGGCGGCGGCAAGATCGCTGACATGGATATAGTCGCGCACGCCGGTGCCATCGGGGGTCGCATAATCGGTGCCGAACACCTGCACATCCTCACGCTTGCCCAGCGCCGCTTCCACCGCGACCTTGATGAGATGCGTGGCCCCGGCGGTGGACTGGCCGCTGCGGGCCTGCGGATCGGCGCCGGCCACGTTGAAATAGCGCAGCGCGCAGAAGTTGAAGCCATGCGCGGCAGAGACATCCGCCAGCATCTGCTCCGTCATCAGCTTGGACCAGCCGTAGGGATTGATCGGCCGCTTGGGCAAATCCTCCGTCACCGGCGAAACCTCGGGAATGCCATAGGTCGCCGCGGTGCTGGAGAAGATGAAATGCGGCACGCCCGCCTTCACCGCCGCCTCTATCAGGGCCCGGCTCTTCACCGTGTTGTTGTGGTAATATTTGAGCGGGTTCTCGACCGATTCCGGCACCACGATGGAACCGGCGAAATGCATGATCGCCCGCGTCCCCTGCTCCGCAAAGATGCGCGCCAGCAGCGCCCCATCCTCGATATCGCCGCGGTAGAAGGGCACGCCGTCGGGGATGGCGAATTCGAATCCAGTGGTGAGATTGTCGATCACCGCGACCGGCCACCCGCCATCCTTCAAGGCCAGGACCGCATGGCTGCCGATATAACCGGCCCCGCCGGTGACCAGAACGGAAGGTTTGCTGTTCATCAATGCCCCCTAGCACTGCCATTCGCAGAAAGCGCCCGCCCACAGCGCCAGCATTCTCGCCGTGCCGTGAAACCTGTTGGTTGCGCAACCCTTTGAGTGCAGAAACGTTGCCATATGATGATGCGCGCTCTCCTTCTCTCGCTCGCCAGCGCCCCGCTGCTCGCCGCCTGCGCCACGGCCTATGTCTCGCCGGTGGAAGTGACGCGCTTCACCGGCAGCCAGCCGGCCCGGCTCGGCCAGGGCACCATCGCGGTGGTGCCGGAAGCCAATGCGCCCGGCGGCGGGCTGGAGTTCTCCATCGTGCAGCGGGCAGTGGCCGATCGCCTGCAGGCGCTGGGTTATCGCGTTGTTCCCGGCGAAGGGGCCAGTCAGGTGGCTGAACTGGGCTTCGCCAGCTTTGCGCAGCAGCCCGGCGGTCGCAGGTCCCCTGTCAGCGTGGGCGTGGGCGGATCGACCGGCAGCTATGGCTCCGGCGTCGGGCTGGGTGTGGGGATCGACCTGTCCGGGCCGCCGCCTGCCATGATCGACAATTCCATGCATGTGATCATCCGCGATAATGCGACTGGGCAGGCGCTGTGGGAAGGCCGCGCGGGCTTCCGCGCTGCAGAGAAGAGCGACTATGCCTCCCGCCAAGCCGCGGCCGCACGCCTGGCGAGCGCGCTGTTCCAGGATTTCCCCGACGAAAGCGGCAAGACCGTGGAAGTGACCCCGCGCGACTGAGCGGCATGGGTTCCATGCCGCGCTGCGAACGACTATCGCCGCGGCATGAATGACATCCAGATCGACGCCGGCTTCGACAGCGGCAATATCGAAGTCCTCTCCACTTCGGGCGCGACAGCGCGCCTGCGCATTTCGAAGGACCACCTTTCCGACTTCTACCAGTGGTTCCACTTCCGCGTGGCCGGCGCCGCCGGGCGTGAGCTGGAGCTGAAGATCACCGATCTCAACGGATCGGCCTACCCGGCGGGCTGGCCCGGCTATCGCGCGTGCGTGTCGGAGGATCGCGATTACTGGGGCCGCGCCGAAACTCAGTTCGACAAGAACGAGGACGGCGGCACACTCACCATCCGCCATGCGCCGGTGGGCGATCTCGCCTGGTTCGCCTATTTCGCGCCCTATTCGCAGGAACGGCACCATGATCTGGTGAGCGAGGCGGCGGCGAGCGAAGGCGTCTCCTATCGCTGCCTGGGCCACAGCGTGGACGGCCGGCCGATCGACTGCCTCGAACTGGGCGAAGGCGATATGCCGGTGTGGCTCTATGCGCGGCAGCATCCGGGCGAGAGCATGGCCGAATGGTGGATGGAAGGCGCGCTGGAGGCGCTGTGCGATCCGGCCGATCCCGTGGCCCGCATCCTGCGCAGCCGCTGCCGCCTGCACATCGTGCCCAATTGCAATCCCGACGGCTCCTTTCGCGGCCATCTGCGCACGAATGCGCGCGGCGTGAACCTCAACCGCGAATGGGACAATCCGACCGAAGAGGACTCCCCCGAAGTGCTCGCCATCCGCAATGCCATGGATGCCACGGGCGTTCGCTTTGCCATGGATGTGCACGGGGACGAGGCGATCGCCGCCAATTTCCTCGCCGGCTTCGAAGGCGTGCCGAGCTGGAACGAGGAGCTGCAGGGCCAGTTCACCCGCTTCGCCCGCATCCTGGAACGGCGCAGCCCCGATTTCCAGACCGCCAAGGGTTACCCCGTCACCCCCGCCGGCAAGGCCAATCTGTCCATGAGCACCAACCAGCTGGCGGAGCGGTTCCGCGCCTGTTCGATGACGCTGGAAATGCCCTTCAAGGACAATGACGACCTGCCCGATCCCGACCAGGGGTGGAGCCCGGAACGCTGCAAGCTGCTGGCCCGCGATTGCCTTGCCTCGCTGGTCGAATGGCTGGACGGCTGAAGCCGTAGCCCCGCCCCGCTTCGCATTTGACTGGCGCGCCGTTCGGTGGAACGCGCCGCGCGAGAGGAGAACCCCATGACTGCCCTGCGCCCCGACATCGATCCCGACGGCCTGCTGGAATATTCCGTCGTCTTCACCGACCGCTCGCTCAACCACATGAGCAAGGCCTTCCAGGAGGTGATGCGGGAGATCCACGCCACACTGTGCGAGGCCTATGGCGCGGACCGGGCGGTGGTGGTGCCGGGCGGCGGCACCTATGCGATGGAATCCATCGCCCGCCAGTTCGCCACGGGTAAGACGGCGCTGGTGATCCGCAACGGCTTCTTCTCCTATCGCTGGAGCCAGATCTTCGAGATGGGCAGCATCCCTTCGCGGGAGATCGTGCTCAAGGCGCGCCGCCAGGGCGATGGCCCGCAGGCCCCCTTCGCCCCCGCCCCCATCGCCGAAGTGACCGAGGCCATCCGGCGCGAGCGGCCCGAGATGGTCTTCGCCCCGCATGTGGAGACGGCATCGGGCATGATCCTGCCCGATGGCTATATCGCCGCCGTGGCCGATGCCGCGCATGAGGTAGGCGCGCTGTTCGTGCTCGATTGCATCGCGTCGGGCTGCATCTGGGTGGACATGCAGGCCACCGGCGTGGACGTGCTGATCTCCGCCCCGCAGAAGGGCTGGTCCGCCCCGCCCTCCGCCGGGCTGGTGATGATGAACGAAGCCGCGCTGGAACGCTGTAAGGCGGCGCAGTCCACCAGCTTCGCCATGGATCTCGCCAAGTGGAACGCGATCATGGAAGCCTATCTCGGCGGCGGCCATGCCTATCACGCCACCATGCCCACCGATGCGCTGCGCAAATTCCACGACGCGATGCTGGAAACGAAGGCGATCGGGTTCGAGGCTCTGCGCAAGGCGCAGTGGGAACAGGGCAATGCGGTGCGCGCCATGCTGGCCCAGCGCGGGCTGCAATCGGTGGCCGCCGATGGCTTCGCCGCGCCCGGCGTGGTGGTCTGCTATACCGATGATCCCGCAATCCAGAACGGCAGCAAATTCGCCGCCCACGGCCTGCAGATCGCGGCGGGCGTGCCGCTGATGGTGGACGAGGGGCCGGACTACCGCAGCTTCCGCATCGGCCTGTTCGGGCTGGACAAGCTGAAGGACGTGCCCGCCAGCCTCGCCCGGCTGACCCAGGCTTTCGACGAGGTTCTGCCCCGCTAACTCCTGCTGCAAGAACCGTTTCGGCAGGTCAAATATGGCATGCGCTTGGAACACGCTGGAACAGTGTTCTTCGCTAAAAAATCCTCCGCCTTTTGAAGGCGTTGCAACGCGCCACGGCAGGCGGGTATTGGAGCGGCGGAGGCGAAGGAAGCAGGCGGAGCGCATCGCCGCACGATGCCCACGGCGGGGCGTGTAGGATAGCGCGCTTTCGCCAGCCGACCGGCGGGACCTGGAGCCCCGCCGATCCGCTTCCGCACCGCCTGCTGGCGGAACGAGCTAGGCCAGCAGGCGCAGCTTCGGCTCGCGATCCCAGTGTCGGGCCGGCGCGATGGCGAGGAACTCCGCATTGGGGACCACGCCCGCGTCCGGTTCGATCCCCAGCTTGTCGAGGATCTCGGCCTTGGTCGCGGGGCAATATCCGATCGTCTTGCAATGCGCATAGGCGTCCATGAACCAGGCCTGCGCGGCGCTCTCCTTGGCGAGCTTCTTCGCATTGTCGGGCATGATCGCGCAGGCGACCGCGTCGAACAGCACGGATGGCGAGCCGGCAAGCTGGCCATCGGCCGACAGCGTCCCGCCCTTCACCTTCATCGGCCCGACCTTGGGGGCGACGAGGAAGGGGGTTCCGCCGCCCTCCTTGATCCCGGCCACCAGCGTGTCGATCGCCGCCTTGTCGGAGCCTTCGTCGAACAGGATCGCCACCTTGCGGCCCTGCATCACGGGCTGATAGTTCTTCTGGATCGACAGCGCCGGGCTCTCGTCCATCTCCACCCGCTCGCGCGCGACCGGCGCGGCAGGCGGCAGGTCCATCGCCAGGCCGTCCGCCACCCGCCGGGCGAGATCCTCGTCGATGTTGCGCAAGCGGCTCATCACCCGGATCCGCACCGTCTCGATCAGCACTTTGGACAGTTCGAACACGATGGCTGAGGCGAGATGCGCCTGCTCGTTATCGGTCTGCGAGAGGTAGAACAGCCGCGCCTGGCTGTAGTGATCGGCGAACAGCTCGCCTCGTTCCCGCACCTTCAGGCCGGGGTCGTTGCGCTCGGCATTGGCGGGGAAGGTTGTGAACCCTGTCGCGGGGGCCTCGCGCGGGCCGCCCTCCTCGCCATTCTCGGCAAGGCTGTTGGGCTCGTAATTGGCCCGCCCCTTGGGCACCATGGTCTGCATGTGCCCATCGCGCTGGAAATTGTGCATCGGGCACTTGGGCGCGTTGATCGGAAGCTGGTGGAAATTGGTGCTGCCGAGGCGCTTGAGCTGGGTATCCAGATAGGAGAACAGCCGGCCCTGCAGCAGCGGATCGTTGGAGAAGTCGATCCCCGGGACGATATTGGCCGGGCAGAAGGCGGACTGCTCGGTCTCGGCGAAGAAATTGTCCGGATTGCGGTTCAATTCCATCGTGCCGACCTTGCGCGGCGGCAGCACTTCCTCGGGGATGAGCTTGGTCGAATCCAGCACGTCATAGGGCTGTGCGGCGGCGAATTCCTCGTCGAACACCTGCACGAACAGATCCCACGCCGGGAAATCGCCCATGTCGATCGCTTCGAACAGGTCGCGGCGGTGGTAGTCGGGATCGGCCCCGGCGATCTTCACCGCCTCGTCCCAGCAGGTCGACTGCACGCCCAGCCGCGGCTTCCAGATGAACTTGCAGAAGCTGTCCGCCCCTTCGGCATTGACCAGCCGGAAGGTGTGGATGCCGAAGCCCTCGATCATCCGCAGGCTGCGCGGGATGGCGCGGTCGCTCATCGCCCACATGATCATGTGCATGCTCTCGGGCATCAGGCTGATGAAGTCCCAGAAGGTGTCATGCGCGCTGGCCGCCTGGGGGAAGCCGCGGTCGGCCTCCATCTTCACCGAATGGATCAGGTCGGGAAACTTGATCGCGTCCTGGATGAAGAACACGGGGATGTTGTTGCCGACCAGGTCCCAGTTCCCCTCGTCGGTATAGAACTTGACCGCGAAACCGCGCACGTCGCGCGGCGTGTCCACGCTGCCGGCGCCGCCCGCCACGGTGGAGAAGCGCGCGAAGACCGGGGTCTGCTTGCCCTCCTCCGCGAACAGCGAGGCGCGCGTCAGTTCGGGGATGGGATCCGTGCAGGTGAACACGCCATGCGCTGCCGAGCCGCGCGCATGGACGATCCGCTCCGGAATCCGCTCGTGATCGAAGTGGAAGATCTTCTCGCGCAGCACGAAGTCTTCGAGCAGGGAGGGGCCGCGCGTGCCGGCCTTGAGGCTGTTCTGGTTATCGGAAACGCGGATGCCCTGATTGGTGGTCAGCGCCGCCGCCTCGTCCAGCGCGCCGGTATCGCTGGCCTGCTGGTGGGTCTCGCCGCCCTCGCCGCGCTCGAAGGAAAAGCCCTTGTCGCCGCCGGGGTAGTCGGCCTTTGTTTTATTCGATGCCAATGGACAATTCCTTCCAGTGATGGGCCGGGCGGACAGCGCGCGGGGGATGGGTGCAACGCGCCTTTTCGCTCGGAAAAAATGATCGCCGCCGTCAGGCGGTTTCGGAGGCCTTCGCCTCCAGGATTTCAGCACAATCCGCGCAAGGCTCCGCCGCCGTGCTGCGCTGCCGCCCCATGGTCCAATTGCCCTGCATGCGGACCTTCGGATTGGGGGCGCACCAGATTTCGCCGGTGGCGTCGATGGCGGTGACCCAGATGAGATTATGCTCCTGGCTGTAATCGATGACGCCGATGGCCATGCCATCGCCCTTGCCAAGGACGTGGAGCGGAATGGGAGGGTTGAGCTGAGTGAACACCTGTCACCGCCTTTCGACTGCCCAACCTGCCGGAAATTATTAGGTTCCCAAGGGAATTGGCGCCCGGAGCGGGAACCAAACCAGCGGGCGCGCAGGCGGCCCGGCTGGTCGCGGAGGGCGTGCCCTGGAACACGCTGGAACAGTGTTCTTAGGGAAAAAATCTGGTGCGCTTTGAAGGCGTTGCAATGCACCCGCGCGAGGCGGGTGTTGGAGAAGCGAGGACCGGTGGAGCAGGTGGGGCGCATGCCCGGACGATGCCGGCTGGGGGGCGTGTAGGATAGGGGGCTATTGGACTCGATGATGACGAGTGCTATTGGTCGCCTGATTACGAACGGGACACCGCTGGCGTAATCGAGCAAATTCCTGAAGTAATCCGGTAACTATACGCCACTAGCACGAAGGAGCCGTGTTAAGCGGCTAAGTTCCTCACTGCACTGTCGGGGGCCGCTCCAGCGCCCCCCGGTCGCACGCTCCGGCACTTCAGTCTTCGAGGCTCCAACTTAGCCGCCCGTCCGACCAAGAAAAGCTTACCGAATTTGCCAGATCGTTGCGCGCTACCTCTCGCAGTCTGCGCACAACACCGGCTTCAATTATTCTGTGGATGAGCTTGGACAGCCAAGCGCCAGGGCGATCCATCGCGCTCGCAATGGCCAACATTATGGAGATCAGTCCGGCGATCACCGCCCACCAGTTCAGATGCCCTGCCAGCGAATTGCTCGCCAGCGCAACGGTGGGAATTAGCGCGATAGCGACCGACGTCGCTCGGACAACAAATCTGGCTGTTCTGAACCGCTCGCTTCCCCGCTCTACTAACCTGTCTTATTCATGAGGCCGCCGCTCCGGGCTCGTTCGGCGGTGATCTGACATTGGCGGCGTGGCCTGGACGTGCGCCATCGTCGGCATTTTTCACCGCGGCAGGATCAATGGGCTTTTCGAGGTTGATGGACGGGGCGGGGGTCAGCGGCACTGCCGCGCTGGCTATGTTGGTGCAGGCCGGAGACCGATGGCGATGGCTCTGAACACGCTGGCATCGGGGCAGGCTGACGCTAGCCGCAAGCGGATGCGCGAGGCGTTCTCGATGACGCGGGCAGCGACCTTGAGCAGCCGGATGCGCAGGGTTGCGAACTCGGCTGCAGCCAGTGCCGCTGCTTTGGGGATTTCCTGCTGGATACGCCACATCAGCCAGTAGGAGGCGGTGTGCAGGATGAGGCGCATCTGGTTGGCATTGGCCGAGCGGCACGAGGTTCGGTCGCTGGCGAGCTGGGACTTGTGGCGCTTGATCAGGTTCTCGGCCTGACCACGCGCGCAGTAGAGCGTGTCGTAGATGTGCTCGGCCGATCCTGTTGCCAACGAGGTGACGACATAGCGGATGTCCATGCCCAGCGTGCTGGCCTCGATCCGGGCGACGACGCGGCGCTGGCACTGCCAGGTCTTTGCGCCGTAGCGGGTCTCGGCATAGTTACGCAGGACCGGGCATTGGCGCTGAGCCCGCCTGACCGCGCAGGCATCGGCGACCGCGACAATGACCGGATCGGTGCGCAGCGCGGCGTTGGTTGGCAGGCCGAGCACGTAGTCGATGCCGTGGGCCTCGCAGAAGGCCATGACCTCGGGCCGGCCATAGTGCCCGTCGCCGCGGATGGTGATGTGGGTATTGGGCCAGTGCCGGCGGATGTGGCGCACGAGGCGTCGGATGTGACCCGCCGCTTCGGCACCCGACGGTGTCTTGCCGGTGCGCAGCAGCATGGCGACCGGGCGGCCAGTAGCGGTGTCATAGACGTGGACCGGGAGGAAGCAGCGCTCGCCATGGTGGCCATTCCAGAACGAGAGTTGCTGATAGCCGTGGACGACATCGCAGGTGTCGTCGATATCGAGCGTCACCGCCTTGGGCGGCACGGGATAGCTGGCGCAGTATATGCCGATCATCTCGGCCATCATCCTGGCCAACTCGCGTGTGGTCGGCGCATTCTCCCAGCGGCTCATCGTCGGTTGGCTGGCGAGACCCGCGCCCGATCCCGGCAACTTGCCCAGCGCCAGGCGGAAGCCTGGATCGTCACGCAGGGCGTCAAGGTCATCGGCATCCTCGTAGCCGCACGCGATCGCGAACACGCGGGCGCGCAGGATGTCGTCGAGGCGATGGATCACCCGCGCAGGAGAGCGCCGGTCGGCAATGCAGCCCGCAAGCCGCCGGCAAATCCCCATCGCGCGTTCGGCCTGTGCCAGCAGCAAAACCCCGCCATCCGAAGTGAGGCGGCCACCGTCGAAGGCTGCGGCGACTTTCTTGCGATGCACCGCTGGGAATCGGAATGGGCTTGCGATATCATCGTTCATGGCGGGTGTGGCCTGTGACATTTTCTGCCCTGCGACAGGGCCGGCGTAGACACCCAGTTCCTAAAACAGATCAGAGGCTTATGCCACTCCCGCCAACCCTTCAGGCCGCACCCGGTGAATAAGACGGGCTAAGGCGTCCAAGGTCGCGATATCGTTCGACGCCTTCTCTTCCGCTATGCACGCGGCAGACTGTTCGGTCTTCTCGGCCCGCAGTTGCTCGGCTTCGAGTTTTTGCTCAACTTCAGCCAACTGACGTTTGAATTGCTCATGCTCCTTGATTCGACGTGCCTTCTCCTTTGCGGCCACCTCCTCCCCTGCCGCATCTACTGCGGCTTCTACGAGCTGTTCGATCGTTGCACCTGAAACGTACCGCTCATTGTTCAAAGTTGCGTCCATAACCGCGCGCGCAGATCTCGGCACTTCGAGCAACAGCTCAAACTGTTCGACTTGCTCCGGTTTAATTTTGGCGAGCTCTGCTCGCGCACGGTCAACGACCTTGCGGTTTAAGCGCAGCGACCGATCACATGAAAGCAGTAACTGGCTGTTCGGGATTTTGAAGCGAGACGCGGCGCCTCGGTTTCCGATCTCGATCCAGAGCTTGGCTGCTAGCTCTTTCAGGGTGATGATTGGCGGAGTCTGCCTTGCATTGTAATATGCTATTTCCAGCAGGTGCCTCTTCGTCGCCCGCGCGAAGATATCATTCGTCGTGACGCAGACATAGCGGCTCTCGAAAAGGTCCGATGTCCGATATCCTGCCCGCCTCCGGATTGTGAGAACGGTGGTATCCGCATCCGCATAGCGAGCGTTCCCGTTCTCCTCGTCGTGCCAGTTGATTATCTCATCGATACCTCTTGCACGATCCATATCGAAATAGACATGCGAACTAGGCATGAAGTCAGGTGTGTCCGGAAGAATTTCTATGCCTTTTTTCCTTACGGCGACATCGAATGCCTGAAGCAAGCTCAGAAGCGCGTTTTCGTTGACCCACCCCTTGCGCAGTGCCTCGCCAGTCGGGCCGTATCTATCTCGCGGGTTCGCCTTGAGTACCGAGCGCAGCGCGTCACGCGCTTCCTCCACACAATGCGCAAAGGTGACGGTTGAAGCACCCATAGCCCGCAGGCTCTCGAATACATCGACGGACGCTTCTGATCTAATCTCGCCAGAACAACCGAGGTAGTCCAGGATTACCGGACCATCCACCACTACCTTGAGATTGATAGTCCGGCGCTTGGAAGGATTGCCGATCTCTTCAGCCACGCGAAACAGAAACCCTACCGCCGAGAGGCTCGAAAGGACATCGCGAGCCGGCAACCTCTTCTTATTCACGTGCTCGACGAACCGGGCGGACAAATAATCCGCATCCGATCCTCGCGGGCTTACTGTACCTTCGAGCGGCGCATTTGCGTCGACGACGTATCGCAGTAAGACCGCGCCCGCTTCCATCGGATCGTCCGGCAGGGCATTGATGGGCGACAGTTCAGAGGCGAAGCTTCTAAAGGCGGTGCCAATCTCGATGAGCGCGTCACGAGTCTCATTAACGCGATCTGTTTCCTGTTCGGCTTCGGCAAGGTCAACGTAGAACGGACCTCTCGAAGGAAAATCCGATCTCGACTTGAGCCAACCAAGCTTTCTCAGCTTTGGGATGAAATACTCGGCCGCATCCGCCGAGACAGACCATCCGAATTGCTCTTTAACCTTTGCGATGAATGCCGTTGGCTCGAAAAGTTCGCCGTGCATTAGACTCAGAGGGCCAGAGAGCAGGACCACCAGTGCATCGGCCGGATCCGCGCTGTCTTTGATGACCGCACTCGCAAGTAGACAGATTCTTGCTTCCTGGACGATAGTTGCCGCGTCGTTCAAGAGTCCCCCATCATCCTACACGTGTATTTCTTCTCCCATTATGCTCTAGCTTCATCCGCACCGCATTGCGAGCCCCAGGCGCAGTTCTGGTGAACAATAGAAATCGGCCAGTTCAAAGGTAGTCAGACCCGCGTCCTGGCCCGGCCGCTATTAGCCGATAAGGCAGGGCTATCTCTAAGCTGCTCCTCCCGTAGAGCAGGTTGCGAGCAGCGCCTCACGGGCATCCAATAAAAAATTGCCTTAGTGATATAACGCTCAGGGGGCGCGAACGGCCGCTTTGGGGGCGCAAAGCTGCCCCACCTGCCCACCCTCTAATCCAAACTCGCCGGCCCGAAGGCCATCGGCAGCAGGGCCGAGAGCCTCACTTCCTGCACCGCGTCGGGGCCGACGCAGAGGACCAGCGGGTCGGTGCCGCCCAGCGCGGCGAGTTCGTTCAGCACCTGGCGGCAGCGGCCGCAGGGGGTGATGGGGGCGGCGCCGGGGGCCATGCGCGGGCCGGTGACGGCCACGGCGACGAGCCCGCCGCGCCTGCCCCCGGCCATGGCGGCGGCCACGGCCACCGTCTCGGCGCAGAGGGCGAGGCCGTAGCTGGCATTCTCCACATTGGCGCCCGCCACCACTTCGCCATCGTCGAACAGCAGGGCGGCGCCCACGGGGAAGTTGGAATAGGGGGCATAGGCGCCCTGTGCCGCGCGGCGGGCGGCGGCGATCAGATCGGCATGGGGGTGAGGCTGCGGCTCGCTCATGGCTGGGCGACCACCCAGCGCAGCGGTTCGGGCGCGGCGGCGGTGCGCAACGCGGCATTGGCGGTCCACAAGGTCCACGGGCGCCCCGCGTAATCCGGCTGCATGTAATCCCTTTCCAGCCACAGCCCGCGCTCGATCCGGGCGGCGAGGTGATAGCGATCCTCGAACCCGCGCGACAGCTTGAGCACGGCGGGGCGGCCGACATGGCCCTCCACCTGGTTGAGGAAGGTGGTCAGCTCGCTTTCCACCGCCGCCTCGCTCACCGGATCGGGGCAATCGTCGGCCAGCTTGCTCAGCTCGATCGCGGGGGGCAGCAGATCATCCTCGCGCGGGACGATGGTGACGAAATTGGCCGCCTGCCGCTCCGCCGGGATGCAGGGATCATAGGCATGCACCGCGCCGAAGCGCAGGCCGCTGCCCTGCACCCGCTCCAGATTGCGGGCGAAGGTGCCGTCGCGGCCATTGGCGCCGCTGCTGGCCTGGAGATAGACGAAATCGGCGCCGATCGCGCGCAGGGCGGTGAAATCCACCTCGCCATCGCCCGCGCCCACCAGCGCGCCCTGCACGGGGAATTGCTCCACCGCCGGCGCCCAGTGCTGCGCCTGCCACCACAGCCAGCCGGCGCCGGCCAGCGTCACCAGCAGCAGCGCGCCGGCGATACGCCAGCGCCAGGGAAACGCCCTCTTCCTGCCCATTACCGCCCCGAAAAAACCCGTGTTGCCTGCAGCCCGTCAGGCCTTGATATGAAGCACGCAGATCAGCGTGAAAAGCCTGCGGGCCGTATCGAAATCGGTTTCGATCTTGCCCTCCAGCGCTTCCAGCAAGTGCCGCGTGCCGCGATCGTGAATGCCGCGCCGGGCCATGTCCACCGTCTCGATCTCCTGCGGGGAGGCCTTGCGCAGCGCCTTGTAATAGGAATCGCAGATGGCGAAATATTCGCGCACCACCCGGCGGAACCGTGCGAGGCCGAGGCCGACCGTGCCGGCATCCTCCCCCGCCCCGTCGCGAATCGCGATGGCCAGCCGCCCGTCCACCACCGAGAGATGGAGCGACCACGGCCCTTCCTGCCCCGTCTCCAGCGCGCGCAGCGGGGTGAAGCTGTTCGCCGCCTCCAGATCGCGCAGCGCGGCCTGCCGTTCGGATTCCACCGTGTCGCTGCGGCGCAGGATCGTCGCCTCGTCGAGGACGATGCGCGCGATGCGGTCTGCGCTGCGGTGGGAGGAGGTTTCGTCCGGCATCTGAGCCTGCTGCTTTCGCAGAGCGGGCGGGCTTTCGCAAATGCCAGATGAGGGAAGTGCGGGGGATCATGCGGTGATCCCCGCTATCCACAGGGGGGCCGGTGGCCCGGCCTCTTGCGGCCGGAGTCGAGTGGGCGCATCAGGCGGCCATGCCCGATCAAGACCTGCTCATCCGCGCCGCCACCCGCCAAGGGGGCGAAGCCGCCGCCGGCCGTGCCCTCCCCGCGAATCTGGAAGCGGAGGCGGCCTTCCTGGGCGCCGTGCTGATCGACAACCGCGTGCTGGAAGAGCTTTCGGTGCCGCTGCGGGCGGAGCATTTCTTCGCCCCGATCCATGCCCGTATCTTCGACCGGGTCGCGGTGCAGCTGGACAAGCAGATGGTGGTGACGCCGGTCACCCTCAAACCCTATTTCGAAGGGGATGAGGCGATGGCGGAGATGGGTGGCACGGCCTATCTCGCGCAGCTGACGGCGGACGGGCAGGGCCTGCTGGCCCCGCGCGAACTGGCCCAGCAGATCTATGACCTCGCCCTGCTGCGCGAACTGGTGAGCGTGGGCCGCGAACTGGTGGAAGGCGCGCTCGACACTTCGGAAGAGGTGGAGCCGATGCGCCAGATCGAGCGGGCCGAAGCCTCGCTCTATCGCGTGGCCGAAGGCGCCTCGGGCGAATCGGAAGCGGCCACCTTCCGCGGCGCCACCAACAAGGCGCTGGAAATGATCGAGACGGCGATCAATTCGGGCGGCCATGTTTCGGGCAAGACCACCGGCCTCACATCCGTGAACGAGAAGGTCGGCGGGCTGCACGATTCCGACCTCATCATCCTTGCCGGGCGGCCGGGCATGGGCAAGACCTCGCTCGCCACCAACATCGCCTTCAACTGCGCCGATCGCCTGCTGCGCGACCAGCGCGACGGGATCGAGAAGTCGGTGGGTGCGCCGGTGGCCTTCTTCAGCCTGGAAATGTCCAGCGACCAGCTGGCCACGCGTATCCTGGCGGAGCAGGCGAAGATCTCCAGCGAAGCGCTGCGCATGGGCAAGATCAGCCGCGACGATTTCCAGCAGCTGTCCTACGCCAGCCAGCGACTGGCCGAACTGCCGCTGTATATCGACGATACGCCCGCGCTCACCATCGGCGCGCTGCGCACCCGCGCGCGGCGGCTCAAGCGGCGCTATGACATCGGGCTGATCGTGGTCGACTATCTCCAGCTGCTGCAGGGCAGCGGGCGCGCGCAGGACAACCGCGTGAACGAGATTTCGGAAATCAGCCGCGGGCTGAAGACGCTGGCGAAGGAACTGGGCGTGCCGGTGATCGCGCTATCCCAGCTCTCCCGCGCGGTGGAGCAGCGCGACGACAAGCGCCCGATGCTGTCGGACCTGCGCGAATCCGGCTCTATCGAGCAGGACGCCGACATGGTGTGGTTCGTCTATCGCGAGGATTACTACATCGCCTCGCGCGAGCCGAAGCTGCCCGCCGGCGATTCCGATGTGAAGGCGCAGGAAGCGCATGATACCTGGCGGCAGGAAATGGAGCGGGTCTATGGCCTCGCCGAACTGATCGTGGCGAAGCAACGCCACGGCTCCACCGGCAAGGTGCGCCTGCGCTTCGAGCCGAAGATCACCCGCTTCTCCGACCTGGCAGAAGGCGAATACCAGGGCGGCTACGACTAGCCGTCAGGGGCCGCAGGTCCAGCGGCCGGGGATCGTCAGCATCGCGCCGTCCTGCCGGTTCAGCCGCAGCTCCGCCGGGAAGGGCGGCGATTCTCCCTCGCCCGCCGCCGTGGTGGAGGTAAGCGCGACCTCATAGCTCATATCCGACCCGGTGAAGCTGGTGCCGTCGGGCAGGGGATCGTATCCCCCCGCCTCGGTGGAGGTGAGCAGTTGCGGCGCATCGGCCCGCTTGGCGAGGCCGAGCGCATGGCCCTTGGCATCGGCGACGTTGCCCATGGCGAGCAGCAGCATGTCACCGTTTTCCGCGGTGAAGGAGCAGCCGAGTTCGCCCTTCAGATCGGCATCGGCAACGTCCTGCGGCGTGAGCGGGGTCAGTTCGATCGGCGATCCGGCCATTCCGCCGGCTGCGGGCGTGGCGGAAGCCTCCGCCTCGGGCTCGGGCTCGTCCGCCGCGGGGGAGCAGGCAGCGATTGCCAGCGCGGCGAAGGGGGCGATGAGGTGGCGGGGCATGATAAGGTCTCCTGTGCTTGCCCATGCAACGCCCCGGCCCGGCACGGTTTCCCTCCCGGGCCCGCCGCACGGGGAGGTGGCGCCGCCATTTCCTTGACTCCGGCGCCCTACGCCCCTAGGTGCAGGCCTTTCCGGACAACACGTTTCTATCGGAGTGCCCTATGGCGCGCGTTACCGTCGAAGATTGCATCGACAAGGTGCCCAACCGTTTCGATCTCGTCCTGCTCGCCGCGCAGCGCGCGCGCGAGATTTCGGGCGGCGCGGAACTGACCGTGGACCGCGATCGCGACAAGAACCCGGTCGTCGCCCTGCGCGAGATCGCCGAACAGACGGTGAAGCCCAAGCATCTGCACGAAAGCGTCGTCCAGTCGCTGCAGCGCGTCTTGCCTGATGAGGAGGACGAGGCCGATGAGATCGGTTCGCTGAGCCAGTCGGCGGAGGCTATGCGCCTCTCGGCCGCGGCCCCGGCCCGCTCCACCTCCATGGGTAGCGATTACGACGGCTGAGCCCGCCCATCCCGATTCCTGAAGGGCCGCACCGGCTGGTGCGGCCCTTTTTGTTTGTGCAGCCCCTCCTCCCCGCTGCCCCCGGCGAGATGTTGAAACAGGGCAGCCGGCTATTTCCAGGGCGATACTGAAAAACTCCGAACCGCTAACATGGATCAAGGCGGCGCTCCGCATTTAGTCCTTATCTGCGTGCAACAGGGGTTCCGGCACTTGCGGCTTTGCTCGCGACGGCAGGGGTGAGGGGATGCGCCAATGGGCGAAACCAGCCTCTGCCGGCATGGTGCGGACACGCCCTGGAATGATCTGACGGCGGCTGTGCTGCCCCACCTGACCCGCCGCTGCTTCGGCTCGGCGCGCAGGTGGCGAGTGAGGGAAGCGGTAGAATGTCCGGCAGGCTGCAAGAGGCGGAGATGATCCGGGGTGGAGGCGATTCCAGCGCCCCCTCCGGCGGCTGTGCGGATAGCGGCGGCTCTGCCGCAAACCTCCCGCCAGCAATGGATCCATTTCAGATGGAGGGCGCGGGGATCCCGGCGCCTCTGCCAGCGAGCGAGACCCGATCCACGTGATGCGCAACGCGCCCAAGGCCGGCGAATATGCCCTTGATCCGGCCCTGAAACGACTGAACGGGCTTACTCCGCTGGATGAACCTGCCACGGCGGCGCTGCGCCAGGCCTTTGCGGGCGCATGGCGGGTGCCCGCGGCGCACGAATTGCAACAGGAAGGCAAGGAAGTGCCCAAGGCCCGGCTGTTGCTGGGCGGATGGGCCGCGCGGTTCCGCATATTGGAGGACGGACGGCGCCAGCTGATCAGCCTGTTCCTGCCGGGCGAGCTGATCGGCATGTACGATCATGCCCAGCCGCTGGCGGCATCGCATGTGACCGCGATCACCGACGTGCTGATCTGCACTGCGCCCCCGCCCGAGACATCGCCACGCCTGGCCGAGGCCTATGCGCTCAGCCGCGCGCTGGAAGAGGCCTATCTGCTGAACCAGATCACCCGGCTTGGGCGACTTTCGGGGCTGGAGCGGCTGCTGGACCTGTTGCTTGAACTGCGCGAGCGGCTGGACCGCTGCGGTCTGGCGGACGGCGGCAGCTTCCCCTTCCCGCTGACGCAGGAAGCGACCGCCGATGCGCTGGGCCTCACCTCCGTGCATCTCAACCGCATGGCGCAGCAGGCGCGACAAACCGGCGATCTGGACTGGCGGGCGAAGCAGGTGACGCTGCGCGACCCCGCCGGGCTGGCGCGCAAGCTGGGCCGCAATGAAGTGCGCGTGTCTGCCGGCCCGGCGAGCTGACGGGCCACACTCCGTCTCTGTCGTTAGTATCGCGCAAGCGGGAGCCCCGAACACTGCTCTGGATCCCCGCCTTCGCGGGGATGACGAGAATAGGACACGCCCCCCTCTTTCGTCATTCCCGCGAAGGCGGGAATCCAGCGGCGCCGCACGTCCCAGCCCGCGCGCCGCCGACGCAGCGCCGACCGAAGAACCAAACCCCCGCTGCCAATGACCGTGAAATGACGGCAGGCGCCGGTCGCTTGATAACCGTCATCGAAGTGTAACAGAGCTTGCGGCGAAACGCGGCAAGGAAGAAGATGGGTCGATGGCAGTAATCGCGGTTTACAGCGTGAAGGGCGGCGTGGGCAAAACCACGATTGCGGCCAATCTTGCCTGGTGCTCAGCCGCGATTTCCTGCCGCAAGACGCTGCTGTGGGATCTCGATGCGGCCGGCGGCGCGGGCTTCCTGCTGGGCCTCGATCCTGACGGGAAGCACGATGCGGGCAGCGTGTTCGCCAAGGATGCCGCGCCCGACAAGCTGATCCGCAAGACGGGCATCCCCCGGCTGGACCTGCTGCCGGCGGATGAAAGCCTGCGCGAGCTCGACAGCGTGCTGGCGCGGATCGGCAAGCGCAAGCGGCTGGCGAAGCTGGGGGAGGATCTTTCGCGCCGCTATGATCGGATCATCCTCGATTGCCCGCCGGTGCTCAACGAGATCAGCGCGCAGGTGGTGCGGGCGGCCACGCTGGTGATCGTGCCGCTGCCCCCTTCCCCCCTCTCGCGCAGGGCCTTCGAACTGGTGACCAGGGAAATCCGCCGCCACGCCAAGGTCCATCCGCCGATCCTGCCGGTCATTTCCATGTTCGACGGGCGGCGCACGTTGCACCGGCAGGCGCGGGAGGAAAACCCCAGCTGGCCGGTGATCCCCCTCGCCAGCGCGGTGGAACAATGCGCCGTTCGGCGCCAGCCGGTGGGTGAGTTCGCCCCCACCTCCGCCGCCGCGCGCGGCTTTGCGCACTTGTGGACCGCGATCGAGCGGAAGCTGGCCGGCGGGAAATAGACCGGCGGCGCTTGCGGTCCGCGCCGCGTGGGCGATACAGTGCCCGCCTGGCGAGTGGGGGCACCGTGAGCATATTCGAAAGCATCGGCACTATTTTCGAAGGCGGCCTGTTCGCCCGCGCGGCAGAGCCTGACCGGGGCGAGGCGCAAGGGGCGCATGACTTCGCCGGCGCCTGTCTCAATTGCGGGACGGAACGGGTCGGCCCCTATTGCCATGCCTGCGGCCAGTCCGCCCATATCCACCGTTCCATGGGCGCCTTCATGCACGACCTGCTGCACGGCGCGCTGCATTGGGAGGGCAAGACCTGGCACACGCTCCCGCTGCTGGCGGCACGCCCGGGGGAGCTGACGCGCCGCTACATCGCGGGGGAGCGGGCGCGCTTCGTGTCGCCCATGGCGCTGTTCCTGTTCACTGTCTTCCTGATGTTCGCCGTGTTCCAGATCGCCGGCATCGGCACGCCGACCGACTTCGACCCATCCGACGGGACGCTGGTGAGCAACAGCGAGGCGCCCCGCCAGCTGGAGGAACAGCGCGCGGAGATCGAGCGGCGATTGGCGGCGCTGCCGGCGGGGGATCCCGCACGGGCGGAACTGGAAACGGAACGCAAGGCGCTGGAGACGGGGCAGGCGATCGCCGAAGGGCCGGAGCGGATCGGGCAGGAGATCACCTCCATCCGCACCGGATCGCATTTCATCGATCACGGGCTGGAGAAGTGGCAGAAGAACCCGGCGCTGATGCTCTACAAGCTGCAGGCCAACAGCTACAAATTCTCCTGGCTGCTGATCCCGCTGTCGATCCCCTTCGTCAGCCTGCTGTTCCTGTGGCGGCGCCGGTTCGGCGCCTATGACCACGCCGTGTTCGTCACCTATTCGCTGTGCTTCATGACGCTGCTGTTCGTGCTGCTGACGCTGCTGGCGCAGTTGGGGCTGAGCAGCGGAGTGGTGCTGCTGCTGGGGACCACGATCCCGGTCTGGCATATCTACCGCCAGTTGAAGGGCGCCTATGGCCTGTCGCGCTTCTCTGCCGTGTGGCGCACCGTGGCGATCACCGTCTTCATCTTCGTGATCGTGTCGCTGTTCATCAATCTGTTGCTGCTGCTGGGCGCCATGGGCTGAGCCCACAAGCAAAGAGGCCGCCAGGGTCATCCGGACGGCCTCTGTGGTGTTGGATTGTCGCCCGACGAGCGGGAGTGAAGGGGTCAGGCGCCCTGCGGCGCCGTACCACCCTGACCGCCGAAGCGCTTGCCGGCCTTGGGAATGGCCGAACCGCGCAGCGGCTTCACCGCCACCGGGCCGCGCGGCTCGTCCGGCCGATCGACCTTGCCCTGATCGAGCAGCTGCTTGATCTCGTCGCCCGTCAGCGTCTCATACTCGAGCAGCGCCTGGGCGAGCAGTTCCAGCTCGTCGCGATGGGTGGTCAGCAGATCGGTCGCGCGCTTGTAAGAGCCTTCGACCAGGCCGCGGATTTCCGCATCGATCAGCTTGTTAGTCTCGTCGCTCGCCATGGTGCGCTGCGACCCGCCCATGCCGAGATAGCCTTCCTGCTGGTCTTCATACTGCAGCGGGCCGAGCTTGTCGGACATGCCCCATTTGGTGACCATGTTGCGGGCGAGGCTGGTGGCATAGGAGATGTCGGAGCTGGCGCCGCTCGACACCTTGTCGTGCCCGAACACCAGTTCTTCCGCCACGCGGCCGCCCATGCTGACCGCCAAATTCGCGTGCATCTTGTCGCGGTGATACGAGTAATTGTCCCGCTCCGGCAGGCGCATCACCATACCCAGCGCACGGCCGCGCGGAATGATCGTGGCCTTGTGGATCGGATCGGAGGCAGGCTCGTGCACGGCGACGATGGCATGGCCCGCCTCGTGATAGGCGGTCATCTTCTTCTCGTCGTCGGTCATGACCATGGAGCGGCGCTCCGCCCCCATCATCACCTTGTCCTTCGCGTCCTCGAATTCCTGCATGGCAACAAGGCGCTTGTTGCGCCGCGCGGCCAGCAGCGCCGCCTCGTTCACCAGATTGGCGAGATCGGCGCCGGAAAAGCCCGGCGTGCCGCGTGCGATCACCCGCGGATTGACGTCGGGCGCCAGCGGCACCTTCTTCATATGGACGGCGAGGATCTTCTCGCGCCCGTCGATGTCGGGCACGGGCACCACAACCTGCCGGTCGAAACGGCCGGGGCGCAGCAGCGCCGGGTCGAGCACGTCGGGTCGATTGGTGGCGGCGATGATGATGATGCCTTCGTTCGCTTCGAAGCCATCCATCTCCACCAGCAGCTGGTTCAGCGTCTGCTCGCGCTCGTCATTCGAATTGCCGAGGCCATGGCCGCGATGGCGGCCCACGGCGTCGATTTCGTCGATGAAGACGATGCAGGGCGCGTTCTTCTTCGCCTGTTCGAACATGTCGCGCACACGGCTGGCGCCCACGCCCACGAACATTTCCACGAAGTCCGAGCCCGAAATGGTGAAGAAGGGCACGCGCGCTTCACCCGCAATGGCGCGGGCGAGCAGCGTCTTGCCGGTGCCGGGCGAGCCGACCAGCAGCGCGCCCTTGGGGATCTGGCCGCCGAGCTTGGAGAAGCGCTGCGGATCCTTCAGGAATTCGACGATTTCCTGCAGTTCCTCGCGCGCTTCGTCGATGCCGGCGACGTCGTCGAAGGTGACGCGGCCCTGCTTCTCGGTCAGCAGCTTCGCCTTGGACTTGCCGAAGCCCATCGCGCCGGACCCGCCGCCCTTCTGCACCTGCCGCAAGGCGAAGAAGGCGACGCCCAGGATCAGCAGGAACGGCAGGGACTGCAGCAGGATGAACACCAGAATGCTCTGCTGCTCCGGCGCCTCGCCCGAATACTGCACCTCGTTCTCGGACAGGAGACGGGTAAGGTCGGTGTCATTGGCCACCGGGATGGTGGAGAAGGCGGAGCCGTTCTTCAGCTTGCCGGTGATGCGATCGGGGCCGATCTGCACTTCCTGCACGCTGCCTTCGGCCACCTTGTCGCGGAAATCGGAATAGCGCAGCTGGGTGCCGGCCGCATCGCGCGGGCTGCTGAACATGGATACGACCAGCAGCAGGGCGAGGAAAATGCCGCCCCACACCATCAGGCTCTTCAGCCAGGGGTTGCCGCCGCCATTCTCCGGTTCGCGATTCTCGCTCATCACCTGTCCTTATGTATGCCTGGCCCAATGTAGGCGCGCACGGGTGAATGGCAAGTTACGGCCGCCCGCCTTGAGCCCGCCCGTTTTCGCCCTGAGACGGTGAGGGGTGGCGGGGCCCCTCGCACTCACTTGCGGATGTGGGCGACGATGAACTTTTCCGACAGATCCGCCCCCTGCTGCCCGGTGATCTGATAGAGCGCTTCGAAGTTCTTCCCGTCAGCCGCCGGCTTGGCCAGGGCCGGGGCAATCTCGGCAGCGGCCACCAGCGGCGCGATGCCGCGCAGCCCCGTGTCGCGCGCACCGGCGACCACCGCCACCAGCGCGCCGCTGGGTGCGTGGAAGCGGGCGAAATAGCCATAGTCGGTGTAGTAGGCGGGGGAGGCGATGCGGCGCGCCTCGTCGCTCATATAGACCTGCCCGCTGCCGGTATCGATCAGCTCGTCATAGCTTTCGCCCACCTGGAAGCGGGAATCCATGAAGTTGATGTCTTCCAGCAGATGCATGCCGCTGACCAGCCCGACATAGATCACGTTGAAATAGTTCAGCATGTCGGGTTCGAGCTGGGAGGCGGGGATGATGTTCACCTGCCGCCCGCCGCGCGTGAGCACGGGCACGATCTCCTGCAGCCCATAGGCAGCGGAAAAAGGCAGATAGTTGAGGCCGACATCTTCCGCATTGGCGAATTTATCGGGATCCACATCCTGCATCCGCACCAGATCGGTGGGAGAGTTGACGCGGAAATCACGCACCAGCCGGCCCTCCTCCGGCCGGACGGGGTCGATCTCGCCATAGATGTAGTAATCGCCCAGCACGATCAGCACGGGGCGCGAGGAATCGACGAAAGGCTGCCACAGTGCATTGACGGGCGGCGCCTCCCCCGCGGCTTCCGTGGCCCGCCCCGCGAAGAAGCCCGCACCGAGCAGCAGCACCGCCAGCAGCAGGGCAGCGCCTGCCAGCCTGGTGCGGCGGGAGCGGAACCGCCCCCCCGGCTGATCGACCGGCACACCTTCCATCTGTTCCGCGTCTTCCGGCGCATCGGCTTCCAGCCGCAGGGCGTAGCTGCCGGGGGGAATCGTCAACCGGCTGGCACCGGGCCGCTCTCCCTCCCCCGCGTAGAACTCCTCCATCCGCTTGCGCAGGCGGTGGATATAGACGCGAACGGTCGCATCATCCCCTTCGGAATCGGTCTGGCCGAACACGCATTCGGCAATTTCGGCCTGCGAGGCAGGGGGCGCATCCGCCCCGCGATCGGCGAGGAAATCGAACAGGGCGCGCAGCCGGCCGCTCGCGCCCGGGACGTTCAGCTGGCGCAGGCGCTCCACCTCAGCGGCGAAGGCAATATTGCCCCGCGGGTCCACAGCTTCGCCCTCCCCCCTCATCGATCTGGCCCTTCCCGTCCCATGTAACGTGGGTGTAACGTGCGATTACCGTAATTAACTTTCAATTGCGAGAGGGCGAGAACACCACCCATCGGGACAACATTCGATGGGACGGGACCTTTGCACACTTGGCTTCTCCGCAGCACGGCCGCTGCGGCTTTCCTATTTATCGCGGCGCAAGCCGGTCCGGCGCTCGCCCAGGATGCGGAGGGCACCGCTGTGGCAGCCGCCGACGGAGACGGCGACAGCGCGCCTGCCGATCCGATCTATGTCTATGGCCGCGGGGAGAAGCGCATCGGCATTGCCGGCGCCGCGAGCGAAGGCGGTGTAGCCGGGCTGGACATTGCCGTGCGCCCGCTGCTGCGACCGGGCGAATTGCTGGAGGCGACGCCCGGCCTGATCGCCACGCAGCATTCGGGCGGGGGCAAGGCCAACCAGTATTTCCTGCGCGGCTTCAACCTCGATCACGGCACCGATTTCGCGCTCTATATCGATGACATGCCGATGAACTTCCGCACCCATGGCCACGGCCAGGGCTATCTGGACGTGAACGGCCTGATCCCCGAAACGGTGGAGCGGATCGATTACCGCAAGGGCCCCTATCGCGCAGACACGGGCGATTTCGGCTTCGTCGGCTCCAGCTTCATCACCACGAAGGACCGGATGGCCCCCTTCGTGCTCGGTGAGCTCGGCGGCTATGGCTATCGCCGCTATGTCGCCGGCGGATCGGCGCGCGTGGGCGGCGGCGATCTGCTGCTGGTGGGGCAGGCCAAGTTCAACGACGGGCCATGGGCACTGCCGGAGGATTACGAAGGCTATTCCGGCTTCGGCAAATATTCCACCACGCTCGGCGCGGGCGATTTCCAGCTATCCGTCAATTACTTCCACGCCACATGGGCCCCCACCGAACAGTTGCCCGAACGCGCGATCGGCACACTGGTGGAGGACCGCTATGGCACGCTGGATCCCACGCTGCGCGGCCATACCTCGCGGCAGATCGTCACCGCCAATTACACCGACGATGACTGGAAGATCACCGGCTGGCTGCAGCATTACGACTGGAGCCTGCTGTCCAATTTCACCTTCTTCCTCGATGATCCGGTGAATGGCGACCAGCTGCGGCAATATGAGAAGCAGTGGTCCTATGGCGGGCGGCTGGAGCGCAACGTCACCCTTCTGGACCAGCTTTCGCTGCGCGTCGGTGCGGAAGCGCGGATGGACAATATCGATCCGGTGGGGCTCGACCACACCAGGGCGGGCGAGTTCCTCTCCACCCGCGGCGCCTTCACCGTCGATGAAAGCTCCCTCGGCCTCTACGGCGAAGCGATCTGGCGTCCACTCGACCGGCTGATGGTGATCGGCGGGCTGCGCGGCGATTTCTACCGCTTCGAAACCAAAGCGGCGGGCGGGCCGAACAGCTGGGGCGGCACGGCAAAGGACCAGCTGGTGACGCCGAAGTTCGGGGTGAACTACACGGTCGCGCCCGGCCTCGCCGTCTATGCCAATTACGGCCAGGGCTTCCATTCCAACGACGCCCGCGGCGTCACCAGCCCCACCGATCCGGCGCCGGGGCTGGTGCGCGGCAATTTCAAGGAAGTGGGTGCCCGCATCGAAAAAGGCGGGCTGATCTTCACCGGTGTCTATTGGTGGAGCTCTATCGACAGCGAGCTGATCTATGTCGGCGATTCCGGCGCGGTCGAGCCGAGCGATCCCGGCAAGCGGCACGGCTATGAGTTGACCGCCTTCTGGAAGCCGAACAGCTGGCTCGCCGTGGACGGGGTGTGGACCGGCAGCACGGCGCGCTACAAAGGCCTGCCCGCGGGCGAGAACTATGTCCCCGGCGCGCTGGAAAGCTCGGGCGAACTGGGCGTTTCGGCGGTGTTCCGCGAGTTCAACCTGTCCGGCCGGGTGCGCCATCTGGGCCCGCATGCGCTGATCGAGGACAATTCGCAGCGCGGCTCCCCCACCACCACGGTGAACCTGCGGGCCGCCTACACACCGCAGGATTTCTACGGCATCGAAGTCTATGCCGAACTGCTCAACGCGCTCGATTCCAAGGGCGATGACATCGACTATTATTATGTCACCCGGCTCCCCGGCGAGCCTGCCGAGGGGATCGAAGGGCGGAACAGCCGCATCGTCGAACCCCGGCAGCTGCGCGTGGGACTGAAGAAGACATTCTGACCGGCTACTCCTGCGGCGCGATGGCTTGCGCCGCTCCCTCACGCCCGCCCGTCCCCCACGACGGGCGGGTTTTTTGTGCGCCCGCGAATCGCGGTTTGTCGCACCGCCGAAGCGGATTGGCCAAGATCGACCCGTCGCGCGGAACCGGAAGGCACGGCCGTAGTTAAGCTGCCGATAAGGCGGGGCTGTGCCAGCCCTGCTTTTCAACGCTTTATTCTATGAATGATCGCCGTTTGCGATGGCTGGTCCGGGTGGTTCGAGAATCATCTTGCCAATCATCGAAGCCCATGATGCAGTGCAACATCGCGGCCGCCCTTCAGCTTTGCCGGCGGGTGGCCTTCTGAGGAACACCGATGTCGAAGGACGACGCCATCCGTGATGGAGCCGCCCCAGTCCCCGGGGCAGACATCCATGTGATCTTCGGCCGCCGCAAGGGGGCCGCGCCGCTGCGGCGCATCGCGCTGATCGGCACATTCGCGCCGCGCAAATGCGGCATCGCCACCTTTACCGAAGACGTGTTTGAGAAGCTGCGGGAATTCCACCCGGAAGTGCAGGTGGATATCTACGCGCTGGACGACCCCGCCCAGCCGCTGCGCTACGAGAATGTGGCCGGGGTCATCAAGGTGGACGACCGGCAATCCTATTATCGCGCGGCCCGCCGCATCAACGAAAGCGGCGTGGACGCCGTATGGCTGCAACACGAATACGGCATTTATGGCGGGCCGGACGGGGAACTGGTGTGCGATTTCGTGGATCGCATGGCCGCCCCGCTGATCCTGACGCCGCACACCGTGCTGACCACGCCGGGCGATAATCAGCGGCGGATCCTGGAACATCTCGTCTCGCGCGCCAGCCGCACCATGGTGATGTCCACCCATTCGCGCGATCTGCTGGCCGAACGCTATGGCGCGCCCAATGAATTGCTGGAGGTGATCCAGCACGGCGCGCCGGACCGACCCTTCGGCCGGCAGGAAGAGTTCAAGCAAATGCTGGGCCTCGCCGGCCGGCATGTTCTGATGACCTTCGGGCTGCTCGACCCCGGCAAAGGCATAGAGCGGGTGATCGAGGCCCTGCCCGCCATCGTCGCGCGGCATCCCGAGACCGTCTATCGCATCGTCGGCGCCACGCACCCCAATCTGGTGGCTGCGGAGGGCGAGGCCTATCGCGAGCGGCTGCAGGCGCTCACCCGGGAACTCGGCGTCAGCGACCATGTGCTGTGGGACAATCGCTTCCTCGAGACCGAGGAACTGCTCGACCAGCTCGAAGCCTGCGACATCTACATCACGCCCTATTTCAACATGCAGCAGTCCACATCGGGAACGCTGTCCTATGCCGTGGCGCTGGGCAAGGCCGTGGTATCCACGCCCTATCTCCACGCACGCGAGTTGCTGGGCAGCGATGCCGGACGGCTGATCGAGCCCGACTGTGCGGAGGCCGTCGCGCGCGAGGTGACCGCACTGCTCGACGATCCGGCCGAACTCTCCGCGCTGCAGGCGTGCGCCTATCACCGCGGGCGGCAAACGATCTGGCCGCGCTTCGCCGATGCTGCCGCCACGTTGATCGAAGCCGCCGTGGCAGCGCCGCCGCGCCCGGTGCCGATCACCGCAGTGCCCGGCCTGTCGGGCGTATTCGACATGAGCGACGGCACCGGCATGATGCAGCATGCCATCGGCATCGTGCCCGATCGCGATCACGGGTACTGTCTGGACGACAACGCCCGCGCGCTGATGCTGATGAATGTGGCCGAAGGGCTCACCCCGGCCGAACGCTCGCAGTGGAGCCTCACCTATGCCGCCTTCATGCAGCACGCATGGAACCCGCAGGCCGGTGCCTTCCGCAATTTCATGCGGTTCGATCGAAGCTGGGCGGAAGATGCGGGATCGGAGGATTCCAACGGCCGCGCGTTATGGGTGCTGGGCCACACGATAGAATGGGCGCCCGATGGCGAATTGCGCGACTGGGCACAGCGGCTTTTCGACACCGCCCTGCCGCACTGCGCCACCCTGCCCTCGCCCCGTGCCATGGCCTTTGCCATGCTGGGGGCGGCGGCTCGGCTTCGCGTTCAGGCCGACCATGGCGCCTCGCGCGATCTGCTGGAAGCCGGCGCGGATTTCCTCAGCCGCCTGCTGGATGCGGCGCGGCGGCCGGACTGGGCCTGGTTCGAAGCCGTGCTGGGCTATGACAACCCCCGCCTGTCGCAGGCGCTGATCGAGGCGGGCCAGCAGCTTGGCCGGTCGGATCATGTCTCGGCCGGGCTGGAGACGCTGGAATGGATCGCGCAGCAGCAGATTTCCGCCAGCGGCTATTTCCGCCCGATCGGCTCCGACAGCTTCGGACAGAAACATGCGCATCTGCCCTTCGACCAGCAGCCGCTGGAAGCGCAGGCTGCGATCGAGGCAGCACGCGCCGCCTTCGCCGCCACCGGCGATACCCGATGGTTCCACCATGCCTGCACAGCGTGGAACTGGTTCTTCGGCGCGAACGATCGCGGCGTGGTCCTGGCCGATCTCGCCAGCGGGCGGTGTCATGACGGCATCAATCCGCGCGGCGTGAACGCGAATTGCGGCGCGGAGTCCATCCTCGCCTTTCAACTCGCCCGTTATTCCGTGCTAGCCCTTGCCGAAGCACAGCGCGATTCGGCGGGAGATGGCATTGAAGGGCGGAATTGCGGGCGCGAACAGTCTGTTGCAAATACTTGACGAGCGGCTGCATGCCGACCCTTCCCGCGTGGTTCTGCGGCCCTTTCACCTCGGCTGGCAGGCGAAGAACGCCCCCGGCGGCCGCGCCCTGCGGCTGGTGGAGGATGTCGCCAGCCTGAGTGAGGAGCAGGTTGCGGCGGAATATGAGCGTGTGCGGCGCGATTTCGCCGAACGCCACTGGCAGACCGAACAGATGTTCGCCGAACGCTTCGAAGAAGTGGAAGAAGGGCTGGGCATAGACTGCTCCGGCTTTTCCGAAACGCGCAAGCGCCTGCTGGGCGCCTTCTTCTGCCACGAATATACCTATGCCGCGGCGGCGCTGATGAACCCTTCCATCGTGCCGCATCCCGACCAGAGCGGGATTCGCGAGGGCGCGGTGCGTTTCGTCATGTCGCTGCGCGCGGTGGGCGAAGGCCACATCAGCTCGATCGTCTTCCGCGAAGGGATTGCGGAGGATGACGGCGGCTTTGCCCTCTGGCCGCAGAGCGCCTTCGCCACTTCCGTGGAGTTGGACGATGCTTCGCTGGCCCTCAGCGACGGCAGCGTGACGGTGCATCGCCATGCCGAATCCAGCCTCTCCAACACGGTGATCTTCCCGATCACGGAGCAGCAGCAGAACGGGCTGGAAGATCTACGGCTGGTCCGCTTCGACCATGGCGGCGGGGATTACGAATGGATCGGCACCTACACCGCCTATTCCGGCCATTCGATCCGGTCCGAACTGCTGCGCACCCGCGATTTCCGCCGCTTCGTGCTGGAACCGATCGAGGGCGAGGCCGGGCGCAACAAGGGCATGGCCCTGTTCCCGGAGAAGATCGGCGGCCAATATGCGATGATCGGCCGGCAGGACGGCAAGAACCTGTTCCTGCTCAAGTCCGACCGGCTGGATTGCTGGGACAGCGAAGGCGTGTTGCTGATGGAGCCGGCCTATCCGTGGGAATTCATCCAGATCGGCAATTGCGGCTGCCCGATCCGCACCGATGAGGGCTGGATCCTGCTGACGCATGGGGTGGGCGCAATGCGGAAATATTCGCTGGGCTGCGCGCTGCTCGATCTCGACGATCCTTCCAAGGTGATCGGCCGGACGAAGGAACCGGTGCTGACCGCGGTGGATGCCGATCGCGCGGGCTATGTCCCCAATGTCGTCTACACCTGCGGCGCGTTGCGGGTGGGCGAGCGGCTGCTGATCCCCTACGGCATTTCCGATAGCGCCGTCGGTTTCGCCACCGTGGAGATCGACGAGCTGCTCGACCTGATGCGCTGATCGGAGCCGATTGCCATGTTGCTGCCTACCAGGACCGTCGAAAAGCCGTGGGGAAAGGACGTTCTGCCCGCGCCCTTCACCGCGCCGAAGGGCAAGCGGATCGGCGAAATCTGGTTCGAACCGCCCGCGCAGCTGCCGCAGCTGCTGGTGAAATACATCTTCACCAGCGAGAAGCTGTCCGTGCAGGTCCACCCCAACAGCGACCAGACCGAGGCGGACGGCATGGGCCGGCAGGGGAAGGAAGAATGCTGGGTGGTGGTGGATGCCGAACCGGGCGCGGCGCTGGGCATCGGCTTCACCGAAGAGATCGATGCGGAGGCGATGCGCCAGGCCGCGCTGGATGGCTCGATCGAGGGCAAGCTGGCCTGGCGCGAGGTGAAGAAGGGCGATTTCTTCTATATTCCCGCGGGCACGGTGCATGCCATCGGCGGCGGGGTGAGCATCATCGAGATCCAGCAAAATTCGGACATCACCTATCGCCTCTATGATTACGGCCGCCCACGCGAGCTGCATCTGGACAAGGGGATCGCGGTCGCGCGGCGCACGCCGCCCGATCCCGCGCTGCACCGCGTGCTACCGGCCGAGGGCGGGGAGCGGCTGGTGGACGGCCCCTATTTCCGGCTCGACTGGATCGACGGTGCTCCCTCCCCGGCGGTGGCCGCCAGCTATGCCGATGCGCCGCTGCTGGTGATCCCGCGGAAGGGCGAGGCGGTGGTGGCCGGCGAAGCCGTGGCCCCCCGCCAATGCGCCCTCGCCCCCCAACTGTCAGACATCCGCTTCGCCCCCGACGGCACCTGCCTGATCGCGCAGCCCTGTGAGGGCGGCGGGGATTAGGTGTCGGGAAGACCAGACCCGCACAGCAATGGCCCGCCATTGGACATCACCTTGTTACGCTGAGTTCCAATGCGAAGTGGAAAGCAGCCATTAGGCTTTCTCCGGTAATTCGGCACGATGACAAGGCAATTCGCAACTGCTTTACGCGCGTTCAGTGTCATGTTGCTTGCTGGCATTTCCACTGGCTGTGCACGTTGGGAGCCCGAAGCCAGCGGTCCCGCGCGACTCACTCGCGCTTGCCCATTAAAGCGCGCTCCCGCCGTTACGGACTACGGCGAGGCCGGCGTGTACGCGATGTATCATTACGTGGTGCAGGATGCCTCTGCCGAAGAAATCGCAGCATTCAAGAATGAACGGATTGCAGCTGGCTTTGCCGTTGCGGAGATCGTCATCAACCTCAATGGCAAAGACACGCTCTTCGTTCGTGGGGCCACAGCCATGCGTCGGCAGGCTGAGGTTGATCGCGAGTTTGCCGCCGCTTGCGAAGCGGGATCCGAGGACGTGTACCTGACGCACGTCTTTTATCAGCCCTTTGATCCCAACGAGGCAAATCCCACCGCGATACGGGTGAGGTAGGTTTCGGACCAGTGGGGGCTCGCCCTTCGTGTGTGGGCCGACCCAGGCGCCGCCGGCTTATAGGAGTGGCGACGAAGCAGTCAGGTGAAGGAGCAGTTGTAAAAGCTTCCCAGCATCGGGCGACACGAAGCGTCGAGCAAGAACGTGATTCCATCGTGTTCCTGATACTCTCCGTCCCATCAAACCGGCCCTCCTTGGCCAGCTGAAATACCTCTTCATGCTGGCGTCGCTGAGCGAATTGCGCAGCAGCTGGAAATCTGCCTTAAGTCAGTCAGGGTCTGAGATGATCCCGTTCGTGGTCGATCGTCAGGCTCCAGGGACTCGTATGGAGGACGCTCATTTGCTCTCTTGCTTTAGAACCAGAAGCCGCGCAGCGCTTGTATTCCTTGTCGTTGCCGGGCCCCTTACGAGCGGCTGTATGGCGGCGGCTACTGCAAAGGCGCGCGAAGCGGCGGTCGATTACTGCGCCAGCAAGGGGGCCCTCTTCGTGGAGGGTGAAGTCATCACCGATCACAATGCGCTGGTCTCAGACCTCATGCTGACGGGTGAATGTCTGTCACCGGGTGATCCGGGATACGAGGAAGCCGTGGCTAAATCGGACGCATCGCGATAACGCCCCGCAAGTCGCATATCGTATAGCTCCGAGGCAGCCCCTCGCGCTGGTGGAAGCCCGCAGGGATATGGCCGAACTGGTCCGCTGATATACTGCGGCAGGACCTCGGCCAAAATTAGCGGCCGATCGGGGGCGCTCGCTCTGTCACGCGGGAGGGCTGGAAGCGGACACGCCCGATCCCGCGCTGCACCGCGTGCTGCCGGCCGAGGGCCGGGAGCGGCTGGTGGACGGCCCCTATGTCCGGCTCGACTGGATTGACGGCGCGCCCTCCCCGGCGGTGGCCGCCAGCTATGCCGATGCGCCGCTGCTGGTGATCCCGCGGGAGGGCGAGGCGATGGTGGCCGGCGAAACCGTGACCCCCAGCCAATGCGCCCTCGCCCCCCACCTGTCAGACATCACCTTCGCCCCCGAAGGCACCTGCCTCATCGCCCAGCCCTGCGGGGGTGAGAGGTAGGGGCTGGGGAGAGCCCCGGTCCGGAGATGGCCCACGGTCGGGCTATTGGCTTGCTGCAATAAATGACCGGATTGCGTGAGAAGCAGCCATAGTCCTCTCCCCTTCAGGGGAGAGGGTTGGAAGAGGGGGAGTGAACGCCCCTACCTTTCTCAACTGCGGCTAGCAGACACATCAAGTCCCCATCTTCACTGGAGCGCGCAGGAGTTTTCTTTGATTTATTCGGCGGGTACGAGCGGTTGCTGTACCCATCGGCGGGTCTTACCGGTGGGCGATAATCGTGTAGATCGGCCGCATCCTCCCACCATATTGAAAGTCATGCCAAGTGATACTCTGCTGACCAAAGCCGAGGATGCCAAGGTATTCCTGCACCAGCAAGGGCGGCAGGCGAAACCAACCATCGCTGATCCCGTCCGGCCGGTCGGCCCGCGGCATAAAGCGCGGGGTCCGGCGGTATCGGCTCGCCAGCTTGCCGTATGGCGACAGGTCGGCAACGATCATGGTCTCGCGCGTCAACCGGGCTGCATTTTCCAGCGCGAGAAACGGATCGCGCAGATGCAGAAGGATGCTGCCAAACACGGATACGTCGACCGGTCCAATCGTCTGCGGAATGTCGTAAACGACGCCGTTGACCATTCGCGCTCGTGACTGGAATGCCCTGTGACATAACCAATAGCCATTGTTGATCCGGCGTAAATGTCGTCTCCGTTCCTGCCGCATACTGTCCGCATCGTTGGCGGCGAAGGGAACGATGTCCCAATCATAATCATCCGACAGATCGAACGAGACCACTTCCGCGCCTTGCGTTTCCATGTGGAAGCTGAGGATGCCCGACGCGGCGCCGACGTCCAGCACCCGTTTGCCGGCGAAGTTGAAGTTCCCGAGATAGGGACCTATCCGCCCACGGAGGTCCCACTCACCTTGGACGGGGCCATAACCAGGCACGTCCATGGAATGATAGAAGTAACATTCGTCCAGCGATTGTACGTCCCGCGGACGCGAATACGGGGGCTCAGACGTCAGAGTGTCGTTCATCATCGCCGCGTAGCGCGGCAAACACCGGCTGCCTACCGCTGAAATTGGCTGCACGCTCAAGGTTGACTATTCGGTCGACTTGCAGCGGCCCAGGGCGCCCTCGGTCGACCGATTGGTTTACCGCACATGCGTCACACAAGGCTCCGCAACGCCCGGCTGTTTCGGCAGGCCTGAGAACAGGAGGCCGTTTCGAGAGCCACCGCTACGTCGCTGCCATTCTGCAGGGAAAGGCATACCTTGGCCGACAGCTTCGAACCACAGGTTCACCAGAACCTGCCCTGATCGAACCCGCCCCTGCGCCTACCGCCCCTTCCACTCTGCCGGGCGCTTTTCGAGGAAGGCTGCCATTCCTTCCGCCTTGTCGTCCGTGCCGGCCAGCAGGTGGAATTCGCGGCGTTCCAGCAGCAGGCCCTGGTCCAGCGTGGTTTCGAAGGCTGCGTTGACCAGTTCCTTGGCCGCCAGCGCGGCGAGCGGGGGCATGGCGGCGATCTTTGCGGCGGTCTTCAGCGCTTCTTCCAGCAGATCGGCGGCGGGGACCACGCGCGCGACGAGGCCGCTGCGTTCCGCCTCCTGCGCGTCCATCATCCGGCCGGTGAGGATCAGATCCATCGCCTTCGCCTTGCCCACGGCGCGGGTGAGGCGCTGCGATCCGCCCATGCCGGGCACCACGCCCAGCGTGATTTCCGGCTGGCCGAATTTCGCCGTATCGGCGGCGATGATGAAATCGGCCATCATCGCCAGTTCGCAGCCGCCGCCGAGGGCGAAGCCGTTGACCGCCGCGATCCACGGCTTGCGCGTGGCCTTCACGAAGTGGCTGCTCCAGCGCGCGAACATGTCCTCGCGGTAGAAATCCGCCATCGGCATCTCCGCCATCTCGCGAATGTCCGCGCCGGCGGCGAAGGCCTTCTCGCCCGCGCCGGTCACCACCGCGCAGCGCTGCGCCGGATCGGCCTCGAAGGCGGCGAAGGCGGCGATCAACTCTTCCAGCACGGCGCTGCTGAGCGCGTTCAGCGCCTTGGGGCGGTCGAGCGTGACCAGCGTCACCGCGTCGCGCCGTTCGACGCGGATGTGTTCGAATTCGGCCATGGGGCCTCCTTTTCCTTTCCTGCGCGGCGAGGATAGCGGAAGGCGGCGGCCGGTGCGAGGCGCCCCCTCGCGGGGGGACGCCTCAGCCGGCGGCCTAGCGCCCTACGCCGACATATTTGATGCCGAGATCGGCGACTTCCTTCTTGTCGTACACATTGCGCAGGTCGACCAGCACGAGATCCTTGAGCGCCTCGCGCACGCGCTTCAGATCCAGGCCGCGCAGCTCGTCCCACTCGGTGATCAGGGCGACGCAATTGGCCCCTTCCACCGCCTCATAGGGCGAGGCGCAATATTCGACATTCTGCAGCACCTGCCGCGCCTGCTCCAGCCCTTCGGGATCGTAGGCGCGGATCGTGGCGCCGGCATCCTGCAGCGTCTGGATGATCGAGATGGACGGCGCATCGCGCATGTCGTCGGTGTTGGGCTTGAAGGTGAGGCCGAGGAGCGCGATCGTCTTGCCGCGCACGTCCCCGCCCAGTGCATTGATGATCTTGCGGCCCATGGCGCGCTTGCGATCCTCGTTCACGGCAACCACCGCTTCCACGATGCGCTGCGGCGCTTCGTAATCCTTGGAGGTCTTGAGCAGCGCCAGCGTGTCCTTGGGGAAGCAGCTGCCGCCATAGCCCGGGCCGGCGTGGAGGAACTTGGAGCCGATGCGATTGTCGAGCCCGATGCCGCGGGCGACATCCTGCACGTCGGCCTCCACCTTCTCGCACAGATCGGCGATTTCATTGATGAAGGTGATCTTCGTCGCCAGGAAGGCGTTGCCGGCGTATTTCGTCAGCTCGGCCGAGCGGCGGCTCATTTCCACGATCGGCGACTTGTTGAGGTGCAGCGGGCGATAGATCTGGCGCATCACCTGCCGGCCGCGCTCGTCATCGCCGCCGATCACGATGCGGTCGGGCCGCTTGAAGTCGTCGATCGCGGCGCCTTCGCGGAGGAATTCGGGGTTGGACATCACGGTGAAATCGGCGCCCGGATTGGTTTCGCGGATGATCCGTTCCACCTCGTCGCCCGTGCCCACGGGCACGGTGGACTTGTCCACGATGACCGTGAAGCCATCCAGCGCGCGGGCGATATCCTCCGCCGCGGCATAGACGAAGGAGAGGTCGGCATGGCCATCGCCGCGGCGCGAAGGCGTGCCCACGGCAATGAACACCGCGTCCGCCCGCGCCACCGCCGGCGCGAGATCGGTGGTGAATTCCAGCCGCCCCGCCTCGACATTGGTGGCGACGAGCTGGTCGAGGCCGGGTTCGTAGATCGGGATCTTGCCGTTCAGCAGCGCCTCGATCTTGCTGGCATCCTTGTCCACGCAGGTCACATTGTGGCCGAAATCGGCAAAGCAGGCGCCGGAAACCAATCCAACGTAACCAGAACCGATCATCGTAATGTGCATGAGCTTCTCCAAGAATCTGCGTGCCGGGGCCGCGCTGGGTGACCGCCTACTGTTGCTGTAAGACAAATTGAAGAGGGAAGTCCCGAGGGGGAAAACGCCCCGTACTCAGGACCCTCGGCGGGGTGCCGCACCCTCAGAAAGCGTTGCGATGCATCAGCACCAGGAAGGTGCGCATCAGGATCGAGAGTTCGCCCACCAGCGACCAGTTGCCGACATATTCGAGGTCGGCCTGCAGCCGCCGTTCCAGATCGACCCGCTGCTCCGTCGCGCCGCGAAAGCCGCGCACCTGCGCCAGGCCGGTGATGCCGGGCTTCAGCGAATGGCGCAGCCAGTAGCGATGGTCGACTTCCCAGAACAGCGCATCGCCGGCCAGCGAGCCCAGCGCATGCGGGCGCGGGCCGACCAGGCTCATGTCCCCCTTCAGCACATTGAACAGCTGCGGCAGTTCATCGATGCTGGTCTTGCGGATGAAGGAGCCGACGCGGGTAATGCGATTGTCCGTCCGGCTGGTGGAACGCGCGCCGCGGCTGTCGCAATCCTCCACCCGCATGGAGCGGAACTTCATGATCTTGAACAGCTTGTTCCCGCGCCCCACGCGGTCCTGCTTGAACAGCACGGGGCCGCGGCTGTCGAGCTTGATGGCCACCGCCACGAAGGCCAGCAGCGGCGCCAGCCCGATCAGCACCGGCACGGTAATGGCGAGGTCCAGCGCCCGCTTGAGCGCCCGGTTGCTGGTGTTGAGCGGCCCGCGCGAGACGACATGCGTCATCTTGCCGTTGAACTTGCCGAGGCCGAGGATCCAGCTGCTTTCCTCTTCCCGCAGGATGATCTCCCCGTCCACGGCGGCGCCGCGCAGCAGCAGCGTCCAGGCATAGTGCCGATCGGGGGGGCAGAGCACCATCACCCGTTCGAACCCCGCCACGGCCACGCCGATCCGGTGCAGCATGCCGGGATCGCTGAGATCCGGGTGCAGGCCCAGATCGCGCGTGCGGATCATGAATTGCGGGTCGGGCCCTTCGAACGGCACCTCGTCCACGATCAGCAGTTCGTTCTGCAGCGATCCTTCGCGCGGGCGGACCAGGTGGCGATAGAACAGCGACCGGCTGGCATAGAGGAAGACGAAGCCGCCCAGCGCACCGACGCCGAATTGCAGCCGGGAAGTGAGCGTGCCCGACTTGGTGACGAAGAAGAACAGTACCGCGATCAGCAGGGCGTAGGTCAGGCAGATGAAGGCCTTGCGCCGATTGGCCTTGGGCTCGTTCAGCGCGTGCTTGGAATAGACTTCTGCTGCAACTGCGAAGGCGAAATAGGTGACGCAGACCAATGCAGCGAGGCCGAGGCTGGAGAACATCTCCGGCGTGCGGGGGAATACCAGCCCGGCGAGGAGGAAGCCGAGCGTGATCGCGAACAGATCACCGCAGAGCAGGGCAAGATACAACTGGAGCCTGAGGGTCCGCTTCGATTTCACCGGAGTGAGCGTGCTCAGCGGCACCGTCGCAAGATCCATTGTAACTCCCCACGAAGCCAGCCAGCCCCCTCACGGCTGGACTTGCCATGCGGACCCGCCGGATCACGCGCAGCCCACATCATCTCTTGTGCACCTACAGCAATTATTGCGCCTGCACAAAGATTCGAATGCGCAATACCGCATTTACGGAGCGCATCGTCCCGAAACGAGGCATGACGCAGAGCAGCGGGAACCTTGCGGGGAGGAGGTGCAGGTGCTCGTTTTTCCGGCGGCTGGGCGTATCAGGGCCGAGAAGCTGGCGCGGGATCCCCGCCTGCGCGGGGATGACGAACAGGGGGCGAGGCTTCCTTGAAGGGCGCCAGCCGCAGCCCTTTCCCTCGTCATTCCCGCGTCGGCGGGAAGCCAGGAGCGGTCATGCCAGCCGCCCCCCAGCCAGAGACCGTTCAGCGGGGAATGACTAAAGCCGGACTCAGGTCAGGAAAACGGCGAGAATCCCCGCGATGGCCAGTGCCATGGCCCCGTAGCCTGCCATCTTCGAAATCCACTGGATCGTTTCTTCCAGCGACTGGTCGGCGGCTGTACGGGCAGAGACATCGGCCGGCGTATCCCGGAAGGCCGTGAATCTCGGCGGGGCATCATCGTGAAACATGAAGGCGACCCTTTCCCTGTTGCGGTCTTTTTCCTATCGGAAATGTATTAACCAATTTATTTCAAGACAACCAGCGGAATTCTGGAAACATCGCCGGTTATTTCGGGCACATTTGCTGCAACGCAGAATGTTCCGTATATCCTGCACTTCAAGCCTATGAAACTGTTGGCTTGTGCAGTGCAATATACGCAGCATCTCGGCGAAAGCGTTGACGGCAATCAAACTGCGCTTGCCCCATTAACGATCTTTTAGGGCTAAGGTTTCACCTGCTCTTAGGATCGTGGCGATAAAATCGCACCTATGATGCCAGCCACTCACGCCGCCCTGTATCGGATCGAACGTACGGAAGACCGCGTGCCGGTCGCCCGCCCTTCCACCCTGCGCGGGCCGAACGGCGATCCGGGCGATGTCCTGATCGAAGATCTTTCCACCACCGGCTGCCGGCTGGCGACCGCCACCGATCATGCGATCGGTGATGAGGTCATGATCGGCCTGGCCGGTGTGGGCATCCGCCAGGCGCAGGTGGTATGGGCGGAGGAAGGGCACATCGGCTGCGCCTTCGACGAGCCGCTTTCGCTGAACGATATCCAGAAGACGCGCTTTGCCGAAACGGTGGCCGAAGGGCGTTTCGGCAACCTGCCCACCGCGGCCGAAGAGGATGCCGAAGACGGCGCGCAGGGAAGCGATTTCTCGCCCCGCATGCGGCTCGCCATCATCGGCAGTCTGGCGGTCGCCTCATGGCTGGCGATCGGCGGCGTGGCGGCGGCGGGGCTCGCGCTCGTTCAGGGCTGAGCCGCCCGCCCGTCCGTCACCGGGCGGGATCATCCGCAAGCACAGGCTGTCCCGGCACCGGCCGAGGGATCACCCCGGCCTGCGCTCTCCCGTGTAGCCACTGAGTTTGGCGAGTGCCTGCTGCTCGCGCAGGCGGCGCTCCCACCGGGCGCGGCGGTGGAGGCCCAGCCCGGTCAGCACGGCGGGCCAGGAGATGGTCAGCAGGATGTCGTCCAGCGCATCGCGCCCCGTCCAGGCGGGATCGCCCAGATAATCGAACAGCTCATGCGCCACGGCGACGGCGATCACCACCTTCAGCGCCCGGATCGAGGCGCGGCGGGTGCGCAGCGCATATTGCACCAGCACGTAGATCGCGAGGCCCGCATGGACGTGGAGGATGGAATGGCTGGCGCCGACGGAGTCCGCAAAATCGGACAGCAGGTCGTGGTAGGCGTGGAAGATGTCCATGCCTCCGGCGTAGGGCCGGGTGGTTAATTTTGGGTAAGGGCCGGCGGCGCTGCGCGCCCCCTTTCATCACCCCCCCTTGCGCCATCCCCGCGCAGGCGGGGATCCCGCGCCAAGCCCTCGGCCCGGAAATGGCCCACGCGGTGTCAACTGGATTCCCGCCTGCGCGGGAATGACGAGGGGTGGGGAGTTGAGCTCGTCGGCTCATTTCCTCTCCCTCTTCTCGCAATCCGTCGCAGTCTATTTGGGTATTCGGTAGGTGAGCCGGGTCCGACCCCCACCCTCGTCACCGCCGCGAAGGCGGCCCCCTCTTCGTCATCCCCGCGCAGGCGGGGATCCCGCGCCAAGCCCTCAGCCCGAATGGCCCGCGCGGCGCCGGCTCGATTACCGCCTGCGCGGGAATGACGAGGGAGAGGTGCGGGGCCGGCCCTCCCTCGCCCCGCCTCCCGCGCCCGACGCGCCTCAGGCCGGAAGTGCCAGCGCGCGCAATGCGGTGATGATCGTCCTGCGCCCGGTCGTGTTGCTGGCATTGACCACGATATAGCCCTGCTGCCCTTCCGGGACGGTGACCGTCAGGCTGGCCGTGGCCGGAGCGGCAGAGGTGAAGCTGGCCGGGCCTGCCAGCGGGCCGACCGTGGAGCCGGTGTTCACATTCATCACCTGGAACGCCCCGGCGGTGCCATCCGGCGCGGAATAATCGAAGGCGATCTGATAGGTGCCGGGCGGCAAGGGCGCGTCGCGAACCCAGCGATTGGCCTGCCCGTTGACGCCGGTGATGATCCAGCTTTCCCCCGGCAGCGCCGCCGGCCCGGGTACGCCGGAGGATGGATGCGTGCGCGTCCAGCCCGCAGGGGCGGCCGGGTTGCTGGCCGAGGCATTCGTGAAGCTTTCGGCAAAGGGCGCCCAGGCCGGAGGCGGATCGGGCTCTGTCAGGCCGAAGGTCAGCACCCGCTCCGCCGCGATGGTACCGATAACGCCGGCGGTATCGAACTCGTTATAGGTTTTCGTGCGGGCAAGCCGCCGCGCGGAGATGCGGGTGAATTGCGGCTGCGATGGTGCATTCGTCACCTGGCGGACGGTGTGGCCGGTGATCGGGTTGCGCAGCACGAGATCGAACGGCTTGGCGATGGCGCAGATGCTGTCGTCCCCGGGAATATCGCTCCAGCTTGCGCCCCCATCCGTGCTGAACCGGCAGAAATCCGGGTGCATGATCAGCATGCCCAGCGTCCGCGTGCTGACCACCCCGGCCGAGGAAGCAGCGATCGCTTCCTGCACCGCCCCCTGCCCGGACAGCGAGAACTGGCGCGAGATGGCGATTTCGGTGCCATTGCTGAAGCGGATCACCGATTGCTGGTCGAACTCGAAAGCGGGCACGAAGCCGGCTTGCGAAAGATCGGTGCCGGTATAGCTGACCAAAGTCTCGCCCCCGTGCCACGATCCGCCATATTCTGGGATGGCGGCAATCTGGAAGGCATAGTCCCAGGCTCCGACATCGGCCCCCAGCACAGTGCCGGCGGTGGCCGGATCGCCCTCGACATCCGCGAGCGCATAGACCGCGGTCATCCGCCAGGCCTCCCACGGCGCACCCAGGTTCGGAAATCCGCTTCCGCCGGTGTTGCGCTGGAATCGCAGCGCCACGGCCCCCAGCGCCGGATGCGGGGCCAGCGCATAGGCCAGATCCCCGTTCACCGGCGCGATGCGCACTGTGGCGGGCAGCGGCGTGGAAGCCTGCTGCCCGCCCAACGTCGGGCCGATCCCGATGCCCAGTGCCAGCATCAGTCCATCACCACCAGATCCGCGGCGGTGGTGCCGGTGGCGCGGATCATGGCGGCGCGAAACGGCAGCACGGCGCCGGCGGGCACGTTCTTCCAGACGGCCTCCCCGCCGCTCTCGTCGCTCAGCGCCAGGTCTCCGCCGCGGCCTACATAGATTGCCCGGGGCAGGAAGGGCAGCGGATCGGTGTCGCTCGGGATGGCGCCGACGGCGCGGGTTGCGGGGGCACTCAGGCCGGGGGCGTGGCGCAGGAACCGGTCTTGCATCGATGTCCTCCAATAGGGGCGATTCGTCTTTCGACGGAAAGTGCCGTATTGGTTAAAATCCTACATTGCAACTAACCTGTTACGCGTTTCCTCGTAGGCACGGAGGCGGGCGGCTTGCCCGCTTCGAGACGGCGGCTGGTGAGCAGGGGCGTGCGGACGCGATACCGTTCGGCGATTAGGGCCACCGTCACCATCAGCAGGATGTTCAGGGTGAAATCGGTGTTGAACAGCACCGATTCGGTCAGGCTGATGCCCGCCACGCCCACGATCATGGAGGAGAGCAGCGCCGTATCCTTCGGCGGAATGTGCCGGGCGAAGCATTTCAGCAGGGGGATCACCAGCGTGCTGCCCACCACCAGCACCAGGCCGGGCAGGCCGATGGAGGTCCACACATCCAGATAACCATTATGGCCCGTCAGGATGTTGCGCACCCAGTCTTCATGCGAGAGCGCATAGATCGGGCTGCGATCGCCCACGCCCCAGAAGGCGCCATATCCGGTGCCCAGCAGCCAGTGATCGTGCAGATAGCGGGCCAGCGCCTCCCAGATCGCGCCGCGCCCGGTGAAGGCATCGGGATCGTGCAGCGCATTGCGGAAGGGGGCGATGATCCTGTCGTAGGACAGCGCCAGCCCGACGATGGCATAACCTGCAAGGGGCACGAGGAACACGCGAAAGCTGCGGTTGTAGAGCGCCACCACCCCGCAGGAGAGGGCGATGGCGAGGATGCCGAGCGAGGTCTTCGACTGCGTCTTGTAGAGCAGGAAGACCGCCAGCAGGATCACCACCCCGCGCAGCACCAGATGGCGGCGGCGGAAGCGGCTGAAGGCGAAGAACAGCACGGTGACGAGGCAGAACTGCCCGCAGGCGTTCTTGTCGATGAACACGCCGCGCCAGGTGCCGCCATAGTTCTTCTCGGTCAGCACCGACATATACTGCACGCCCACGCTGGGGATCAGCGTGCACACCACCAGCGACATGACCAGCGCCACCGCCAGCAGCACGCGCAAGGTGGAGATGCTCCGCTCGTAGCCGACCTGCCGCACGGTGAGGAAGGCGGTGAAGGTCACCGTGGTCAGCAGCGCGGCGCGGCGGATCGTATCTGCCGGGGAGATGGACCACACGACGCTCAGCCAGGTCCAGCCCAGCGCCACCACCAGGCTGGCGGGGAGGACCAGCAGCCGTGCCGGGTTCTTCCACGGCTGCGCAGCGACGAGGGCGAGGCCTAGCGCCCCGAGGAAGGCTGTCTGGTTGACCACGCTGCCCGCGCTGCCCGCCAGCGCCAGCGTGCCGCCGGCCAGCAGGAAATTGCCGAACAGCGCCATGGTGAGGAACAGGACCATCGCGGCAAGCGCCAGCGGATTGCCGCTCGATCGACGGAATGGAGGAACGTCTCCCACGGTCGGAGCGAAGCGGGAATTCATCCTGCAGCACGCATAATCGAAGCGGTCCTGTCCTTCAACGCGGGTCGCCCGCGGGATAGCACGTTTCCTCGCCCCAATTGCTAACGGCCCGTTAACCACTTCTCATAACCGCATGGAGACCCTGTCTGCTGCACAAGCCTCCCCAGGCAGCGAGGAGGCTATCGTGCTGAACAGAGTCATCGCACTTGCGGCCGGGGTCGCCCTCGGACTGTCAGCCACGCCAGCGCTAGCATCACAGCAGCCGGCATTCATCCCCTTTGGCGAGACGGCGGATGCACCGGCGGGCTTTCTCGAAATGTGCGTGCGCGATGCCGCGCAATGCGCCGCACCCGGATCGCCTGCCCTCCCGCCCCATCGCGCGCCGGATCAGCTGGTGCCGCCGCCGATGATTCTGGCCGGATGCGTGGATGAATTCTTCGCCGGAGCAGGCGCCGAAGCATCCCCATACACTTGCACCGCCGGTGCAACGCCGCAGTATTTCCGCAGCGCCAGCCTTGTAGTGCCGGCCACCGCGACCCCCGCAGACCTGGATTTCAGCCCCCCACGGGCGGAACCCGACAGCCGGCAGCTGCCGAAGCTCGTTCGCGAGATCAATCAGCGGGTCAACCGCTCGGTCCGCCAGCGCAGCGACCTGCAGCTCTTCGGCGTCGACGAATACTGGCAGCCCGCCGGCTTGGGCGCCGACGCCTTCGGCGACTGCGAAGACATCGCCCTGCAGAAGCGGGTCCAGCTGCTGCAGGAGGGCTTCGCTCCGGAGCGGCTGTTCCTGGCGGTGGTGTTCCGCAGCGGCGTCGGCCTGCACACCGTGCTGGTCGCGCGGCTGGACGATGGCGACGTCGTGCTCGACAGCGCGACCGGGATCGTCTGGCCCTGGCAGGACACGCCCTACAGCTGGCTGCGCGTCCAGTCGCCCGACCAGCCGATGCAGTGGTATCGCGTGGCGGCCGGGTAACTCACCCCCGCCTTCCCTCTCGTCAGCGCAGCTTTGCTTGCCCGGGCCGGGCCATCTGCTATTGGCGCGCCGCAGCAATTCAGGTTCCCATCGGGCTTTTCGCGCGCCCCGGCAAGACGAGTGACGCCTATGGATGCGGTTGAGCCGCCGCCCCTTCCCCGCCCTGCTCCTGAACCGCGAGCGGGCACCCTCTGGGCCATTCTCCTCCTCCTGATCCTCCTCATCGGAGGTGCAGTGGGCGGCGCCGTCGCCGCCTATATGGGCATCTTCGACAGCTATCTGTCCACGGCTCCGGCGGGCGGAGAGGGCCAGGCCGTCCTCGCCAGCGACGCTCCGCCGCCGCCGCCGGCCATCGAGCCGGTCGAGTTCCTCGACCTCGCCCCCGAGACGGCGAAGGAAATCAACGACAGCGTTCCCTTCACCACGGAGCCCGTGCCCGCCGCGGCTCCGCTCAGCCTCATCTTCTCGACGCCCGAGGACCAGCAGCGCGCGGCGGACTGCCTCGCCGCCGCAGCCTGGTACGAGGCGGGCAACGACACGGTGGGCGAAAGTGCCGTGGTCCAGGTCGTGCTCAATCGCCTGCGCCACGCGGCCTTTCCCAAGACCGTGTGCGGCGTGGTGTTCCAGGGTTCGGAACGGCAGACGGGCTGCCAGTTCACCTTCACCTGTGACGGATCGATGATCCGGCGCAGGCCATCCGCGTCGGCGTGGCTGGCCGCCCAGTCCATCGCCCTCACCGGAATGCGCGGTGTCGTCTTCCCGCAGATCGGCTGGGCCACGCACTACCACACCGATCAGGTGGTGCCCAACTGGAGCTCCAGCGTGGACAAGGTCGCGGCCGTGAAGACGCATCTGTTCTTCCGCTGGCGCGGCGCAAACGGCCGCCCCCGGGCCTTTCAGGCGCGCTATGGCGGCGGGGAGCCGATCGTGGCCGCCATGGCCGGCCTCTCGCCCGCGCATGGGGAGAAGACCGAAGCCGCAGATGATCCCGCACCGGTTTCCCTGGAAGCGGCACCGCTGACCGTCTCGGACGATCTGGCCGGCCAGGCGCCCGCCCAGCCGCCCCAGGTGAACCTGAGGGGCAGCACGCTGACGCGCGGCAACCGCGCCACCAATCTCTACGTGCTGCAGCTCGAGCCGGGCCAGCTTTCGGGATCGACGGCGCTGACAGGAGTGGAACTGTGCAAGGGGGTGCAAACCGCATGCACGGTCGCCGGCTTCGTGGGCCAGCCCGGCCGGGCGCTGGCCCAGTCGCTCGGCAAGGTCACCTTCCCCGACCGGAACCCCGATTTCTACTATTTCGTCGACCGGTCCCGCGGCCGGGAACGCGTGCTGTGGAACTGCAATCTGGTGAGCCGCACCGACCGGAGCCAGTGCCTTTCCGGCGCCTTCGAGGCGGAGGGCTGACCGCGCAGCCGACGCGCTTACGCGACCCCTCGACCGGCGCGCTTAAGGCGCCGTCTTGGGCAGCGAACGGGAGGCAGCTTGCGGAGCCATCCGCCGGCCCCGCCGCCGCACCGCGGACCGGTCTGCCCACGGGCCGGTTTCCTGCCAGATCAGCGCAAGCGTGAAGCACAGCGCTACCTCAATGATCTCGTCGCGGTAGAACAGGCTCGTCTCGGTCAGATTGTGGCCTGCGCAGAACAGCAGCAGGGCCAGCAGCAGAGCGCCGGCTCCGCGAGAGATCCGATGGCTGGTCAACAGCTTGATCACCGGCCACACGATCGCGCCTGCGACCACCAGAACCAGCCCCGGAATGCCCAACTGCACGAGCAGGTCGATATAGCCGCTATGGGCGGTTCCGACCGTGGTCACCCAGTCATCGGTATAGCGATTGATCGCCGTGTTGGCGCCTGTGTTCCAGAAACCGCCGTAGCCCCAGCCGTACCAGACCTTGTCGCGGATCGACTCAAGCGAGACCTCCCAGATGCGCACGCGGCCGGTGAACCCCGCGGGATCTCCGAACGGCGCGGATATCTCCTGCCAGTAGACGATGGCCAGCAGGTACAGCGCCGCCGCGCCGATGCAGAACAGCGGAATCAGCAGCACGCGATAGGCGGGATTGTAGCGGATGTAGATCCAGCCGCAGAATGTCGCGATCGCGAGAATGCCCATCGATGTCTTGGACATCGACATATGCAGGCAGAACAGGGCAGCAAGGATGATACCCCATCGCAACACGGGTTTCATTTTGCCGGGGTCGAAAAGGAAGACGATCACCGCAAATGCGCTGACGGAACCCACGTGGTTCTTGTGCATCATGATCCCGCGCCACGCGCCCACCAGCGCCTTGTCGCTCTCCGTCGCGGCCTGGTGCACGCCGAAGCTGGGGAATGCCAGCGCGGCCACATAATTGGCGACGAGGCAGATGACGACCATGATGCGGATCGCCTTCAGCGTTTCCTGGTAGGTGGACTGCCGCACGGTGAGGAAGATCGTCCACATCGCCAGCGTCGTCAGCGAGATTCGCCGCAGGGAGATGGAAAAATTGTACGACCAGGCAAGGCTAAGCCAGCACCACGCCAGCGCCACTGTGAGCGCGAGAGGGATCACGAACAGCCGCTCCGGCCGCGCCCAGGGGCGGGCGTTGGCCACTGCCAGCACGGCAAGGAGAATATAGGCGGCCTGCCGCACCGGGCTGCCTTCGCCGGTGAACGGCGCGGGCTTGTAGCTGATCACCGGCCCCAGGAAGGTCACCGCGAGCAGCAACAGGGAGAGCAATGCACCGATCGCCTGCGTGCGCGTCAGCCCGGCGGACGGGCCGGTAGCGCCAAGAGCGGGTGTGGAAAAAACGCTAGCCATCAAGCTGTTCCGAATCGTCCGTGGACGCAGCGCGCCAAAGGTGGAACGTCATCATGCCGGATGCCATTCGCACAAATTCCTTAATGCTCCCAGCGCTGTATTGGTGCGCCCGACGAAGGCAACCGTCCGCCCCGGGAAGCTGCCGGGATAGCCCGACGGCCGGGAGAGGCCAAGGAGAGGATTGTTACGGCCCCGATTCCGCACAGATTTCGTCACGACGTGGCGACCGGAGCGAGCCGATCGCGCCGCCCCTCGCAGGCTCACATGGAAACCTTCGCCCCTCACATCAGCAGGCGCTCGTACGCATCGATCATCGCATCGAAAGTCGCCTCCGCCCCCAGCTTCAGCGACAGCTGTGACAGGCGCGCATATTCTTCGGGATCGCCAAGCACGCTGTCGATCGTGCGAGCCAGGCCATCGGCGTCCGCAATTCCCACCGATCGGCCGCACAGCGTGCCATCGGCAGCGGTGATCCCCTCTATCTGCACGGGAACGTCAGACACGATGAGCGGAAGCCCCAGCTTCGCGGCTTCTACCAGCGCTAGGCTGTGCCCTTCGAACAGGCTGACTTGTGCGAAAACCTCTCCGGCCGCGAGGGCGGCAAGCGCCTCCTTCCGGGTCCGATGGCCGAGGAAATGGACATTCTCCTCGGCGCCGACCTCCTTGCGCAGGGCCAGCAGGGCTTCCCGGTCAGGACCGTCGCCCACGATGTTGAAGGTGACGTCCTTCAGCTTGCCCGCGGCGCGGATCAACAGCGGATAGTTCTTCTGTTCGGCAAGCCGGCCCGTCGCGACGACGATTCGGTTCGCGGCGGGGCGTGGAAGCGCCGCTTCGGCCAGCCCGACGATATAATCCTCCACGCCGGGCGGCAGCGCATTGTGAATGGTGATTCGCTTGTTCCGATAGGCGCGCGATTTGCCTGCAAGCGAATCGGAAACCGTGTTCGAAACGCTCACCACCGCCTTTACGCTGGGGAGCGAGCCCGCAACGCCGTCCACGAAATCCAGCGCGGGATTATGCGTCTGCACCGGGGAGTGGTGCGAGGTCACCACCTTCGTCCCGTTGCCCGCCAGCGCCGCGCAGACGCTTGCCAGGACGTTGGCAGCGGGCATGGCGGTGAAAACGATCTTCGGCCGGTCGCGCCGCAGGCGGCGGATGAGCGCCCACACCAGGCGCACCATGCCCAGAATGTTCGTGGGGCGGCGCTCCACAATATAGTTCCACGGCAGATGGTCGGCCGTCTCGCGTACCGTGGCCCGATAGGGATAGAGTGCCGCCAGCGTCACCTGGTGGCCGCGCGCCGCCAGGCCCTCGGCGAGATTGGCCCAGATCTCCTGCGCGCCGCCCGCGGAAGAATGAGACACCAGCACCATCACGGAAGAGGTTTCGGCCAAACGCTCGGTCGTCATATCGGAACACCCCTTTGACAGCGCCATCTTGCTGCGTTGGCGGCAATGCCCACACGGACCGCCCTTTTCAACGGCGCTGGCCGGAGGATCGGGACATTTATGTGAAGCGTCGCATCCAAGGACGGATCATAGGCCGTTGGCTGCTGCGCGGGCCACCCTGCGGCTTTTCCTTTTGCCGGCTGCATTTAGGGGAGACGGCAGGGCGACACTGTGCCAAGACGGAACAGCGTGAGGCTCCGCTTGCCCCTATTCAGCGCATGGGTTAACTGGCGCCGATCCTGAATTAAGAGATATTAACCAATGAAGCTCAACCTGCTGATTGCCGCTCTGCTGGCACTCGTGCTGGCGGCCTGCGCTCCGAACGCGGTGCTCGCGCCGGGGGACCGCGTGGCCTCTACCGCCACTGCGGTGGAAACCGATTATCAGCTGGGTGTCGGCGATCGCATAAAGGTTAATGTTTACAACGAGCCTGCCCTTTCCGGTGAGTTCGCAGTAAACGATGCGGGTAATGTATCCTTTCCGCTGATCGGCGATGTCCGTGCCGCAGGCACCACTCCCAGCGAAGTGGCCCGGGTGGTGCAGACGAAGCTCGCCGATGGGTATCTTCGCGATCCCAAGGTGAGCGTGGAGGTGGCGGTCTATCGCCCCTATTACATCCTGGGCGAGGTGAAGGCCCCCGGGCAGTATCCCTACGCCAGCGGCCTGACAGTGGTGAATGCGGTGGCGACGGCGCAGGGCTTCACGCCGCGCGCGCAGAAGGGCGTCGTGTTCATCCGCAAATTCGGCGAAGACACTGAAAAGCCTTATGAACTTACCCCGGACCTGAAGGTTTTCCCGGGGGACACGATCCGTTTCGGAGAGCGGTATTTCTGACCGCTTGCCGGGCGAAATGCTGAACCAGTCGTGCTCGCCGCTCTGCCGGAGTGGCGGGCGCTTCAAGAAACCGGGTTAACAGAAGGGAGGACGCATAATGAATAAGAGTCGGCTTTCGGGCGGAACGCTCTCGCGGAGCGCCATCGTCCTCGCTGTTTGTCTCGCATCTGCAGCGGGCAATGCGCAGGTGCGCCGCTCGCCTAACCTGTTCGAGAACTGTCCGCAGCTCACGCGGCTGTCCGCGAGCGAGCAGGAAGCGCAAGTGCAGGCGCTCGCCGCATCCATTCGTGCGGAGCTCAACCAGCTTCCCGCCACCGCCTCGGCGCAGGATGTGGAGGCCGCCATCGCCTTTGCCTTCAGCCAGGCCAATGCGCCCGCCGAGATTGCTCAGCGCGCACTGACCGCGCTGGAAAGCAATCCCAACCTTTCCAACAATGTCCGCCGGGCGCTGGTAAATGCGCGGCTCGCGCTTGCCGATTGCCAGGGCGGCATCGGCACCGCGGCCATCGGCCAGGCCGGCGCGGGAGCGGGAGGATTCTTCTCCTCCTCCCCCATAATCGGAGTCGGTGGCGGCGGATCGTCGAACTACACCAGCCAATAAGCCTGAACTTGAGGGGGGCCTGAACGCATCAGACCGAACGAACCTTCAGAATTCGGAGTCCGGAATGCGATCACTTACTTTCGCTGTGTCGATCTCGGTTTGCGCCGTGATTGCTCATTCATCACCCGCCCTGGCCCAGGAATGGGGGCAGGACGAAACCGTCATCGTTCCGCGCGCTGTCGAGCTCGACTATGATCGGGGCCGCAACGTCAGCGTGACCGAGCGCCCGCGGCCGGATTACGAGCCGCAGGGCATCCGGACCGGTGGCTTCCTCGTCTATCCCCGCATCGAGGCCGGGCTCGGCTACACCGATAACGCCTTTCGTACCGAAACGGACGAGAAGTCGGATGGATATGCGTCGTTCAGCCCCTCGGTGATGGCGCGCTCGGACTGGTCGCGGCACGCCATCCAGCTGGGCGCGGGCGGCCGTTTCCGGCGATACTTCGACTCCACCGCCCGCAATGAGGACGGATTCTACGTCAACGGCCTCGGCCGGGCGGACCTCGGCGAATCGCTGGCGATCACCGCCGAAGGGCGCGCCGGGCGGATCTATGAGTCTCCCTTCACGGCCGGCACTGACGCCGCACTCGTCGGCATTTCCAGCTATGACTACAATCTGGAAAGCCTGCGCGCCGCGCTGACGCTCAACCGCAACAAGATCTCGCTCGGCTATTCGCGCTCCGAATACGATTTCAACCGTATCGACGTGGGCAGCTCGACCTTCATTGACCAGTCGGACCGCGACCGGGTGATCGACAGCGTGGTCGGCCAGGTCGAACATGCGATCTCGCCCGACACGGCGCTGTTCGGCCAGCTGAGCTATGCACACACGGATTACGACCGGCCCCTGCTCACCGGCGCGGCTAACCGCGATTCGGACGGCTACCGGGTGCTCGCCGGCGTGCACATGGATCTTTCCGCGCTGCTGCGCGGCTCCATTGGCGTCGGGTATACCTGGCGCAGCTTCGATGATCCGGTCTATTCTGACGTGGACGGTTTCTCGGCCGAAGCGACGATCGAGTATTTCGCCTCCGCGCTGACCACCGTCAGCCTGGGCGCGCGGCGTGTGCTGGAGGATTCGAACTTCGCCACCATCGGTGCCTATTTCGACAACCGTGCCATTGTCCGCGTCGACCACGAATTGCTGCAGAACCTGATCCTGGATGCATCGGCATCCTATGCTCGTCAGAACTATATCGCATCGGCGCGGAAGAACGACGTCTTCCAGGGGTCTGCCGGCGCGCGCTATCTGATGACGCGCAATCTCGAGTCCCGTTTTGATGCAACATATTCAAATCGTAAGCGTGGCGGGCCCGATTACGATGGTGATCTCGACGAATTCCGTGTCGCTGCGTCGATGATCTTGAAGTACTGAGAGTTCGATGCTGCAGCGCAGCAATGATTCGTAAGAGGGCCGCATGACGGATTCGATGGATACTGCCGGGTATGAGGCCCGGCTGAGCGACGCATTGCGTTCGCTGAAGAGCCTGTTGCGCCGTCGATGGCTTACACTGAGCATCGTCACGGTGACGGTGTTTGCCATCTGCGCGACCGTTATCATGCTGATGGGCCCGAAATACGAAGCGATCGCCCGGGTGCAGATCGATCCTACCCGCGATCCCACCGTTGCCGCTTCGAACAGCGCGCAGGCGGATCTCGGCTCGGAGGCCATCGAAACCGAGGTTTCGATCCTGAACTCCGCCGCGCTGGCGCGGCAGGTCACCGAGGCGCTGAACCTGCAGCGCGATCCCGAGTTCGCTCCGTCCCTGGAGCCCGACGAAGCAGCGCAGCTTACGCCGGAGGAGCGCCTTCAGGCGGTATCCCGCAAGGTTCGCGACAATCTCACGGTCGGGCGTGATCGCCTGACCTATGTGATCAATATCGCCTACGAATCGAAGGATCCGGCCAAGTCGGCCGCCATCGCCAATGCCTTTGCCGAAAGCTACCTCGCGACCAAGGTGGGCGATCGCGTCGGCACGGCTGAGCAACAGGCCAAGTTCTACCGCGACAGGCTCGACGAGCTGGCCGGCGAAGTGCGCGCTGCCGACAGCGCCGTCGCCGCCTATCGCGCCCGGGCCGGCATTGTGGAGGGCATGGGCAACAGCACCATCGTCGATCAGCAGATCGGCCCGCTCTCCACGCAGCTCGCCACCGCAGAATCCGAGGCCGCCGAGGCGCGCGCCACGCTGGCGGCAGCTCGCCGGCAGATCGCCCAGGGCGGGCTGGACGCGGTCTCCGCTGTCCGTGGTTCGCCGGTGATCTCCGACCTTCGGCGCCAGCGCGCCGAGGTGCTTCGCAACATGGGCGAGGTGCTGGCCCGCTATGGCGAACGGCACCCCGAGAGCATCAAGATCCGCGAGCAGCTGTCCGCGCTCGACCAGCAGATTCAGGACGAAGCCCAGCGCGCCATCGGCTCGCTGGAGGCGCAGGCCAGCGCTGCGGAAGCCCGCGTATCCAGCCTGCGCAGCACGATGCGCCGGATGGAAAGCGAGCAATCCTCCAACACCCGCGCCGCGGCGACCGCCAACACGCTGGAACGTGAGGCGGAAAGCAAACGGGAAGCTTACGACCGGCTGGCCGAACTGGCGCAGAAGAGCGAACAGAACGTCAGCAACACCATCGCGCGCGCTACGATCGTTGATCGCGCGGTGCCTCCGGCGAGCCCGACCTCGCCCAATCGCCCCCTCCTTCTCGTTCTTGCGCTCGTCGTGGCCTGCGCCACAGGCGGCGCCACGATCATCGTGCAGGAACTGATGGTGGCCGGCATCCGCAGCGTCGGCGAGTTCGAATCCGCCATGGGCGTCTCGATTCTGGCCGCCCTGCCCCGGGTCAAGAACGCGCGCCCGGCAGACCTCGTGGTGGACAAGCCCGGCACGATGTATGCCGAGGCCATCCGCGTCGCACGCTCCACCCTGATCCGTCTGCAACCGGCGCCCAAGTCCATTGCGATTGCCTCCGCGCTGCCGGAAGAAGGCAAATCGACAACCAGCGTGGCCCTGGCGCGCATGCTGGCCCTGAATGGGGAAAAGGTGCTGCTGATCGACTGCGACCTGCGCCGCGCGGCGCTTGGCCAGGTGGTGCCCTCTTCCGTCGGTGCGCCCGGAACCGTGGAGCTGCTTTCCGGCGCCGCGACCATGCAGCAGGCAATCGTCCCGGATCGCGTTCCGGGGCTGGATCTGATCTATGTGCGCACCCCGCAGGTGGTGAACGAGGATATGTTCGGCGAACGCTTCCGGACCTTCCTGAGGAAAGCGGGCGAACAGTACGATCGCGTCGTGCTCGACCTTCCGCCGCTGGGCGGTCTGGCAGACGGTCGCGCTATCGCTGCGGCGGCCGATGCGACGCTGTTGATCGTGAAGTGGGGCTCCACGCCCAGCCAGCCGATCGAAGCCTCGGTCAACTGGCTGGAAACGGACGGTGCAAATCTGGTCGGCGCCATCTTCTCGATGGTCGATCCCTCGTCGGAAGCCATGGGTGGCATCTACTACTCCAACAAATACGGCAACTATTACCAGAAGGCGTAGGCCCGCTCCCGCCGCGGCGCCGACGGGAGAGGGCATGCGCCGACGGCTGCGGCCGTCCGCACTTCCCATCGGCGTATTGGTGGTGCTGCTGTTCGCCTCGCTTGTCGCTGCGCGGCGGGAACTGGAAGTGCGCCATTGGGCCGGCCTGCTCCAGGCACAACAGCTGGCTGCGGCGCGCGGCGAGCCCGTGGTCGACCACGCGCCCGATGAGCCTTCAGCTTCGCCCCGGGTGCTGATCCAGGCCGCCCTGTACAGAGCCCGGTTGGCGGAAGCCGCCACCGGGCCGCTTCGCGCGCAGCGGCTGGTGGAAGCCCAGAACTACATCGACCGAGCACTCGCCAAGCAGCCGCAATGGGGGGAAGGCCAGATCGTGGCCGCCTATGTCGCGGCGCTCAAGGGAGACAGCGAGGCCGGCGCGCTAGATCGGGCTCTTGCGCTCAGCTACCGCTATGCGCCCTATCTGCGCGATTCCGCCTTGTTCCGCCTTCAGCTGGGCCTGCCCCGATGGGCGGAGCTGCCCCCCGACACACGGGAGCACCTGATCGACGAAGCCGTCTGGTTCGCGCGGCTCGAGCCGGAAGCGCGCGAAGTGGTCATCATGAACATCCGAGGAAGCGGCGCCTATCGCTCGTTCCTCCGGCGCTGGTACGAGGTCAGGTCGCTCGACGCGGACCTTGCGTCCGGTCGGGCATCCACAGCAGGCCGGCCAGGAATGTCGTAAGGCAGGCAAGCCCCGGCACATCCAGGGCGATATCAACCATCGAACAGGCGAATACGATCCCGATGGCGCCGATGATGCCGTCACTTCCATGGCCCCAATGAAGCGCGGCAGCGCGGGTCACGGCGCTGCGGGCAACCAGCGCCGCAGCACCGGCGAGGAGCAGGAAGTAGACGATCCCTCCATCCAGCACGAACTGCAGCACGAGGTCATGTGCGGAATTGACCATCCACAAGCCCTGCGCGAGCCGAGGATCACCGAGATAGCGCGCGTTCAATGCCTCGAACGAGCCAAGGCCATATCCGAACCATGGCGAGCGGAGTGCGAGATCGGCGTAGTGCGACCACATCACCAGCCGGCCGGAGCGGTCCCCCGCCACGGCATCATCCAGCCGATCGACCAGCAAATCCGAAATGCCCGCCGCCATCACCAGAAACAGGACGATCGCGCCCGCCGCCACGATGATCCGCTGCGACGAACCGCTCTCCTTCTGCAGGGCGGCCTTGACCCCGAGGCCCAGGAGTACTGCGACAGTAATGGCACCGGCCGAACGAGACCCTGTAAGGAAGCAGACTTCCAGCAGGAGCGTGAGAGCCACGAGATACGCTCCCGCGTGCGCCAGTTCGCGCGGCTCGAGCCCTCGCCCGATCCGCACCTCAAGCACGCGCGCGAAAGCGAGCGCCGCCATCATGCCGAAATATGCGCCCGCTACATTGGCGTTGCTCAGCGTGCCGGTAAACCGCACCCCAGGGCGCGACTGCCACAAGTCGAGCGGAATCGCGCTGCCGAACGAATTCATCGCCACACCGAAGATGGCATTCAGGCAGCCCATCAAGATCAGCGTATCAACGGCCATCCGCAGGTTCTTGCGTCGATCGCCCAGCCGTGAACCGCACAGCAGTGCGCACAAAGCGGCGGCAATCCCCAGCGTCTCAGACAAGGCGAGGCCACCGCTCAGCAGATTGTCGCCCAGCGCGGGAATGGCCACCGGCAAAAGGGCCCAACAGGTGGCGCCGGCGACGAGCAGGACCGGCCCCCGCCGCGCGCGCCAGAACCGGGCATCGGGCGGCCAGACGAGGGTCAGCGCAAGGAGCGCGCCTGCCGCGAAGATGCAGGTCAGCGGATTGCCGAACGCATTGTTCAGACCGTTCAGCGTGATGGCGAGGCTGAAGAGCGCCGCAACCGCGACCGCGGCAAGGCGCGGGGTGCTGGTCGGCCTCTTCCACAGCACCGGCAGCCCCGCCCCGACATCTCCCCCCGGCTGATGATGCCGCTTCAATCCGTTCCTACTCGACAAGGACGCACTGCTCCTGCGGGGTTCCATCCTCGGGCGTGCACGGCGCGGGCTCCCCGTAAGTCCAACCTGACCCCTTGTAGCCGAGATAGACGCGTCCGAACACGTCCGGATCGGCACCCACGACGGAAACCTGATCGAGCTTGCCCGTGGGGAAGCGGCCGATCATCTGCCAGGAAGCGCCTTCGTCGATCGAACGCCAGATGCCATATTTCCCGTCCACCCGGCCGGAGATGTAGAGCGTAGGGTAGTCTGCCCCACTGGCAGCCTTGCCGAAGGCGATATCATCCACGCGCGTCAACCGGTCCAGCACCTGCCAGCTTTTGCCGCCGTCGGTGCTCCGCCGCAGCCGCGTGTCCCCGCCGCCCGCCACGGACGATGTGAAGAACAGATGCCCCGCCTTGCCGGGCACCGCGTGGAGCTTGGCCGCAAAGCCGCTCTGCGGGGCGATTTCCCTATCATACACCCGCTGCCAGTTTCGCCCACCGTCGCTGGTCTTCCAGAGGCCCAGTAGACCACGGTTTTTGCCGTTCCCGCTGTGAAACAGATAGAAGGTGGCCGGAAGGACGCGGTCGGCGGCCAGCAGCTTGCGCGGCATCCACCAGTCCCCATGGGTTCCGGTAAGCGGCAACTGCTCCCCCGGCAGCACCACGCGCTCCCAGCTTTTGCCTCGGTCGAGCGTGTAGAAGGGGGAGCGATAGTAGCTCGGCGCCCAGACGATGTTATCCTTGTTGTCGGCCGAGACGGCGATCATGCCGAAGGACATTCGCCATGGATCATCCGCTTTCGCTCCCGGTGGCGTGGGCAGCGTGGCGAATTTTGTCCAGCTTCGGCCGCCATCGGTGCTGAACCCTGCCAGCACGGAATCGCCGTCCTGCCAGCAGCAGCCGGTCCGCGTGTCGCTGGCATTGGTGACGATGAAGGATGGATCCGCCACGTTCCAGTCCATTTGCTGCGCGGAAATCAGCACGCGCGGCTTCGGGCCGAAGGTGGTCGAGAACTGATCGAGATCGTCCTTCACATGGATGCCGAAGTCCCATGCCGCGAACAGCGGCGCGCCGCCCGGCGGCTGGATCACGTCATTGGTCACCAGTTGCTCGATGCCGCGGACCTGCGTCACCCACTTCATCGAAAGATTGAGCAGACCGGGATCGGTGTGCATCGGCCCCACCCCGGTGGCGAACCAGAAGCGGCCGCTCTTCACCGGGTCGGGCATGACCATGCTCACGGGCACGTAGTTGAGATCGTTCACTTTCAGCCAGGGTGGATCGTTCTCGCCCACATCCACGCTGCGCAGCATCCGGTGCCAGCTGCTGCCGTCCGCGGAGGTCTGCGGGCGGCCACCCTGATCGAACACATAGAGCCGGCCGCTGGCGGGATCCGCCGCGATGGACGCGTAGTCGCGCTTGCGCAGGGCGCCGGTCGCCACCAGGTCCGTCCACGCCCCATCGGCATATCGCCATACGGACTTGGTATCCGGGTCCACGCCGTAGAACTTGCCGTCGGGCGTGAAGGTGCCGCGCTTCAGCCGCGTGGGCGCAGTCGTGCGGGAGGGAAGAGGCTTGAAGCTCCGCCCCTCGTCCTCGGAAACGAACATGCCGACCGCCGGAACGAAGGCCCACAGCTGCTCGCTCTCCGGCTTGAACCAGAACGAGGCGCCGATGGTTGGCAGCCTCTTGCCCTTTTTGGCCTTCTCACGCAGATCGCCGCTTTTCGGCAGGCTGGCGACCGGGGCCCAGTCGCGCCCCCCATTCTCGGTCCGCCACACGCCTGCAAGGGGCGAACCGAACAATGCAATGTCCGGATTGCGCGGGCTCACACCCATGAAGGGGCCGTACATTCTGAAATCGTCGTTCGGGTCGAACTCCAGCGGCGGCATGCCCTCTCCAAGCTGCCAATGCTTGCCCCGGTCATCCGTCCAGAACACCGCGCCCTTGATCGCCATGTAGATCCGCTGCGGATCGGATGGCGCCACCGCTATTTCGTACACGCCTTCCGCCATGCCGTTCTGGTCGCGGGCGAATTCCGGCATCGTCCATTCGGTGACGAGCTGCTCCCACCGGTCGAGTTCCGGCCGCCACAGATAGGCGCCATAGACATCCGCGCGGGCAACCATCGTTTCGCCCTTCGCGTCGCTGGAAAGACCGGTGATGAAGCCGCCCCCGCCGATTGCAACCGGCCGCCAGCGGTAGGTTTCTCCGGGCACGGCGCCATCCTGGCCAAGGGCCGCACCAGGCGCTTTGGGAGGGGAGGGCGAGCTTGCGAGCGCAACCCACGCCAGGACCGAGGCGATCACGACAACCGCAAGCATGGCCAGGGCGCGTGGCACGCCCGATGCTGTCGGTCTGATCAAGATGCTATTCTCCCTCGTCGCGGCGTCCGGCAAAGCCGGTGCGGGTAAGTCGCCGTTCAGGGCCTCTCAGCGGGCGTGCAATCGCTCTCGTCACTCTTCGTGATCAGGTGCCACATAGCAGAGGGGTTGGTCGAAATATACCGCACCCCCAGCCGGATCGGCTCAAGACTCGCACGGTACAGCCATTCGAGCCCGAGGTTCTGCAGGAGCTGCGGCGCTCGCCTGGCATCTCCGGAACAGAAATCAAACAGGCCGCCACAGGTGCGGATCCACCCAAGCCCCGCCAGGCGGCTGCGCTGCCGAAAAGCGAAGGCTTCCTGGCGCGGGCTTCCCAATCCCACCCACAGAACATCGGCGCCCGAATCGACGATCTGCCGGCAAAGGTCGATCTCGTCCTCCGGCGCGAAATAGCCGTGGCGCGTGCCCACGACCTGAAGGCCGGGATAAAGACCCGTCAGGCGGTCCGCAGCACGCGCTGCAACGCCGGGCTTGCCGCCAAGGAAGTAGAAGCGAAGGCCTTCGCGCGCAGCCATCCTGCACGCATCATGGACGAAATCGGTGGTGGCCACGCGCTCGGGAAAAGGTTTCTTCCAGAACAAGCGGGTGAAGTTCACCATCGGCATCCCATCGGCATCGACCACGTCCGCGTGGTCGATCAGCCGCCGGAACGCCTGGTCGCGGTGGTAGCGGGCGATGACCGAGCCATTCGACGAGACGACAATACGCGGCTCCGCCAGCGTGCCATCGCGCGCGGCAAGGCAATCTGCCGTCATCATTTCCGCAAACTGTAACCTCGTGCCTTTAGCCGTCATGATGCCGGCCAGGCAGGCCCGTTCCAGGCCGTCCGACCAGCTTCGGGCCTCAGGCGTTGTCACAAGGGGACTGGGAAGAGCGCTCAATGACAGAGCTGCTGTAGCATCGTTATGGTTAAGCACCGGCCCCCCACCTCCAGAAAGTCAGATCGCCCTATAGGACTAAAACCCTTTTGATTCAGGGAAATATCTCCAACGCATTCCGCGAAGTCCGGGCCTCAATCTCGAGTTTCGGGACGATGCCCGCAGGCGGGCAGTCACTCGGCTCGACAGGACGTGGAACTCAGCATGTTACCGGCGAGGCGACGTGCAACGCCGGTTGCGTCAAAGACATTTTCAGGCGACCTGGAACAAGGTTAACATCTCTCCTGTCTTGAAATCGAACACAAAAATCGCGCGCAGCCACATGCACCCCGGGGTGTGTGGCTGCGCGCGATCAGAAACGCAGCTTTTCCGTCGGTTTTCGCGCTTAGACCATCAGGATGAAATCTTGCGCCGTCAGCACCGGCCGGTTGTCCAGATGTGCGAACTGCACCGCCTCAGCCGCACCGTTGCCGTCCGGATCGTAGTACAAATTGCCGCTCGCCCGGTCGTAGATGATTCGGTCGTCCGCATCGACAGCGGTCGGGCCAGCCGCGAAGGCGGAAAGCGCGAAATGCCCGCCGACGTCCACGTCGTCGAAGATATGGCTGTCCAGGGCAATCTTGTCGGTGCCGTGCTTGAAGCCACGGAGGATGTCGACATCGTCATTGCCGATCGTGGTGTCGAAGACGAACATGTCCTTGCCACCGCCACCGATGAGAATGTCGGAGCCGAAGCCGCCGCGTAGCAGGTTTGAGCCCCAACCGGCGGAGATGATATCATCGCCGATGGTTCCGTCGTGTGTCCGCTCCAGCGCCGTCCAATGCGAATCATATTCGGTGGTCACCACGACGCCGTCCGCTGCAGGCCTGGAAACCTCCGCTCCGGCGAACTTCCAGTCCTTGTCGTAATGTAGGTTCCACACGGAGCCATCGTCGCGCACCGAAAGGTTATCCGCGCCGGTGAACTTCGCGTTGGCATCGAAATGACGCGTACTCGTCACGCCGTCCTTCACCGAGATTTCATCCGAGCCGGTGAACTGCCACTTCGCGTCGTAATAGCGGATCGAGCTCGCACCATCGCCCTTGTCGACCACGTTGCGCGCACCGGTAAAATGCCAACCCGAGTCGTAAGACCGGATGCTGGTCTGCCCGGAAGCGAGCACCACGGTGTTTTCGGCGCCCAGGAAAGTCCAGTTCTGGTCGAAATGCTGCAGGGAGGTCTTCCCGTCGGCCTTCTCCGTAAACTGATCGGCGCCGGTGAACTTGCCGTTGGCATCGAAGAACTGCGTCTCGGTCATCTCCCCATGGCACTTCGCCACTTCGGACTTCACCAGCTTGCCATCGGTGTTGCACCATTCCGTCTTGGACAGATCGCCGTCGTGCGTCGTGCTCTTGAACCCGACCAGCGCGCCCGCAGTGACGATGTCCTCGACATGGACCGCAGGCTCGGGCGGGATCTCGGTGACGGTGGTCCCGGCGCCGGTGACCTCCTTCCTGATGATCGTCCCGTCGTCCCCGCGGGTTTCGAGCGTGAAGTCGAGGTTGTTCACCGTCAGCGACCCGTTGCCGAACACTACTTCCGCGCCGAGGTTGATCGAGGCGAGATATTCGTCAGAAGAGACGATACCGAGCTTCTCGAGCGTGCCAAGCAGGGCCACCATGTCGAGCTGTCCGCTCGGCCAGTCCTTGTCGAATACGACCGCCGTGTAGGTGCCCTCGTGATAGATCGAGGCCGTCTGGCCGTCCTGCGTATAGGTGCCGACCACCTTGCCGACCGGGGGGAAATCGCCCGTGTGGAGCCACACCATCAGCTCGTTGGTGATGCTTTCGCGCCCGCCGAACGGCTTGTCGGTCAGCCAGATGTCATAGGAGACGTTGAAGCCCGAAACGGTCCCGCTGAAGCTCACGTCAAAATCGATCTTCAGCGAGGCGATATCGTCCACCTGTACAGGGAACACGGCCGCCGTGTCGGTGGGATTGCCCTTGTGGCCGACCGCGGCCTTCGGATTCACGCCGAAGGACACCTCCGGATAGGCGAGGATGTTGTAGGCCGACTTGGTTCCGTAGGGATAGGACCAGGTGAACTCGGTTCCACTGGTCATGTCGTCGCGACTGTAAACGCTGTCGAGCGTGTAATCCACGCCTTCCACCAGCTGCCCGGAACCCCAGGCGTTGTTGTGAACATACCAGCCGTGGGCGTTGAAGGCCCTGCCGGCGCCGTCCATCTCAAGATAGCCCTCTGTCGCCTGCGGCGCAGGAAGGCGGAACTCGAAATCGGTGGCCTGCAGTTTGAACAGGGCCGTGTTCTGCAAGACCAGCGTATCACCGCCCAGGTAGAACTGTACGTCCGCCCCGACCTGCCGGCCGTGGGTGAGCAACTCTTCAAAGCTGTGGACGCCGAAATCCTTCAACCGGATGCTGTCCCAGCCCTGCTGGAAGTTCACGACGGTGTCCCGTCCGCTTCCTTTGCCGAACTCGAAGATGTCGGACCCTGCGCCGCCGATCAGCGTGTCGTTTCCGGCCATGCCGTTGAGCGTCGAACCGTAGGGGCTGGCAGTGATCGTGTTGGCAAGGGCATTGCCGACGCCGAGCGTGTTGCCCTTGGTGAACAGGACGAGATTCTCCACATTGTCCGGCAGAGTGACTGCTCCCCAGAACCGGGCGTTGAAAGTATCGACACCTTCACCCGCTCGTTCCAGAATACGCACGTCGGCGCTCCAGACATTGTAAGTGTCATGGCCTTTACCGCCTGAAAGCCACGCTCCCGGGGCGCCGATGAGCATGTCATTAGTTCCGGCATCCACTAAACTCTGGGAAGTGGTCGCTGTGGCTTGCATTTGCGTGGAGGACATTTATTCGATTCCTGGTGTGTGGGGTACACCAGCTATCGGCCTCTCCAGTGTATTCGGCGTTAGAGGTCAGGCCTAATGACATATAAACCATAGAAAACTTTGGCAGGGCCCGGAGCCGTGCGGGCCGCCTCTCTTGGTCCGATCGCGACACTGATCGGTGTAAATCTGTGCATGATCGAGACGATCCGCGCGCAACACGGCAGTTTTGTGCAATTGCGAAGGCTTGGCCTTGTCGCCCCCGCGCGCACCATCTATCAGGCAATCGCCTCAGTTCGCGCAGACTGAAAGTCTTCGCGGGCAGTCGGGTGGGACTGCTGAAGGACAGGTCAAGGCTTTGAAAGTTACCGTCGGCATCAAGGCCCTCAACGAGGAGAAGCATATCGCCCGCGCGCTTGCGAGCGCGGTGGCGGCTGTGCGGCCGCTGAGCGGCGAGGTAGTGCTGGCGGACAGCGGATCCACCGACCGGACGCTCGAAATCGCTAGCGAGTTCCCCGTACGGATCGTCCAGTTGGCCAATCCGGCAGAGCGGTGCTGCGGCGCCGGAGCCCAACTGGCCTTCGAGCATGCCCGCGGAGAATATTTCTACCTGCTCGATGGGGACATGGTGCTCGATCCGGAATTTTTGCCGGTCGGTATCGCCTATCTGGAAGCGCATCCGGAGGTCGCCGGTGTCGGCGGGCGGGTGCGCGAAATGGAAACCACGGCCGAGGAGTTTCAGATCAGGGCCAAGGCCACCGCGCAACGCAGCGGCTGGCAGCCCGGCATCGTGGACCGGCTGGATTGTGGCGGCCTGTATCGCACCGAAGCCATCCGCCAGGTGGGCTGGTTTGCCGATCGCAATCTCCACGCGTTCGAAGAATTCGAACTCGGCTCGCGGCTGCAGGCCAAAGGCTGGAAACTGGCGCGGATCGATCAGCCCGCGGTCGAGCATTATGGCCATGCCGTCGGCGGCTACAAGCTGCTGCTGCGCCGCATGAAGTCGGGCTATTCGGGCGCACCGGGCGAGGTGCTGCGTGGGGCCTTGGGCAGGGCCCACTTGCCTATCGTGCTGCGGCGTCTCGGCCATGTCCGCACCGGATTGGTGGTTATCGCCTGGTGGCTGTTGTTGCTCGCCTGTATCGCAACCGGCAATTGGCTGCCACTAATCGCCCTCCTCATCGCACCGCTCGCCTTTCTCAGCTGGCGCCGGGGGTCGATCAAGCTCGGGCTGTATTCGCTCACCGCGTGGAACGTCAGCGCGATCGGGCTGATCCAGGGAATCTTCCGGCGGCGCGCGGATCCGAACAGGCGCCTGGCCGCGCGGATCATCGTGGACGCTGGTGACGGATCGAAGGGCAGCCCCTCTCCGGCATCCACCGCCCCTCATCCTCTGTCGCAATAGTGCCGATCACTTCGGAAGCTTTGCCCAGGCTTCAGCGCTACGCCGTTGCTGGGGTAGGGCCGTTTTCGGGTGCCCTGGCCCAGTTCCTGCTCTCGCTCCTGGTGTTGCGCTCGCTCGGCGCGGCGGAGTTCGGCACCTTTTCCTTCCTGATTATCGCGTCCATCTTTAGCGCCGGCGTGTGCAGCGCGCTGTTTTGCGCCCCCTTGCCGGCCCTGCTGCACAAGAGCGGGCAGGCCGAGCGTGCGGCGCTGCTTCGCTGCATCTTCGCGATGAGCGGCATGGCCGCCCTGCTGGCGCTGGCGGTGTTCCTCGGCATGGGCCTCGCCCTGCGGCTTCCCTTTGTGGAAGCGCTGCTGTTCGCCATCTACGCCGCCCTGTTTCTGCTGCGCTGGTTCGGTCGGTCCTATTTCTACGCCATCGGCGACCGGCTGCGCACCGCCCGTTCGGACATCGTCTATTCCGCGGTACTGCTGGTGGGGATCGGCGGGCTGGCCGCCACTGGGCGCGTGTCATTGCAGCTGAGCTTCGCCGTGCTGCTCGTCTCCATCCTGGCGGCCTTGCTGACCTTCGGCCTGCCCTATCTGCAGCGCCAGTTCCTGTCCTTCTACCCAGCCGCCTTCGCGGATTACCGGCCGATCTGGCGCGCCCATTCGGGCTGGTCTCTGCTTGGCATCGTGACGACCGAGGCGACGATCAATTCGCATGCCTATATCGTCACCCTGATCGCAGGGCCCACAGCCTATGCCCCCGTCGCCGCCACGGCGCTGCTGGTGCGCCCGCTCAACGTTCTCCAGAACGCTCTCGAAGAGTTCGAGCGGCCACAGATGGCCGCGGAGCTCGCCGGTGGCCGCATGCACGCCGTGATCCATTCGGCGGCCCAGTTCCGCCTCGTACTCTTTGCGGGTCTGCTGGCTACTGCCCTGGCAGCGGCGGTGATGTTCGTGCTGTTTCCCAACGTGCTGTTCCCCCGCGAGTATTCGATGGCGGTGCTGATCACCGGGGCAGCGCTGTGGATCGGGGCGGCGGCGGTGCGGCTGGTGCGCGTACCGGACTCGACGATGCTGCAGGCGGGCGGAGAATTCCGCCGCCTTGCCTGGTCCAGCGTCGTCGCCTGTGGGTTCTCAATCGTTTCGGTGCTGTTTCTGCTCGCGCTCGCCGGGCCGATCTGGTCGATCGGCGGCATCATTATCGGCGAGATCGCCTTCTGCACCTGCGTGCTGCACCAGTCGCGCCGGTGGCGGAGCTCGCCCGAGGGGGCAAACCGCAGGAAAGCGCTGGCGACCTCCACTCCGCGGGCAGGCCAGCCATGATCAAGGCTCTGCCCAAGCTCACGCGCTATGTCGTCGCCGGCCTCGGCCCGATTTCGGGGGCCGTGGCGCAGTTCGTGCTTTCGCTCCTGCTGCTACGGCTGCTCACACCGGGGGAGTTCGGCAGCTTCTCTTTCCTCCTCACCACCTCCTTCTTCACGGCAGGAATCTGGAGCGCGCTGTTCTGCGCGCCCCTGCCCGCGCTGCTCAACAACGCCGGCCCCGAAGAGCGCGAACGGCTGGTCCGGTGCATATTCGGCGTGAACCTGCTGGCGGCAATGATTGCCTTTCCGCTCATCGCCGGGCTTGGTCTTGCGCTGGGCCTGCCAATGGCGCCGGCCCTGCTGTTTGCCGGTTACGCCGTGGCCTTCCTCCTGCGCTGGTTCGCGCGCGCCTATGCCTATGCGACCGGCAATCGCCTGCGTACCATGGCGTCCGACCTCACCTATTCTTCCACTCTGCTCCTGGGCATCGGTACGCTGGCCTATCTCGATATTACGTCACTGGTGCTGGCTTATACCATCCTGCTCGTCAGCGTGGTGGCCGGCCTGCTCCCCTTCGGCGCGGCCTATCTCAAACGCCAGTTCACCTCTTTTCACCCCAGCGCCTTCGCCGAATATATCCCGATCTGGAAAAGCCATTCGGGCTGGTCGCTGATGGGGATCATCACGACCGAGGCGACCGTCAATTCCCACGTCTATATCGTCACTGCCGTGGCGGGACCGGCAGCCTATGCGCCGATTGCGGCGACCGCTCTCATGATCCGCCCCATCGGTGTGCTGCAGAATGCGCTGGTGGAATATGAACGGGCTCACATGGCGATGGATCTGGCGGCGGGGCACGTGGAGAGGGTGTTCAAGACGGCACGTCAGTTTCGCTGGATGCTCCTGGCGGTGCTGCTGGGCACGGCAGCTGCCGTTGCCGGCATGTTCCTCTTTGCGCCGAACCTGGTCTTCCCCCCGACCTATCCTTTGGCCACGATGGCCACGGGATCGGCCCTATGGATGTGCGTGGCCGGCTTGCGCCTGATCCGCGCGCCTGAGGCGACGATGCTGCAGGCCGGCGGCGCCTTCCGGCGGCTCGCCTGGGCCAGCGCAGGATCGTGCGGCTTCTCCATCGCGACGGTCTTCCTGCTCCTGTTCCTGGTTGGCCCGTTGTGGTCGATCGGCGGCATTATCCTGGGGGAGACGGCCTTCTGTATCTGGATCGTGCGCCAATCGCTGCGTTGGCGCGCCGAGGTCCGGGGCAAGGCCACCAACGCCGCCAGCGAAGTTCTGGCACCAAGTTAAACCGAGAGCGTGGCATACCGGTGCCGTAGCAGGCGATTGGTCCGGTGACCGGCCGCCAGTACGATCGAATGAGTAAGGAGAACAGCATGACGCCGGACAAGCGATTTCATGAGATGCGGTTCATGCGGCCGTCCTTCTTCCTGCGCCGGCTCGCCCGCAAGAGCACCTTCAACACCGAGCTGACGCGAGGCGCCCAGCTCTCGGAAGAACAGCGGGCGCATCTGGCGGAAACCTCGCTTTCGGCGCAGCGCCAGTTCGAAGACAAGCAGTTGCTGTTCGTCTTCGGACTGATGCCGCGCAGCGGGACCAATTTCCTTTACGAAATGATGCTGCATATCTCGCAGGTCGAGCGGCCCGGCATTGCGTTCGACGAACTGCCGATCCTGGCCTGGCCGCAGGCGTTCGACGGCCCTCTTGAGCTCATCAACCATTACCACCCGCCGAGTGCGCAGGCGTTCGACCGTCTTAGCTGGCTCGCCTTTGCGGCAGCTGGCCTCCGCAATCGCCTGCTGGATATGGCGCCCGAAGGTTCGATGACCCTCATCAAGGAACCGCATTTCTACGGCATCGATCTTTTCCCGCTGGTCTTCCCGCAGGACCGCGCAGTGCTCGTGGTGCGGGACGGCCGCTATATCGTCGACAGTTTCCGCCGCAGCTTCACGAAGAACCCGTGGAGCCGCTCGTTCGAAGATCTTTGCGTGGAGTTCCGCGAAGCCGCGCAGGCCGTGGAGCGATTCCGTAGCGGACCCTATGGCGATCGCATGATGATCGCGCGATATGAGGACGTGAATGCCGACCGACGCGGCTATGCCGAGAAGATTCTCGCATGGTTGGGGCGTGAACCGCGCGCCGGTGACCTCGACGGGCTGGACGACATGCCGATCTATGGGTCCTCCGTGCGCTCCGTGGGTCAGGGCGGAGGCGTCGACTGGACCCCGGTAAAAGACAAAGCCTACAATCCTGCAACCCGGGCAATCGAATGGACATCTGCCCAGCGAAAGATGTTCGAGGCCATCTGCGGGGAAGCCAACCGGCGGCTTGGCTACGACTGATCGGCCCGGCCGTCAGGGGCCGATTGGCACCCTGTTGAACACGTCGGGCAGGCAATCTTCGCGGACCACGCGGGACGGATTTCCCGCGACCATAGATCGCGGGGGGACGTCGTTCACCACCACCGCCCCTGCCATAATGCGGCTGCCGGAGCCGACACGCACATCTCCCGCGATGACGGCGTGGGGGCCGATCCACACATCGTCCGCAATGACCGGATAGAAGGTGCGCCGCTCGCCGTCGGCCCCGATCTCGTCGCCCTGGCCAATGGTAGCGCCGTGGAAAAGCGTCACATTGCTTCCCAGCACCGCCTTGCCATTGACGACAACGCCGAAGCAATGCGCGATCGCGAGGCCCGGTCCGACGACTGTAGAGAGCGGCAATTGCATGCCTGCCCACCCTTCCAAGAACCTGTGCGCCAGAGCGATGAATGGCGCCAGGAGGCGGCCCGGGAAACCGCTGCTGCATCGCTGATGAAGCCGCAGCGTCAGAACCGGCCGAAACCCGGCGTCCTTCAGGAACAACGCCAGCGTGGCCGCCCAGCCCGTCCGCCCGGTCGCCCGAAACACGTCTGCCTGCAGCGGGCTCATGGAGCGGTACCGCGCCCATCGCCATTGATGATGCCGACGAGATCCTTCTCGATAAGGTCCACAACCTCCCGCGATCCGACTGCGGAGAAATGGCCGTTATCGAACTGCAGCGGGATATCGTCTTTCGCCCAGACGCGGCAATCCTTGCCGCGGCAGAGATTGTCGATCAAAGAGATGTAAGGCACGCCGGCCTCTCGCGCGATCTCCCGCAGCTTCCGGTCGACCGGAAACGCCTGAGGATCGGCGAAGCGGGCAGGCAGATGGGGATCCTTCCTGCTCTCCGCCGCGACCAGCAGCCGCGGCAGTGCCGATTCATACTGCGGCGGCGGGCCGATCAGGATCAACTTCGTGTCAGCCAAGCGCGGATCCGCCAGAGTAGCCCGTACCAGATCGTAGTCACCCACATGCCACCGGCCGGCGAGCAGAACCGCAGCCGGCTTATGCTCCGGCACCCACTGCGTCAGGAGGGAGCGGAAGAAGCGTTCGCAGGTCTTGCCGCCGACGCCGGGATAAATGCCCGGTGGGCAGCCGACCATGCTCGCCTGCGCAATAGTGAAGGGGCTGTCAGCCTGCGAAAGCCCCGGCCACAGATGGGCCGAATAGCTGTCGCCGATCAGGAGCACGAGCGGCTTGCCACCGCCTGCTTGGAGGCAGCGATCCTTCGCGAAGGTCTGGCTGTAGTCGGAGATGAAGCAACTGCCGCTGCGATAGCTCTCCTCCTGATCAAGATAGAGGTAGCTCGCGATCTTGCGTTCGTGCGGCGAATAGCGGTTGGCAAACCCATTAGCGGCCAGAAGCACACCCGCAGTGACCAGCGCCGCGGCCATGGCGGCCAGCGCGGCACCGAACACCGCGCGATCCGACCACCGCGGCCCGCCAACCCGGAAGGGCGTCTCGACGAAACGCCAGGAAAGGAAAGCCAGCACGAATGATAGGGCAACCGCCGCCAGATTGATCGTCATGCGCGAACCGGGAAGCAAGGAAACGGCTGCGAACACCAGAACGGGCCAATGCCACAGGTAAAGCGAGTAGGAGATTTTCCCGACGAAGATCGCCGGGCGCAAAGACAGGATCCGCGAAACCAGCGTGGCCCGATGCGTCCCGGTCAGGATGATGAGCGCGGCCCCGCCGCACACCGGCACCGCCGTCAGCCCGGGAAATGTCGTCAGCACATTGTACTTCCAGACACATAGCAGGATCGCCAGCCCGCCCGCCGCGGCGAGCACTTCGTCCAGCCAGCGGGGCAGCGGCCGCCGGGGTAGTGTGGCGATCACCCCGCCGATCCCCAGCTCCCAGGCCCTGCTGGGAAGGAGGTAAAAGGCCGCCTCCCGGTCGCGGGACACCATGACTATGGCAGCGACTAGGCTGGCGGCCGTCACCGTCCAGACCAGTAATCGCAATCGCCGCAGCCGTGTCGCGCCTACCCAGGCAAGCGCCAGCGGCCAGATGATGTAGAACTGCTCCTCGATCGCCAGCGACCAGGTGTGGAGCAGCGGCTTCACCTCGGACGCAGCATCGAAATAGCCGCTTTCGCCATAGAACAGGACATTCGACCCGAAGAGAGTCGCGGCCGCCAGCGAACGGGCGTAGCGCTCCAGCTCGCTTGGCAGCAGGAAGATCGCCGCAAGCGCTGTGGTGACAAGCGTGACGAAAAACAGTGCGGGGAAGATGCGCAGGACGCGCCGGCGATAAAAACGCGCGATCGTGTGCCGGCTGACCTCCAGATCACGCACGATGATCCCCGTGATCAAATAGCCGGAGATGACGAAAAAGATGTCCACCCCGACATAGCCGCCGCTGAAGCCGCGGAAGCCGGCGTGATAGAAGACGACCGAAAGCACAGCGAGCGCGCGCAGACCGTCAATGTCGGGCCGATAGCTGTGCACCGCGCCCGAGGGAACCGCGGCGGGCTCTTCCTCCCGCAGCAACTCGGCGGGGCGGCCGAAGCGCCAGGGGAAACGGCCCGATACCATCTGTCCGAAAACCGCCAAGGTCGCGCGAAGTCCCTCAGGCGCCGCGGGAGAACGGTGTGGCTGCGGAACGCGAAGCGTGCTTCATCGCTGACTTACCCCCTAAGGCTTGTCTTCTCAGGCTGGTACAGCCTTTCGTGCATCGAACTTCCGGATCAGTTCCACCGTGGATTCGATGTTCCGCCTGCTGGATGCACCAAACAGGATGGATTCGACATAGGGCTCGTTCACCACCCACTCGATCGCTTCGCTGGGCGAGATTGCGCCCGATGCCAGCACCGACATGGCGATCACCCGCGCCGGATATTTCGCGGTGATTTCGCGATAGGCCTCGATGCCGCCTGACATGCGAAATGCCGACTTGTTCACGTTTGCGCACACGATCGGGTTCTTGAGCCCCACCGAATCGAGCGCCGGCAGCAGCATCGGCAGGTTCATGCTGAAAAAGCCCGCCTCCGCGTTGTAACGCGTGCGAACATGCTCTTCGAAGATGGCGAAGGCTTCGTAATAGCCGAGACCAAGGATCAGGTCGGTGACGATATTCTGCAGGAAGATGACCGGCGTATCCAGTCCCTTGAAGGCCTTCATCTCGGCGTCGATCAGCAAGGTGGCGACCTTGGCTACGTCACCGCTGACCAGGGCCTTGCCGCCGCGCATCATGGCATCGACGATGCCGCCCGACGGCAGCAACTGCTTGAGCGCGCCGAAATAGCCCAGCTCGGTGACCGCATTGGCGTATTTATGGGCATAGGGCATGCCCGGATAGAACCGCAGCCCTTCCCACCGCTCGGGCTCGCTCTTGATGATCTTGACGAGTTCGATGATCCGCTCATGCGTGGTGCAGGCAAAGCCTCGCACCCCTGCATCATAGGCATCGTGCAGCGTATCCGCGATCACGCGGATATCCTGGAACTTCATCAACTGCTGGCGGGCCTTCTCCTCCGACGCATGGTTGATGCCGAAGAACTGGTTATCGCCGTAAAGAATGCGATCCATGGTGAATTAATTCCCCCTCTGGAGCGGTGACCTGCCGGTGCGCAGGAAATAGGCTATGTTGTCGGTCATCGCTTGCGGAGCGAAAGGCGGAAGGCCTTCCGATTCCGGCAGCGGGTTGGCGAGCAGCTCCGAAATGCCGGCCTTCAGCGCGGCGGCATCGTCCACGATCCGCAGCCCGCGGACATGGCCGAAGCGGGCCGCCGTATGCAGCTGGTGATCGGTCGTATGTTCGCGCAGGGACGCTTGGCGGGGCAGCAGCAGCATCTGTCGGCGCAGTTCCAGCCCCTGAAGGATAGAACCCATGCCGACATGCGCGACGAAGAGCGAGCAGCCCTCCAGACGCTGGCGATATTCCTTGTAGGGGACGATGCGCGCCCACGGGGCGTGCTGCGGCTCGTACTCGCCCTCGCCGATCTGGATGAAGACCGGCTCTTGCGGGTTATCGCGCGCCCAGTCGTCCACCGCACGCACGAAGCGGTCGAACGGCAGCATGGAACCGACCGAAGCGAAGATCATATCACCGCCCCCCAATGCGGCACGCCCTCGGCCTCGGCCACTTCCGGCCATTGCGAAACGACCTGATGCGCCAGCTTCCGCGCCATCCGGCCAGAGGAGGACATGCGTTCCGAATTGGCGATGCTGTCCACCCACAGCGTGCGAATGCCGAACAGGCGGCCAAGGAGGATGAACGCCAGCATCGGCGCCGATCCGGTCGTCACGATGGCAACAGGCCGTTCCTTGAGGATGATCCTGAGCGCCTTGGTGAAGACCGGCGCGAAGCCCTTGATGTCGAAGCGGGAAGCATCGGGAACCAAGTGGAAGCGCGCTTCCCCGACCTGTTCGGCATAGCTTTCCAGCATCGACACGAAGACGACGTCATATTCCTCGAACGCCGGGCGCAGGCGCAGCAATTGGACCCAGTGCCCCCCGCCAGATGCGATCGCGAGCATTTTCCGACGGGCGGCCATAACGGATCAGCGCCCGATGACTTTGGCGAGCAGGCCGCGGCGGCGCCGCACCGGCTCCGACCGATCCACTTCCGCCGGAACATACTCGGCATGAACGCGCTCGGCCGAAGCCGCCGCGCGGATCATTTCCAGCGTCAGGTCTGTCTGCGCGGCACTGGCGAAGCCGTTCTCCAGCGCCCCGTTCCCCTGCGTGATGGCGCGGCCGAAGGCATCAATCTGCGCCGAATATTCCTCGCCGCGGAGGTAGTAATCGACGTTCTCGGTCAGTTCGGTGATGTTGCGCACCGTCCAGCCTTCGCCGTAGCCGTCGATCTGCTTTCCGGTGGCGCCGACGTAGATCATCAGTTCCTGCCGATCGACGATGATCTTGCCACCATCGCCGTAGACGGTCACGCGGGTGGTCATCTTCCGCATGGTCTCGTCCGACCAGTTGACGGAAACCTGCCCAGTCACGCCGTTGGGGAACGTCAGATTGGCATAGACCGCATCTTCCACGCCGGTGGAATATTGCTGCGGCAGTTCGGCGCCGCCGCACATGATCGGCGCGCCCACATACCAGTTCATCAGATTCACCGGGTGCGCGGCATAGTCATAGAGGCAGCCGCCGCCCTCCTTGGGGTCGCTGCGCCAGGTTGCAGCCGTGGGGCGCAGCACCACGGGACCATATGCCTCTGCATGGACATGGCGAACGCGGCCGATGACGCCGAGGTCGATCAAGCGCTTCGCCTCGCCGAAGGTGCCGACGAACCGATTGTGGTAGCCGACTTGCCCCACCAGGCCCGCATGCTCCGCCGTATCCGCCAGCGCGCGGCTTGCCGCGGCGGAAAGCGTCATCGGCTTTTCGCAGAACACATGCTTGCGCGCCTCAAGCGCCGAGGAGACCATCATGTCGTGCACCCGCGTGGGCGTCGCGATGATGACCGCGTCAACCTCCGGCATGGCGATGACGTCGTTGTAATCCTTGATGAAGCGGATACCGCAGTACCGTTCCACGCCCTGACCCACCAGGCTCGAGCTGTCGCACACGCCGACCACGCGGAGATGGCGGCTGGCGTTGGCAATGGCGAGGTGGGAGATGCCCATCTTGCCCAAGCCGACGACGACAACACCCGGCACTTCGGACTGAATCATGGCTAATTCCCTCTTGCTGCGCCCCTCCTAGAGTTCACCCCCCCGAGCCGCAAGTGCCGCAGTGCAGCATAACGGCTCTGATCCAAACGGGGGCAGTCACTCCAGTTTCGTGGACACCATTTTCACCTTGTGGCCTCGCGCCGTTTTTCCTGCGCTAGCCGAAGATCATCTTGATTGCCGAAATCGCCAGCATCGTGGCCAGCGCGGTGCGCACCAGCACTTCGTTCACGTGCCCCGCGACGAGCGAACCGATCACAATGCCGGGAAGCGAGCCCAGCAGCAGATTGCCGAGCAGCGTTACATCCACATTACCCAGCCAGCTGTGCCCGAGTGCCGCCACCAGCGCGAGCGGAACCGCGTGCACGATATCGGTGCCCACGATGGACCGGGTGCGCAGCCGCAGCGGGTAGAGAATGGCGAGCATGACTGCCACGATGGCGCCCGCGCCCACGGAGGTCAGGGTGACGAGGCTGCCTACCACCGCGCCGCCGATCACGGTCGCGGCGACCTGCCGGCTGCGCATCGCGGGGCCCAGCGCGTTTCGCAAGCGCAGCAGCGGCCCATGCAATCGCGGCTTCACCAGCATCATGCCCGCGCTCACCAGCAGGGCGACGCCCAGCAAATGCATGAGCAATTCCGGTTTGAGACTCCCGCCCTGGTATCGGGCGAGCCAGAACAGCGTGAGCAGGGCCGCGGGAATGCTGCCGGCTGCCAACCGCAGCACGATCTTCCAGTCCGGGGAGCCGAGGCGGTGATGAATTCCGCCGCCGACGGACTTGGTGATGGCGGCGAACCACAAATCAGTGCCGATGGCGGTGGCCGGATTGATTCCGAAGATGATCAGGATGGGCGCCATCAGCGAGCCCCCGCCGACGCCGGTCAGTCCCACGAGGAAGCCGACGAAGGCCCCCGCCAGGGCGTAGCCCGGCTCCATCTCAGGCCGTGCGCGCCATCGCCTGGAGCGAATTCAATACCGGCTCGGCCCATTCGGGCCGACAAATCAGCAAGTCAGGCATGTAGGTGTCCTGCTGGTTGTAGACGAGCGGGCTGCCATCGATCCTGCTGGTATGGAGGCCGTGCGCCTTTGCCACTGCCGCCGGGGCGCAGCTGTCCCATTCGTATTGGCCGCCGGAATGGAGGTAGATATCGGCCTCACCGCGGATGACGGCCATGGCCTTCGCCCCGGCGGAACCCATGGCGACCAGTTCGCCGCCCAAGCGCTCAGCCACGGCAACGGCTTCGGCAGCAGGGCGCGTGCGGCTGACCAGCAGCCGCGGCGGGCCATCATGCACGGGAAGCGACACGGGCTTGTCCGTCCGGAACACGGTTCCGCCGTCAAGCCCCGGCAGGGCCACGGCGCCGGTCACCGCCTCACCATCGATGGTCAGTCCGACATGCACCGCCCAGTCGGCGCGTGCCTCGCCATACTCGCGCGTGCCGTCCACCGGATCGACGATCCACACGCGTGACTTGCCGAGCCGCTCCGCCGTGTCCTTGCTTTCTTCGGACAGCAATCCATCCTCCGGCCGTTGCTGGCGCAGCGCGTGGACCAGGAACTGGTTCGCCGTCTGATCGCCCGCCTTGCCCAGCGCCTTGCCCTCGAACATCCCGCTGTCTCGCACCTGCAACAGGATACGCCCGGCGCAGTCGGCGAGATGGGCGGCGAGTTCCGCGTCGGTCATTGCTGTATGCCCCCCTTGCCCCGGCTCAGCCGATCAACCGGTCGACGATAATCTGTGCCGCTTCCTCGGGGCTGATCGCCGTGGTGTCGATATGCAATTCGGGCTGCTCCGGCGCTTCATAGGGGCTGTCGATCCCGGTGAAGTTCTTGAGCTTGCCCTCGCGCGCCTTGCGATACAGGCCCTTCACGTCGCGGGATTCGGCCACCTGCAGCGGCGTGTCGATATGCACTTCGATGAATTCGCCTTCCGGCAGCATCGCGCGCACCATCTCGCGCTCGGCGCGGAAGGGGCTGATGAAGGCGGTGATCACGATCAGCCCGGCGTCCGCCATCAGCTTCGCCACTTCGCCCACGCGGCGGATATTCTCGATCCGATCCGCCTCGGTAAAGCCGAGATCCTTGTTGAGCCCATGCCGCACATTGTCGCCATCGAGCAGGAAGGTGTGCCGGTTCATCCGGTGCAGCTTCTTCTCCACGAGATTGGCGATGGTGGACTTGCCCGAGCCGGAGATGCCCGTGAACCACAGCACCGCCGGCTTCTGGTTCTTGAGCGACGCGTGCTGTTCACGCGTGATCTCCAGCGCCTGCCAGTGGACGTTCTGCGCCCGCCGCAGGGCGAAGTGGATCATGCCCGCTGCCACGGTGGCATTGGTGATCTTGTCGATCAGGATGAAGCCGCCCAGCTGCCGGTTATCGGCATAGGGCGCGAAGGTAATCGGCCGCTCGGTCGTCAGCTCGGCCACGCCGATCCCGTTGAGACCCAGCGTCCGCGCCGCCAGATGCTCCAGGCTGTTGACGTCGATCTCGTATTTCGGCTCGGCCACCGTGGCGGTGACGGTCTGCGTTGCCAGCTTGAGCTGGTAACCCCGGCCGGGGATCAGCGCTTCGTCGCTCATCCACACGATCGTGGCTTCGAACTGGTCGGCGCTCTCCGGCGGATCGCCCGCTGCCGCGATCACGTCGCCCCGGCTGCAATCCACCTCATCCATCATCGTCAGCGTGACGGACTGGCCGGAGACCGCCTCCGCCAGATCGCCGTCCATGGTCACGATGGACTTCACAGTGCTGGTCTTGCCCGAGGGGAGGATGCGCACCGGATCGCCCGGCTTCACCGTGCCGCTTGCGATCAGGCCCGAGAAGCCGCGGAAGTCCAGATTGGGCCGATTGACCCACTGCACCGGCATGCGGAAAGCATGTTCCTGCGCCGCCATGTCCGCGATCTCCACCGTCTCGAGGTGGTCGATGAGGCTCGGCCCGCCATACCACGGCGTGTTGGCCGAAGGCGCGGCGGTGATGTTGTCACCCTTGAAGCCCGAAATGGGGATGGGAGTGAAGGCCTCGATCCCGATACCGCTGGCGAAGGCGCGGTAATCTTCCACGATGGCATCGAACGTCGCCTGGTCGTAACCGACGAGGTCCATCTTGTTCACTGCCAGCACCACATGCGGAATGCCGATCAGCTTGGCGAGGAAGCTGTGCCGCCGCGTCTGCGGCAGCACGCCCTTGCGCGCATCGATCAGGATCACGGCGAGGTCGGCTGTGGAGGCGCCCGTCACCATGTTGCGCGTATATTGCTCGTGTCCCGGCGTATCGGCGACGATGAACTTGCGCTTCTCGGTCGCGAAGAAGCGATAGGCTACGTCGATCGTGATGCCCTGTTCGCGTTCGGCGGCAAGGCCGTCCACCAGCAGGGCGAAGTCGATCTCCTGCCCCTGCGTGCCCACACGCTTGCTGTCGGCTTCCAGCGCGGCGAGCTGATCCTCGAAGATCATCTTGGAATCGTAGAGCAGGCGCCCGATCAGCGTGCTCTTGCCGTCATCCACGCTGCCACAGGTGATGAAGCGCAGCAGCCCCTTGTTCTGGTGCAGCTCGAGATAGGCATCGATGTCCTCTGCAATGAGGGCATCGGTGCGATAGGTGGGTTCCTGAGTGGAGAGATCGGCCATCAGAAATAGCCCTCCTGCTTCTTCTTCTCCATGCTGGCATCGCCGGCGTCGCGATCGATCGCGCGCCCCTGCCGTTCGGAGGTGGTCGTGAGCAGCATCTCCTGCACCACTTCGGAAAGGTTCGCCGCGGTGCTTTCCACCGCGCCTGTCAGCGGATAGCAGCCCAGCGTGCGGAAGCGGATGGAGCGCATCACCGGCTCCTCCCCCGCCGCCAGCGGGAAGCGATCGTCATCGACCATCAGCAACAGCCCGTCGCGCTCCACCGTGGGGCGCATCGCGGCCATGTAGAGCGGCACGATCTCGATATTCTCGGCCATGATGTATTGCCAGATGTCGAGCTCGGTCCAGTTGCTCAGCGGGAAGACGCGGATGCTCTCCCCCTTGTTCTTGCGGGCGTTATAGAGGTTCCACAGCTCCGGGCGCTGGTTCTTGGGATCCCAGCCGTGGCTGGCGGTGCGGAAGGAAAAGATCCGCTCCTTCGCGCGGCTCTTCTCCTCGTCGCGCCGCGCGCCGCCGAAGGCCGCGTCGAAGCCATGCTTCGTCAGCGCCTGCTTCAGCCCTTCCGTCTTCCACATGTCCGTGTGCAGCGGACCGTGGTCGAATGGATTGATCCCGCGCTCCTTCGCTTCCGGGTTCTGATGCACGATCAGTTCCATCCCGGCATCGCGAGCCGCCTTGTCGCGCAGTGCATACATGTCGCGGAACTTCCACGTCGTATCCACATGCATCAGCGGGAAGGGCGGCGGCGAAGGGTAGAAGGCCTTCTTCGCCAGATGCAGCATCACGGCGCTGTCCTTGCCCACCGAATAGAGCATGACGGGGCGGCTCGCCTCCGCCACCACTTCGCGCATGATGTGAATGCTCTCGGCCTCTAGCCGCTCAAGATGGGTCAATCGCTGCATCGCAACATGGGATTGCCCCATAGGCCGGCCGGTCGCAAGGCAACTCTTGGTAAAAAATTCTTGATCGGTTCAAAGCTGGACGCACTTGGCAGCCTGCTGCCGCAGCCCGAACGCAGCAGGCCGGGATAGCCCGCTCCGGCCGTGGCCCCCGTCACAATCCGTCATTCGGGCTAAGCGGCCGGATCGGCGTGTTGGGCTGGCGTTTCGCGTCGGTCATGCGGCGTATCCAGCGATTCATTCGCGCCTCCAGCAGCGCATAGACTGCCAGTCCGCTCATGGCCCCGAGAAGCGCGGCCACAAGGATCGCAATCCACACCGAACCCGGCAAGATCTTCGCTATGATCAGGGCGCCCAGGCCCACGCCGAACATGTGGAACAGATAGATGGAGTAGCTCGCATCGCCCGCCACTTCCAGCGACCGCGGGGTAGACCAGCCGAGCCGCGGCGCGCCGGCCAGCACGGCAACCTGCAAGGCGCAGGCGATGATGACCCATATCTGCGTCCACGGATTGTCCCGGATCGGCTCGTAATAGGCGAGAATCGCCGCCACGATCACGAGGCTGGCAAATCCCGCGGCCAGCAGATTCCCTTTGTGCAACGGGGGAAGCCTGCGCGTGGCGACCGCCAGCCAAACGCCCGCCACAAAGCCCAGCGTGTCGATACGGGTATAGAATGCCAGCGGAGCGCTCTGGAAATCGAACACCGAACCCAGCGCGATGAGGAAGAGGAAGAGCGCGCTGAGCAGCGCGGCCCGCATGATGTCGGTGAAGGCGAACAGGCATGCAAAGCACAGGTAGAAGAACATTTCGAAATTCAGGGTCCACCCCAGCTTCAGAAAGGGGCGTATCGAACCATCTTCCGCATAGGACGGGATGAAAAACAGCGCCTTGACCACTTCCGCCGCATCAAACGCCGTCTTTCTGAATACACTGGGGATGAGCAGCGTCAGCGCGGCCATCAGAAACACGGCAATCCAGTATAACGGAACGATGCGCCGGACCCGGTTCTTGACGAACCGCAACGGATCGAACGCGGCAGGGCCGGTTGAGACGACCATGATGTAGCCGCTGATCACGAAGAACAGGGTGACGCCGTAGCGCGCGAAGAAATGCGCATGCACCGGGGGCTCTATGATAACTTGTCCCACGGCATGAGTAATCACCACCGCCAGCGCGGCAATCGCCCGCCCCGCCTGGATACCGTGAAGGCGACTGCGGGGCTGGGCTTGCGCCGTCAATTGTTCGACCATCCCTGCGCGCAGCCTTCCACTAGCATCTGGCACCCCTGAGGGGCGCAACTCGATCCGGCGTTCAAAAACTTGCCTTTCATCATTTATGCTGCGCCGCAACCAGTTTAGGAAAGGCCGCCCCCCTCGTGCGATCAACGGCCGGCCGCGCATAGGGAAGGATACGGGGGACTCGCAAAGCGTATCGAATTGAGGCAGATCGAAATCAGAGCGGCAGCGCCTTTGCAGCCGTAGAACCCCGCCGTTACCAAGCCGCTCGAACTCATGAACAAGGCGGGTCACACGTGGTGGACACACACATTGTGAAAGCGCAGATGGGACACTCGCACAATATCGAGGTCGTGGCCATCGAGCGCATCAGTTCGATCGACTTCCTGCGCGCTGTCTTTGATTGCCATTCTTCCGGCAAGGTGGCGATGCCCATCGAACCCGGCACTCAACCGAACATCGCCGGAATTTCGGTGGTCGATCGCATTTCCTGCGCCAGTGGCGGCGGCTGGTTCACCCAGTCGATCTCCCCGCGCCACGATTCCACGCCTGCGCAGGTCGTCCATACCTCCGGATCGACGGGTGAGCCCAAGGCCATCCTGCTGTCACATCAGTCTCTGGGCGACGTCACGACCCGCCTGGTGGACTTCATGAAAATGGATGCCAGCGTTCGGGAATATGTCGGCGTTCCCGTGACTTACTCCTTCGGCTTCGGCCGCGTCCGGGCGGTGTCGGCCGCCGGCGGCGCGAGCTATCTCCCCGAGCACGGCTTCCGCGTCGACGAACTTGCCCGCATGCTCGAACGGGATGAGGTAAACGCCCTCTCGGCCGTTCCCACGCTGCTGCGGGTCCTCCTCGGCCAGCGCGCGCGCATCGGATCCGCCGGGGCCAAGCTGCGCTGGCTGGAGATCGGCAGCCAGGCAATGACGCGTGCGGAGAAGGAAGCGATCCGCGAACTGTTCCCCAACGCCCGCATCGTCCAGCACTACGGCCTCACCGAAGCATCTCGCAGCACCTTCCTCGATATTTCGAAGGAGGAAGGGGAGGCGCTCGATTCGGTGGGTGGCCCCTGCGGTGCGGTGGAGGTGCGAATCGCCGACGACGGTCGGATTGCCATTCGCGGCCCGCATGTCGCCGCGGGCATCATCACTGCGGGCGGTTTGCAAACCCTCACCGACGCGGATGGCTGGCTGACCACCAACGACCTGGGGCGCATGGAAGACGGACGCCTCGTCTTCGGCGGACGCGCGGACGATCTCATCAATGTCGGGGGGATCAAGGTGCCCTCGGAAGTTTTCGAGGACCGCCTGCGGGCCATTGTCGGGCTGGATTTTGCCTATGCCGTGGCCCCCGGAAATCACCCGCTTCGTGGACAGATCGTCGCCATCGCCCACGAAGAAACCGCCAGCCCTGCCCAAGTGACGGCGTTGGAAGCCGCCGCGAAGCAAGTGGCCCGCGACATGGGTGTGGCCGACAGCGTGGCCGTGTTCGGGGTGCAGACGATCCCGCGAACGACGACCAACAAGATTCGCCGCAAGGAAGTCTCTGCGGAATTCGGGGCCTTCAGCGCACAGGCGCAGGATCCTGCCAAGGATGCAGCTGCCCCCGGCGAGCAGGCGGCCGGCATTGCCGAGGCGTTCCTGGCGAAGTTCGGTGAACCAGCCAGGGATCGGCGCGAAAGCTTCCGTTCGCTGGATGGCGATTCGCTGAGCTACATCGACATGATGCTGCGGCTGGAGCAATTCCTGCCGCAACTCCCGGAGGATTGGGAAAGCAAGTCCATCGACGAGCTTGTCGCGCTGGCCGATACGCCCGCCGATGTCGAAGCCGCCTTTGCCCGGGAGTTCGGCGACGATGCGCTGGACGCCGGGGCAAGCTTCGATTCGCTGGGCGGCGACGAGGCGCAGAGGCAGCGCCTGCGAAGTCAGCTGAAAGCGTTTATCTCGCCGCTGCCGGCCGACTGGCACGAGATGTCGATCGGTGCGCTGAGTACGCTGGCAGAGCAGCGCGCCGCACCGGCGAAGCCGGGCAAGTGGGCGGCGTACCGGCCGACCAATCTCGACACGGTGCGCGGGCTCGCCTGCGTCCTCATCGTCGCGCTGCATGTGCTGGGCGTGCGCCCCGATCGCGGGCTGGAGGTTCCACGGCCCTCCACCTGGCACGCCATCATGGACGCCCTCGAGGTGGTGCGGCTGCCGCTGTTCACCGCGATGGCAGGCTACATCTACGGCGCCATGCCAGCCACGCGCGAAGGCTTCGGCCCCTATATGGCCAGCAAGCTCAAGCAGCTCGCCGTGCCGCTTCTCTTCGCCAACGCCGTGTTCTGGGCGATCAAGGCGGTGATATTCCACGAGCCCGGCGTCGGCCTGCTGGCGACCTACGCCAACGGATATGAGCATCTCTGGTATATCTACGCGATCCTGCTGATGTTCGCGATCGTTGCCTTCGTGGACGAGAAGTTCCACCCCACCGTGGGGGTGTGGGTGGCCCTGATCGCGGTGCCGATCGTGCTCTATACCGTGCTGCCCGCCAGCCCCGTCACCTACATCCGCAAGGGGCTGCTCCTGCTCCCCTTCTTCCTCTTCGGCCTCGTGATCCAGCGCAGGTCCGACTGGATGATGAACCCGCTGGTGAGCGTCCTCGCACTGGTCATGCTGGTCGGCTCAATCGCGATGAAGCCGCTTGGACAGCCGGAAGCGGTTGGTCCCGACCAGACGGGCCTGATCACCTGGATCGGCGGCGCCGGCGCGGTGGTTCTGCTGCTGCTCTATCTCCCCAAGATGAGGGGGCTGGAAAGGCTCGCGGCCTATTCCTTCACCATCTATCTCTGGCATCCCGCTGCCAGCGCGGCGATGCGGACGGTACTGTGGAAGCTCGGCGTCCATAATACTGCGATCGCCTTCGTGGTGGGGCTCGCGGTGGGGGTTGGCGTGCCGGTGGCCATGCATCTGGTCTGCCTGCGGCTGCCGAAATATCTGAGCATGCCGGTTATCGGGAAATAGCGCCTTGCCCTGATCCGGCCTGACAAGTCCGCCGAGGTAAACCAGCTTTTAACCATGCCGCCCCTAGAAGATGGCCATCGTCATCTTCCAGGGAAGCGGACCAGCATGTCCCCGAACGAATGCCACAGCAAAGGGCTGGCCACCGCCGCGCGGCAGACAGCCCGCGACTTGCGCTCCGCGCTGGCCGGCACCCCGGAACAGGCCGAGGCTGCGGGCGACCCGCGCAACCTGGGGCGAATCTCGGCCCTGCTCGATGCCCTCGGCGGCGAAGTCGCCAAGTGCGGCGGTGAAGCCTGCTTCACCCGCCCCATCAACGGCGTCCGCGCTTGGGTGCCGCTGGAAACCTTTAACGCGGAGCGCTGCCAGACCCAGCAGCTGCGGGCAGAGATCGAAAGCCTCAAGGCCGCTCTTGGCGAGATAGCCGAGGAAAAGCCTTCGCTCGGCTCTGGCATGATCGCCGGCCGGCGGAACGCCCAGCGCGCCTTCGAGATCGCCCGCGATGCGCTCGCGCGGCAGGGCGCCAGCGATGCGGGGCTCAACTGACCGCCATGCAGACACGATGCCGGAGCCTGGCAATGCGGATGCGCGCACGGAGTTCTGCGGCTCAGCGAAGCTCCGCGAACCTGCTTCAGAGCGCCCCCGATCATCACGGCAGCGAGTGCCGGGAACATAAAGGTACACCACTGGCCATGCGTAAGACACGATTGCGGCGCGAACTGATCGGCGCGATCATAGCGCCCGCCCTGCTGATCCCGGTTGCCGCCCACGCCGAAACGCTGGGCGAGGCGATTGTCGAGGCTTATCAATTCAATCCCAACGTGCAGGCGAGCCGTGCCCGCAACCGCGCGGCGGACGAGCGCGTGGCGCGGGCGGAGGGCGAATTCGGCCCCTTCATCAGCGGCTCCGCCAGCTATGACTACAATTACCGGCGGCTGCGCACCAATGGCGAGCTGGCCCCGGCGGAGCACGGTTTCACCCCCACCTTCGGCGTCACGCTCTCCCAGCCGCTGTTCACCTCGGGCAGGCTGAGCTCCCAGCTGCGCATCGCGGAGGCGAATTACGGCGCATCCACCGCAGACATGCGCGCGGCGGAACTCAATCTCCTCGCCAATGTCATCATCGCCTACGCCAGCGTGCTGCGCGACCAGAACCTGGTCAGCATCGCGCGCGAGAACCTCGATCTGCTGGGCGACCAGCTGGGCCAGACGCAGGCCCGCTTCGATGCGCGCTATGCGACGCGCACCGATCTGGACCAGACGCGTAACCGCCTGCTCACCGGGCAGGCCCAGCTCGAGCTTGCCGAGGGCAATCTGCGGGCGAGCCGCAACGCCTTCCGCAACCTCGTCGGGCACTATCCCGACGATCTGGCCCCCCTTCCGCAATTGCCCGGCCTCCCCCAGTCGCTGGAAGAGGCCGAGGACATGGGCCTCCGCTTTAACCCCGTGCTGGAGGCAGCGCGCTTCGATTCGCGCGCCGCGCGCGCCGCGGTCGGGCTTGCGCGATCAGATGCCGGCCCGCAGGTGACGCTGCAGGGCACCGCCGCCCGCACCCCGCTGTCGATCGAGAACGACGCCGTGCGCCAGTTTGATGCCCAGGCGCGGATCGAAGTGACCATGCCGCTTTACGCCGCAGGCCGAATCGCCGCGGGAATCCGCGAAGCGAAGCAGAGCGCCGATGCGGCCAATCAGGTGGAGGAACAGGTCACCCGCGACGTGCGCGAGGATATTGCCTCGGCCTGGGACCGGCTTTCCGCCAACCGCCGCGCCAGCCCTGCCTATGCGGAAGCGGTCACCGCCGCGGAAACGGCTCTTCAGGGCGCGCGGGAGCAGCAACTCGCCGGCCAGCTCACCGCACTCAACGTACTCGACACCGCGCGGGACCTGCTCAATTCCCGCCAGGCGAAAGCCTCGGTGGATGCCCAGCTCTACATCCAGCACGCGATCCTGCTTGCGGCGATGGGCCAGCTCTCGCCTGGTCGCTTCGGGCCGATGACGCCGGAATATGATCCCGATTCCTATTCCCGCACCGCCTTCGCCGGATTGCCCACTGGCCCGCTGGTGGAACTGCTCGACGATGCGGTGGTGATGGATGGAGTGACATACACGCCGGTTCAGCAGGAACGGTCGGAGGAGCCGGGCCACGATATGGCGCCGGCAGCGGAAACGTCACCCGCGCCCTAGCGACGCGGCAAGTCGCGGAACGACCGGCAAAATCTTGCCTCTTTTAACCCGATATTGACTGTGGCGGGCTAGATTCGGATTCTCACCAAAGGGAATTCGACGTGTCAGCGAAATTGTCCGGGCTGAAGGGGCTGTTCCAGCCTCTTCTGCCGATCCTGTGGCCTGTGTTGGGCTTCAGCGCGGTCTTCAACGTGCTGCTGCTCTCCGGCTCGTTCTTTATGCTGCTGGTTTATGATGACGTGCTGGCCAGCCGCAGCGTGCCCACTCTGGCGGGCCTGCTGCTGATGGTTGCCGTGGCCTATGCGTTTCAGGCCGCCCTGGACATCATTCGCAACCGTGTCCTGTTCCACTCGGGCGCGATGGCAGACCGGCAGCTTTCAGCCCGTGTATATGATGTGCTCAGCCGGTTCGGTAGCGAAGCGGGGCGCCTGCCTTCGGGTGCAGCGCCGGTGCGCGATCTCGACATGGTGCGCAACTATATCGCCGGTCCCGGACCGCTGGCCCTGCTCGACCTGCCCTATGTTGCGATGTTCCTCGTCATCCTCACGATGTTCCACTGGGCTCTCGGCCTCACTGCGCTGGTCGGCGCCTTGGCACTGATCCTGCTGATGGCGGTGAGCGCGAAGCTGACGAATGAGCCCGCCCGCGATGCCGCTACCATGTCGGGGCTGCGCTTCTCGATGGCGGAGGACATCCGCCGCCGCAGCGAGACCATCCGCGTACTGGGCATGGGCGAACGGCGCCGCGCCGCTTGGGATGAGGCGAACCAGCACCTGCTGACCGCGCAGGATCGGCTGTCGGAGATCTCTGGCCGGATGCAGGGCATCAGCAAGACCTTCCGCCAGTTCCTGCAATCTCTGATGCTGGCCGTCGGCGCGCTGCTGGTCATCGAAGGCGAAGCGACTGGCGGCATCATCGTTGCGGGTTCGATCCTCGGTGCGCGGGCGCTGATGCCGGTGGAGCAGACCATCGCCCATTGGAAATCCATGGTGGACGCGCGCCAGGCGCTGGAACGGTTGGCCGCACTGCAGCAGGCCGTGCCGCAGGAATACGCCCCCATGCCGCTGCCGCGTCCGAAAGAAAGCCTGGAAGTGCAGCAGCTCACCTCTCGCCCTCCGGGCATGAAGGCGGTGACGCTGGCAAATGTGAACTTCCGCCTCAATGCGGGCGAGGCGCTGGCGGTGATCGGCCACAGCGGATCGGGCAAATCGACCCTGATGCGCTCGATCGTCGGTGCCTGGCAGCCGCTGCGCGGATCGGTGCGGCTGGACGGCGCTGCGCTGGATCAATGGTCTCCGGCGGATCTGGGCCGGGACATCGGCTATGTCTCGCAAAGGATCGAGCTGTTCGAAGGCACGATCGGGCAGAACATCGCCCGCTTCGATCCGGCTGCCGATCCGGAGGCGATCATCGCCGCGGCGCGGCAGGCGGGAGTGCACGAGATGATCGTGGCGCTGCCGGGCGGCTATGACTACCAACTCGGCCCCGGCGGGGATGGCCTTTCCGAAGGCCAGCAGCAGCGCCTTGCCCTGGCCCGCGCGCTGTATGGCGATCCGTTTCTGATCGTGCTGGACGAGGCCAATTCGAACCTCGACGCGCAGGGCGAGCAGGCGCTGGCCCAGGCGGTGCTGCGCGCCAAGGAGCGCGGCGCCATCGTGATCATCGTCGGCCACCGCCCCTCCGTCTTCGCGCATGTCGATCACATTCTGGTGATGGCCGGCGGCGAGGCGCGGCAGATGGGCCCGCGTGACGAAATGCTGAAGATGCTGGGCCTGTTGCGGGTTCCAGCCGCCGCAAATGACGGCCCCCGCGCAGCGGCGGCAGGCTGAGGATCTACGAAAATGGCAAGCGAACTTACCCTCCACCGGCCCTACCTCCCCGCCCTTGCGGAAGCGCCGCTCTATCAGCCCGACGCACGGCTCGGGCGCACGCTGCGGCTGGGCCTCAGCCTTTCGGCGGCGCTGGTTTTTGGCCTGGGCGGTCTGATGGCGCTGGTGCCGATCGCCGGGGCGGTCGTCGCTCCGGGCCAGGTCAGCATGGCTTCGCATGTGAAGCAGCTGGGCCATCCGTCCGGCGGCGTGGTGGCCGATATCCTCGTCCGGGACGGCGATCACGTGAAGGCCGGGCAGCCCCTGATGCGGCTGGAAAACACCGTGTCCGGCGCCAATGCGCAGCTGACGGGGGAGAATGTCGATCAGTTGCTTGCCCGCGCCGCACGGCTGACCGCGGAGCGTGACGGGCTGGGCGCCATCGCCTTCCCGAAGGAACTGACCGACCGCGCGGGAGACCCGAACATCGCCGCGCTGATGGATGCGGAGCGCAAGACCTTTGCCCTCCGGCGCCAGTCCCGTTCGGGCCTGGTCGCGCAATTGCAGCAGCGCGTGAACCAGGCACAGGCCGACATCCGTAGCAGCCGCAGCCGGGCCGACAGCTACAACCGGCAGGCTTCCCTTATCGGCGAGGAGCTGGATGCAACGCGCGCCTTGTACGAGAAGCGCTATACCACGCTGGACCGGCTGAACTCGCTCGAACGTTCCGCCTCCGGGCTTGCCGCCGAAGCCAGCAGCGCCCGCCAGGGAGCCGACGCAGCGAGCGCGCGGATCGGCGAATTGCGCGCGCAGATGGCGTCCGTGCAGCAGGATTCGCGAAGCGCGGCAGCGGCGGAGCTGATGGAGGTCGAGCGCCAGATCACCGAACTGCGCCGCGTGCAGGTGGCCGCGGACGACAGCTTCGACAAATCGGTCATCCGCGCGCCGCAGGCGGGCGTGGTGGACAAGCTGGCCTTCCGCACCGTCGGCGGCATCGTCCCCGCGGGCGAGACGATCATGGAAATCGTGCCCGACAACGATCGGCTGGTGGTGGAGGCAAGCGTCAGCCCCGCCGACATCGACCAGATCCATGAAGGCCAGCCGGCCACCGTGCGGTTCAGCGCCTTTTCCAACCGCACCACGCCCGAAGTGACGGGCGAGGTTACGCATGTTTCCGCCAGCCGGGTGGACGACCGGGCGACCGGCAGCGCCTTCTATCGCGTGACGATCAGCTTCACGGCCCGCGAACTCAAGGAACTGGGCAATGTGGCGCTGAAGCCGGGCATGCCGGCGGAAGCCTTCGTGCGGACGCGCGACCGGACCATGCTGAGCTATATCCTGCGGCCGCTGACCGATCAGTGGTCACGCGCGTTCCGGGAAAACTGAGCACACCGGCGACGTCGGTCCCTTATCCGCGCGCCCGCGCTTCCAGCGCGGGCCGCAGCGGGGCAAGATCGTAACCGGCGGCGGCAGCACTCGCGATCACCTGCTCTGTCCCCATTCCGGCGCAATTGCACAGCGCCCACAGCGTGCTCGCCCGCATTCCGGACTTGCAATAGCCGAGGATCGGCTTGGGCAGGCGCTCCAGCGCATCGGCAAAGGCGGCGATCTGCTCGGCGCCGATCTGCCCCGGCACCACCGGAATATGCAAATAGTCGAGTCCGGCCGCTTGTGCCGCGGCGGCGATCTCTGCGGAACTGGGCTGGCCCGGCTCTTCCCCGTCCGGCCGGTCGTTGATGATGGCGCGATAGCCCTGCCGCGCTACCTCTACCACGTCCTCCGGCGTCAGTTGCGGATGGACGGCCATCGTGTCGCATAGTTTCCGGGGATTCATCATCTTCTCCGATCGCACGTCAGCATACATCATTTACCGATAACATGTAATCGTGTAACCGTATTGCGTCAACCGGCCGCTCGTGCGAAAAGCGACAAGTTTACCACGTATTTTCCGGAGGATCATTGGACCACATTCCCGCTCCCGGCCCGCTGCGCATCGGCGACGAGGTTCCGCGCTTCATCGCCCGCAGCACGCAGGGGCCGCTGGACCTTGCCGATTTTCGCGGGCGCTGGGTGGTGCTGTTCTCCCACCCGGCGGACTTCACCCCGGTCTGCACCAGCGAGTTCATCGCCCTGGCGAAGGCGGAGGAGCAGTTCGCCGCGATGGAGTGCGCGCTGGTGGGCCTTTCGGTCGACAGCCTCTATTCGCATCTGGCGTGGATCAGGATGATCCACGACATCAGCGGAGTGCGCGTGAACTTTCCGCTGGTGGAGGATCCCACCATGGAGATCGCCCGCGCCTTCGGCATGATCGCGCCCGATGCGCATGATGCCTCTGCCGTGCGCACCAGCTTCTTCATCGATCCGCAGGGCGTGCTGCGCGCCGCCACGTCCTACCCCGTCAACGTCGGCCGCTCCGTGCCGGAAATGCTCCGCCTGCTGGCCGCGCTGCGTCGGGTCGATGCGGCCGAGGTTCTCGCCCCGGCCGACTGGCAGCCGGGGGACGATTTGCTGCGCATGCCCGCCGAAACGGCACCGGAAATCCTGCGGGCGAACGGGCCGGACGCATGGTTCTTCACCCCCGTGGCTGACAAGGGCTGAGCGTGGCCGACGAGATGATCCCGCGTGATTTCGACGGCGGTGCCGAAGTGCTGCGCGCGCTGGCACACGCCGTGCGCCTGCAGATCCTGTGCTCGGTCAAGGAAACCGAACGCTCCGTGGGCGAGATCGAGGAGGTGACCGGCATCACCCAGCCGGGCCTGTCGCAACAGCTTGGCGTGCTGCGCAAGGCCGGGCTGGTGGAGACCCGCCGCGAAGGGAAGCAGATCTTCTACCGCGTCGACCGTGCGCGCATCGCCGCGGTGAGCGAACTGCTGAATACGCTGGCCGGCCCGGCGGCGGAACGGCCGGTCGCGCCGCGCAGCCGCCCGAGCAGCGGAGCCGCCGTGTTCGCCCGCGTGACGCGCTGAGCCCTCAGGCCCCGGCCACCGCGCGGCCGGCCCATTCCACGATTGCCGGTTCGGGCAAGGCGCCAGCGCGCCGGCCGATCTCCCGCCCGCCGCGCAACAGCAGCAGAGTGGGGATGGAGCGGATCTGAAACCGCTCTGCCAGCCCGGCTTCCGCTTCTGTATCCACCTTGGCGAGCACCATTCGCGGCTCCAGCCGCGCCGCCGCCGCTGCAAAGGCGGGGGCCATGGCGCGGCATGGGCCGCACCAGGATGCCCAGAAGTCCACCAGCACCGGCAGCGTGCCGCGCGTGACCAGCCGGTCGAACAGCGCCGTGTCGGCGGCAAGCGGCATTCCGGTGAACAAGGGCCGACCGCATCGGCCGCATTTCGGCTGCTCCGCAAGCCGCGCATGCGGCACGCGGTTCAGCGCGGTGCAAGAAGGGCAGACGATCGTCTCGTCAGTCATGGGCAGCCTCCGCCTGATGAGCCTGCCCCAGGGTGGCCGGATGGCCGTCGTCACGCAAGACGATATAGATGGCGGGGATGACCAGCACGGTCAGCAGCGTGGAGCTGGCAAGGCCGAACAGCAGCGAGATCGCCAGGCCCTGGAAGATCGGATCGGTCAGGATCACCGCCGCGCCGATCATCGCCGCCGCGGCGGTGAGCACGATGGGTTTGAAGCGGATCATCCCCGCTTCCAGCAGCGTATCGCGCAGCGGCTTGCCCGGCGCGCGCGCATGGCGGATGAAATCCACCAGCAGGATGGAATTGCGCACGATGATCCCCGCCAGCGCGATGAAGCCGATCATGCTGGTGGCGGTGAAGGGCGCGCCGAACAGCATGTGGCCGATCACGATGCCCACCAGCGTGAGCGGGATGGGGATGAGGATCACCAGCGGCAGCTTGAAATTGCGGAACTGCCCCACGACCAGCACATAGATCGCCAGCAGCGCGACCATGAAGGCAGCGCCCATGTCGCGGAAGGTCACCCAGGTGATTTCCCACTCCCCGTCCCACAGCAGGCTGGGCCGCTGCTCGTCCTCCGGCTGGCCGTTGAGCCGGATCACCGGCTTCTGCAGCCCGGCGGCCGCCCAATCGAAGGAATCGACCGCCTCGTCCACGGCCAGCATGCCATAGATCGGCGCCTCGTAGCGTCCGGCCAGTTCCGCCGTCACCATCGCCGCGCCGCGCCCGTCGCGGCGGAAGATCGACTGGCCGCCCTCCGTCGTCTGCGCATCCACCACCTGGTCCAGCCGGACGAGCTGCGGCCCGGCCGCACCCGCCGCGACGGCCACCGGCGTGGCCCCCAGTGCCCCGTCCCACCGGCGCTGCGACTGGTCCAGCGTGAGCTGGATCGGCAGCGGATCGCGCCCTTCCCCCTGCGGCGCATAGCCCAGCGTGGCGCTCCCCAGCATCGCGGCCATGCTGTCCAGCACCTGCCGCTCCGGCAGGCCGTAGTAATCCAGCCGGTCGCGATCGGGCAGCAGCCGCAGCTGCGGCACCGGTTCGCCGAAGCTGTTGTCCACGTCCACGATGAAGGGCACCTGGCGGAAGATCGCCTCCAACTGGCGAGCGGTGGCGCGGCGCGTCGCCTCGTCCGGCCCATAGACCTCGGCGAGCAGCGTCGCCATCACCGGCGGCCCCGGCGGCGTTTCCACCACCTTTACGGAGGCGCCCTTCGGCAAAGGAAGGGCGGCCAGCTTCTGGCGCAGATCCACGGCAATCTGGTGGCTGGAACGGGAACGGTCGCCCTTCTCGCGCAGCGTCACCATCACATCGCCCATCCACGGCTTGGCCCGCAGGAAGTAATGCCGGACCAGACCGTTGAAATTGAACGGGGCGGAGGTGCCGGCATAGAGCTCCATCGCCTCCACCTCCGGCACGGTGCGGGCCACGGCGGCGACACGCTCCAGCGCGCCGGAGGTCGCCTCCAGGCTCGTGCCCTCCGGCATGTCGACCACCAGCTGCACTTCGCTCTTGTTGTCGAAGGGCAGCAGCTTCACCGTCACCGCCTTGAAATAGAACATCGAACAGGCGAGCAGCGTGGCGAGGCCCACGGCGATCAGGAAGCGCAGGGCGCCCTGCCGCGTGGCGATCACCCCGCCCGCCACGCGGGCATAGAGCGCGCCCAGCCGGCCACCCTGCGCCGCTTCGCCATGGGCCAGCGTCTTGCGGGCGAAGCGGATCATCAGCCAGGGCGCGATGATCACCGCGACGAAGAAGGAAAACACCATCGCGGCCGAAGCGTTGATGGGGATCGGCGCCATATAGGGGCCCATCAGGCCCGAGACGAACAGCATCGGCAGCAGTGCGGCGACCACCGTCAGCGTGGCGACGATGGTGGGATTGCCCACTTCCGCCACCGCCTCCACCGCCGCCTGCTCGCGGCTCTTGCCGCTGTCCATCGCCCAATGGCGGGCGATGTTCTCGATCATCACGATCGCGTCATCCACCAATATGCCGATGGAGAAGATCAGCGCGAACAGGCTCACGCGGTTGATCGTGAAGCCCATCAGGTTGGAGGCGAACATGGTGAGCAGGATCGTGGTGGGGATCACGATCGCGGTCACGCCCGCCTCGCGCCAGCCGATCGCGAAGCCGATCAGGATGACGATGGACACCGTCGCCAGCGCGAGGTGGAACAGCAGCTCGTTCGCCTTTTCATCGGCGGTGGCGCCATAATTACGTGTGACGCTGACCTGCACCGTATCGGGGATGAGGCTGCCCTGCAGCGCCTCCACCCGCTCGACGATCGCGCCCGAGACCGTCACCGCATTTGCGCCCGCGCGCTTGGCGATGGCGAGGCTGACGGCGGGGGCCATGGTCCACTGCCCTTTCTCCTGCGCCCAGCGCCACACGCGCGCCTGATCCTGCGTCGGGCCTTCGCGGACCTGCGCGACATCGCGCAGGAACACGCGCGAACCGTCGATCGCGCGCAGCTGCAAACCGCCGATTTCGGCGGCGGAGCGCAGCGTTTCGCCTGCCATTGCGCCGCGCGCCAGCCCGCCCTCGCGCAGATCGCCCAGCGGGAAGGCGCGGTTCGCCTGCGTCGCCGCCTCGATCACGCTGGACAGCGGCACCTGCCTTGCGGCGAGTTTCGCCGGATCCGGCACGATCCGGATCGCCTGTTGCTGCCCGCCGGCGATGAAGGTCAGGCCGACATCATCCACCTTGGCGATTTCCGTCCGCAGCCGTTCGGCGAGTTGGTGGAGCGACTGGTCGGTCCACTCCCCGGGCGCGCCCGGCCTGGGGGTCAGCGTGAGCACCACGATGGGCACGTCGTTGATGCCCCGCACCGTGACCTGCGGCGGCGGGATGCCCACCGGAATGCGGTCGATATTGGCGTTGATCTTCTCGCTGACGCGAGTGGCGGCATCCTCGGGGTCCGAGCCGACGAGGAAGCGCGCCGTCACCAGCACGCCGTTGTCCTCGGCCTGGGTATAGACATGCTCCACCCCGTCGATGCTTTTGATGATGGTTTCCAGCGGCTTGGCCACCAGCTCCACCGCATCGCCTGCGGACAGGCCGGAGGCGGCCACCTGGATATCCACCATCGGCACGCTGATCTGCGGCTCTTCCTCGCGGGGGATGGTGATGGTTGCCAGCAGGCCCACCAAAATGGCCGCCAGCAGCGCCAGCGGGGTCAGCGGCGAATTGATCGTCGCCCGGGTGAGCCGGCCGGAAATACCCGGATTCACCGGCTTTTCTCCCCCGCCGCCCGCACCAGCGTGTCACCTGCGGAGACGCCGGACAGCACCTCCACCTTGCCGGGCTCGGCGGAGGGGGCGGTCTGCACCGGGACGGTTGCCGTGGTGCCGTCCGGCGCGCGCAGGACCACGGTGTCGATGCCGAAGCGGGTCGTCACATAGGCGGCGGGAACGAGGAGCGCCTTGCGGGTTCCGGCCTGCACCTGCGCCGCGACCCGGCGGCCGATCAGCCGCGCGTCGAGGCCAGCCACTTCGGCGTCGGCCCTCACTTGCCCTGCGGAAACAGAGGGATAGATGCGGGTGACGCGGCCTCGCTGCCCACGATCGAGCAGCACGGCGGCGCCGGGGCGGAGCGAGTCCGCCAGCGTTTCCGGCAAGTCCAGCCGCAGGATCACGGGGCCGGCGGTGATGGTGGCGATCGCCATGCCGGGCGCCACGGCGGAGCCGGCGGGAACATCGGCGGCGAGCACCCGGCCGCTGGCGGGGGCGAGGACGAGGCCCTGCCCGGCCACCGCCTCCACCGCCCGCTGCTGGGCGCGGGCCGCCTGCACCTGCGCCTGCGCCGCCGAAGCTGTGGCCTGCGCCTGCTCCAGCCGCGCCTTGGCATAAACTCCGTTATCGAACAGGAACCTGGCGCGATCCGCCTCGGCCCGGGCGGCGGTGGCCTGGGCAGCGGCGGCGGCGGCCTTGGCGCCATAGGCGCCGCTCTGATAGCCGAGCTGGCTGTCCGTAATGCGGCCGATCGCCTGCCCCTTCTGCACATAGTCGCCCTCTTCCACCGAGAGCGAGGCGAGGATGCCGGGGATGCGCGCCAGCGCCTGCGCCTGATCCACCGTCGCCACTTCGGCGCTGACGGAGGCCCAGTCGGCGGTCTCGGACGGCTGCAAGACCAGCGGCGCGACGGCCGCAGGGGCGCGTTGCTGCACCGGCTCCGCATCGCCGCTGCAGGCCGCCAGCAGCAGCAGTGCAAGTGTTAGGGCATGCCTTGGGGCTCTGCTCACCGCGATGTCTCCCATGTTCCCGCCTCGAAAACGTTAGCGCACCGCGCCGCCGCAACCTCTCGGTAGATATCCGGATCGACCGGCCTTGCCGTTTGCCGGATGCTCCACCTTGAGATTGCCCCAGTTGATTTCTCATTTGCATATATTGTGTATGTGTTGTAGGGGTCAAGGGGAAAGCGAAGGAGAGGGACGTGGCCGAAGCTCATGTGGTTATCCTGGGTGCCGGGTTGGGCGGCACCATCGCCGCCTATGAAATCCGTCAGGCCCTGCAGGACAGCGCCCGCGTCACCGTGGTGAACAAGGGGGAGGACTATTGGTTCGTGCCCTCCAACCCGTGGGTCGCCGTCGGCTGGCGCGAGCCGGAGGCGCTGCGCGTGCATCTCCCCCCGGTCATGGCAAAGCACGGGATTGCCTTCACCGGCGTGAGGGCGAAGCGGGTCGATCCCGCCAACAACCGGCTGGAACTGAACGACGGCACCACGCTGGATTACGATTATCTGGTGATCGCCACCGGGCCCGACCTCGCCTTTGACGAGATCGAGGGCTTCGGGCCGGAGGGCTTCACCCATTCGGTGTGCGAGACGCGCCACGCCGCCGCTGCCCATGCCGCCTTCGAGGATCTGTGCCTCAACCCGGGCCCGATCGTGGTCGGCGCGGTGCAGGGCGCCTCCTGCTACGGCCCGGCCTACGAAACGGCGATGATCCTCGATACCGAGCTGAAGCGCCGCCAGATCCGCGACCGGGTGCCGATCACCTTCATTACGCCCGAGCCCTATATCGGCCATCTCGGGCTGGACGGCGTGGGCGACACCAAGGGCCTGCTGGAAAGCGAGATGCGCCAGCGGCACATCAAGTGGATCACCAATGCCCGGGTGACGAAGGTGGAACAGGGCCTGTGCCATGTCGAGGAAGTGGACGAGGACGGCGCGCTGAAGCGGACGCATGACCTGCCCTTCGGCTGGGCGATGATGCTGCCCGCCTTCCGCGGCGTGCCGGCGCTGATGGGGCTGGAAGGACTGGTCAACCCGCGCGGCTTCGTGCTGACCGACCGGCACCAGCGCAACCCGGCCTATCCCAACATCTTCGGCCTCGGCGTGTGCATCGCGATCCCCCCGGTGGCCCCCACCCCGCTGCCGGTGGGAGTGCCCAAGACCGGCTTCATGATCGAATCCATGGTTACCGCCATCACCCGCAACCTGCAGGAGATCATGGCCGGCGGCGAACCGACGCATGAGGCGAGCTGGAATGCGATCTGCCTGGCCGATTTCGGCGATGGCGGGGTGGCCTTCGTGGCCAAGCCGCAGATCCCGCCGCGCAACACCAATTGGGCGAGCGAGGGCAAATGGGTCCACCTCGCCAAGATCGGCTTCGAGAAATACTTCCTGCGCAAGATCCGCCGCGGCGAAAGCGAACCCTTTTACGAGAAGCTCGCCCTGCATGTGCTGGGCGTGAAGAAGCTGCGTTTCGACTGAGGAGACTGCCGATGAACATCGATCGCGCCGTGCTGGCCTTCGCCGGCTTCGTGGTGGTGCTGGGCGCCGTGCTTTCGCTCACCGTGCATCCCTGGTGGATTGCCCTGTCCATCTTCGCCGGGCTCAACATGATGCAGGCCAGCGTCACCGGCTTCTGCCCCGCGGCCATGGTGTTGCGGGCGATGGGCGTGCGCCCGGGCACCGCCTTCCGCTGAGCGGAACGATGCGGCGGTTCGCCTTCTCCCTGCTGCTGGCCGGGCTCGCCCTGCCCCTGCCCGCCGCCGCCCAGTCGCTGGACGAGGCGGTGGCCGCCGCGCTCGCCCATGCGCCGCAGATCGCCGCCGCGCGGGCGCGCGAAGATGCCGCCGCCGCCGCGGTGGACGAGGCGCGGGCCCAGCGCATGCCGCAGGCGGCGGTGGAAGGGCAGATCGGCCTCGGCCGGCTGGACCCCAAGGGCTATTTCGGCCTCACCGCCGATGACGTGACGCCGCGCAGCGCGCAGGCGAGTGTCGAGCTGCCGCTGTTCACCGGCGGGCGGGTGGGCGCGGCGGTGCAGCAGGCGGAAGGCGGCAGCGCCGCAGCCAGGCTGGGCACGGCGCACGCCGCGCTCGATCTCCGCCTGCAGGTGGTGGATGCCTACACAACCGCGCTTTCGGCGCGTGAGCAGGCAGCGAGCTACACCGCGCTGCGCGCCTCGCTGGCGGAAGTGCTGCGGCAGGCGCGGCTGGCCTTCACCGCCGGGGCCGGCACCTCCACCGAAGTGGCGCAGGCGGAGGCGCGGCTGGCCGAAGCCGAAGCGGGGCTGGCCGGGGCCGAAGGCGCGCTGGCGGCGGCCCTCGGCCGGCTGGAACGGCTCGCCGGAATGCCGATCGCACCGCAGGGCGACCTGCCCCCGCCGCCGCCCACGCCCGACACGGTGGAGGCGGCCACGCAAATGGCGGTGGCGGGCAATCCGCAGCTGGAGCAGGCGCGCCGCATGGCGGAGGTCGCCCGCAAGGGTATTGCCGCCGCGCGCGCCGAATATCTCCCCAGCGTGGGCCTCTATGCCGAAGCCGCCACGGTGCGCGACCAGTTCTTCCCCGGCTATATCGCCGATAGCGCCAGCGTGGGCCTGCGCGGGCGGTGGACCTTCTTCAGCGGCGGGCGCACCGGCGCCAAGGTAAGCGGCGCCGAGGCCAATGCCCGCGCCGCCGATGCCGATGCCCGCGCGGCGGAACTGGCGGTGGAGACGCAGGCGATCACCAGCTTCGCCGCGCTGCGCACCGCGCGCCTGACGCAGGAGGCCGCTGCCCGCCGCGTCGCCGCCACGCAGGAGGCGCTGCGCGGCACCCGGCTGGAAGTGCAGGCCGGCGCCAAGCCGCAGCTCGCCCTGCTGGACGCGGAACGCGAAGCCATCGCCGCCCGCGTCGCCCGGATCGAAGCCGACGGCCGCCTCCTGCTCGCCGCCTACACCCTGCGCGCCGTGGCGGGGATGGACCGGCTGGATTGAGGGCGGGTGGCGTAACCGCTGGCGATCAGGGCGGGTTTAGGCGGACTTGCGGGCAGAAGCTGCCGGGCGGCAAACGACAACCTTGCGGACGTTCACGCGGGTTGAGGACGGGCCGCTATCCAACCACTTACCGCTGAGACAATTGAAACTGGCAGGGCCAACGCGCAAAGCATAATGATGCCAATCAGCCAAAGGGGTCCGGATCCGGTGTTGAGCCACATGACGGGCAGTTGCGCGAAAGTTAGCATCATTCCTGCGAGCCAGCCGCGCCTTTTCAAAAGCAGCCCTCCCAGCGCCGACAAGATAAAGGATACGGGATACCAGACGCTCCAGTAGGTTTCCGCGTCCCAAGGCTCCGCAGCGCCAGTCACTTTGGTTACTAGGAACCAGTAGGCCGCGCCGCCGATCATCATGAAGAAAATATTCATCGTCGGGCGCTCCCGCGCATACCTTCACTGCGAACCGAGTGAATCGGCTATAGCAGTCTCTTCCCGAATACTGCCATTCCGCTTTCCACCCCATACCCGCCGTCAGCCCGGCTGAGCAGCCTCCCCGGGGCGTACACCAAGTTTTAGCCGCCCTCCGGCCCCCGCCTCGTGCTCGCCGCCTACACCCTGCGCGCGGTTGCAGGGATGGACCGGCTGGATTGAGTGCGGGGGGCGGCGTAAGCGCCTGCGATCGGGCGGGTTTGGGCGGTCTTGCGGGCAGAAGCTGTCAGGCGGCAAACGACGCGAGTTCCGCCGTCGAGATGCCAATGCCGGCGCCTTGGACACGGTCTTTTAAGACACACCCACATATGGATACATCATGTCGATGCTTATCCAGCAGGCCGAGCTGCCCTGTCGCGCGCAAACCGAGACGCCGCCGACCTTGCTGAGAGGCCAGCCTGTTAGGATCGATCCGCTACTCGACCGTGCCATGGCCTCGGCGAAGGTCGGGGCTTGGTCCTGCAACCTTTCCGACAGTAAACTGACGTGGACCACGGGTGTCTATGATATCTTCGGGCTACCACGCGAAACCGCTGTCGATCGGCGAGAAGTGCTTGATCTCTACACAGAGGAGTCCCGCGATGAGCTGGAAAGGCTTCGCGCCGAAGCGATAGATCAAGGTGGCACCTTCATTCTCGATGCTCAAGTTAAGCGTCCGGATGGTGAAATGCGGTGGATGCGTATCCACGCAGAGATGGTCCGTCCGGCCGGTGCCGCTCCCACCCTCCATGGGTTGAAGCAGGATGTGACCGAGGAAAAGCTGCGTTCAGACGCGCTGCGGCGCCTGGCTGAAAACGACGCGCTTACCGGCCTCGCCAACCGGGCTATCTACGAAAGCCGTTTCCTTGATGCGGGGCGCACTCGCTCAGCCCTCACATCACTCGGCGCGCTGATTCTTTTCGATCTGAACGATTTCAAGAGGATCAACGACCGATGGGGCCATTTGGCGGGAGATGCCTGTCTCAAGGTATTCGCGGAACGGTTGTGCTCGTTCTTTCCAGATGCACTGCTGACCGCGAGGATCGGCGGCGACGAGTTCGCGGTGATCCTTCGCAATGATGAGTCAGCAGAGGCAATTGAGGCGCGCGTCAACCGCTCCCTGATCCGCTTGCGTGCCCCCATTCTATGGCAGGGGCACATGTTCACCGTCAGCGCCTCAAGCGGTATCGCGTTTCCCCCCGATCCCTATTTCTACGATGCCGAAGAACTGTTCGTCAGGGCTGATGCGGCTCTTTACAACACCAAAAGACGTTTTCGGCGAACGCGGGAATCTGACCGCTGTTGAAACCGGGCATAGCTGGTCATCGATCCATTCGACGCGCAAGGCCACACTCGCAAGCAGCTGCTGCGTCATGAGACCGGACTCTCCTCAAGCGCGCATTTCGCGCGGGCGCTTACTTGGAAAACTCTCGCTTGCGGTCCACCGGAGTGACCGGGCCGCGCCGCCATTTCTGAACCAGGGCGTCGGCACGCGCCTCGTAGTAATCGGCCGGGCCGCCCCCGCGCGAGACCGGGACCGCATGGGTGGTCTGATAGATGCCGTCGAGGAGGCATTCCTGATTGATGTGAACATGCACCACCTGGCCGAACACCATCCGGAAGTCGCTGGGGATGCCGTCCAGATCCTTGAGGTGGACGATCTCGGTCACCTTGCATTCGAACTGGGCGGGACTTGCCGCCACGCGCGGCGGTGCCACATCAACCGAGGCGATCTTCTCGATCCCCGCCATGTCGAACTCGTCGACATCGGGGCCCACCTCGTCCCCCGTGAGGATCATTACGTCGGTGACATCGCGGCCGACCAGGTTCCAGACGAATTCGCCGGTTTCGCGCGCATTGCGGACGCTGTCCTTCTCCCCGCCGGAGGAGAAGCCGATGATCAGCGGGCGATAGCTGGCGATGTTGAACAGGCTGAACGGCGCGAGATTGGCGACCCCCTCGGCGCTGACCGTGCTGATCCAGCCGATCGGGCGGGGCGCGACGATCGCATTGGCCGGCTCATGCTTGAGACGATGGCCTTCAGCCGGGCGATAGGAATGAAATTCTCTCATGATGGCGCAGGTCCCTGGCAAGCTGAGAAACCGGAAAGATTTCCGGTTTTCGATCTGCTCGGGTCTATAAGTCGGTATGCGCCTGGGTCCAAGAGATTTTCGGGCAGTGGTGAGGAAGTCCGCTTTCCCGTCCAAAGATAGCCAGACGCTCGTCTCTCCCCCATGATGGGGAGAGATACGCAGGCTTGGGCGCGGGGCGCCTAGCCGGAGTTGAGAGGGGCATGGGCGGTCACCCCCCTCTCCCAACCCTCTCCCCTGAAGGGGAGAGGGCTATGACCGCCCCCTTCCTGCCGTTCGGCGGGACGGAGCGATCTTCTGACAGCAGACTTCCTTGCGGACGGATCCGCCCGCCAGCCTAGCAGCGGACCAGTTCCGCCACATCCATGCTCGCCTCGGCCAGCGCGAGCGGGGCGCGGCGGTGGGAGACGAGGATCAGGCCGGTGCCGGTCTGCGCCAGCCAGTCGTCCAGCGCCGCCACCAGCACCGCCTCGGTGGCGGGGTCCAGCCCCTCGGTCGGTTCGTCGAGTAGCAGCCAGGGCCGCCGCGCCAGCAGGGCGCGGGCGAGCGAGAGCCGCTTGCGCTCCCCGCCCGAAAGGATGCCGCCCGCCTCCCCCAGCCGCGTGGCGAGGCCGGTGGGCGCGGTTTCGATCCGGCGGCGCAATTGCGCGATTTCCAGCGCCTGCCACATCTCCGCTTCCGTGATCCCCGGGCGCGCGAGGCGCAGATTGTCCTCCACCGTGCCGGCCAGCATCGGCGCATCCTGCGGCGAGAGGGCGAATTGCCCGCGCAGCACCTCCCCCGGGCATTGCGGCAGCGGCACGCCGCCCACTTCCACCGGCATGGCACCGGCGCGCATCCCGGCCAGCGCCTCCAGCAGCATCGTCTTGCCCGAGCCCGAAATGCCGGTGATCGCCAGCCGCGCTCCGGGTTCCAGAACGCGCCCGGCGAGGCGGAGCGGCTGTGCCGGCCGGGCGGCGGCGGGAAGGTGATCCTCCGCCAGCGGCAGTTCGCGCAGCGCGGCGATGCGGGCGAGGCCTTCCTCCACCGCGGCATTGCGGAAGGCGCTGCGCGCCAGGCCGCCCATGGCCTCCACCGCGGCGGCGGCAGCCAATAAGGCGAGCGCGAGGATCGGCACCGGCGCGCTTGCAGCGAGCAGCACTGCCACCACCGCCACCGCGCCATAGAGCGCCAGCAGCCCGCCCATCGCCGCTTCCGCGCGGAACAGCCGGCCACGGGCGGCGTCCAGCCGGGCGGCGAAGGGCGCGAGTTCCTCCGCCACGCGCTCCCCCAGCCCATAGGCGGCGATTTCCGGGCGGGCGGCGGCCAACTCCACATAGCGATCGCGCAGCGCGCCCAGCGCCTCCGCCGCGTCACGCGCGGGGGCGCGGGTCCAGCGTTCCGCCGCGCGCCGCAGCACGAACGGCAGCAGCGCCAGCAGCAGAGCCAGCGCCAGCGCGGCCGCCCAGCCCGCCAAGGCCGCGAGGGCGAGGCCGAGCGCCCCCGCCCCCAGCGCCGCTGCCCGCGCGGGCCGGCGGACCACCAGATCCTCCAGCGCTTCGATATCGCCGATCAGCCGCGCGCTGGCATCGCCCGCGGCAAGATCGGGCGCGCTGCGGCTGTCCTGCGCGGCGAGGCGGGCGAAGAGATCTGCGCGCAATTCGGCCATGCCCGACAGCGCGCCCTCGTGCGACCAGATCCGCTCGCCATAGCGGCCCGCCGTGCGCAGGATCGCCAGCAGGCGGATCGCGGCGCTGGGCACGAGATAGTTGAACCCCGCGACCGCGGCCGCGCCGCCTGCCCCCGCCAACGCCGCCCCGGCAAGGAACCAGCCGGAAATGCCGAGCAGCAGGATCGCGGACAGGGCAGCGACCACCGCCGCCAGCGCGCCCAGCCGAACGAGGCGGCGGGTGGCGGGCGTCATCCCCGCAAGATCGAGGAGCGGCATCACAGCGCCACCTGCAGCCGCGCGGCGGAGGCCACCAGCGGATCATGCGTGGCGGCGAGGATGCAGCGCTCCCCCGCCAGATCCTGCAGCAGGGCAACGATCGCGGCGGCGCTGGCGGGATCGAGATCGGCGGTCGGTTCGTCACACAGCAGCAGCGGGCGGCCGGAGAGGATCGCGCGGGCGAGCCCGATGCGGCGCCGCTCCCCGCCCGAAAGCCCCGAGCCATTGTGATCGAGCGGGAGGGCCAGCCCACCGCGCCGGGCGAGCAACGCGCCCAGCCCCACCCGCTCCGCCACGGCGGCGATCTCCGCCGCGCTGGCCTGCGGCGCGGCGAGCGCGATATTCTCGCCCAGCGTGCCGGGCAGCAGCAGCGGCCGCTGCGCCGCCCAGGCCACGGCGCGGGGATCGAGCGGGAGGCCGGACGCGGTGCGGATCGTGCCCGCAGACGGCGCCACCTGCCCGGCGATGGCCGCCAGCGTGGTCGATTTGCCGCTGCCGGTGGGGCCGGTGATGGCGGCGAAATCGCACCGTTCCAGCAGCAGGTCCACGGGGCCGATTTCCGTCCCCGGCCAGCTTAGCCGCAGATCGCGCAGGGCCAGCCCGTCGAACGCGGAAAGCGGCACGGCAGAGATTTCATCGGCGGAAGGGGCAGGCACATCGGGCGCGGCTGCGGCCAGCGCATCGCGTGCTGCCTCCCCCAGCTGCTTCTCGTGATAAACCGCCGCCAGCCGCCGCATCGGCAGATAGAATTCCGGCGCCATGGCCAGCGCGAAGAAGGCGGTGGCCAGCGTCAGCCGCTCAGGCGGAGCGAAGGGCAGCAGGCCGAGCAGCGAGAAGCCGCAATAGACCGCCACCAGCGCCACTGCGAGCGCGGAGAAGAATTCCAGCACCGCACTGGAGAGGAAAGCCAGGCGCAGCACCGCCACCGTACGCTGCGCCACTTCGCGCGTCGCCTGCCGCACTTGCCGCGCCAGCCGGTCTTCGGCAGCGAAATGGCGGATCAGCCGCAGATTGCGCAGCCGATCGACGAACAGGCCGGACAGGGCGGAGAGCGCCGCCAGTTGGCGGTCGCTCGCCCGGCGCGCCGCCGTTCCGGCCAGCACCATGCCGAGGATGAAGGGCAGCAGCGTGCCCAGCAGGATCAGCGCCGCCACCCAACTGGCCATGGCGACGATGGCGAGCACGATCAGCGGCCCCAGCGCGGCATTCAGGCGGACGGGGAGGTAGCGAGAATCGTGATCCTCCACCGCCTGCAGATGATCGATCGCCAGCGCCGCGCTTTCACCCGACAGCAGCGGCCGGGGCAGCGCGCCGCCCAGCAGGCGCGGCCACAGCCTGCCGCGTCGCGCCGCCGTGGCAGCCTGCGCCGCATCCATGCCCGTGGCGGCCACTCCGTATAATCCCGCAGCGCGCAGCAGCGCGCCGGCGAGTATCAGGCTGGCCGGTAGCAGCGCTTGCGCGGAAGCGTGCAGGCCCTGCCCGATAGCCACCGCCAGCCCGCCGGCGAACAGCGCGGCCCCGGTGATGTCGAGCAACCAGAACAGAGCTGAGGTTGGTCTAGATTGCAACTATCATAAACCGTGTAAGTGTTGCCTTGACTCGCTTGGGGCCGGGGCGTAGCGGCGTGGTAGGAACTCCACGCTGCGGGTGCAATCTTCCGACTAGGCCCGGGCCGAAAAAGGATGAGTCCGCATGATTGACATGGCAGTGGTCGAATTGTCGCGGCTGCAGTTCGCGCTGACGGCCTTGTATCATTTCCTCTTCGTTCCGCTGACGCTGGGCCTGTCCTTCATGCTCTTCATTATGGAGAGCGTGTATGTGATGACCAACCGACCGATCTGGCGGGACATCACCCGCTTCTGGTCCAAGCTGTTCGGGATCAACTTCGTCCTGGGCGTCGCCACCGGCCTCACCATGGAATTCGAATTCGGGACCAACTGGTCCTATTATTCGCATTACGTGGGCGACATCTTCGGCGCGCCGCTGGCAATCGAAGGGCTGATGGCCTTCTTCCTGGAAGCGACCTTCGTGGGGCTGATGTTCTTCGGCTGGGATCGCCTGTCGAAGCGCGGCCATCTTCTCACCACCTTCATGGTCGCGCTGGGTTCCAACCTCTCCGCGCTGTGGATCCTCGTCGCCAATGGCTGGATGCAGCATCCGGCGGGCGCGCAGTTCAATCCCGAAACCATGCGCATGGAAGTGACCAATTTCTGGGACGTTATCTTCAACCCCGTGGCGCAGGCCAAGTTCGTCCATACGGTGAGCGCGGGCTATGTCACCGCTGCCGTCTTCGTGGTGGGCGTTTCGGCCTGGTATCTGCTCAAGGGCCGGCATGTAGAGCTGGCGAAGCGCAGCCTCACCGTGGCCGCCGCCTTCGGCCTGCTTTCCTCGCTGTCGGTCGTCGTGCTGGGTGACGAGAGCGGCTATGCGCTGACCGAAAACCAGAAGATGAAGCTGGCCGCCATGGAAGGCATGTGGGAGACTGAACGCGCGCCTGCGGGCCTGGCGCTGTTCGGCATCCCTTCCAACACCGGCCACGCCACGCGCTATGAGATCAAGGTGCCCTTCGTGCTGGGCCTGATCGCCACCCGCAGCCTGACGGGCGAGGTGGTGGGCATCAACGAACTGGTGCTGCATGCCGACCAGCGGATCCGCAACGGGCTGAAGGCCTATCAGGCGGTGGAGACGCTGAAGGTGAACCCCACCGACCTTACCGCGCGCGAGGCCTATGAACGAGCCAAGGACGATCTCGGCTATGCCCTGCTGCTGAAGCGTTTCACCAGCGATCCCATGGCGGCCGACGATGCCACGATCCGCCGCGCGGCCTGGTCCACCGTGCCCAATGTGCCGGCGCTGTTCTGGATGTTCCGCATCATGGCCGGGCTGGGCTTCTTCTTCATCGGCTTCTTCGCGCTCGCCTTCTGGTTCGCCACCAAGCGCAAGTTCGACCAGAAGTGGTTCCTGCGCACGGCGGTGGCGATCATTCCGCTGCCCTGGCTGACGGTGGAACTGGGCTGGGCAGTGGCGGAGATCGGCCGCCAGCCCTGGGCAGTGGACGGCGTGCTGCCCACCTTCCTGGGTGCATCGAGCCTTACCGTCCCGCAGATCTGGACCACCATTGCCGGCTTCACCCTGATCTACGGCATCCTCGCCGTGATCGAGGTGCGGCTGATGCTGGCGACGATCCGCAAGGGGCCGGAAATCTACCAGCCGTGGGACGGCAAGCCCTCCGCCGCGTCCGCAAGCGGCGCCGTGCCCATCGCCGCCGAATAGACGGCCAGAGAAGGATACGAGACATGCCTCCGATACCTCTCGATTACGAAACGCTCCGGGTCATCTGGTGGCTGCTGCTGGGCGTGCTGCTGATCGGCTTCGCGCTGACCGACGGCTTCGACCTCGGCACCGCGGCGCTGCTGCCGATTATCGGCAAGACGGATGCGGAACGGCGCACGGTGATCAACACCATCGGCGCCACCTGGGAAGGGAACCAGGTGTGGTTCATCCTGGGCGGCGGGGCAATCTTCGCCGCCTGGCCCTTCGTCTATGCGGTCAGCTTTTCGGGCTTCTACCTCGCCATGTTCCTCGTCCTCGCGGCGCTGATCCTGCGCCCGGTGGGGTTCAAATACCGCTCCAAGAAGGCCGACGCCGCGTGGCGCAATCGGTGGGACTGGGCGCTGTTCGCCGGCGGCTTCATCCCCGCGCTGGTGTTCGGCGTGGCGGTGGGCAATGTGCTGGCGGGCGCGCCCTTCCGGCTCGACAGCGACCTGCGCACCTTCTTCGAAGGCGGGCTGCTGGGCCTGTTCACGCCCTTCACCCTGCTGACCGGCCTGCTCTCTGTCACCATGCTGGTGCTGCACGGCGCCGGCTGGCTGTCGATCAAGCTGGAACGGGGCGTGGTGCATGATCGCGCGCGCCAATGGGGGCAGGCGGCTGCGCTGCTCTCGCTGCTGCTCTTCGCGCTCGGCGGACTCTACATCGCCTATGGCGACATCGGCTTCCGCCTTGCGGGCGTGGCCGATCCCATGGGGCCGTCGAACCCGCGGCTGACCGGCGCGGTGGCCGCGCCCGGCGCCTGGCTGGACAATTTCGGCCACTATCCCTGGATGCTGATCGCCCCCATTCTGGGCTTCGCCGGCCCCGCCCTGTCGCTGATCGGCATTCGCAGCGGGCGCGACCTGCTGGTGCTGGCGGGATCTTCCCTCGCCAATGTGGGCATCATCTCCACGGTCGGCCTGTCGATGTTCCCCTTCATCCTACCCAGCTCCATCGACGCATCCTCCAGCCTCACGGTGTGGAACGCCTCGTCCAGCCCCGGCACGCTGTTCATCATGCTGCTGGTCACGATCGTGCTGCTGCCCATCGTGCTGCTCTACACCGCCTGGGCCTACAAGGTGATGTTCGGCCGCGTGAGCGAGGCGGAAAGCACGATGAACCCCGACTTCTACTGAGGACACGCGCAGATGTGGTATTTCTCCTGGATCCTCGGCGTCGGCCTCGCGGTCGGGTTCGGCATCCTCAATGGCATATGGCACGAATTCCAGACCGATCCCGAGGATCGCGACAAGACCGTGCTGGATTGAAGATAGCTGGATTCCCGCCTTCGCGGGAATGACGAGAGAAGGGCGCGGCCCGCGCCGTCAGAGCGCGTCCTTCGCAGGCTCAGGACGAGCGGATGGGGGCAATAGCGAACCCCGCTGGGGACGTCTCTCCCCCCTTCGTCATCCCCGCGCAGGCGGGGATCCAGGGCGGCAGGCGCAGCGCCCAAACCGGATTCCCGCCTGCGCGGGAACGACGAGGGGGCGGTGGGGGCCAGTGCCTAGCGCGGCTTCTCCGCCACCATTGCGTCCCAGCTGGCCCAGTCGATCGCGCGGCCCGGATAGGCGACCTTGGCGAAGGGCCATTCCTTTTTCACCCAGGCCTGCACCCAGTCATACAGCTCGGCGTCGAAGCCGGCGTCATACTCCGCCTTGGTGACCCACAGGCGGACGACGGCGTCATAGCCCGGCACCGGACTGGGGGAGACATAGACGCTGCCCCGCTCCCGGCTGCCATCGGGCGTCAGCACGCCATAAGCGAAGGATTTACGCGCCGCGAAACGCGCCTGTTCGCCCTCCATGTCGCGCATCGCATCGGCATCGTTAAGGCCTTCGCGGGGCCAGTCCGTGCTGCGCGAGAAGGTCTGCTGCAGGTGCGGAATGGACGACATATAGGCGTCGAAATCCAGCTTCACGAGATCGGGGCCGAGCGGCACGAGCGTGAAGCCGGGGCCTTCGGCGCGCTGCGGAACCGCGAAATCGGCCGGAACGAAGGGCGCCGGCGCCTGTGTCGCAGCGGGGGCGGCTTCCTGCGCCTGTGCCGGAACGCTCGCCATCGCCAGCAACGCCAGCGCCAGACCCATGCTCGCGGTCTTCACATTCATTCCGTCACCCCCTGAAAGCTGCGGTCAGCCGCGCCCGATCGGGCCGCCCGCCACGCGCCTAACACGAAGGCCGGACGCGGGGGATGCGTATTCTGGACACCCCGCCGAGGAAGTGCCTACTCCGCTGCCACGCGGTGCAGCTTGCGCCCGGCCTCGCCCGCCTCCACGGTGAAGCGCGCCAGCACGTGATCGGTGTAGCGGGGCTCGTAAATGGTCGACATGGCGATGTAATCCGCCTGCGCCCGCTCCGGCGTGAGCGTCAGCAGGATATAGCCCTTGGCGCGCTGGTCGCACAGTTCCACTTCGGGATTGGCCGCCGCCAGCAGATCGCCCAGCGGGATTTCCGGCAGGGAATCGCCGATCGACGGGCTGCTGATCGCGCTGGTGCCGAATTCCACCGCCACCGGGTTGCCCTGCGCATCGGCCAGATTGTTTGCCCAGAAGGCGTGGCTGTCCCCCGCCAGCACCAGCGGCTGCGATCCGGCGCGGCGGAAGCCGGCATAGAGCCGCTCGCGCGCGGCGGGATAGCCATCCCAGCTGTCGAGATTGAACGGCAGCCCGGCGCGATAGCCGGCCTGCGCCGCCATCACCTGCTGCCGCGTCGCCTCCGGCAGGGCGGCGAACATGGCGGCCGCGCGATCCTTGCCGAACAGCTGCTCGACATCCGGGCCGGCGACGCGCGCCATGACCACCTGATTGCCCAGGATCTGCCAGGGCACGCCGGCTGACACGGATTGCGCCAGCCCCTGTTCCAGCCATTCGCGCTGCGGCGCGCCCAGCATTTCCCGGTCTTCACGGTTGCGCACCGCCAGCACGCGCCCGATGGCGTCCGCCGTGGGCGTCGCGCCCTTAAAATCGGCCTGCTCGCTGCGCGCCAGAAGCCGCGTTTCCACCATCATCAGCGTGGCGAGATCGCCGAAGGCGAAGCTGCGGTTGATCGCTTCCCACGGATTGCCTGGTGCGGGATCGCGGATCGGCATCCATTCGAAATAGGCCTGCAGCGCCGCCGCCTTGCGCGCCTGCCAATCGCCTTCGGTTTCGGGCTGGTGGTTTTCGGCGCCGTTCACCCAGCTGTCGTTCGCCGTTTCGTGATCGTCCCACACGCAGATGAAGGCGGCGCGAGCATGGGCCGCCTGCAGCATGGGATCGGTCTTGTACCAGGCATGGCGCCGGCGATAATCCGCCAGCGTCACGATCTCATGCTCGGGCTCCAGCCTGCGGCCGATGCGCGCGCCAATTTCCGCGCCATAGCCGTCAGCGCCATATTCATAGATGTAGTCACCCAGATGGACCACGGCATCCAGCCGCTCCAGCCGGGCGATGGAATCATAGGCGTTGTAATAGCCGCCGAGGAACAGCTGGCAGGTGACCACGGCCAGCGCCGCATCGGCCGTGCGGCCGCGCGGCAGGGTGCGGAAGCGGCCGATGGGCGACGTGCTGCCGTCGGCCAGGGTGAACCAGTACCAATAGTCCTTTCCCGCAGTGAGACCGGCGGGTTCCACCTTCACGGTGAAATCGCGCGCGGAGCGGGCTTCCGCCTCGCCGCTCTTCACCGGATCGCCGCCTTCGCTCTCCGCCACATGCCAGGTGACCGGGATGGCGCCGGCATGGGCCTCATCGGCCGGGGTTACGCGGGTCCACAGCACGGCCCCGCCGGTGGTGGGATCGCCGCTGGCGACGCCGTGCAGGAAGGCGGCCTGTGCCGCCTGCTGCTGGGCATGGAGGCCGGCCACGGGCAGGACTGCGCCCGTGCCGATGACGCCCAATGCGGCGCGGCGATTCATCCTCATGACTACCCTCCGAAGCGGAAGCTGGCGGAAATGCCGTAGAAACGCGGGGCGCCGGCGATGAAGGTGGGCAGGCCCAGACTGTCCCCCGTGTTGCCCGCGTCCATGATGTATTCCTGGTCGAACAGGTTCTCCACGAAGGCCTCCACCCGCCAGGCCGCATCCGGCGCGGCATAGCCCAGCCGCGCGTTCACCAGCGCGTAGCCACCCTGGAACTCGTCGACGATATTGTCCGCCACCAGCGCGGCCGGGGGCTGCTGCAGATCGCTGCGATCGTTGTCGTCATCGAAGAAGACCTTCGATTGCCAGGTGAGCGTGGGAGAGAATTCCACCCGGCCGGCACCTGCCGGAACGCCCAGTATCGCGCCCAGCGAGGCGCTGTGATCGGGCGAGAGGCGGAAGCGATTGCCGTCGCGCACGCCTGTGGTGAAGCGGCTGTGGTTGTAGGCATAGGTGCCGAACAGGCTGACGATGTCGCTGGGCGCCCAGCGGATCTGGCCTTCGAAGCCATAGCTTTCGGCCTTGCCGGCGTTGGTGACGACAAATTGCGTGCCCTGCTGCTCCGTCGTCTGGAAATTGTCGTACTGATAGAAGAACGCCGCGCCGTCGAGGAACAGCGTGCGATCGGCCAGCGCCGTCTTGGCGCCGAGTTCGAAACTGTCCACCGTCTCCGAAGGCAGCAGGTCGAAGTCGGTGGCCGCGAAGGGAACGCCAGGGGCACTGGCGGCCAGCACCTGCGGACGGCGTCCGCGCGAATAGGTGGCATAGATGCTGGCGTCGGCGCTGGGGATGTAGCGCGCGGTGAGGCGCCAGGAGAACCCGCCGTTGTCATTCTCCGCAATGTCCGCATCGCCGTTGTTGGCCGTGGGCTGCGTGCCGAGGCCGAAGAGCGGGACGGGGAACAGGACGGAGGGCGGAATGCTCGCCGCGCCCGGCGTCGCGAGCGCGGTAAGCAGAGCCGTGGGATCGCCGCCCGCTGCCGCAATGCTCTGCGCCGCGATCACGCCGCCGAGGATCGACCGACCGTTGAGCACGGCCGAGCTGTAGCTGCTGCGCTTGTCGTCATGGCTGTAGCGCACGCCGCCGCCGATCTCGAACCGGTCGGACAGGCGATAGGTCACGTCGCCGAACAGGTCGAAGGCGGTGGTGCGCGAACCGTTGGTGGACGTTTCCAGATGGCCCGTCTTCATATTGGCGGCGATGCCCGCGGCCAGCGGCGCGGGCAGGCCGAAGGCGCGCTGCAGGATGCCGCTGGTGAGCGCGGCATTGTCGATCACACTGATGGGGGCGGGCGTATCGGCCGGCCGGCCGGGCAACACGCCGCCGCCATTCAGCGCCCCGGCCAGCGTGGCCAGCGCCGCACGCTCGTCGAACTGAGCAGGGCTACGCTGTTCGCCCTTCTCCCAGAAATAGCTGGCGCCCACGAAGGCCGACAGCGGGCCATCCTCGAAGCTCAGCCGCAGTTCCTGGCTGAACTGCTTGCCCCAGGCGTCCTCTGCCGCGGTGAGCACCGGCAGCGAGATGCCATCCGCATCGAAGATCTCCAGCGCATCGAACCGGCGGAAGGCGGTGATGGAATTGAGGGTGACGCGATCGCTGAGCTCGTAGCCCGCAAGCGCGGTGATGCCCCACACCTCGCGATCAAGTCCCAGCTCGCTGCCATCGGGGAAGTCGGCCGCCGCGGCCAGCGCCGCGCCGCTGTTGCGCCCGCGGTCCCCCAGCACCTCGCCGGTCGTCGGATCGGTGGGATTGAAGGCGATGGACTTGAAGGCGGTGCCGGCCGGCTCGTCCTTCTGGTAGTTACCGATCAGGTCGAAGGTCAGCGCGCCCGTTTCGGCATGCAGCGATCCGCGCACCGCGCTCGTATCGGCGGAGTTGAAATCCTCCCCGCCCAGCAGGTTCTCCACATAGCCGTCGCGCTGCCGCACGCGCCCCGCGATGCGCAGGGCCACGTCGTCACCCAGCGGGGCGTTGGCCATGCCTTCGATGCTCCAGGCATCGTAATTGCCATAGGAGCCCTTGGCGAAGACTTCGGCCACGCCCAGTTCGGCCTTGTTCTGGATGATGTTGACGGCACCGATCAGGGCGCCGCGGCCATAGAGCGTCGATTGCGGCCCTTTGGCCACCTCCACCCGCTCGACATCGAACAGCTCCACATAGGAGCCGCGCGACTTGGAGATGGAGACGCCATCCTGATAGACCGACACGCGCGGCTCGGTCGTCGCCTCGCCGCTGTCGGAGGTGATGCCGCGCATCACGAAGCCGGGATTGTTGGGCGACTGGTTCTGCACCTCGAAGCCGGGGGTGAAGCGCGAAAGATCGTCAAACTCGTCGATGCCGAAGCGATCGAGTTCCTCCGCGCTCAGCACGCTCAGCGTCATCGGTACGTCGATCGGATCCTGCTCGCGCAATTGCGCCGTCACGGTGATCGTGTTCTCGCCCGGCGCCTCCTCCGCGCTTTCGGCGCGGGCGGCGGATGCTGCAGCAAGCGAGGCGAGGCTGGCAGCGGCCAGCGTACAGGTTCGAAATCTCATGAGAACTACCTTTCTTCGCGGCGGTTAGAACCGATGCGTTAAAGGCGGATGACAGCGCAATGCCCCGCGAAGCACAGGCTTACGTTGACGTATCAACATGCCTGCGGCATCGTCCCTGCAAGGCCCCCGCAAAGAGGGTGAACCGCGATTGAATCGCATGGAGGGAGAGTGGCAGTGGCGCGACAGGATCAGGATCTGCTGTCCCCGCGATACCGGCGGATGTTCGTGCTGGTGGTGTCGCTCATCGCGGTGTTCAATTTCGCCGATCGCGCTGTGTTCGCCGCGCTTGCGCAGCAGATCAAGGTCGACCTTGGCCTGACGGACCTCGACCTCGGCATCCTGCAGGGGCTAGCCTTCGCCTTCCTCTACGCCCTGCTCGGCCTGCCCATCGGCCGCCTGGCGGAGCGCACATCGCGGGTGAAGATCCTGGCGGTGGCAATCACCGTCTGGTCGGTGGCCACCATGGCCTGCGGGGTTGCCGGCGGCTTCCTGCACCTGCTGCTGTGCCGGGTGGCGGTGGGTGTAGGGGAGTCGGGCGCGCAGCCGGCCACGGCATCGCTGGTGGGCGATCACTTTCCGCGGGACCGGCGCGCCTCGATCATGGGGGTGATCATGCTGGGTTCGCCCATCGGCACCTTCCTGGGTGCGGCGGTGGGCAGCTGGATCGCCGGCATCTGGGGCTGGCGCGCCGCCTTCGTCGCGCTCGGCCTGCCGGGCGTGCTGGTGGGCGTGCTGATCGTCCTGCTGCTGCGTGAGCCGCCGCGCGGGCTGGTGGACCGGCTGCCGCCGTCCCCCAAGCCGGCGCCGGACTTCAAGGCCTTCCTGAAAGTGGTCTTGCGGAAGAAGAGCCTGCTGTTCGTCATCCTGGGCGGCTCTCTGGCGGGCTTCGGCATGACCTCGATCTCGCAGTTCCTCGCGATCTTCCTGATCCGCATGTATGATCTGCCGGTCGCCTTCGGGGGCACGCTTTACGGCGTTATATCCGGCGTATCGCTGGGCACGGGGCTGCTGGTGGGATCCTTCGGCACGGACTGGCTTGCCCGCCAGCGCGACGAACGCTGGCCCGCCTGGGGTGCCGCCGCCGGCCTGGTGATCGCGCCGCCGCTGTACTGGATCGCCTTCAGCACGGAATCGCTCGTCCTCGGCACGATCCTGCTGATCGTCGCCGGATCCTCGCTGCTGCTCTATTACGGGCCGACGCAGGGCCTGATCCAGAACATGCTGGAGCCGCGCATGCGCGCCACCGGCATTGCGCTGTTCAGCATCCTCTACACCATCTTCGGCTATGGCCTCGGCCCCACCTTCGTTGGCTGGCTGAGCGACCGCTATGCCGCCGGCGACTATGCCGGGCCGGGCGACTATCTGGCGCAATGCCATGATACGAAAGCGGCGCTGGCCCGCGCCGCGGGCGGCACGGATTATTGCGCGCTGGCGGCCAGCCACGGCGTGCAGGCGGCGCTGATGACTTCGGTCAGCGTGTTCTTCGTCGCCGCGCTGTGCTTCCTCATCGCCTCGCGCACGCTGCGCGAGCATTATTACGTTTCCGGCGAGGAGGCATGAGCGAGGGCAGCTTCCGATCCTGGTTCGAGACCTATCTCGCCGCTTTCAACGCCGGGGATTTCCCCCGTTTCGGCGCTTACTATGCCGATGATGTGGTCTTTCACGGGCAGGCGGCGCAGGTCACCGGGCGGGAGGCGGTGCTCGATTTCTACCGCGTGGTCCGCGACTATCTCGAAGAGACGGTGGAGGTGCTGATCTTCGTCGGTGCGCCCGATCGCCGCGGCTTGATCGCGGAATTGCGCACGACATTGGTGGCCGTGCGGGACTGGCCCGAGATGCCCACGGGCGCCATGCGCAAGGGCGACTGCCGCCAGAGCATCAATTTCATTTCCTATCGCATCGCGGACGATCGCTTCACGAGCATTCGCACGGCGAATTACGCCCGCTTCAACGGGCGCCAGCCATGACGCCCGAAAGCCGCTTTCGCGCCTATATCGACGCCTTCAACGCCGGGGACTGGCAAAAGCTGGTCACCTTCTACGCCCCCGACGTGCAATTGGTGATCGGCAACGGGACGGAGCTGATCGGCCGTGAGGCAATCGTGGCCTTCTACACCCGCGTGCGCGCGCAGGCCCGCCGTACGATCGAAATCGTGGACTGCTTCCACGAGGGCGGCATTCTGGCGGCGGAGCTGGAATCCGAATTCGTGGTGCTGGCGGATCTCGACGATTTCCTGGGCCGCCCGGTGCGGCAGGGGGATCGGCATTATGTGAACAGCCTGGTGTTGTACGAATATGACGGTGCCGTGTTCACCCGCATCCGCGCCGCCACGATCACCCGCGAGTTCCGCCCGGCGGCCATCCACCGGTGATCCCGCCGCCGGAACCCGGCGCTTCTTCGATGCAGTGGCTCTTGCATTCGGCACACGCAATTGGCAGCGATCCGCCACGATGAAGCTCCCGGCGATGTGGAACCTGTTTGGCGACGATCACGTCCCGTATCAGCTGCTGCTGCTGGCCAAGCTGATCGATCGCCATTCGGCGCGGCAATTGCAGGCGGAGCATGGCCTTTCGCTGGCAGAGTGGCGGGTGCTGGCCTTCATCGGCTCCTCCGGCCCGGCCAGCGCGAGCGAGATAGGCACCGCGGGGGAGATCGACCGGGCGGAAATCAGCCGCGCCGTATCGAAGCTGCTGGAGGCGGGCCTCGTCCAGCGCCACCCATGCGAGTCCAATCGCCGCCGCCTGATCATCAGCGTGACGCCTGCCGGGCAGGCGAAGTTCGAACAGGTCCGGGCGGATCGGCGAAAGTTCTTCGCAGAGATCACCGCATCGCTGTCGCAACAGGATCGCGCGCGGCTTTCGGGCGACCTGGAGGTGATGGCGCGCAACATCCTGGGCGCAGAAGGGGCGTAGCGGCGCCCCTGCCCGCCCCCTCGCCCCGTCTGTGGAGAGGGGGCGCGGCGCGATTTCCCTAGGAGCCATGATGATGTTCGGCTTTATGCATGGCTTGCATTGGCAGGGGAAAGCGGGCGACGCAGCGCCCGCGAACACGCGGGAGTAGCGAGTGCCGACCATTCTTGATGTCGCGCGACATGCCGGCGTATCGATGAAGACCGTCTCGCGCGTGCTCAATCAGGAAGCCCATGTGCGCCCTGCGCTGCAGGCCAAGGTCAAGGAGGCCGTGGAGGCGCTTGGCTATCGCCCCAATCTCGCGGCGCGCCAGCTGGCCGGGCAGAGATCCTTCATCATCGCCTATCCCTTCAACAATCCCAGCCCCGCCTACATCACCGAAGTGCTGATGGGCGCAGCGCGCGCCTGCCGCGACAAAGGCTATCACCTCGTGTCGGAGCCGATCGACCTTGGCGAAGAGGCGCTGGAGATGATCGAGCGGCTGGTCCGGACGCTCCGGCCCGACGGAATGATCCTGACGCCGCCCCTGTGCGACATGGCCCGCGTGGTGGAGCATGTGGAGCGGCTGAAGGTGCCGCTGGTGCGCATCGCGGGCGGGCTCGACCTCTACGGGGAAGCCATCCAGATGGATGATCGCGCCATTTCCCGCGAGATGGTGGCGCATCTGGTGCAGCAGGGCCACCGGCGGATCGGCTTTGTGCTGCCGCATCCCGATCATGCCATGGCCCAGTCGCGCTATCGGGGCTATCTCGATGGACTGGGAGATGCGGGCATCGCGCCGGAGGAGAGCCTGATCCGCCCCGGACGGTTCGATGTTGAGTCGGGCGCCGAGGCCGCCCATGCCCTGCTCGACCTGCCGCAGCCCCCCACAGCGATCTTCGCCGCCAATGACTACATGGCGCTTGGCGCGATGCGGGTGGCGCATTCCCGCGGCCTCGCGATACCGGGCGACGTCGCCATCGCCGGGTTCGACGATTCCTCCGGCAGCCGCCTTGCCTTCCCCGCCCTGACGACCGTGCGCCAGCCGGTGCGAGCGCTGGGCGAAACCGCGGCGGCCATGCTGCTGGGCGAGAAGGTGGATCTCTCGCAGCTGCGGCATGAACTGCTGATCCGCCCGTCCACGGCGATTTGTTGACAGCGTTGGCACCCGGCGGGATATACCATTGCCGCAGCCGCATTTCACGGCGCCTGGGGAGGGGACGAGAGGATGGCCAGACAGGCGCAAGCAACCAGCGCATTCGCCACGGTGACGGCGCTGTTCTTCGGGTGGGGCTTCATCACCTCGCTGGTCGATCCGCTGATCGCCGCCGTGAAGAGCATTTTCAGCCTGAGCAATGTGGAGGCGCAGCTGAGCGCCTTCGCCTTCTTCATCGCCTATGGCGTGGTCTCTCTGCCCGCCGCGCTGATCGTTGCGCGCCTGCGGCAGGTGCGCGGCGTGCTGCTGGCGCTGGCGCTGATGACGCTCGGCTGCTTCGTGATCCTGCTCGCCAGCAATGCGGCCCTGTATGAAGGCGTGCTGCTCGGCCTGTTCGTGATCGCCAGCGGCATCACCATTCTGCAGGTGGCGGCCAATCCGCTCGCGGCGGCACTCGGCCCGCCGGAACGAAGCCATTTCCGCCTCACCTTCGCGCAGGCCTTCAATTCGCTTGGCACTGTGCTGGGGCCGCTGCTTGGCGCCGGGCTGCTGCTGCAGGGCCTGGAAGCCCGCACCGGCGAAGCGCTGGATGCCGCGACCCGCGAATCCGCCCTCTCCGCGATCGACACGGCCTTCCTCCTGATCGCGGCGCTCATCGTGCTGCTCGGCCTCTTCATTGCCGTGATGCGCAAGCGGATCGAGGCATCTGCTCCCCCGCCCGCCCCCGCCGCATCCGTCGGGCAAACGATCGGCGCCGCCCTGTCCTCGCGCTGGGCGCTGCTGGGCGGCCTGGCGATCTTTCTTTACGTGGGCGCGGAAGTGTCGATTGGCGCGCAGATGGCGCTCTTCCTCCATTCGCCCGACGTGTGGGACATTCCGCTGCAGCGCGCCGGCTATTTCGTCAGCCTTTACTGGCTGGGCGCGATGATGGGCCGCTTCGTGGGCTCGGGCCTGATGATCCGCATCCCGGCCTACCGCCTGCTGATGGTCGCAACGGCGGCCGCAGCGACCCTGTGCCTGGTGGTGTTCCTGCTGGGCGGCGGCATCGGCGGTTACGCGGCGCTGGCCGTGGGCCTGTGCAACTCGATCATGTTCCCGACGATCTTCACGCTGACGCTGGAACGCTCCACCGCCAGCGAGGAAGCAACGGCGGGCTTCCTGTGCACGGCCATCGTGGGCGGGGCCTTCCTCCCGCTTCTAGCAGGCGCGATCTCGGATGCCGCCGGCTATGCCCAATCCTTCATCCTGCCCGCGCTGTGCTACCTGGGGCTCTGCGCCTTCGCAATGGCGGCAGGCCGCGCGATTGTCCGCCGGGGAGAGGAAGCGGATCCCGCGCTCAACGCGGCGCATTGAAGCGCTCGAGCAGAACGCGGTGGCAATGGCAGATCAATCCGGCGATCGATTCACCCGCAGCTAGGGGTTCATGTCCGGCATGTTCCTCTGAACACGAGCGTTTACGGATCACACCTTTTCCACCGCGAGCGCGAGGCCCATGCCGACCCCCACGCAAAGGGTGGCGAGGCCAAACCGGCCCTCGCTTTCCTCCAGCTCTTGCACCAGGGTCAGCGCGAGCCGGGCCCCGGACATCCCGAGCGGATGACCGAGCGCGATCGCGCCGCCGCTGCGATTGACGTGCTCCGCGTCATCGGCGAGGCCGAGCGAGCGGAGCACCGCCAGGCTCTGGCTTGCGAAAGCTTCGTTCAGCTCGATCGCGTCAAAATCGTCAATAGACAGGCCGAGGCGCGCCATGAGCTTTTGCACGGCGGGCACGGGCCCGATCCCCATTACGCGCGGCTCCACGCCGGCGGCGGCCATGCCCATGATGCGCGCGCGTGGCACCAGCCCGTGGCGTTTTGCCGCTTCCTCGCTGGCGATGAGGATCGCCGCAGCGCCGTCGTTGATGCCCGACGCATTGCCGGCCGTCACCGTCCCGCCGGGCGGGAACAGCGGCCTGAGAGCAGACAGGGACGCGAGCGAACTGTCGGGTCGCGGATGCTCGTCAGCGCTGATCTCGATCGTCTCGCCCCGAGACTTCCCGGGAGCGATTACCGACACGATCTGCGCGGCATGGAATCCGCGCGACACGGCAGCGCGCGTGCGCAGCTGACTCCGCAGGGCAAAGGCGTCCTGGTCGTCTCGGCTGATCTTGAACAGTTCAGCGACGTTTTCGCCGGTGCGCGGCATGGTATCGGTTCCATACCGATCATGCAGCGCGGGGTTCACGAAGCGCCATCCCATGGTGGTGTCCATCAGCGCCTGGTCGCGCGCGAAAGCGGCGCCAGCCTTGCCCATGACATAGGGTGCCCGGCTCATGCTTTCGACGCCACCTGCGATGGCAAGCTCCATCTCTCCCGCCCGGATAGCCCGTGCGGCGCTGCCGACCGCTTCGAGCCCGGAAGCACACAGCCGATTGATCGTGACGCCCGGCACCGAGGGGGGAAGCCCCGCGAGCAGCAGGCTCATGCGGGCGACGTTGCGATTGTCTTCCCCGGCCTGATTGGCGCAGCCGTAGAAGACTTCCTCCACGGCTGACGGGTCGAGCGAAGCATTGCGATCCATGAGCGCCGTGAGCGGCACCGCCCCCAGATCGTCGGCCCGCACGCCGGCCAAGCCGCCGCCGTATCGCCCGATCGGTGTACGGACGGCATCACAGATGAACGCTTCGCTCATGCGCGACTCCGGGGCTCAAGGTCGTTTGCGGATGATGGCGCCGAGGATAAATCGAGGCCGGTCAGGCCGCGCAGCTTGTCGATGCTCATGCCCTCCACCATCTCGATCACCGCGGCCCCGCCAGCCCCAACCGAGAATATGGCGAGATCGGTGTACACGCGGCTGACGCAGGCGAGGCCGGTGAGCGGATAGGTGCATTTTTCCACGAGCTTGCTCTCGCCGTGCCGGGTCAGCAGCTCCATCATCACGAAGGTCTGCTTTGCGCCGATCGCCAGGTCCATCGCGCCCCCGACCGCCGGGATGGCATCCGGCTGGCCGGTATGCCAGTTGGCGATGTCTCCGCTCGCGGACACCTGATAGGCACCGAGAACGCAGATATCGATATGTCCACCGCGCATCATGGCGAAGCTGTCGCCATGATGGAAGAAAGCGCCCCCCTTCAGCAGGGTTACGGCCTGCTTGCCGGCATTGATCAGGTCCCAGTCTTCCTCGCCGGGATCGGGAGCCGGCCCCATTCCGAGCAGGCCATTCTCGCTCTGCAGGAGGATCTCGCGTCCCTGTGGCAGGAAATCTGCAATTCGCGTCGGCAGGCCGATCCCCAGATTGACGCAGGCGCCTTCGGGAATGTCCTGCGCCACGCGCGCGGCCATCTGATCACGGTCGAGGCGCCTCGTCATGCGGCAGCCTCCGCAGGATAGCTGCTCACTTCGGCCGACTGGGCGATCTCGACCACATGCTGCACGAATATGCCGGGCGTCACGATTGCTTCGGGATCGAGCACGCCGAGCGCCACGATCTGCGACACCTGGGCGATACAGATCCGCCCCGCCATCGCCATGAGCGGGCCGAAATTGCGCGCGGTCTTGCGATAGACGAGATTGCCCCAGCGGTCGGCTCTGTATGCCTTGATCAGCGCGAAGTCGGCGGCGATGGGATATTCCAGAACATAGTCGCGGCCGTCGATGCGGCGGGTTTCCTTGCCGCGGGCAAGCTCGGTGCCGAACCCGGTTGGGGTGAAGATCGCCCCCAGCCCCGCCCCTGCCGCCTGGATCCTGGCCGCCAGATTGCCTTGCGGCACGAGCTCCAGTTCGATCTCCCCCTTTCGAAAGCGCGCGTCGAAATGGTGGGAATCAGCCTGACGAGGGAATGAGCAGATGATCTTCCGAACGCGCCCGGCCTTGATCAGCGCGGCAAGGCCGGTCTCCCCGTTCCCGGCATTGTTGCTGATGATCGTCAGTTCGCCGACCTCGCGCGCAATGAGCGCATCGATGAGTTCGTTGGGCATGCCTGCCGTCCCGAAGCCACCGATCATCACGGAAGCTCCGTCAAACACCTCGGCCACAGCGGCAGCGGCGGTGCGGGTCGTCTTATCGATCATGGGCGTTCTTCCGCTGGAGCGTGCGACTGGCAGAGCGCACGGGCAGAGCTCATCCCGAGCGGGTCTCTTCTGTTTCGAAGCGCGAGGCGATCAGGATCAGCAATCCGCCAACCGCCGCGGCAAATGCGACGATACCCATCGAATACCGGATCGCATCGGTCCCAAGGGAGGCGAAGACGGTGTCGTTCATGAGGCCTATGCTTGTCGGACCGATGAGATCAGCAAGCAGATTGCTGGCCAGCAGCGCAAAGGCCAGGCCCGTGGCGCGAAGCCCGGCCCCTGAGACATCCATGCAAATGGCGATCGTCGCCGCTTGCGAACCCATGATCAGCATGCCGGTGAGAAGATAGGCCGGCAGCCAGACCCAGTACGCATCCGCCATCAGATAGGTCAGTTCCGCGGGCGCGCCGAGCATCAGCATCACGCCGGGGACCCAGAACCTCCACCGATGATCGCGCCGCGCCATGCGATCGGTCAGCCAGGCGCCGATCAGCGATCCGAGCAACAGGGCGGGCCCCCGCGAGATACCCGAGATCATGCCGATCTCCGTCGAGGAGAGGTCGCGCACGCGCGTCAGGAAGGCGGGCGCCCATACGCTGTTCGCCTGAAGCGTGACGCCTGCCAGCGCAAAGCCGGTGATGACGAGGAGAAAGGTTGGAGAGCGTCGCCATTGCGCCCATGCCTGCCGGAGACTTACCGGGCGCACCTCGCGCCCGTCGGCGCCCTTTTCGCGATCCGGCTCACGGACGGTGAACATCATCAGGGGTACGAAGATGATCGCCGGTAATGCGAGGACGTAGAAGGAGGCTCTCCATCCGAAGGTTTCGGTGATGTAGCCGAGGCTGCTCATCATCACGAGGACGGTGATCGCGCCGAAGACGCGCAGGCTCGCGAGCGCCATGCGCAGGTTCTTGGGCGGAACGAGATCATTGACCATGGCGCTCGACGGCGCATTGCCCGATGCCTCGCCGATGCCCAGCAGCATGCGTGTGACCAGCAGCCCGGCGAAGCTCGTCACCATTCCCATCGCGCCGATGATCAGACTGTAAAATGCGAAGCCGATCGCGACGATGTTTCGCCGGCTGTAACGGTCCGCGAGCCGGGCCAGCGGAATTCCGGCGATGGCGTTGAGAAGGAAATAGCCGATCCCTGCGGCAAGGCTCATCTGGGTGTCCGTGGCGCCCAGATCGAGCTTTATAGGCTCGAGGTTGAGTGCGAGCAGCCCGCGATCGACCATGTTGAAGCCGGTCAGGACGCCGAGGATCGCCAAGGCCCACATCTGCCGGCGGGAGAATTTGCGCTTGGGCTGGTCCGCCTCAAGTCCGAGATCGCTGGCGCGCGCGTCCATGATCAGTCCTTCCGGCCAGAGCCGCGAGCGGCACCGGCTTCTGCAGGGTCGAGAAAGCCGTCACCATCGGTGTCGAGCGAGGGAAATCGGTCAGCATGGCCGCCGGCCTGCAACCATTCTGCCTGCGAGACGCGTCCGTCATGGTTCGCATCGCTCGAACCTAGCGCGCCCCGTTCGTCTTGAGTGGGGAGCCGTTCGGAGTCGAGCAGGCCGAGCGTACCCACTCCGGCCGCGGCAATCGCCAGCCCCAATCCCACCATCTGCGGTCGGTTCATCCACGCCTCTCCCAGGCAAAGCGGCGCCGATACCCCGACCCGCGCCTTCATAAAACCTATATAACTAGTTTTTAGGTCGGTAAAGGCTGAAGGTGAAATTGCGCCGATTTGCGGGAGCCGTGCCGCACGGCGCCCTTGGCTGTCTTACTTGGACTTGATGTTGAGCCTCACCACGTCGCCGCGATAGGTATTGCGCGCGAAGAGGACGAGAATGCCATCGCTGTCGGTGACGCAGCGCTCGATCTGGGCGACCGGCGCGTTGAGCGGAATGCGCAGCGCCGTGGAGGCTTCGAGATCGGCCACGCCGATCGTCATGATCTGTTCGACATCCGCGATTGTCAGGCCTTCGATATCTGCAATCAGCTTCAGCGCGGTCTTGCTGGTGAAAGCCGATCGCGGGATCTTGTTGGCCCAGCGTTCGGATATGAAAACATCCGCCACCATATAGGGCTGATCCTGCCGCCAGTGGCGCCGGTGCAGCCGGCGGTAAGCCACGTCCGGGACTCCGAACTCGATCCTGCCGGTGATCGGAACCTTCCGCTCCTCTTCGATCAGTTCGATCTGAGCGCCCTCGCGCGCCTGCAGCAGTCCGAGGAAGTTGGTCTCCAGCTGGCACCAGATCTGGTCACGCGGGGCGGCCGTTACAAAGGTGCCCTTGGCCCGATAGCGCCGGATCAGGCCCTCGTCCGCCAGCATGCCAAGCGCCTGCCGCACCGTTTCACGGGCGACGTCGTAGGATTGCGCAAGCTCGATAACGGTGGGGATCTGGCTGCCGACCTCCCATGTCCCGGTTTCAATCTGCCGCCGGAAGACAGCCGCCAGCTGGTGGTAGCGGGCGATCCCGCGGCTGCTGAGATCGGCTGTCGGTTTCGCCGCCGCATCATCGGGTGATTGCCTCGCGGCCTTCTGCGGAGCGCGCGCTTTCAAATTCGTCCTCCTTTCACGTCACGCCGACAGTAGCTGCCGCAATGCTTTACGCAAAAGGCTTTGATCATTGCCCATGATGAACCAGTTGGCGCCGAGTTGCGCGTAGCGCTGACGCTCGGCCTCGCTCGAGACCACCACGCCCTTGATCTTTTGGCTGTCGCGAACGTCGGAAAAGATGCGCAGGACAAGCTCCTCCACCACAGGCGCGGCCGTGTCGCCCTCCCCCATCGCGATCGCCAGATCAGCCCTGCCCACCACGATGCCGTCGACCCCGTCCACCTCGAGGATGTCCCGCGCACGCGCCGCGGCTTCGGGATGCTCGACCTGCACCAGGACCTGCGAGCGGTCGCCGGTCGCAATAATGTCGCGCATCGTCATCGACCCGTAGGACGCGTGGCGCGGCGCGCTCGAAAAGCCTCGCGTCCCGCCGACGTAGCGAGCCCGGCCCACCGCGTCGCGCGCAGCCTCTACCGAAGCGATATGGGGAACCATCACTCCTGCGGCGCCGAGGTCCAGTGCGCTGCCGATCGAGTGTCCGGCAGCATCGGGTACCCGCACGAAGAGTGGCAGCCGGGCGGCGCGGCCCGCCAGCATCATCAGGTCGATCATGGCGCGGTCGAATGGCCCATGCTCCGCATCGATGACCGCGAAGTCGGGCCGCTCCAGGGCGATGAGCTCGACGATTTGCGGTGCGGGGGTCTTGATGAACAGCCCGCGCGGACCGTCCGGGATCATGCCGCCACCGGCGCAAGCGCAACATATTCGTCGGCGTTGAACACCCAACCCCTGGCGATGAAGTCGTCGCGCGGCGGGGCGAAGACATCCACCAGCACGTGGCGCCCCCCGCCGCTTCCCTCGGTGGTGTGAACGATCTCGGGCGGAATGATCATGACGCTAGCCGGCCCGGCGACCAGATGCTGATCCTCTTGCCAGAGATCGGCGTTACGCCCCCAGGGCGTGCGCAGGTGGTGGATGAAGGCTCCCTCAATGGCGAGCGAGGCCTGTTCGAAGTCCGTGTGCGCATGCGGGCTGAGGGCGCTGCGATCGCGGACACCATCGTATTCCACCCAGTTCAGGCTCATCGTCTCGCTCTGCACGAAGCGCAGGCGCCCGTTATCCGGTGGAATGGGGATGCTTGCGACCGGATGGATCCGCACTTCGCCGCGGCGGGCCACGCGCTGGTAAGGCCGGCCTACCGCCCGGATCCGCGGGTCATGCCCCGTGTGGTGGTCATCGGGTACCTCGCCGGCGACCGTGGAATCGGTCGCAAGCACAAACACCTCGCCCGCTTCCGGCACCGTAAGGGTGTAGGTTCCGGGCGGCACGATGGCGATCGCCTGTCCGGGCAACTCCGCCTCTCGGGCCCCGCTGAGGCGGGCACCAGTCCGGGGCAGTAAAATGATCAGCTCTGTCTCGGAAGCGATAGGAAATGGCGTGGCACTCCCTCCACACAGGCGTTCGACCGTGAAGTTCTGCGCCTTGGCGATGGCTCGTGCCGGCGCCTCCGCCGAAGGCTGAAGATCCACGAGCCGTGGCGGTTGAGGGTGCTGTGTCATGGGCAGCTGCTGCTTTCAGTAAGTGGCTTCATTGGCCCGGGTGAACTTGCGGGTCAGGACAAAGCTCTCCTCGGTAACTGAATATTCGGCGCCGCCGAGCCGCGAGACGGGGCGAGCGGCAAGCGTATCGAAATGCCCGTCTTCATGGAGATACCCCGGCGCGATATGCACTCCGACGACCTGCCCGAAGGTGACATTCGTCTGCGGTCCCAGATCTCCCCCGCCGAAGGATACGATCTGAATGACCTTGCACTCCAGGCTGCAGGGTGACGCCGCCACACGCGGGGCGGCGACCATCCGGCTGGGCGCCTTCTCGATGCCGAAATGCTCGAACTCGTCGGTCCCATAGGGTACCGGCGATGAGGTGTCGTTCATCTGCGCGACCTGCTCTGCGCCCACGAGATTGAACACAAACTCGCCGTTCTGCCGGACATTGGTGAGTGTGTCCTTCGCCGCCCGATCCTCGGGCGTGTTGCACGAGAACATGAGGATCGGCGGCAGATTGGACACGATGTTGAAATAGGAGAAGGGCGCCAGATTGGCCTGTCCCTGCCCGTCGATCGTGCTGATCCAGCCGATGGGGCGCGGGGCGATGATCGCGTTGAATATGCCGCGCTTGAACGTGCCGGCGTCGGCCGGATCGAGGAACACGGGCTGGGAATTGGCCATCGTCAGTTACCTTCCGCCGCAGCGCGACGCCGCGCCAGCTTCGCCATTATGCCGGGCAGGTGCCCGCACCTCAGGCTTCCAAAGTATCCGGCGGGGCGCACCGCAAGGCGGCCGAATACAGCGCCTCCGGCACCTCCTGCACAAGATCCTCTATCGCCATCGCAACAAACATCCATATATCTAGGTTTTTGTTTTATGGGCCCGCTTCCGCTGCGTCAAGGTGCTCGCCCCACGCTATCAGCCGGTCGGGATTATCCCGCAGGCACAAGGCGAAGATTTCGGGACCCAGCCATTCGCTCAGCAGCCGGACGAGCCGGGCACCATTGGGGGGCGGGTCCAGACGTACGAAGGGCCAGTCGGAGCCCCATATGATCTGTTCCGGCACCCGTTCCGCGAGCGCTTCGACCACCGGCCGGATATCCTCATACTCACCGGGCTGCCGCGACCGTCGCAGATAGGTGAGTTTCACCCAGGCCATTCCGCTGCTGAGCGCGTCGGCGAAGCGGTCAAAACGTGGCGTGCCGGGCGTATCCTCCGGCGAGAGGCCGCCCAGATGGTCCAGCACGATGGGAAGGTTGCCGGTGGCGGCTGATGAGGCGAGAGAGGTGCAGGTTTCGAGGTCTGCCCAGAGATGGACCTGCATTCCGGCGGCCGAGAGGGCGGGATAGAGATGCTCCAGCACGTCCAGCCCTTGCGTTCCGGGATAGGCCCCGCCGCCCGGGCCGAGCACCCCGACAAACCGCATCGCGATCACGCCCTGGCTGCGCAGGTGGTGCAGGTCCGCCTCGGTGGTCGAGACCGGGCATGATCCGATCCCGCGTAGCTGTCCCCCGCTTCTGGCGAGAGATGCAAGGAGCACGCTATGATCGGTTCCGTAGAGCGATGGCTGCACGAGCAGTGCCCGCTCGAAGCCCAGCGCAGCGAGCATTTCCCGATGCATCGTAAAGTGGCCTGCGGGAGGAGCATAAGCGGCGGCATCCAGCGGAGGACCCTCGCCCGATGGTGCGAAGATATGGGTGTGGCAATCCCAGCTTCCGCGCGGGATTTCCATGTCCGCCGGCAAGGAAGATGCCCTGTTCAGATTGGAAGCCAAGCGTGCACCTCGTCCCGCATCTTGTCTCAAAAGCCGGCGCTGAGGCATGCTCGCCGCGCCTTCCCGGCTAATGACCTATAAATATAGGTCATGCAAGCGAGGGCTCGTCAGAATGAGCGGTGCCGGGCAAGCCCTGCCGCCGCGCGAGGGCTTATCCATCCGCCGTTTGCCGGAACAGGAGCGGTCAACGGCGGTCGAGACCGTTGCGCTTGAGAAAGGCGGACAATTCGTCCGCCACTGCGACATTGTTGAGATCTGCGAAGGGGATGTGCGTATTCCCCTTCAGCCCCACCTCGGGCAGCGAGAGGATCTCGGCATGGCCGCCGTTCGCATTCACGACTTCAACGAACTGCTGGCAGAGCCGGTAAGCCGCACTCCAATTTCGCGACTGTGCGATATTGTCGCCGAAGACGATCTGGATCGGTATCCGCGTGAGGCGACGGAAATCTTCGAGCGGCACCTTGATCGGCCCGAACGGGCCATACCCCGCCTCAGGCCCAGCCCCTTCAGGAAAGACGTATCCCGGCGATTCATACGCGACGATGCCGCGGACATTGTCGCTTTTCGTGGCGGCAAGGAAGGCGCGCAGCCCACCGGCTGAATTGGTGAGAAGGACGGTGGGACCGATGCGATCGATCGCGGCTGCCGCTGCCTCGGCCTGAAGCTCGGCATTCTCGACCGTGTCGAATTCGTCATACCTCGCGCGCATCGCCTGATCCCACGCCAGGGGATCGCCGACCGGAAACTGGACGCCCGGAAACCACTCCGGAAACTTGCTGCCGAGACGCCAGGCGGTGAAGTTTCCTTCGTCGCGCCCCGGTGTCGCCCGGTAGGTGTAATCCTCACACCCCCAATTGGCGCGGCCGACGCGGGGGCCATCCCACAGATAGACCGGATAGCCACGCCGGAGGAAAATGCTCTGGAAGCCTTCGCCGCCGTCCCATCGGTTTTGCCACACCGCCACGCTGGAGCTGTGCCACATCAGCAGCGACACCTTGCGCGGGTGTTCGGGGATCTGGAATTCCACAAAGCCGTGATCGCATGACAGGTGTCCGCTGGTCGCGTCGCCGATCGTCGTACCACCGGCCGAAAAGGATCCCTGCCGCTCGATCCGGATCGGCGATGCAGCGGTTGCCGATGCAAGGGCCACGGCGCTGAGCGCAGCGCAGGCCAACACTCCGCGGCGAAACAGCGAACGGGCGACTGCGTTGAGAATCATGTGCCGCATTTCTCCCATCCCGTGACATGTGCCGGCTGCACCGCCCGGTAGCCTTGATGGCGAAACAGATCGCCCAAGCGGGGCTACCGGAAATTTTTCCGCCATACAAGCTGGCGTCCTGAGCGGCGCCGAGATCGCTACCGTCCACATCGCTCGGCAGCTGGACGACCAGAGCATCGGTCAGATCACCACCTCCCTCGCCCGGCATTGGGGGATCTTTTCAGCGGTCGGGATTTAAGTGCAGAACGGCAGCATCACGCCCTAGAGCAGGGCGGCGGCGGCCTCCTCAATTTCTGCTGCAGCGTTCTGCAAGGGGCCTAGCAGCTCCGCCACCAGCCGCTCCACCGATGCCTCACTGACAGAGGTCGCAGCCACGATGGCGGCGGACTGCCTGCCCCCCAGCGACAGGGGTACCGCGATCGACCGCTGCCCGAGAAACAATTCCTGATCATTGATGGCGTATCCGGCCCCGCGCGCTGTGGCGAGGTCCTCCAGCAATGCCTCGGCGGTGGTGATGGTGTTGGGCGTGATCGCGTCGAGCTTCCAGCCTTTCAGCTGTTTCTTCAGCTCCGGCTCCGGCAGGCCGGCCAGCAGGATCTTCCCCGGCGCGGTTGCATAGGCGGGCAGGCGCGCGCCGACATGCACGTAGAAGGGCTCGATCGCCTTGTGCGTGCCGCGCGCGATATACACCACCTCCCGATCGTCCAGCACGGTGATGCAGCAGGTTGCCTTGAGCTGTCGCGCCAGCCGCACAAGCATGGGCTGCGCCACGGCCGCAAATGGCTGTGAGGAGAGATAGGCGAAGCCCAGATTGAGGACGCGGGGCGTCAGAGCAAAGCGACCTTCGTCAGCCGCAGCATAGCCGAGCTTCTCGAGGGTGCGCAGGATTCTGCGTGTGGTTCCGGGCGTCAGGTCGAGTTCACGAGCGACCTGGCTGAGCGTCCATTCCGGTCGATCGCTGCCGAAGAGCTCCAGCACGGCGAGGGCCTTCTCCAGCGACGGGATATAGTCGTCGTCCGCAGCACGTCTGGCGCGAGGCGTCTGGCCGCTGCCTGTCGAGTCCGGCGTTGCCATAGCGTCTTGTCCCCACTGCCAGTCTCAAATGCCAAACCGGCATTTCAGCCCCGCGGCCACAAATCAAGGGGATCGATCCTCGCCGCCCGAGGCCAGCCAGAAGAGCGAGGACCAGCTGTTCAATAGTAACGCCCATGAATTGGCGGACCGGCCTGCGCCGGCCCGCCTGCCAATCAGAAGGTTTTCTCAAGGGTGATGTAGAGCTGCCGCGGCGCAGCCGGCTGGGCACCGGTGTAGGCGGCGCCAAGGGCCTGGGAATCGAAGACGTTGTAGTAATAGACCTTGTCGAACAGATTGGTCGCGCCCACGGCAATCGAAAATTCGTGCTGGTAGTTGTCATAGGTAAGGCGGGCATTGAACACGGAGCGGGCGGGCAGCAGGTTGTCGAACGTGGTCGATGTGCCCGACACCACCTGGCTGGATTCATAAGTCCAGTCGATCCGCGGCGTCAGCGATCCGTCGAGGGCGGCCGTGTCCACGGTATACTGGACGCCCGCGTTTGCGGTCCAGAAAGGGGTATTCTGGCGCCGGTTCACCGACCGCTCGCGGATGTCGGGGGCAGTAAGCTTCGAATAGCCGAGCGAGCCGTTGATGAGCAGGTCATCAACCGGGTTGATCGTGTATTCGGCTTCGAATCCGCGGATCTTGGCGGGCTGATTGCGATAGTAGGTGCGCCCCAGGCAGGTGATCCCCGTACCTGCCGGGACCAGATCGCCGCACGCGGTCGAGCCCTCGGGCCCGCCCGCCAGCGGGACGAGAGTGCGGTTTCCGGGCACCGGCTGTCCGGCAGCATCGAGCAACGCTTCCGAACCGGAGATCGACGTCGGGCGGTTCTTGAAGTCGGTATAGAAGGCGGCGAGGTTGAGCCGGACCCTGCGGTCCAGCAGGTCAAGCTTGGCACCGAGTTCGTACGCGATGTCGTCATTACCGTCATATTGCGCGATTTGCGACGGTTGCTGCGGACGGGGGTCGAAGCCGGGCAGCGAGTTGCCCGTCGCTGCCGAGGCGTAGAGGAGGACATCCGGCGTCGCCTGATAGTTGAGGCCGAGTTTCCAATCGAACCGCGTCTGCTGCGGCACGACGTAGAAGATCGTGTCGCTGGGGCTCGGAGAGGTGTCGAGCACATTGTAGAAGTCGACCACCTTCTTGTCGTCGGAGTAGCGTCCGCCGAGCACGATGCCGAGCTTTTCCCCGAAGGGACGCACGGTGGCATTGGCAAACACCGCCTTGCTGGTCGGGTTGAACTCGGAATCGATCAGCCGCTGAAACGAGCTTTGGGGCGAGATGAAGACCGCATGCTGCGATCCGTCGGCGGTGAAGTAGAAGCCGCCAAGCACCCAGTCCGCGAACGCCATCTTGCCCGAAAGCCGGGCCTCCGCCGTCCAGTAGTCTTCAGAGAAGGTGTTGGACCGCATCACCACGTTGATGGGCGATCCGTCGTCATCATAGGAGTGGGTCTCCACCATCTCGCGGTGCGAGACCACGGCGAGGAGGTTGATGTCCGGCGCAAGATCCCAGCTGACCTTGGCGGAGACGCCCCAGTTCTTCAGATCGATGAACGGCGAGAAACGCGCCCCGCCCCGGACCGCCACCCCGTCGACCTCCAGCCCGTTGTAGAACCGGTTGCCGGGAATGACCGTCCCGGCAGCGATCGGGTCGCTGAAGCTGGCGTAGGTGCTGTACGGATCGCCAGTGACGAAACGCTGGTCATAGGCCACGCCGTAGGTCGCCGCAGCGGCTGCAACGGTAGGGGAGATGCGGTTGCTGACGATGTCCACAATCGTGTCGGCGCTGTTCTCGCTCGTATCGCGGACGTAATCGCCGGTGATGGTGAGGCGCAGGCCGTCCATCGGCCGCCAAAGCATGGACCCGCGATAGGCTTGCACATCCTCGCCGCCCTGGTGGCCGACCACGCAGTCGTCGGGAGTGAAGCCTGCGGTCGGCTGCTTCAGAGTGGATGCGAAGGGGAGTGAACCCGAGAGCTCGGGCGTGCCCCGCTTGCGCATCTCGCAGGTGAAATCGAGGATTTTCTGGTAGCCCGTGCGCTTCTTCGAAAGCCCGGATACCGCCAGAGCCAGCTGGTCGTTGAGCGGCAGGTTGACCGAACCGCGAAAGTCCATCCGGTCGTAAGAGCCAGCCGTGATCTGCAGCCTGCCATAGACTTCCCGGGTCGACGGCTCCCGGCTGACGATGTTGACGGCCCCGGCCAGCGAATTGCGCCCGAACAAGGTCCCCTGCGGACCACGCAGGACCTCGATATGGTCGATGTCCAGCAAGTCGAAATTGGAACCAAGGAGCGTGGGGAAGTAGACGTCGTCGAGGTAGAAGGCGACAACAGGCTCGCTGGCGAGGCTGGTGTCCCGGTTGCCGATGCCGCGAATGGTCGCATCGATACCGGGACCGAACACACCCTGCGACTTGCGGAACTGGGTATTCGGAACAACCGCGGTCAGTTCACCGACGCTCGTTATGCCCCTCTCCTCGATCGCTTCCGCAGTCACCGCAGTAATGGCGATGGGGGTATCCTGCAGATTGGTGGACTGCCTTGTCGCCGTGACGACGATGTCCTGGATCCCGTTGGCTGCCGGAGGGGGGGCCGAAGTTGCGGCTGCGTCGTTCTGCCCCTGAGCAGCGGCATCTTGCGCCGCCACGGCGCCACTTTGCAGTGCCAGCGGTACTGCAACGGCCGCCATGGTCACCAAGCCCATTTTCCTCATCGTTCACTCCTCTCCCTGAAGCTAGTAGAAATTCTCTTTATCGAGCCGTCGAGCCCAAAGACAAATTCTGTCCGATTATTTTAACGCCTTATTTATTCGCTCGCCTGGCGCAGAATATTTCTTCTATTCAGCCAGAGAACGAGCGAGAAATGGTATCACCACTGCGCCAAAGCGTTCCGCCACTCTGTTGGTGTGGTCGCCCGAATAAACTTCGAACGTATTCGATATGACATAGCGGTCTAGGCTTTCATGCAGCTCTGTGGCGGCGGGGACAATGGAATCGGCATCGCCGACATCGATGCCGATCGCGCGGTAGGTCCTCAGCGCCGCGACATACTGATCCAGAAAGGCAAGCGGTGCGTTCGCATCCCGCTTTGCCATCACATCCTGGCGCAAATCCCCCGCGTCGGTGACGGGCAGGTCGACAAACAGAGGTGGCTTCGCGGGATTGGGCGAGAATGCTGCCGCCGTGGCAAGGGGGCCTGCATATTTGAACGGCAGGCCTACTGCTTGCTCCGGGGATTTCAGCGCGTGGATGTAATGCACCTCTTCCTGCGTCAGCCCCTGGACGCCAAGGGGAGCGAGGCAGCAAGGCGACATCATATAGAGGGCGCCGAACCGCCCCGGACGCATCATCGCGATGCGCGCCACGCCATAGCCGCCCATGGAATGCCCCATCAGGCCGCGCGCTGCCGGGCGGGCAATGGTGCGGTAATTCTCATCGATGAATGCCGGGAGCTCATCGGCAACGAAGGTTTCGAAATCGCCGGTGACGACGGATCGACCATAAAAGGATCCGCCATATTGATTACTGGCGTCCGGAAAGACGACGATCAGTTCGGCGGCCCCGCTCGCGAAGGCTCGGCCCAGCCCCGCCTGGGTCTGCAGCTTTTCCATCCAGCGCCGGGCATCGGTGGAGAACCCGTGCAGGGCGTAGACCACCGGATACCTGCGCTTTGGCTGCGCGTCATAGCTTGGCGGCAGGGCAATGTAGACCTCCCGATCCGCCGAGGTGTTCAGCAAATTGCCAGCGACAGCCGGTGAGTGCACGATGCGCCGCTCAATCCGCACATTGAGAGCGGAATCGGACGGGTCAGTTGCAGACACTTGCGAAGAGGGAGCGGCGAAGGCCGGCAACGGCAGCAGGGCGAGCAGCGCCAAAGCAGCAGCGACGATGTTCTGCATTGGGCACCCCTCCGTAGATCAACCACAAGCCGCTTTTCGCACAACCCGCGCCGGCCCGACCATTGAGGACGGCGCCTTTAACCTAAAGGTCTAGGCTTTTAGGGTTAAGGTGTCAACGGACAGATCGCCCATGCGCCGGTGCACCCTGAGGAATGCGCCTCTCGGCCTGGAGCTTGGTATCGGCTGCCCCAGCCCTCGCCGCTCCGATAGGTCTTGGATTAGGGCCTGCGGCAAAGGGATGACTGGGCGAGAGGCCCACCCGCCGCTAGCAAGCTCTTCTGGGCCGGTCGCCCGGCCATGCGGATCTTCCAGGCACTCTACTGGCTGCGCGACGCGACGGCATGTTCGCATTGCCGGCTTGGATGCGGGAGTATGCGAGAACCATCCTCGCCGCGTTTCCGTACCAGTGAAGCAGTTCGATGGGCTTGGCGCTTTGAATCTTGCCGATCCACTCCGCCCACTCATCGCCCGGAGTTCAGCGCCTGCACAAAGCCCAGAGGATGGGAACGAGGCAGACTGACAGAGCGAGGTTTGCCGCGACATCTCCCAATGTCTCACTGGTCAGGCCCACGACGAGGCCAACGGATACTACCGCAGCGATTGTCATAACTGGGACGAGGGGCCGACGGACCATCACGCTGCCGTGGGCGTTCGACGGCCGGAATTCGGCGCAATACGCTTAAGCCAAATATACAGGCCGCTTGCAATCACGACGAGCGTGACGATGTCGAGCAGTGCCCAAAGCAGCTTCATCACCAACCCGCCGTAATCGCCGAAATGCAATGGCTGGGCGAGCAGCAGACCTTTCATATACCAGGGCATCGGGGCGATCCCGTCCACGTCCCCTGTGTGGGCATCGATCATAACGGGTGTCAGCAACTTTTCGGTCAGGGGCGTCCCCCCTTGCAAGAACACGGCATAATGGTCGCGGCTCGAAAATGCCGCGCCCGGAAAGGCCACGAACTGGGGGCGCATGCCGGGCGCCGCCCGCATTGCATTGGCAACCGCCCTGCCGACCATACCGGAACGATAGGGAGCGATCGTCTGCCCGTCGCCTTTGGTCAGTCCGACCAGTGCATCAGCGCGCCACCAAGCGGTGATCGGGTCGGAAAGAGTGTTGATCGCACCCGTCAGACCGACCACCGCCGCCCAGGCGAGCGTGACGCCTCCGATAAGATTGTGCCAGTCGAGCCACCGCGTGCGCGCGCTCTTGTCCCTGCGCACTCTGGCAAAGCCGGCCCGGCGGGCGAAGGGCGCATAGAGCACGATACCCGAGACAAGCGCGGCGACGAACAGTAGCCCGATGAGGCCGATAAACAGCATGCCGCCCTGCCCCAGGAACATGTCCGAGTGCATCTGCAGCAGCAGATCCATCACGCCGCCATGCTCGCCCCCGCTCGCCTGCACCGCACCGCGGCGATCAATCGGCTGGAACGTCATGCCGCTCTCACTAACATCGGCGCTAACGCCGCTGGTGATATTCACCACCGGCCGGTCGATATCGAAGCTTAGGTAGATCGGCACTTCACCGGGCCGCAAAGTTAGCGCCGCGTCAACAGCCGCATCGAGCGGGACCAGCGCCGCATCGTCCCACTGCTCCTGGAGATGTGCGCCTGTCAGGCTGTCGATATCGTCGTGAAAGATCAGCGGTAGCCCGGTCAGGCACAGCATCAACAGGAACAGCGTACAAAAGAGGCTTGTCCAGCTGTGGATCTTGCTCCAGCGGCGAAGCGTGGCAGGTGTCATGGCCCTGCAGCGGTACTACGGCTGCGGCTGATCGGCGAGCCACCAGCGCGGCGGCGCGGCCCCGTTGCGGGCGATCGGGGCCAGCGTCGCACCGTCGAACAGCAGGCCGCCGCGCATGACCATGGCGATCGCCCGGGCATTGGCGATATCCTGACGCGGGTCGGCATCGAGCACCACGAGATCGGCGAGCTTGCCTTTCGTCAGACTGCCCAGGTCGTCAGGCCGGCCGATCACCGTGGCATTGTCGATCGTCGCGATCTCCAGCGCTTCGAGCGGGCTCGCACCACCAGCGACGAAGGCAGCCATTTCCCAGTGCAGCCCGAGACCCTGCACCTCGCCATGGCTACCTGCGCCAACCAGGCCGCCTGCCGCGCGGATGCGCAGCGCGTCCTGCGCGAAGCGCGGATAGGTCTGCAACTCCTCGGGCATCCAATGCCGGTCGCGCAGATCGCTGGCGATGACGAACGGCGGCGTGAAGCGCCGCAGCCGTTCGTCATCCTGCATCCGCCGATGGATGATGTTGTCGAACAGCGCCGGATTGCCGCCGTAAAGCACGCTGAGCGTTGGCGTGTAGGAAATGCCGCTTGCCGCGAAGAGGCGGATCACATCCTCGTGTATCGGGGTAACCGGGATATTATGCTCGTTGCCGGCGAAGCCATCGACAGCATGGGTCATTTCGAGCAGGTAATCAGCCGCACCCTCGGTAGTCGGCATCATCCCCAGCGCGCGCGAGGCATCGGCCATCGCCTGCCGCGCCCCGCGATCACCAACCATGTAGCTCTTGATGTTGCGGGTCCGGTAATGGTCGCGATATCGTGTCAGAACCGCCCTCGCCGTGTCGACGGAATCGATATGGCTGTCGACGAAGATGCCCGGCCCGGTCGAGAACAGCCGCGGCCCGATCAGCGATCCGGTGTCGGCGCGATCCTTGTAGGCGAAGATGTCGGGCGTGAACGCCTGCACTTCGAGCGAGGAGGTAACGCCATAGGCGAGGTTGGCGGTGAATTCCCAATGCCCGCCATCCTGCAGCCCGCGCCTGATGCCGAAGAAATGTGCGTGGGCATCGATCAGGCCGGGAATGACGAACTTGCCCGTCAGATCATGAACCACGGCATCGGCCGGCAGGGCGAAGGAGCCCGCCGGGCCAATCGCGGCGATCCGATCCTGTTCGACGAGAATGTCTGCATTCTCCAGGATGATCCCGTGATCCATAGTGATCGCGGTTGCGCCGTGGAGCACTTGCGGACGCCCCGGCATCGCGCGCGGCAACGAGACCGCCAGCGAGGCGCCGCTCGCATCAGCCTCCGCATCGTCACCGGCGAAAGCGCGCTCGGCCCCGACATGGCGCCAGTCTGCCCCCACGGTCCAGAACAGGCCCCGCCCGTCGGCATCCCATCCGGCACGATCGGCACCAATGCGGGTAAGCCGTATATGACCCTCGACCGGCCCGGTAAGGTCGATCATCGGTGTTTCCTGCGCCGGAGCCGGCATCGGCACGAGATGCAGTTCCGCTGCGGCGCGCGCGAGCAGCCATTCGCCATCGGGCGAGATGACGATGTCCTGCACCGGCGCCGTGCCGACCACATATTGCCCGACCGGCTTGGCCTCCACGGCCACTCGCGGCGCAACCTCACCATCGGCCACTTCGGCGAGCGCCCTGGGGGTCTGGACCCAAATCCGGCCATCGGCAGTCATCTGAAGATTCCTCAGGCCGGCGGCATGACCGATCAGCTGCGCTGCCGCGCCGTTCAGTGGGATGCGAACGATATCCGTCGGGTAGTCGAGCGCGATCTCGGCGATCGCGTGCAGCCGCTCATATTGGTTGGCGCGCAGGGCGATCAGCGAGCGACCATCGCTCGCGGCGATCACTTCGCTCCAATAGGCGCCCTGTTTGGACAGCGCCCGCGCCTCTCCGCCTCTCGCAGGGATGGCCATGACCTGCCCGCCCTCGGCAGCGGTCCAGGTGACGAAATACAGCGTCCGGCCATCCGGCGACCAGAAAGGACGGAAGGCATCGCCCTGATAGAGCGCGTGCGCATCGCCCCCTTCGAGAGACTTTACGTAGAGCGTGCCGAGCGCGGTGAAGGCCACCTGTCTGCCATCGGGGGAAGGCACGGCCCCCTCAGCCAGGTGGGTCACCACCGGGCCGCTGTCGACGCGCTGCCGAACCCGCGTGTTCGGCTTGAGCGCGAGATCGACGTTTGCCGAGAACGGCACATCCACCATCGCGCCACTGCCGATATCGAGCCGGTGGAACGTGCCGTTCAGCGACAGCAGGATTGCCTTGCCGTCGGGCGTGAATTCATAGCGCGGCAGCAAATCGTAATAATAGCCGCCTTCCTGGCCGTCGCGATCGATTGGAAACGTCAGCCAGCGATCCTCCCCGCTGGTGAGATCGCGCATTCTCAGTCCCGTTTGCGCTCCCCAGCGCGCGGCATAGGCGAGATACCTGCCATCGGCCGAGAGGACCGGCCGCATCCCGCCGGGTACGATGGTCTCCACCCTGCCGCTGGCGAGATCCTTGCGCGCGATCGACCAATTGGGCGGATCGCCCTCGGTCCAGGTATGGCCCAGCTTCGTCGCGTAGTAGACGGCCGCTCCGTCCGGCGTCGGCGCCGCACCCAGAGCATTCGTCCGGTCGTCCCAGGATTCGTTTCCGTTGGGCTGCGCCGCGACCAGCAGGGCCGGCTGGCCGCCATTGACCGGGAAACGCCAGAGTTCGAAGGCAAGAACGCGATGGACAGCACGGCTGACGTATATGCTCCGGCCGTCCGGTGCCCAAGCAGGCGAGGTGTAGAGGACCAGGGAAGCGTCCGTCGAAAGCTGCCGCGCCTCGCTGCCGTCCGGTCGGGCGATCCACAAATTGGTGATGCCGGACCGATCGGAGATGAACGCCATCCACTGCCCGTCTGGCGACAGGACTGGATCGCGCTCCCACGCCTCGCCGGTAAGGACAGGTTCGGCCGCCCCCCCGCCGGCCGGCAAGCGATATATGTCGCCCAGCAGATCGAACAGGATCGTGCGCCCATCGGGCGAGAGATCGAGATGCGACCAGGTCGCCTCATGAGCGTCGTAGGCGAGCGGCGTGGCGTTTTGCCCGACGGCCACGCCCGGCGAAAGGGCGAGCGCCGCCGCCAGGATTGCGGCGGCGCTGCGCATCAGAGGCTCCAGTCGACCCGCAGGCCCACCGTACGCGGCCTCACAATCGATCCGGCCGGGGCGGCCGCATCGGTGAACGGCGCATTGAGGATGCCGTATTCGTCGAACAGATTGTTGGCGAAGGCCAATACGCGAAGGTTCTCCATGACCGTCACACTGGCACGCAGATCGAAGATGTTGAAGTCTCCGCGCGTGTTCGGATTGCCGAAGGCGACGGGTGCCGAAGACAGATAGCGATGGGCGATTTCCAGAGTCGGCTGCATCGGCGTGTCCGCCAGGTCCAGCTTCAGATTGTTCGATACGGACCACTTGGACGAACCGGGCAGTGTCGTCCCCGGCTCGTAGCCCCCGCCGGCAGCGAAGGTATCCGGCAGGAACTCGGTCAGCTCGGCATCCTGATAGGTGACGTTGCTGGAGAAGCTCAGACCCCTGATGATCGCCAGCGTGCCGGCGAACTCGACACCCTTCACGCGCGCTCCGCCGGCATTGCTTACATAGGAGTAGTAGGACGGCGCCGGGCCGAACAGGCGCGCCTGGATGTTGTTCCAATCGACCTGGAACACCGTTGCCTCGACATAGAGACGGCTGTCGAGTGCATGGAATTTGATGCCTGCTTCGTAATTGTCGGTCTCGTCGCTTTCATAGGCGGCCTGGATGCTCGGCAGCAGGCCGGCATTCGGGTTGATGCCGCCAACGCGGTAGCCCTGCGAATAGGTCGCATAGGCCATGATGCCGTCGCTCGGACGATAGGCGAGCGTGACCTTCGGTGTGAAACCATTCTCCTTCTCCTGCACCGAACCCGCACTGTCGGTGGCGCTGTAGCTGCCAGGCGCCAGCGTGCCCGCCTGGTTCAGCACGTCACCGGAATAGGAGTTCCAGAAGTAGCGTCCGCCAAGGATTAGTTCGATCTCGGGGACCGGTTTGAAAGACACCTCGCCGAAAAGGCCGGCGTCCTTGTTGTCGAGCACCGAGCGATATCCGTAGATCCGGTCAGCCGGTGCCAGAACCGATCCTGCAAAGCCGCCAAAGTCTGCCGGGTTGTCGTCGATATAGGCTTCCGCGCCGCTCTGGAAAATCTGATCGTAGCTGGTCTTGTCGGAGCGCATGCGGCTGAAGCCGATCAGCCAGTTGAACGGGCCGCGGCCCTTCGAGGCGAGGCGCACCTCGAACGTCTCGATATTCGCATCCGCATCGCCAAGGGAATATGCGGCATCGTCGCCCGTCGTCACGCCGGTGACATAAGCGTAGGGGTAGGAGAACACGGTCTGGTTGGTCTTGTCGACCACCGATCCGAGCACGGTCAGATCGGCGACATCCCCGATCGACTGGTCGATCCGCAGTGAATTGAGCAGGAAGCGCGTATCCTGCGTTTCCGCGCGCGCAGTGTTGCGGATGTACGGAGTGGCCGTGTCGAGGTAGGTCTGGTCATCGAGCTTCGTGTCTTGCCACACCGCGAGGTAGCTGACCGTCGTATCCGGCGACGGGGTCAGCACTACCGAACCGCGCAGGCCGCGCGTGCGGAAATCATTGCTGCCATCTACGCCAGTACCCGGATTGTCCAGATAGCCGGCGTCAGAGCGCTGATAGCCGACAATACGAACGCCCAACAGATCCTTGACCACCGGCACGTTGACCATCGCCTTGCCGGCATAGTTCAATTCGCCGTCGGCATTCTTCGTGTATCCGACCAAACCCTGAGCGGCTGCATCCACCTCCGAGGTGTCGGCAGTGTTGACAACATAATTAACGAGGCCGCCTAGCGTGGAGGAGCCGAACAGCGTGCCCTGCGGCCCGCGCAGTACTTCCACCCGGTTGAGGTCGAATGTGTCGACGTCGGGGATGCCGATGGGAAAGCCCGGCTCGGCCAGCGGAATTTCGTTCAGGTAATATCCGACCGTCGTCTGACCCTGCTCGTGATAGGTCGTGGCGGCAATTCCGCGGATCACCACTTCCGAAACGCCAGGCTGGTAATCGTTGAACACCACGCCCGGCAGGCGCACCACGTAATCGGCCAAACTCTGGGCATTGGCCGCAGCGAGATCCTCGCCGCTGATCGCGCTGGCCGAGATTGGCGTGTCATCCAAAGCTTCGGCGCGCTTGGTCGCGGTGACCACGATCGCGCCAGCCTCCTGTTCCTGCGCCATGGCAGGCTGGGCGAGCAGGCCGGTTGCCGCGGCGATCGCCGATGCCCCGCAGCAGCGCATCATGTGGGACTTTCTCATGCCCTTATTCCTTTTGCCGTGGGCTGCATCCGGCAGCCGCAGTTGATACCCGTTACTTCCCCGCAATTTCGTCCGCGTCGGCCGCGTCCAGCCGGTCGGCGTTGAGACGCCGCATCCAGTGGCGCAGCGCGCCATCCTCGATGCCCGCAATGATCTCGGTGACCGTGGGCAGGCTTTCTTCCTGACCCAGCTTGAGCCGCACATCGCTGTCGATCACGCGCGCGCGGAAGCCGATAATGCGGCGCATCAGCTGCTTTATCCGCTCGCCGCCGTCCTCCATCCGCCACGGTCGGGGCCGACCGGCCTCGGCCGCATTGATGAGCCGGCGAACTGCTTCCCCGGTACCGACCTCATCCAGTTCGACTTCGAGCGCGAGGATGGCCACCGCGAAATCCCAGGTGGGAACCCAGCGCGGCTGGGAGACGAGTTCGGGCGAGATGTAGCCCTGCGGCCCCATAAACAATGCGAAGGCGCGCGGATCGTCGCGCAGTGCGGCGGTCTGCGCATTGCCGCGCGAACAATGGCCGATCAGCGCGACCAGCGCCCCTGCCGAGTTGGTCTCTGGAACCAGCGGCAGCGGCGTCGCTTCGAAGCCGGCCTCGCCGCATGTGACAAGCCAGGCGAGCGGATAGGCCCGGATCAGGTCGACAAGGTCAGCGGGTTGGCCAGAGGGAAAGTCCATATTCGGACACAGTCCCGCCGCTTATGGCCCGTTAAAAGTACCAATTTGCAAATTGCTCGGGGACCAAAACGCGGTGGTTGCGAACTGTTGTCAATTCGTCACACCACGCGCGAGACGAGCCATCACGTCCAGCGCGGCCGCGCTCACCGCCTCGGGATGGCTGGCGAAGCCCAGCCGCAGCCCGTGAGCCGCCTCGGCGCTCTGACGAAAGCTGTCCGACAACGCGAAGCTGATCCCCTGCTTCAGCGCTCCTGCCTCGATGCGCTTCAGCGCTTCGAGATCGTGGAACCGCAGCCACAAGGCCAACCCGCCCCCGGGCAAGCGCGCCTCGGCGAAATCGCCCAGCGCGGCCTGCACCTTCGCGGCGAAGGCATCGCGTCGCTCGCCATAGATGCGCGTGACCTTGCGTGCGTGGCGGCGTACCTCGCCTTCTTCGAGCAGCAGCGCGACGGCATCCTCCGTAAGCGTGCTGCCCATGCCATCGATCAGCGATACCTGGTGGGCAAGCGCATCGATAACCGGCTTGGGGGCGGCGATGTAGCCGACGCGCAGCGCCGGCAGGATCAGCTTGGACAGGGATCCGACATAGACCACGGCGTCAGGCGCGTAGGACGCCATCGGCAGCAGCGGTTGGGAGCCGAAGCGGAATTCGTGATCGTAATCGTCCTCGATGATCGCAAAGCCGAACTGCCGCGCCAGTTCGATGATCCGCAGCCGCCGCTCGGGCGCGAGCGAGACCGTGGTCGGAAAATGGTGATGCGGCGTCAGGAACAGCGTGTTCACCGGCCGCGCGCGGCATATCCGCTCCAGATCTTCCACCAGCAACCCACGCTCGTCCATCCGCAGCGGTTCGACCGATTGCCCGGCCGCACGGAATGCCGCAGCGGCCGCCTCATAGGTCAACTCCTCGACAACGGCGCTGCCTCCGGGCCGTGCGAGAAGGCGTGTGGAGAGCGCGATCGCCGCCTGGCTGCCGCGGGTCACACAGATGTTTTCTGGCGTGAGTACCAGCCCGCGCTCCTCACGCAGCATCAGCGCGATGCGTTCGCGCAGTTTCTCACTGCCGCGCGGATCGCGATAGCCGAGCCGCCGGTCGCGTGCGGCCGAGAGCGCCGCGCGGCGGTAGACGCGGGCTAGAACTTCCGAGGGGAACAGGCTGCCATCGGGGCTGCCCTCATCGAGCTTGATCCGGGAGCCCGAGGGCACGGCGAGAGAGCGGACCGGTGGCGCGTTGAAGCGATAGATCGGCTTGCGGGGCCCAGGCTCGACGGGTTTGGGCTGTTGCCGCCGTGTCTCGGGCAGATTGGTGGCGACGCTGGTGCCGCGCCTTCCGTCCGCTTGCAGCCAGCCCTGCGCGACGAGTTCATCGAAGGCCGTGACAACCGTCTTGCGATTCAGCCCGAGATCGGCGGAGAGTTCGCGGCTGCTCGGTAGCGGGGAACCGGGCTGCAGTCGCCCGCGCTCAATCTCGTGGATCAGCGCATGGACGAGCTGCATGTAGAGCGGCGTGCTGCGGTCGCTCGATATGCGGCGGGACAGGGCGAGATTGCGGGGACGGCGCATTGGCCCAATGCACCCGCCGCGTGCGAGAAAGCAAGGGGACCAAAGCCCAAGCCAAACCTGGGCAGAGTCAGCGCCCCTCCAGTTCCCGGCTAAGCGCGATCAGGGCGCAGTCTGCCCCGGCCTTCATCGTCATCATCACGCCAACTGGGCCATCTTCAGCGCCCCCCCAGAACGGCAGAGTGATCGACGGCAGGCCGGCGATATTCGCATGCGGGGTGAAGTTGACGAAGGGCCAGAAGTCTTCCCACAACTCGGCGAAAGCGCGGTCCGGCGCATGGCGGCCGAGCGCGATCGGTGGCTCCTGCGCGACCGGCGAGAGCAGCACGTCGTACCGGGCGAAGAACTCCGCCGATGCGAACTCGCTCAGCGCGAGTTGACGAAAGGCATTGGCGGTCTCGCCCGCATCCAGCGTCTCGCGCGCTTTGGCAAGGCCGAGGGTCCAGGGTTCGAGCAGTTCATCGGGCGCGACGCTGGGGTTCGCAGCGGTGATGAGGTCAGTTAATTCGCCGCCCTCCTGCATCCAGATCGCCTTGAAGGCGCGGATCATCGCCGCGTGATCGCCAGGGATGGCGACCTCTTCGATCACCGCGCCTGCCTGTTCGAGGTCTCTGGCCGCCGCGCGCAGCTTCTCCACTACGGCAGGAGCGGCCTGCCGGCCATCGAGCCCGGTCAGCGCAAATCCCACACGCAGCCCACGCAGGCTTCTCGTAGCGGTCTCGCCCCCGCCCGCCGCGACGATGTCGTAGGAGGCCGCGATATCCCGCATACTGCGCGCGATCAGCATGTCCGAGCATAGCACGTCATCAATCAGATGCGGTGCACGGGCGCGCAGATTACCGCCACGCGACGGCTTCAAGCCAATTACGCCACAATTTGCCGCCGGGATGCGGATCGAACCGGCTGCGTCCGAGGCATGGGCGAGCGGCGCGAAACCGGCGGCGACGGCAGCAGCTGCTCCGCTCGACGACCCGCCGGCAGAGCGTCCCGGCGCTGCCGGATTGTGGACCGGCCCGGTCGCCAGCGGCTCGCCCGTGGTCAGCAGGCCGAATTCGGGCATGCCGGTAAAGCCTATCGGCACGAGACCAGCATCGAGGCAGGCCTGCGTAAAAGGCCAAGCCTTGCGGCCTACAGCATGCATCCGACTGCGCGAGCAGCTTGTGAACGGCCAGCCCGGATATTCAAGCGATGCCTTTAGCAGCCATGGCACGCCCGCGAGTGTTCCGGTCTCATTGGCCGGGGCCGGTGGCTCTTCGGCCAACCAAGTGACTGCGTTGAGCGCAGGATTACCCTCTTCGATGCGCAGTTGCGCCGCCTTGCACAGTTCTGCGCTCGTGAATTCGCCATTCCGAATTGCCTGGGCCTGGCCCACCGCATCCAGGGCGGCCAGTTCGCGAGCGTCACTCAATTGCATTCATTTTCCTTTCGCCGCCCGACATAGCGGCGCAATCTACCGGGGCAGCATCCAGTACAGAAATTCACGCGGGGCCACGATGCCTGCGCGCAGCGGACTGGCACCACCGCCTTTTTCCCTCGCGCCCGCATTTCTCGAGCCATTCCTTGGCAACGAGTTCGAACGTGTTCGCGGCGGCAAATTTGGCGGCGATGCGCGGCCGCTTCTTCTCGATCGGCGGGTCGACACCGGCCGCGAGCTTCTTTCTCGTGGCGCTTGGCGCGGGCGTCTGAGGTGGTTCCGCCTTCTTGGACAGGTCGGCGACGAAGTTAAGCTAATCCCCGATGTGATTATGCCGCCAGTCTGGTCGTCAGATCATGGGGGGCATGCCCCCCATGATCTGGTTCGCTGATCCGCCCGTAGGCCTCTGCCGGGGTCCGCCCGGCGAGACCCGAGTGCGGTCGCTGCGTGTTGTAATAGGTGATCCATCGCCGGAGGCCAGTGCGCAGCTCCGAGCCGGTCTCGAAGGCGTGGAGATAGACGCATTCATACTTCAGAGATCGCCACAGCCGCTCGATGAACACATTATCCATCCAACGGCCTCGACCGTCCATGCTGATCTTGACCTCTGCGTTGCGCAGCACGCTGGTGAAGGCGAAGCTGGTGAACTGGCTACCCTGATCCGTATTGAAGATCTCCGGCTTACCGAAGCGCGCCAGCGCATCTTCCAGTGCGGCGACGCAGAAGCCGGCGTCCATCGTATTCGACAGCCGCCAGGCCAGCACCTTGCGGGTCGCCCAGTCCATCACCGCGACCAGATACAAGAAGCCCCGGCGCATCGGGATATACGTCACATCGGCGCACCACACCTGGTTGGGGCGCTCGATCACCAGTTTGCGCAGAAGATACGGATAGATCCGGTGCTGCGGGTTCGGATCGCTGGTCCGAGGGCGCTGGTAAATCGGCGACAAGCCCATCTTCGCCATCAGCCGCCGCACACGTCGTCGGCCGACATCGTGGCCCTCGCGGCGCAGGTGCCGGACCATCTGGCGGCTACCATACCATGGCATGTCGAGGAACGCCGCGTCGATCATCCGCATCAGTGCCAGCGTCTCGTCGGTCTCCGGCACCGGCGCATAATAATAGGAAGACCGGCTGATCGACAGCAGCCGGCATTGCGCCGCAATCGACAGCCGGTGGTGAGCAGGTTCGATCATCGAACGCCTCCGTGCCACGCTCATCGACCGGAGGCTTTGGCTAAAAAATCCCGCTCCACGACCAACTGGCCGATCTTGGCGTGCAGCTTCTCCACCTCGGCCTCGCTGGCTGCCTTGGCTGCATCGCCGGCTCCGGAGAACGTGCTCCCCATTCCCTCGACAGCCTGGCGCTTCCAGGCCGCGATCATCGTATGGTGGATGCCATGCTTCGCTGCCAGCTCGGCCAGGGTCAGGTCACCCCGGAGCGCCTCCAGCGCCACCTTCGCCTTGAAATCTGCGCTGTACCGCTTCCTCGTCTTCTTCATTTCCCGTCCATTCCTCAGGTCGGGATTAGCTTAGCACCCTGTCCAGATTTCCGGGACCACCTCAGTCGGCGGGGCTGACATCGGGCCAGGGCTCCAGATACAGGGTCTTCTGTTTGTCAAGATTGCGATAATTCATTCGCCACAGCTTCGAGCCGTTCGGCTTGACCTGGAGGTACAGGCTCCGAGAATCCCGCGCAGGAGTTAAGGCTTCGACGCGGGCTTTGTGCCTTTGACTTGGATGTAGGTTAGCATGTCGTTCTTCCCAGCAAGCCGGGTCGATCCGGGGCCATCAAGGGCACCCCAATCGTGGGGTGCTGTTGGTGGTCCTAGCCGGACGTCACCGGAAATTTAGCCGGCGATCATCGGTCGATTTATGCTGTGAAACAAGATGCTTGCTGGACGTTGCTGGACGCACTTAGCGCCAGAAAGTGGTGCCCAGAAGAGTACTTAAGATTTGTATGCAACAAATTGATAAGTAAATTCAATCAATTTCTGCCTAAATCCATGTACCATCAAAAAGCACTTAGAAGACTTTGCTGGAGTCCTCACGCACATTCTTACGTACTTAACCGACAATGAGGATCATAATCGGGTCTTATCCCGAAGTCCACCCTCATCCGCAGGGGCGCGTGCAAGTTTATTTGTAAATAGTGCTGGAGTTACTGTTCGCGCCGATGCGGTCGCGCTTGTGACATGGCCAGATGCCCTTGAATAATGGCGGATTGCGCGCTCGCGTGGTTGACGCAGGACTGACACGTTGGGGGGACGAGCGCGTGTCAGTGCGCTCGAACCCTATCGGAGCAAATATGCGTGCACCCGCCCTCGGCCACTCACGATCAATTTCGCTCCATAGCTCCTTTTCGCCCTCGAAATTGTTTTCCCCTTTCTTGCGAGCCGCGCGGCGTGCCGCAATCCTGATCGCAGCGGCCACGCTGCATGCCTGCGCGGCAACGAGTGAATCGGTCGTGCCGGAGGTTGTTCGGGGCGGTTCGCCGATCGTAATCGGCAACTCATATGTCCTTCGTTCCAGGTTGTTGGGCGACGATCGCCGCATCGCGGTTTATCTTCCGCCACACTATTCCGATCCCAACCGGAGGTTTCCGGTGGTCTACCTGCTGGATGGCGGCGCGGCGGAGGATTTCCACCACATCACCGGCTTGGCCAGCATTTCGGCAGCCTATGGGCTGACGAAGGAGGTGATCGTGGTCGGTATCGAGGGCAAGGACAGGCGGCATGACTTGACCTCACCCTCCACCGATCCGGATGATCTGAGAGTGGCCCCGACGTCAGGAGGCGCGGCATCCTACCGGCGCTTTTTGGTGGAGGAACTCAAGCCGTGGATCAAGCGGCGCTATCGCATCGATGGTCACACCGCACTGATGGGCGAATCGCTGGCGGGCCTGTTCGTCGTGGAAACCGCCCTGACGTCACCCGGATCGTTCGATGACTACATCGCGATCAGCCCCAGTCTTTGGTGGAACCGAGGCGCGCTGAGCCGGTCGGCCGCCGCCGATCTCTCGGCTGGTGACTTTGCAGGGCGTCGGTTGTGGCTCGCCGCCGGTGACGAGATGACAAGTTATCCCGAGATGAGGGATGGCATCGATCGATTGATCGCCGCGCTGGAAAATGCAGGTCTCAAAGGTCTCGCGTGGACTTTCACTCTGATGCCTGAGGAGTCGCACGCGACCATCTATCACCCGGCTGCGATGGCAGCATTTCGCCAGCTCTATGCGTTGCCGAAGGCGGTTCCTTGACGGCTTTGCCTGGAGCGTTCGCGATGCGCCAAGCGCCATGGCGAAATAACCCGTACTTGCGTCGAATTCGCCACTGGCGCTGAGCAAGGGGCATCCCTAGCGTCGAAGCATGCGAGTGGGGTTTGCAGGTCTGGGTCTGATGGGCGCGCCGATGGCGGCGAGGCTTTGCGCGGCAGGGGTTGCGCCCATGGTTTATAACCGGTCTCCCGGGCCGGCCGACGCGTTGCGGGCATTGGGTGCAAGTGTCGCCGACACCTCGGCGCAGCTGTTTGCATCGTGCGACGCCATCATCCTGATGCTCGCCGACGACGCCGCAGTCGATGCGATTCTGGCGCGGCGCGAATCCGATTTTGGCGCGCGTGCTCAAGGCCGGCTGATCATCAACATGGGAACGCATTCGCCAGAGTTTTCGCTGGCGCTGTCCAACGATATTGTTGCCGCCGGCGGCTCATTCGTCGAGGCTCCGGTGTCCGGGTCGAGAGGTCCCGCCGAGTCCGGTGAACTGGTGGCCATGCTCGCGGGCAAGGCCAATGCGATTGCGCAGGCACGGGCGCTGCTCGGTTCGATGTGCAGCACGACGGTGGTTGCGGGCGCGGTGCCGACCGCACTGGCGATGAAGCTCGCCGTCAACCTGTACCTGATCGCATCAGTGACTGCGCTTGCCGAGGCGGCGCATCTGGCGCGCCTGTCCGATGTAAACCTCGACCAGTTCGCCGAGGTGATCGGATCGGGCGCGCTGGGCAGCGCCGTCGCCCGTGCCAAGCTCGACAAGATCAGGCGCGATGATTTCTCGCCACAGGCTGCGATCGCCGACGTTGTCAAGAATGCGCGGCTGGTGGAAGGGCTGGCGGCAAAGGTCCGCGCCCAAGCCCCGTTGCTCAAGGAAAGCCGCATGCGCTTCGAAAGTGTCGCAGCTGCGGGCCTTGGCGGCCTCGACATGGCCGCAGTCTACGCCAGCTATGCGCCCGGTACGGTGCCGGAGTGACCGAAGCCAATCCTTCCGCACTGGTCGCAGCGGACATTCCGGGACGCAGCTCTACGGGCTATCCTGCGGAATTCGCCTCGCGCGTCGCGGGGCGCACCAAGCAGGCGCTCGGCGACCCATTCGGCCTGACGCATTTCGGCGTGAACCGAACCACGCTGGCGCCAGGCGCCCAGTCTTCGCTGCGTCACCGCCATCTCGTGCAGGACGAATTCGTCTATGTGCTCTCGGGCGAACTTGTTTTGGTCGATGATCGTGGCGAGACGGCGTTGAGTGCCGGCATGTGCGCCGGCTTCGCGCATGGCGGACGGGCGCATCACCTGATAAATCGCTCCGCCAGCGATGCGGTCTATCTGGAGATCGGAGATCGCCTTCCCGGCGACAGCGCCATTTATCCGGACGACGATCTTGCTGCTGAACCGAGCCCGACCGGGTGGCGCTTCACGCGCAGGAACGGGGAGCCCTATTGATGCTGTCGGTCTCGATCCTGGCGCTTGAGACCGCGCTCGCGACCAGCGTGTCGATCACCATAGATGTGCTGGCGATGGCCAACCGCATCTGCATGGCGGCAGGCCGCCCGCCTGCGTTTGACGTCAGGCTGGTGGGTGGCGGGGCTCATCTCTTTCGTCCGTTCTTGGCCTTTCCCGAAGCGCAGCACGACGCGCCGGAATTGTTCATCGTCCCCGCCCAGGGGCTGTCCAAGTCGGACGATTATGCGGCTCGGCTGGCGCAGCCGGATGCAGTCGAAGCGCGCGAACTGATCCTTGCGGCGGCCCGCGCCGGGGCTCGCATCGCCAGTTCGTGCACCGGCACGCTGCTGCTGGCGAGCACAGGCCTGATCGATGGCCACCGCGCTACCACTGCGTGGTGGCTCGTCTCGGTCTTCAATGAGCTTTACCCTGCCGTTTCGCTCGACACTGCCGAACTGGTGCTCGCCGACGGCAGGTTCATCACCGCGGGCGCGGCGATGGCGCAGATGGACCTGATGGTCGGATTGATCGCGCGGCATGCGGGTGCCGAGATCGCAGAAGGCTGCGCGCAACGCATGATCCTCGACGAACGCCGATCGCAGATCCCCTATATGGCAGTGGGTCTTCTCGCCTCATCGAGCGAAAGCGTGGCCAAGGCGGCTGCGTGGGCGCGGCCGCGGCTGGGCGAAGGCATCGGGGTCAACGATATCGCGGCCGCGGTGGGCCAGTCGGCACGAACCTTCCACCGACGCGTGGGCGCGGCCACGGGTCTCTCGCCCATCCGGTTCCTCCAGCAATTGCGGGTTGAACAGGCCGTGACGCTGATCGAGACGACGAACCTGCCCTTCGAGGAGGTCGCCTATCGGGTTGGCTATTCAGATCCTTCCACGTTGCGCGGCCTCATCCGGCGCGCGGGCGGCCCGGGTCCGCGTGAGCTTCGCTCGCGTGTGCGTCGCCGCTCGCCTTCACCGGGTGCGTCGCCGATCTCGCAAACTGAGCGTGGCCGGAATGGATGACGCGAACGACTTTGCGCTGGACTGGATCGCCGCGTTCAATGCCGGTGATCTGCCGCGGATCCTCTCGCACTATGCCGATGCGGTCGAGTTGATCTCGCCCATTTATCTGGATTTCACGGGCGGCGAGAGCGACCAGGTTTCGGGAAAGACGGCGCTCGCCGGCTATTTCGGGGCGGCGCTGACGCGGCATCCCGATCTGCGCTTCACCTTGCTCGATGTCGCCCGGGGCACCCGAAGCCTGTGCCTGCGCTATCACAGCAATATCGGCGACCGGATCGCGATAGAATGCTTCGAGCGCGACGCCTCGGGCAAGGCGCTGCGCGTGACATGCCATTATGTCGACTGAGGATTTCCAATGACGTCCTATCACTATGTAACGCTGGATGTGTTCACCGAGCGGCGGTTCGGGGGCAACCCGCTGGCGGTGTTCCCTAACGCGGATGGGCTCGATACCGCGACAATGCAGGCGCTCGCCGCGGAGATGAACTATAGCGAGACGACCTTCGTCCTGCCGCCGCGCGACCCGGCCAACACGGCGCAGGTGCGGATCTTCAACCGCACCGCCGAGATGCCGTTCGCCGGGCACCCCAATGTCGGGACCGCGCATGTGCTGGCCCGGCTGGGGCTGGCCGGAGGCAATGTGCTGCGGTTCGAGGAGCTGGCCGGACTGGTCGAGGTGCGGCTCATGCACGAGAACGGCGAATGCGTCGGAGCGGAGATCGACGCGCCGCAGCCGCTTTCGATGCTCGGGACGTTCGGCCCCGAAGAGATCGCCGCCTGCCTGTCGCTCGCGCCCGAGCATATCGTGACGCGCAACCATCTGCCGGTCCGGGCGAGCCTCGGCGTGGATTTCGTGCTGGCCGAAGTCGCGCCGGAGGCGCTGGGCAGGGCGACGCCCGATCTGGCCGCCTATCGCCGGGTGGCGGCCGCGCGCGACGAGGTGGGCGAGCGGCTCTCGATCTTCTTCTACGCGGCGGACGGCGAAGGCATCCGGGCGCGCATGTTCGCGCCGCTGGCCGGGACCTGGGAGGACCCGGCGACGGGAAGCGCGAACGCGACGCTGGCGGCGCTGCGGCTGTCGCTGAGCGATGCCCCGGCGCTGGCCTATCAAGCGGTTCAGGGGTTCGAGATGGGGCGCGAAAGCCGGCTCGCGCTTCGGGCATGGCGCGCGGACGATGGCGTGCGGGCGAGCGTGGGCGGGCGCTGTGTCGAGATGTTCCGCGGCACGATCGTCCTGTGAGCGGTTCCGTGGCCGGGCGCATGCCGCTCCCGCACCTGTTGCTCGCCATCGTCGGCGTGGCGGTATGGGGGAGCAACTTCGTTGTCGTCCATGTCGGCTTGGAGCGGTTCCCGCCCTTCACCTTCGCGGCACTGCGCTTCCTGCTGGCGTCGGTTCCGCTGCTCGCCTTCGTGCCACGGCCGAAGACGTCGCTCGCCAATGTCGCGGCCTATGGCGGCCTCATCGGGTTCGGGCAGTTCGGGCCGACCTTCTATGCGATGACCGGGCATATGTCGCCGGGGCTCGCCTCGGTGCTCATCCAGACCCAGGCATTCTTCACCGTCGGCCTCGCCATGCTGTTCAACCGCGAGCGGCCGACTGCTGTCAATTTCGCGGCGATGGCGGTCAGCATCACCGGCGTCGCTCTGGTCGCGGCGCACACGGGCGGGGGCGCCGATACGTTCGGAATCGTACTGATGCTGGTCGCAGCGATGGGCTGGGCCGGGGGCAATATCGTCGTCAAGCGCGCCGGCCAGATCGACATGTTCGCGCTGGTGGTATGGGGGAGCCTGTTCGCGGTGCCGCCGCTGACGCTGATGGTGCTGGTATTCGAAGGGCCCGCCGCCGCGACGGCCGCGATGGCGCAGGCCGATTGGATCGGCTGGTCGGCCCTCGCCTGGCAGACGCTGGGGAACACCTTGTTCGGCTATGCCATATGGAACTGGTTGCTGTCGCGCCATCCCGCGACGCAGGTTGCGCCGCTGGGGCTGCTGGTGCCGATCTTCGGGCTGTCGGCCTCGGCCTGGTTCCTCGGCGAGTCCTTGCCGGGCTGGAAGATCGCGGCGGCGGGGCTGGTGATCGCCGGGCTTGTCATCAATCTGCGCGCGCGGCCAAAGGAGGCGGCATGACCCCGGAAGCAATCGTCGGCCGCCAGCTCGATGCCTATAATGATCGCGATCTCGAGCGGTTCATGGCCTGCTGGGCGCCGGACGCGCGGATCTACGCATGGCCCGAGACGCTGCTTGCCGAGGATTCCGGGGCGATCGAGGTGCGGCATCGCGAGCGGTTCGCCGATACTGCACTGCGCGCGACCTTGCTGTCGCGGACAAGCGTGGGAGAACTGGTGATCGACCGCGAAGTCGTGACGCGGCATTTCGACGGCCTGTGCGGAACGGTCGACGTGATCGGCATCTATGAAGTCACCGGCGGGCTCATCCGCCGCGCCTGGTTCAAGCAGGGCCCGGTGCGCCCGCCAGAGGCGTGATCGCCTCGCCGATCTGGCTGCCCGCGGCCTTGCTCGCCGGGCTGTTCCAGGCCTGGCGGACCGCGCTCCAGCAGCGGCTGCGCAAGGAGCTGACCGTCAGCGGCGCGGGCCTCGTCCGCTATGCCTATGGCGCGCCGTTCGCAGTGGCGATGGCGGCTGCGTGGCTGGGCGTGCACGAAGTGAGCGTGCCCGAGGTGTCGCCGGCCTATCTGGCGCTGGCGGCGGGGGCGGGGCTGGCGCAGATCTTGGGGACTGCGCTGCTGATCCTGTCCTTCGGCTATCGCGGTTTCGTTGCGGGGACTGCTTTTTCGAAGACCGAGGCGCTGATGGCCGCGGTCGCGGCAGCGGCGTTCTTCGGCGAGCGGTTGTCCGCGCTGGCCTGGGTCGGGATCGCGGCGGGGGTTGCGGGCATCATGCTGCTTTCGCTGCCACCGACTGGATCGGGCTGGCGAGAACTGGCAAACGGCGTGGCGCAGCCCGCGGCCTTGTGCGGGCTGGGCGCCGCGGCGCTGTTCGCGCTCACGGGGTTGCTGGTGAAGCATGCGACAGAGCATCTCGACCTTGCCGATCCGATCGCGGCTGCGCTGGTGACGCTCGCGATCGTCATGCTGCTCCAGACCGCGATGCATGGCGCCTGGGTGACGTGGCGCGAGCCCGCGACCTGGCGCGCACTGGCACAGACCTGGCGCAATTCGGGACTGGTCGGCCTGCTCGCCGCGCTGGGATCGGCTTGCTGGTTCACCGGGTTCGCGACCGCGCCGGTCGCGCTGGTGCGGGTCGTGGGGCAAGTCGAGGTCTTCTTCACTCTGGGCTTCGCCCATCTCTACCTCGCCGAGCGCGTGCGGACGCGCGAAGCGGGCGGGCTGCTGCTGATCGCGGCGGGCGTGATGCTGGCGCTGCTCGCGGCGTAAGCGCGGTCACCCTGCCGAACTTGTGGACCCGAATTGGCGAAAAATCCTCGAATAAAGGCGAAGCGGACGCTCCCGCTCCGCATGGCCGGGCGGCATGGTGCGTCGCCAGAGGGACGCGGTAATGGCTGTGGACATGCAGGACGATCGACTGACGGATTTCGAACGGCGGCCGATTTCCGTCGATGGCGAACCGAAACCGGTGCTCGTCAGTGGCGCAGGCCCCGCAGTGATCGTCATGGCTGAGATGCCCGGAATCAGCCCGCATGTGGCGCGCTTCGCCCGCTGGGTCCGGGACGCCGGCTTTACCGTCTACATGCCGTCGCTGTTTGGCCGCGATGGCGTCGTCCTCGATGCCGAGCAGGGCGCCAGGATTTTCCAGCGCGCATGCGTCAGCGCCGAGTTCCGCGCCTTTGGCGGGGGCAAATCGAGCCCGTTGACGCGGTGGCTGATGGGACTGGCACGGGTGGCGCATTCGGAATGCGGCGGGCCCGGGGTCGGCGCGATCGGGATGTGCTTCACCGGCAATTTCGCGCTGACGATGATGCTCGATCCGACCGTGCTGGCACCGGTGCTGTGCCAGCCGTCGCTGCCGCTGGATCATCCCGCCGGGATCGAGATCGCGCCCGAGGAGATTGCGGCGGTCAAGGCGCGGATGGATCGCGAGGATCTGAACGTGCTCGCCTATCGTTTCGAAGGCGATGCCTTTTGCCGCGCCGAGCGGTTCGCTGCCTATGCCAGCGCACTGGGCGACCGGTTCGTGCCGCGGGTGCTGCCCGACAGCGCTGCGAATGAAGAAGTGCCGCCCTTCTTCGCGGCGCATGTGCCGACGCCGCACAGCGTCGTCACCGTCCACCTGATCGACGCGGCGGGCCAGCCGACGATCGCCGCGCGCGACGAGATCCTCGCCTTCTTCAGACAGCGGCTGGCCGGATGACGGTTCGCGCGGCGTTCACGCGGGCCGATGATCCCGCCGAATATATTGCGATCGAAGGCGCGGCCGGACCCTGGTCGCCCGACACGTGCCACGGCGGTGCGCCCGCCGCGCTGCTGGTGCAGGTGGCCGAGGGCATCGCCGCGCCCGCGCCGATGTCGGTGGCGCGGGTGACGATGGACCTGCTGCGCCGCGTGCCGCTGGGGCGATTGCGGGTCGAGAGCCGGGTGGTGCGCGAGGGAAAGAAGATCCAGCTGCTCGCGCTGGAGCTCAGAGCGAACGGCGTCGAGGTCGCGCGAGCGACGGTGTTGCGGATGCGGCGCGAACCCGAGAGGGTTCCTGATCCGGTCTCGAGCCTGACCACACCGTTTCCCGGGCCCGATGCGGGCAGGGTAACGACCGGCGCCACCGGGGGCTTTGCCGGCTTGTTCACGATGCGCGCCGTCAGGGGAGGGTTTGAGCATCAAGGGCCGGGATCGGTGTGGTTCCGGATGGACGCGTCGCTGGTCGCAGGCATGGCGACCAGTCCGGCGGCGCGCGCGGTCGCCGCGGCGGACTTCGCCAACGGTGTCGCGAGCGTGCTGCCGTTCGAGCAATGGCTCTTTCCGAGCACCGATCTCACCGCGGCGCTGCTGCGCCGGCCCGAAGGCGACTGGGTGCTGGTCGATGCGGAAAGCTGGCTTGGGGCGGAGGGGCGAAGCCTCGGGCAGGTCCGCCTCGGCGACGAGCGCGGCTGGTTTGGGACTGCGACGCAGACGTCGCTAGTGGAAGCACGGCATCAGGAAGGGAGACAGGGATGAAGCACTGGATATTGGGCATGATCGGCGCCGCGATGCTGGCGGGCGGCGCTTCGGCGCAGGCACTGCCGAAATCGGCGGTGGCGAGCACGCCGGAGGTGCTTCGCGGCTTCGTCGGGCCGCATGAACGTGTCGATATCGGCGGCGGACGGAAGCTCAACCTGTTCTGCATGGGCAGCGGCAAGCACACCGTGCTGTTCGATGCGGGCGGCAGCGACTGGTCGGTGATCTGGGGACTGGTGCAGCCCGCGGTCGCCGCGGGTGCGCGCGCCTGCTCCTATGACCGTGCCGGCCTCGGCCATAGCGACCCGGCTCGTGGCGTACGGACGCCGATGGCGATCGTCGAGGATATGCACGCGCTGATTCATGCGGCGAAGCTGAGCACGCCGCTGGTGCTGGTCGGGCATTCGCTGGGTGGGTTCAACGTCAAGCTCCATGCCGCGCTCTACCCCGAGGACGTCGCCGGGCTGGTACTGGTCGATCCCGCCGAGGACCGCTGGTACGACCGCATCCGGCCCGCATTCCGTGTTAAGTTCGGAGCGTCGATCGCGGCGCGAACCGAGCTCGGCGACCAGGACTTCTTTCGATTCCTGACTTCGCACTACGAGCAGTGCGCGGCCGCCGCGAAGGCGCAGGATCTCGATCCGGCATCGGACACCTGCCGGCGCTGCACCGATCCGGTGCGCGCGCCGCTCGGCCCCGAGATCGCCGCCGAGCGGCTGAAGCTGCAGGTCACACGCGCCTATCAGGAGGCGCAATATTCGGAGATCGCGAACAGCGTCTATGCCAATCCGGGTGCCAACAGCAGCTATGCCATGCTGTTCAGCGGCACCCCCTTCGAAAACCGCCCGGTGATCGTGCTGAGCCACGGCAACTTCGACGCCGAAGACCCGATCGATGTCGCGAGCTTCTGGGCGGCCGATCGTCTCCATGCCCAGAGTGCGGCATTGTCCCGGCGGGGGCGGCATCGAATCGTGCCGAAGACCAACCACAATATCGAGATCGACGATCCCGACGCGATCGTCACGGCCATCGGCGAGGTTCTCGCCCAGCTCGGCTGGCTGTGACCGGCAAATGTTCAGCCATATTACAGTCGGCGTCAGCGACCTCGATCGCGCGGAGCGCTTCTACGATGCGTTGTTGATCCCGCTCGGTCTGGTGCAGCGGCAAGTAACTCCCGATGGCGGGCCCCCGTCGCGCTGCTGGCATCACCCGGCCCCCAACCTGCCGCGCTTCTACGCCTATCTTCCCTTCGACGGACAACCCTCCTCGCATGGCAATGGCAGCATGACCGCCTTCCTCGCGCCGACACCCGAGGCAGTCGTGCGCGCGCACGCGGAGGCACTGGCGCAGGGCGGCGCCGACGAGGGCGCGCCGGGCCCGCGCCATCGCTACGGGCCGGATTATTTCGGAGCCTATCTTCACGACCCCGACGGCAACAAGATTCACATCGTGCACAGACCCGACGCGCCCGATGGCCGGCCCGTGTAGCGCCGGCGCCACCGTGCGCATGCTGATCCGTTACAAGGCCTGGGCGAACGCGAGCACCTTTCGCGCGGTAATGAGCCTGCCCGAGGGCGAGGCGGAGCGCGCGAGGCCGACGCGTTTCGGCAACATCGTCCACACGCTGAACCATGCCTATGTCATCGACGACATCTTCCGTGCGCACCTGGAAGGGCGGCCTCATGGTTATGAGGCGCGCAATACCCCGCACCCGCCGCCTCTGACCGCGTTGTGGCAATCGGTGCAGGCCATGGACCGCTGGTATGTGGCTTACGCCGAGAGGCTAGGTGATCATTCCTTGGGCGAGACGGTCCGATTCGAATTCGTCGGTGGGGAAGCGGGAGCGATGACACGCGAGGCAATACTGCTGCATGTCGTGAACCATGGCACCTATCACCGGGGTTTTGTCGGCGACATGCTTTACCAAGTGCCGGCTGCTTTGCCTGCCAACGACCTGCCGGTATTCCTGCGCGACGTCTTCTCTCTGGAGGAACCGGCTGATGGTGAGCACGCACATCGGATCCTGCCATTGCGGCGCGATCAGCTTCACGATCGATGATGATCCAACCGAACTGACGACGTGCGATTGCTCGCTCTGCGTCAAGCGGAATGCGCTCATGCTGAAGGTGCCGGAAGCAGCCCTGCGGATCGACGCGGGAAAGGATTTCCTGGCCACGTACGAATGGAACAGCTTGCGCGCGAAGCACCACTTCTGCACCCGTTGCGGCATCTATGTCTTCCACCGCAAGCGCGCCGCGCCGGATTATTTTGGCGTGAATGTCTTCTGCCTCGACGGCTTTGATATCACGTCGCTGCCCGTTCGCGCGACAGACGGTGTCGGGATGACGCTTGTGTGCGATCAGCCGCGCGAAGAGTGGCTTGGCCCGCGCGATAGGTAAGTGGTGCGCCACTGGACGCCAGCCGTTACCAAGGTATTGGCGAATTCTGCGCACCCCCTTCGCTTCCCACGCTTGTATCGATGTGGACGCTTCGGGACGGGGGCGAACGTCTGTGGATGATCGGCAGAAGAGCTTTCGGCTGGGCGACCTAAGCGACTGATTTCGCTGTCAAATCATAGACTTGCGAACTCGCCGAGGGCATCAATAGCACAATCAAGATTTGTGGAAAAGGCTGGACTTGTTTGGACACTGTGACCGAGTACTGACACCTGGTCAGCAGTCTTCACGCCCAACCGCGCAGCTCATTGCCTTTCTGAATCATCATCGCCGAGGGATTGCTCACCTTATGCTGCGGTAGCAGAAGCGATGGGCGCAGGCCTGACTTAAACACAGCGAGGCCGCCTGAGCGGCCCTCACTTCTTAAGCTCGCTACCAAGCTCTGATTCACCCTAACCGCGTAGGAACTATCAAAAGTGATCAGCGCGGAATCATAGGCTCGGTGGTGAAGCGCGCAGAGCGCCACCCCATTTGTCACCTGATCATGGCTGTCGGGGTGCGCGACCGGTAGGATGTGGGCGGCGTCGAGCAGCTTAAGCTGCAGCCCGCAGAACGCGCATTTGTGCCCATACGCAGCCAGCACGGTCTGGCTGAAACGACGATCCCGCAGCAGCCGAAGCGCGGTGGCCATCACCTTGCGGCGTTGCTTTGGGACATTGCTCGGCTCGACCTCGAGCGGATTCGCCGCCATGCGGCGGAGAACATCTAGTTGGGCAGCATCCTTTCCCGACGCATGCAGCACATGCATCTGCTGGACATAGAGACCGAGCATGTCCGGGCGCACTGCGATCGAGAGTTCGCCCGTTCCTTTGGCAAAGACGCCGATTCCGTCGCGTGCGGCATCCTGGAGCGCGGGAAGATCGGTCTGGATCGAGGATGACTTGCCGAAGTGACCGGAATGATAGTCGTGGTCGAACGCGGCGAACACGCCGGTCTCGTCCGACCATCCTAGGATCAAGGTTCGAACGCCCGGGCTTGCCAGGAAGAGGCCTTGGATGCCGGTCGGCTGGATGCGCCGCTCGAGCGGCATCTGGGCTGGCCGACCTCCCGGCGTGAGATTCCAGATGTGAATCCAGGCGTCGATCGCGTTGTCGCCATTGATCAGCCTCGCTCGGGCAGGATGATCGTAGATTAGCCAGAGCATCTGCCAACCGGAAAGCCGAAGCGCAGCCTCAACCTTGGCTAACAGTTCCTCCTTCTCGGTCGTCAGCGCCACTATCCATCTTCCTCCGGAGCGATCGGCTGGCTGCGCTTCTGCGCCATGACGTTCGCCGCGTTCGCTGCGACGTGATCAAGCAGGACGCTAGCGCCTTTGTCGAGATAGCTGCGCACGACCGCGCCGTTCACCAGCAGAAACTGGAGATGGGTCGCCTGGGTGATCTCGCGCGCGTAGGCGATCGCCTCGCCCGAGAAGTCGCTGGTCGTCACGACCGCGACGACGTGCGCTTTGGAGTAGATCGCAAGGCCAACTTCCTTGGCGACATCGCCAAGACTGACTCGGCCGCTGACGCATTTGCACTGGAAGTTCCAGCGCGAGAACAGGAGGTTCTTGCCCTCTGCCGTCAGGTCTACCTCGGCATAGGCGGTATCGCGGCTGCGCAGCCGGAACGCGCGGGGCTCCAGACCAATGTCCAAGATCATCTTGAGCGCGAGAAGCTCCAGCCCGAGCCCGCGGTCATAGGTTTGAGCACTTGCAAGCAGCCGCTTCACCTCCGCGGACGGCAGGTCGATCTTAGCCCGAAGATCGGCTGGGACTACCTGGTCGAAGTCCGGAAGTACCGCCTCGATCGGTACCCCCATCAGCTTGGGCGAGGGAATGATCGAGCCGCTCTTGCCGCCGCGTCCGCTGCTCGCCGTACTAGAAACATCAAGCCAGCCGGCATCTGCCAAGGGCTTGATGACCTTCGCCCGAATCTGGTCTTCGTCGAACCTTGTGCGGTGATCGCGAAGGCATTCATCAATGACCTGCTTTGCGGGAATTTCGGCGCCTCCGTTGGCTTCCGCAACGCGCCGTAGCACCTGCAGGAAAATCTGCTGGCTGAGCGGCAGCTCGGCGAAGCTTGATCGCTCGGACGCCGAGATACCGAGCGCGGCCTTCATGACCGCCTCGTCCGGCAAGGGGTTGGACCGTGCCTCGCGGCGGAGCAGGCCTGCCTCGATCATCCAGTTGAGCAATGTGGTGTGATCGGTGGTTGCGTTGGACAGCCCCTCGATCCCAATCCCCTCGAGTTCGCGCTTGAGGCTGTCCTTGCTGAGCGTCTCGCCGCGCATGTTCAGCGAGCGCACCGCATCAATGATTGCCATGCCGTTGCGCGTGTCGACGACGTGACGTGCGAGGCGGCGAGCCGCCTCGACGCTGTCGGGCGCGTCAAGGATCACCCTGCCGGCGTCTGTCAGCGCCAGCGGGGTGCGCGTCATCAGCCCGAGGCTTGAAAGCGTGGCGGGGATGTTAGTGCTAGCGCGCTTGTTGCCGGCGCTTGCGAAGAAGACCCGGTCCCACTCGGCCACTACCGCCGCCATGTCCGGCGCCAGCCGGTCAAGAATCTCGAGCGGTCGCCGGACATCACCGATGATGCCCGGCGAGAAATCGTTGAAGGACGGCAGGCGCCTCATGCCGCGTCGCGCAGCGGGGCCCCGATCGCCTCGGCTACGCTGCGCCCAACCGCAGCGGCCAGCATCGGCGGGACCGCGTTGCCAACCTGGCGCCATTGCTGCTCGATCGTGCCCGCAAGATCGAAGCTGTCCGGGAACGTCTGGAGCCGCTTGATCTCGCTGATCCGGAGGATCCGGTTCTGCCAATGGAACGGCCCCATGTTGTTCGAGCGCCGCGCCTGGATCGTCCAGGAGGGCATGTCGGGGCTGAGCTTCAGCAGGAACGACCAGTAGCGGCCGCGCCACTTGAACCGGGGGCTCGGGTGCCCGCGCTTCTCGGTGAAGTAGAGATAGTTGTCGCCGGGAGGGATTTGGCGAAGCAGACCGTGATGCTGGCCGCCCGCGAAATGCCCTTCGTCGGAGGCGTTCTCCTCGGTGTCGAGATCGGCAAGCACCGCCCCAGCAGTGACCCAGGGCAGCAGGCTGGACTCAGGATCGCTGGAGTGGGTGGGGCTAGGCAACTCCACGTTGCCGTCGAGCGCGCCGACCACGAAGCAGCGCTCGCGGATCTGCGGCACGCCAAAGTTTGCAGCGTTGAGCACGTCGGTCGAGACCTTGTAGCCGAGCTTCTCGGCGCGCGCGATGATCGTCTCCAGCGCGTCGGCGTGGACCTTGTAGGCCAGGCCCTTCACATTCTCGAGGATGAAGGCGCGCGGGCGCACCCAGTCGAGCATGCGCAGATAACCGTTGATCGTCTCCCACCCATTGGGGTCATCGAGCGCGCGCGGCTTGTCCTTGCGGTAGAAGCGGCTCTTGGAGAAGGGAGGGCAAGGCGGCCCGCCAGCAACCAGGTCGATCTCGCCGATGCTGCCGCCAAGCGCGTCGGCCACATCCGCGCGGGTCAAGGCGCCAATCCGTCCGCCAAGGAACGGCGTTGCAGGAAAGTTGCGGCGCCAGGTCTCGGCGCAAAGCCGCTCGAGATCCGACGCGAGGACGGTCCGGAAGCCGGCCTCATGGAGCCCGAGATCCAGGCCGCCGCAGCCGCTGAACAAGCTGATGCTACGCAATGCTATTCCCCCTCTACCGGTCAACCGTGGCGAGCACCGCCTCAACCATGCGCCGCGCAAGCGGCGGCGGCACCGCGTTGCCCATCTGCCGGACCTTGTCGCGCCGGCTTCCAACAAGATTGTAGCCTTCCGGGAAGCCCTGCAGAGCCGCCATCTCGACCGTGCGCAAGCGCCGGCTGTTCCAATGGAAGGGTCCTGTCCAGGGCCCCGGCGAGGCGGCGATGGTCCAGGAGGGCCGATCCGGTGACAGCTTCAGCAGGAAGTTCCAGAAGCGCGTCTCGGTTACGAAGGTGGGGTCGGGATGGCCTGCCCAGGCTGTATGCGCCTTGTAGTTCCAGCCCGGCGGCACCGTGCGCAGATGCTCGGCCCAGCGGCCCGTGACAAGCTCCTCCGGCTCGAAGAACTGCGGCCGGTCAAAGCCTTGCAGCGCCTCGCCTGCGGTGAGCGCCGGCTTGCGTCCCGCCTCATCCTTGAGCGTGTGTGTGGGCTCCGGCGCGGCGGGGGCGCCGCTCTTGGCGCCCAGCAGGAACACACGCTCGCGAGTCTGGGCGACGCCATGCTCTGCGGCGTTCGCGGTGACCTGCGTCACCGAATAGCCCGCCGCCTCCGCGGCGTGCCGAAAGCCATCCAGCACAGGCCGGTTGCGTGGATGCTTGATGCTGGGGACATTCTCGAACACGAAGCCGTCAGCGTTCGATTCGAAGATCAGCCGCCAGAACTCCTCGACCAGCGTGCGGCGCGCGTCCGGTCGCGCCTCGGTTGGCGCAGGCGGCCGGTCCATCGCGATGCCCGCAGCGCGCGCGCGCCGATAGCGCGACTCCTCGCCGTCCTCGACCCAATAGGCTGCCTTGGAGAAGGGCTGGCACGGCGCCCCGCCAACCACGATCAGCGGATCTCCGGGGGCAAGACGGGCAGCTTGGCGAAGGTCCAGGCCCGTGATCGCTGCGACATCGCCTTCGATCACCGCGCCGTGATAGCGCTCATTAGCGCACATCGTCCTGCATGCGACCGGGTCAAGCTCGACGCAGGCGCGCACCTCGCAGCCGGCATCGGTCGCGCCGATGCTCAGGCCGCCGGCGCCGGCGAAGAGGTCGATCACAGGCATGCGGGCCTTGCCGCGTCCCAGCGAGGCGGCAGCGCTGCCCCCAGCCTCGACGCCGGGCTGGGCCAGGGTTTCGACGAGAGCCATGGCTAGCGCCGCCGCGCGAAATCGAGCGGCAGCTGAGCTTCGCGGCCCTGCTCAACCAGCTGGTCGACCGCATAGCGGACCAGCCAGGCGACGCTGACCTTATGCTTGGCTGCGAGTTCCTTGAGCGCCTGCTCCTGGGCCCGGCTTAGCGAGGCTGTCACTCGGACCACGCCTTCCTCTGCAATGATCGCCACTGACTTCTCCGCTGCACTTTGCAGCATTCTTCTGCACCATGACTCAGAGTGGTGCAAGAGCAGAACATAACAGGATCAAATAAACTTGAGCAGCCTTGCGTCAAGCTCCGCATCGTGGCCAAGCTCGCATTCCCAGATAATGAGGAGGCGCCAGCCTAGTGCACCAAGCGCTTCCGCCGTCGCGCGATCCCGAACAACATTTCGCTCAAGCTTGGGCAGCCAATAGTCCTGCCGCGTGCGCGGCTTGGTCGCGTGCCGGCAGCCGGGATGCTGATGCCAGAAGCATCCGTGCACCTGAATCGCCGCTCGATGCCTGGGCAGGACAATGTCGGGCGTGCCGGGAAGATCGCGCCGATGCAGCCGGAAGCGGAAGCCGAGCGCATGGAGCCGGCGCCGAACCCGCATTTCCGGCTTGGTGTCTTTCTTGCGGATCGCCCGCATCGTGCTCGAGCGGGCGGGGCTAGGTGGCTCGTCCATCCCGCTTTCTACCGCATTGCGACCCGCGAGCGAAGCGGGGCTGCAGCTGCCATGGGCTCCGCGCTCGACACCGGCCTTGATCGAGCTAGTAATGCTTGCGGGATGACGGAGGGCACATGGCAACCATCGAATCGAATGACGAAACCGTCGCGGATGTGCTCAAGTCATTCTACGTCGTTCCAGACTATCAGCGCGAGTATGTCTGGGAGGAATCCCAGGTCGATCAGCTGCTGCGTGACATCAGGACCGAGCAGCTTGAGGGAGGCGACGCAGAGTATTTCATTGGGTCGATCGTTGTCTGCCCACGGCCGGATGGCGCCTTTGACCTGATTGATGGCCAGCAGCGCACGACCACGCTGTTCGTCACGCTATGCGCTATCCGTGACCGGCTGGCGACGCTGGGCGAGACCCAGGTCGCAAGCATATCAAAGCTGATTGCCGATACAGCGGTCGATGCGGAGGGCAACGACGTCTTCCGCGCGCGGCTCGACCCGCAATATTCCGATGCGGGCGATGTTTTCCAGAAGCTGCAGGACGGCGAGGTGCCGCCAGTAGCAGGCACCCGCTCGATGCGGAACGTAGCGATAGCCTATGCGACTGCGCTTCGGTTCCTGGAGGAGGAGCTAGGAGCAGATCCGCAGGCCGTCCGCAAGTTCTACGGCTATCTTGCCGGCAAGGTGAAGCTGATACGAATCCGCACCGACAGCTTGGCCCGGGCGCTCAAGATATTCGAGACAATCAACGATCGCGGCGTCGGCCTCGATGCGATGGACCTGCTCAAGAACCTCCTCTTCATCCGGACAGCGCCGGCCGAGTTCGAGAAGCTCAAGAATCGCTGGAAGGCGCTGACCGATGCGCTCTACGACGCGGGTGAGAAGCCGCTCCGGTTCCTGCGTTACTATATCTTTGCCACCTACGGCGTGACCAAGCTGCGCGAGGATGAGCTCTATGCGTGGCTGAGCGCTAATGACGCCAAGGTTGGCTATGGCAAGGATCCGCTCGGCTTTGTGGATCGGCTGGCCGGTGCGCTGGCGAGCTACCTCCATTTCCTCGACGGGCTAGGCACGGACGGCAAGCTGCACCCGCGGGTGCAGGCGATCTCGCTGCTCGCTGGTCGAGCGACCCGTCAGCATCTCATCCTGCTGCTAGCTGCCCGCAAGCTTCCTGCGGACATCTTCGACGCGCTGTGCCGCGACGTCGAATCCCTGCTGGTGACCTATCTTGTGACCCGAACCACGAGCCGCGAGTTCGAGGCGCTTTTCCCGGAATGGGCAGTGCGGGTCGCGGCGGTCGCCAGCTTGGAGGAATATCGAGCCTTCGCGTCGGCGACGCTGGTCGCGCGGCGGCGCGACCTGGCAGCGCGCTTCCATCGTGAGATGGCGTCGCTCAATGGCGCGAGCCTCAGGCAGTACCAGCTGCGCTACCTGCTCGCGAAGCTGACCCAGCATGTTGATCTCCTCGCCTACGGTGCGGAGAGCGAAGGATGCCGCTGGCTGTCGCGCTACACGGATGGCTCGAACATCCATATCGAGCACATCCTTCCCCAGACTCCCGATGATCCCGTTCGCGTTGAATTCGGTGAGGGGGCGGACGATTATGATCTCCTCTGGAGCATCGGGAACCTTGCGCTGGCTGAGCGATCGATCAACAGCTGGCTGGGACGGCGGCCTTTCTCGGAGAAGCGCCCGGTCTACCCCAAGTCGCAGCTGCTGCTGACCCGCGCCATTGCCGAGCAGCCCGGGATCGGAAATACTGCGATCGATCGGGCGGTGGCCGCCATGAAGCCGTTTGAGACCTGGAGCCGTGGCGATGTCATACAGCGGTCGCGGTGGCTGGCCGATCTTGCGATGGAGGTCTGGGACCTGCCCATGCCACCGGCTGCATCGGCGGCTTGAGAGCGAGCTAGCCGTCCAGCTCCAGCCGCCCAAGCAGCGCAGCCAGCTTCTCGGGTGTCTCAAGCAGCCTATGGCCGTCCCCCTCGACATGCGCGTGCAGCGCGCGCAACTTTGAGGCATCGGCAGCCGCCATCGCAGCTGTTCCGTGCGCTAGCCCGAGCGATCGTCGCAGCGCTCCCTCCTTGCGAGCAAGGACCATCCCTTCGGTTCCGTCGATGATCACCGCATGAGCTCGCTCATAGAACCAGTAGGTGAGCCCGCCTCGGCCGCCGAGATGGGCGCAGATGAAGCGGCGCGGCCACGCATCGACATCAGCCGCGCCCCACTCGCTGAATACGTCGCTGACGCTCCATCGCTTGATCGCGCTGCGCTCTTGGCGAGACAGGAGCCGCTCCGGGCGCGCATTATCCTCTGCAATCAGCGCTTTGGCGGTGTCGTCGCGATGATTGATCGTCGATGTGCCTCTGCTGAGGACAAAGCCCACGCCGCGGAAGCGCGCTGGGTCGGCGGCCATAGCATCGAGCAGTGAGAGCGGGTTCCTTGCACGAGTCACCCTAGCCGGGGGACTCGGTGGGCGCCAGCTGCTCTGGGCAAGCGCAATAGCATTGTCATCGACCTGCCTTGACCTGCGCCAAAGCTGCTCGAACCAGCGCTCGCCTTCGGCGAAGGCTGAACTCCCAGAGGCGTGAAGCGTGCCTGCCTCGTGCAGCCATGCAGGCTTATCGAAGCCGACACCTCCGCCCGAAGCGTTGGCGGAGCAGGCGACCATCCCGAGATCCGATAGATAGATCTTGGCGTGGAGCCCATCGACGCACCGCAGCTTGCGATTGCCTGGCGCGCCCAGGTCGATGAGCGCTTGCGGGTTGGTACCGCCGAGCGAGACATCACAGATGATGCGAGCATCGCTTGGCAGTCCTGCCGTGCTGACCAGGCTTTCGGATCCCTTGCCCCAGAAGGCCACCGCGCATCGAGCTTTCCGGCCGCCTGCGACGCGCCGGATCGCTGCGCTGAGCTTCGCGCCGCTGAGGAAGCAGGGCTCACCTGAATCCGCAGCTGCCTTCCTTGCCATACTGGTCCTCGCTCCGCCCGTGTGCCGTCCGCGGCAAGGGGTCATCATACGATTCAGGGAAGCTTTACTTACTGAAGTCAAGAACTTGGTGCCTGCGTATTCGCTGATTCTTTTGGTTGCACCAGTGGAGAACTTGCCCGACGATGGTCTCTTGAGGGGAGGGCAAGCTTGAGCAGCACGCGCGCAGCGGCGCTAGATCGCTACCGGCAGTGGAATGGCGCAATCTACACGACGCTGTTTGGCGAACCGCGCGCCCAGGCGCCTGCCTATCTCTATCTCGAGCCCGAGCTCCTGGCGCAGGCGGCGGTTTCCGCGGAGGTGCCGCAGGAGAATGCGCGATCTGAGCTGATCGGCGCAGTTCGTGGCGCGCTTGGCTGGGACCGGGTGGACAACCCGTTCCTCTGGCACCTCAGCGAGGCCGAGGCCTGGGCAGATGAGGGCATGCGGGACGCGCCGCCCTTTCTTGCGCTGCTCGCAGTGCTTGTGCTCGGCGCCGAGGCGATGGTCAGCGATGCCGAGCACGCGGCCCATAACTATTATGACCGGCTCCTTGGGCTGCTGGAGGCCGATGATTCGCTAGGCGCCCGCATCCGCCGCGGATTCAAGGACACGGTTGAGCTCTGGCTGCTGCTCAATGACTGGCTTGCCCAATGGGATGGGGAGCTTGGCCTGCCCTCAGCCCAGATCACCGACCGCCGCGTCAATATCGGCTACCCGATCTCGCAGGCGCTGGTCAGCGCCCAGGATCGCAAGCGCCTAGCGGGCGCCTTTGAGGACTATGGCCTAAGGCCCGGGCGCCGCATGGCGCCACTGGAGATGGAGCAATATCTGTCGCACTGGCTAGGCCATGCGAGCGCTCCCGCCAGGCTGCGGCGCGTGTGGGGCAATGACGAGGCGCGCCGTCGCGTGGTGCAGATCGCCTGCGCCGAGCTTGAGGCATGGGCTGGGCCAGACGCCGAGGAAAGCTCGGATCGCAGCACCGCAGGCCGGGTTCCGCTGCTCTGGCGTGCCGACCTGAGCGGTGGGCCGCTGCCAGCAATAGACCTCTATCTCGCATGCCAAGCCGACCCCGCTCGCGTCGAGGGACGCTACCAGATCGCCGCGCCAACCGACGCAACAGGCCGCGCCGGACTTGCCGCATGCGAGCCATCGCTGTCGGTACGCCCGATCCCCGGAACCGAGCTCTGCGGGCTCGAGCCTTGGGCCGAGCTGTCGCTTGGCGCCTTGCTCGCTGGCGCATTCACCCTCACGCGGCGCGAGATACCCGCTGCGACCTTGGCGCGCTCCTCCAACCCCATCCTGGTCCTGGCGCATGACGATCGCGATGGCCTTTGGCATGAGGTCAGCCGGGCGCAGCTGCTCGAGCGATGCATCGTGCTTGCGCATGCTGATGTGCTCACAAAGGTCGAGGCCCATCTGGGGCGCTATGCGCGCGCAGGATATAGGCAGCTGGATCACAGCCAGCTTGCTGGGTTGCCGCCTGGCTGGCGGGCGTTTCTAGATGTGGTGCTTTCCGATGCGCCCGAGGACGAAGCGGCGGGGGTCCTGGCGATACTTTCGCCGCTGCGCGCTGACGTGATCTCGATGGAAGGCGGCGTGCGCCTCGGCAGGCAGACCTGGCATGCCGACGCGCCGCCAGTAGTTGTAGCAACGCTCGCTGCCGAGAAGCGCCTGCAGCTGGCCGTTGAGCGCCGGCGCGCGCTTGATCTGGGCGGCCCTGAGCAGCTGGCGCTCGGTGAGGATATCGGGCGCACGTCTCGCTCGCTCGCTGGCACCGGCCTGCTCAGCGGCGACTATCTGGTGGGCTTGAGCGTTTCGTCCAAGGATGGCGTGCGGCTGCTCGACCAGGTGCCCCTGCGGCTCCGGACCGCAAGCTTCCCCCGCCCCGCGAGGCTCAGTTCCGCTGACGCCGCCATCCACCTGCTCGAAGATGCGCAGGGTATCGTGTCGGCCCATCATACGGAGGATGCCGGGCCTGCCGTGACCGGGGGGCTGCTCCTGGATGTGGATGACCCCGGCCATGCCGATGTCGCGCTCCGGCTGCCCGGGTCGATCCCGCCCGCCGAGCCGCTTGCCGAGAGCGCCAGCTCGCCGCCGCGACCGGACGATCGCACCTACGCCATGCCGTGCGCGGTGCTTGGCCACCACTATTGGATTGTCGACGCAGCCGAGCCGGGCGAGGATTGGCGGACGCTTAAGCATATGCGCTGCCGGGAGTGCCAGCGCGAGGAATGGACTCGCAACCGCGGGCGCCGGCCCCGCACCACGCCGCGTGGCCAGCGGCCGCGCCATGGCATCCGGGTCCCAGAGCCGCCACGGGCGCGATTGCCTGCGCTCGAGGCCTCGGCGGCGCAGAGGCCGGCATTGGATCTCATGCTCGACGCGATGAGCTATATGGGATCCGGAAGCTGGGCGGTGCTGCGTGAGATGGCGCAAGCGCTTCAGCCGGACCAGCCTTGGCTCGCCGCGGAGGCGGCACGTGCCTTCTCGGCGCTCGGGCACATTGATGTCGTCCTTGACCCCAGGACCCAGCGGCCTGCCAGCTGGCATATGGCACCCGCGACCTTGGTTGAGACCAGCGATGGCAGCTGGGTGCTGGCCGGAGCACGGTCCGATCGGCTTCTGGACGCCATGCTCGGCGCCAGCAGCGTTCGGACAGCGCGTGAGGGCGATGGCGAAGGTCTCACCGTGATCCGGGCCTGGCCTGCCGATGAGGATGCGCTGCTCGAGCTAGCTGCCCAGCTGGAGGCAAGCGGCGTGCTGATCGGCCTGAGCGAGCGCTTCTCCGAGCGCCTTGCCCGGCATCTCCCGCCGCTCACGGGATTGCTTCGCAGCGGTGAGCCCTTCAGGCTGGGCAGCGCTGATGTCGAGCGGCTTGACCTTCCGTCGCGGCAGTGGGCAAGCGCAAGCGAGGAGCGCGCGCCGGGCGCTTACCGAACCCACCTCCATGGCAGGCTGCACGGCGTGATCGCTGGGGAGGATGCACCCGGCATCATGCGGGTGACCGATATGCTCAGCTCCAAGCACCTAGCCGCAGCGCAGGCTCGCGCCCCGTTGGTGGCCTATGATCGTGAGACGCAGCTGCTGACCGTCCCGATCGGGGCTGAGCTGCCGGGGCTGATCGACCGTGCAGCGACGCTCTGCTCCGGCGCGCCAGCCTTCATCCGGCGCGACACCTGGCTCGTCCATTATCCGTCCGTCCCCTCCTCGGTCGCTGGCCAGATCCAGCGCTGCCTTGGCCTCTAGCCTCAAGGATTCCGAATGCCTCGCGCGACACCGCTCAGCCTCTATCACGCGCTCAGGGAGGGCTATCTTCGCTATTTCGACACGGCATTCTGGCTGCGCGAACCGTTGCTGATGGCGGAACGCAGCGCGCTTCTCCGCGAGGAAGGGCTCATCTTTCAGGAGCCGCTTCTCGAGACATTGCTGCCCTACCCGGACGGGCCGACCATTGCCGAGGCATGCGCAGCCGCAGGCGTGGACGAGCGCTCGGCCGAGCGGCTTTCCCATATGCTGTTTCCCGACGCGCCGAACCGGCGCCTGCGCCCCCATCAGGCACAGTCGCTGCGCGTATCGCTATCTCGCAACCCCGAGGCCAAGCGCAATGTCGTGGTCACCACCGGCACTGGATCGGGCAAGACGGAGTGCTTCCTCCTGCCGATCCTTGCCCGGCTCCTGGTTGAATCGCGGGAATGGGGCACGCCCGCCCCGATCAATCCCTGGTGGGAGGATGCTGGCGCGCAAGGGCCTTGGCGGCACCTGCGCGAGGCCGGGCAGCGGCCCAGCGCGCTGCGTGCGATTGTCCTCTATCCGACCAACGCGCTGGTCGAGGATCAGGTGACGCGCCTCCGCCGCGCGCTCCAGGCCTCGGTGGAGACGCCCGGCGCCCCCGCTTTCTACTTCGGCCGCTATACCGGCGTCACGCTTGGCAACCAGACGCTGCCGGCGCTGGCTGACAATCCGTCCACGCAGGAGGTCGCCCAGCAGATTCGTGCGATCGAGGCTGAGCTGCGCGGTATCCGAGGGCGCGAGGCCGACCTCATCTCGCAATTCTCCGACCCGCGATCGGGCGAGATGCTCACTCGGTGGGACATGGTGAGCGCCGCGCCGGATGTGATGGTCACCAACTTCTCGATGCTCAACATCATGCTGATGCGCGATGCCGAGGAGCCGATGCTCGCCTCCACGAGGCGCTGGCTCGAGGAGGACCGCTCGCGCTGCCTGACGCTAGTTGTCGATGAGCTTCACAGCTACCGGGGCACCCAGGGCACCGAGGTTGCGCTTGTGGTGCGCAACCTCCTCCGTCGCCTGGGGCTGGCGCCCACCTCGCCTCAGCTGCGGTGCATCGCCACCAGCGCCAGCCTCGATGGCCAGGCAGGCCAGGACTATGTCGAGCAGTTCTTCGGCGTTCCGCAGGAGACATTCGAGATCATCGAGGGGAATCCGGTGCCGCCGCCGGCGCATCGGCGACTCGCGGCAGCAGATCTTGCTGGGCTCAGCGGCCTGGGCAGCGAGGCGCTGGCTCAGGCGGCGCAGGAGCGCGGGCTGATCGATGCGCTTGCAGGTGCGGCGCTCAGCGACGGGGATGACCGTCCCAAGCCGATCAGCGCGGTCCGCGATGCGCTGCTCCAGGACCCGGACGACGATCAGGCCATCGCGGCGATGGAGGGGCTGCTCGCGAGCATAGGCGAGGTCGATCCGGGCTTCACCTCGCCTCGGTTCCGGGCGCATGCGCTGGTGCGAATGATCCGCGGCTTCTGGGCCTGCAGCAACCCGGGATGCGACCAGGTGGAGGAAATCTTCCGCAGCGATGGGCGCCAGATCGGCAAGCTTTACCCAGCGCCGCGCGCCCGGTGCGGCTGCGGCGCGCGCGTGCTCGAGCTTCTCTACTGCTTCCAATGCGGCGAGCCTTTTCTCGGAGGCTTTGTAAGCAGCGACGGCAGCGCCCCCGCGCCCGCAGACGAATGGTACCTGAACGCGGGCCCGCGATCGGTTCCAGCACGCGAGGTCGAGCTCGTGTTCCGTCGTCGCTACGGGCAATATATGTGGTACTGGCCGCGCCCCGCGCCGTCGGGCTCGGGCTGGTCCCGGACGCCGCCAAGCGCACAGGGCCCGGTCCGCTTCTCTTTCGACAATGCGGTGCTGGACCACGGGCTTGGGCTGCTGCGTAAGGCGAGACGCTCGGAGCAGCCTACCGGCTGCTTCATGCGGGTAGCGCGACAGCCCGAGCACGACGCCGCAATTGTGCCTGCGCTGCCCGATCGCTGCCCGCATTGCAGCGAGAAGGGCTACAATCCTGACAGCCCGATCTTCTTCAGCGGCATCGTGCGCACCCCCATCCGTGCGCACACCACCGGCACCGGTCAGATCACCCAGATTCTCACGGACCGGCTCGTCGGCACGCTCGGCGAGCGAGGCACGCCCGCACGGACCATCGTTTTCACCGACAGCCGCGACGACGCCGCCAAGGTCGGCGCGGGGCTTGAGCATAATCATTACCGGGACCTGATGCGCCAGCTGCTCAGGCGCGCGATCGCGCCGCGGCAGCAGCGCTCGATCGCGATGCTGATGCGCGAGGGCGCTGCCGGCCTTCCGCTGGACCAGGCTGAGGCGGAGCGGCTAGCGCGCGCTCGAACGCAGCATCCCGAGGCATGGGCGGCATACCGGCTGCAGGCGCGAGGGGTGTCGGAGCCCGATGATGAGGCAGTGATCGCCCAGCTGGAGAGCGCCGTTGCCGCGGCGCCTGACCCCTCCTGGGGCGAGGTGCTTCATGAGATCGAGCGCGAGATGGTCGCACTCGGCGTCAACCCGCCGGGGCCCAAGGTATCGCTGCGCTCGATCCAGGGCATCGACTGGTGGCGCTTCTACGATCCTCCCGCCGGTGAATGGGATCGCCTTCCCCCAGGACCTCTCGATGCGCGCGCGCATCGCCACCAGCTGGTGCTGGCGCATGAGCTTGCCGATGTCATCTATGACCGCGCCGGCCGTGATCTGGAGTCGATCGGCGCAGCGTTCCTCGCGCCTTCCCAGGCGCTGGAAGGGCGGATCCCCCTTCCGGGCAGCGTAGCGAGCGAGGTCCTCGCCTCCGCGATCCGGATCATCGGGCTGCAGAAAGGCTATAATGAGGATCCGACAGCCTCGGCGGGCGGGTTCGTGCGCACGGACATGCCGCCAAGGCTGCGTGATTACCTCGAGGCGGTCGCGCTCCTGCATCAAGCTGACGCCGCGCAGCTGAAGCAGGAGGTTGAGCAGGCCCTTCAGGACGCGGGCATTGTGAGCAGCGAGTGGAAGATCCGCACCGAGCGTACCGGCGACCTGCCGCTTGTGTTCCGCTTGCCGGCCCGCGAGGTCGCCTATCGCTGCATGCGATGCGCGCGAGTCCATTGCCATCGTAGCGCCGGTATCTGCACCAATCACGCTTGCCTTCGGTCGGAACTGGCCGAGATCCCGCGCGAGGCTGACATCGACGACTATTATGGCTGGCTGTCGCGCCAAGAGGCGCACCGGCTGCGCGTCGAGGAGCTCACCGGCCAGACCAAACCGCTCGAGGAGCAGCGACGGCGCCAGCGCCAGTTCAAGGGCGCGCTGCTGGGTCCGCCGCGCGAGCATCCGCTGATCAGCAGCATCGACGTGCTGAGCGTGACGACGACAATGGAGGTCGGCGTCGACATCGGATCGCTGCAAAGCGTGGTGATGGCGAACGTCCCGCCGCAGCGATTCAACTATCAGCAGCGCGTCGGCCGGGCCGGCCGTGCCGGCCAGCCATTCTCGTTCGCGGTGACGCTCTGCCGCGACCGGACGCATGACGACTATTATTTCAGCAATGCGCGGAGAATGACCGGCGACCCGCCGCCGCAGCCTTATCTTGACCTACGCCAGGACGATATCGTGCGGCGCGTGATCGCGGCAGAGCTGCTTCGGCGTGCTTTTCTCTCGCTGCCCGCCGACCAGCGACCGGGGAGGACAAAGGACAGCAACCATGGCAGCTTCGGGCGGCGTGGCGATTGGCAGCAGCGCTATCGCGCCCCGGTTGCAGCCTGGCTTGTTGGCGCACCCGAGATCCCGGAGGTTGTCGAGGGCCTGCTCGCATGCAGCCCCGGGGACGTAGCTGCCCGCGCTGCCAGGATCATCACTTGGGCGCGCAGCGAGCTGGTGGATAGGATAGATCAGGCTGTGCGTGATGATCGCCTAATCCAGGAGGAGTTGAGCGAGCGGCTCGCGACTGCTGGCCTGCTGCCGATGTTTGGCTTTCCGACAAGGGTCCGCCCGCTCTACGAGCGTCCCCCGCGGAGCCGGCGCGATGACGAGGCAGCCAAGGTGTCGGACCGGCCGATGGACATGGCCATCTCAAGCTTCTCGCCGGGCGCGGAGACGCTCAAGGACAAGATGATCCACGTTGCCTGCGGGTTCGCGGCCTATAATTTCCGGGGGCCGCACGTGATCCCGATCGATCCGCTTGGCCAGGCGGTCACGCTGTCGCGCTGCCGCAGCTGCGACGCAACTGAGCTTGGCGCCAGTGAGCCCGGCCCGTGCACGGTCTGCGGCACAGCAACCGAGATCGTCTCGATGCACGAGCCGCGGGGATTCCGGACACTCAACGATCCGATCGACTATGATGAGCAGGCTGAGCGAGGGCCTATGCTGCCGCCGCCGCAGCTTGGGCTGATGCCGCCCGATGAGCCCGGCCTCACGCTGGGCGGCTTGACGCTGCAGCCCATGCCCAGCGTCCCTGTCGTGTTGCTCAACGACAATAATGGCCGCCTGTTCACAGCGACCCGGGATCGCGACAGCGTCAATGTGTGGGACCCGTCGCTCTACTCGCCGAAGGTCGATCTTGGCGGTCGCGCGATGCGGGATGACCTGCGCTTCGCGATCGGCAGCCTCAAGACCACTGACATCCTGCTGATGGCCTTGCGGTCAGCGGAGGTTCCCGGGCCCGATAGCGTCATCGACGTCGCCGCGTTGCCAGCCGGCTTGGCCCTGATCTGGTCCTTCACCGAGCTTCTTCGGCGTGCCGCGGGGACCGTGCTCGACATCGACCCCTCCGAGCTTCAGGCGGGTCTTCAGCCGATGCGCGTCGGTGCCAGCCAGACGCGCCGGATATTCCTCGCGGACAGCCTCGAGAACGGCGCCGGCTATGCCCGGCAGCTGGCGCTGCCGGCGCGGATGGAGGAGGTGCTGGAGGCCATGCGGACAGGATCTGCAGCGCGCTTTATGAGTGCGAGGCATCGCCGCGACTGCGACAGTTCCTGCCCAGACTGCCTGCGCAGCTACGACAATCGTTTCCTTCATTCCCTGCTCGACTGGCGGCTCGCGCTCGACGCAGCGGATCTCGCCGCCGGGCTTCCGCTCGAAACGTCACGCTGGCTTGGCGATCAGGACGCAGAGGCGGCGGCATTCGCCAGAACGATTGGGAGCGACCGGCTGCCGATTATCGCGCGGCGAGCCGGGACGCTAATGACGCTCGAGGCTCCCTCTACCGGCTCAGTCCTCATTCTCGCGCACCCCCTATGGCGGGGCATCAACGAGCTTGCCCACTGGACCATCGCGCAGCGCGAGGCGGTCGATGCGATCCTCGCTGAAGGGAACGATGTGACCATCGACTTCATGGATATGTGGCAGCTTCGGCGCTCACCGGAGAAAGCATTCCTGAAGCTCGCCCAGCCAGCAGGCTTCTCTGCATGATCGAGATCATCGGCCCAGAGGATCGTGAGGAGCGTCGCTACGCCGAGCGGTTGGCAGCAAGGTTCCGTGAGGCTTGGCCGGACATTGAGGAGAGCGATGACCTGATCAAGATCGCCGCTTGCGCCAAGGTCTTCGGTGGCCGCGTGCAGGACATTGACCTTGTCGTGCTGGCGCGCCTCAACGGGCGTCGCTTCCGGCCTCGGCGGATTGTCACCATCCAGGAGCGCGAGGGCAACCAGGAGCATCTTGGCGAGATCGGCCTTCGCAACATTGTCCTGACCATCGAGCTCAAGAGCCAGGATCCGCGCAATGTCCGGTTCGATGGCCTCGGCGTGTCGGTATTCTACCAGCGCGACGGCTGGAAGAGCGCGACCGAGCAGTCGGTTGAGCAGATGCACGCATTCCTCAGCGACTGCGAGCAGCGCGTCCAGGCTACGCCATGGGCGATCAACCTGGTCGCGCTCCAGAATGTGGAGGAGGCGGCATTGCCGCGCCGCCCGCATAATATCCTGGCAGGAAATCAAGGGCTGGGGTCGATCCTGACCGCGCTGGCCGAGCTGAAGATGCCCTATCGCGGCGCCGGCTCGATCCCGCAGCTGTCCTGCTGCAGCGATGATATCGCCGACAAGCTCGAGCGCCTGCCCATCTTCACGCCGCTTAAGCCGACCCAACTCGACCGACGTCGCATGGAGCGTCTGGCGCAGCGCGCGCCGCAGCTTGATGCCCTGGAAGGCGATCTGGGGCAGAACGCGTTCATCCTCCGCGGGCATGGAGGCACCGGCAAGACCAGCCTGCTTCTCAACCTCGCAAGCCGCTCCTACCAGGAGCGTGGCGCTCGCTCTCTGCTGCTGACCTACAACCAGGCGCTTGCCGCGGACCTGCGACGGCTGATGGCCCTCACCGCGACCCCCGGCTCCGACGATGCTGGTGGCATTCGCGTCGAGACGGTGATGACGCTCGTCGGCCGGGTCCTGCAGCGCTTCGACTTGCTGCGCGAGGACGAGGATCTGCTGGCAGAATATGCTGCGCGCGCAAGGACGCTTGCTGAGTTGCTGGCGAGTGGCGACATCTCCGAGGAGGACCTGGCTGAGCTTCGTCGGCGCGAGCCGGACCTGTTCCGCTTTGATCATGTGCTGATCGACGAGGGCCAGGACTGGCCGCCGAGCGAGATCGAGATCATTCGCTCGGTCTTCGGGCCGGAGCGTATTGTGGTAGCCGATGGGATCGACCAGCTTGTGCGCGGCGATCCAGCGAGTTGGCGCTATGGTCCGGACGGAGGCCTCATCAAGGTTGAGCGGCTGAGGCAGAGCCTGCGCATGAAGAGCAACCTTGCGACCTTCGCGAGGTTTGTCGCGGCTGAACTGGGGCTCCCGGGCTGGGATCTGCGTCACAATGACGAGGCGCCGGGCGGCAAGGTGCTGCTGCTGGAGGGCGATCTTCTTCGCGTGCCCGAATTCCACCACGCGTTGCTCGCGGAAGCTGCCGCGGCCGGCAACAGCCCGATTGATTGCCTCTATGTCGTTCCGCCCGAGCTCGCGCGGATCGGGGGGGACGGCATGAGCGGGATGGCAAGCTTCCTCGCAGGCCAAGGCATCAGCTGCTGGGATGGGACAGCTTATGATATCCGGCGGGATATGCCGCGCGACGTGATGGCGCCCCGGATCGTCCAGTATGAAAGCTGCCGCGGACTGGAAGGCTGGACTGTGCTCGCGGCTGGGCTCGATCGCTTCTGGGAATACCGCATTGCAGCCGCCATGGCTGCACGCGCCGAGGCGCTTGCGCCTGCCGAGGAAGCGGCACGCCAGCGGGCGGCGCAGTGGATGATGATCCCTTTGTCGCGGGCAATGGATACCCTGGTGCTCAATGTCACACGCCCTGACAGCGAGATCGGCAGGATCCTGGAGCGGGCCGCGCGTGCCCTGCCCGACATCGTTAGCTGGGTAAAATAGGCTTCCCGAGTTCAGCGATATTCTCGCGCGGGCTCGCCGCAATCGTACGCGCTACAGTTCGAATGGCGCGCCGACCGTAAGCGCGCCGGGGCTTGCCGAGGCAAGGGAACAGGTATTTCCACCAGTGCGTGTGCTCGTGCAGCTCTTTGAGCATCCCAATCACCTGCCGCGAGAGCGGCACGCGGTGCGGGCGCCGCATCTTCATCCGCTCTGCCGGGATGAACCAGATGGCCTCGTCGAAGTCGATGTCCGTCCATTCCGCCTGTCGGAGTTCGCCGGGGCGTAGCAGCACATGCGGCGAGAGGCGCATGGCCATGACTGTTACCTTGTGCCCGCTGTAGCCGTCGATCGCACGGAGCAGCATACCGACCTCGGATGGCCGGGTGATCGCCGCGAAGTGCTTCACCTTGGGAACTGCGATCGCACCGCGAAGGTCGGCCGCCACATCCTTGTCGCACCGGACCGTCGCAACGCCATAGCGGAACACGCGGCTGAGCACGCTGCGCATGCGCCGTGCGCTTTCGTAGGCGCCGGTCGCCTCGACCTTGCGAAGGACGGCGAGCGCCTCGTGCGGGGTGATCTGCGCGATCGGGATCGTGCCGATCAATGGATAGGCCTTGGCGAGCAACCACCGAATCTTGTCGACCGTTACCGGCGCGAGACCATCCCGCTCGCATTTGACGAGCCACTCCTCGGCCACCGCCTGGAAGGTGTTGGCGGCAGCGTATTTGGCAGCGATCCGCGCGCGCTTTTTCTCCTGCGCCGGATCGATCCCATCGGCAATCTTCCTCTTGGCCTCGTCTCGCCGGGCGCGCGCTTCCGCGAGGCTTATGGTTGGCCATCCGCCGAGATGAAGTTTCTTCTGCTTGCCGAGGAAGCGGTAGTTGAAGCGCCATAGCTTCGAGCCGTTGGGCTGGATGACCAGATACAGGCTTTGAGAATCGCTCAGGGTCCAAGCCTTCTCTCTCGCCTTGGCGGCATTGATTTGGATGTAGGTCAGCATGGTCGTTTTCCCAGCAAGGCCGGGTCGATCCGAGGGCAACAAAAAGGGCAGCATTTGTGGTCGCTGCACATGCCCTTAGCCGGATTTCGCCGGACGGTGTCTGGCGATTCTCGGTCTAAAAATGCTGTGAAACCAGCCGCTTACTGGACGCTACTGGACGTATCCAGAGCCAGTATTGGTGCCCAGAAGAGGACTCGAACCTCCACGGGGTTGCCCCCGCCGCCACCTGAAGACGGTGCGTCTACCAATTCCGCCATCTGGGCACCGGAAGCTGCGCGATCGCTGATCGTGCTGCAGGTAGGGGCGGGCCGATAGCGAAGGGGGGTGGGGGTTGTCAACGACTGTTCGTGCAGGAAATCGCGATACGGCTCGTGCTTGCAGCGGCGCCACGCTTGCGGCATGGCCTGCGCGACAGGCAGGGCTCGCTGCAGACAGGCTGGTTGAACGAAGACATGGCGCATTTGGAACCTCTCGAAGACAGGCTCGTGGTCCTCATCGGCGGGGCGGGCTTTCTCGGCACGCTGGTGGCGCAGGAGCTGCTGAAGCGCGGCGCGCGCGTGCGCATCGCCGATCGGCACCCTGAAAAAGCCTTCCGCCTGAAGCCGCTCGCCAATCTCGGGCAGATCCAGTTCACCCGCTGCAGCGTCACCCATGCAGCCAGCATGGAAGCCGCGATCAGTGGCGCTTATGCGGTCGTCTATCTGGTGGGCACCTTCGGGGCCGGGCAGGCCGCGCTGCAGGCTGACGGCGCCGGGCTGGCTGCGCGCGTCGCCGCAGAGCAAGGCGTGGAGAACTTCGCCTATGTCTCGGCCATCGGCGCCGATCCGACCTCTCAGAGCGGCTATGCCAGCACCAAGGGTCAAGGTGAAGAGCAGGTGCGCGCCGCCTTCCCCCGCGCCAGCATCCTGCGGCCGAGCGTACTGTTCGGCGAGGACGACAATTTCATCAATTTGTTCGCCGGGGTGATCCGCACCTTCCCGATTGTGCCGGTGTTCGCACCCGAAGCGAAGCTGCAGCCGCTGTGGGTGGAGGACGCCGCCAATGCGGTGGTCAACGCCGTGGCCGAGCCGGAGCGGCACGGCGGCAAGGTTTTCGAGATCGCCGGCCCGGAAGTGCTGACCATGATGGAACTGCATCGGCAGATCGCCCGGGCGCAGGCGCGCGAACGGCTGCTGGTGCCGGTGCCCGATGGCCTGGCAGGCATCTTTGCCGCCCTGCCCGGCACCCCGCTGGGTTCGGACCAGCTCAGCCTGCTGCGCAAGGGCAGCGTCGCGTCGGGAGAGCTTCCCGGATGCAAGCAGCTCGGCATCGTGCCGCGCCCGCTGGAGCTGTTCCTCGACCGGTGGATGACGCGCTATCGCAAATATGGCCGCTTCACCGAGACGGCGGAAACGGCCTGATCGCACCGCCCGCTGCGGCGGGCGATTGTGCAGCCCGGCGCGGCGCTCTAGGACGTCCTGAAACCCACAAGGGAGGACGGGATGAGGCGAGTGATCCGGGCCGCCGCGCTGGCGGCGCTGGCCATTGCAACCACGGTACAGGCGCAGGACGACAAGCCTGCAAGGGCGGCGCCACCGCCCGGCTTCCAGACTGCACCGCTGGGCGAAGGGCCGTGGGATCTGGATAGCGAGATGGCGCGCATCCACGTGGAGGTGGTCGCGCGCAGGCTGGATCATCCCTGGAGCCTGGCGATCCTGCCCGATGGCGACATGCTGGTGACCGAACGGCCCGGCCGGCTGCGCGTGCTGCGCGGGGGCATGCTCGATCCGCAGCCGATCGAAGGGCTACCGCCGGTCTACAGCGCCGGCCTCGCCGGGCTGATGGACGTGGCGCTCCACCCCGATTTCGCACGCAACCACCTGATCTACCTCAGCTATTCCAAGCCCGATCCGGATAGCCCGCAGAATGCCACGCTGGCCGTGCTGCGCGCGCGGTGGGACGGCGGGAGCACGCTGTCTGATGTGCGCGACATCTTCGTCGCCGATGCCTGGTACGGCAAGCCGCCGCTGCCCGCGCGCTGCTGCGGGCAGGGTCCCTCCTTCGGCAGCTTCGGGGGCCGCATCGCCTTCGGGCCTGACGGCTATCTCTATGTCACCAGCGGCGACCGGAACTATGGCGAGAAGGTGCAGGATAGCACCAACCATTTCGGCAAGATCCTGCGCCTGACGGACGAGGGGAAGCCGGCGCCGGGCAATCCGTTTAGCGGCAAGGAGGGCTGGCGGCCGGAGATCTGGTCCACCGGGCATCGCAATCCGCTGGGCCTCTCCTTCGACTCCGCGACCGGCCGGCTGTGGGAGACGGAGTTCGGCCCGCGGGGCGGCGACGAGCTGAATCTCATTGAAAAGGGGGCGAATTACGGCTGGATCGAGGTGACGCAGGGGCATCACTACAATGGCGAGCCGGCCCAGCATATCCGCGGCGTCGAAGGCATGACGGACCCGGTGTTCGCCTTCGGCCCGCCCTCGATCAATCCCGGCAATATCGCCGTCTATCACGGCGCGCTGTTCCCCGGCTGGGAGGGCGATCTGCTGATGCCGACCATGAGCAAGTCATTGGTTCGCATGGAGATTGGCGCCAATGGCGCGGTGACGGCGATGGAGTTGATGCTGCAGGAGCCGAAGCAACGCTATCGCGACGTGAAACTGGGGCCGGACGGGGCCGTCTACCTGCTCACCGACGAGAAGGACGGGGCGCTGCTGAAGCTCACCCCGGCCGCCGCAGCGGCGCCGGAGGCCCGCTGAACGCCGTCGCCGCACGCCCGCAGCACCGGTTCTGCAAGGCCGGTGCTGCGATCGTGCAATTGTTTATTCATCACCCGGCGGAGCGGGCAGCCTTCTTCCGCTCGTGCGGATCGAGGTAGCGCTTGCGCAGCCGGATGCTCTTGGGCGTCACTTCCACCAGCTCGTCATCCTGGATGTAGGCGATCGCCTGCTCCAGAGTCATGCGGCGCGGTGGGGTGAGGCGGATGCCTTCATCCTTGCCGCTGGCGCGGAAGTTCGTCAGCTGCTTGGACTTGAGCGGATTGACTTCCAGATCCTGCGGCTTGGCATTCTCGCCGATGATCATGCCCTGATAGAGCGCTTCGCCCGGGCTGATGAACAGGATGCCGCGATCCTCCAGCGCGTTCAGCGCATAGGCCACTGCATCGCCCTGCTCCATCGAGATCAGCACGCCGTTCTGGCGCCCGGTGATCGGGCCCTTGTAGGGGCCGTATTTCTCGAACAGCCTGTTCATGATGCCGGTGCCGCGCGTGTCGGAGAGGAATTCGCCGTGATAGCCGATCAGGCCGCGGCTGGGGGCGGAGAAGGTGAGGCGCGTCTTGCCCGCGCCGCTGGGGCGCATGTCGGTCATCTCCGCCTTGCGCAGCGCCATCTTCTCAACGACCGTGCCGGAGAATTCATCGTCCACATCGACGACGACGGTCTCATAGGGCTCTTCCCGGCCCTCCGGCCCGTCGCGGAACAGCACGCGGGGGCGGCTGATGGACAGTTCGAAGCCTTCGCGGCGCATGTTCTCGATCAGCACGCCCAGCTGCAATTCGCCGCGGCCCGCGACTTCGAAGGCGTCCTTCTCGGCGCTTTCGCTGATGCGGATGGCGACATTGCTTTCCGCCTCCCGCTCCAGCCGGTCACGGATCACGCGGCTCTGCACCTTGTCGCCGTCGCGGCCCGCATAGGGGCTGTCGTTCACGGCAAAGGTCATGGAGAGCGTCGGCGGATCGATCGGCTGCGCGTGGATCGGCGCCGAAACCGTGGACGAGCACAGCGTGTTGGACACGGTGGCGGTGGTGAGGCCGGCGATGGCGACGATGTCGCCCGCCTGCGCATGCAGCACCGGCACGCGTTCCAGCCCCTGGAAGGCGAAGACCTTGGTGGCGCGGCCCGCTTCCACCTGGTTGCCGTTCACATCCAGCGCCTTGATCGGCATGCCCACTTCCAGCCGACCGCTTTCGATGCGGCCGGTGAGGATACGGCCAAGGAAGCTGTCGCGGTCGAGCAGCGTCGCCAGCATGGCGAATTCGCCATCGGGATCGAGATCGGGCTGCGGCACATGGCCCACGATCGCTTCGAACAGCGGGGTCAGATCGCCTTCGCGCACATCTTCGGTCAGCCCGGCAAAGCCGGCCCGGCCCGAGGCATAGAGCACGGGGAAATCGAGCTGTTCGTCATTGGCGTCGAGATTGACGAACAGGTCGAACACCTCGTCCAGCACTTCGGTCGGCCGCGCGTCGGAGCGGTCGATCTTGTTGACCACCACGATCGGGCGCAGGCCGAGGCCCAGCGCCTTACCGGTGACGAACTTGGTCTGCGGCATCGGCCCTTCGGCCGCGTCCACCAGCAGGATCACGCCATCCACCATGGAGAGGATGCGTTCCACCTCGGCGCCGAAATCGGCGTGGCCGGGCGTATCCACGATGTTGATCCGGTTGCCCTGCCATTCCACGCTGGTGCACTTGGCCAGAATGGTAATGCCGCGTTCCTTCTCCAGATCGTTGGAGTCCATCGCGCGCTCTTCCACGCGCTGGTTGTCGCGGAAGGTGCCGGACTGGCGGAACAATTGATCGACAAGCGTGGTCTTGCCGTGATCGACGTGGGCGATGATCGCCACGTTGCGCAGGCTCATGGGTTTTCTTCTCGTCTGGAGGAATATTTGGCGCGCCCCTACCTGTAATGTGGCGCCGCAACAAGCCCGGCGTGCTGTGGCGGGCGGAAACCACCCGCCGCGCCCGGCGTTCATCCCCCTGAGGCCCGCCCGCACGCGCACCGCATGCGCAGGCCGGACAAGAGAGGGAACCCGCATGAAAACCATCACCACCGCCCGGATCGCCGTTCCGTTCACCGCCCTTGCCCTGCTGCTCGCCTCCTGCGGCGAAAGCCCGGCGGAAAAGCAGGTGAACGAACAGGCCGAAGCCATCGACAAATCCTACGATGCGCAGGCGGATGTGGTGGAATCGCTGGCTGAAGGCGCGCCCAAGGCGGAGCAGCAGGCCGCCGAACAGCGCGCCGATGCGCTGCGCGAAAAGGGCGACGAGGTGGAGGATCACCTCAAGGACATGGCCGACAAGGAGCTGTGACCGGCGGCGCATGACCGCGCCCCGGGGAACGTTCCCGGCATCAAACCGGTTTCGTAAGTCCAACAAGAAGAACCGTACGGAGTTTAATCATGAGAACACTCAGCCTTTGCGCCGCCGCCGGGGGCGCGGCCCTGATGCTTTCCGCCTGCGATGTGGAGCAGACGAAGGAAGGCGAAGCGCCCGAAGTGAGCGTGGATGCAGGCGAGTTGCCCGAATATGATGTCGATGCGCCCGATGTGAACGTGCGCACCGAGGAAAAGACGGTGGAAGTGCCGGTGGTGGACGTCGATGAACCTGACGCGGGCGTCAAGGGCACCGACGAACAGTAAGCCTCAATCGGACCAGTAGAGCTGCTCGGGGTTCGCCACGAGCAGCTTCTGCTGCAATTCCGCGGTCGGGGCGATCCGCGGGATCATGTCCACCAGATGCCCATCGTCCGGCAGGATCGACTGCTGGTTCGGATGCGGCCAGTCCGTCCCCCAGATGCAGCGATCGGGATAATCCGCCACCAGCGGGGCCACCGCTTCGGCGAACTGGTTCCACGGGTCGCCGCTCGGGTCCAGCCGATCGGGACAGGTGGGCTTGAAGTGAATGTCCGGCCGGCTGTCCAGCAGCGCGCGGAATGCCTTCATATCCGGTCCGTCCGGCCCCTGCGTCACATCGGGGCGGCCCATGTGGTCGATCACGATCGGCACGGGGATGGCGTCCATGAAGGGGCGCAGCTCCTCCAGAATATCCGCCTCGAAATAGATCACCACATGCCAGCCGGCGGGCAGGCGGCGGCTGACTTCCAGGAACTTGTCCTTCGGCGCATTGTCCACCAGCCGCTTCAGGAAGTTGAAGCGGATGCCGCGCATCCCGCCATCATGCAGCGCGGCCAGTTCCTCGTCCGAAATCGCCGGATCGACCACCGCGACCCCGCGCGCCTTGCCGTTCGAGCGGGCGATGGCGTTCAGCGTGGCCGAATTGTCCGTGCCGTGGCAGCTCGCCTGCACGATCACATTCTTCGCAAAGCCCAGATGATCGCGCAGCGCGAACAGCATCTCCGGCCCGGCGTCTTCGGGCAGATACTTCGCCTTGGGGCTGAAGGGGAACTGCGCCATCGGGCCGAAGACATGGCAATGCGCATCCACCGCGCCGGGGGGCGGCGTGTATTTCGGCTTGCTCGGGTTCGAATGCCAGCTGGTGATGCGGTCGGTCATGCTCTCTCCATCGGCGCGCGTCCTTCGACAGGCTCAGGACGAGCGGGTCTGTAGCCCCGCGCCCCCGCCCGCCGAACCGATCGGCAGCATGGCAGCGCGTGATTCGCCCCGCCTATATCCACTTTCCGCGCCCGCGCAAAAGTGGGGAGCGATGGGAGGGCTGGGTCAGGAGATGGGGCGCAGGCGGAGGACGGCGGCGGTCAGAGCGTTTAAGGTGTAGTCAGCGCCACTACACCCGTTTTCCTCTGCGCCGAATTGGCCGGTGGCGAGGCCACAATCTGGCAATTACGATTATTAGTTCTTTATTGAGTTACAATAAGGATGCGTGATCTGACAATTCTCTTCGCCCCCCGCTCCACCGTCTGCCTTACGAATGATGTGGTCATACGATGCCGACTTTGTGGGATCAAGATAACCTCCACAAAGCGGACATTTTATTGCTTGCTTGAGGGACTCCCTGAGAAATGCGTAACTTTTAGCATCGTCTGAGAACTCAGCGCCGGGTTTAGACTGTATCGTATACAGCCTACTCTCTAACCCTAGGATCTGGGCAAAATCATTAGGAGTGATCGTAGATTCCAAATCATTGGAACGATCAAAAACATATTCTAACGCCTTCTGACTACCTTCAATGCGCGCCTTACTTCCTAAGGCAGATATGAGAAGAGTCAGAATTCCTTTATGCTCAATTAGTATTTGCTCAATCTTTTCTCGTCTTTCCGTAAACTTCCTGAACCAAAAAGAATCATTCGAAAGCGTTTTCTCTGCGATAATACTAAACATCGCCAGCATCAGAGGCGGGTAATGCCTACCCTTGGATGTATAGAAATATACAAATGGATGAAGGCCTAAACTCTTCGGTTTATTGCCGATCATTCGCCCGACAATTTTGTCTAATTGATCTAGTATGACGAGGGTCTGGGAGCCGTCGGGATCAACATCAAACCTTTCGAGCGGCCGCCCCTCTCGATCCGATAGCTGCGCGAGAGTAATCAAAAGATCTAGAGCATTGGTGATGGAGCTCGTACCCCCGAGGGGCAAGTCGATCGTTTTTAAAGGCGAACTTACTTCGGGAGAAAATAGCGCTTTATGCAGACTTTGCGCTTTTTCACTTATATTTTGCTGTACTGCTTCTTCGAATTTCGACCAATATTTGTGCCCTGTGGCTGCGCGCACGACAGAACGCGCTGCAATCGCCGGAGCCTTCCTCCGATGCTTTAATATACGAGTTTCAACGGGATCTAGCACCGAACCTTGCGTGTTTATTTTGAAGAATGAAGATTCTGCTTTGTCTGCGTCCCCGACGATCCATTGGACCTGCAATCCCCGAGTAGCGAAATTCATTATACGGGGGTCTACGCTGCCCTCTTCACTGCTATTAAGCTTGGCCTGAAAATGCAGGAACGTTCCCGCCCGCCTTTCAACTTCTAAGCGAGCCTGCCGCGCTAAGCGCTTTTGAGCGTTTGTCAGTTCACCTTTGAAGAAGCTATGGGATCGTGGTCCGTCTCCATAGTCATCTTGCGCCCAAGCTAACAGCGCACTCAATCTGTGGCCGCCATCAATCACGAAAATATGAGTATCTGACTTCCACAAGATAACTGCAGGGATCAACTCGCCTTCCAAGAAGCTCTCGATAAACATCGCGATCTGCGACGTTTTCCAGTGCGTTGTTTCCCGCTGAAAATCTGGCTTTCTAAGCAATTTAGGTAACCAGGCGCCATCACCTACAACATCTTTGAGAGCGATCTTCTCAAAGTTGTCCGAGGCTTGAGATGCCATTTTTCCGGCGCTACTGGCGAAATCAGAGCGCGAGATCATGGCATCTAGATTGACAGTGTTTGTGCTCATACGCCGCCCCTACTCCGCCGCCTGCACCCCATCCGCGTCGCCGAACAGGCCGGGGCCGTCGTCCAGCGCGTCGTTGGCTTCTTCGCCCTTCTTCGCCTTGTGGCGCTTGTCGAAGCTGCTCCACACGTCGTTCCAATTGCCGCGCGTGGCGGCCTTGGAATATTCGGTGGCGCGGGTTTCGAAGAAATTGGCGTGCTCCACGCCGTTCAGCAGCGGGGCGAGCCAGGGCAGCGGGTGATCGTCCACCATGTAGATCGCCGGCAGGCCGAGCTGGCCCAGCCGCCAGTCGGCGATGTAGCGGATGTAGCGCTTGATCTCCTTGGCCGTCATCCCCGGCACCGGGCCCATTTCGAAGGCCAGGTCGATGAAGGCATCTTCCAGCCGCACCGTCTTCTGGCACATGTCCATGATGTCTTCCTTCACGCTGCGGGTGAGGCAGCCCCGCTCCGCACAGAAGGCGTGGAACAGGCGGGTGATGCCTTCGCAATGCAGCGATTCGTCGCGCACGGACCAGCTGACGATCTGGCCCATGCCCTTCATCTTGTTGAAGCGCGGGAAGTTCATCAGCATGGCGAAGCTGGCGAAGAGCTGCAGCCCTTCGGTGAAGCCGCCGAACATGGCCAGCGTGCGGGCGATATCCTCGTCCGTATCCACGCCGAACATCTGCAAATAATCGTGCTTGGCCTTCATCTCCTCGTATTCGAGGAACATGCCATATTCGCTTTCGGGCATGCCGATGGTGTCGAGCAGGTGCGAATAGGCGGCAATATGGATCGTTTCCATATTGCTGAAGGCCGCCAGCATCATCTTCACCTCGGTGGGCTTGAACACGCGGCCGTATTTCTCGTGATAGCAATCCTGCACTTCCACATCCGCCTGGGTGAAGAAGCGGAAGATCTGGGTGAGCAGGTTGCGCTCATGGTCGGAGAGCTTCTGCGCCCAGTCGCGGCAATCCTCGCCCAGCGGCACTTCCTCCGGCATCCAGTGGACCTGCTGCTGCCGCTTCCAGAACTCATAGGCCCAGGGATATTCAAAGGGCTTGTAGGTCTTGCGGGCTTCGAGCAGCGACATGTTGTGGTCTCCGGGCGTGTTCGCGTGAAGTTCCAACATAGGGAATCATGCCCCGGAAGCGAAGGCAAGCGGATATGATTCGGCGTGGATAAGCGGAAATTTGCCCCGCCTCGCCGGGGCGGCCCCGGGGCGAGCGCACGCGCGCGGTTCAGCGCTGGCGCAGCAGGCCGGAGCGGCGCAGCAGGCCGATGGCCACCAGCGTGATCAGCAGGGGGGTGGACCACATCCAGGTGAACAGCGCCGCCTCCACCCAGCCGCGATTGTCGGGCAGGTGGAAGCTGCACATATAGGCCTTGAGGATACCGTCCGGCTGGCAGGTGGAGGGCCAGAGCGAACGGCTGGCCAGGAACCAGCCCAGCACCACCCAGCCCGCCTGCGCCAGATACAGCACGACATAGCGGCTCATGCCGATCTCGGCATGTCCGAACTGGAAGGGTATCTTTCGGCCGCGGCTGCGCATGGCGCACCCATAGCGCAGCGATGGTTAAGAATTGGCTAGGGCGCCCTCAGTCCCGGCGGCGGGAGCGGGAGGTGAACCACGATCCCCCGCCCAGCACGGTCACGCCGAGGAAGAAGCCGAAATCGTACCACCCGCCATTGTTGGGCACGGCATAGACGGCGATGTCGGGGCTCACCAGCGAGCCGATCCAGGCGAAGGGGAAGATGAAGCCCTGCCACAGCCCCAGCAGGAAACCCGGCGCGCTGGGCGCATTGCTCACCGCATCGGGCGACTGGCTGGCGCAGGCGGCCAGCAGCAGGGCGAGGCCGATGGCGGCCGCCGCGCGGCGGATCATGCCCCCGCCTCCCCGTTCATCGCGGACAATCGCATGGCGATCGCGGGGGCGGGATGATCTGCGGAACCGGCAGCAGGCATGGGCGGAACCTCCTTCATGGGCTGGCGGATAAACCCGGCGCCCGGCGCGAAGGTTCCGCCTCAAGCGTTTACTGGCAGGCGAGGCATTCCTCGTAATCGGTCTGTTCGCCGGCCAGTTCGAACTTCGCCGCGTCCTTGGTGTTGTCCGCTTCCACGCCGCCGGCGAAGCCCGCGCGCTGCACGCTCTTGCTGCGCAGGTAATAGAGCGACTTGATGCCCTTCTCCCACGCCTGGAAGTGCAGCATCATCAGGTCCCACTTGTCGACATCGGCGGGGATGAACAGGTTGAGGCTCTGCGCCTGATCGATGAAGGGCGAACGGTCGGCCGCGAATTCGAGCAGCCAGCGCTGGTCGATTTCGAAGCTGGTCTTGTACACCGCCTTTTCTTCCGGCGTCAGGAAATCCAGATGCTGCACCGATCCGCCCTTTTCGAGGATCGAGTTCCACACATTGGTGGAATCCTTGCTCTTCTTCTGCAGCAGCTTTTCCAGATAGGGGTTCTTCACCACGAAGCTGCCCGACAGCGTCTTGTGCGTGTAGATATTCGCCGGGATCGGTTCGATGCAGGCGCTGGTGCCGCCGCAGATGATGCTGATGCTGGCCGTGGGCGCGATCGCCATCTTGCAGGAGAAGCGCTCCATCACGCCCATATCTTCCGCATCGGGGCACGGGCCGCGCTCCTTCGCCAGCACCATGGAGGCCTCGTTGGCCTTCTGGTGGATGTGCTTGAACATCTTGAGGTTCCACACCTTGGCCATCGGGCTTTCGAAGCCGATGCCCTTGCTCTGCAGGAAGGAGTGGTAGCCCATCACGCCCATGCCCACGCTGCGTTCGCGCATGGCGGAATATTTCGCCCGCGCCATCTCCGTGGGCGCGCGGTCGATGTAATCCTGCAGGACATTGTCGAGGAAGCGCATCACATCCTCGACGAAGCGCTTGTCGCCGTTCCACTCGTCCCACTTCTCGAGGTTGAGCGAGGAGAGGCAGCACACCGCCGTGCGATCATTGCCCAGATGGTCGATGCCCGTGGGCAGGGTGATCTCGCTGCACAGGTTCGAGGTGGAGACCTTCAGCCCCAGCTCGCGGTGATGGCGCGGCATCATCCGGTTCACCGTGTCGGAGAAGACGATATAGGGCTCGCCCGTCGCCAGGCGGGTTTCCACCAGCTTCTGGAACAGCGCGCGCGCATCCACCGTCTTGCGCACCGAACCATCGCGCGGGCTGAGGAGATTGAACTCGCTGCCGTTGCGCACCGCTTCCATGAATTCGTCGGTCAGCAGCACGCCGTGATGCAGGTTCAGCGCCTTGCGGTTGAAATCGCCGCTGGGCTTGCGGATCTCCAGGAACTCCTCGATCTCCGGATGCGAGACGTCGAGATAGCATGCGGCGGAGCCGCGCCGCAGCGAACCCTGGCTGATCGCCAGCGTCAGGCTGTCCATCACCCGCACGAAGGGGATGATGCCGCTGGTCTTGCCGTTGAGGCCCACCGGCTCGCCAATGCCGCGCACATTGCCCCAATAGGTGCCGATGCCGCCGCCGCGGCTCGCCAGCCACACATTCTCGTTCCAGGTGCCGACGATGCCTTCCAGGCTGTCTTCCACCGAGTTCAGATAGCAGCTGATCGGCAGGCCGCGATTGGTGCCGCCGTTGGACAGCACCGGGGTGGCCGGCATGAACCACAAATTGGAGATATAGTCATACAGCCGCTGCGCATGCTCCGCATCGTCGGCATAGCAATCGGCCACGCGGGCGAAGAGATCCTGATAGCTTTCGCCGGGCAGCAGATAGCGATCGGTCAGCGTTTCCTTGCCGAATTCGGTCAGGTTCGCATCACGCGCCGGGTCGGTCTGCACATCGAAGCGCCGCGGGCGGACGGACTTGGAATCGTCCTGCGAGAGGGCGGCCTGCTGTGCCGCTTCGGCCAGGGCCGCACCTGCGGCCGCAGCCACCAGCTGTTCGCTACCGGAATCGTTGTTGTCCATCACCTTGGATGTGGGTTTGCCTCCGGCCGTTTTCGAGGAGTTTATCGCCGTTCTTTGGCTCGCGTGTCCCGCGTCAACTTCGATTTGCTCCACGGAATCCAAGAGTCCATCCTCGCGAAATGCCATAATTGGTCCCCCACTGATCTCGCCGGGCAGGGTGCGAATCGTGATACTCCGAAAAGCTAAGCCTTTCAGAGACCAAGACTCAAATCACTTTCTGACTTTTCGAAGACCCTTCATCTTGTGGGTCTCCGCCCGCCTTCCGGCTAGTGGTGGTGGTTTTGAATCGATCTACACTGGATGTCAACAAGCTCGTCCAGAGATTTATTTGGTGGCCGTTGACCCTCAAAATGGGGGCTCTTGACCGTCCGACTCGCCGTCCCACGGGAGCATGTCTGCATCGTCGAAATTGTCGTTCACGAAAAGGCACCAGCGAAAGCCCTCAGTCCCCCGAAAGCTGTCCACAACATAGGTGCAGCGGTTCACGAAACCCGCGACCTCGAACGGAACCCTTCGCCTGCTCATATGAAACTCCTTCCCTCTGGACATCTGAAGAACAAATCAACATCTAGTGCCTTCGGGCAAAGGATGTGCGCTAGATAGTGATTGTTGTCGGGGGCAATATGCAAGGGGAATCTTGCGAGACGCCCCGGTCAAGGCAAACCCGACCGATCGAATACGCTTGTGGAAAGGAGCGGCAGGCGCGAAAAAGCTGGGGTCGCGCGCACCGCAAGAGGCTTTTTGAATCGGTGCAAAAATTTCTGCCCAGGGAATATCGCTGCGGCGACTTGAATCTTTGGAATCCGGCGGGGGAATCTTGCTGCGGAAAGCGGGCCGGATGGGATCGAAATGTGGGCGAGTTGCAAGGTTGGCGCGCATCCTTCGACAGGCTCAGGATGAGCGGGTGCTGGTTATGGGAGCGCATCCTTCGACAAGCTCAGGATGAGCGGCGTGGGGTTTGGCGGAGCGCGGGAAGCGGGTACTGGCGAATTCCCCCCAAATCCGCTCATCCTGAGCCTGTCGAAGGATGCGCACTGACGGTAAAGCAGCGCGATGGTCTTCTACGCCTACCTCCTGCGCTGCAATGACGGCTCCTATTACGCCGGCCACACGGACGACCTCGATCAACGCATGGCGCAGCACCAGACGGGTGCGCTGGGTGGCTACACCGCCGCGCGCAGGCCGGTCACGCTGGTGTGGTCAGGCGATTTTCCCACGCGGGAGGAGGCGTTTGCTGCAGAACGACGGGTTAAGGGCTGGACCCGTGCCAAGAAGGAAGCGCTGATTGCCGGTAACTGGGAGCGGGTCCGCGCTCTTGCTCGCAATCGGCAGGGCAAGCGGGAGGATGAAGAGTAGCGGCCTCGGCGCGCGTCCTTCGACAGGCTCAGGACGAGCGGAAGAGGGAGGAGAGTTGGGAGCGCATCCTTCGACAGGCTCAGGATGAGCGGGGGTGGTGATCCGGAAAACAGGAGTGGGCAGCCTCCTACCCCCATCCGCTCATCCTGAGCTTGTCGAAGGATGCGCTCCAGCCAGGCCCGCCAGCCAGACATCCGCCCCTCAGGGCACCAGCACGGTATCGCGCGCCACCGCATCCGTCTCGGGATAGTCCAGCGTGTAGTGCAGCCCGCGGCTTTCGTGGCGGCGGAGGGCGCTTTTGACGATCAGGTCCGCGCATTGCAGCAGGTTGCGCAATTCGATGAGGTCGGTGGTCACGCGGAAGTGGCCGTAATAATCCTCCACCTCGTCATACAGCATCTTGATGCGGTGGGCGGCGCGTTCCAGCCGCTTGGTGGTGCGCACGATGCCGACATAGTTCCACATGAAGCGGCGGATTTCGGTCCAGTTCTGCTTGATGATGACCTCCTCGTCGGAATCGGTCACCCGGCTTTCATCCCATTCGCGAATCGGCGGCGGCGCGTCGAAGCTGCCCCAGTTGGCGAGGATGTCGCGCGCGGCCGCATCGCCGAAGACGAAGCATTCGAGCAGCGAGTTGGAGGCGAGGCGGTTGGCGCCGTGGAGGCCGCTTTCGGTACACTCGCCGGCGGCATAGAGGCCCGGTAGATCGGTGCGGCCGGCGAGGTCGATCAGGATGCCGCCGCAGGTGTAATGCTGCGCGGGCACCACCGGGATCGGCTGCCGCGTCATGTCGATGCCGAGGCCGAGCAGCTTTTCATAGATGTTGGGAAAGTGCCCCGAGACGAATTCGGGCGGCATGTGGCTGATATCGAGATGGACGTAATCGAGACCGAAGCGCTTGATCTCCGCATCGATCGCGCGGGCGACCACGTCGCGCGGGGCGAGCTCCATCCGCTCCGGATCGTATTCCTCCATGAAGCGGCGGCCGTCGCGCGGGTTTATCAGCCGCCCGCCCTCGCCCCGCACCGCTTCGGTGATGAGGAAGTTCTTGACCTCGAGATTGTAGAGGCAGGTGGGGTGGAACTGCATCATCTCCATATTGGAGACGCGCGCCCCCGCGCGCCAGGCCATGGCGATGCCATCGCCGGTGGCGCCGCGCGGCGCGGTGGAGAATTGATAGACGCGCCCCGCCCCGCCCGCAGCGAGGATGGTGGCCCGGGCGGTATAGGCTTCCACCCGCCCCGTTGCCGTATCCAGCGCATAGGCGCCCCACACGCGGCCGGAGCCGGAATAGCGCTGTTCGTGCCGGCCGGTGATCAGCTCCACGCAGGTGCGATCGGGCAGCAGGGTGATGTTGGGGCTTTCCTCCGCCGCCTTCAGCAGCGCGGCCTCCACCGCCCAGCCGGTGGCATCGTTCACATGCACGATGCGGCGGTGCGAATGGCCGCCTTCGCGGGTGAGGTGGAGTTCCGCCCCCTCGGTGTTGAAAGGCACGCCCAGTTCCACCAGCCGCTCGATCGCGCGCGGGGCGTTCTCGATCACGAATTCCACAGTCTCGCGCCGGTTGAGGCCGGCGCCGGCGACCATGGTGTCGCGGATGTGATCTTCGAAAGTGTCGCCCGTATCGAGCACGGCGGCGATCCCGCCCTGTGCCCATGCGGTGGAGCCGCTGTTCAGCTGCCCCTTCGCCAGCACCAGCACGCGGCAGGATGTCGCGAGGGTGAGCGCGGCGCTGAGCCCGGCGGCGCCGGATCCGATGATGAGGACGTCATATTCGTGCTGCGTGCTTGCCATGGCGCGTTCATGGCGGCGCGAAACGCCGGCGGCAAGCGGGATAGATACGGAGCGCCGCGCGGGCGCGGCGCGCGGTTCAGGCGGGCCCGCCCTTGGCGGCGGTGGTCAGCTGCACGAACACGTCTTCCAGATCAGGCTCGCGCGTGGTCACATCCTGGATGGCGAAGCCGAGCTGCTGCACGCGTTCCAGCACCTGCCCGGCGCTGTAGCGATCGCGGTCATAGGTGACTTCCAGCGTGCGCGGATCGGTGAGTTGGCACTTGAGGAATTCCTCGGGCGCGGGCGGCGCCGGCAGATCGCGGTCCACGGTGATGCGCACGATCTTCTCGCGCGCCATGCCCACCAGCTCGCGCGTGGGCTTGTTGGTCACCAGCTCGCCATGGTTGATGATGGCGATGCGGTCGCACAGCTGCTCCGCCTCTTCCAGATAGTGCGTGGTGAGCACCACGGTCACGCCTTCGGCATTGAGCTCGCCCACCAGTTCCCACAGCTGGCGGCGCAATTCCACGTCCACGCCCGCGGTCGGTTCGTCCAGCACCAGGATGGGCGGGGAATGGACCATGGCCTTGGCGATCAGCAGGCGCCGCTTCATCCCGCCCGAGAGGGTGCGGGCATAGGCATTGCGCTTGTCTTCCAGCCGCACGGCGCGCAGCAATTCCTCGCTGCGGCGCAAATGCTTCGCCACGCCATACATGCCGCCCTGGTTTTCCAGCACCTCGAACGGGGTGAAGAAGGGATCGAACACGATTTCCTGCGGCACGATGCCGATCGACAGCTTGGCGTTGCGATGATCGCGGTCGATATCGTGGCCCCAGATCTCCACCGTGCCGGAGGTCTTCATCACCAGCCCGGCCATGATGTTGATGATGGTGGACTTGCCCGCGCCATTGGGGCCGAGCAGGCCGAAGATGCCGCCCTGCGGCACATCGAAGCTGACGCCTTTCAGCGCCTGCTTGCCGCCTTCATAGGTCTTCGCCAGATCCCGGATGCTGATTGCCGCGTCGCTCATGCCTGCGGCATCTAGGACGCCGGGCGCCGTTCGCCAACCTGTTGCTGAAATCGGCGCGCGGCGGCGGTGGATATTGCGGGAATCGCCGCGGCGCGATAGGGCGCCTGCCCATGGACAACGCGCCCGAAACAACCCTGGTCGACAGCCCGCGCGTCTGGTGCGACGGCGCCGGCGACATTCGCAACGGCCCGAACTTCCGCCCGGCGGCACTGGGCCACCCGCGGGTCTATATGCAGATCGACGAGAAGGGCTATGTCGATTGCGGCTATTGCGATCGCCGCTTCGTGCTGAAGGGCGGCCCCGCCGAACGCAGCCTGCACGAGCTGGACGTGGGCGATCTTCCGCCGGAAGAACACCGCGCCTGAGCGCCAGCGGTTTGCGGCAAGCCGGGGGCTTGACCGGACAGGCTGCATTCACCAGCTTTGCGCTACGGGGGGTGGATCGTCCCAATAGGGGAGATTTGCCATGAAGACGATTTTCAAGACACTGGCGGGCGCCGTGCTCGCCTGCTCCATCGCCGCCGTGCCGGCGCAGGCCGAAACGCGCGCGGAAAAGGGCCAGAAGGAACTGGCCAAGATGCTGGAAGGCCGCGTGGCCGGGCAGCCGGTATCCTGCATCAACCAGAACCGCACCGACCGGCTGAAGGTGATCGACCACACCGCCATCGTCTATGACGCGGGCAAGACGATCTATGTCGCGCGGCCCAGCGATCCCCGGTCGCTGGACGATAACGACATCCTCGTCATCAACCGCTTCGGCAGCCAGCTGTGCACCAGCGACATGATCCGCACGGTGGATCGCAGCGCCGGCTTCATGACCGGGGTCGTGTTCCTCGACAACTTCGTGCCCTACACCAAGGCGGACTGATCGCTTGGCCGCCCCGCAACGCCGCTGGGCGGCCGAACTGCTCCACTTCTGGTTCCACCGCCTCGGCCCCGCCGACTGGTTCGGCGGTGGGCCGGAAGTGGATGCCGCCCTGCGCGATCGCTTCGCGCGCGATCTGGCGATGCTGTCCTGCCGCCCGGCGCGGGAGTTCCTGGCCGATCCGCAGATCGCGCTCGCCGCAGTCCTGCTGTTCGACCAGGTGCCGCGCAACATCTATCGCGACAGCGCGCTGGCCTTCGCCTTCGATCCGCTGGCGCAGGCGATCACGCGCGGCGCATTGCGGCGCGGCTGGGGCGCGCGACTGGGCAAGCAGCAGCACCAGTTCCTGGCCATGCCGCTGATGCACAGCGAGGATATGGCAGACCAGCGGCGCTGCCTGCGCATCTTCCGCACTCTGGGGCCGCGCTATGGCCTGCCCTTCGCGCGCAGCCATTACGCGATGATCGCGCGCTTCGGCCGCTTCCCCCACCGCAATCCGGTTCTGGGGCGCGAAAGCTCCCGCGCGGAACGGCGCGCGGTGGCGGCGGGCAACAGCTGGTAGGCGCTGCCCCTCCCCCGCGTGCCGCGCGGCTGACATAAAGCCTTCACACAGCCGGCCTAGGCGGACGCCCGACTGGCCGTTCCCGGCCGCAGAAGGACATTCCCCGATGAAGAAGCTCGCGCTCGTCTGGCTTGCCGGCGCCGCTCTTGCCATGCCCTGCGCGGCGCAGGATGTGTCGCAGGACCAGCTGCTGCAGCGGGGCAAGGCGGGCGATGCGGCCGCTGCCGGGGGCGCGCGGCGCCTGCAGGGCGATGGCAGCGCGGCCTATGCGGCCATGGCCGCCGCCGATGCGCGGGCCGAAGTGCGCAATGTGATCCTGCTGATCGGCGATGGCATGGGCGATTCCGAAATCACCCTGGCGCGCAACTATGCCGAAGGGGCCGGCGGCTATTTCAAGGGAATCGATGCCCTGCCGGTGAGCGGGCAATACACCCATTATTCGCTCGACCGGGAGACCGGAAAGCCTGTCTATGTCACCGATTCCGCCGCTTCGGCCACGGCCTTTTCCACCGGCGTGAAGAGCTATAACGGCGCCATCGGCGTGGACATCCACGGGGCGCCGCACGCCAGCCTGCTGCAGCTGGCCAAGGCGGCCGGCCTTGCCACGGGCGATGTCTCCACCGCCGAGCTCCAGGACGCCACGCCCGCCGCGCAGATCGCCCATGTGGCGGACCGCGACTGCAAGGGGCCGGAGGAAACGAGCACGACCTGCCCGACCGATGCGCTGGAGAACGGCGGGCGCGGCTCCATCGCCGAACAATTGCTGGAAGTCCGCCCCGATGTGGTGCTGGGCGGCGGCGCGCAATATTTCCGCCAAACCGCCCCGGCCGGCCAGTGGCAGGGGCGCTCGCTGCTGGACCAGGCCGCGGCGCGCGGCTTCACGCTGGTGACGGACGCCGGCCAGCTGGCGGCCGTGCAAGCCGCCGGGCCGGACAAGCCGCTGCTGGGCCTGTTCGCCGATGGCAATCTGGCCGTGCGCTGGAAGGGCCCCCGCGCCACCTATCACGGCAATATCGACCTGCCGCCGGTGACCTGCGTGGCCAATCCGGATCGACCGGCAGACCAGCCCACGCTGGCCGCGATGACGCGCAAGGCGATAGACCTGCTCTCCGCCCGCAAGACCGGTTTCTTCCTGCAGGTGGAAGGCGCCTCCATCGACAAGCAGTCCCACGCCGCCAACCCCTGCGGCCAGATCGGCGAGACGGTGGATCTGGACGAGGCGGTGCAGGCGGCGCTGGAATTCGCGCGCAAGGACGGCCACACGCTGGTGATCGTGACGGCCGACCATGCCCATGCCGGGCAGATTATCTATGCCGATGAAAAGGCGCCCGGCCTCACCCAGGCGCTGCTGACGAAGGACGGCGCGGTGATGACGGTGAGCTACGGCAATGCGGAGGAAGGCTCCATGGGCCACACCGGCACGCAATTGCGCGTCGCCGCCTACGGCCCGCGCAGCCTCAACCTCACCGGCCTGCTTGACCAGACGGACGTGTTCTACATCATGCGCGATGCGCTGGGGCTCGCAGGCGGCCCCGGGGCCGCCCGCAAGTAAACGCGCCGCCGCGTCGGACGATCAGCCCTGCGGCACGCGGGTGAAGGTGATGCTGAAGCTCACCGGCACGGAAGGCGTAATGGCGGGCAGCTTGGCCAGTTCCTGCAGCTTGGCGAGGCCTTCGCCGAGGCCGAAGCTGTCGCCATCGACGATGATCGGCTTTACCGTTTCGACCACCACCTTGTCCGGCCCGGCGCGCAGCACGCGCAGGTCGGCGTCCACCTCCTGCTCCACGCCATGCAGGCTGAGTGCCGCATGCACCGGCATCGTCATGCTGTCGCCCACCGCCAGATCGCCGAAGGCCGCGGGATCGAGCTGTGCGGTGACCTGCGCCTTGGGATAATTCGCCACGTCGAACAGGATCGCGCGCATCCGCTCGTCCCGCACGTCCACGCCGGTTTCGAGCGAAGAGAGGTCGATCGCCAGCTCGGCACCGCCATCGGGCGCCACCGATCCGCTCACCGCGTTGAAGCTGTGCGCCTCCACCACGGAACCGGCCTTCACCGTGACGAAGGCGAAATCCGTATCCTGGGAATCCACCGTCCAGGAATTGTCGGTCAGCGGCTCGGGATCGGCATCGGCGCAGGCGGCCAGTGCCAGCAGGCAGGCGAGCGCAGGCGCTTGCATGCGGATGAAGCGGTAAGGGGGGATCACCGGTGGTCTCCAGTCGAATAATCGGGCGCGACCCGGTGACGATGTAACACACCCGGCTGCGCGCTCAAGCCGGCGCCGGCTCCGCCCCCTGCGCGGCGGTCGGCTCTTCCGCCTGCTCGCGGGCGAACAGCGCGTGGATCTGCGCCACCACCGCCGCGCCATCGCCCACCGCGGCGGCGACGCGCTTGGTGGAACCGGCGCGGACATCGCCGATGGCGAAGGCGCCGGCGAGCGAGGTTTCCAGCCCCAGCTCGCCCTCCCCCGTCACCACGAAGCCTCCGGCATCGGTGGCGATCTCCGGCGGCAGCCAGGCGGAATTGGGATCGGCGCCGATGAACAGGAAGAGGTGCTGCCAGGGATAGGTCTGCTGCGATCCGTCGGACTTGCGGCGCAGGGTGACGGCAGACAGGAGCCCTGCCTCGTCCCCATCGAGCCCCACCACTTCCGCACCGACATGCATCGTCACATTGGGCAGGGCGGCGATGCGGTCCACCAGATAGCGCGACATGGTTTCTTCGATCGGGCGGCGCACCACCAGGTTCAGCTGCTTCACCCGCGGGGCGAGGAAGACGATCGCCTGCCCGGCGGAATTGCCGCCGCCCACCAGCGCCACCTCCTGCCCTTCGCACAGCCGCGCCTCCACCGGCGAAACCCAGTAGAAGATCCCCGCGCCTTCGAAGCGTTCGAGATTTTCGACGTCCAGCCGCCGGTATCGCGCGCCGGATGCGATCACCAGCGCCCGCGCCTGCAGGCTGCGCCCGTCACTGGCGGACAGGTGGAAGCGGTCCCCCTGCTTCGCCAGCCTTTCCACGCCGAGCGGGATGGCCATTTCCGCGCCGAATTTCAGCGCCTGGTTGAAGGCGCGGCCGGCCAGCGCCTGACCCGAAATGCCGGTGGGGAAGCCGAGATAGTTCTCGATCCGGGCAGAGGCACCCGCCTGCCCGCCCATGCTCTGTTCGTCCAGCACGATGACCGAGAGGCCTTCGGACGCCGCATAGACCGCGGCCGCGAGGCCCGCCGGCCCCGCGCCCACGATCGCCAGATCGTGCAGCGCCGTGGGATCGATGGCCGTGCCGATACCGAGGCAGCAGGCCACCTGGCGCTCGCTCGGGCGGCGTAGGATCGCACCCGCAGGGCAGACGACCAGCGGCAGTTCGGCGGGGGCAACGCCCAGCCGCTCCACCATCATCTTGCCTTCGCCTTCCACCGCCACGTCCAGCACCAGGACGGGGTAGCCGCTGCGATGAAGGAACTCCTGCAGCTTCACCACATCCGGGCTGTCCGGCTCGCCAATGATGATCGTGCCCGCGCCGCCTTCCTCGATCAGCGCCACCCGGCGCAGGATCAGCGCGCGCATGACCGTTTCGCCCAGTTCGGCCGAACCGATCATTAGCGCCCGAAGGTGCGGCGCGTCGATCGGGAAGGCGGTGCACCCCTCCGGCCCGGCGCGGCCACGCGCGATCGAGGCATTGCCCGCCAGCTGGTTGATTTCCCCGGTGAACTGGCCGGGTCCATGGACGGTAACGAGTGCCTCGCGATCCAGCCCGTCGCGCCGGAAGATCTCCAGCCGCCCCTCAACCACCACCCAGGCCGGCGAATTGCGCTCCCCGATGGCATAGACATCCTCGCCGGGGGCGAAGGACCGTTCCGGGCCACTGGCGAAGCGCCGCGCGACGGCGATTTCCGTGCCGTTGAGGACAGGAAACAGCTGATGCTCGCGGCTCGAAAGCGTGTCTGCCATTGGCGTCTCCACACAAAGGGCTGCCGGCACGCCCGCGCGAATCCCCTCGCGCGTGGCCGCCGGACCGCAGCCATCATACGCCGCAGCGGCGGGCGATGTCTCGAACAGACCTTCGTGTGATTGCGCGCGCCGCAGGGGACGCGACGGCTCAGCCTTCGTGCTTCGCCAGCTCGTCGCCCGTCAGCGTCACCACATGGAGGAGGTTCGTCGCGCCCGAAACGCCGAAGGGCACGCCGGCCATCACCACGATCCGGCTGTCCTTGCCGCCGAAGCCGTGGCGCAGCGCCATCCGCTTGCCCTTGCCGATCATCTCTTCGAAGCTGCCGATGTCCTTGGTCGCCACCGCATGCGCGCCCCACAGCAGCGAGACGCGCCGCGCCACCTTGACCGAGGGGGTGAGCACCATCACCGGCACGGCCGGGCGTTCGCGTGTCACGCGCCGCGCGCTGCCGCCGGACCAGGTGAACACCACGATGGCGCTGAGGTCCACCGTATCGGCAATGGTCATGCAGGAATGGCTCAGCGCGTCGGCCACGGTGGGCTCGGGCGGCGTGTCCAGCAGGCGGACGCGCAGCTTGTAGTCCTCATCCCGCTCGATCTGGCTGGCGATGGCGTTCATCATCATCACCGCTTCTTCCGGCCATTCGCCGGCGGCGGTTTCCGCGCTCAGCATCACCACGTCCACCCCGTCATAGACGGCGTTGGCAACGTCGGACACTTCGGCCCGGGTCGGCGCGGGGCTTTCGATCATGGATTCGAGCATCTGCGTCGCCACGATCACCGGCTTGCCCTTCAGCCGCGTGGCGTTGACGATCTTCTTCTGCAGCGGCGGCACTTCTTCGGGGTTCAGCTCCACGCCCAGATCGCCGCGCGCCACCATGATGCCGTCGGAATGGTCGATGATCTCGGAAATCCGCTTCACCGCCTGCGGCTTTTCGATCTTGGCGCACAGGGCGATGCGATCGCCCATCAGCTGGCGCGCCTCGATCAGATCCTCCGGCCGCTGGACGAAGGACAGGCCGATCCAGTCCGCCCCCTGCTCCACGGCGAAGGCCAGATCGCGCTTGTCCTTCTCGGTCAGCGCGGGGATCGGGATTTCCGCATCGGGCACGTTCACGCCCTTGCGGTCGGAAATCACCCCGCCCACTTCGGCCTTGCAGACGATGCGGCTATCGCCCGCCTCCAGCACGCGCAGCCGGATCTTGCCGTCGTTGATCAGCAGGCGCTGGCCCGGCTGCATCAGGCCGAACAGTTCCGGATGCGGCAGGCACACGCGATGCGCATCGCCCGGGGTATCGTCCCGGTCGAGCACGAACTGGGCGCCATGCGGGATGATCGCGCGCCCGTCGGCAAAGGTGCCCACGCGCAGCTTCGGCCCCTGCAGGTCGCACAGAATGGCGATGGGGCGGTTGAACTGCTTCTCCAGAGCGCGCACGGCCTTGAAGTTGGCTTCGTGGAACGCATGGTCCCCGTGGCTCATATTGAAGCGGAAGGCGTCGGCCCCGGCGCGGAACAGGCGCCGCAGCATGTCGGGGTCGCGGCTGGCGGGGCCAATGGTCGCGAGGATCTTGACCTTGCGGCTGCGCGGATCGAATTTTGCCATAGGCGCTGCCTATTGCAGGCTGGCACGACAAGACAAGGACAGAAAATGAGCGATACCACCGATCCCCTCGATCAATTGCCCGATGCGGTGGCTGCGGCGGCCTTCCGCCGGCTCGTGCGGCACCTGCGCCACCGCCACGATGCGCAGAATATCGACCTGATGGGCCTGTCCGGATTCTGCCGCAACTGCCTGGCCGACTGGATTCGCGATGCCGGCTATGACGGGGACAAGGCGCAGGCGCGGGCGCTGATCCACGGCATGCCGATGGAGGAATGGAAGGCCCGCTACCAGACAGAGGCCACGCCCGAGCAGCTGGCGAAGATGGAAACCAGCCTGGCGCTCAACCGCGGCTGACCAGCACCCCGGGGGAAAATTTGCGTGCCGGGTTCTCGGACCCGCGGCGCCCGGCTATCGAGCCGCCCAACCGATTCTACCCATCTGACCGGAGAAGCCCCCGATGGCCGAAGCCACTGACGATCGCCTGCGCCTGCTGATCGAGCGCATCGAGCGCCTGGAAGAAGAAAAGAAGGGCATCGCCGACGATGTCCGCGACGTTTATGCCGAGGCCAAGGCCGTGGGCTACGACGTCAAGATCATGCGCCAGATCGTGCGCCTGCGGAAGATGAAGCCCGACGACCGGCGCGAGATGGAAATGGTGCTCGATACCTACAAGGCGGCGCTCGGCCTCGGCTGATCGCGCCCGCTTTCGCTTCCCCGCGGGCGGCCGAAGGCCTATGCTCGCGGGGCAAGAACGAGAGAGGAGAAGGCAGCATGGCAAGCCCCTGGGGCAATGCGCAAAGCGACATGATCGTGACCACCACGCCGACGATCGAAGGCCGCCCGGCGAAGGATTACCTCGGCGTCGTGACGGGCGAAGTGATCGTGGGCGCCAATCTGTTTCGCGACATCTTCGCCTCCATCACCGATCTCGTCGGCGGCCGTTCGGGCAAGTATGAGGAAGTGCTCGCCCGCGCCCGCCGCGAAGCGATCGAGGAGATGACCGAGGAAGCCCGCCGGCTGGGCGGCAATGCGGTGATCGGCGTCGATATCGACTATGAAGTCCTGGGCCAGAACGGTTCCATGCTGATGGTCAGCGTTTCCGGCACCGCCGTCACCCTGTGACCGGCCGATCCGCGCCTCCGCCCGAGGGGTGACGGGGCCGTTCGCCTCCGCTAGAGGGCTGGCCGATTTTCCAACCCCGTTGTTCCACCCGATCCAGACAGACGGACAGACATGGCAGGCCATTCCAAATTCAAGAACATCATGCATCGCAAGGGTGCGCAGGATAAGAAGCGCTCCGCGATGTTCTCCAAGCTCAGCCGCGAGATCACCGTGGCGGCAAAATCGGGCATGCCCGATCCCGACATGAACCCGCGCCTGCGGCTGGCGGTCAACGCCGCCAAGGCGCAGTCCATGCCCAAAGACAATATCCAGCGCGCGATCGACAAGGCATCGGCCAGCGAGGGCGAGGATTACGAGGAAATCCGCTATGAGGGCTACGGCCCCGGCGGCGTCGCGCTGATCGTCGAAGCGCTGACCGACAACCGCAACCGCACCGCCACCAATGTGCGCACCGCCTTCTCCAAGAACGGCGGCAATCTGGCGGCGAGCGGCGCGGTGAGCCACGGCTTCGAACGCAAGGGCCTGATCGAATATCCGGCCGGCGCGGGCAGCGAGGAGAAGGTGCTGGAAGCCGCGATCGAAGCGGGCGCCGACGACGTGGAAAGCAGCGCCGACGGCCACACCATCTGGACCGAGATGGAAGCCCTGCACGAAGTGGCAAGCGCGCTGGAAAAGGCGCTGGGCGAGGCCGAAAGCGTGAAGCTGGCGTGGAAGCCCAACCTCACCGTGGACGTACCGGAGGACGACGCGCAGACGCTGTTCAAGCTGATCGACGCGCTCGACGATGATGACGACGTGCAGACCGTCTGGGGCAATTACGAAGTCTCCGACGAAGTGATGGAAAAGCTGGGGTGACGTGGCAGGGCCGGACCAGCCGCTGCCCTGCCTTGTTCCAGCTTCGTCATGCTGAGCTTGTTTCAGCATCCACCCGGCCCGCCGCTCCGTCCGTGCGGGCGGCGGATTGGACCCTGAAACAAGTTCAGGGTGACGAAACAGGGGCGGGTGGCACGCGGGCCCTCTCATGCTGATCCTCGGCCTCGATCCCTCGCTCACCTGCACCGGCTGGGGCGTCCTGCGCAGCGAAGGCGTGCGGCTTTCGCATGTCGCAAATGGTCAGGTGAAGACGGACACGCAGGCGCCCATGGTGGACCGGCTGCACCATCTGCATGATGCGATCTATGCGGTGATCGGCCAGTACGCCCCCGATCGCGTGGCGGTGGAGGAGGTGTTCCTGAACAAGAACCCGCAATCCACGCTCAAGCTTGCGCAGGCGCGCGGCGCCGTGCTGGCGGCCTGCGGGCGCGCATCCGTGCCGGTGGCGGAACACGCCACGCGGCTGGTGAAGAAGGCGCTGGTGGGCACGGGCGCCGCGGAGAAGGCGCAGGTGCAGGCGATGCTGAAGGTGCTGCTGCCCGGCGCGAAAGTGGCCGGCCCCGATGCGGCGGACGCGCTGGCGGTGGCGATCGCCGATGCGCATCTGGGCGGGGGCCGCTGATGTTCCTGGTGGTGTTCCGCAACCGCAAGCGCGCGGATATGGATCAGGCGGCCTATGCGGCCGATGCCGCGCGGATGGCGGAACTGGCGCGGGAGCAGCCGGGCTATCTCTCCTTCAAGAGCTATGTCGCCGATGACGGCGAAGTGATCGCCCTGTCCGAATGGCGCGACGAAGCCTCCGCCCGCGCCTGGGGCCGGCTGGCCGACCATCGCGTGGTGCAGGCCCGCGGGCGAGCGGATTATTACGCCAGCTACACGCTGTTCGCCTGCGACGCCCCGCGCATCCACCACTTCGAAGCGCCGCCGCAAGGCTGAGCAGAGCCTGTCCTACACGGCGCCGGCCGCGCTACCCGCCGCGCCATGCTCCCGGCCCCCGCCCTTCCCTCGCATACCCCTGTTATCGCGGCATTTTGCCCGCTGTTCGGGGCACTTTTGCGGGCGGGGATTTTTCTCCTACGAACCCTGTTCCAAGGTGTTCCAGCGTGTTTCAGCGCAACGACAGAAAGGCCCCCGGCATGACCATCCACGTCTTCGGCATTCCCAATTGCGACACGGTGAAGAAGGCCCGCACATGGCTCGACGGGCAGGGGCTCGAATACCGCTTCCATGATTACAAGAAGGAAGGCGCCGATCCCGCGCGGCTGCGGTCATGGATGGAGGCGAAGGGGTGGGAAGTGCTGCTGAACCGGCGCGGCACGACCTTCCGCCAATTGCCGGAAGGCCAGAAGGCCGGTCTCGATGCGGAGAAGGCCGTGGCGATCATGCTGGAGCACAATTCCACCATCAAGCGGCCGGTGGTCGAATATCCGGGCGGGCTGCTGGTCGGCTTCGACGCCCGGGAATGGGGCGCGGCGCTCAGCTGAGATAGAAGGCGCGCGGGCGCAGCGGTTCGGGCGGTTGTTCGCCCAGATGCGGCGCCAGGCTGATCTCCACCGTGCGGCAGATCGCATCCAGCGGCAGGGCGTTGGGCGTGTTGCCGAAGGGGTGACTCAGATCCTCGCTCACTTCGGCGAGGCCGAGGAAGACATAGGCGACGATGCCCACGAACAGCGGCGTCAGCCAGCCCACCGCATCGGCCAGCGCCAGCGGCAGCAGCAGGCAATAGAGGAAGGTCGTGCGATAGACGAGCAGCGAATAAACATAGGGCAAGGGGGTGCCCAATATGCGCTCGCACCCCGCCTGCCGCTCGGTGATCGCGGCGATCCGCTCCGTCAGCGTGCGGGCGCCGAAGCCGTCGAGCAGGCCATTCGCGTGGGCGCGCGAAAGATCGGCGGACAGCGCATCCAGCGCGGCGCAGGGCGGATGCACGGCGTCGGTGAACTCGCGGGCCAGCGCCGCCACCTGCGGATCGTCGCGCAACCCGCGCAGATTGGCGCGATGCAGATGGAGGAAGGCCAGCGAAAGGCGGATCGCCCGTTGCTGCACCGCCGGATCGGCAATGAAGAACTGAACCTCGCGCGCGAAATTGCGCAGATCGGCCACCAGCCCGCCCCACAGCTTGCGCGCTTCCCACCAGCGTTCATAGGCGGCGTTGTTGCGGAAGCCGAGGAACAGCGACAGCGCCACGCCGAACACGGTGAAGGGCGTGCTGTCGATGTCGGGAATGCCGCCGGTATGGCCATGGGCCCACACGATGCCCGCGGCGAACAGCATCAGCAGGATCACCTGCGGCGCGATCACCGGCACGATGGAGCCGCGCAGCGCGAAGGCCAGCTCCAGCCAGCTCGGCTTGTCGCGCAGGATCATGCCGCCTCAGGCGTGCCGCGCGGTGACGATGTAGTTGAGCGAAAGATCGCGCGACAGATGCAGGCCTTTCAGCGGAGAGAAACCGATCCCGGTCGGCTCCCCCATGGCGAGCCCCGCGCCGGCGAGCAGCTCGCCCAGCTCCTCCGGCGTGATGAAATCGCTCCAGCGGTGGGTGCCGCGCGGGATCATGCCCACGGCCTCCGCCCCGTCCACCAGCAACAGGCGCGAGGCGAGCGTGCGATTGGGCGTGGACAGCACCATCAGCCCGCCGGGCGCGAGCCGCGCGGCAAGATCGGCGGCGAAGGCGGGCTTGTCCGCCACATGCTCGATCACTTCCATCGAAGTGACGAGATCGAACTGGCCGATGTCCAGCAAACCCACCTCGCCCGCCATATAGCGGATATCGAGCCCGGCGCCTTCGGCATGGAGCGCGGCGGCTTCCACATTGGCGGGGGCGGCGTCCACCCCCGTGACCTCCGCGCCGAGCCGGGCGAGCGGTTCGCACAGCAGGCCCGCGCCGCAGCCGATATCCAGCGCGGAGCGGCCCGCCAGCGGGCGCAGCGATTCGCCATCCTGCGGCCAGTGCCGGTCGATCGCATCGCGAATATAGGCCAGCCGCACCGGATTCAGCCGGTGCAACATGGCCGAAGAGCCCTGCGGATCCCACCAGTCCTTCGCCAGCGCGCCGAAATGCGCCGCCTCCTCCGGCCGGATGGTTGCATTTGCGACAGTTGCATCACCCATTTGAGCCTCCTAACAGCGCGCGGGGTTCTAGACCAGAACCCGGACGGCAGGAGCACAGCATTGGCGCGGATCGTGATGAAATTCGGCGGCACTTCAATGGCCGGGACCGAGCGGATTCGCCGTGTCGCCAATATCGTGCGCCGGCAGCAGGCCGCCGGGCACGAAGTGGCGGTGGTGGTTTCCGCCATGGCGGGGGAGACGGACCGGCTGGTGAATTTCTGCCGCGAAGCCAACCCGCTGTATGATCCGGCGGAATATGACGTGGTGGTCGCCAGCGGGGAACAGGTGACCAGCGGGCTGCTGGCGCTGACCCTGCAGGCCATGGGCTGCAAGGCGCGCAGCTGGCTGGGGTGGCAATTGCCGATCCTGACCGAGGAAGCCCATGCCAAGGCACGCATTCACGAAATCGATTCTGCAGCGCTGCTGGCGGAAATGGGCCGCGGCGTGATCGCGGTGATTCCCGGCTTCCAGGGCGTGGGCGCGGATGGCCGCATCACCACGCTGGGCCGCGGCGGTTCGGACACCTCCGCCGTGGCGGTGGCGGCGGCGATCGGCGCCGACCGCTGCGACATCTACACCGATGTGGACGGCGTCTATACCACCGATCCGCGGATCGTGGCGCGGGCGCGCAAGCAGAAATATGTAACCTACGAAGAAATGCTGGAGCTGGCCTCGGTCGGCGCCAAGGTGCTGCAGACGCGCTCGGTCGGCCTGGCCATGAAGAGCCGCGTGCGGGTGCAGGTGCTGTCGAGCTTTATCGATGATGATGCGCCGCCGGCGGACGATCTTCCCGGCACGATGATCGTCTCCGACGAGGAAATGGAAGGACTTGAGATGGAACGCCAGCTTGTCACCGGCATCGCGCATGACAAGAACGAGGCCAAGGTGATCCTCACCCGCGTGCCCGACCGGCCCGGCGCGGTGAGCCATATCTTCGGCCCGCTCGCCGATGCCTCGATCAATGTCGACATGATCATCCAGAACGTCGGCCGCGACAAGGGCGAGACGGACGTGACCTTCACCGTCCCCAAGGCCGATCTGGCCCGCGCGCAGGCGCTGCTGGAGGACAAGCGCGGGGTGATCGGCTACAACCGCATCATCACCGATGGCCATGTGGCGAAGGTCTCCGTGGTCGGCGTGGGGATGAAGAGCCATGCCGGCGTCGCCGCCACCATGTTCAAGGCTCTGGCCGATCGCGGCATCAACGTGCAGGCGATCTCCACCTCCGAGATCAAGGTGTCCGTGCTGATCGACGAGGATGAGACGGAACTGGCAGTGCGCGTGCTGCACACCGCCTATGGCCTGGATGCGGAGGAAGAGGCGGCCTGAATCGGCGAAGGCGTCGTTGCCCAATGGTGGGGGCGTCGCCGCGCCCGACATATCCTCGCGCACGCGGATCCGCTTCCGCTTCGCTCGCCCACTTGCCGCGCGGCACGCCGCACACTAAGCGCGCGGCATGACAGATTACCCACTGACCGCGGCACTGATGGCACGCGGCACGGAATTCCTCGGCAGCCGCTACGCCATCCTTTGCGGGGCGATGAGCTGGGTTTCCGAACGCAACTTGGTTTCGGCGATCAGCAATGCCGGCGGCTTCGGCGTGATCGCCTGCGGGGCGATGTCTCCCGAACTGCTGGATGCGGAGATCGCAGGCACCAAGGGGCTGACCGACCAGCCCTTCGGCGTGAACCTCATCACCATGCATCCGCAGCTGTTCGAGCTGATCGAAGTCTGCGCGCGGCACGGCGTGGGCCACGTGGTGCTGGCCGGGGGTATCCCGCCCAAGGGTAGCGTGGAAGCGATCAAGGCCTTCGGCGGCAAGGTGATCGTGTTCGCCCCCACGCTGGCGCTGGCGAAGAAGCTGCTGCGCTCGGGCGCCGATGCGCTGGTGATCGAAGGCATGGAGGCGGGCGGCCATATCGGCCCCGTGTCCACCAGCGTGCTGGCGCAGGAATTCCTGCCCGAATTGGCCGATCAGTTCCTCGTCTTCGTGGCGGGTGGCATCGGCCGGGGCGAGGCCATTGCGGGCTATCTGGAAATGGGCGCGGCCGGCGTGCAGCTCGGCACCCGTTTCGCCTGCGCGAGCGAAAGCATCGCCCATCCCGATTTCAAGAAGGCCTTCTTCCGCGCCAGCGCGCGCGATGCGGTGGCCAGCGTGCAGGTGGATGCGCGGCTGCCGGTGATCCCGGTGCGCGCGCTGCGCAACAAGGGCTCCGACCTGTTCACCGCCAAACAGCGCGAAGTGGCCGGGCTGCTCGATGCCGGCGGAGTGGAAATGGCCGAGGCGCAGCTGCAGATCGAACATTACTGGGCCGGCGCGCTGCGCCGCGCGGTGATCGAGGGCGACGTGGAGAACGGATCGCTGATGGCGGGCCAGTCCGTCGGCATGGTGAAGCAGGAAGAACCCGCCGCGACGATCATCGCGGCACTGATGCAGGAAAGCGAGGCGGCGCTCGCACGCCACTAAGCGGCTTTTGAGAGAGGACGACGAGAATGGAATTCCAGCGCATGAACCCCGTCACCGGCGAGGTCGCCTCAAGCGCGCAGGCCATGCAGCCGGGCGATATCCCGGCCATCGCCGCCCGCGCCCAGGCCGGGTTCGCCGAATGGTCGCGGCAGGGCCCCAACGCCCGCCGTGCAGTGCTGATGAAGGCAGCCGCGGCGCTGGAATCCAAGAAGGATGCCTTTGTCGAGGCCATGATGGGCGAGATCGGCGCCACCGCCGGCTGGGCCATGTTCAACCTCGCTCTCGCGGCTAGCATGGTGCGCGAAGCCGCGGCGCTGACCACCCAGATCAATGGCGAGGTGATTCCCTCCGACAAGCCGGGTTGCCTGGCCATGGCGCTGCGCGAGCCGGTCGGCGTGCTGCTGGGCATCGCCCCGTGGAACGCGCCGATCATCCTGGGCGTGCGCGCCATCGCCGTGCCGCTGGCCTGCGGCAACGCCGTGATCCTGAAGGCAAGCGAGCAGTGCCCGCGCACGCACGCGCTGATCGTGGAAGCCTTCCAGGAAGCCGGCTTCCCCGAGGGCACCGTGCAATCCGTCACCAATGCCCCGGCCGATGCCGGCGAGGTGGTCGGCGCGCTGATCGACGCGCCGGAGGTGAAGCGCATCAATTTCACCGGCTCCACCGCCGTGGGCAAGATCATCGCCCGCCGTGCGGCCGATCATCTCAAGCCCGTGCTGCTGGAACTGGGCGGCAAGGCGCCGCTGGTCGTGCTGGAGGATGCCGATCTGGACGAGGCGGTGAAGGCCGCGGCCTTCGGCGCCTTCATGAACCAGGGGCAGATCTGCATGTCCACCGAACGGATCATCGTGGTCGAGGCGGTGGCCGATGAGTTCGCCGCCCGCTTCAAGGCCAAGGTCGGCGCCATGCCGGTGGGCGATCCGCGCGCGGGCAACACGCCGTTGGGCGCGGTGGTGGATGCCAAGACGGTGGCGCATTGCATGAGCCTGGTCGAAGACGCGCTGGCCCAGGGGGCGGAGCAGCTGACCGGCGGCGAGACGACGCAGAACGTGCTGATGCCCGCCCATGTGATCGACCGCGTGACGCCGGCGATGAAGCTGTTCCGCGACGAGAGCTTCGGCCCGGTGGTGGGCATCGCCCGCGCGCGGGACGAGATGCATGCGATCGAACTCGCCAACGACACCGATTACGGGCTCTCCGCTTCGGTCTTCACGCGCGACATTGCGCGCGGGCTCAAGATCGCGCGGCTGATCCAGTCCGGCATCTGCCACGTCAACGGCCCGACCGTGCATGACGAGGCGCAGATGCCCTTCGGCGGCATGAAGGCCTCTGGCTATGGCCGCTTCGGTGGCAAGGCCGGGATCGACGCCTTCACCGAAATGCGCTGGATCACGGTGGAGACGGAGCCGGGCCACTACCCGATCTGATCGCCCATGCTCGAGTTGTGGCATCACGGCTCCTCGGTCTGCGCCGCCAAGGTCCGGCTGGCGCTGGCCGAGAAGGGCGTGGAGTGGACCGGGCATTATGTGGACATCCTGGCTGGGGAGCAGTTCGACCCTGCCTTCCTCGCCATCAATCCACGCGGTGCGGTGCCTGCAATCCGCCACGAGGGCGCGATCATCACCGAAAGCACGGTGATCTGCGAATATGTCGATGAAAGCTTCCCCGGCCCTGCGCTGAGGGCGTCCACGCCGCTGGGCCGGGCGCGCATGCGGATGTGGACGAAGCTGGTGGATGAAGAGGTGCACCCCGCCGTCCGGCCAGTGACCTATGTCACCACCCACCGCCATGCCATCCTCGCTCGCGGGGAAGAGGCTGTGGAGGAGCATATCGCCAGCGATCCCCACCCCCTGTGGCGCGAACGGAAGCGGCGCTGGATCCGCGAAGGCTTCGCCGCGCCCGACGTGGCCGATGCGGTGGGCGTGTTCCAGCGGCTGGTCCGCAGCATGGATGCGGCGCTGGAGGGACAGGAATGGCTCGCCGGCGAAAGCTACACCCTCGCCGACGGCGCGCTGACACCCTACGCCAACCGGCTCGAGATGCTGGGGCTGGAGGCGCTGTGGCACGACCGGCCGCATTTCGCGCGCTGGTTCGCGGCGGTGAAGGCCCGCCCCAGCTTCGGCCCGGCGCTGTTCGCCTATCTGCCTGACGAGTTGCGAGAGCGGATGCGCGCCGACGGGCGGCGCGCACAGCCCGAGTTCAGGCGCCTGCTCGCGAGCCTAGCCTAGCACCGCCCACAGCATCCACAGGCCGACCGCGATGAACAGGGCGGCGGCGATGCGGTGGACCCAGGTGAGCGAGACCCGGCGCACCAGCGCCTCCCCCAGCAGCACGGCGGGGACATTGGCGATCATCATGCCCAGCGTGGTGCCCGCCGTGACCAGCAGCAGCGACTGGAACTGCGCCGCCAGCGCCACCGTGGCGATCTGCGTCTTGTCCCCCATCTCCACCAGGAAGAAGGCCACCAGCGTGGTGAGAAAGGCGCCGCGGTTCGATTTCGGCGTCTCGTCCTCCTCCAGCCGGTCGGGGATCAGCGTCCACAGGCCCATGGCAATGAAGGACGCCGCCACCGCGACGCGGAACCAGGTGCCCGCCAGCAGATCGGCCACGGTCTGGCCGACGAGGGCCGCGAGGCCATGATTGGCGAGCGTGGCGGCAAGGATGCCGAGGATGATCGGCAGCGGCTTGCGGAAGCGCGTGGCGAGGACGATCGCCAGCAGCATCGTCTTGTCGCCGATCTCGGCAACGGCGACCAGCAAGGTGGAGGTGAGCAGGGCTTCCAAGAAACTTCTCCGGGCCGGGCGACGAACGGACGCAACGACATCGCGCCACCCCGCCCGGCAAGCGGAGGCGCAATGCCATTGGTCTCGCCGGGACGGATGAACCGTCCTCCCCGCACCATGGCCTCTCGGCCAAGTATGTTGACGCAGGAAACCACCCCGAAGGGCGGCGGGCTACTCCCCAGATGACGCCGCGTGCCTAGTGGCGCGCGGCGGAGCGTGCAAGCCCCGATGCGCGCCGCCCCTCAGTCCGCGAGGCCGAGGAGGATGTCGCGCACCAGCTCGGGCCGGTCCTGCATCACGAAGTGGCTGCAGTCCGTCTCGTGATACTCCCAGGCCGCGTCGCCGCGCGCTTTCTCGGCGAAAGGGGGAAAGGGGGAGGGATCGTAGCCTGTCGCGAAGAGATAGGCGCGGCGCGGGATCTTCGCCTCCTCGCCCGTCAGCCGCACGGCTTCCAGCAGGGTGAGCAGCGGGTGCAGGCCGACGCGCCCCGGCATGATGGCGAAGTCGATCGCGCCGATCGGCGGGATGAGGCCGGGATTGAACTTCTGCTGGTCGATATACCAGGCATGCTCGAAGGGGCCGGTGATGTCCCACAGCGACTGCCCGTCTTCGGGCAGGAAGGCGTCGAGATAGCAGATCGCGTCGATCCGGGCGCCGAGCCGAGCCGCCACGCCGGTGATGACCATGCCGCCATAGGAATGACCGACGAGGATGAAGCGATCCATGCCCTTGCCGGCGATCTGTTCGCAAACATCGTCGATATGATCCGTCAGCGTGATGCCGGGATGCAGCTCCGGCTGGCGCCGGCCGAGGCCGCGCAGTTCGGCCACCAGCACCTCGTGCCCCGCAGCCGCCAGATCGGCTGCCGTCCGTTCATAGCCCTGGCCGCCGCCCCAGGCCCCATGCACCAGCACGTAATTCACCATTCTCGCCCTCTCTCCGCTTCGCGCTCTTCCGATTTGCGCCCATCCGATTACGCATGCCCCAAAAGCAATGGCCCATGGAACCTTGCGGGTCCATGGGCCATCTTCGGGTGCCCGTTGCCGGGCGCCCGTTGGAGATAACTACCGCTTACTTGCGGCTGGTGCGCCAGCCCTGCGCGTAGGTTTCACGCGACATCTGGCTGTAGGGCACCGGCGAAACGATCGCCTTGACGTTGATCTGCTTGTGCGGCTCGACCGTGGTCTTCTTGGTGCCGCCATTCTCTTCGCCCCACACGACTTCCAGCTCGGTGCCGAGCGGGATCTCGTGATCGACGGTGGCGAGGCTCAGCGCCTTCTTCTCGTTGAAGGAGTAGCCGGTGAAGAGCGACAGGCCGACCGTGTTGCCGCCGGCGTCCACGACCTTGTCGTAGTTGCTGTTGGCGTAGTTGGCGAGCGGCAGGTCGAAGAACTTGTACTGTTCGCCTTCCGGATCGAACAGCGAGCCCATGATCTTCTTCATGTCGTCCGCGCTCCACTCGAGCGTGACCTTCTTGCGCTGCTCTTCCGGGTTGATCTTCTTCAGCGCATCGGCGCCGATGAAGTCATGGTCGAACTTCACAAACGGGCCGTAGCCCAGCTCCCACGGGTTGAGGTAGTAGTCTTCGATCTTGTCGCCGACGAAGGAACCGCCGATGGCGCCGGTCGCTTCGTAGCTGTCGGCACCCAGCCACTGGCGGTAGTCCTTGAGCTCGTCGCCCGTGTAGATCGGGGGCAGCGGGCTGGGGATCCAGCCGGATTCCAGCGTGTTGGAGGGATAAGCGCGCGAGCCGACCGGGATCAGGCCGAATTCTTCGCCAGCCTTCAGGATCTCGTCGCGGATGTAGTCCTGCTCTTCATAGGGGCCCCAGATTTCGAGACCCGGCGAGCCGGCCATGCCGTGGCGCAGGGTGCGCACGGTCTTGTTGCCGATCTTCATCTCGCTCATGTTGAAGAACTTGAGCTTCTCGAGCGTGCCGCCGTTCAGCTTCTCGATCACGTCCCAGGCGCGCGGGCCCTGGATCTGGAAGCGCCAGGAGATGCGCTGCACGGGCTTGCCCATCGGGCGGCTGGGCGAACGCGGATCGTTGATGATCTCCACGTCATACTTGCCCTTCTCGGCCTGGAACATCAGCCAGTTGGCAGCCGGGGCGCGGCCGACATAGACGAACTCTTCCTCGGCCAGCCAGAAGATGATGCCGTCACCGATCACATGGCCATAGGGCGTGGTCGGCACATACTGCTTCGCCTTGTTGACCGCCCAGCCCTTCGGCGAGTTGATCATGGTGTCCGACAGCAGCTTGAGCGCGTCGGGGCCCTTGATGTAGAGGTCGAACATGTGATGCGACTGGTCGAACAGCACGGCCGAGTGCTGCCAGGCCCACTGCTCGCTGCGCCAGTTGGAGAACTCCGGCGCCACGACCGGGTAGACATAGGCGCCGATCTGCGAGTTGCGCAGCTTCGACACGATGTCGGGGGTGTTCTGCAGGATCTGATCGAGATTCTCGGCCATTCAACTTCCTCTCAATTGTGAATGAATCACATATACGAAAATCGTATGCGGCACTTACAATATCTGGCACAGGCTGCAAGCCATAAGAGCGGTTAAGGGAAGGAATCATGCCCATGAAGGTCGAGGCGCTTGACCACGTCAACATCATCACCGATCGGCTGGACGAAACGGCCGATTTCTATGCCGATCTCCTCAGCCTGGAGCGGCGCGACGCGCCCCCGCCGCTGACGCCGCAGAACGCCACCTGGATGTATGATGCGGAAGATCGTGCGATCATCCACATCAACTCGGTCGATTGCCCGCGGGCCTATGATCGCGAGGTCGAACCCGGCCAGCTGACGGGCGCGCTGCACCATGTCGCCCTGCGCTGCAGCGGCTATGAAGCCATGGTGGAAAAGCTCGATGCGCGCGGCGCGGACTACCGGCTCAACCTGGTGGAAGCCATCGGCCTGCGCCAGATCTTCACCGCCGATCCCAACAACGTGCTGCTGGAACTGAACTTCTTCGCCGATTAGGCGGGCACCCCGCCCGCCGTGGTGGTGCGATACATCTCGCGGCGATAGCCGTCATAGTCGTTCGGCCCGAGGTGCAGGACGGAACGGTTGTCCCACATCGCCACCATGCCCGCTTCCCAGCGCAGGCGGCAGGTGAAGCCGTGCTGGGTGATGTGGTGGATCAGGAAATCGATGATTGGCTTGGCTTCGAAGGTGGTCATGCCCTCGATGCCGACGGCATAGGTTTCGTCCACATAGAGCGATTCCTCACCGGTTTCGGGATGCGTGCGCACCAGCGGGTGGAAATGCCCCTTGATCCCTTCCTCGTACCGTTCCGGATCGGCAAAGCTCAGCGCCTTGCCCAGCAGCTTCTGCTGCGTCGCGAAATTGTTGGAGGCCGACATGTGCACGCGCAGCGGGCGCAGCATGTCGCGATAGGTCTTGCTGAGATGGCGGAAGGCCAGCGCACAATTGGCCCAGCTGGTGTCCCCGCCATAGGGCGGCACCTCCACCGAGCGCAGCGTGGTGACGCTAGGCGGTTCGGCGAGGAAGGGCGAATCGGTGTGCCACCCGCCGCCGAAGATGGCGCTGGCCCGCGTGTCCGCTTCCTTGATGATCGGATGCACATCGCGGTGGCCGGGCAGGCCGCCGGTATAGGCATCCACCGCGAAGGGGCCAAGCCGCGCGGCGAAGGCCTCATGCTCCGAATGGCTCAGGTGCTGATCGCGCAGATACAGCATCTTGTGATGCCACAAGGCGCGCTGGAAATCCGCGAAGGCCGCATCCGACAGATCCGTCAGCCGCACCCCGGTGATCTCTGCACCGATCGCGCTGGTCAGCGGGACGGCGGTGAAATATTCGCTCTCGAACGGGTGGTTCGAAAACTCGCCGCTCGGCGATACGCGCACTTCCCACATGGCGAGGTGTCCTTTCGCTCAGTCCAGCTCGATCACGGTCTTGCCGAAACTGTCCGGCCCCCAGGCATGGGCATAGGCTTCCTTGGCCTCGGCAAAGCCGAAGCGCGCCCCAACGGCGGGCTCGATTCCATTGGCGTCGATCGCGGCGTTGAGGCTCTTCGCCATCGCCGCCGAGCCGACGAAAATGCCGCGCAGCGATCCGCCGGTCATCATCAGCGCGCGGGGATTGGGGCCGCCCTCGGGCGAGAGCACGCCGATGAAGGCCACCTCCCCCTGCGTGCGGAGCGCGGACATGGACTGTTCCGCGGTGCCGGCACCGCCCACTTCCACCACCTTGTCCACCCCGCCGAACTCACGCGCGACATGCGCGCCCCATTCGGGCGTCGCCTTGTAATTCACGCCATGCGCGGCGCCCATCGCCTTCACCCGCTCCAGCTTCTCGTCGCTGGAAGAGGTGGCGATCACTTCGCAGCCGCCCGCGCGGGCCAGCTGCAGCGCCAGCATGGAGACGCCGCCGGTGCCGAGCACCAGCACCCGCATGCCGGGCACCAGCGCGCGCGGCCCTTCGTAGAGCGCATTCCAGGCGGTCACGCCAGCACAGGGCAGGCAGGCGGCCTGCGCGAAGTTCAGCGTTTGCGCCAGCGGCACCACACCGCTGGCAGGCAGCACCACATATTCGGCCAGCATGCCGGGGGACATGCCATCGCCCAGCGCCGGCCCCATGCGCGGCGGCCCTTCCACCCAATAGGGGAAGAACGAGCTCTGCACCCGGTCCCCTTCCTTGAGGCCGGTCACGCCAGCGCCCAGCGCGGCGATCTCCCCCGCCCCGTCCGACAGAGGCGTGGCCGGCGCCTTGAGCGCGCCACCGAAATACTGGCCCGCGGCCACGGCGAAGTCGCGGTAATTGATCGACCAGGCGCGCATCCGCACCAGTACCTCGCCCGGGCCGGGTTCGGGCGTGGGCTGATCGTCTAGATAGAGCTTGTCGAAACCGTCGGAGCCGGCCGGCAACATCCATGCACGCATCTTCACATCTCCCAGGTTCGAAACAGGTTCACTCGCGCCCGTCGCCACTCCACGTCCGCAGGCCGGGCTGGGTGCGATCCTCGCTGTTCAGCGCCGCCTGCACCGCCGGGCGTGCGGACATTGCATCGCGCCAGCGCACCAGGTTCGGATAGGTTTCGTTCACTTGCAAATCGGGGAACATCCGATCCGCCATCACGCCGCAATGGGCGTAGAAATTGATGTCCGCCAGCGTGTAGCTGTCACCCGCGAGCCAGCGCGTCTGTGCCAGCTGCGCATCCACCTTGCCCAGCGCATAGACGATCTTGTCCTTGGCATTGGCCAGATCGGCCTCGCTGAAGCCGGAGCGGGCGGTGCGCCATTTCTTGCGCTGGTCGGGCAGCGGAACGTGGCTCATCAGCTCTTCGAAGCGATCATCCTCGATGCTCTGCGTCACCACGCGGATCAGCCGGTGCCAGCCATGCATGGAGACATGGTTCATCACCTGCTCGTCGACGAACTTGTTCCAGTAGCGCATCCGCGCAGCTCCGGCGGGATCGCGCGGGCGCAGCGGCCCATCCGCCGGATTGGCATCGGGGAAGGCGTCTTCCAGATATTCGTTGATGACGGTGGTGTGGGTCACGATCGTGCCGTCGTGATCCAGCACCGGCACCTGCCCTTCCGGGTTGATCGCCACGAACCAGTCCGAATGCTGTTCGAAGCGGTGCAGATCGACATAGACGCTTTCGTAGTCGAGCCCCTTCTCCTTGAGCGGGATCATCGACTTAAGCGAATTCGCCAGCGGTTCGGCGTGGTAATATTTCAGCGCCATCGCGTCAGACCTCGATGCTTTCCAGCACGCCGCCATCCACGGCCCAATCCTGCCCCGTCACATGGCTGGCCGCGTCGGACAGCAGGAAGGCAGCGACCTCCGCCAGTTCTTCCGGCGTGCCCATGCGCCGCTGCGGGATGCGGGCGTCGATCTTGCCCTGCTGCTCCGGCGGGATGCGGTCCAACGCCTCGGTGCGGATAAAGCCGGGGATGATGCAATTGCAGCGCACATTGTGCGGCGCCATCTCCACCGCGATCGCGCGGGAAAGGCCCAGCACGCCATGCTTGGAGGCAACATAGGCGGGGTTCATCGCCATGCCGCGCTTGCTGCCCATGCTGCCCGTCACCAGGATCGCGCCCTTCTTCGCCGCGATCATCGGCGGCAGCACCTTCTGGATCGCCCAGAACACGCTGGTGAGATTAACGCGGATCGTCTCCTCGAAGACATCTGCCGGGAAGGACACGGCCGGGGTGAAGCCGCCGGTCAGCCCGGCATTGGCGAACAGCGCCTCCACCGGGCCGAAATGCGCGGCGGCAGCATCCAGGGCCGCTTCCAGCTGCGCCTTGTCACCCACATCGGCGGTGAAGCCCGCCGCCGCATCGCCGATCGCGCCGACTTCCCGGTCCAGCACATCCTGGCGCCGGGCGAGCATGGACACGCGCGCGCCGCGGCCGGCCAGCATTTGCGCAGTCACCAGGCCGATGCCGCTGGACGCGCCGGTTACGACGATGTGCTTGCCGTTGAAATCCATTCCTGTCCTCTCCCGCCCGCCTGTTTCAGGTCAGGCCAAGCAGCTTTGCTGCATTGTCCTTCATGATGCCCGGCATCACCTCCTCACGGAAGCCCACCTCCTTGGCGGCGGCGATCCATTTGTCGGGATGGATGAGCGGGAAATCGCTGCCGAACAGCATCTTATGCTTCAGCTGCGTGTTGGCGTACTGGATCACCTGCTTGGGGAAATACTTGGGGCTCCAGCCGGACAGGTCGATGTAAACATTGGTCTTGTGCAGGGCCATGGACAGGCTCTGGTCCACCCATGGCCAGCTCGGATGGGCGAGGATGAACTTCATGTCGGGGAAGTCCACCGCCACATCGTCGATCAGCATGGGCTCGCCATATTTCAGGCGCATGCCGCCGCCGCCGGGCATGCCGGTGCCCATGCCGGAATGGCCGGTGTGGAAGATCGCCGGCAGCTTGTACTCGTTGATCACTTCATAGATTGGATAGGCGGTGCGATCGCCCGGATGCGCGTTCTGGGCGATGCCGTGGAACTTGAAACCCTTGACGCCATAGTTCTCGATCAGGTCGCGCGCCTCGCGCGCGCCGTATTTGCCCTTGTGCGGATCGATGCTGGCGAAGGCCATGCAGATGTCGTCATTCTTGGCGGCCATTTCGGCCACTTCGTAATTGCTCACCCGCTTGGCGCCCATGCCGCTTTCGGCATCCACGGTGAACAGGCACAGGGCGATGTTCGTTTCGCGATAGAGCTCGATGATCTCGGGCATCTTCGGCCGTTCGCGCGGCGCCTTGAAATAGGCGCTGGCGGCATCGAAGAACTGCCCCATCACCGGATCTTCGGGATCGTGGCAGGAGATCTCCGCATGCACGTGGACGTCGATGGCGCGGATCTTGGAAAGGTCGATGGGCATGAAGCGAACCTGCTGTGAGCGTGACTTTGACAAACGCTAAACACGACATGGCCCGCCCCGGCAATGCCGAAGGCGGGCCACGCGCGGATCAGCCGGTCACAGCTTCATGATGACCGACTTGGTTTCCATATAGGCTTCCAAGCCCAGGCGGCCCTGTTCGTGGCCGATGCCGCTTTCCTTATAGCCGCCGAAGGGCAGCGCCGGATCGATCATCGCGTGGCAGTTGATCCACACCGTGCCCGCCTGCAGCTTGCTGGCGATGCGATGCGCGGCGGAGGCATCCTTGGTCCACACGCCGGCGGCGAGGCCAAACTGGGTGTCGTTGGCGTCCTTCACCACTTCGTCCAGATCCTCGAACCGCTGGGCGACGACCACCGGGCCGAAGATCTCCTCGCGAACCACACTCATCTGCGGGTTCACATCGGTGAGGATGGTCGGGTTCACGTAATAGCCGCCATTGCTGCTGGGGCTGTCGCCGCCCATCAGCACGCTGGCGCCATCGCGCTTGCCGGCGTCGATATAGCCGAGCACGCGCTCATGCTGTTCCTTCGACACCAGCGGACCCATGTGGCCTTCGGGGTCGAGCGAGGCGCGCGGGGCCCAGAAGTTCGCCGTCTCTGCCATGCCTTCCACGACCTTGTCGAACACGCTCTTGTGCGCATAGAGGCGGCTGCCGGCCACGCAGACCTGGCCGGAGTTGAAGAAGATCGCCTGGCTCACGCCCGGGGCGGTCTCGGCGATGTCCACATCGGGCATCACCACCACCGGGCTCTTGCCGCCGAGTTCCAGCGTGACATGCTTGAGCGTGTCGGTGGCATTGCGGTTGATGAGCTTGCCGATCTCGGTCGAGCCGGTGAAGGCCACCTTGTCGACATCGGGGTGCTTCACCAGGCGGTCACCACCGGTATGGCCATAGCCGGTGACGATGTTGACCACGCCCGCCGGCACGCCGGCTTCGTCAATCAATTCGGCCAGGCGGAGCGCGGTGAGGCTGGTCTGCTCGGCCGGCTTGAGGATGGTGGTGCAGCCCGCCGCCAGCGCGGGGGCGATCTTGAGGCAGGCCATCAGCAACGGGAAGTTCCACGGTACGATCTGCGCGCAGACGCCCACCGGCTCCTTCAGCGTATAGGCGAACATCATGCCGCCGGGCATGGAATAGGGCGGCAGCGTCTCGCCGCCGGCCTTGCCGGCCCAGCCCGCCATGTAGCGGAAATGCGCGGCGGCGCCGGGCACGTCGACCACGGCGGCCATGCCCTTGGGCTTGCCCACGTCGATCGCTTCCAGCTCGGCCAGCTCGTCGGCATTGGCTTCGATCAGGTCGGCGATCTTGTGCATGATCCGCTCGCGCGCGATCGGGGGCATGTCGCGCCAGCGGCGATCGTCGAACGCGGCACGGGCCGCGGACACGGCCCGGTCGATGTCCTTGTCGGTCGCTTCCACGAATTTGGAGATCACCTTGCCGGAGGAGGGATCCTCCACGTCGATCGTGGCGTCGCCGCTCGAATCCACCCATTCGCCGTTGATGAACAGCTGCGGCTTGCGCGCGAGGAACGCCTTGATCGCCGGCGAATATTCCCGCTGGGTGCGATCGATGGTGGTAACTTCGTTCACTGTCGAGGTCCTTTCCCGAAACGACTCTTTACGGCCAGACTAGCAGCGCCACGGGCCGGTGCCTATGGCCATGATGCTAACGGCCGTTACGATAGCCCGGCCCGCCGCAAGCTGTCGAGAGCGAGGGCCGCGCGATTGCTGTTGCGGTGGCGGCGCCGCGCGCTATCTATATTCGCGTCAGTCGAGCGCGAGCCCGCGTTATGACCCTGGCTTAGCTGAATTTTCGCCGGGACAGGACATTTCCATGACTACCAAGCTGCCTTCGCGGGCCGATCATGTCGGCTCCTTTCTACGCCCCCGCCAGGTCATCGAGGCGCGCGAGCATCGCGCCGCGGGGAACGTCGATTATTCCGAACTGCGCGCGATCGAGGACGAAGCGATCGCCGAACTGGTCAAATGGCAGGAAAGCCTCGGCCTCCAGGCCATCACCGATGGCGAGTTCCGCCGCTATTTCTTCCACACCGATTTCCTCCTGCAGCTGGCTGGCGTGGAGGAGCGCGGCGGGCTGAAGAAGGCGTTCAAGAACGATGCCGGCAAGGATGTGCAATTCGCCCCGCCGGTGATGGTGGTGACCGGCAGGATCGAGCATGTGAAGCCGATCCAGCTGGCCGATTTCAACTATCTCAAAGGCCTCGTGTCGCGCACGCCCAAGGTGGCGATCCCATCGCCCACCATGCTCCATTTCCGCGCCGGGCGGGCGGGCATCCCCGAGGATGTCTATCCGACGATGGACGAGTTCTATGCCGACGTGGCCGCCGCCTATCGCGCCGAGGTGGACAGCTTGGCGCAGGCCGGCTGCCGCTACCTGCAGATGGACGACACCAACCTGGCCTATCTGTGCGATGACGAGCAGCGCGCCGATGCGGCGAAGCGCGGCATGGATCCGGATGCCACAACGCGGCAATATGCGGCGCTGATCAACGAGAGCTTCAAATCGGCGCCGGCCGACATGATCAGGGCGATCCACCTGTGCCGCGGCAATTTCCGCAGCAGCTGGGCGGCCGAAGGCGGCTATGAGCCGGTGGCCGAGATCATGTTCAACGAGCTCGATATCGACGCCTTCTTCCTCGAATATGACGATCCGCGCTCCGGCGATTTCGCCCCGCTGCGCTTCCTGCCCAAGGGCAAGACGGTGGTGCTCGGCCTCGTCACCACCAAACTGGGCGAGCTGGAAAGCAAGGACGACATCAAGCGCCGGATCGAAGAGGCGGCGAAGTTCGCGGACATCGATCAGCTGGCGCTCAGCCCGCAGTGCGGCTTCGCCAGCACCGTCCACGGTAACGACATCACCACCGAACAGCAGGCCGACAAGATCCGCCTGTGCGTGGAAGTGGCCGAGGAGGTGTGGGGCTGACCGCCCTCACCGCATAGAGGACCAAAGAAAAGGGCGGCCACTGGCCGCCCTTTTCCGTTTCAGTTCAGATCGTCGGATCAGAAGCGCTTCTTGGCGGTGACCGCCCATTCGCGCGGCCGGCCCGGCAGCGCCGTGGCGAAGCCCGCACCCGCGCGGGTCAGGTCGAACAGGCTCTGCAGGTAGTACTTGTCGAACAGGTTGGTCACTTCCACCCCGATCTCCAGGTCCTCGTCCTCGTTCTTCCAGGTGAGACGCGCATTGGCGACGATGTAATCGTCGATCTTGTTCGTGTCGGCATTCACCGCGTTGGTGTAGATGTCGCTCTGGTAAGAGGCATCGAAACGCGGCGTCACGAAGCCGGCCGAACCCAGCGGCACTTCATACTGCATGCCGTACGACCACTTCCACTTCGGCGTGTAGGTCGAAACCATGCCCGGCTGGATGCCCGAAGCCGGAATGATGGACCCGGAGATATAGTCGAAGTCCAGATAGCTGACCGAGCCATCGATCATGAAGCCCTCGGCCGGACGGAGCGAGGTTTCCACTTCGACGCCCTTCACATGCGCGTCACCGGCATTGGCGGGCAGGGCGCAGGGCACGTTGAAGCCTGCACCTGCCTGCGGGCAGTTGGTGAGCGACAGCTGGATGTCGTCATAATTGCTGTAGAAGGCAGCAACGTTGAGGCGCATCATCCGGTCGAACAGATCGCCCTTGAAGCCGACTTCATACGATTCCAGCGTTTCCGGCCCGAAGGAGAGAACCTGCTGCGGGTAGAACGGCCGCGGGTTGATGCCGCCGCCCTTGAAGCCGGTGGACCACTGGGCATAGACCGAGATGTCCGGCGTCACTTCATACAGCGCGTTGAGGCGGTAATCGACGCGGCTGTTGTCGTAATTGCCGGTCACGCCGTCCAGCGCGCCCTGCTGCGGGTGGATGTCGCCATCGGGCGTGCGGCGCGAGTAGGTGTAGTCCTTGTGCTCGTCCGTGTAGCGGATGCCGAAGGTCAGCGTCACCGGATCGATCGGGTGCCAGGCCAGATGCGCGAAGGCAGCCTTCGTGTCGGCATTCACCGGATCGTCGCCGATGAACGGCGTCAGGCCGGCGTAGCGCAGCACCTGCGTGGTGGCATAGACCGAGCGCTGATCCATGTAGAACCCGCCCAGCGTGTATTCCAGCGCATCGTCCAGCAGGCTGCCGTTGAGCCGGACTTCCTGGCTGAACGACCAGAAGGACAGGTCGCCCCGGCCGAGGCTGTGCGCCAGCGGCGAGAGATCGTCGTCATTGCTGAACAGCGTGCGATATTCGCGATAGGCGCTGATGGACACGAGCTGCATCGTGTCGTTCAGATCCCAGTCCACCTGGCCGGAAACGCCCCAGCCTTCGAAGCTGGTGCGGCCGTCCACGGTCTGCGCCGCCTGGCCGTTGTCGGCCAGCGACTGGTAGGTGGCGTAGTTGCAATACTCACCGCAGACAAAGCGGCTGTCATAGGGGATGGCTGCGTCATAGGGGTTGATGTCAAACACCCGCGCCGCCGGGTTGGGCGGATAGGGGTAGTTCGGGCTCACCACCGCGCCGGCCGCGTTGCGACGTTCGAGCAACACCGAACCGCCGGTGGTACGATCGTCATTGGTGTAGTCAGCGATGATGTTCACATCCACGCTGCTGCTCGGCTGCCAGCGCAGCTGCCCACGCACGGCCTGGTAGTTGACCTCGCCTTCGCGGGCCAGAACGCAGTCCGAGTTGGACGGCAGGATGCGCGGCACGCCGCCAGCCGGATTGATCGCGCTTTCACCCGCGGGATATACGCAGCCGAAATCCATCCGCTTGATGTAGCCATCCTGCGACTTGGAGACGCCGGAGAGGCGGGTGGAGATCGTGTCCGTCAGGCGGAAATCGGCACTGGCGCGCAGGTCGATTCGGTCACGGATGCCGTAGGTGGCGGAGACATAGCCGGTGTTGGAGCCTTCCGGCCGCTTCGAATAGAGCTTCACCGCGCCGCCGATGGAGTTACGGCCGGCCAGCGTGCCCTGCGGGCCGCGCAGGATTTCCACGCGGTCGAGATCGAGCAGGTCGAACAGCGAGCCCGTGAGCGTCGCGTAATAGACATCGTCGATATAGAGGCCCACGCCCGGCTCCAGCGCCGGGTTGAAGTCATACTGGCCAACGCCACGGATGCTGGCGACCAGCGAGGGGCCATAGGAGCTGCCCTGCGGCTTGAGCGACACGGACGGCGCCTGCGCCGCCACTTCGGCGACGTTGGTCTGGCTGCGCGCGTCGAGCATGGCGCCCGAAACCGCGGTGATCGCCAGCGGCGTATCCTGCAGGTTCTGTTCGCGGAACTGCGCCGTGACGACGATCTCTTCCACGCCCTGCTGAGCGGACTGGTCCTGCGGCGCGGCCTCAGCCGAATCCTGGGCAGCGGGCGCGGCCTGGGCGAAGGCCGGGCTGGCAATCAGGCCAGCGGCCAGCGCACCAGCGCTGACGCAACTTTTGAACGAAAAAACGGGGGCGCGGAAAACCTTCGCCATTTCTAACTCCCATGAACTTTTTGAGCGGCGGCGTATGTGGGGGGGATGCCGTCGCGGCGCCGATAGGCGCGAAAATTCGCCTACGGCAAGCGCTCTGCCGACGAACGCACTACAATCCCCGCCGAGTGATGTAATTCGGTTACATCGGGTGTTGCATCAACGGCCGCCCGGCAGGCGGAACAGCGCGCGCGCGTTGTCTTCCATCAGCATCTTCTTTTCCTCGGGCGTGATGCGCAGCCGGTCATAGACGGCCACCTCGTCGCTCGATTGCTGATAGGGATAGTCCATGGCGTAGAGTACGCGTTCGGGCCCCATCACCTCCATGCAGAACTTGATCGCCGGCTCCCACCCCACGCCGCTGGTGGTGATCCAGATATTGTGATGGAAATAATGGCTTACCGGATGCTGCAGCTTCACCGGCTCCTGCCCGCCGCGCAGGCCGGCGCGGTTATCCGCATTCCCCTGCATCCAGTCGAAGCGGTAGAGATGCAGCGGCATGCATTCGCCCAGATGGCCGATCACCAGCTTGAGCCGCGGGAAGCGGTCGAAGGCGCCGGAGAAGATCAGCCCCATGGTGTGCAGCCACACGTCATGCGGAAACCCGCCCAGCGCGCCGAAGAAGCCGCGCGTCTCGTAATGCGGCGCGTTGAAGGGCGCGGTGGGGTGGATGTAGAGCGGCGCGTCATGCGCCTCCAGCGCTTCCAGAATCGGCCAGTATTCGCGCTCGTCGATATAGCGGCCCTGGAAATGCGAATTGAGCACGGCGCCGTTGAGCTTGAGGTCCGTCATCGCCCGCTCGATCTCGCGCACGGAGCCGGTAACATCGCGCGGGTCGAAGGCTGCGAGCGCCGAGAAGCGATCGGGATGGCGGCGGCAGGCATCGGCGGCGATGTCGTTCGCCTCGCGCGACAGCGGCGTGCCTTCGCCCGGGCGCACCACCTGCACCCCCGGTGCGGTTAGCAGCAGCAATTGCCGGTCGATGCCGAATTCATCCATGTGGGACAGGCGCAGATCGCCCAGATCCTGCAACATGTCCTGCAGGCCCTTCATCCGCGCGAACAGGCCGGCCATGCGCAGCGAATCGTCCCCCGGGGCCTCCCCGCTCTGGAGATAATCCAGTTGCGCCTTCACCAGCGCGGGGAAGGTCCAGGCTTCCTCGGTCGCGATCCGCTTATAGGGCGCGTTGCGATCGATGTGGCCGGCGCGTGGTGCCAGCCCCTCCCGCGTGCGGAGGCTGTAATCCTCGGCGAAATGGCCTTTCAGCCCTGCTTCGCTGCCATCGGGAAGTTTGGGCATGCTGACCTCGCTGTGCCGGAATTAGGGGAAGCGTATCAGGCCTTTTGCTGCCCGGCGAGCAATGCGCCGAAGCGGGGGTGGGCAAAATGCATCGGCACATCGTGGCGATAGGGCCAGGTCTTGCGGATTTCCTCCGCCGGCAGCAGGCGGTCCGGCCCCACCGGATCTTCCGGATAGAGCTTCTCGGCCGGCTGCAGATGGCTGGTCGTGTGGGCCCAGCCATCCTCGTAATTGCCCTGCCACTGCATCTTGTAGTCCAGCCGCTGGATCTTCCAGACGCCGTTTTCGCGCACGTAATCGTTTTCGTAGATGCCGGCTTCCATGAACTGCTGCGGCATGAATTCCTCGCGCGTGTCCTGGAAATCGTCGTGCCAGCCGCCGAACAGCAGGCCGCGGAAGCGGCCCTTGGCGCTCTGCCGGTCTGGCGCCACGGTGATGATATCCTGCATCTGGAAGTGGTCGAGCAGCAGCCCGTCGACCGGGCCAGGGCGGCCGCCGGTGAAACGCCCGGCGATCCAGTCGCCATAGAGCCGCTTCACGCCCGCATGGCCGACATACTCGCCGGAGAGGAACACGACCACGCCGTCTTCCGCGAACAGCTCGGCCACATCCTCCGGCCGGTTGAAATCTATGTAATAGCCATAGGCCCAGTGCAGGCGGCGGATGGCGTTGATGTCTTCCAGCTCGCCAACCCGGTGTTCCAGATTGGCAAGGCGGCTTTCGACATCGCTCATATTCGACTCTCCCGGTTTTCTTGTATGCGGTCCTAACGATCGATAATGTTTTGGCGAGAGGAAAGTGGCTGAAATGAACGAGAATCAAGGCAGCAGGCCATGGGAAGGGCGCGTGGCGTTCATCACCGGCGCGGTGACGGGAATCGGCCTGGGCGTGGCGCAGGCCTTCGCCGATGCGGGCATGCGGCTGGCGCTCAGCTACCGCAATGAGGATGACCGGGCGCGCACCGCCGAATGGTTCGCGGGCAAGGGCTACGAACAGCCGCTGTTCCTGAAGCTGGACGTGACGGACCGGGAAAGCTTCGCCCAGGCGGCACAGCGCGTGGTCGACCATTTCGACGAAGTGCATGTGCTGGTGAACAATGCCGGCGTTTCCGTCTTCGGTCCCACGGACGAGGCGACCTATGACGATTACGACTGGATCATGGGGGTCAATTTCGGCGGCGTGGTGAACGGGCTCGTCTCCTTCCTGCCGAGGATCAAGGCCAGCAGCGGGCGGCGCCATGTGGTCAACGTCGCCAGCATGGCGGCCTTCCTGCCGGGCCCCCAGGCGGGCATCTACACGGCCAGCAAATTCGCGGTGCGCGGGCTGACGGAGAGCCTGCGCTACAATCTCGCGCCGCACGGCATCGGCTGCTCGCTGTGCTGCCCCGCCCTCACCCGCACCAATGCCTGGGCCAGCGCGACCAAGCGGCCGGAACAGTTCAGCGGCAGCGGCTTCGCTCCCGCGCGGGAGGGGGAGCTGGAACAGTTCGGCACCGCCTTCGAGGAAGGGATGGACCCCTATGAAGTGGGCAGCAAGATCCTCGCCGGCATGACCGAGCAGCGCGGGCTCATCCTCACCCACCCGGAACACGGCCCGGATTTCGAGGAAATCCACGAGAAGATGATGGCGGCCCTGCCGCAGGAAGAGGCGCCGGCCGGGCGGCTGCGGATCGAGCAGCTGCGGCGCGACGCGATGAAGGCGGCCGAAGAGGGGCTGGTGATCAAGCTCGACGACCTCACCTGAACCGACCCGCACGGCGTCACCGCCGCTGTTGCGCGAATCCCGCCCTGCGCTATCGTGCCGGGCGGGAGAGACGCAAGGAGGCTGCCAATGTGTGACGAACAGCAACTGGCCCGGATGGGCCGCCTCAATCGCCGCGAATTCGCCGCCATGGGGGCCATCGCCGGGCTCGCCGCCTGCGCACCGATGGACAGCGCGCAGGCGCAGCAGGCGGGGCTGGCCGAACAGGCCGTGAAATTCCCCACGCCGCTGGGCACGATGGACGCCTTCTTCGTCCATCCGGCCGAAGGCAGCCATCCTGCGGTGATCATATGGCCCGACATCGCCGGCCTGCGGGACGCCTTCAAGATGATGGGGCGGCGGCTGGCGGAAGAAGGATTTGCAGTGCTGGTGCTAAACCCTTTCTACCAGGATGCACCGGCCCCGCAATTTGCCGATTTTGAGGATTTTCGCGAGAACGGCGGCTTCCAGAAGGTCGGCCCCTGGATGCAGAAGAACACGCCCGATGCCGTGGCGAAGACGGCGCAGGCGGCGGTTTCCTGGCTCGATCAGCAGGCTGCGGTGGACACCGCCCGCGGCATCGGCACGCAAGGCTATTGCATGGGCGGCCCCTTCACCGTGCGCACCGCCGCCGCCGTTCCTTCCCGCGTGAAGGCCGCCGCCAGCTTCCATGGCGGCGGGCTGGTGGGCGAAGGGCCCGATGCTCCGGTGAACCTCATCGACGACACGCAGGCGAGCTTCCTGTTCGCCATCGCGCAGAATGACGATGCGAAGAGCCCGGGGGACAAGGATGCCCTGCGCAAGGCGGCCGAAGCGGCGGGCCGGCCGGCCACCGTGGAAGTGTTCCCCGGCGATCACGGCTGGACCGTGGTGGATTCCCCCGTTTACGCCAAGGAACCGGCTGAGCGCGCGTGGACAGAATTGCTGGAACTTTACCGCCGCGCACTGTGAGTAGCGAGCTGCCGGGGCGAGAACATTCACGCCCCGGCAAAGCTCCGCCGCGCCGAATAGAAGTCAACCTGCCGACAATCCGGAGCGATTCAACGGCTTTTCTCTACAATACTAGGAACTGCTCTCCACCTCAGTCGTGAACAGGCAACCACTGACGGAGAGAGATTATGAAACTCGCAGCTATTACAGCCTCTTGCCTGCTGCTGGGCAGCACCGCCGCCTTCGCGCAGGCCGCACCCGATGCCACCACGCCGCCGCCCGGCGCCACGCAGCCTGGCTCCGACCCCGCGGCCCCGGCCCCGACCACCTCCGATCCAGCCACGACTTCCGCGGCACCGAGCGCCGGGGCGAGTGCTACGGCGCCGAGCAGCTTCTCGCAGGACCAGATCGATGGTTTCGGCCAGGCCTATGTGAAGATCCAGGATGTCACCGCCGACACGACCATGGATCAGACGCAGAAGCAGACGGCCATGGTGCAGGCAGTGACGGAGTCGGGCATCGACCCGCAGACCTTCAACGCCATCGCCGAAAAGATGCAGTCCGATCCGGCGCTGCATGAAAAGGTTCAGCTGGCGGTTGCCAATGCACAGGGTAGCACCAGCAACCAGTAACGTCCCGCCCGGCCCCGCGCGCAATCGCGGGGCCGGATCTTTCATTCACGCGAACCAGTAACAGCTCGCCCGCATTTCCATGCTGACCCGCGGCGGGCAATCTTCCGGCGCCAGCGGATTGTCGAAGGCCACATGCGGGATGCACTGCGCCCGCGCCGGATCGCTCTCGCTGGTCTTGAAGATGATCGCTTCATCGGGCGTCATGTCGCTGAACCACATCCAGCGATGCCCGGGATGATGCGCTACCACATAGCCTTCGAAGCTGAATTCGGGTGCGCCGCCCGGCGGATCGAAGATCGCATCTGCCTCGATCATCTCCGGCCCGGCCACGCTGCGCGCATCACATAGTGCCAGCGGCACATCCTGCGGCGCGCCGCTGATCGCCCGCCACACATTGTATTGCGCGCTGCGAGCAATCGCCCGCCCCTCCGGCGCCGTCTGCTGGCGGAACTGCACCCCCGTGGGGGCCGAAACGTCCACATGGGCGAAGCGGGCCGGATGTGAATTGTCGCTGCTGCCCGTCTTCCCGCTCTTTTCGGAGAAGCGCAGGATACCGCGCGGGCTGACCGCCACGGCGTCGCAGCCGGTCACCTGCTTCAACAGTGCCTCGATCTCGGCGAGGTGGATCTGCTCGATCTGCTGCGGGTCGGCGAAGTCCGCCACTTCGGTGCGATGCCGCACCAGCACGCAGCCTTCCACATCGAGCGAGGTTTCCTGCCCGCGCATGTCAGCGATCGGCATCTCTGCGGGAGCGAGCACGATCGTGTCCTTCTCATGCGCATTGGCATAATAGCGGGGCCGCTCACCCGTATCGCGCACATAGGCGATATCCGCCCGCAGCTCGCTCATGCCGTTTCGAAGTCCTCTGTGTCGATCGTCGGCCGGATCGCATCGTGATACCGATGGCCGGATACGGTCTGGTGGTTGATGATCTTGCCGGCTTCCTCCAGGATCGCCTCGTCCACCTGCAGATTGCCGGCGTTGAAGTTGTCTTCCAGGTGGCGCAGGTTGGTGGTGCCGGGGATCACATGCACATTGTCCCCGCGCGACAGCACCCAGGCGAGCGAAAGCTGCGCCGGCGTCACCCCGGCCCGGGCGGCCAACGCATCGAACCGGTCGATCAGCTTGAGGTTGTGCGGCCAGTTCTCGGCATTGAAGCGCGGCATGTTGCGGCGCAGATCCTTCTCTTCCAGCGTCGAGGGATCGCGCAATTCGCCGCCCAGTGCGCCGCGCGCCACGGGGCTGAAGGCGACGAAGGCGATGCCCAGTTCCTTGCAGGTATCGAGCACGCCCAGTTCGACGTTGCGGGTCCACAGCGAATATTCGGTCTGCACCGCGCCCACCGGGTGAACGTCATGCGCTTCGCGAATGTGATCGCTGGACCATTCGGACACGCCATAGGCGCCGATCTTTCCGGCTTCGATCGCCTTCGCCAGCGCCCCCACCGCATCCGCAATCGGCACCTTGGGATCGAAGCGGTGCATGTAATAGAGATCGATGTGATCGGTGCCGAGCAGGTCCAGGCTCTTGTCGATATCCTCGGTGATATGGGCGGGGCTGCAATCGATCCCGCGCTTGGGGCCATCGACGATGATGCCTGTCTTGGAGGCGAGGAAGAACTCGTTCCGGCGGCCCTTCAGCGCTTCCCCGATCAGCGCCTCGTTCTTGCCGGCGCCATAGATGCGCGCCGTGTCGAGGTGATTGTAACCCAGGTCCAGCGCGCGGTTGAGGAAGGCGACGCAATCCTCATGCCCGGGCGGCGTGCCATAGGCCCATGACAGGTTCATGCAGCCAAGGCCGACGGGATGAAGCGCTGTTCCGGCGATCGAACGGGTCATGGGTCTCCTGACATGGTTTGGGCCCGGGGCAGCGTGCAACCCGGGCAAGTGGGCACTGGCATGGCGATCGGCCGCCCTTGGGCGTCAGACTCGCAGCTCCGCCAGCGAGTTGCGCGCCCACAGGTAGAAATCGCCCTGCACCTTCGCAAGCTCGTTCACGGAGCGGCGATAGCCCTGCGCGTCTGCCTCGATGGCCGGGGGGCGCCACTGCGCCTGATGCTCCGCCAGCTTCTTGCGGACCAGGAAGAACCGGTCCTCGAAGGCTTCGGCCAGCTGCGGATCGGCGAGCAGCCGCCGGTCGATGCGTATGGCGGCGAGGATCTCGGCCACGAGCGTGGCAAAGCGGGTGCGCAGGCGGACGATTTCGCGCACCGCCTGCGCCTCGCCCCGCGCCAGCGCGCCGAGCATTTGCCGATGCGTGGCTTCCGCATCGGCCAAAAGGCCGTCGAGTCCGACCATGACATCCCCTCTGCTTATCTTTTCCGGGGCGGACACTCGCTTGGCGCGCCGCCCCGGTCAAGTGACTCAGGGATGGCAGGCTGCGATCAGGACCAGCCGTCCTGCGCTTCCAGGCTGGCAGCCAGTTCGCCGATCACGCGGTAGCAATCGAGCACCGAAGCGACCGAGGAATTCGGCTCCCGCCCTTCGCGGATCGCGGCCACGAATTCGCGGTCCTGCAATTCGATGCCATTGTTCGACACCGCCACGCCCGAAAGGTCGATCGGCTCTTCCTTGCCGGTCACCAGATCGTCGTAGCGCGCGATATAGGTCGCCGTGTCGCCGATATAGCGGAAGAAGGTGCCCAGCGGCCCGTCATTGTTGAACGACAGCGCCAGGGTGAGGATCTGCCCGGCTTCGGTCTTGAGCTGGATGGACATGTCCATCGCAATGCCCAGATCCGGATGGCGCGGCCCCTGGATCGCATTGGCGGTGATCACCTTGCTGCCGGTCATGTACTGGAAGATGTCGATCGTGTGGGCGCTGTGGTGCCACAGCAGGTGGTCGGTCCAGCTCCGCGGCTGGCCCTTGGCGTTCATGTTCTTGCGGCGGAAGAAGAAGGTTTCCACGTCCATCGCCTGGATATTGAATTCGCCGGCATCGATCCGGTTCTTCACGAACTGGTGGCTCGGGTTGAAGCGGCGGGTGTGGCCCACCATGCAGACCAGCCCGGTTTCCTTCTGCTTGGCCGCCACGGCTTCGGCATCGGCCCAGCTGTCGGACAGCGGGATTTCCACCTGCACATGCTTGCCGGCTTCCATGCACTGGATCGCCTGTTCGGCATGCATCTGCGTGGGGGTGCAGAGGATCACCGCGTCCACATCGTCGCGCTCCAGCGCTTCGGAAAGCTCCGTGCCGGAATGGCCGGCGCCGTATTTGGCGGCCACTTCGGCGGCCTGCTCCGCGCGGCGCGAGATGATCGAGGTGATTTCGACGCCGTCGATATTCTTGAGGCCGTCGAGGTGCTTTTCGCCAAATGCTCCGGCGCCTGCGAGTGCGATGCGCATGCTTTTCTCCTGTGTTGCCATTGTTCCCGGCAGCTTGCGTCCGGGATCCGTTTCATCCGGCGCGCCGTGGGGGCGCGGGCCGGCAAAGGGGTGGGGCGGCCCGCGCGATGCGGCCGCCCCGGCGCCGTCAGGCGTCCACCTGTTCGCGAATGGCCGGCGGCTTGGCGCCGATGCCTTCGGGCTGGAGGATCAGCGCGCCCAGCGCGGTGTTGGATGCGGGGATGTGGTAGAAGCGATAGAGCTCTTCCACCTTGTCGCCCAGCGCGCCGCGCATGATCAGCCACATCACCAGCTCGATGCCTTCCGATCCGGCTTCGCGCAGATATTCGATATGCGGCTTGTGGCGCAGCTTCTCCGGATCGTTGATCAGATCCTCGATGAAGGCGAGATCGAACTCCTTGTTGATCAGGCCTGCGCGCGGCCCCTGCAGCTGGTGGCTCATGCCGCCGGTGCCCCACACCTGCACGTTCAGGTCTTCCGGGAAGCTTTCCACCGCCGCGCGGATGCTTTCGCCCAGCGCGTAGCAGCGATTGCCCGAGGGCGGCGGATAGGTGACCACGTTCACCGGCAGCGGGATGACCTTGCACGGCCATTCGGCCGGCTCGCCGAAGATCATGCTCAGCGGCACGGTACAGCCGTGATCGACATCCATCTGGTTCATGATGGTCATGTCGAATTCGTCCAGGATCAGGCACTGGGCGATATGCCAGGCGAGATCGGGATGGCCGATCACGTCCGGCACGGGGCGCGGGCCCCATCCTTCGTCCGCCGGCTTGAAGCTTTCGGCGCAGCCGATGGCGAAGGTCGGGATGATGTTCATGTCGAAGGCGGATGCGTGGTCGTTGTAGACCAGGATCACGACGTCCGGCGTGTTTTCCTTTTCCCACGCGCGCACGGGCTCGTAGCCCTTGAACACGGGGCCCCAGTAATCGTCACCGGTCTTGCCGGTCTGGATCGCCGCGCCCAGCGCGGGGATGTGGCTGGAAGTGATTCCGGCGGTAATGCGGGCCATGTCAGAAGCCTCCCTTGATCGAGCGGACGCCGGTGGGCGCACGGCCACCCTTCAGCATCATTTCGGCATATTCTTCCTGGGACATGCCGGTCATGGAGCCGGCGGCGAACTGGAAGCTCTTCTTGTCCGTGGAGAAAAGCTTCGACAGGAAATAGATGTTCCCGCCGCAATCGATCATCGCGTTGTAATCGCGCGCCATGACGGCCTTCTTGGCCTCGTCGGTCAGCGGCCACTCGTCGAGATAGGCCTTCTCGTCGGCCAGGAAGCGTTCGCGGTTCTCGGCCTTCATCAGGCTCATCGCGAACTGGTTGAGGTGATAGCCCTGCCGCGCCCGCTTGGCGGTGAACACGCGGGTGCCGGGGATGTCATCGAACTCCGCGAGATATTCGTGGATGTCGATCCTCTGTTTCTTCTTCTCGTCGCTCATTGCTCTTTCCATTCGTAGGTCAGCGGCGCCTCGCGAAAGGCGAAGCGGTCGATATGCCGTTCGATGACGCCGCGCATATGCACATTGCGTTCGTGATCGCCCGTGGTGAGCGTGATGGCGATGCCGCCGGGCCGCGCCGTCATCACCGCATTCTCCAGGTCGGAGAAGGGGAACACGCCCATGCCGTCGCCTTCGTCATAGCTGGTCGCCATCTTGTGGCTCCAGTGCTTGACCAGCTGCTGGATATAACGCTCCGGCTTCTCGCAGGGCGCGAAGCCCGTGGCGGTGGAGGCGGCTCCGCCCTCGCTCACAGCCCGCGTTCCTTCAGCTGTGCATCGAGGCGGGGGAACACCTTGCGGGCATTGCCTTCGAAGATCGCGTGCCGTTCCTCGTCGCTGATGTCCAGCGCGTCGATATAGCGCTTCGTGTCATCGAAATAATGGCCGGTGGTGGGATCGATCCCGCGCACCGCGCCGACCATTTCGCTGCCGAACAGGATGTTCTTGTTGTCGATCACATCGGCCAGCAGGTCGATGCCCGGCTGGTGATAGACGCAGGTGTCGAAGAACACGTTGTTCATGATGTATTCGTCGAGCGAGGGCTTCTTCAGCATGTCCGCCAGCCCGCGATAGCGACCCCAGTGATAGGGCACCGCGCCGCCGCCATGCGGAATGATCAGGCGCAGCTTGGGGAAGCGGCTGAACAGGTCGCCCTGCATCAGCTGCATGAAGGCCACGGTGTCGGCCGCCAGGTAGAAACCGCCGGTGGCGTGCATCGCGGGGTTGCAGCTGCCCGAAACGTGGATCATCCCCGGCACGTCGAGATCGCACATCGCCTCATACAGCGGGAACCAGTATTCGTCAGTCAGCGGCGGATGTTCGAAATGGCCGCCGCCGGGATCGGGGTTGAGGTTGCAGCCGATGAAGCCCAGTTCCTCCACGCAGCGGCGCAGCTCCTTCACTGAAGCGGTGAGATCGGCCTTGGGGCTCTGCGGCAGCATGCACACGCCGACGAAGGTTTCGGGGAACAGCTTGGTGACGCGGTAGATCAGATCGTTACAATGCGTCGCCCAGGCAGCGGACACGGCCTGATCGCCCACGTGATGCGCCATGGCGCTGGCACGGGGGGAGAAGATGGTCAGATCGGCGCCGCGCTCCTTGATGAGCTTCAGCTGGTTGTCCTCGATCGTCTGGCGGATCTCGTCATCGGAGATTTCCGGATAGGGCGGTGGCGCCTTGCCTTCCTTGAAGGCCGCCTTCTGGTCCTCGCGCCACTGGTCGTGCCCCTTGGGCAGCACGGTGTAATGGCCATGGCAATCGATGATCAGCGTCATATCCGCCTCAGTTCCTCTCTCTGTTTCCGCCCGCGGCCTGGCGCTGCAGCAGCACCGTACCGCGAGTCATGACCGGTTCGACGCCCAGCCCTAGCAGGGTCTTGGCGGATTCTTCCATCTCCGCGGCGCGGCGCAAGCCGTGCGTGGCCATCCGCTCGCGATTATAGGCGATCCGCTCGGCCCAGGGGATCGTCTTCTCGGATGCGTCGAGCGAGGCCATCACCTCGTCGAACACGCCCGCCGCATCGGCGGCGGCGGCGCATTCGCTGGACAGCGCCTCCAGCCCCTTGACCATGACAGAGCGGATCATCTTGATCGCGCTCGCCCGGCCCACCTCGTCACCCACCACGCGCGACTTCGCGAAGCCGAGCGCGGCCAGCGCCTGCTGCGCGTCCCGCGCATGGGGGCCGGCAATCAGCAGCGGCACGCCCAGCGCCACGGGATCGACCGGCGCCATCACCGCCACATCCACATAGCGCCCGCCCGCCGCCTCGATCGCGGCGGCGGCTTCGCGCTTGGTTCCGGGGGCCACGGAGTTCATGTCGCACCACAGCGCGCCCGGCGGCAGCAGCGCGGCATAGTCCTGCGCGGCGGGGAGCGCGGAATCGGCGGTGACGAGGCAGAGCACGATGTCCGCATCGGCCAGCGCAGCGGCGGCATCATCACCCGCTTCCACGCCGCAGCCACCCATCAGCGCACGCCGTTCGGGCGCGATGTCCCAGCCGCTGGCACGGCCTGTCCAGCCGCCGGCGCGGGCAAAAGTCATGCCGGCCTCACCGAAGCCGATCAGTGCCACGCGCGGGGTGGCCGAGAGGTGTTTCGAGTCTGGCATCCTTCCACCCGCGCCCCTACAGAATGTAAGTGTTGCATACAAGTTCGCGCGCGCCTTCGCCAGCACGCGCGAGGTGGCGGCCAGGGTCCGCCGCGCCGCCGCTTCGCCCGCTTTCCCTTGACGGAGGGCGCCGCCCGGGTCCACCGGGCAGCCGAGTGTCACCCAAGGGAGAGTCGGAAACATGGCCGGTGTCGTCGTCCAGAATATCGCGCGTGCGGACAGGGAAGTGGTCGATGGGCTGGGCGCCTGCGGCGTCGCCACGGTGCATGAGGCGCAGGGCCGCATCGGCCTGCTCGCCTCCTACATGCGGCCGATCTATCCGGGCGCGCGCATCGGCGCTTCGGCCGTCACCATTTCCGTGCCGCCGGGCGACAATTACATGGTCCATGCCGCGATCGAGCAGTGCCAGGATGGCGACGTGCTGGTGATCGCCCCCACCTCCCCCTGCGAGGATGGCTATTTCGGCGATCTGCTCGCCACCAGCGCGCAGGCGCGCGGGGTTAAGGGGCTGATCATCGATGCCGGCGTGCGCGACGTGCGCGATCTGCAGCAGATGGATTTCCCCGTCTGGTCCAAGCGCATCTTCGCGCAGGGCACGATCAAGGCCAGCCTTGGCAGCGTGAATGTCGATGTGGTCTGCGCCGGCGCCTATATCCGTCCGGGCGACATCATCGTGGCCGATGATGACGGCGTGTGCGTGGTGAAGCGCGAAGATGCCGCAAAGGTGCTGGAAAAGGCTCGCGCCCGCGAAGCGAACGAGGAAGAGAAGCGCCAGAAGCTGGCCGACGGCGTGCTCGGCCTCGACATGTACGGCTTCCGCCAGAAGCTGACCGACATGGGCCTGAAGTGGATCTGAGCTGACTATCATCCTCCCCGATCCGGGGAGGGGAACCATGCGCAGCATGGTGGAGGGGCACGGGCCGCGCGGGTGATGCCAGCGGCCGGTTCCCCCGCCATTCTGGGGAGGATTGCAAGACGATGAATTCAGCACCCGTGATGTGGATGCGCGGTGGCACGTCGAAGGGCGGCTATTTCCTCGCGTCCGACCTGCCCGCCGACACGGCCGAGCGCGACGCCTTCCTGCTGCGTGTGATGGGCAGCCCCGATCCGCGCCAGATCGACGGCATGGGCGGCGCCGACCCGCTGACCAGCAAGGTGGGCGTGGTGAAGAAGAGCGAGCGGGAGGGGATCGATGTCGATTACCTGTTCCTGCAGGTCTTCGTCGATCAGGCCATCGTCACCGACCAGCAGAATTGCGGCAATATCCTTGCGGGCATCGGCCCCTTCGCGATCGAGCGCGGGCTCGTGCAGGCCACGGGCGAAGAGACGCGCGTCGCCATCTATATGGAAAACACCGGCCAGGTGGCCATCGCCACGGTGCAGACGCCCGGCGGCGTGGTGAACTATGCCGGCGATGCGCGGATCGATGGCGTACCGGGCACCCATGCCCCCGTCCCGCTGGAGTTTCGCGACACGGCGGGATCCTCCTGCGGTTCGCTGCTGCCCACCGGCAATGTGGCCGACGAGATCGAGGGCGTGCGCTGTACGCTGATCGACAACGGCATGCCCTGCATCGTCTTCAAGGCCGAGGACGTGGGCGCCACCGGCTATGAAACGCGCGAGGAGCTGGAGAGCGAAGCCTTCGCCGACATGCGCGCGAAGATCGAGAGCATCCGGCTGGCCGCGGGCGAGCGGATGAATTTGGGCGACGTGAAGGAAAAGAGCGTGCCCAAGATGATGCTGGTCGCGCCCCCCAAGGATGGCGGCGCTGTCTGCGTGCGCAGCTTCATCCCCCATCGCGCCCATGCCACCATCGGCGTGCTGGCTGCCGTGACGGTGGCGACCGCCTGCCTGCTGGACGGCTCCCCCGCGGCCGAGGTGGCCGCCATTCCCGAGGGCCGACGCAAGACGCTGAGCGTGGAGCATCCCACCGGCGAGATGACCTGCGTGCTGGAAGTGGACGATGCGGGCGATGTCGCCAGCGCCGCCCTGCTGCGCACGGCGCGCAAGCTGATGGACGGGGTGGTGTTCGGCTGAACATCCCGCGCCGCTGTGGCGCGATGATCGGGTGCCGGGCCGCCCCGGCACCCCTTCCCTACCGATGCGCGATTGCGGCAGCACGGCGTCATGCGCCGCCCGCTCCGCCTCTTCCGCCGCCTTCCCGAGGGCACCCGCAGGGCCATGGAAATTTCTTCCATGAACCCTGTTCCAGTGTGTTCCAGACTTTCCACTCGGCGCGGGCGAATCGGGCTTGCGCGACCCTTCGCCCGATCAGCGGATCGCGTAATAGCGGAACAGCGAATGGTCGGGCTCGTCGTCCTCCGCCAGCTTCGGCCGGCGCTGGCCCACGCCCACAATCACCGTGCGGTTGAGCCATTCGTATTTCCCGTCCGGCGCGCGGAAATAGGGGGTGCAGCGGAAATAGGGCGCGATGTCGGGCTCGGCATCGGCCGGTTGGCCGCTGGAGCGGATCGGGCCGTGGACGTAGCCCATGTTGCGGATATAGATCGGCACGCCGTCATCGGTTTCGATCATGTAGTGGGCATTCAGCTCCACCACGCCGTCCGGCCGCACCACCGGCCAGTCCGCCCCGCTGTAATCCACCAGCCGGCCGTTCAGCAGCGGCCCGGAAACGGTGCAGCCTTCCCCCACCGAGGTATAGCCGTGGCGGAGCACACCGGCGATCGGGCCGATCATCCAGCGCTTGTCGAAATTGATGCGGATATCGAAGATATGTTCGTGCCGCAGGGCGAGAGGATCGTCGCTCGTCATGGTGTCAGGCCGTTCCCTTATGCGCGTGACCGGAGATCACAGGACCTTGAAGTAATGGATGCGGTTAGCGCCGGGCACCTTTTCCGCGACGCCGACGAACACGTGCTTGCCCATCCAGTCATAGGGCCCTTCGGGCACATCGAACTTGGGCGATACACGCATGTAGTATTCGGAAGGGTCGGCCGGCTCGTTGCGGGCCATGCGCTCCGCCACTTCGGGCGTGTAGGCCCAGCGATAGCCGCGGTTCTGGAGATAGACGATCGTGCCGTCGTCCAGCTCCAGCAGATAGCGGGCATCGAAATCGATCACGCCGTCCGGCCGCTGCAGCGGCCAGTCCCCGCCGCTCATTGGGACCACGCGCCCCTTGATGCCGGGGCCTTCGATCGTGCCTTCCGTGGCATAGATCGCCGCACGCGTGGCGCCCATCGCGGTCGGCTTCAGCCAGTATGGCTTGCTGAGGGTGATGGCGATGGAAAAGGCATATTCCATCTGCGGCGCAAAGGGGTGCGGATCACTCATCATTCTGGTCCTCGATGGAGTTCGGGCTCGCCGGCGCGGGCCACCTTGATATGCGCGATGTGGCCATCGCGGAGCGTGTAGTGGACGAACACCCGCACCGATACGGCCTCCCCGCTGGCGAGCGGCGCGACCTGGAAATCGGGCGCATCGCGATGCGCGGTAAAGGTGCTGATAACATCGGCGGAGATGCCGCCATCGTCCATGACCAGCTGGTTGACGGTGAGCGTTTCGCGCACCCGCTCGAACATGCGGGCATAGAAGGATACGATCGCCTCCCGCCCCTCGATCGGCGGCATGCCGGGAAGTTCCAGCACCACATCGGGGGTATAGAACCGCCCGAAGCGTTCGCCGCCCGCGCTGAACGCCGCGGCATAGGCGTGGAACGCCGCCCGCTGGCCGGGATGCGCGCCCAGCAGCGGCGCCTTGGTGACGTGGTAATCGGCGGGCCAGGTCATGGATTTGAGCTCGGTCACCATTCCGTCCTGCAGGTGATACAGCACGAAGAACTTCACGGTGATGAGATCGCCGGGCTCCAGCTTCGCGAAGGGGAAATCGTGGCGCGGTTTGGACGCCACGAAATCCATGTCGATCTCGGCAAAGATCCGGTCCTCGGTCTGCATCACGGTGATGGGGCGGATGATCTCGCGCACGCCGTCGTGCGCCCAGTCGAGGAAGGCGAGGAACTCCTCCCGCGTTTCATAGAGGCGCGATCCTCCAGTGAACTTGAAGTCCGGCACGAAATAGCGCTGCATCAGCGCCGCATCGTCCCCGCGGTTGAAGGCTTCGACATATTCGCCGTAGTCGAACCCGCTCATCGCGCGCCCTCGCCGCTGGTGGGGACGAAGGGCACCAGCAGGTGGGAATCGAACCGCCCCCCGGTGTGCAGCACATGCGTGCCCGAATTGCGCAGATCCTCGTGCCGCGCGAAGGCGAGGCCGTAGGGATCCTGGTCATAGACATCGCGCCCCTGGATGATCAGCCGCAGCCCCTCCCCCGCGGCGAAACGGGCGGAGGTGGGCCAGATCTCGATCTCCACCGGCACCACTTCGCCGGGCGCCAGCCGATCTTCGCGCAAGTGGGTGTGGACCGGCTGTTCGGGCGTGGACCGCTCCTCGTCCAGCGCGCGGTGCGATGCGCGCAGCCAGCCGAGCGCCAGCGGCCCATCCTCGAACAGGGCGTAGAAGGTGAAGGGCACACGCTCCCCCGCTGCGTCCAGCTTGTCGAGCGCGACGAACAGATCCATGTCGTCCGCGCCGTCGGCCTCCACCCACAGGCGCAGCTTGATGTGGCCGGTCAGCTCCACCTCCTGGTCGAAGCGGATGTCGAAGGTGGCGCGGCCGGTCAGCGCGTCATAGCGCAGCTCGGCGGGCGTCTCCGGCAGGTTCGGCTGCAGGCGGCCGCTCGCGGCGTCGAGATAGAGCGGGCGATGCTCCGCGCGGGTGAGCGGCCATTCAGCCTCGTCACGCCAGTCCCCTTCGCTGCCCCGCTCGCGGATCTGGATGCGCACCTTCGGCCAGTCGTCCACCGGGCCGTGCCCGTCCCCCTTCAGGAACTGGTCGAAGAAGATGCGCTGCAGCTCCACATTCTCGGGCGTGTAGTAGTGGCGCCACTTCTTCTGGCCATGGACCAGCAGCCATTTACGCTCCGCCCGCATGCGCTTGTAAGCCTCCAGCGTGCCGCGGGTGTGCAGGCCGTGGTCGGACCAGCTGGCAACGATGAAGGTCGGCAGGTCGATCCCTTCGAGATCGAGCGTCTTGCTGCCCCAATAGCCATCCATCAGCGGATGCGCGCGGACATTGGCCGCGGTGTCCTCCGTCCGGGTGGTGGACCAGTTGAGGCTCTGCGATGCCCGCTCGATGAAACTCGTTTCGCGGATACCGCCGTGATAGGCGAATTCGCGATACCAGTCGGAAAACCCCTCCCACGGGTTCAGCGCGGCGAGATGCGGCGGCTTCATCGGCGCGACGAGATACTGGATGCAGGCTAGATAGGAGACGCCCGTCATCCCCACCCTGCCGTTGGACCAGGGCTGCGTGCCCAGCCACTCGATCAGATCATAGCAATCCTCGCCCTCGCCCACCCCGTTGTGGCGCAGCTCGCCCTCCGACAGCCAGGCCCCGCGCGGATCGGCGTAGCAGACGGCATAGCCATGGCTGCACCAATAGGCCGGATCGGGCGCCTCAAAGCCGGTATGGCGGGACAGCCATCCGTCTTCGATCCCGGCCGGCGGCCACAGATTGGCCGCCTTGCCATGCTTGCCATAGGGGCTCCACGCCAGCAGCACCGGCAGCTCGCTCTCCCCCGCCGCGCCCTCCGGGCGGAAGATATCGACATAGATCGTCACCCCGTCGCGCATGGTGACGGGCACGTTCCGGTCGAGCACCAGCCCATCTTCCACGATGCGCGCCTGCTCGAGCGGCGGCAGGGGCGGCTTGTAAGGATTGCTCGCCGGATCCCTGCCCGGCGCCATGATCAGTTCGAAATCCTCAGCCATCCTGTCTCTCCTCGCGCTGCGCGCAGTCGCCCCCGCTTATCTGCCGCTGCGAGGGTGCGACCTTCATATTTGTTGATACCTCAATTAACGAGCGGGGTGCAATGCGCCTGCAGCCTCAAGCGGCGCAATTGCTGGCTTCCCTACGCCGGCGCGGCTGGGGCAGACGGGGGAAATGTGCCGCTCCCGCCCCCTCTTCCGCTCCCCTTTTCACCGCCGTCGGGCCGGCAGGATTTTCTCTCATGAACCCTGTTCCAGCGTGTTCCAGCGACGCCCCGCACGGCGGCTTGCAGGCCGCGCGAACGCTGGCCGCTTGCACCGGCGCAGGTGAAGTGAGACTGTCACGCGCCAACATCACAGGAGACCCTGATGCGCCTTTTCCCGACCCCTTCGATCGCGCTGCGCGCCGCCGTTCCGCTGGCCGCCGCCCTCTCGCTGGCTGCCTGCGGCGGGAACGACACCGAGAAGACCTACGAAGCCGATGCTACGGATGTGAGCGGCGGCGATCTGATCGTGACCGAGGAAACGCCGGCCGTGCCCGTCGATCTGCCGGATACGCCGATGACCCCGGTGCCCGATGCCAGCGCCACGCCCGGCGCCACCGACACGCCAAGCGCGACCCCGGCGCAGTAAGCACCGCGCATGGCCCGTCTTACCCGCCGTTAACCGGCGGCGTGGCATGGGCGGGCCATGTTCAGGAAATACCAGAATGTGTTCCGCAGCCGCTGGCGCGCGCTCTGGTGGGCGGCGGGCGTTCTGCTGACCGCCTATTGCACCGTTCCGGCAGGGCATGGACCGGAAAAGGCCCCAACGCCGGCCGCGCCGCATCATACCAATCCCTGGGCGCTCGAAAAGCACGGCTGACGGGAACGGCGCTGCCGCTCCAAGCGTCGATCCGGTGTAACCACCAGAGAGAGGAGCCATGCCATGGAACCGACCACAGACGAAGATCGCCGCAACGAATTGCGCAGCCTGCTCGCCCGCATCGAACAGCATCCCGAACGGGATATGACGGCGGAGCGGCAGCGCGTGCAGGTGCTGCGCCAGCTCGTCGGCGGGACGCAGGAAACCGCCTGACGCGGGCGACAACGCTCGAAACACGCAGCAAAATTGTGAAGGGCGGCGGAACCATGTTCCGCCGCCCTTCTGCGACCCTGAAGGGCTCGGCCGGGTTTGCCCCGGCGGCCTTCAGGCAAGATCCTTCCGTCAGATTGTCAGCGGATTTTCTTGTTCGGACTCGTCATCCGGGGCCTGCGGTGCGGGCGACGGAGGCAGGGAATCCTCGTCGTCCCCAGGCGTCCAGGTATCCCCGGGCTGCTCGTCGCCAGGAGGCGGCGGCAAATCATTGGGGTCGACCGGCTGGGCCGGCTCCGTGGTCGGCGGCGGCGTGGTGGGATCGGCAGGCGGCGGCGGAGCCGGGTCGGTGGGCGGCGATGCCGGCGGGGGCGGCGCCTCGGGTCCGGGCGGCGGCGCGGGCGGGCCTTGCTGCGCGGTGGCGGCCGAAGCGCCGGCCATCAGCGCGGCAGCGAGCGTGGTGGAGATCAACAGGCGCATGATCAGGGTTCCTCTCTTATCGTTGTACCCCATGGAACGCCCGGCGGCCGGCAAAGGCGATCGCCCTTGCGGCAGGCGGCCCGGCGAAAACGGCAGGAAGAGGCCTGTCGCGCCCGGTTCATGCAGGGTTTATCGCGCGTTAACCTTTTCCGCCCCCCCTTGTCTGACGGCGCAACGGCCGGCCGCTGACAGGGCTCTATCGGTCGGGAAGCGGATATGAACGAATCGGCTGCAGAGCGCCGAAATGCTCCTTGAGTGGAGGATGATCCAGCGTCGGCCAGTCGATCGGCGTTTCCGCCACATAGGTTTCCGGCAGCCGGTCCAGCAGGTCGCGGATCAGCGTGAGGCGGCCGTGCTTCTGATCGTTGTAGTCAACCACGGTCCATGGCGCATAGGGCGTGTGCGTGGCGGCAAACATCGCTTCCCGCGCGCGGGTGTAATCGGCGTAGTGACTGCGCGCACGGGCATCGATCGGGGAGAGCTTCCACCGCTTCAGCGGATCGTCCAGCCTTTCGGCGAAGCGTTCCTCCTGATGTTCCTGGTCGCAGGCGAGCCAGTATTTGAACAGGCGAATGCCGTCATCCACCAGCAGCTTCTCGAAAATCGGCGCCTGATGAAGGAAGGCGGTCACCTCCTCCTCGCTGGCGAAACCCATCACCCGCTCCACGCCGGCGCGGTTGTACCAGCTGCGGTCGAACAGCACGATTTCCCCCGCGGCAGGCAGGTGGGGGACATAGCGCTGGAAATACCACTGGCTGCGCTCGTGCTCGTTGGGCGCGGGAAGCGCCACGGTGCGCAACTGGCGCGGGTTCACGCGATCCGCGATGGCCTTGATCGTGCCGCCCTTGCCCGCAGTGTCCCGCCCCTCGAAGAGGACACAGATCCGTTCCCCCTTGGCCTTGGCCCAGCGCGCCATGGCCACGAGTTCAAGCTCCAGCGGTTCGAGCAAATCTTCGTACAGCGAACGCTTCATCGCTTCCTCCAACACCAGGGGCCGGCGCCCGGTTCCGCCTACAGTGCGACGCAGCCTAGGCAGGCGCGGGCCGAGCGGCTAAGGCGCGTCGCCATGAGCGCCTCGCAAGATAAACAGATGCTGGCCAAGGCGGAAACGCTGATCGAGGCCCTCCCCTATTTCCAGCGCTATGCCGGGCGCAGCTTCGTGGTGAAATATGGCGGCCACGCCATGGGTGACCCCAAGGCGGCGCGCGATTTCGCCGAAGATGTAGTGCTGCTGAAGGCGGTGGGCATCAATCCGGTGGTGGTGCATGGCGGCGGCCCGCAGATCGGCGCGATGCTGAAGAAGCTGGGCGTGGAAAGCCGCTTCATCGACGGGTTGCGGGTGACCGACAAGGCCACGGCCGAAGTGGCCGAGATGGTGCTGTCCGGCGCGATCAACAAGGAACTGGTCGGCTGGATCGCGCAGGCGGGCGGCAAGGCGCTGGGCATTTCGGGCAAGGACGCGGGGCTCGTCACCGCCACCAAGGTCGCCCGCACCACCAAGGATCCCGACAGCCAGATCGAACAGGCGGTCGATCTGGGCTTCGTGGGCGAGCCGGACGCGGTGGACACCACGATCCTGGAAACCGCCAGCAAGGCGGGCATCATTCCGGTGGTGGCGCCGATCGGCGCAGGGCGGGACGGGCATACGTATAATATCAACGCGGACACCATGGCCGGTGCCATCGCCGCAGCGCTGGGCGCCGCGCGCCTGTTCCTGCTGACGGACGTGCCCGGCGTGCTCGACAAACAGGGCGAACTGCTGACCGATCTCACGCCCGCGGACATTGCCCGGCTGCGCGCCGATGGCACCATCAGCGGCGGCATGATCCCCAAGCTGGAAACCTGCGTGGGCGCGGTGGAAGCCGGCTGCGAGGCGGCGGTGGTGCTCGATGGCCGGGTTAGCCATGCGATGCTGCTCGAATTCTTCACCTCGCGCGGGGCGGGAACGCTGGTGCGGGCGGAAGCTCCGCCTTCGCGAGCGGCTTGAAAGGCGCGCGTGGGGTGGGCTAGGCAGTTCCACTGGCTGATAAAGGAAACGGCATCTTGATTACCCTCATCGGCGTTTTGAGCATGATCGTGAATGCGATCATCATCCTGGTGATTATCCAGTTCGTGATCGGGCTGCTTCTTTCCTTCAACGTGATCAATTCCAGCAACCAGTTCCTGATGCAGATCTACAGCTCCATCAATGCGCTGATGGAGCCGCTGCTGCGGCCGATCCGCCGCATCCTGCCGGATACGGGCGCCATCGACTTTTCGCCGCTGGTGCTGATCATCGGCCTGCGCATCCTGATCTATGTGCTGGCCGACATTGCCTTCCGTTACTGATCTTCGCCGCCTTGCGCTGGCGGGCCTTGCCTGCCTTGCGCTGGCAGCCTGCGCCGCAGGGCCGGGCCCGCGGCGGGGCATGGGGCCGCATCTGCGCCAGCGCGCCGATCCCACGGCCGCGATCGCGGCGGATATCGCCTTCGCCCAACTGGCCCAGCGCGAGGGGCAGTGGAAGGCCTTCCGCAAGACAGCGGCGGACGATGCCGTGCTGTTCGCACCCGGCCCCGTCCCCGCAAAAGGCTGGCTGGAGAAGCAGCCGGAGCCGGCGCAGTCCGTCGCCTGGCAGCCGCACAGCGTGATCAGCTCCTGCGACGGCACGCTGGCTGCCACCTTTGGCGCCGCGCAATGGCCGGACGGGAAGCAGAGCGAATATGTCACCGTGTGGCAGCGCAAGCGGGAAAAGAGCCGCGACCGCGACAGCGAATACAAATGGGTGCTCGATTCCGGGGACTTCGTAGAGCAGGCGCCCAAGCGGCCCGAATTCGTGCAGACGCAGGTGGCCGATTGCAAGACGCCGCCGAAGGCCAGCGCCGCCCCGGCAGGCGGGATGCTCAGCCGTGCGGCGGACGATGGCACGCTGCGCTATGATTATGTCGCCGCGCCAGGGGGCGGCGTGCTCACGCTCTCCTGGTGGGACGGCACGGAATTTCGCGAAGCCTATCGCCAGCAACTCGCGCCCTCGGCCGGTCAATAGGGCATGCTGCAGGTCTTCCTGTCGGCGTTCATCACGCTGTTTCTGGTGATCGATCCGCCCGGTTGTGCGCCGATCTATGCCGGGCTGGTCAGCGAAGCCTCATCCGCCCAGCAGCGCCGCATGGCGGTGAAGGCGGTGCTGATTGCCGCGGCGATCCTGCTGGTCTTCGCGCTGTTCGGCGAGCAGCTGCTGGGCGCCCTGCACATCCAGCTCAATTCCTTCCGCATCGCCGGCGGCGTGATGCTGTTCCTGATCGCGCTGGAAATGGTGTTCGAAAAGCGCACCCAGCGGCGGGAGGAGCGCGCCGAGAAGATCCGCGCCACGCCCGAGATAGAGGATGTGTCCGTATTCCCCATGGCCATGCCGATGCTGGCGGGGCCGGGTGCGATCGCATCGATCATGCTGCTGATGGCCCGCGCCCACGGGACTGAAGCGACAATGGCGATCCTCGCCGCGCTTGCCGCCGTCATGGCGCTAACCCTAGTCGCCCTGCTCGCGGCGGTGCCGCTGATGAAGCTGTTCGGGCAGGATGTGGAGACAGTGGTGACCCGCCTGCTCGGCGTCTTGCTCGCCGCGCTGGCCATCCAGTTCGTGATAGATGGCATAAGGGGAAGTTTTCTCTAAGATATTTCGCGCCGTCATGTCACGGCAGCTGGATCGAGGTCGCGCATGGCAGATGGAAACGAGAACAGGGGGCGATTGCGATCGTCCCACCAGGCGCACCGCCCGATTTCGGGGGATGCCTCGTCGGGTCCGTTCGACGGCGCGACCGGCTTGCTGTTCGAACAGGCCATGGCGCAGACGCGGATGGCGGTGTGTCTCACCGATCCCAACCAGAAGGACGATCCGATCGTCTTCTGCAACGAGGCATTTCAGCAGCTGACAGGATACCGGGCGGACGAGATCGTCGGCCGCAATTGCCGCTTCCTGCAGGGGCCGGGCACCGATCAGGCGCAGGTCGGCAAGATCCGCGAAGCGATCAGCGCGGAAGAGGTCGCCGTGGTGGAGCTGCTGAACTACCGCAAGGACGGGACCAGCTTCTGGAACACGCTGCACCTCGGCCCGATCTATGATGAAGAGGGCCGCCTGAAATATTTCTTCGGCAGCCAGTGGGATGTCACCGACATCCACCAGTCCCGCGCGGAAGAACGGCACGCCAAGGCCATGGCGCGGGAGATTTCGCACCGCCTGAAGAATGTGTTCGCGGTGATCGGCGGCATCGTGACGATAACGGGCCGCTCGATGGATGCGCGCGCGGTGGCCGCCAAGATCAACGAACGGGTTCAGGCGCTCGGCCGCTCCTACGAACCGACGCTGGACGAGGCGGTGCTGGGCACGATCCATGTGGGCCAGGCAATCCGCTCCGTGCTGTCGCCCTACGACCCGGAAGAAAACCGCATCCTCCTGAACGGAAATGGCGTGCGCACGGAACCGAATGCCATTTCCGCGATTGGCCTCACGCTGCATGAACTTGCCACTAACGCCACGAAATATGGCGCGCTTTCGCAGGAAGGCGGCATGGTGGAGGTCTCCTGGCAGCATACAAGAGACAAGCTCGGCCGGTCGGCCTTGCAGATCGAGTGGAAGGAAAAGGGCGGCCCCGCTATCGACGGTCCGCCCCAATCAGAAGGCACGGGCTTCAATATCGCAGAGACGCTTCTGGCCCACTCACGGGGCGTCCTGGAAAAGGAATGGGAACGAGACGGCCTGAGAGCGCAGGTGACGATCCCCATCGCAAACGGATAGTCTGTTTTTTCATGAAAACCTTTCTCGTGCTCGAAGACGAGCCCTTCATTTCGATGGACCTCAAATTCGCGTTCGAGGATGCGGGGCACAACGCCGTCTGCGCAGTCGACAATGACGAAGCTCTCGCCTGCATAGAAGCGCATGACATTGCGGGCGCCGTGCTGGATGTGAGCCTGGGCGGCGGGCGAACCTGCGAACAGACGGCGACGCGGCTGAACGAACTGTCCATCCCCTTCGTGCTGCACACGGGAGATCTGGATCGGGCGGGCGAGCATCTGCGCGGGCTCGACGCGCCGGTGCTGGCAAAGCCGCGCCCGGCCGAGGACGTCGTCTCGCATCTCGTCAGGCTGACCCGTCAGCTGAGCTGAAGCCGCTTTCGCCGCGGCAAGGCGCGCTTTATTGCAGAGTTACCCGCTCTTCGTCGGGATCGCTCCGGCCGAAGAACTGCATCAGCTGCACCAGCAATTCGCACCGGCTCGCGAGATCCGGCGTTTCCAGCAGCGCCTGCTTGGCGGCAGCATCGAACGGCGCGATCTGGCTGACGCCGTTGATCAGCGAGAGGTCGTCGAGCCGCGACACGGAATCCCAATCGATCGAATAGCCCTGGAGATCGGCGAATTTGCGCGCCTCCTGCTCGAAGCCGGCCCTTTCGCCCAGGCTCAGGATTTCCCCTTTGGGATCTTCGATCAGCTCGCCTTCCACCTGGCGGAAGGGAGTCTTGACCTCCAGCTCGCGCAGCAGGCGGAAGCGGGATTCACCGTGCAGCACGATGTTGTAGCGCCCGTCCTCCGCCGCCTCGACATCCTCGATCCGGCCGACGCATCCCACTGTGAACAGCGGCGCTCGCTCCTCCGGCCCTTGCGGCTGGATCATCGCGATGCGCCGGTCCCGCGCCAGCGCATCGCCCACCAGAGCGCGATATCGCGGTTCGAAAATGTGCAGCGGCAATTGCAGCCCGGGAAACAGGATCGCCCCCGACAGCGGGAAAATCGAAAGCCGCGCGCTCGCCATGATCAGCCGAACAGCAGCAGCGAAAGGCGCCGGCGCTGGGCGGAGACCCAGGGATCCTCCAGCCCCACGGCTTCGAAGATCTGCAGCAGCTTGGCCTTGGCAGCCCCTTCGTTCCATTCCGGCTCGGCCTGGATCATCTTCAGCAGCGTATCGGCGGCCTCGTCACGTCCGCCGGCGGCGAACACGGCCTGTGCGAAGGCGAATTGCGCCTCCAAGTCGGCCGGGCGCTCCGCCGCGGCGGAGCGCAGCGCCTGCAACTCGCCGTCGTCCACGCCGCTTCCGGCGAGCTGCAGGGCATTGGCCGCCTGAGCAACGAGCGGATCGGCCTGCATGCCTTCCGGCAGGGCATCGAACGCCGCCTGCGCCTCATCCTTGCGCCCCGCCGCCAGCAGCGAACGAATAAGCCCGGACTGCACACCCGCATTGTCGGGCGCCATCTGCGCGATCTGCATGAAGATGCCGGCAGCGCGTTCCGCATCACCTTCCGCCAGCACCTGCTCGCCCATGCCGACCAGCTGCTCGAGATCGGGCTGGTCCTGCCCGCCTTCGCCGCCGGCCTTCACCGGCAACTGCGCCAGCAACTGGTCCAGCACCTGGCGCAGCTGAGATTCGCTGCGCGCATTGGTAAGGTCCGCCACCGGCTGGCCCTGGAACATCGCATAGACGGTGGGGATGGAGCGGACCTGGAACTGCGCCGCGATGAACTGCTCCTCGTCCACATTCAGCTTGGCCAGGATGACGCCCTTGTCGGCGTACTCCGCAGCGACCTTCTCGAGCATGGGCGCCAGCGCCTTGCACGGCCCGCACCACTCGGCCCAGAAATCGAGGATGACGAGCTTGTCGCGCGAGGGTTCGACCACGTCCTTGCGAAACCGATCGACTGCCTTCTGCTCGTCCAGATTGAGGCCCATGCTAGCCAATGAAGCGCTCCTTTTATCGCGAATGGATTCGCCCCAATGTGGACCTTCGGGCGCATTTGTGAAGGGCACGCTTTGGCTGGCGCGGAGGCTGCTTTTTTCCCTTGCAGCCCGTGAGACCCGATGCTAGTCGCGCGCCTCCCCACCCGGACCGGCTGGTTCGGGAACGCCAAGTGAGCGGGCGTAGCTCAGGGGTAGAGCACAACCTTGCCAAGGTTGGGGTCGAGAGTTCGAATCTCTTCGCCCGCTCCATTCTCCATATATCTCGAAGGGTCTGATCCCCCGCGACGTCTCGGTGGGCTTGGGTGCGCAAATGCAGCGCGCCTTGCCGCAGCCTCGCACGGAAAAGGCCGGGGTCTCTCCCGGCCTTTCCCTGACGTCCACCTTCAAACGCCTCAGTATTCGAAGCGCACGCCCAGGCGATACATGCGGCCGACCACGTCATACAGCACGGGGTTGGTTACGCCGTAGCTGGACGGGATGTTATTCGGCGGATCGCGATCGAAGAGGTTGTCGATCCGCATGAACACCTCCAGCTCCGGCCGTTCGATGATCGGGCGGAAGGCGAAGCGCGCGTCGAAATACCAGTAGTCCTCGATCGAATTGTCGCTGATGCTGTTTGGGAGAGTGGGGGCATAGCCATCCTCATCCGGGCCGATCTGCGTGACGTTGTACCGCCCGCCGGAGATATATTCCGCCTCCAGCCCCACTTCCCAGCTCTTCGTCTCATACTGCGCGAAGAAGCGCCCGGTGAAATCGGGCACGCCCGATTCCTGCGACACGGGCGAACCGTTCTGCCCTGCCCGGTCGGTTTCGCCGGCCTGATCGACCGTGATCAGTTCGAAGGCATAGGTGCCCAGTGCGCGGAGGGTCAGATTGCCCGGGCCGAGCGGCAGGCGATAGCTCGCCTCGATATCGATACCCTTGGTCTTCAACTGGTTGAGATTGAGCAGCGTATTGTTGATCGACACGAGGCTGCCGGTCGGCCCGCGCGTGACCAGGTCACACAGATCCGTGGCCCCCGATTCGCACCGATTGAGGATCGTCTGGCCGCCCAGCGTCGAAATCACGTCATCCAGCCTGATGTCGTAGTAATCGAGCGCGAGGTTGAAGCCGGCGAAGGGGGACACGACCACGCCGGCAGTCAGCGTATCGGCACGCTCCGGCCGCAGACCCGCATTGCCGCTGAGGGCGACTGATGTCAGCGAGCTGGCCCCGGTCGGATCTTGCGGATCGATCAGGAACTGGAAGCTGGCGACAGTCGGATTATAGAGCTCGAAGAAGTTCGGCGCGCGGATATCGCGAGAGCGCGTGGCGCGGAAGCGCAAGCCCGGCACAGGCTCCCATGTTCCGCCCACCTTCCATGTGTATTCGGTGCCGCTGGTGGAGTAGTCGGTCACGCGCACGGCGCCGTTCAGCTCCAGCAGCGAGGCAAAGGGGCGGTCCGCCAGCAGCGGCGCGGCCAGTTCCACATAGCCTTCCTTCACCTTGATCGCCGAGCCGGAGATCGCCGCGCCGGGGCTGGTGTAGAAGTTGTTGGCCGCCGAATCCGGATCGGTCGTGCCATCGGCATCCTCCACGCGATATTCGACGCCCGTGGCGAAACCGAATGCGCCGCCGGGCAGGTTGAAGAGATCGCCGCTGATATTGGCGGCCGCGACCTGCCGCTTCAGCGTGGTGTCCTGCCGCACCGTGCCATAGGCATAGTCGCGCGCGGCGGGATCGAAATTGTTCTCGCCGAACAGGTTCAACGGCCGGCAGCCGGCGGCGGCGGGATTGCCCAGCGCCACCTGGCGGCAGACGATATTGCCATTGGCGCTGCCGGTCAGCAGGCGCCCTTCGTCCACCGCATCGACCGCCCAGAAGAATTCGCGGTTCTTGCGCGTGTTGTATCCGCGCTGCGTGTAATCCGTCTGGCCGTACTGGTAGGAGAAATCCCAGCTGAACCCGTTGCCGAGATCGCCCTCGGCGCCGGCGGCGATGCCGAAGACCTCGCGCTTCACGGTGCCGATGGAATGGCCAAGATCGTTGCCGATGCGGCCGAACCGCACCACCGGGACGCCTGCCGTGGCGAGTTGCTGACGCAAGTCGTCCGACAGATAGGCGTTGTCCGCCGCGATGCCGATGTCGGTCGTGCTGAGGCCCAGGTTGCGCGACTGCGCGCCGACTGTGTCGCCTTCGATATGCGCGTAGCTGGCTTCGACGAAGGGTTTGAACGCCGGGCTGAATTCATAGCTCGCCCGCGCCAGCACATTGTACCGCTTCACCGGGGAGACCAGCGGGAATTCGAGGTAGAAGCCGTTGGCCGGGTCCATGCTGCCGCCCGACTGATAGATCGGCGCGCCGTAATATGTGCCGTAGTCGTGCGGCACCAGCGTACCGTCGGGCAGGATCTCGTTGCCGGCAAAGGGGCCGGAGTTGAACAGACCGTTGAAGCTGGCGGTGGAGGTACGCGCGCCCGGCAGGATGAGCTGGCGCGGCAGGCCGTTCACCTGCGGGATCGGATTGGACACCGGCCCATAGCTGACGGCGCACCAGCTGCGGGTGTAGCAATCCCCCACGCCCTTGCTGTCGGCATATTCACCGCCGATGATGAAGTGGCCCCGCCCTTCGCCGAAGGCGGTGCCATAGGCGGCGGAGACAAAATACTGCTCGTTGTCGCCCTCTTCGCTGATGCCGTATTGCGCCGTGCCGCGAATGCCCTGGAATTCATTGTCGAGGATGAGGTTGACCACGCCGGCCACCGCATCGGAGCCATAGGCGGCCGAAGCGCCGCCGGTCACCACATCGGTGCGCGCCACCAGCGCGGTGGGGATGGTGTTCAGGTCAACCACGAAACCCGGCGAATTGCCCGATCCGGCCACCGTGCCCGGCACGAACCGGCGCCCGTTGACGAGGACCAGCGTGCGCTGTGCACCAAGGCCGCGCAAATCCGCCAGGTTGGCACCGGCATTGCCGATGAAGATCGCGGTGGTGGCGGGCGTCGCCTGCGGGCGGAAGCTAGGCAGGTCGTTCAGCGCGTCGGCGATGTTGATTGCGGCCTGGTCCTGGATGGCATCCGCATCGATCACGGTGACGGGCGTCGCCGTCTTGAAAGTGTCGCGCGCGATGCGCGAGCCGGTGACGATGATCGGATTTTCGCTGACCGTGGCAGCCGCCTCGTTCACCGTGGTATCGTCGCCGGTGTCCTGCGCCAGCGCGGGGCTCGCCAGAAGCCCGCAGGCGATGGCGATGCCGCTCGCCATCCTGCGGCCCAGCGGCGTCGGAAGCCCTTCAGATATCCTCATGTTTTCCTCCCTTGTGTTGTTATGTCGTGAGCGCGGCAGGTCATGCCGCCTGTTCGGCAGGCCGGCGTCCGGCCGCTCCGGGCCGCGTCGAAATCCGCAGGATCAGCACGAGCGCCGCCACGCCCAGCGGAATTGCCGCCAGCAGCCGGAAGGTCGTGCCGAGATCGAGATGAGAGGCCAGCGCAAGCCCACCGAGGAAGGGGCTCACCACGCCGCCGATACGGCCCGCGCCGCCCGCCCAGCTGAATCCGGTGCCGCGGACGGCGGTGGGGTAGAACTGGGCAAGATATGCATTGAGGCCTGCCTGCCCGCCCGTCTGCGAAAACTGCCAGACGATCAGCACCGCGACGAACAGCAGCGACCCGAAGCCCACCGTGCCGAGGAGGACGATCAGCAGCGAGTTCAGCAGGTAAAATGCGATGAGCACGCCGGTTGCCGAGAACTTGTCGATAAACCAGCCCACGGTAAGCGAACCGAGAAAGCCGCCGAACACGCCGAGCACGGCCACCTTGGCGAAATCCTGGATCGGCACCCCGGCCATTTCGAAGAAGAAGCTGGGCATCCAGGATGCCATCAGCGCGATATTGCCCATGCTCAGGAAGGCGGCGGCCCACAGCAGCAGGGTGGCCGGCGCTCGTCCGCTGCGAAAGATATCGAACACGCCGCCGGTGTCATTCGCGCCCAGCCTGCTTTCCTCCAGGACGAAGCGCTCTTCACCCGTCAGCGGCACGGAGGGGTCCAGCCGCCGCAGCGTGGCGCAGATGCGGCCCCGCGAGTGCTGGCGCCGGACGCGGAAGGGGAGCGATTCCGGCAAGAGGAAATGCATCACCGGCAGCAACAGGATCGGCACGATGCCGCCGATCAGGAAGCCGCTTTCCCACCCCAGCCGGTCGATCAGCCATGCGGCCACCGCCGCGCCGGCGGCAGCACCCAGGCTATAGCCGGCCATGGCGATGGACAGGAAGGTCGCCCGCCGTGCCTTGGGCACCGTTTCGGCAATCAAGGCCAGCGCCACCGGCAGCAACCCGCCGAGGAACAGGCCGGATATGCCGCGCAGGACGGCGAAGAGGGCGAGCGAATTGACGAATGCGAGCGCCAGGGTGAGCGGGCCGAAGAATGCCGCCGCGACCATCAGCGTGGATCGGCGCCCCCAGCGGTCGGTAATCGGCCCGATGCCGAATGCCCCGATCGCCAGCCCCACCTGCTGCGCGACGAACACGGAGGTCATGCCTTCCACCGGTATGCCGAAATCCTCCGCCACCGCCGGTGCGATCTTGCCGAGGAGGAAGACGTCGAACCCGTCGATGAACAGGATCAAGGTGCACAGGGCCAGCACAGTGAAGTGGACCGGCCGCAGCGGCTGCCGGTCCACGAACTGCTGTATGTCGAACGTCTGCGCGGTCACTCTGCCTCCCCCTGACACGACATCGGCATCGGGTTGTTCGCAGTGACATGCAGGCAGGTGCCGGCGTGGTCGTTCTTTCGGCAGCAATGGCGCCTTGTGCCACGCTGCGCCTCCAAGCCCGGCAGGGCCTATCGTCTCTCCCGAACCCGCATTCTTTTGTTGTTGCCGATGCGGTCTTTATTCGGGGATGGTATTTCGCCGCGCCATCCCCGGCCATTGCATGTAGTTAATTCGTGATATTAGCAAAACTAATACGCGTTCCCACGCGTCACATGTGCAATTCGGAATGATGCAGGAAGCAGCTGCGCACGACCTCGCGCAACCAGCAGCTGAATGTGTCGTGGTGGAACTTGTCCGGCCAGTATTGGAAGATGTCCATCGCCAGGAAATCCTTGCCGACGTCGATGCGGCGATAGCGGCCTTCGGCCACCAGCTTGTCCACCAGGAAGCTGGGCACCGTGGCGACAAGCTCGGGATTCTCGTCCAGCAGATAGGGCAAGGTCAGCACATGCGGGGTGGTCAGCACGACCTGACGCTGCCAGCCGCGCCGCTTCAGCCAGTCATCAACGATCGAGCCGGTGCGCGCTGTGGAGGCTGAAACATGCTTCTGCCGGCAATATTGGTCGAGCTCGATCGAGGCGGGCAGCGTGTTCTCGCGGCTGGCCAGCACGGCGTAGCTGTGGCGATAGAGTTTCTGCTGGCGCAGCCCACCCATGCGGGGTTGCAGACCGGTGATAAGGAGGTCGATCTCCACCGCTTCGACGAGCTCGGCCAGCCGGTGCTGGCGGATCTGCTCCACCATCACGCGGCAATGGGGCGCCTCCTGCGCCATGCGCCGCAGCAGCGTCGGTAGCGTGGCCACCGCCCCCACGTCGCTCATCGCGATGGTGATGGTGCGTTCGGCCGACGGCGGATCGAAACCGGCCAGCCCGGTTAACAGGCTCTGGCTCAGGCCGACGATCTCGTCCACTTGCGCCGCCATCTGTTCCGCCTTGGTGGTCGGCACCAGCCCCGATGGAGAGCGCACGAACAGCGGATCGCCGAACAATTCGCGTAGTTTCTTCAACGAATGGCTGATCGCGCCCTGCGACAGGCGCATTTTTTCGGCCGTATGGGTGACGCTGCCGGTCTGGCTGAGGCTCTGGAACACCAGCAGCAGATGCATGTCGAGTTCGCGAAGCTGACTGATCACCGGCCCAAATCTCCCTGCCGGTATCTGCCAGATTCGCCGCCCGTGGTCCAATCAGCGCAGGATCAGCCGGTTCGCGCAGGCTCCGGCGCCGCCCCGCCAGCGGCGGTGCCGGCCGTCTGCTCGCGATCCATCATCTCCTGCAGCAGCCGGCGGCCCTGCACCGCCTGCGCATCGGCCTTCAGCAGCAGTTCGCGCGGGGGGCCTTCCATCCGGGACAGGATCCGCTCGATCTCTTCCGACGCGTGAATGTCCTCCGCAATGGGTTCTTTCAGCAGCTCGAACTTGCGGTCCAGCTCCTCTTCGGATCGCGCTCCGTTCGCGAAGAAGTAATAGGTCGTGTCGCGCGTGGCGGGGGTGACTGCGTGATACACGCGGCCCGCCGCCAGCAGTTCGCCGCCACGCTCGGGATCGCTGCTCGCGACCCGTGTCTCGTCTATGCCTGCGTGCAGACCCGGGGCGAAGAAATCCATGGCCGACACGCGGTCCACCTTCCCCTGGTGGCGCAACCGCGACGCGGGGGCGAGCGCAACGTCCTTCATTTCCCGCCGGCTGCTCAGCCGCCGCCCCGTCTGTTCGCGCACATCCGGGGTGGTGGAGTTCTCCCGCTGGCCAATGGTGCTCGCATGGAGAAAGGCCAGATGCGTGAGGTCCAGCAGGTTGTCGTTCAGCAGTTGATAGCGCGCCTTGATCTCGTGGAAATAGAATGGGCGGTAGACGAACCCCTCCTCATTCAGGCGGATTTCCTCGTCCGCGGGCAGCAGCGATGGGTCCGCCCGCTCGGGATCACCTGCCCAGACCCAGACCCATTCCCATTGCTGCACCACCGGATAGGACCGCGCGCGGTAGGCGCGCGGTACATGGCTCTGGCTGGGAATGTCGTCGCACTGGCCATCGGCGGCAAAGCGCAGTCCGTGGTAGGGGCACCGCAGGCTGTCGCCCTCCAGGCAGCCCTCCGCCAGCGGGTAGTGGCGATGGGGGCAATTGCCCGCGATGGCGGCGATCCCGCCGTCCAGCTTACGATACAGCGCCACCGGCTCCCCCAGCAGCCAGCGCTCCAGCGGCTGGCGCGTCACTTCAGAGCCCCACGCGAGCACATACCATGCGTTGCGCACGGCAAAGGACCCATCCCTGAACGGATACAAGCGATCTCTCCCATCTGCGGCGCTGATGCGCCCGGCGGGAGCTTAGCGGCGACCGCGCGGGGCCGACGATCTTTCCGCTAATGTTGTGCATTACCGGCGTTGATCCGCGGGGCCGCGAGTCAGCCCCCAAATAGCCTCTTTATGCCGCGTTACGAGAATTCGTCCTGGCCCATGATCTCGCCGGCTCTCCGCCAACAATGGAAGATCGCTCCAGAGGCCGAAGTAAAATCCGGAGCCTCAACTTTCACCAAAGCCAGTCGAGCGAGAAAGCGGCTCCCAACGAGCCATTTCTGCCCGCAGATCGTCGAGCTTCTGGTCTACCAGCCCAAGCGCATCTTCGCCCAGGAACAGCCGAACCGGCGGGTTCTCCTCCTCTACGATTGTCAGCAGCGCTTGCGCCGCTTTGGCCGGATCGTTCGGCTGGTTGCCGCTCTTGGCCTGTCGCGCAGCCCTTATGGGGTCCATCACCGCATCATAATCCGCGATGCTTCGCGGCGTCCGATCCATCGAGCGGCCAGCCCAGTCAGTGCGAAACTGCCCGGGCGCCAGCGTCGTTACTCTTATGCCAAACGCGGCGACCTCCTTGCCGAGCGCTTCGGAAATTCCCTCCAGCGCGAACTTGCTGCCGCAATAGAAGCTGATCCCCGGCATGGTGATGAACCCGCCCATGGACGTTACGTTGACGATATGCCCGCGGCGACGCTTACGCATGCCCGGCAGCACCGCCTGCATCATCGCCACCGGGCCGAACACGTTCGCGGCAAACTGCCGCTGGAGATCGTCCATAGACGATTCCTCGAGCACGCCTTCATGACCGTAACCCGCATTGTTCACCAACACATCGACCGGGCCGACATCGCGCTCGGCTGCGGTTATCGCGTGAGGAATGGAAGCGAAGTCAGTCACGTCCAGCAGCAGCGGCCTCGCTCGGTCTGGAGCGAGTGAAGCGAATGCGTTTGCGTCTTCCTGGCGCCGCACCGTCCCGATGACCCGGTGGCCGGCCGCCAAGGCGCCTTCAGCAAATGCTCGACCCAACCCAGAGCTGACGCCGCTGATGAGAAAGATTTTTTGGCAAGTGGCTGTCACGCGTACACTCCTGCAGGACAGTTTATTTATATCATGATATAGATGCGCGATGAGCGAAAGCAAGATGGGAACAGGTACGAAGCGTCGGGGCGAACCGGTGCGCCAGCGCGTGCTCGACGCGGCAGAGCGCCTTCTGCGTGACGGCAAGGCAGAGTTCTCGATGCGCGATCTCGCCTCGCAAGCCGGGGTCAGCTTCGCGACGCCATTCAATCAGTTCGGCAGCAAGCCCGCGATCATGCACGCATTGTCGGGGCGACGGATCGACGCGATGATGACGCGCTTCGATGCGGCACCGCAGCCGCCGCTTGCCGCCGATCGTGTAGCGCTCGCCATCGACATTGCGGTCGCGGTCATGCTCGACGAGCCGGTCGTGAACCGCGCAGTGATGGCCTGGATCGGGACTGGCAGCGCGACGTCGGGCGAAGTCAGATCGAATTCCACGGCCTTATGGGCGCACGCCCTGGGCGACGGAACAGGCCTGCCTTTGCCTCGACGAGATGAGGCATGCCGCGTCCTGCCTGCGCAACTCGCGCTCGCTTTTCGGGGCGCGCTGTCCTTCTGGACCGCTGGTGAACTCGCCGATGAGGAACTCGGCCCGGCCGCGCGGCAGATCGCCGGCACGCTCCTTCGAGCATATTCCGGCAATTAGAAAGCAGCAGCCGGAGCGCTGGAAGGACCAGTGGCGCCTGTCAGTCCATCCGAAGGCTCGACGCATTTGCTCGCAACATGCGCTTGCCGCTGTCGATCTCATAGCGGAAGCCGCCAAATTCGCCGCAAGGCTGCGTGTTGTGAAGATCGGGTCAGGAATATCGAGGCCAGCGAGAGCTGAATGCCGAGGTCGCTTCCGATCAGCCGACGCGGAGGACGGCGCGGGGCGGCCTTCTTCGCTCGTATAATGGCGTAACTATCGCCCTTCTGGAGGGCCTGAAATCATTCCCACTCGATCGTGCCCGGGGGCTTGGAGGTGTAGTCGTAAACCACGCGGTTGATCCCCTGCACCTCGTTCACCAGCCGGGTGGCGACGCGTGAGAGGAAGCCGGCGTCGAAGGGATAGATGTCCGCGGTCATGCCATCGGTGCTGGTGACGGCACGCAGGGCGCACACGCTGTCGTAGGTGCGATAGTCGCCCATCACGCCCACGGTGCGCACCGGCAGCAGCACGGCGAAGGCCTGCCAGATCGCGTCATACAGGCCGGCGTTGCGGATTTCTTCCAGATAGATGGCGTCTGCCTTGCGCAGGATGTCGCAGCGTTCGCGCGTCACTTCGCCGGGGATGCGGATCGCGAGGCCCGGCCCCGGGAAGGGATGGCGGCCCACGAACACTTCGGGCAGGCCGAGTTCACGGCCCAGTTCGCGCACCTCGTCCTTGAACAGTTCGCGCAGCGGTTCCACCAGTGCCATGTCCATCCGCTCGGGCAGGCCGCCGACATTGTGGTGGCTCTTGATGGTCACCGAAGGGCCGCCGGTGAAGCTGACGCTTTCGATCACATCGGGATAGAGCGTGCCCTGGGCGAGGAAATCGGCGCCGCCGATCTTGCGCGCCTCTTCCTCGAACACGTCGATGAAGGTCTTGCCGATGAATTTGCGCTTGGCTTCCGGGTCGGTCACTCCGGCCAGACCGCCAAGGAACAGCTCTTCTGCGTCCACATGCACCAGCGGGATGTTATAATGCCCGCGGAAGAGGGAGACGACCTGCTCCGCCTCGCCCATGCGCATCAGCCCGTGATCCACGAAGACGCAGGTCAGTTGCTCGCCGATCGCCTCATGGATCAGCACGGCGGCAACGGCACTGTCCACGCCGCCCGAAAGGCCGCAGATCACGCGCTTGTCACCCACCTGCTCGCGGATTTCGGCGATCTTGGTCTTGCGGAACTCCGCCATGGTCCAGTCGCCCGCGCAGCCGCAGACGTGGCGGACGAAATTGGCGAGCAGCTTTGCCCCGTCCGGCGTGTGCACCACTTCCGGGTGGAACTGCGTGCCGTAGAAGCGCCGCGCCTCGTCCGCGATCACCGCGAAGGGCGCGCCGTCGCTGACCGCCACGATGCGGAAGCCCTCGGCGAAGCGGGTCACCTTGTCGCCATGGCTCATCCACACCTGATGCCGCTCGCCGACGTGCCACAGCCCGTCGAACAGCGGGCATTCCTCGGTAACTGTCAGGAAGGCGCGGCCGAACTCCCCGCCTTCGCCCGTTTCGTGTCCCGGCCGCACTTCGCCGCCAAGCTGGTGCGTCATCACCTGCTGGCCATAGCAGATGCCCAGGATCGGCACGCCGGCTTCGAACAGCATCTGCGGGGCGCGCGGGCTGCCTTCATCGGGCACGCCGGCAGGTGAGCCGGAGAGGATGATGCCCTTGGGCTTCAGGCGGTGGAACGCCTCCTCCGCCTGGGTGAAGGGTGCGATCTCGGAATAGACGCCCGCCTCGCGCACGCGCCGCGCGATGAGCTGCGTCACCTGGCTGCCGAAATCGACGATAAGGATGGAATCGGGAAGGTGCTGGGGATCCATGGCCAGCCGTTAGTCGCTCCGCCCGCGCGCTGTCCAGCCGCCGGAGCGCACAGCCCCCTTCATGTCCCCACCAAGCGTAAAGAAAGGTCAAAAATGCGGTTGCAAAATGCGCAACACTTCTCGCGCATTTCGCATTTGCACAATGGCGGGCCGCAACGCAGATAGGCGCCAACGAAAAACGACAACGAGGGATGATCTGCGAAAGGCGGCCGAACCCAGTTTGAAGGAACCAACGCCATGCGCAAGACCATCATCACTGCCTTCGCCGCCCTGACCGTTGCCGGCGCTATCGCCAGCCCGGCTGCTGCGGCCGATGCCACTGCCCCCTCCGTGACTGTCAGCACTGCCGATCTCGACCTGTCGTCGAGCGCCGGCCGCGAGACGCTCGAAAGCCGTATCGATGCGGCGGTGAACAATGTGTGCCGCCGTCCCGATGTGCGCGACCTCCGCGCCAATATGGCCTGGGAAGAATGCAAGGCGGAAGCCCGGTCCTCCGCGCTGACCGAGACGGCCTTCGCCCGTCCCTTTGCCGGCGTGGAACTGGCCAGCTGGTTCTGACCCGACCCCATTCCGAAGGACGGCGTTACCGCCCGCTGCGGCGGCACGCCTCCTTCGCATAAATTCAAAGAGGAATTGAAATGATCCACCTGATGAAGCGTATATTCGAATCCTACGTCTCCCACGCGGGCCGCTATCCGGTCCCGATGATGTGGACGATCTGAGGATCGACTCAGCACGAAATTAAGTCACGGGCCGCCACTTGGCGGCCCGTTTCTTTTTAGACGCAAATCATTTCGTGCATTTTTAGCAATTCCACCCGCATATTTCGCATTTGCGCAGCCGCATGGACCCATGCACCTTGGCTGCAGAGGGAATTCACGATGTCGCCCCCGGGCGGCCGGACACTCGAAAGGACTGTTCCATGCGCCAGTATCTGAAGCCTGCCCTGCTCCCCGTCCTCGCCGCCACCTGCCTCGCCGGCCTTTCGGCCCCCGCGATGGCCGATGACGTGACGATCCGCATCGACCTTTCCGGCCTCGACGCCGCCAACCCGTCTGACGACGCCGCCATCCGCGACCGTATCAAGACGGCCGTGCCCCGCGCCTGCAATCGCGCCACCGGCTTCCACACCGGCCTCAGCTCCTGGCAGGAATGCCAGGCAGATGGCCAGGCCCGCGCGCTGGAAGTGCTGGAAGCCCGCCGCAACCCCGCCGAAGGCTGAACGGCCGCATTTCACGAAGGCCCGCTCCGCCCACCGGCGGGGCGGGCCTTCGCATATCCGGGGCATATCGGGCGCATCTCCGGCACAGGCGGGCCGGGCCGTCCGCAAAACCCTGTGGACGGCCGCAGGGCGAACTTCCCATGGGCGCCCGGGATTCCTATATAATGGGCATGGCAGAGAATCCCGGAAACGGCACGAACAGCAACAGCTACGGCGCGGAGAGCATCAAGGTTCTGAAGGGGCTGGACGCGGTCCGCAAGCGCCCCGGCATGTATATCGGCGATACGGATGACGGATCGGGCCTCCACCACATGGTGTTCGAGGTGTCCGACAATGCGATCGACGAAGCGCTGGCGGGCCATTGCGACCTCGTGCTGATCGAGCTCAATCCCGATGGATCGGTGAGCGTGGAGGACAATGGCCGCGGCATTCCCGTGGATATCCACCGCGAAGAAGGCGTGTCCGCCGCCGAAGTCATCATGACCCAGCTGCATGCCGGCGGGAAGTTCGAAAACACCAGTGAAGACAATGCCTATAAGGTGTCGGGCGGGCTCCATGGCGTGGGCGTCTCCGTCGTCAACGCGCTGTCCGAATGGCTCGAGCTGACGATCTGGCGCGACAACAAAGAACACTGGATGCGCTTTGAGCATGGCGACGCCGTCTCCCCGCTCGAGGTGAAGGGCCCCGCCGGGCGGGAACGCACCGGCACGCGGGTGACCTTCCTGCCCTCCACCGACACGTTCAAGAACGTGACCGAGTTCGATTTCGAGAAGCTGGAACACCGCTATCGCGAGCTGGCCTTCCTCAATTCCGGGGTGCGCATCCTGCTGCGCGACACGCGCAAGGAAGAGCCGGTAGAGCACGATCTCTATTATGAAGGCGGCATCGCGGCCTTCGTGAAATATCTCGACCGCAACAAGCAGCCCCTGATCCCCGAGCCTATTTCCGTCTCAGCGGAGAAGGACGGCATCGGTATCGACGTCGCTCTCGAATGGAACGATTCCTATTACGAGAACGTGCTGTGCTTCACCAACAACATCCCTCAGCGGGATGGCGGCACCCATCTGGCGGCATTCCGTGCCGCGCTCACCCGCACGCTGAACGGCTACGCCACCTCCTCCGGACTGCTCAAGAAGGAGAAGGTGCAGCTTTCGGGCGAGGATATGCGCGAAGGGCTGACCGCGATCGTCTCGGTCAAGCTGCCCGATCCCAAGTTCAGCAGCCAGACCAAGGACAAGCTGGTCAGCTCCGAAGTGCGCCAGCCGCTCGAAAGCCTGATGAGCGAGAAGATGACCGAATGGCTGGAGGAAAATCCTGCCGACGCCAAGGCCATCGTCCAGAAGATCATCGATGCCGCCGCCGCGCGCGAAGCGGCGCGCCGGGCGCGCGAGTTGACCCGGCGCAAGGGCGCGATGGATATCGCCAGCCTGCCCGGCAAGCTGGCCGACTGCCGCGAGCGCGATCCCTCCCTGTCCGAACTCTTCCTGGTGGAGGGTGATTCCGCCGGCGGTTCGGCCAAGAGCGGGCGCGACAGCCAGTATCAGGCGATCCTGCCCCTGCGCGGCAAGATCCTGAATGTGGAGCGGGCGCGGTTCGACCGGATCATCAGCTCCAAGGAAGTGGGCACGCTGATCCAGGCCATGGGCACGGGCCTGCGCGATGAATTCAACCTCGAGAAGCTGCGCTATCACAAGATCGTGATCATGACGGACGCCGATGTGGACGGCGCCCATATCCGCACGCTGCTGCTCACCTTCTTCCATCGCCAGATGCCGGACATCATCAAGGCCGGGCATCTGTTCATCGCCCAGCCGCCGCTGTTCAAGGTCAGCAAGGGGCGCAGCGAGGTCTATCTGAAGGATCAGGCCGCGCTGGATCGCTATCTGGTGGAAGCGGGGCTGCAGGGCCGCGTGCTGGAAACCCAGGGCGGTGCGCGCGGCGGGGCCGAGCTGGCCGGGCTGGTGGAACATGCGCTGCGGATGAAGAGCCTGATGGGCTTCGTGCCGCGCCGCTATTTCGCCCCGGCCGTGGAAGCCATGGCGATCGCCGGCGCGCTGGACCCGGCCCTGTCCCCTGAGGGGCGGCAGGACGCGCTGAACCGCGCGGCGGCTCAGCTCCACATGGGCGACCCCGAGGCGGACTGGTCCGCGGAATTGCGCCCCGACGGCACGATCCGCTTCAACCGCACCTGGCGCGGAGTGACCGACGCGCACCTGATCGATCCGGGCTTCGCGGGAAGCGCCGAAGCGCGCAAGCTGCATGCCCGGGCGATGGAGCAGGCCGACATCTACACCGCTCCTTCGCGCCTGGTGCGCGGCGGCGTGGCCGAGCCGGAGCCGGAAGCCGAAAATCTTGCAGGCGGCAGCGAGGGCGAGGACGCCCCGGCGCCGGTGGCCGTGGAAGGCTCGATCACGCGACCGAGCCAGCTGCTGGACGCCGTGCATGCCGCCGGCCGCAAGGGCCTGTCGGTGCAGCGCTACAAGGGGCTGGGCGAGATGAATGCGGAGCAGCTGTGGGAAACCACGCTGGATCCGGAAAACCGCGCCCTGCTGCAGGTGAAGGTCGAAGACGCCGATGTGACGGACGAGATCTTCACCCGCCTGATGGGCGACGTGGTGGAGCCGCGCCGCGAATTCATCCAGGACAACGCCCTCAACGTGGCCAATCTGGACATCTGATCGCATGCCGGAGCGCGGGGCCTGCCGCGCTCCGGCATGCGCGTTTCACGAGCGGGCTCGCCCCCACTGCAAAATTATGTATCATGCTACGCGGATAAGGCGCCGCGGCAGGGAAGCCGCGCGCAGCGAAGGGACCGGGCATGAGCTTCAAGGGCGAAAGCACATTCGATCATTGGGCCAAGCGTTTCCACGAGCAATATGAGGAAGATTCGCGGCTGGAGAAGGAGTTCAAGCTCACCCGCAAGCTTGTGCTCACGGCCCGCCGCTGGACTTCCTATGTCGATGATCTGGTGCGCAAGCGCACCGGCCATTCGCGGGCGCGGTGGCAAACGCTCTCCGCGCTCACCTTCATCGAGGGCCGCGTGGGCACGCTGGATCTTGCACGACACATGGCGGTGCGCTGGCCCACTCTGATCCGCACCCTCAACGAGATGGAAGCCGAAGGGTTGGTGAAGCGCGAGCCCGATCCCGATGACGGGCGGATGCGCCTGATCTCCATCACGCCGGAGGGCCGCCGCGTGATGAGCCGAGTGCGCGACGTGCTGGATCCCGCGCGCAGCAAGGTGCTTGCCTCCTTCAGCGACGAGGAACTGGTGGTGGCGGAGCAGGTGCTCGACCGGCTGTTCCAGCACCTGGTCGAGGAGTTCGACGACACATAATGGCAATACTTGCGTCGCTAACAAGTAGGATGCTACGCTCTTCATAATGATGGGAAGGCGCGCGGCGCCGCGATTTTGGGAGCTTTCAATGGTGCTACGCAGCCTCTCCGCCAACTCGCCCGGCCGCCGCGCCAATTGGAAGGCGCTGGGCCTCAGCCAGAAAGACATGGAAAAGCCCAAGATCGCGGTGGTCAATTCCTCCAGCGAATTGGCGATCTGCTACGCCCATCTCGACGGCATAGCGAAGTTGGTGAAGGAAGAGATCCGCGCTGCCGGCGGCGTTCCCTTCGAAGTGCGCACCGCCGCCCCTTCCGACTTCATCACCGGCGCGGCGAAGAGCGGCAGCTATATCCTGGCCGGCCGCGACATCATCGCCAATGACATCGAAGTGCAGGTGGAAGCTGCGCTGCTCGACGGCATGATCTGCCTGACGAGCTGTGACAAGACGCCGCCGGGCCATCTGATGGCCGCCGCGCGGCTGAACATCCCCACGATCCTGGTGATCGGCGGCTATCAGGCGGCGGGCCAGATCGACGGCCAATGGGTGGATGTGGAAGATGTCTGGTCCGGCGCGGTGGGCGAACGGTTCGGCGGCAAGCCGAAGTTCCCGGTGGACCAGATGGCGGAGAATGCGATCACCGGCCCCGGCGTCTGCGCCGGCATGGCCACCGCGAACACCATGCATTGCGTGGTCGAGGCGCTGGGCATGGCGCTGCCCGGCCATGCGCCGGTGCGCGGCAACAGCCCCAAGATGCAGGCCAATGCCCGCGCCGCCGCGCGCCGCATCGTGGACATGGTGGGGGAGGATCTGCGCCCGCGCCAGATCCTGACCGAGGGCGCCTTCCGCAATGCGGTGGCGACGGTGCTCGCCGTCTCCGGCTCGATCAACGCGATCAAGCACCTGCAGGCGGTGGCGGTGGAGGCCGAGACCGACATCGACATCTATGCCCTGTGGGAAGAGATGAGCGACGTGCCCGTGCTCTCCGCCGTGCGCCCCACAGGCGATGTGCGGATCGAGCAGTTCGAAGATGCCGGCGGCGCCCAGGCGATCCTCAAGCGGCTGGAAGACCGCATCGACACCGATGTGCTGACCTGCAACGGCAAGACGCTGGCGGAGAACCTGGCGGACTATGTCATCCCGGGGCCGGAGGTGATCCATGCGGTGGACGATCCGGTGGGCGAAGGCCCGGCGATCGCCATCCTGCGCGGCAATTTCGCCGAAACCGCCGTGGTGCGGCTGGGCATTCGCGACGGATCGCGGCCGGAGGAATTTTCCGGCCCGGCCCGCGTGTTCGAAGATAGCGGCGAATGCATGGACGCCATCGCCGCCGGCGTGGTGCAGGAAGGCGATGTGGTGATCGCGCGCAACCAGGGGCTGAAAGGCGGGCCGGCCATGGGCGGCGGCGCCAGCGCCATCCTGTTCGCGCTGGATGCGGCGGGCCTTGCCAAGACCACCGCCTTCGTCACCGACGGGCAGCTTTCGGGCCTGTGCCTGAAGGGCTTGACCGTGGCCGAGGTGTCCCCCGAAGCGGCGACCGACGGCGCGATCGGCAAGGTGCGCGATGGCGACATCGTGAGGATCAGCGTCGCCAATCGCAGCATCGACCTGGATGTGGCGGCGGATGAACTGGCCGCGCGGCAGGGTCCGGGGCTGCGCATGCCGGCCACCGGCTACCTCAGCAATTTCCGCGCGGCGGCGCGGCCGCTCTCCACCGGGGGCGTGCTGCTGCCCGAGAAGGGCTGACCCTGCGGGCGACGGCTGGCACTGCGCCGGCCGCGCCCTTTCCTACATAGACCGCGACGGGCGAAAGGGCGGCCATGGGGCCGGCCTATCCCCTTCGTTTTGCGCTATTTTCCATCCCCCATGCGGGCGTGGATTTTTCTGCGATGAACCCTGTTCTAAGGTGTTCCAGCGTGTTCCAGCCATGCCCCCGCAGCGCCGCCCGGCGGCGAGCGGCGGCGCCTATTGCGCCGCCGCTTCCGCGGCCGCCCCGGCGGCGGCCACGGCCACATCGTCGCTCAGATGCGCGCCCTGTTCGCGCAGCACGCCGCGAATTTCGCCCACATCCACCGCGCGGGGCTGCACGCCGCGATTGGCCGCCACCGCCGCCGCGGCACCCGCCGCGTGGCCGGTCAGCCAGCACTGCGGGATCTCGCGCATGAAGCCGTGGCTGTTGGCGTCGCAGGAGATGTGCCGTCCGCCCACCAGTAGCCCGTCCAGCTGGCGCGGCACGATCGCGCCATAGGGGACGGAGATGATCGGGAACTTGGGGCTGATCGAAGGGCTGATGCCCACCTCATCCGCCACGGGCGTGCCGTTGCCCCAGTCCTTCCGCTCGATCCGGCCCAGCCCGGCGAGGCGGCGGGTGTGCCGCACGCCCAGCTGGCTGGCGCTCTGCAGGCTGAACACATGCTCGAACCCCGGCGCATGGTCGCGGAAGAAGCGGCAGTGCCCTTCCATCAGCCGGTGGCTGCGAATCTCCACCTCGGTCATGTCGTCCACGTCGAGCGCCGAGAGGCCGGACTGGCGGGGGCCGAGGAACAGCGCAATGTCCTTGCGCCAGCTGACGTATGGCGTCTGGAAGAAGCCCAGCTCCTCCCGCCCGCGCTCCATGAACTGGCGCAGCTGGTCGGGATTGTGGACCTTCCAGTCGATCCAGCGGTCCATGTCCACGCCGCCCAGCACCCAGCCGGTGTTCATCGAATGGTGGACGTCGCCCTCCTCGATATCGGTATCGAACTGGGCGCCGGCGCGGGCGAACATGTCGCCATCGCCGGTGGTGTCCACCACCACCTTGGCGAGCAGGGCGTTGCGGCCGGCCTTGGATTCGAAGATCACACCCTTCGCCGCGCCATCTTCCACCAGCGGGCGCGCGGCCCAGGCGTGGAACACGATGCGCACGCCCGCCTGCAGCAGCATTTCCTGGTTGTTGAGCTTCATCCGCTCCGGATCGAGCGTGGGCGCCCATTGCACGATGCCGTGGAACGCCGTCGTGCGCTGGCCCCAATAGGCCGCCTTCGCCTCGTCACGGCTGCCCCAGTCCTCCCGCGGAGGGCCGGCGACGGCTTCGGGCGGCATGCGGTCGATGAAATGGCGAGCATAGCCCTGGATCACATGGTTGCCCTGCCAATCCGTCATCCGGTCGATCCACATGACGAGCCCGCCGGTGGAGAGCCCGCCGAGGCAGTTGTAGCGTTCGACCAGCGTGACATCCGCGCCCGCCTTGGCCGCCGCCCAGGCCGCCGCGCAGCCGGCGGGACCGCCGCCGATCACCGCCACGTCGCACTGGTGATAGATGTCGATGTCCCGCGCATCCTCGCGGATCGTGCCCCCGCCATTGGGCGGCGGCAGGTTGCGGCCGGAGCTTTCGAACACGTCGGAACCGAGGAAGCGATCCTCCCCATGCCCTTCGATTCGCTGCATGCGCGGCCGTTCGCCGCCGTTGTTCTGGTCCGCCATCGCGCCTTCGCCTTCCCGTTCAGATGCTCACAAGTTTGCGTAACTACCTACTGGTATTCATATCGTCCACGCGTTCAAACCCCCAATCTGCGCGCCGGAACGAAATCTTCTCCGTTGATCCGCGTCTCCAACTACGTATGATGCTACTATCTTTGGGCGTCGGAACAGGTGTTCCGCCGGCAGGGATTCGAAGGGCATGGCCGAAAAAGGCCAGCTCACTGGGGAGAGACAAATGGGAAAAGTGATTCGGCCCCGCGGCCATAAGTCCGTCCTTGCATGTTCCACCGCCATGCTCCTGCTCGTGCCCGCCGCGGCCCGGGCGCAGGACGCCGGAGCCAACGATCCTCCCCCCGCCCCTGCTGCCGCCCCCGCGAATACAGACGCGGCCGAACCCGCCGGCCAGCCCATCGTCGTCACCGGATCGCGCATCCAGCGGCGCGATTTCAACTCCGAAAGCCCGATCGTCACCCTGTCCGACACCTTGCTGGAAAACACTGGCGAAGTCGGGCTGGACCAGGCGCTGAACGAATTGCCGCAATTCGGCGGGGGCGCCAACCAGATCACCAGCGCCACCGATATTCAGGCCACCCCCACCAGCTCGCCCGGTATCGCCACGGTCAATCTCCGCGGTCTTGGCGCCAATCGCACGCTGGTCCTGCTCGACGGCCGCCGCACGCAGCCGGCCAACGCCAGCCTGGTGGTGGACCTCAACACCATCCCCGTGGCCGCACTGGACGGGGTGGAGATCATCACCGGCGGCGCAGCTGCCACCTATGGTGCGGACGCGGTGGCCGGCGTGGTCAATTTCCGGCTCAAGCGCAATTTCCAGGGCGTGGAGCTGGACGGCCAGTGGGGCCAGAGCTTCCGCGGCGACGGCGCGCAATACAAGTTCAGCGCGCTGCTCGGTTCCGACTTCGCCGATGGGCGCGGCAATGCCATGATCGGCCTCACCTATCAGAAGCGCGGCGGCGTCTATCTGCGCGACCGGCCGTTCTACGAAGCCGCCTTCACCGATCCCAACACGCCCGGCCGCAACGTATGGCCCAATTTCGGCGGCTTCAACGGCACCTCCACCCAGGCGGCCTATGATTCCGTGTTCGTGCCCAAAGGCTATGCCCCGGGGGACGTACCCAACGGCACGCAGCTGTTCTTCAACACCGCACCCACGGTGGGAGAGGCAACGCTGTTCTCCGTCGCCCCCGGCTCCGTCAGCGGCGCACCCGCGCCCGGGTTCGAAGGAACGCTTTATCCGGACAACAAATTGCTGGCGGACGGCACGCTGTCGCCCAATTCCTATCCGGGCCTGCTGTCCAGCCCGATGGAACGCTATTCCATGTTCGCCACCGGCTATTACGAAGTGGCCGACAACATCGAATTCTACGTGCAGGGGAATTTCGACCAGAACGAGACGATGACCGAGATCATCGGCTATTCCCCCGCCTTCAACCAATGGTCCGTCACCGTGCCGCGGGACGGCGCGCATGCGGTGCCGGATGAATTCGCCACCATCCTCAACAACCGCGCGAACCCGAATGCCCCCTGGTCGCTCTACAAGCAGATGGACTATCTCGGGCCGCGGCAGATCAGCACCAACACCTACACCTATGAAGTGCTGGCGGGCTTCCGGGGCGACATCGATTTTCGCGACTGGACCTTCGACATCTTCGCCTCTCACGGGCGAACCAATGCCACCACGCATTATCACGGCTTTGCCGACCTGGCGCGGTATCAGGATCTGATCAACCGGCCAAATTACGGCGCCGGGGCCAGCTTCAACAACGGCCGCACCGGTCTGCTGGCCACTTGCACCAGCGGGCTCAATCCCTTCCTCAACACGCCGGTGTCGCAAGACTGCATCGACATCATCGGTGCGCCGATCAAGACGGTGTCGGACCTCAAGCAGAACCAGGCCGAGCTGAATTTGCAGGGCTCGCTGACGGAGATTCCCGCTGGCGATCTGCGCTTTGCCGCGGGCGCCGCCTATCGCGAGAACAGCTTCTCCTACGAACCCGATCCGGCCATCTCCACCACCAACACCACGTCGCTGACCGTCGGCCTGTTCGACACCTCGGCCACGGAAGGCAAGACCACGGTGAAGGAGGTCTATGGCGAACTGCTGATCCCGGTGCTGGCCGATCTGCCCTTCGTCCAGTCGCTGACGATCAACGCGGGCGCCCGCTATTCGGATTACAACACGGCCGGCGGAGTCACCACCTGGAAGGTGAACGGCGATTGGTCGATCAATGACTGGCTGCAGGTTCGCGGCGGCTATCAGCGGGCCAACCGTGCGCCCAATGTGGCGGAGCTGTTCCAGCCTGCAGTGTTCCAGACCGTACAATGGCCGGATCACGATCCATGTTCCATGTTCACCCGCGCCGATTACGGCAATGTCGCCAGCAATCCCAACCGGGCGCAGGTTCAGGCGCTGTGCACCGCGCTGGCCGGCGGCTTCCCCATTGGCGACAATTTCGCCGGCAACGTGCCCACCTATTTCCCCCTCGGGCGCGATCTGCAGCGGGGCAATGAGAACCTGAAGTCGGAAAAGGCATCCACCTGGACGGCGGGCGTCGTGATCCGTTCGCCGCTGGAAACCCCGGCGCTGCGCAACCTCCAGCTCTCGGTCGACTATTACAACATCAAGATCGACGGGGCGATCGCGCCGGCCTCCACCCAGGTCGTGTATCAGGAATGCTTCAACGCACTGGGCAACAACCCCACCTACGATCCCAATTTCGATTATTGCCAGCGGATCTCGCGCAGCGATGTGAACGGCTTCTGGATCGCCACCGAAGCCTCGTTCGAGAACCTCGGCATGATCGCCACCTCGGGCGTGGACGTGCAACTGGACTGGAGCGTGGATGCCCCCGGCATCGGCGGCGATACCGGCGCCTTCTTTGCCAATGTGCTGTTCAATTACCTCGAGAAGTACGAAGTGCAGAACAACCCCGGCGGGCCGGTGTTCGACTATGCCGACACGATCGGGGCCACCATCTTCAACCCGCCCTATGGGGCGCAGTTCAAGTGGAAGCTCAACACCACTGTCGGCTATGATTTCGGGCCAGGTTCGCTTAGCCTCAACTGGCGCCACACGCCCAGCGTGCGGCATTTCGCCAAGGCCACGAACCCGACTGCGGCGCAAAACGACATCAAGGCTTACGACATCTTCGATCTGGCAGCGAATTACCGCCTGAATGACAAGCTGCAGTTCCGCGCGGGGGTCGATAATCTGTTCGACCGCGACCCCAATATCTATGGCGCCATTCCCGGCACCACTGACGCGGTGGGCGAGCCGGAGCCGGGCGGCTCTTTCGACGTGCTCGGTCGCCGCTTCTACATCGGCGCGAAGGTGAGCTTCTGACCCGGCGGAGGAACCCCCCGATCTCCGCCGCTGCAGGCCGGGCCGCAAGGGCCCGGCCTGTTCGCGGTGGCACCGGCGTGCCATTCGAAAGGCGTGAAGGAGTCCCGCTGATGCGCCCTGCCCTGCTGTTCACCGCAATTGTGCTATCCGCCATGCCGGGCGCCGCCCCGGCGCAGGAGGCAAGCGCTCAGGATGCTCTCGCGCCCTTTGCCGCCTGTGCGAAGATCGCCGGCGATCGGGAGCGGCATCGCTGCCTCGATGCGGCGCTGCGCAGCACCGGAATTATCGACGAAAAGCAGGCGGAGGCGCGCCGGCAGGAGAATTTCGGCCGCACCCCGGCACAGGTGGAGGCTCGCAGCGAAAGTGCTGTCCCGCCTGCCCCTGTCGCTCCCGATCCGAGCCGCACGGCAGCGGCCGAACCCACACGGACGGCCGATCCGGAGCGCCAGCCGTTGCAGGCCACGGTGGCCTCTGCCCGCCTGATCGGCCGCGACCGGATGGTGGTCCGCACAGCGGAGGCGGGGGAATGGGCGTCCGTCGAGCGCGAAACCTTCCGCCGCACGCCGCGGGCGGGGGATCCGTTCGAGATCATTCCGGGAAGCCTTGGCGGCTATCGCTGCCGGATAGAGCGCACCACGCTGTTCGCCTGCCGCCGGATCGATTGAGCGCCAGGCCGCCCTCAGCTGCGAGCGGCGGCCTGCCGCGGCGAAAAACCGCGTTGCGACCTGTCGCCCTTCGGTGCCGGAACGGAAGGAGCAGCGCGCACGTCGGCGCGCAGCAGTTCGTCCACCACGCGCTCGTAATGCTGCATGGCGCGGCGCATATCGTCCTGCGACGCAGCGCCCCGCTCAAGCCGCAGAACGACATCATGGGCTGCACGATAAAGCTGTGCCGCGACGCCGTGATCGACGGTCAAATCTTCGTACCGCTGCCGGGAATCGCCCGTCGAAAAGCCGCGCATGGTCATGATCCGGCCGATCAGCTGGTCGGCGCGACGCAGGGCCTCTTCCGGGTGATGGGAAAAGTGATTCGTGATCTCGGCCCATTCCCGCTGGATGCTTGCGGCTTCCGTGGGCACCACGGGCCGGATGCGCACGGCAGAGGGGTGGGAATTGCGCATGCTCGCCGCTGGCTCGCCCCGTGACCGGCTTGCAGCAGCCGCGAGCACGCGGGCGTATTCCTCGCCATAGCGGCGGCGCAGCTGTTCGGTGTGTTGGCGGCGGAAGCTGCGCCAGATCGCCGCAGCGGTCAGCAGGATCAAGCCGGCAGCGATAACAAGCAAGGCTTCGCCGAGCGGCATTGGGTTTCTCCAGCGACCATGCGGCGATTCAAGTCCGCCGCATGGAAGGGAAACCCGTGACTCGCGGGCGAGTTCCGCCCGGCTTCCAACATAGGTTAAAACCGTGGGAGCCGGGCGGAGAAGGTCAGGCCGACTTCTCGGTCGCCGGCGCCGTGCTGGCGGATGCCGCTTCCACCGGCGCATCGTCGCGCCGATACATGTTGGAGATCAGCACCTTGTCCACACCGGTGTCTGCATCGGGCAGGTAGTAGATGGCGCCGTCGGCGATGGCGAAATAGCCCGGCTTGCCGTCCAGATCGTCGATCATGATGCGGTTGCCGTCCACCCGGCTGAACTTGCCTTCGCTCTCCTTGCCGTTGGCGGCGACATATTTGTAGCTGGTGTCTTCGGGGTTCAGCGTCACCTTGGCCTGCGAGCCGTTGATGCGCGTGAGGGCATAGGTGCCGGCGTAATTCACCGAATCCAGAGCGTCAGCCGGAACTTCGGGCATGGCGGGCGCAGCCGGGGCGGCGGCCACCTCGGTCTGTGCCTCTTCCGCCGGCTTGCTGTCACCGCAGGCAGCAAGCAGCGCGAGCGGGGCAAGGAGGATGGCGGCGGCAAGCGGGTTACGCATGAAGATCTCCTGGGGGAAGTCGTAGGTCGATAGCCCTCTAGCCACCCCATTGCGCGCTGCACAATACGCTAATCGCCCCGTATTGTGCGGTTTGCCGCGGCTCAGCACGGATTCGTCTCAGCGGAAATGCCGCACCTGCGGCCAAGCCGGTCAGGTGTCGGTCACATCCTGAACACACCGAAGCGCGGCGCGGGCGGAATGGGCGCTTCCAGGCAGGCGGAAAGAGCGAGCGCAAGCACGTCGCGCGTCTGGGCCGGATCGATCACGCCATCGTCCCACAGCCGCGCGGTGGCGTAATAGGGATTGCCCTCGCGTTCGTATTTCTCGCGGATCGGCGCCTTGAACGCCTCTTCCTCCGCGTCAGACCAGCGATCGGAGTCGCGATGCACGGTGGCCAGCACGCTCGCCGCCTGCTCCCCGCCCATCACGGAAATGCGGGCATTGGGCCAGGTGAACAGGAAGCGAGGGGAATAGGCGCGGCCGCACATGCCGTAATTGCCCGCGCCGAAGCTGCCGCCGATTACCACCGTGATCTTGGGCACCTGCGCGGTGGCGACGGCCGTCACCAGCTTTGCACCGTGCTTAGCGATCCCCTCCGCCTCGTATTTCCCGCCGACCATGAAGCCGGAGATGTTCTGCAGGAACAGCAGCGGAATGCCGCGCTGGCACGCCAGCTCGATAAAATGCGCGCCCTTCTGCGCGCTTTCGGAAAACAGCACGCCATTGTTGGCCAGGATCGCCACCGGCATGCCTGCCAGATGCGCGAAGCCGCACACCAGCGTGCTGCCATACTGCGCCTTGAACTCGTGAAACTCCGACCCGTCCACCAGCCGGGCGATCACCTCATGCACATCATAGGGTGCGCGGACATCTTCCGGAACGATCGCGTAGAGATCCTCCGCGTCGAATCTCGGCGCGCGAGGTTCACACAATTGCACCGGCGTTGCGTGGTGCATGCCAAGCTGGCTGACGATGTCCCGCAGGATGGTCAGCGCGTGCTCGTCATTCTCCGCAAGGTGGTCCACCACGCCCGATCTGCGAGCGTGCAGATCGCCCCCGCCCAGGTCCTCGGCGCTGATCTCCTCCCCCGTGGCGGCCTTCACCAGCGGCGGCCCGGCCAAGAAAATCGTCCCCTGCTCGCGCACGATCACGGTCTCGTCGCTCATCGCCGGCACATAGGCGCCGCCGGCGGTGCAGCTGCCCATGACGCAGGCAATCTGCGGAATGCCCAAGGCGGACATATTGGCTTGGTTGTAGAAGATGCGCCCGAAGTGATCGCGATCGGGGAACACCTCCGCCTGGTGCGGCAGGTTGGCGCCGCCGCTGTCCACCAGATAGAGGCAGGGAAGCCGGTTCTCCTGCGCGATTTCCTGCGCGCGGAGGTGCTTCTTCACCGTCATCGGATAATAGGTGCCGCCCTTCACCGTGGCATCGTTGCACAGGATCATGCACTGCCGGCCCGAGACGCGCCCGATCCCGGCGATCAGACCCGCGCCCGGCACCTCATCGGAATAGAGGCCGTTGGCCGCAAGCTGGCCGATCTCGAGGAAGGGAGAACCTGGATCGAGCAGACGCTCCACCCGATCGCGCGGCAGCAGCTTGCCCCGGGCCACATGCCGTTCCCGGCTTCCTGCCAATCCGCCAAGCGCCGCCTGAGCTACCTTGTTGCGCAGGTCCTGCGCCAGCGCGCGATTATGCGCGGCGCGCGCCCTCGCCTCCCCGCTGTCGAGGTCGAGCCGGGAGACGAGGGCGGGCGCACTCACTTCTTGTCGAGGTGCTTGGCGAAGAAGGGCAGCACGACCTCGTCGAAACGCTGACCGATCTTGTCGGTATGCGTGCCTTCATAGGTCGCCCAGTCGTGCTTGATGCCGAACTGCTCCAGCTCTTCATGGATCATCGTATCATCCTTTATGAGCCCGTCCTTCGTGCCCACGTCTGCCCCGATCGCGCGGAAGCTGCTCAGTGCCGGGATATGCGAAGGCACCATGGCGAGCGGCGAATTGTTGGCCCATTTCGCGATCACCAGATTGTCCACCTTTCCGTCAGAGATCGGAAAATCGACATAGTAAGGCGGCTTCTTCGGATTAGGCGCCCAGGCCACTGCCGAAGCCAGGCCAGCGCGCATGCCGAAGCCGGCCTGGTCCACATCGGCATAGGGCACATTCGCCATCGCCTGCGCCGATTCCACCGTTTCCGTCCGCGGTGACACGCAGCAGGCGCTCTGCGCATAGATCGCCGCGAAGGTCTCGGGATAGGTCATCCCGACCACCCAGGTGCCGTACCCGCCCATCGAATGGCCCGCGAGGCCCCGCCCGCCGCGATTGGCGATCGTGCGATAATGGCTGTCGATATAGGAGACGAGGTCCTTTGCCACGAAGGCGCGGAAGTCGCCCGTGGTGACCGATGAGGAATACATGCTGCCGCCCATCTTGGTGAGCGTGTCGGGGATCACGACGATGAATTCCTCGCCGCGTTCCGCCGAGTGGGCGACGGCTTCGGGCACATGCATGAAGTTGTAGAAATTGCGCCCGCTGATGGCGAAGCCGTGAAGGTAATAGACCACGCGGTAGCGCTTGTTCTTGTCCTTGGCATAGCTGGGCGGCAGCACAACCATCACTTCACGCTTGGTGGAATTGCCTTCCAGATTGCCGGCCAGCGAAGGGCCGGGCACCATCGGCGCTTCCACGGTGATGCCGGCGGGCACTGGCGGTTCCGGCGCAGTGATGTTCTGCGCGGCGGCGGGTACCGCCAGCAGCGCGAGCGCGGCGATGGCCAGGCTCCTCGAAAACATCTTCATCAATTCCCCTCCTTGTTCACATTGTTCTGGCCGGACAGGTGCTTGCCGAAAAAGGGCAGCACCTCTTCGCGGATACGGTCGGCAATCCGGTTGCCGTGGTCGCCTTCATACAGTTCGAACTCATAGTTTACGCCGAAGCGGTCCAGCTCCTGGCGGAACAGGCGATTGCCTTCGATGAGAAAGTCCTTGTCGCCAATATCCATGGCGAAAGCATCGAGCGCCTTCAGCGCGGGAAGATACTGGGGCACCAGCACGATCGGCGCATTCGCCGCCAGCCGCTGGTTGACCAGCGTATCGATCGTGCCGTCCTCCTTCAGTCCGGTATAGACATGCAGGATGCCGTCGTCCGATGGGTCCGGGGACCAGGTGGCAAGGGTCGAGACAGGCGCCAGATCGCCGAATTGCGCCTTGGCAATGTCATCCTCGCCCATGCCCTCGATCCGGCGGGCGATCTCCGGCGTCATTTGCATGGGATCGAGGCAGCAGGCGCTCATCATATAGATGCTGGAGAAGGTATCGGGATATTTCATCGCCAGGCGGATCGTGCCGTAGCCGCCCATGGAATGGCCGGCGAGCCCACGCGAGGCGCGCTCCGGCAGCGTGCGGTAACTGGCATCCACCCACTGCACGAGATCACGCGCAACGAAGCGCTCATAATCACCGACAGTGGGCGAGCTGGAGTAGAAGCCGCCCTTCAGCCGGGACGAGCCATCGGGGATGACCATAATCAGTTCGTTGCCGGCTTCCGCCGCAGCCTGAACGGCGGCATCGAACTTCATGCCTTCCTGATACATTTGCGGCGTGGCCCAGTAGCCGTGAAGGAAATAGACCACCGGATAACGCTTGTCGGGATGTTCGTCATACCCGGGCGGAGTCACAACATAGGCGCCGCGATCCGCGCTGTTGCCTTCCAGGTTGCCTTCCATGGCCGGGCTGTGCAGCACCTTCCATTCGATGCGCGCCTTGTCCTGCGCCGCGGCCGGTAGCGATATGATCGCTGCAAGCGCGGCCGCACCGGCCCATCCGATCCGTCTCATCATCCCCGCTCCTCTCCCACTTTTCTTTTCACGATGACGCAGAAAGGGCTGACTGTCACGGACATTGTCAACTTGCGCCGATCAGCTCCCGCCCGATCAGCATGCGCCGGATTTCGTTGGTACCGGCCCCGATATCGAGCAGTTTCGCATCGCGCAGATAGCGTTCCACGGGCCAGTCGGTGGTGTAGCCCGCCCCGCCTAGCGCCTGCACCGCTTCCCCCGCCACGCGGAAGGCATTCTCGCTAGAAAGCAGGATCGCCCCGGCAGCGTCGAAGCGGGTGGTGCGCCCGGCCGAACAGGCGCGGGCCACGGCATAGGTGTAGGCCCGGGCCGACTGGAGCGCGACATACATGTCAGCCACCTTGGCCTGCATCAGCTGAAAGCTGCCGATCGGCCGGCCGAACTGCTCGCGTTCGCGCACATAAGGGATCACCGTGTCGAGACAGGCCTGCATGATCCCCAGTTGCACGCCCGCAAGCACCGTCCGTTCGTAATCGAGGCCGCTCATCAGCACTTTCACGCCCTGGCCCACCTCACCCAGCACATGGCTGTCCGGCACCACGCAGCCGTCGAACACCAGTTCGCTGGTGGGCGAGCCGCGCATCCCGAGCTTGTCGATCTTCTGCGCAGGGGCGAAACCGGCGAAATCCCGCTCCACGAGGAAGGCCGTGATGCCCTTGCTGCCCGCGGCCGGATCAGTCTTCGCATAGACCACCAGCACGTCTGCCTCGTGCCCGTTGGTGATCCAGAACTTGCTGCCGGTCAGCGACCAGCCACCATCCACCCGCTCCGCTCGCAGCTTCATGGAAACGACATCGGAACCGGCCCCCGCCTCGCTCATCGCCAGTGCGCCGACGTGCTCGCCGGAAATGAGGCGGGGCAGGTGCCGCGCCTTCTGTTCCGCCGTGCCCCAGCGCGCGATCTGGTTGATGCACAGATTGGAATGGGCGCCATAGGAGAGTCCCACCGAAGCGCTGGCCCGGCTGACCTCCTCGATCGCCACGACATGCTCCAGATAGCCGAGTCCGAGTCCGCCATCCGCCTCCGCCACGGTGATGCCGTGCAGACCAAGTTCGCCCATCAGGGGCCACAACTCGCGCGGGAAGCGATCTTCCCGATCCACCTTCTCGGCGAGGGAGGCGATTTGCTCGTCTGCGAAGCGGGCGACGCTCTCGCGGATCATTCCCGCCTCGTCGCCCAGGCCAAAGTCGAAATCCGGGGTCGCGCGCATAGTCAATTCCTCTCCGGCCAGAGCCATAGCAAGGCAGCGTCCACAGGCAAACTCGTTACGGGTGAAATCAACCTTACGCCTGCTTCATGCACTGAAAGGATTTGGAGGGTGGCAAATCTCGTCCAAACAGCCGAAAAGGGGCCAAGTGACCATACAATCCAATCTCATGTGGCCCGTCGGCAGCCCGCCGGCTCCGAGCTTCACTCACGAGCAGCAGCGCCTGCAGGTGCTCGAATCCTACGTTCTCGATTCGCTGGTCGATGATCCAGAGCTACGCACAATCACCGAATTCGCCGCCCGGCTCTGCGACGCTCCGGTAGCCCTGATCAGCCTGGTGGAGGAGGAACGTCAGCTGTTCCTCGCGCGCGAAGGCCTGGATGCGCGCGAAACGCCCCGCGACGTCTCCTTCTGTGCCCATGCCATGCTGCACGACAGTGTGATGCTGGTCCCGGACGCGACGCAGGATGACCGCTTCGCCGATAATCCCCTCGTCACCGGGGCGCCACATATCCGCTTCTATGCCGGACAGCCGCTGATCTCCCAGGAAGGGGCTCCGCTGGGCACGCTGTGCGTGATCGACAGCCACCCTCGGCCACAGGGGCTCACGAGTTTGCAGCGGCAGGGCCTGGTGGTGCTCGGCCAGTCGGTGATGCGCCGCCTGCGATCCCGCCGCGGACAGATCGAAAGTATTCGCCGATTGCAGCGCAGCGAGGAGCAGTTACGCGCGCTGGCGGATTCCATGCCCGACATCGCGTGGTCCGCCGATGCGAATGGCAAGCTGGACTATTTCAACAGCCGCTGGTTCGAATACACCGGCGTGAAGGACGCGGAATACAAGCGCGACCTTGTCCACCCCGAGGATTACGAGCGCGCGTCCGCCGCCTGGAAGCAGGCGGTGCGCGATGGCACGCCCTACGAGGCGGAAAGCCGATTGCGCAGCGCGAATGGCGAATGGCGCTGGATGCTGGTGCGGGCCGAGCCGGTAATGGACGATGAAGGCCGGGCGCACCGCTGGTTCGGCACGATGACCGACGTGGACGAGGCGCACCGCCTGTCCGAGACGCGGGAGCTGCTGGCGCGCGAATTGTCGCACCGGATCAAGAACATCTTTGCCGTGGTGGCAGGTCTTATCTCTCTGGCGGTGCGCAAGAAGCCGGAGCATCGCGAGTTTGCCGAGGAATTGACTGGCACGATTCGCGCGCTGGGGCGCGCACATGATTATGTCCGGCCATCGGGCGGGCAGCGCCAGGGCACTCTGCTGGGCATGCTGGGGGATCTGTTCCAACCCTATGCCGATTCGTCCGGCCCCCGCGTTCATGTGCAGGGCGACGATGCACCGATCGCGGCCCGCGCAGCCACGCCCGTGGCTCTGGTGTTCCACGAGCTGGCGACCAATTCCGCCAAATATGGCGCCCTTTCCAACGATACCGGCGTGGTGGAGCTGGCGATCGAGGATCGGGGCGAGATGCTGAAGCTGCGCTGGGTGGAGCAGGGCGGCCCGCCGCCCGGCAGCGAGATGAACGAAGGCTTCGGTTCGCGCCTCGTCGATATGAGCGTGAAGGGCCAGCTCGGTGGCAGCTGGGAACGGCGCTTCACCGAGGAGGGGCTGGTGGTCGAACTGAAGCTCTCCAGGCAGGCGATCTCTCCGGATCCGTGACGGGGGGCCGCGCCCCGTTCCTGCGGTTCGAGCAGGTGTGCAAGAGCTTCGGCGGAACCCGCGCGGTTGCGGGCGTGACGCTGGATGTGCCGAAGAACGCCTTCGTGGCGCTCGTCGGCGCTTCCGGCTCGGGCAAATCCACCCTCTTAAAGACAGTCAATCGCCTGGCCGAGCCGGACACAGGCCGCGTGCTGCTGGAGGGGGAGGACGTCTCCGCCGCCCCGCCCGTGCAGCTGCGCCGACGGATCGGCTATGTCTTCCAGGGCATCGGCTTGTTCCCGCATCTGACGGTGGCCGAAAACATCGGCATCGGTCCGCGCATCCGCGGGCAGCGCGCTTCACGCGAACGGATCGCCGAACTGCTGCGACTGGTCGATCTGGACCCCGGCGTGGCAGAGCGTGCGCCTGCGGCGCTGTCGGGCGGGCAGCGCCAGCGGGTGGGCGTGGCCCGCGCGCTGGCCGCCGGGCCTCACCTGCTGCTGATGGATGAACCGTTCGGCGCGCTCGACCCCGTGACCCGCGACGCGATCGGGCGGCGCGTGCGCGATTTGCACGATCGGCTGGGCCTCACCACGATCATGGTGACCCATGACATGGCCGAAGCACTGCTTCTGGCCGACCGCGTGGTGGTGCTGGATGCCGGGCGGATCGCCGCCGACGCCACGCCCGCCGAACTGCTGGGCGGCGCCGGGGGAGACGTGGCGCAGGCGCTCGTCGCCGTGCCACGCGAGCAGGCCCGTGCCCTCGCGGGACTGGGCGGGTGAGCGCTCTCCTCGCTGCCTTCGCCGGGTTGGCACAGCCGCTGGCCGAACATGTGCTGCTGAGCGCCGCCGCGCTCGCCCTCGGCATCGTGGTGGCACTGCCGCTGGCGGTGTGGGCCAGCCGATCCCCGGTGGTGGCACGGCTTTCGCTCGGCTTCGCAGGGCTGGTGCAGACGATTCCGGCGCTGGCGCTGCTGGCGCTGTTCTTCCCGATCCTGCTCGCACTGCGCGCGGTGTTTGGCGAGGGGCTGCCGGCCCTGGGCTTCCTGCCCGCGCTGCTGGCGTTGGCCCTCTATGCCCTGCTGCCCATCCTGCGCAATGCCGTGGCGGCGCAGGCGGGGCTGGACCCCGGCGTGCTCCAGGCCGCCGATGCGATGGGGATGACCGCGTGGCAGAAGCTGCGGCTGGTGGAAGCACCGCTCGCCGCGCCGATCGTGATGGCCGGCGTGCGCACTGCGGCCGTGTGGGTCATCGGGGCCGCCACGCTCGCCACCACAATCGGGCAACCCAGCCTGGGTGATCCGATCTTCGCCGGCTTGCAGACGCAGAACTGGACACTGGTGCTGGCCGGCTGCATCGCATCCGCCGGGCTGGCGCTGGTGGCCGATGGACTGCTCGGCATGGTCGAGCGCGGCTTCGCCACCCGCAATCGCCCGCTGGCGCTGGGCGGAGCGGCGCTAGCCCTTGCGGGTATCGCCGCAGCCGCCCTCGCTGGCGCAGGCGGGCCGCGCGAACAGGTGGTGATCGGCGCCAAGACCTTTACCGAGCAATATATCCTCGCCCGGCTGATCGGAGACCGGCTGGAGCGCGCCGGTTACGACGTCACCTATCGCGAGGGCCTTGGCTCGGCCGTGATCCATAGTGCCCTCACCAGCGGCGCGATCGACGTCTATGTCGAATATTCCGGCACGATCTGGACCAACGAAATGCACCGGGACGGCAATCCGCCGCCCGAGGAGATGATCCGCCAAATCGCGCAATGGGAACGCGACGGCAGCGGCACGCTGGTGCTGGGCGCGCTCGGTTTTGAGAACGCCTATGCGCTGGCGATGAAGGAAGATCGGGCCAGGGCGCTGGGGATCGCCTCGCTGGCGGATCTCACGCCCATCGCCGCCACGCTGACCATCGGCAGCGATGTGGAGTTCTTCGAGCGGCCAGAATGGCACGCGGTGCGCAGCGCCTATGGGCTGGAGGCGGCGCGAACGCGCACCTTCGCACCCACCTTCATGTATAATGCGCTTGGAAGCGGCGGGGCGGACGTAATCAGCGCCTACACCTCCGACGGGCGGATTGCCGCCGATCGCCTGCGCGTGCTGGACGACCCGAAGAACGCCTTGCCCAATTACGACGCGCTGCTGATGATCGCCCCCGGCCGGGCGGATGAAGCGCGCTTCGTGGAGGCGCTGCGTCCGCTGGTGGGCGCCATCCCGGTAGAAGCAATGCGCGAGGCGAACTACGCCGTCGATCGGGAGCAGGACAAGCGCACGCCCGCACAGGCCGCGCAAATGCTCGGCAAGGCGATCGGCCGCTAGCCGCTGCCCGGCGCCCGGGGAGCAGGCGGAAAACCGGCGCCATCGGGCCAGCCCGGTGCTGCAAGCGCCATCACCTTGAACAACTCGCCCATTTGCTCCGGCGCGATCAGCCGATCCTTCGCCAGCAGCAGGCTTTGACGCTCTTCCGGCGCGACGCGCCCGAGCGCCTGCGCTCTTTGTTCGATCCCCAGCGCGCGGAGGAAATCCCCCTGCGTCACCGTGCCCAGCCAGCGCGCATCGCGTGACAGGGTGACATCCCGGAGGATCGAAAAATCGACCAGCGCGGTCAGATCCGCCTCCCCCGGCTCTGCGAAGGGATCGACCTTCCGATGTGCCCGCACCGCCTGCAGCGTCGAGCCGAAGCGCGGTTCCGCATAGCCATAATCCACGAACAGCGCCGCCCCGCCCTGTTGCTTCAGCCGCCCCGCGATCTCGAAAGTGATCGCCGCAGCCGCCGGGCAGGTTTCCAGAATCGTGCCGATTTCTGCCGTGCGGCGCGCCTCGGGCACGGCGGCATCCATCGGCTGGCGCCCGGCAGTGAACACGAACTCTCCATCGCGTGCCGCCACCATGCGCTCGCGCCAGCCCTCTTCGGTGTAGACCAGCTGCCTGATCGGGAGCGCGTCGAAGAACTCGTTGGCGACGACGAGGATCGGCCCATCGCTGGGCACGCGCGACAAATCTTCATAGAAGCGCGCCTCGGGCACGGCTTCCAGCGCCAGCGCCTTCAGCCGCTGCGAGGCTTCCACGAAATGCACCGACGGCGCGGCACCATGCTGGCGCATCGCCCGCAGGGCGTCGCGCGCCAAGGTTCCGCGCCCCGGACCAAGCTCCACGTAATGGAGCGGTGCCGCGGCGCCTGAGCGCAGCCACATATCCGCCAGCCACAGGCCGATCAGTTCGCCGAACATCTGGCTGATCTCAGGCGCGGTGATGAAGTCCCCACCTGCACCGAACGGATCGCGGGACGTATAGTAGCGGGCGTTCGCCTCGCCCATGAAGTGCTGCACGCTGATCGGCCCGGTGGCCCCGATCAGCCGCCGGAAACTCTCACCGAGCGACGCAGGTTCGCTCACGCCCTTCTCATGTGCCGGGAGACGGTGCCATGCTTGCGCCGGACCGGCGGCCGCCCGCCAGTTCCGGCCGCGACAGCGCCCAGCCGACCAACCCCAGCCCGGCGAGGAACAGCGGAATGGTAAGCCACTGGCCCATGCTCAATCCCGTGCGCAGGGCAAATTCCGCCAGTTGGGCATCCGGCTCACGAAAGAACTCCACGATGAAGCGTGCAGCGGAAATGGTGCAGACAAAGGTGCCCACCAGCAGGCCGGTACGATAGCGAGCGCGCGTTTTCCAGAACAGCGGCAGCATGATTGCGATCACCAGCGCACCTTCCAGCAGCGCTTCATAAAGCTGGCTGGGGTGGCGGGGCAGCGGCCCTGCGTGGGGAAACACCATGGCCCAGGGCACGCTGGCGTCCGTCACCCGGCCCCACAATTCACCGTTCACGAAATTGGCCAGCCGACCGAACAACATGCCGAAGCCCACATTCACCGAGATGTAGTCGCAAACGCGAATGAAGGAGAGATGCCCGCGCCAGGAGACGAAGGCGATCGCGATCGTGGTACCGATCAAGCCGCCGTGGAAGCTCATCCCGCCATCCCACAGGCGCAGCAGATCCCAGCTGATCGTTTGCCCCGGAGTGAAATGGGTGAAGAGGCTGGGCGTGCCTGTATCTCCCCCGGTGTAGAAGGCGGCATACCCCAGCCGCCCGCCGAAGATGATGCCGAGCGTGCAATAGAAGAACAAATCGTCGGCATGCTTCTGCGCCATTGGCGCGCCGGGTGCCTTCACCATCTTCGAGAGGTGCCAATATCCCAGCAGAATCCCGCATAGATAGGCGAGCGAATAGAAGCGCAGGGTAAAGGGGCCGATCGGAATGCCAGGGCGCAGGCCGAGATCTTCCCAGTGAAGCGGGGCACTCGCAGCCGCGCTGAGCAGGTCCAACATCTGAATCGCGTCCTCCTTGCCCGGCCTTTGCCACCAATCGCGCCGCCGCGCAAAGCCCGCGCCGGCTTTGCCGCCGGGCACGCGTCACCTCGCGTTGCATGCGCCGCGCCAGCCTCTATGTGAAGGGTGTGAGCACGCTAAAGATTCCCAACCAGCGCGCGGTGGTCGATCGCCGCCGGCTCGCAGCCGCCATTGCCGATGCCGTGGCCGAGGACGGGGCGCAGAAGGCCCGCCCGCGCGTGCTGGAGCTGCTGCGCACCGCGCTCGCCGAAGGGCGTGATGAGCTGGCGCGCCGTCTGGCCGAGCGCCCCTCCGCCGGGCACGACGCGACGCATGGCTATGCCTTCCTGATCGACCAGTTGATCCGCGTGCTGCACGATCATGTGATCGAGCATGTCTATCCCAACGCCAACCGCAGCAGCGGCGAACGGCTCGCCCTGCTGGCGGTGGGCGGGTATGGCCGCGGCGAGATGGCGCCGCATTCGGATGTGGACATCGGCTTCATCACTCCGATCAAGACGCCCGCCTGGTGCGAGCAGGTGATCGAGGCGATGCTCTATTTCCTGTGGGATCTCGGCCTGCATGTGGGCCATTCCAGCCGGTCGCTGGACGAAATGGTGCGCATGGCGCGCAGCGACCTGACGATCCGCACCGCCCTGCTGGAAGGCCGCTTCCTGTGGGGCGACCAGGATCTGTATGACGAGGCCAGCCGCCGCTTCTGGAGCGAGGTGGTGCCCGGCTCCGAAGCGCAGTTCGTTGCAGAAAAGCTGGAAGAGCGCAACGCCCGGCACAAGCGAATGGGCGACAGCCGCTATGTGGTCGAACCCAATGTGAAGGACGGCAAGGGCGGGCTGCGCGATCTGCAAACGCTCTACTGGATCGGCAAGTATATCCACCGCGTGAAGAGCGCGGCCGAGCTGGTCGACGTGGGCCTGTTTACCCAGAAAGAATATCGCAGCTTCCGCCGCGCGGAAAACTTCCTGATGGCGGTGCGCTGCCATCTCCACACGCTGGCGAAACGGGCGGAGGACCGGCTGACCTTCGACGTACAGCGTGAAGTGGCCCGGCGGATGAACTTCGCCGACCGGCCGGGCAAGAGCTCGGTCGAGCGCTTCATGCAGTATTATTTTCTGCAGGCCCAGCACGTGGGCAATCTGACCGGCGTGTTCCTTGCCCACATCGACACGCAGATGGAGATGCGCAAGCGGACGCGCGGGCTGTTCCCGACGCGGCGCAAGCGCGCCCGCCGGCTCAAGGGCTATGCGGTCGAGGATGGACGCATCAGTGCTCCGAGTGACGACTGGTTCCGTGAAGATCCCGTCCGGCTGCTGGAAATCTTCAGGCTGGCCGAGGAACAGGGGCTGGAAGTCCACCCGGAAACGATGCGCAGCGCCCGCCGGGATGCGGAGCTGATCAAGGCCCCGATCCGCCGCGACAAGCGCGCCAATGCCCTGTTCATGGATGTGCTGACGGGTCGCAACGACCCCGAAACGGTACTGCGCTGGATGAACGAGGCGGGTGTATTCGGTCGCTTCGTGCCGGATTTCGGCAAGGTCAACGCGCAGATGCAGTATGACATGTACCACCACTATACGGTGGACGAGCATACGATCCGCGCCATCGGCCTGCTCGCGCGGATCGAGCGCGGCGAACTCAACCAGGACCACCCGCTCGCGAGCGCCATTATCGCGCGGATCACCCACCGCAGGGTGCTCTATGTCGCCACCATGCTGCATGACATCGCCAAGGGGCGTGGGGGCGACCACTCGCTGCTCGGCGCGGAGCTGGCACTCAAGCTGTGCCCGCGGCTGGGCCTCGACAAGGATGAGACGGAGCTGGTCAGCTGGCTGGTGCGCTGGCACCTGCTGATGAGTGCCACCGCCTTCAAGCGCGATCTCTCCGATCCGAAGACTATCGATGATTTCGTGGGCGAAGTGCATACGCTGGAACGACTGCGCCTGCTGACGCTGCTCACCATCGTCGATATCCGCGCAGTAGGCCCTGGCATCTGGAACAGCTGGAAACGGCAGCTTCTGGGTGAGCTCTACGAGCTGGCCGAGGAGCGGATGCGGCTGGGGAAGGCGACGCACTACCGCGCCGAGCGTGTGGGCGCCAAGAAGGAGCGCGTGGCCGAAATCCTGGGCGAGAAGGCCGCCCTCATCGGCGAGCTGGAAGACCGCTTCGACGATGCCTACTGGATTGCCGAGCCCGCGGACATCATCGCGCGCAACCTGCTGCACTATGACGCCGCCAAGCGGGTGAACGACAAACTCTCCATCTATGCCGAATATTATCCTGCACGCGGCGCCACGCTGGTGACCTTCGTGGGAGACGATCATCCTGGCCTGTTCTACCGCATCGCAGGGGCCATCCATCTCGCCGGCGGCAATATCATCGACGCGCGCATCCATACCAATCGTCTGGGCAAGGCGGTGGACAATTTCCTGGTGCAGGATCCGCTCGGCAAGCCATTCAGCGAGGAGAGCCAGATCGAGCGGCTGCAGACCGCGATGAAGGATGCGCTGGCCGACAAGATCGAGCTCGTCCCGCAGCTGGCCAAGCGCCCGCTGGCGCGGCCCCGCGCCGACGCCTTCACCGTGCGCCCGCAGGTGTTCTTCGACAATGATGCGTCGGAGCGTTTCACCGTGATCGAAGTCAACGCCACCGATCGCCCGGCATTGCTGAACCGGCTGGCGCGCGCGCTGTTCGAAGCACAGCTGATCATCAATTCCGCGCATATCACGCAATATGGCGAGCGGGCGGTGGACACGTTCTACGTCACCGATCTGCTGGGCCACAAGATTACCAGCAAGGAACGCCAGCGGAAGGTGGAAAAAGCGCTGCTGGCAGCCGCTGGCGAATCCGCAGCGGTTGCGGCATAGAGCGGATCAGCGGCGATCCCGATCGCTGGAGGACAGGCGCTGCTCGGCCGGCCGGAGATTGCGCACCACCTGTCGCTTCGCGGACTGAAACCGAGCTTAGTTAACATAGCAGACAGGAAAGCCCACCGATCCACGGCAGGCGCATCAGCGTGGGGCAGGACGAATCAAATATATGTCTTTCATGAATTTTTTGCCGTTTCGCGCGGCTGACCTGGCGATCGACCTCGGCACGGCGAATACCGTCGTGTTCCTGAAGGGGCACGGCATCGTGCTGGCGGAACCATCGGTGGTGACGCTTGAGACGATCGGCGGCATCAAGCAGGTCCGCGCCGTAGGCGACGATGCCAAGCTGATGCTGGGCAAGACGCCCGACAATGTCGAGACGATCCGCCCGCTGCGCAATGGCGTGATCGCCGATCTCGAAATCGCCGAGCAGATGATCAAGCACTTCATTGCCAAGGCGAAGTCCAACGCCGGCGTGCGTCTTCGCGGCAGCCCGGAGATCGTGCTCTGCGTGCCCTCCGGCTCGACCGTGGTGGAGCGGCGCGCCATCCGCGATGCCGCAAGCAATGCCGGCGCGCGCAAGGTGTGGCTGATCGACGAGCCGATGGCCGCCGCCATCGGTGCGGATCTGCCGGTCACACGCCCGATCGGCTCGATGGTCGTGGATATCGGCGGCGGCTCGACCGAGGTGGGCGTGCTCTCCGTGGGCGGCTTGGCCGTCACCCTCTCCATTCGCATCGGCGGCGATCACATGGACGAGGCGATCGCTGCCCATGTCCGCCGGGCGCATAATCTGGTGATCGGCGAAGCCACCTCCGAACGGGTGAAGATGGACATCGGCGCCGCCACCGTGGCCGACGGTCCCGATCCGGTCGACGCGCGCATCCGCGGGCGCGACGTGGTGCGCGGGGTGCCGACCGAAAAGATCATCACCCAGGCCGAGATCGTCGATGCGCTGTCCGAAACCGTGGGGCAGATCGTGGGTGCGGTGCGCGGCGCGCTGGAAGCCACTCCGCCCGAAATCGCCGCCGACATCATCGAAGGCGGCATTGTCATGACCGGCGGCGGCTGCCTGCTGCAGGGTCTGGACACGGTGCTGACCGAGGCTACCGGCCTGCCGGTCGTGCGGGCGGAGGATCCGCTCTATTGCGTGGCTCGCGGTGCCGGCCGTGCGCTGGAGGATCTGGAATATCGTGCGGTGCTGCACCCCGTCTGAGCGGGGCAGCGCCAGGCCGACACGCGGCGGATCAGAAGCGCGGCGCGCCCGTGGCGCGCTGACGCGGCAGCAGCCGGCCGAAGCGGTCATAGAGCAGATGCGCGTCGCCATCGCTCTCGGGGCGGAAGCCCATCTTGCGCACGATCGCCTCATGCAGCGGTTCAAGGAAGGCCACGCCGCCGATCTGGCGTCGCATCCAGACCATCCGACCGGAGACATCCGCCCAGGGGGTGAAATGCAGCAGGATGCGATCGCCGGGGATGATCTCGTTCTCCCCCACATCCACCATGCAGCCGCTAGTGGACAGATCGGTCACGCTGACGCGGCACAGGCGCTCCTTGATGACCGCGTCGATTTCGACATCGACCACGACGCGTCTGGCCAAGCGTTCATCCATTGCCCGATCCCCCGATCGTTGCTGCCGCACAAGCGCGGCCTCCTGCGGATAAACCCGCGTGTGGAAGGGATTTTGTATCGATAGTATTGATAGCACCGGGTGAAGATCAGTGCTTAACGGGCGCTTCATCAATTCGCCCGCGCGCGCTCCTGCCGGTTAATCGCTCACGATCGACGCGATGTCGTTATCACGCCAGGGTTCGGGCAGGCTCGATTGAGGGCAGTGCTTCACGGTCTGCTCGCCGCCATCGCCGATGATCGTGAAGCGCGTTTCACTATCAACGCGGTAGGTCGAAATGTTGGTATATACATGCTCCTCTGTTCCCCAGGCTTCACCGCCCTCGGAACAGCTTTCGCTGACGCGATAGCGATCCGGCCCCGTCTTTTCGATGCGAGTGAAATCGCACGGCACGCGGGAGGTATTGAGGCCCCCCTTGCGGAGCAGCATCAGCGTGGCGTTGGAAGCATTGCCGCAGCTTGTATCGTCGGCGATATAGAAGCCGAGCTTGAGCGGCAGGCTGGCTTTTGCGCCTTCGGCGTGCGGCGCTGCTTCTCCGCTCGCCTGCCCCGGCGCCTCCGCAGGAACGGCAGGGGCTGACGAGGGCTCCTCGGCATCGTCGTCCGCTACAGTCCCGGGATCGGCGGCCGAGCCGGCCTCAGCCACTGCTGAGACGCCGCTTTCCTCCGCATCGGCGCCGCCACAGGCTGCCAGAACGCCGCACAAAGCCATCACGATCGTTTTCCGCACAGGCACCCCCCGCCAGCGAGAATCCGCTAGAGAAGATTCCATCGCTCGGTCCCGCTGTAAAGCGTTAACCTTCGTGAGCGACGGAATCAGCCGCGATCGCCGAACAGCGCCGTGCCCACGCGCACATGGGTGGCGCCCAGCATGATCGCAGTCTCGTAATCCCCGCTCATGCCCATGCTGCGGCCCGCCAGCCCGTGATCCCCCGCGAGCTTGTCCAGAAGGGCGAAGAACGGCGCCGGCTCCACGTCCAGCGGCGGCACGCACATCAGCCCCGCAAGCGGCAGATCGGCGGCGCGCGCCTGATCCAGCAGCGCGGGCAGTTCCGCGATGGCGCAGCCGCCCTTCTGCTCTTCCGCGCCGATGTTCACCTGCACGAACAGCGGAACGCGCCGACCGGCCTTGTCCATGGCCTTCGCCAGTGCCTTGACCAGGCTGGGCCGGTCGAGCGAATGGATGGCATCGAATAGCGCCACTGCCTCTTCCGCCTTGTTCGATTGCAGCTGGCCCACAAGATGCAGCGCCACATCCGGGAAGGATTCGCGCAACTGCGGCCACTTGCCCTGCGCCTCCTGAACCCGGTTTTCGCCAAAGACGCGTTGCCCCGCTTCCAGCAGCGGGAGGATTTCAGGTGCATCATGCGTCTTGCTGACAGCGATCAGTTCCACGTCCCGTCGTGGCCGCCCGGCGATCCCGCAGGCATGCAGGATGCGACTTTCCACTTGGGCGAGACGATGGGCTGCGCTTTCCATGGGCGCGGCCTATAGCAAGGTCATGCCCCCGCACCAGACCCTGCCGGATCGCTGGCTGCTGTCCGACGCGCGCAACGATGCCGCGCTCGAACGCGCTCTGTCGCGCCTGCCGCGCGGCTCGGGCTTCATCTATCGCCACTATCACCTACCGGACGAGCAGCGCTTCGCCCGCTTCCGCGTTCTGGCGCGCCTTGCCCGCGCGCGCGGACACTGCGTGATCCTGGCGGACAGTGCGCTGACGGCGAAGGAATGGCGCGCCGATGGCTATTACGGCGCGCCCCGTGCGCTGCTGCCGCGCCGCAGCGGCCTGCTGACGCTGGCGACGGTGCATAATCTGCGCGAGATCGCCCTTGCCAACCGCCTCGGGGCTGCGGCGGTGCTGCTCTCGCCCGCCTTCGCCACCCGCTCGCATCCGGGCGCCAGCACGCTCGGCCCAATGCGCTTTCATCGCCTGGCCGCCCGGTCGAACGTGCCGGTGATCGCACTGGGGGGCATGGACCAGCAGGCGGCTCGTCGCCTTCGCCACCCCCGCTGGGCGGCGATCGACGGGCTTTCGGGGCGCCGGCGGATCGGTGCCACCGAGGCGGCAATTCTTGACGGCGAGTCCGCCGGAGGCGATGATGCGCATCGCGAACACAGGGAGTACACATGGCAAGCCGCGCGATAGCCCGATCGCAGCCGACGGATTGGCGCGCCGCCTTCCGCCGCTCGCTGGCGCGCGCCATGCAGCTGGCCGGCGGCGCGCTGCTGTTCGCCGGGATGATCTTCCTCGCCGTATCGCTGATCACCTACACGCAGACGGACCCCTCCCCCTCCACCGCCGCCGGGGGCGAGATCGGCAATTGGATGGGTCGCCCCGGCGCCTGGCTGGCGGACCGGGCGCTGGTAAGCTTTGGCCTCGTCTCCGCGCTGTTCCTGCCGCTGCTCTATGCCTTCGCCAGCAAGCTGTGGCGGGACGCGGCGGAAGAAGAAAGCCTGGACGGGGATCGCTGGTGGCGCACGGTGGCCCTGCTGCTGATCGCCATGGCGCTGCTGTCCACGGTGCTATCGCTCGCCACCGATCCGCATGAATGGCACCTGCCCGCGTCTGCCGGCGGGATGGCCGGCCTGCTGGGCGAAGGGGCCGTGCATGCACTGGCCGGCCTGCTGCCAGAGGCGGCGCAGTTCTGGGCCACGCTGGGGGCAGCGGTACTATGCCTGCTTGGCGGCGCGGCGTTGGCCGGGCGGGTCTTCACGCTCGACTGGGCGCGGCTGCTGACCTTACCCGCAGCCTTGCGCCGGGCATCCACACGGCCGGACCGCGAAGCCGTGACCGCCCGGCCTCGCCGTCAGGCACCGCCGCCTGAGGATGCCGTCGATGAGATGGACGACGGGCCGGCGGCGGAGGATCGGCCTCCACGCCGACCAACGGAGATCAGCGATCCTTCGCGCCCGCCACGCCCGGCGCAGCCCGCCAATGCGCGGCAGAAGGATCTGTTCGCCGATTTCGAGTTGCCGAGCCTCGACCTTCTCACCGATCCCCCGGTCGAAACCGCACCGAAGCTCGACAAGCTGGCGCTGGAGCGCAACGCGCGCCTGCTCGAAAACGTGCTCGACGATTTCAACGTGAAGGGCGAGATCACGGCCGTGCGCACCGGCCCGGTGGTCACGATGTACGAGCTGGAACCGGCGCCCGGCATCAAGGCCAGCCGCGTGATCGGCCTGGCGGAAGACATCGCCCGCAACATGAGCGCGATCAGCGCCCGCGTCTCGCCCATTCCCGGGCGCACGGTGATGGGCATCGAACTGCCGAACAAGGACCGGCAGATGGTCAGCTTCAAGGAGCTGGCGGCCTGTGCCGATTTCGTCGATCACAAGGGTGGCCTGCCGATCATCCTGGGCAAGGACATCGCGGGCGAACCGGTCGTGGCCGATCTCGCCGCCATGCCGCATCTGCTGGTGGCGGGCACCACCGGATCGGGCAAATCCGTGGGCCTCAACACGATCCTGCTGTCGCTGCTCTACCGCTTCACGCCCGCCGAATGCCGGCTGATCCTGGTCGATCCCAAGGTGCTGGAGCTCAAGAGCTACGACGATATTCCCCACCTGCTCTCCCCCGTGGTCACCGAGCCGCACAAGTCGGTGCGGGCGCTGAAATGGGCGGTGGAGGAGATGGAGCGGCGCTATCGCATGATGAGCGACATCGGTGCCCGCAACATCAACGGCTTCAACGAGCGCATTCGCGCCGCCGCCGCCAAGGGGAAGCCGCTGGGCCGCCGCGTACAGACCGGCTTCGATCCGGAGACGGGCGAGGAACTGATCGAGGAAGAGCAGCTCGATTATCAGGTGCTGCCGCTGATCGTGCTGATCGTGGACGAGCTGGCGGACCTGATGGTTACCGTGGGCAAGGAGATCGAAGTCCTGATCCAGCGGCTCAGCCAGAAGAGCCGCGCGGCCGGCATTCACCTGATCATGGCGACGCAGCGCCCCTCCGTCGACGTCATCACCGGCGTCATTAAGGCGAACCTGCCTACCCGCGTCAGCTTCCACGTCACCAGCCGCATCGACAGCCGCACCATCCTGGGCGAGCAGGGGGCCGAGCAGCTGCTGGGCAAGGGCGACATGCTCTACAAGCCTTCCAGCGGGCCACTGAAGCGCGTGCATGGTCCGTTCGTTTCCGACGAGGAGGTGGAATCGGTCGCCAATCACTGGCGTGCGCAGGGCGAACCTGCCTACATCGATTCGGTCACCGAAGAACCGGAAGATGGCGGCTTCAATTTCGAGGACGACTTTACCGCTTCAGACAATCCGGAAGAGCGGAAATATCGCCAGGCGTGCCAGGTGGTGTTCGAAAACCAGAAGGCTTCGGGCAGCTGGCTGCAGCGCCAAATGGGCGTTGGCTACAACACCGCCGCCAAATGGATCGAGCGGATGGAAGGGGATGGGCTGGTGGGCCCCGCCAACCATGTCGGCCGGCGCGAAATCTATCGCGACCGGGACGGCAACCCGCTTTAGCTCCGGGCCGGCTGCCCGGCGAGTTCGGAAGCCAGCGCCAGCACCCGCTCGGACGCCAGTTCGCCCGTTAGCGCATAGGCCATCGAGCCTTCTTCCCAATAGGCCATGGATCGGCGCTCCCGCCGTTCCAGCAGCGGCAGCTTTTCCGCCGGCGTTTCCGCCCGGGTGGCAAAGAGCGAAACCTCGTCGCCCGATTCCGTCACGATCATCAAGGCCACCGAAATGCCGAGATCTGAGGGGAAGACCTGCACATCCTTCAGCTCCCAGTCGCGCGGCAGATCGGGCAGGCGCAGGCCTGTCGCGCGCGCGATCTCCGCGCGGTCAAGGCTGGTGCTCTCAAGCTGCGAGACCATCCGCTGCCGGGCCTGGCTGGCATCGTAGGACGCCGCGGCTTCATCGAAGAAGGAAGCGGCGTGGGCCGGCGGCGCGACATCGCCCACCACATCATGCGCCAGCCATCCGCTGACAAGCAACGCCGCCATGGCCGCCGCGCGCCGCCAGTGGGATGGCCTGCGCTCCGCACGCGCCCGATGCGGCATGGGAATGACTTGCCCCGAGCGGAGCTTGCGGCCGATCAACGTGCCCTTGGTGCTGCCCGCCAGGCGTTCGAAACGGATCTCCGGCCAAGCCTTGCGCCAGCGCCGCGCGACGATCCGTTCCCCGGGCCGCGCCGCATCGTCCAGCAGGACGATGCCCCCCGGTGAAAGGCGGTCGAACAGGCACTCCGCCCCTCCGCGAACGAACGGATGGATCGCCCATGGGGGGCCATCGATGATCAGCAGGTCGATCGTGTCGGGCAGATCGCGCAACGCATACCAGCGGCCGGGCCAGCCGCGCACCTGCGCGGTGAGCGGGGCGTGGCGCAGAGCGGCCGTGCCGCCTTCCTTTTCCACCCATTCCGCCGTGGCGGCGACGAAGCCGCGATGCTGGTCATAGCTGAACAACCGCCCGCCACCGTTGTGCTGCAAGGCCCGGGCACACACGAGCGTGGTCGCGCCCGCGCCCAGTTCCACCACGTTCCGTGGGCGAATTTCCTCCACGGCATCGACGATGCGATGCAGGAAGCCGGTATCGGCCTTCCAGCTGCCGAGGTGGGGCAAGGCATCCTCGCCCAGGCCGACGCGCGCCAGCAATTCGCGCTTGGAGGCCTTCGTTCCACCCCACAGGCTGTAGAGCAGCCAGGGCCAGCCGATCGCACCAAAGGCAATTCGATAGGCGCGGTCCGACCAGGTGGAATCGCTGCGCTCGTCCGCATCCTCGTCCGGCAAGGCCAGCAGTCCGGTAACATTTCTAGAGGTCATGGGGGAATCCGTCAGGGGAGATGGACCGCCCTACTGCGCCTGCGCCGCCCTTGCCAGCCCGTGTTCGGCTGTCCGCCGCGCTTCGCCTCAGTCCCGATACGCTGCGCCTCACTCCTAGCCGAGGGCAAGGGCGACGTGCGATGCTCCGGCAAAACTGTTGGAGAAGGATCGAAATGGCCAGCAAATACGAAGCTCAGGTCTATCACTGCATGGACCCCGCGCTCGAACTCTACGAGCGCACTGCAACACCACTACACAAGGCTATCCTACTCAATTACTGCCGCCACGTTCATCTGGAGGGCGCGGCCATGTTCGCGGAGATCACCGCGCCCGACATGATGGCCGACGATCCGGTCTATCACGTGAGCTGGGGGGAGAACCCGGTGGTGGTGAAGGGGCGGCAGGGCGTGGCCGATTTCTACTCCGCAATCGGCGACATCGTGCTGTGGAACACCGGGGACCAGATCGCCGTGGCGGACTGGGGCATCGCGGACGAGATGTGGTTCCACCAGATGTCCACCGGGGCGGAGCTGCGCAAGATCGGGCATCGGGTGGAGAAGGAGGACGGGCTCTACCTCGTGTCCAGCCGCCAGGCCTTCATCTGGCCCTATGACGAGCGCGCGCTGCTGAAGGGAGAGCATCTGTATGAGGACAAATCGACCCTGCGGATCGAGGAGATCGACCCCGCCGATGCGATGACGCCGGAGCGCGTGCGGCAGATCCACCGCGAGTGCCTGGAAGAGCTCGAGGCCCGCTTCGGCGCCCGCTACTGGGTGTGGCAGGGCTGAGGGGGTGTCCGGGGGTAGCGGCAGCCGCCGCCCCCGGATCACACCTTAGAAGTCGGCGGAGAGCTGGATGTACCAGTTCCGCGGACGGGCGTAGATCTTCTCCGCATAGCCCAGCGTGCCGAGCGAGGCGTTGCCCTGGATCAGATAGTCCTTGTCGAACAAATTGATCACGCCGGCCTGCAGCCGATAGCGATCCTTCGCCGCCAGCTCGATCGAGGCGTTGGCCACGAAATAGCCGTCCTGCTCGATCTCCGGCACGCTGCCGGTGATGAAGGTGAGGCTCGAAGTGTAGCTGCCATCGAACCGCGGCGTCAGCGTGAAGTCGCTGTTCAGCTCGAACTCGTAGCCGATCGCGAAATTGCCCTGGAAGGACGGCGTCAGCGGCAAATCGTCCCCCGGCTGCACCGTCGCCGTGGTGCCGGGCACGGGCGTGATCGTCTTGATCTTGTCGTCCAGCACGCTCATCCCCGCGTCGAAACGCAGGCCGGTGCCATAGGGATGCCAGCTCGTCTCCGCCTCGAAGCCGCGGATGCGTGCCTTGCCGGCGTTGAACAGCAGCGGCACCGCACCCTGGCGGAACACCAGTTGGATGTCACCATACTCGGCCTGGAAGGCAGCAAGGTTGAGGCGGAAATCGCCCACCTGCATCTTCGCGCCGATCTCGTAGCTGTCCACCTTCTCCTCACCGAAAGGCGAGGGGACATTGCCCGGGGGCGGCGCGTTGTAGCGCGTGTTGAAGCCGCCGGACTTGAAGCTGCGGGCATAGGAGATGTAGGTGTTGAGCCAGTCACTGACCTTGTAGGCCGCGCTGGCCGAACCGGTGAGCGCAGTGAACGTCTTCCGATTGGGCGTGTTGTAGATATACAGCGGGCCGCCCTGCGGGATCGCCAGCGTCGGCAGCGGATCGGGATCGGGCAGCGTCCACGGGAACAGGTTGAACACCGTGCCCTGGTAGGTCTTGCGATCGGCCGTGTAGCGCAGGCCGCCGGTCAGTTCGAGCCGGTCGGTCACTTCCACGGACACTTCACCGAAGGCCGCCAGCGAGCGCGTCTCCAGATCGGAGAACTGCAGGTCGCGCGAACCAGGGCCGCCCGCCAGCAGCGAGCCGATGACTGGCGGAGACGGCGGGAAGGAGAGCGGCACGGTCGCCCGCTCCGTCGTATCCTCGTCAAAATAATAGCCGCCGAGGATACCGCTCACGGGTCCCGAGTCATATTGCAACTGCAGTTCCTGGCTGAACTGCTTGGACTTGCCGCCCACGTCGGTGGTGATGATCACGAAGGGCGTGTTGTCCGCATCGCGAATGCCGCGCGAGTCGGTGGAGCGATAGGCGGTGATGCTCTTCAGCGTGAGGCTGTCGGACAGTTCGAGCGCGGCGGTGCCCGAGACACCCCAGACTTCGGAGGTGCTGAGAACGTCGGCCGTGCCGCCGTTCACATACTTGCCCTTGGCCTGGAAGTCGTTCGCACAGCGCGGATCGTCGATGTTGGGCACGAAGGGCGCGCCGAAGCGCGGATCGCCAGGTGTCAGCGGGGCGAAGGGGATGGTCGCCCCCGGGCAGCCTGCCGCGACGCTGACAATTGCCGGCACCGGCGCCGTTTCATTGATGCCGGCGAAGACGAAGGGCGCACCATTTTCCTTACGCTTGGTGTAATCGCCGCGCAGCGAGATCTTCAGGGTCGGCGTCGGCTCCCACCGCAGCGCGCCATTGAAGGTATTGCTGTTTTCATTGCCCAGATCCAGCCCGTCGAAGGAGCGGATCACATAGCCGTCGCGGTTGCGGAAGCCGGCCGATACCCGCGCCGCCAGCGTATCGCCCAGCGGGATGTTGAGCGCGGCGAAGCCCTCATAAAGGTCGTAATCGCCGACACGGAACCGTGCACGGCCGGAAAGCTCGCCAAACTCCGGTTCCTTCGTGCGGACCAGGATGGCGCCACCGATCGTGTTACGGCCGAACAGCGTGCCCTGCGGGCCGCGCAGCACTTCCACGCTGGCGATGTCGCCGAATTCCAGCGTGCCGCCCACCGAGCGGCCGACATAGACCTCGTCGATATAGATGCCCACGCCCGGGTCCACCGCTGCGGTGGGATCGAGCTGGCCGATGCCGCGGATGAAAACCACGGAGGCCGCGCTGTTGCCGGAAAGCTGGCCGGCGGGCTTGAACTGCAGGCTTGGCGTGATCTTTTCGAGATCCTGCGTCTGCTGGATCTGCCGGTCCTCCAGCGTCTGCGCGGTAAAGGCCGAAATGGCGACCGGTGTTTCCTGGAGCGATTCCTCGCGCCGGCGGGCGGTCACCACGATTGCTTCCCCCTGCGGCGCGGGCTGAGCCACGGCGTCGGGCTGAGCCTGACCGGCGGTATCCTGCGCTACGGCGGGGGCAAAGGTGGAAAAGGAGGCGGCAGCGGCAAAGCTCAACAGCGCAGATCCGCGCAGCATCTTCGCCTTGTGACCAAGGGCACGCTCAAACATCGATATCTCCCCGACATTCCGGGCATTAGGTACCCGGCTAGTTATGTGTTCTGTTAATGGGTATAACAGATATGTTCAATAACAACCCGTTGCCAGCATCGGAACGAAAGCGCACACGCAAGCGGTGAGCAACCCGGCCAAAGCCCCAGCGGAGCAGAAAATCTCCATTGATTCCGTGCGGTTACGCGCGCCAAAACTCCAGGACACGGAAGTGGACTATGGCGTGCTGGGCGAGGTCACGGGTTTTTCTGTCAAGCTGGTGTGGATTCTCGGCTACAGTCTGCTGGCCCGCCACATCGGCGATTCCGCCATCACGCCGCAGCGCTTTTCCATGCTGGAGCTGGTCGGCAGCAACCCCGGCCTGCCGCAGACGCAGCTGGCCGCTGCACTGGGACTTTCGCGCCCGGCCGCCACGGTATGCATCGATTTCTGGCAACAGCGCGGCTGCGTGCAGCGGCGAACCGAGCCGGGTGACCGCCGGTCCTTCGGCATTTACCTGACCCCCGCCGGAGAGCGCGAACTGGCCCGGCTGCGCGAATGCGTGCGAGCATCGGATCAGGAACTGACCGGGGCGCTGGAGCCGGCCGAGCTGGCCGAGCTGCGTCGGCTGCTGGCGAAGATTCACCAATAGACCGGCGCCCGCCAGAGCCGCCTTTGCGGGGCTGGCACGGTGGGGTACGCGCCGCTAATCTGCCGGCCAAAGACAAAGCGAGTCCGGGGGAGATCGGGATATGGTTCGGATCAGGCAATTGGCCATTGCGGTGGCGGGGCTCACGCTGGCCGTGGCAGCGCCAGCGCAGGCTGAATGGGTGGCAAGCTGGGCGGCATCCCCTCACGCACCGCTGACGACCGAAGGGCCCTTCGCCGCGGCCTCCTTCCGCAATGTCACCATCAGCCAGATCCTGCGGGTGAGCGAAGGCGGCGATCGCGTGCGGCTGCGCTTCTCCAACCGCTATGGGCCCCATCCGCTGGTGATCGGCAAGGCGCGCGTGGTGCGGATCGATGAACGGGGGGCCGAAGTCCCCGGCACCGCCGCGCTGCTGACCTTCGGCGGCGAGCCCGGGGCGGTGATCCCGCGCGGGGCGCCCTTTGTGAGCGACGCGATAAAAATGGCGCTGCCTGATCTCGCGCGGCTGAAGGTGGAAATCTACCTCCCCGAAGAAACCGGCCCCTGCACCTGCCATCTCACCGGCATGGACGAGCTCGCCGTATCCCCGCCGGGCGACTTCGTAGGCAAGCGGTTCGAGCCCGCGGCGCGCGCGCAATACCGCGCCTTCCTGAGCGCGGTGGAGGTCGATTCACCGGATTCCCCCGGTACGATCGTGGCCTTCGGGGATTCGATCACCGATGGGGTGGGATCGACCCCCGGTGCGAACCGCCGCTGGCCGGATATCTTGGCGGATCGGCTGCACGCGGCGGGCAGGAACTGGGCCGTCGCCAATGCCGCCATCAGCGGCAACCGCCTTTTGAGCCCCGGCATGGGCGAGGCGGCGCTGGCGCGGTTCGACGAGGATGTGCTGAGCCTGCCCAACGCGAAATACCTGATCCTGTTCGAAGGCGTGAACGACATCGGCAATCGCTATGGGCCCGTGCAGGGGGGCATAGGCGGCCTGTCGCTGGACCAGCCGAAGATCGACGCGGAGCAGATGATCGCCGGATATCGCCAGCTGATCGCCCGCGCGCATGAAAAGGGCATCAAGGTAATCGGATCGCCCATCGGCCCTTACAAGGGCGCCAGCTATTGGTCGGAAGAAGGGGAAGCCGCCCGGCGCCGCATCAACGACTGGATCGTCAACGGCGGCGCCTTCGATGCCGTGGTGCGGCTGGACAGCGCCTTTGCCGATCCGCGCGATCCGGCGGCAATGCGCGAAGGCTATCACATGGGCGATCACCTGCACGGCAGCGACGCGGGGCTCAAGGCCGCGGCAGAAGCCATCGACCTTTCGCTGTTCAAGCCGGGCTGAGGGCAAGCTGCCCGCCCGGGGGCCTGGGCGGCGGGGCCGATTGCGCTATTCCGGTTTCACCTGTAACCACTCCGCCGCAAAAGGAGAGTGCCAATGCTGATCGGTTGCCCGCGCGAGATCAAGAACCGCGAATATCGCGTCGGGCTGACGCCCGAGAGCGCAAAAGAGCTGGTGCGCCACGGCCATGGCGTGTGGATCGAAGCGGGTGCCGGGCTCGGCATAGGAGCGAGCGACGAGGAATATCGCGCGGCGGGCGCGGATATCGTCGAAGGGCCGGACGCGATCTTTGCCGAATGCGAGATGGTGGTGAAGGTGAAGGAGCCGCAGGCCGAGGAACGGGCGCGGCTGCGCGAGGGGCAGATCCTCTACACCTATCTCCACCTGGCCCCCGATCCGCAGCAGACCGCCGATCTGGTCAGTTCCGGGGTGACGGCGATTGCCTATGAAACCGTCACCGGGCCGGGCGGCAGCCTGCCGCTGCTCAAGCCGATGAGCCAGGTTGCCGGGCGCATGAGCATCCAGGCCGGGGCCACTGCGCTGCAGAAGGAGCATGGCGGGCGCGGCGTGCTGCTGGGCGGCGTACCGGGCGTCCTGCCGGGCAGAGTGGTGGTGATCGGCGGCGGCGTGGTGGGCTTCAATGCGGCGCAGATGGCCGCGGGGCTGGGCGCGGATGTCACGATCATGGACCGCAGCCCCGAAGTGCTCGAGCGCGTGGGCACCCATTTCGAAAGCCGGGCGAAGACGCGCTTTTCCAATCAGGCCAATCTCGAAGCCGCGGTGCGCGAGGCCGATCTGGTGATCGGCGCCGTGCTGATCCCCGGCGCGGCGGCGCCCAAGCTGGTCACCCGCGCGATGCTGCCAGCGATGAAGCCGGGCGCGGTGCTGGTGGATGTGGCGATCGATCAGGGCGGCTGCTTCGAAACCAGCCGACCGACCACGCATGACGAGCCGACCTATATCGTCGACGGCATCGTGCATTACTGCGTCGCCAACATGCCGGGCGCCGTGGCGCGGACGAGCACCTATGCGCTCAACAACGTGACCCTGCCGCATGCACTGCGCATCGCCGATCTCGGCTGGCGCGAGGCCATGCGCACCGACCCCCACCTCGCACAGGGCCTCAATGTCCACGCCGGACGCGTCACCTATCCCGCCGTCGCCAAGGAGCTGGGGTACGAGTTGCTCGATCCAGCCGAGGTGATCGGCTGAAACCGGCAGGAATGCGTGGTTTCGCCGTAAGGTATTAACGTCTTGGAAGGGTCGTCGGCCTAGGCCCGGCAGATGATGCCACGGCCAGTCCGACTGTTCCTGCTGGGCCTTTGCGCCCTGCTGCTCGGCGCCGTGCCCGCTGCTGCCGCGACCGCGGCCGTAGCACCGATCTGCCACGCCTATTCCGGGCGTGACATTACCGCCGAAAGCGCCGGCACGCTGGACTGGACCTGCACGGACGACCACTGGCGCGATGGACAGCCGATCACCTGGCTGCGCTTCTCCGGATGGAACGACAGGGCCCCGCCCCGCGCTTTCAGCAGCCGGATCACCGTGTTCGATTCGGTCACCATCACGGCGGTGAGCGAGGACGGCACGCTGCGCAAGCGGCGCTATCTGATGGACGAGGCACGGCCGATCGTCGCGGGCGCCGTGTTCACGCTGCCCCTGCCCACCGCGCGCAGCGACACCGTTGCCTATCTGGTACGCATCGAGGGGCCGCACAGCGTGACCGTGGCCAGCGAGGCACGGATCGCGGCCGATCCGCAGGCCTATGGCACGCAGCTCGGCCCCATCATGCTGCTCTCTCTGGTAGCAGGCATGATGCTGATGCCGCTGCTGTTCGATGCCAGCTTCTACATCGCCAACCGCGAACGCTTCGTGCTGTTGCACGGTTCAGTGATCGTTTGCATGCTGCTCTACCTCCTGTTCTCCGGCGGGCTGGTAAGCGCCTTCGCCACGATTCCCGTGCAGGTGCTGGCCATAGGCGGGCCGCTTTCCTGGTGCGTCGGATCAGGCCTTGCCGGATTTTTCATGGCAGCGTTTCTCGAGCCGATGGCCCTGCCCCGGCGACTGCGCCAGGCCCTGGTCGTCAGCGCCTGGTGGTGCATCGCCGTGCCGGGCTTCTGCTCGCTGCAATTGCCGGCGACCCAGCCCTTCGACAACCAGCTCTATTTTCTCGGCTTCCTGCCTGTGATTGCGATGTACGGGCTGGTGATCGTCGTGGCACTCCTGCGCGGCAGCCTGCCCGCGCGCTTTCTGCTGATGGCATGGGTGCCGGTGATCCTGACCGCAACTGAGCGCCTCCTGCGCGGCATGGGCTTCTATTCCGCGGACAGTTCCGTGGACGACCTGCTGTTCCTGGCGATCGGCGCGGAAGCGGTGATCTTCACACTTGGCGTGGTGCATCGCTTCATCGCCCTGCACCGCGAACGCGATCAGGCGATCGGCGAAGCGCGCACGCTGGAGGAACTGTCCGAACGCGATCCGCTGACCGGGTTGCTCAACCGGCGCGCTCTTTCCGACCGCTTCGCCACCCTGCGGCGCGAGGGCTTCGTCAGTCTGGCCCTGATCGATCTCGACGGGTTCAAGGGTGTGAACGACCACTACGGCCACCAGATGGGCGACCGCGTGCTGCGCGCCGTGGCCCGCACGCTGGTGGGGGATAGCGAGATCCGCGCCTTTCGATTCGGGGGCGAGGAATTCCTGCTCCTCCTGCGCGGCCAGGATGCCGCCAAGCGCGCAGAATGGACGCGGCAGGCGATTCCGCTGCGCGTTGCCAAGGAAGTGCCCGGGCTCGACCGCGTGGTGACCGCAAGCGTGGGAATGCTGGAGATGTCGGCCGACGCCCTGCCGGACGATGCGGATTTCGAAGAGCTATACGTCCGGGCCGACCAATTGCTCTATGAGGCGAAGTTTAGCGGCCGCAATCGCATCATCTCGGAGAAGCTGCGCGCCGAGCGGCGGCGGCGGGGCGTGCGGCGCAAGGAGGCCGCCTGAGTCAGGCGCTCCCCGGCAAGAAGGGGCGGGCGACCTCTGGCGGCACGCGCATGATCCGCCCGCTTTCGCGCTCGATCATGGCCCAGGTGGTTTTCGCGCGGACCAGCTCTTTGCCATCCGCATCGGTGAAGACGAAATAGCGATCGAACCGCGCGCCCTTGGGCGCTTCGCGGATTTCCGTCTGTCCTTCCACGCTGCGGCCGAGCGCGATGTTGCCGCGATAGTCGATCTCGTGCCGGGTCACGACCCAGGCATAGCGCCGCTGGTGCTCCGGCTCGGCCAGAGCTTCCCAATGCGCGGTGGCGAGCCGTTCCATCCACTGGACCCACACCGCATTGTTCACATGGCCGTTCTCGTCGATGTCGCCGGGCCCGGCGGTGAAGGAGAGCGTGAAGCGGTTGCTCACCGCTCCACGCCAAGCTGCCACAGGATGAAGGCGAATTCCTCCGCCGTCTCGTGCAGGCTCTGGAAGCGACCGGACTTGCCGCCATGGCCCGCGCCCATATTGGTCTTGAGCAGCAGCTCGTTCCGATCCGTCTTCAATTCGCGCAGCTTGGCGACCCATTTCGCCGGCTCCCAATAGGTCACGCGCGGATCGTTAAGGCCTGCTGTCACCAGCATCGGCGGATAGTCCTGCGCCCGCACATTGTCATAGGGGCTGTAGGAGCGGATCAGTTCGAACGCCTCCCGGTCCTCGATCGGATTGCCCCATTCGGGCCATTCGCCCGGCGTCAGCGGCAGTGTCGCATCAAGCATGGTGGCGAGCACATCCACGAAGGGCACATGCGCCACCACGGCGCCGAACAGGTGCGGATCGGAATTGACCACCGCACCCATCAACTCGCCCCCCGCCGAGCCCCCGGCGATGGCGATCCGGCCGGGAACGGTCAGGCCCCGATCCACCAGCCCCTTCGCCACATCGACGAAATCGTTGAAGGCATTGGTTCGCTGGGCCAGCTTGCCCGCCTTGTACCAGGCGCGGCCCAGATCATCGCCGCCGCGGATATGCGCGATGGCATAGACGAAACCGCGATCGACCAGGCTCAAACGCGTGGTTGAAAACCCCGGCGGAATGGCAATGCCGTAAGCGCCATAACCATAAAGGTACAGCGGCCCCGGAGAGACACGGTCTTTCCGGTACATGATGCTCACCGGAATCGCCGTACCGTCGCGCGCGGCAATCTCGAGCCTTTCCGTGACATAGAGGCCCTGATCATATCCCGACGGAATTTCCTGCACCTTCAGCAGTTCGAGCGAGCGCGCATCGACATCGTAGTCATAGGTGCTGGCCGGGCTGACCATACTTTCATAGGACAGGCGCAGCGTATGGGTATCCCATTCGGGATTGCTGCCGAGGCCCGCGGTGTAGCTTTCTTCCGGGAACAGGATCGGCTCGATCCGCGTGGGATCGTCGTAATAGCGGATTTCGATGCGATCGAGCCCGCCCAGCCGACCTTCCACCACGTAGAAATCACGGAACAGCTCGAAGCCGGTGAGATAGAAGGCGTCCGTGCCTTCGATCAGCGTAGTCCAGTTTGCCGGATCGGCCAGCGGCGCAGTGGCGAGGCGGAAGTTCTCATGCGTATCGTTGGCGTGGATGAACAGCGTGCCCTCCCGCTCGTCCACGTCATATTCCACGCCCTTCTCCCGGGCGCGCACGAGCAGCGGCTGCGCCAGCGGATCGGCAGCGGGCACCAGCCAGGCTTCGCTAGTCTCGTGGTCCCCTGTGCCGATGACGACCCAGTTCTCGTTCGCGGAAAGGGAGGCGGAGACGCGGAAGCCCTCGTCATCCTCGTGGAACAGCTCCACATCCTTGCGCGCGGGCTGGCCCAGCCAATGGAGCCGCGCATTGTCCGTCCGCCATTGCTCGTTGGCGAGCGAGTAAATGAGCCCTTGATCCTCCGCCACCCAGACGAGCGAGGACAGCGTGCCCTTGATCGTGTCCTTCAGCAGCTTGCCGGTGGTGAGATCCTTGATCTTCACCGTGTAGCGTTCGGACCCGTTGTCATCGACGGAATAGGCCAGCAGCTTGCCATTGCGGCTGATGGAGATCGCACCCAGGCGGAAATACTCCTTGCCCTTCGCCAGCGCCGTCTCGTCGAGGATCAGTTCGTCCGCGCTCCCGTCGGCCGCAGCATCCACGGCGCGGCGCCACCATTTCTTGTATTCGGCGCCTTCCTCGAACTCGATCCAGTAAAGCCAGCCGCCATCCTTGTAGGGCACGGATTTGTCCGCTTCCTTGATCCGGGCCCGCATCTCGGTGAACAGCGCGTCCACCCGGTCCTTGTGCGGCGCCATGCGCGCTTCGAACCACGCATTCTCCGATTCCAGATGCGTCAGGATCGCCTTGTCGCTCACCTTCGGATAGCCGGGATCGCGCAGCCAGGCGTAATCGTCTGACACCGTAATGCCGTGATGGGTGACGCTGGAAGGATGCTTCTTCGCGACGGGCGGGAGCGCGGATTGCGACGCTGTGGTGGTATCGGCCATGCGCTGCATCTATGTAAGCGCTGAAAGGACCGCAACATGCTGATGCAAACCCATGAAGCCCGGCTGGATGCCCTGCGCAAGGAACTGGCGCGCCGCGGGCTGGACGGCTTCGTCGTGCCGATCTCCGACGAGCACGTTTCGGAATATGTCGGCGCCTATGCTCAGCGCATGGCCTGGCTGAGCGGCTTCGGCGGATCGGCCGGCACGGTCGCGGTGCTGAAGGACAGGGCGGCGATCTTCGTGGATGGCCGCTACACCATCCAGGTGCGCGAGCAGGTGGACGGGCGGCTGTTCGAATATAAGTCGGTGCCGCAGGATTCGATCGGCGGCTGGCTGGCGGAGAATGCCGGCGAGGGCGCGCGGATCGGCTATGACCCCTGGCTGCACACTTCGGGCTGGGTGCGCACCGTGAGTGCGGCGCTGGAAGCCGAAGGCGCGACGCTGGTGCCGGTGGACAGCAATCCCGTGGACGCGGTGTGGGACGATCAGCCCGCTCCGTCCGCCGCCGCGGCCTTCGTGCAGGAAGACAGGCTGACCGGGCGCTCCAGTGCGGAAAAGCGCGCCGAGCTGGCCGAGTGGCTGAAGGCTGGGAAGCTCGACGCGGCGGTGGTTTCCGCCCTCGATTCCATCGCCTGGCTGCTCAACATCCGCGGCAGCGACGTCGACCGGACGCCGGTGGCGCTCTCCTTCGTGATAGCCCATGCCGATGGCACGGCCGAGCTGTTCATTGCGCCGGAGAAGGTCACGCCGGAACTGGTCCAGCATCTGGGCAATGCCGTGCGCATCCGCCCGCGCCTGGAGTTTGAGGCGGCGCTGGCGCAGCTGGGCGGGAAGCGCGTCGCCGTGGACCCGAATTTCGGCGTGGCGGCGATTTTCCAGGCGCTGGAAGCAGCCGGTGCGCATCCGGTGGCGCGGCAGGATCCGACCATTCTCGCCAAGGCAGTAAAGAACCCGGTGGAGCAGCAGGGCCAGCGCGATTCGCAGGCGCGCGACGGCGCGGCGGTGGCGCGCTTCCTGCGCTGGCTGGAGGAAACGGCACCGCAGGGTGGCGAGACCGAGCTTTCCGCCGCCGCACGCCTGCGGGCGTTCCGCGAAGAGACGGGGCTGCTCAGGGATCTCTCGTTCGACACGATCTCCGCCGCCGGCCCCCATGCCGCGATTCCCCATTATCGCGTGGACGAGGAGAGCAATCTGCCGATTGCGCCCGGCAGCATCTATCTGGTCGATTCGGGCGGCCAGTATCCTGACGGCACGACCGACATCACCCGCACGGTGTGGGTCGGCCCGGGCCAACCCTCCGCCGAGCAGAAGGACCGCTTCACCCGCGTGCTGAAGGGCCATATCGCGCTGGCCCTGCAGACCTTCCCACAGGGCACCAGCGGCGCCCAGCTGGACACGCTGGCCCGGCAGTTCCTGTGGCAGGCGGGCGTGGATTATGCCCATGGCACCGGGCACGGCGTGGGCAGCTTCCTGGCCGTGCACGAAGGCCCCCAGCGCATCGCCAAGCCGCGCGGCGGGCAGGCGGGCACCGATCAGGAGCTGATGGCGGGCATGATCCTGTCCAACGAGCCCGGCTATTACAAGCAGGGCGAATACGGCATCCGGATCGAGAACCTTGTGCTGGTGGAATCGCGCAAGATCGCCGGGCAGGAGGGCGAATGGCTGGGCTTCGAGACGCTAACCCTCGTCCCGATCGATGCGACGCTCGTGGACCGCAGCCTGCTGAGCGAGGCGGAAATCGCCTGGTGGAACGCCTACCACGCGCGCGTGCTGGAGGTGCTCGGCCCGCAGCTGCAAGGCGACGATTTGGCCTGGGTGGAATCTGCCTGCAAGCCACTGTGATACGCCGCCGGGAGGAAGGGGTAAGGGCATGAGTGACGAGGCGCGGCCGCTGGCCGATTTTCCGATCCACCTGGGTCTTGGCGCCCGGGCCATCCCGCAACCCGCCTTCCCGCGAGACGAGCGGGCCATGCAATGGTACGCGGATTATACGAGCCGCCATGCCGCCGACGGGGCCGAGGGCCGGCTGGTTTCCTACTATCGCTTCACGGAAAGCTGGTCTGCGTGGGAAATGCATCCCGCCGGCGACGAAGTGGTGTTCTGCACCGAAGGGCGCATGGTGCTGGTGCAGCAGGTCGAAGGGACGGAAATCCGCCTTCCGCTCGAGGCGGGGCATTATGCGATCAACCCGTCCGGCGTGTGGCATACGGCCGACATCGACGGCGAGGCGGCAGCCTTGTTCATCACCGCCGGGGTCGGAACCGAACACCGCTCGCGATAGCCGCGCGCGTTGCGGAACGATGAACGGCGCCTCCGCCGGGTGACAAATTGCGACACTTTCCCCGCGAACGGGCAAACCGGTGCGACATAGCGCCGGTAGAAAGGGCTTCATGAGTGACGGAGCGCCGGTTCTCCTCCTACCCCTTCTGCCCGGCGCTCCGTTGCTCTAACAGCCCTTCGGAGAGACAGTATAATGCGCAAGACTATCACCCTTTCACTCGCCGCGGCGGCCCTGCTCGCCAGCGGCGCGACCTATGCAGCCACGGGCGGCCCAGGCCTCCGCGGACCCGGCAAGGACATCACCCGCGACCAGGTACAGCAGATGGCCACCAAGGCCTTCGCCCGCATGGACGCGAATGGCGATGGCAAGCTGGATCAGGCCGATCGCACGGAGCGCCAGCAAGCCCGCTTCGATAAGCTGGATGGCGACGGCAACGGCGCCGTGACCTTCGCGGAATATTCCGCCGCCCAACAGAAAATGCGTGACGCCGTGAGCCAGCGCGGCGGCAAGGATGGCGCTGACCGTCCCGATCGCAAGCGTCGCTTCGGCCACCGCGGCGCCGGCATGATGCGCGGGCAGGCTGACGCCAATGGCGACGGCACGATCACCGCAGCGGAATTCCAGACCGCGGCGCTCACCCGCTTCGACGCGATGGACACGGACCGGAACGGCACCGTGACAAGCCAGGAGCGCCGCGCCGCGTTCCCGCGCAAGGACGGCACGGGCCAGCGGACCTCGACCCGCTGACAATGGTGCGGCACCGGAGAGACAAATGAGCGAAGCGGTGCCGACTAAGCTGCTGCTGGTCGATGACGAGCCCAGCCTGCGCGAGCCCCTGGCGGACTATCTGTCCCGCCAGGGGTTCGCCGTTTCGCAAGCGGAAGATGCGGCCAAGGCCCGCGCCCGACTGATCGAAGACACGCCCGACCTCGTGCTGCTGGACATCATGATGCCGGGGGAAGACGGGCTTTCGCTGTGCCGCCACCTGACCGAGGCGAAGGACATTCCGGTCATCTTCCTCACGGCCCGCGGCGAGGCGACCGACCGCATCGTGGGGCTGGAAATCGGCGCCGACGATTACGTGGTGAAGCCGTTCGAACCGCGCGAGCTGGTGGCGCGCATCCGCTCCGTGCTTCGCCGCTCGCAACGCGCAGCCCCCACGCCCGAGGAAGATGCCCTCTATTTGTTCGAAAGCTGGAAGCTCGATCCGCTCAAGCGCCGGCTGACCGACCCGGAAGGTACGGTGGTGCCGATCTCCTCGGCCGAATTCCGCCTGCTTGTCGCCTTCCTCACCCATCCGCGGCAGGTGCTTGATCGCGACCGGCTGCTCGACATGGTGCAGGGGCGCGAGGCGCATCTGTTCGATCGCGCGGTGGACAATCAGGTGAGCCGCCTGCGCCGCAAGATTGAGGCGGACAGCCGCGACCCGCGCCTGATCCAGACCGTATGGGGCGGCGGCTATCGCTTCGCCGCCGATGTGCGCCGGCTCGCGCAGGACCGGAGCTGATGCGCCGCCTGCTTCCCCGCAGCCTGCTGGGGCAGATGCTGCTGTCCGTGGCGCTGGCGCTGCTCGTGGCGCAGACCCTGTCCGCGGTGCTCCAGTATCGCGCCGCGGAGCAGCGGCGAGAGCTGAGCGCGGCCAACCAGCTGGCCTTCCAGCTCGTATCCGATCCGCGCTTTGACTATCGGCTTTCCGGCAACGGGCTCGACGACAGGAAGCGGCGCTGGCTGCGCCTGCGGGTGGAGCGGACCGAGCAGAACCCGCTGCGACCGGGCGAGCCCCGCAATCCGCAGCGCGAGGAGCTGCTGGGCAATATCCTGGGCGACCAGGGCATCCAGCCGGCGGAACTGATCGTCACCCAGCGCCGCGTTTCGGATGATCCCTATGTCATGCAGCGGGTACGCAGCCACGCCAGTGGCGAGCCCCCCGGCTGGACCCAGAGAATGGAACTCGTGGCCGCACTCCGGCGCCCGGGTGACAGCGAATATCACGTGGCGCGCATCCCGCTGTCAGAGCGTGAGAACCGGCAGATCGGCGCGCTGGTGGCGCAGACCATGGTGCTCTACGTCGTGCTGGTGGGCGGCCTCGCGCTCCTGCTGCGGCGGATCACACGGCCGCTTGCCGCGCTGACCCGCCGGGTGGAAAGCTTCGCCCGGACGCGGGAAACCGACGGCCAGATGGCGCTCTCCGGCCCGGAAGACATGCGGCGGCTGATCGCCGCGCACAATGCCATGGAACGCAGCATTGCCGCCCTGCTCGACGAGAAGGACGTGATGCTCGGCGCGATCGGGCACGACCTGAAGACGCCGCTGGCAGCACTGCGGGTGCGCATCGAATCGGTGGAGGACAAGACGGAGCGCGAGCGCATGGCCGCCACGATCGAAGACATCACTCGATCGCTGGACGATATCCTCTCCCTCGCCCGGGTTGGGCGGCCGAGCGATGCGCTGGAGCGCACCGAGCTGTCCGCCCTCGTCGCCGCCGTGGTTGAGGAATATGAGGATATGGGGCAACCGGTGATCCTGGGCGAGACCACTCGCATCGCTATGCCGCTGCGCGCAACCTGGCTCCGTCGCGCCCTGCGCAACCTCATCGGAAACGCACTGCGATACGGTAGCAAGGCCCACGTAACGGTGGCGCGAGAAGGCGGACAGGCCGTCATCCGCATTGAGGACGAAGGGCCGGGCATCCCGGCGGGCGAGATCGCGGCGATGATGGAGCCCTTCGCGCGCGGCGAAACCTCGCGCAATCGCGAAACGGGGGGCGCGGGCCTGGGCCTCACCCTTGCGCGCGCCATTGCGGACCAGCACGGCGGCTCGCTGACGCTGCGCAATCGCGCCGGGCAGGCGGGTGCCGCAAGCGGCCTGATCGCCGAACTGCGCCTGCCGCTCGATTGACGGCTTCGCATTTGCCGCCCCGCGCTCTAGGGCAGTTGCTTCGGAAACTACCGGAGTCGCAATCTTGCCGCGAATCGCACAGTCCGCCCTGTCTGCCTTCCTCCTCGCCACCGCCGCCACCCCCGCCCTCGCCGCCGAGCCGGCGCCGCTGGCGGAATCGGTGCCGAGCGACCTGCCGCGCACCGCGGCGCCGGTGCATTATGCGATCAGCTTCCGCCCCGATCTGGAGAAGCTGACCTTCACCGGAAGCGAACGGATCACGCTGGAGGTCTTCTCCGCCAGCGACAGCCTGACGCTGAATGCGAACAACCTGCGCATCTCCTCCGCGCAACTCACGCCGGCGAGCGGCGGAGCCGCAGTGGCACTGACGCCGGCTTTCGACGAGAATGCGCAGCGGGTGACGCTGTCCTCCGGCAAATCCATCGCGCCGGGCCGCTATGATCTGGAAATCGCCTATTCCGGCGCGATCAACACGCAGGCCTCCGGCCTCTTCGCCCTCGACTATCCGGACAAGCGCACCGGCAAGGAAGTGCGCGCGCTGTTCACGCAGTTCGAAGCGCCGGATGCGCGGCGCTTCGCGCCCATGTTCGACGAACCGAGCTACAAGGCCACCTTCGATCTCACTGCCACCGTGCCCGACCAGCTCATGCCGGTCAGCAATATGCCGGTGGCGCAGGTGGACAAGCTGGGTGACGGCACCAAGCGCGTCACCTTCGCCACCACCCCCCGGATGTCCAGCTATCTGCTGTTCTTCGGCCTGGGCGATTTCGAGCGGCTGAGCATGACCGCGCCCGACGGCACCGATGTGGGCATCGTCGGCCCGGCCGGCAGCGGCGACCAGTCGCGCTATGCGCTGGAATCGCTAGCGCCGCTGATGACCTATTACGGCGACTATTTCGGCGTCCCCTTCCCGCTGCCCAAGCTCGACAACATTGCCGGGCCCGGACAGTCGCAATTCTTCGGCGCGATGGAGAACTGGGGGGCGATCTTCACCTTCGAGCGCATCCTGCTGGAAGATCCGGCGATCGCCAGCCCCGCAACGCGGCAGAGCATCTTCACCGTGCAGGCGCATGAAACCGCGCACCAGTGGTTCGGCGATATCGTGACCATGGCGTGGTGGGACGATCTGTGGCTGAACGAGGGCTTCGCCAGCTGGATGGAGACCAAAGCCACCGATCATTTCAACCCGAAATGGCATGCGCTGCTGGGCCGTGTCGGCGGGCGGGAACAGGCGATGGGGCTTGATGCCTTCGCCACCACTCATCCCGTGGTGCAGAAGATTTCTACCGCCGCGGAAGCGGAAGAGGGCTTCGATGCCATCGCCTATCAGAAGGGCGAGGCGGTGATTTCGATGCTGGAAGCCTATGCCGGGGAAGACGTGTGGCGCGACGGCATTCGCAAATATATCAAGGCGCACACCTACGGGAACACGGTGAGTGCCGACCTGTGGCGCGCGGTGGAGGATGCCGGGGCCGCCGGCATCACCGATATCGCCCATGATTTTACCTATCAGCCCGGCGTGCCGCTGGTGACCGTGCAAGCCCGCTGCACCGGGGGCAAAACCACGCTGAATCTGGCGCAGAGCGAGTTCAGCCTGGATCGCAAGGCCGATGCAGCGGCCTCTCCGCAAAGCTGGCGCGTCCCGCTGCTGATCGAAAGCGGCGATGCGGCGCCGATCCGCAAGGTGCTGCAGGGCAAGGCGCAGGTGAGCGTGCCCGGCTGCGGCCCGGTGATCGTGAATGGCGGCCAGCTGGGCTATTTCCGCACGCTCTACGAGCCCGAGATGCTCGCCCGATTTGCCAAGGCGATGCCGGGGCTCAAGCCGATTGACCAGCTGGGCCTGACGGCGGACAATCTGGCGCTGGCGCGGGGCGGCTACCAGAAGGAAGGGGCGGCGCTCGATCTGCTCGCGGCGATCCCCACCGATGCCAATCCGGTGGTGGCGGAAGGCACCGTGGAGCGCTGGGGCGACGTTTACGGCACACTGTCCGACGATGCCGCGAAGGCGAAGCTCGCCGGCCTCGTGGAGCAGATGTGGCAGCCGCGCCTGCGCGCGCTGGGCTTCGAGCCGATTGAAGGCGAGCCGGTGGCGGACAGCAACCTGCGTGCCCGGCTGATCTCCACCCTCGGCGCGATGGGCGACAAGGAGGTGCTGGATCAGGCGACGCGCCGCTTCGCCGCGCTGGCGAGCGATCCGCGCGCTCTCGACGGGCCGCTCAAGACAACCTGGCTCGCGATCGCCTCGCGCAATGCCGATGCCGACAGCTGGAACCTGCTCGCCCGCCTTGCCGCGGACTCGACCAGTTCGTCGGAAAAGCAATCCTATTATACCCGCCTTGGCGCCGCGCGTGACGAGGCGCTGGCGCGCAAGGCCCTCGGACTCGCGCTTACCGGCGAGGCAGGCACGACCAGCGCAGCGATCATCACCTCGGTGGCGGAGGAGCATCCCGCCCTCGCCTTCGACTTCGTGCTGGAGAACCGGGCGGCGGTGGAGAAGATGCTCGACAGTTCGGGTCGGGCGCGGTTCTTCTCACGTATCGCCTCCGCCACGGATGATCCCGCCCTGCTGCCCCGGCTCGCGAGCTTGCAGGCCACCCTGCCGGCGGACGAGCAGCGCCCGATCGAACGCGCGCTGGTGGCCCTGAAGGAACGCTTCGCCAGCGAGCCGCGGCTGCGCGGCGAAATCGCCGAGTGGCTCGCCGGGAAATAACGCCTTCGGCCGCCTGCTCTCCATAGCTGCGGAGGCAGGCGGCCGAACGGCGCTCAGCGCATCAGTCCGCCGATCAGATTGCGGACGAAGCGCCCTGCCAGCGGCCCCGCCAGATCGGTGGCGAGCGAGCCGAGCCCGGAAGACAGCGCGGTTTGCGCGGGATTGGCGCGCGACTTGCGCCCGGTGATCGCCGCCGCCGCGATGGAGGCGCCGGAACCCGCCGCCGCGCCCGTCGCCCGCTTCAGCGCCTTGCCCCAGATTCCGGGGCTGCGCCGCTCGCGCTTGCGAACCTCAGCTTCCCCCTGCTCAGCCACTTCTTCCGCAGTGGCGGCCGCATCCTCTGCCTTGCGGGCCAGCACTTCGGACGCGCTTTCGCGGTCTACCGGCGTATCGTATTTGCCTTCCACCGGGCTGGCCGATCGGATGATCGCCCGCTCCTTCTCCGTCACCGGACCCAGCCGCGAGCGCGGCGGCTTGATCAGCGTGCGCTGCACCACACTGGGCGCGCCGTCTTCCAGCAGCGTGGATACGAGCGCCTCCCCCACGCGCAGTTCGGTGATCGCCTGCTCGACATCGAGATCGGGATTGATGCGGAAGGTTTCCGCCGCGGCGCGGATCGCCTTCTTGTCGCGCGGCGTGAAGGCGCGCAGCGCATGCTGTACCCGATTACCCAGCTGGCCGGCCACCTCCTCCGGCACGTCGATCGGATTCTGCGTCACAAAATAGACGCCCACCCCCTTGGAGCGAATCAGCCGAACGACTTGTTCGATCGTGTCCTGCAGCGCCTTGGGCGCATCGTCGAACAGCAGGTGCGCCTCGTCGAAGAAGAACACCAGCTTCGGCTTCTCCGGATCGCCGGCCTCGGGCAGCACTTCGAACAGCTCGGCCAGCAGCCAGAGGAGGAAGGTGGCATAGAGCTTGGGGCTGCGCATCAGCCGGTCGGCGGCCAATATGTTGATATAGCCGCGCCCCTGATCGTCGCAGGCGATGAAGTCCTCGATCTCCAGCGCCGGCTCGCCAAAAAAGCGGCCGCCGCCCTGACTGTCGAGGCTGAGAAGCTGGCGCTGGATCGCCCCCACGCTGGCCCGCGTGACATTGCCATATCTCGCGCTGAGCTGCGCCGCATTTTCCGAAGCATGGGCCAGCATCGCCTGCAGATCGCCGAGATCGAGCAGCAGCAGCCCTTCCTCGTCCGCCAGGCGGAAGACGATATTGAGCACGCCTTCCTGCGTGTCGTTGAGATCAAGCAGGCGGGCGAGCAACAGCGGCCCCATCTCCGAAACGGTGGTGCGGATCGGGTGACCCTGTTCGCCGAAGAGATCCCAGAAGATCGCCGGGTTATCGCCATAGGCGTAATCCGCCATGCCGAGCTCGACGGCGCGCGCTTCAAGCTTCCCGGCATTGGCGGCCGTTGGCGATCCGGCCATGGCAATGCCCGAAAGATCGCCTTTCACATCGGCCAGGAACACCGGCACCCCGGCGGCGGAGAAGCTCTCGGCCATGCCTTGCAGCGTCACCGTCTTGCCCGTTCCGGTGGCGCCCGCGACGATGCCGTGCCGATTGGCCCGCGACAGTTCCAGAACCTGCCGTTCGCCATTGGCGCCCAGCCCCAGGAAGATTTCCGCCATCGCCACCCCTTTGCGCTTCACTGTCCGTCTGGCGCAGCCCTCGCCGCGTGGTCAAGCAATAGACAAGGAAGGATTTGCGGCTAGAGCGGCGAAATGGCCGGATACGAACCCTTTGTCCTGCTCGACGACGCGCGCGAGGATGGCGCCAGCGATGCGCAATTGTTCGAGGCGCCGCGCGAGATCTTCGTGGCGCGGCGGCCGCAGGATGTCGCCCGCGTGCTACAGGAAGCGGATGAGGCGCGCCGGCGCACCGGGGGTACGCTGGCCGGCTATCTCGCCTATGAGGCGGGGCTCGCGCTCGAGCCCCGGCTGGAACCGCTCGCGGCCGAGCGCAGCGGGGCGGACGGACCGCTGATATGGTTTGGCCTGTTCGATACCATGCGCAGCATTCCGGCGGGCGAGGTGCCGCAGTGGCTGGCCGGGCGCGCGGCGCAAGGCCCTGCCTCGATCGGCCCCCTGGATCCGCAGCTGTCCACCGGCGGCTATCTGGAGGGGTTCGACGCGCTGCAGGAAGCGATCCGGGCGGGCGACATCTACCAGGCCAATCTGACCATGCCGCTGGCCGGCCCGGCGCGCGGCGATCCGCTGGCGATCTATGCCGCGATCCGCCCCGCCGCCCGCGCCGGCTATGGCGGGGTGATTTTCGACGGATCGCACTGGCTGCTGAGCTTCAGCCCGGAACTGTTCTTCAGCCTGCGCGGCCGCTCCGCCAAGTGCAAGCCGATGAAGGGCACGCGCCCCCGCGGGCGCACGGCGGAGGCCGACGCGGCGCTGGCCGCGGAACTCGCCGCCTCGGTCAAGGACAAGGCCGAGAACCTGATGATCGTGGACCTGATGCGCAACGATCTGAGCCGCGTGGCAGAACCGGGCACGGTGCGGGTGGAACAGCCGTTCCATGTCGAAAGCTATCCCACCGTGCACACCATGGTCACCACCGTGCGCGCCGAACTGGTGGACGGCATGGGCGCCATGGACATGATGCGCGCCCTGTTCCCCTGCGGATCGATCACCGGCGCGCCGAAGATCCGCGCCATGGAGCTGATCCAGGAAATCGAGCGCGAGGCGCGTGGCCCCTATTGCGGATCGATCGGCCGCATCGCACCGAATGGAGACGCCGCCTTCAACGTCGCCATCCGCACAATTCGCCTGACACCGGGCGAGAACCAGCGCCATCAGGCCGTGCTGGGGGTAGGCGGTGCCATCGTGGCCGACAGCGAAGGCATGGACGAGTGGCGCGAATGCCTGGTGAAGGGCGGCTTCGTGCGCGGGGAAGCCGGCGGGCACGATTTGATCGAGAGCATGCGCGTGGACCCGCTGGAGGGCATCCCCTTGCTCGAACAGCATCTGGAGAGACTGAAGGCGAGCGCGAGCGAACTCGGCTTCGCTTTCGATCGGCACGAGGCGCGCAATCGCATCCAGGCGCTGTGCTTCGAGCTGGAACAGCCGGCCAAGCTGCGCCTGCTGCTGTCACGCAGCGGCGCGCTCGCTCTGGAAACGCAGCCGCTTCCGCCTACGCCGCAGGAGCCGGTGCGCTGCATCGCCCTGCCTCTGCCGGTTCACCCCGGCGACTGGCGCCTGCGCCACAAGAGCACCGATCGCTTCTTCTACAAAGCGGCGCATGACATCGCCCGCCGGGAAGGGGCCGGCGAAGCCCTGTTCGTGCGGGATGATGGGAAGCTGACCGAAGGCAGTTTCACCAGCATCTTCGTAGAGCGCGGCGGCGTGCTGCTCACCCCGCCGGCCAGCCTGGGCCTGCTGCCCGGCGTCCTGCGCCGGCAGTTGCTGGAAGATGGGCGAGCGCAGGAGGCGGAGCTGACGCTGGACGATCTCGACGGCGGCTTCTTCATCGGCAATGCCGTTCGCGGCCTCATGCCTGCTATGTGGCTGCCATGAGCCAGCACCACCTCAGCCCCGCGCTGCGCCGCATCGCCGCATCCCCTACCACCGCGATGACCGACCGCGCGACGGCACTGCGCGAAGCCGGGCGCGACATCATCTCGCTTTCCGTGGGGGAGCCCGATTTCCCCACCCCGCCGCATGTGATCGAAGCGGCCAAGGCCGCGCTGGATGCGGGGCTCACCCGCTACACCCCCGTGACCGGCATGGCCCGGCTGAAGGAAGCGGCGGCGCTGCATTTCGCGCGCGACCTGGGCATCGCCGCTGACCCCGCACGTATCGTTGTGACCGCCGGGGGCAAGCAGGCGATCTTCGAAGCGCTGGCCGCCACCGTTGGGGAGGGGGACGAGGCGATCGTTCCTTCCCCATGGTGGGTCAGCTATCCGCAGATGGTGCGTTTCGCCGGCGGCCGCGTGGTGCCGCTGATCACGCATCCGCGCGAGGGCTTCCGCTTCGACCCCGCCGATCTGGAAGCCCTTATAACGCCGCGCACGCGCTGGCTGCTGCTGAACAGCCCCGGCAACCCCACAGGCGCGGTCTATCCCGCGGAAATGCTGCAGGGTATCGGGGCGGTGCTGCGGCGCCATCCGCAGGTGATGGTGCTGTCCGACGACATCTACGCGCCGCTGAACTACACCGGCGCCCCCCACGCGACCCTCGCCAATCTGTGCCCCGATCTGGCGGACCGCATCTGCACCGTTTCGGGCGTGTCCAAGAGCCATGCGATGACGGGCTTCCGCATCGGCGTGGTGACCGGGCCGGACTGGCTGATCGAGGCGATCGGGCGGCTGCAGAGCAACAGCAGCGGCAACCCCGCGGCCGTCAGCCAGGGCGCAGCCATCGCCGCTTTCGAAGGGCCGCAGGATTTCCTGAGCGACTGGCGCGAGCGGTTTCGGGCTCGGCGCGACATGGTCGTTGGCGCAATCAACAGTGTGCCTGGGCTGTTCACGCCCGTGCCCGATGGCGCCTTCTACTGCCTTGTCGATGCGGCCCCCTTGATGGAGCGCTTCGGCGGGGATGACGGCGAGCTGGCGCTGCATCTGCTGGAACACGGCGTGGCGGTGGTGGCGGCGAGCGCCTTCGGCGGCCGCGACGGCTTCCGCATCAGCTTCGCCGCCGACGAGGCCGTGCTGGAAGAGGCGATGCAGCGGATCGCCACGGCGCTCTCGTGAAGATCCCGATCCTGTTCGAGGATGCGGAGGCGCTCGTGATCGACAAGCCGGGCGGCCTGCCGATCGACCGGCCCCGCGCCGGGGGGCCTTCGCTCGCGGATCACCTCAACGATCTGCGATTGGGCTTCCAGCGCGTGCCGGGCCCCGCGCATCGAATCGACACCGACACCTCCGGCTGCCTGCTGCTGGCGCGCAATCCGCGCGCCCTGCGCCGCTTCGCCGCGGCGTTCGAGGAGCGGCGCGTGCTCAAGCGCTATCTCGGTATTCTGTCCGAAGTGCCCGGCACGCAGGAGGGCACGATCACCCTCTCGCTCACCAAGATCAGCAGCGAGAAGGGCGGCTGGCGAATGATCGCCGCCCGCGCGGGCAAGCCGGCCGTCACCCATTGGCGGCTGGTGGCGGAGATCGGCCCCCATGCGCTGGTCGAGTTCCGGCCGGAGACGGGGCGGACCCATCAGATTCGCGTCCATGCCGCCAGCGGCCTGGGCATCCCGCTGCTGGGCGATCCGGTCTATGGCAAGGCGGGCAGCGCGCCGCGCACCATGCTGCACGCCTCGGGCATCGAAGTGCCGCGCTATGGCCGCGAACCCGTGGCCGCCTACGCCCCGCTGCCGGCGGATTTTCTGGATCAGGGCTTTCACGATGAATGACGTGGTCGCCCGCGCCCATTCGCTGGCGGAGGAGAGCTTCATCGCCGCCTCTGGCCCCGGCGGGCAAAACGTCAACAAGGTGGCCACCGCAGTGCAGCTGCGGGTCAACATCTACCGCCTGGGGCTGGAGCCGGCCGTCTTCCATCGGCTGAAGGCGCTGGCGGGCAAGCGAATCAATGCCCGGGGAGAGATCGTGCTGGATGCGCGCCGCTTCCGCACGCAGGAGGCCAATCGCGAAGATGCCCGGGCCCGGCTGGCCGAACTGATCGAGAAGGCGTTGGTGGAGCCCAGAAAGCGGGCGAACAGCCGCGTAAACCGCGTGGGGAAGGTGCAGCGGCTCAAGGCGAAGAAGGTGCGTGGGGAAGTGAAGGCGAACCGCGGCAAGGTGGACTGGTAGCGCCCGCGGCGCTTGACTTTCCGACCCCTTTCGCGCAGAGGCGCGCCCGATGGGCGGCGCCGGCGCGTCGCCCGTATTGTTTCGGGCACCGGCCAGATCGGCTGCCCCGGTTTAGAGATTTTGGGAATCAGACCATGGCGAAGCCCGCAACCATAAAGATCCGGCTGAACTCCTCTGCTGGCACCGGTTTCTTCTATGTAACGAAGAAGAATCCGCGCAATCAGACGGAGAAGCTCTCCTTCCGCAAGTACGACCCGGTTGCGAAGAAGCACGTCGAGTTCAAGGAAGGCAAGATCAAGTAAGCTGCACCCGGTGGAACTGCCGGGTTCACGCATCGTTCAATGCGCCCGAGATAGCGAGGGAGCATGAACATCTTGACTACCATTTCTGTCCGCAAGCCGCTGCGCGGGGCCATGGCCGCCGCGCTGGCGCTCGCCGTGCCGGCAGCGCTAACGATTCCCGCTGCGCCCGTGGCTGCCGCGGCGGACCCGCTCGACCAGGCCGTGGCGGCGCTGCGCGGCATTTCCACGATGCGCGCGGATTTCACCCAGACCGACCGCACCGGCAGCACGGTGAGCGGCGAGTTGACGCTTAAGCGCCCCGGCAAGATCCGCTTCGAATATGCCAAGGGCGTCAACATGCTCGTGGTGTCGAACGGCAAATCGCTGACGCTGATCGATTACGATGTGCAGCAGGTGCAGCGCTGGCCGATCAGCAATTCGCCGCTTGGCGCTCTCCTCGACCCCAATCGCGACGTAAAGCGCTATGGCAAGCTGATGCCGACGGGCAATCCCGACGTGGTGAGCGTCGAGGTACGCGACCCCAAGAAGCCCGAATACGGCACGATCACGATGATCTTCGTGAAGGATGCCGGCGCGCCCGGCGGGCTGGAACTGGTCAGCTGGGTGGCGCTGGATGCGCAGAACCAGCGCACCACCGTCCGGCTCTCGAACCAGCGCTATGGCATCTCCGTGCCGGACAGCACATTCACCTATCGCGACCCGCGTCGGACCACCCGTCGCCCGACCTGAACGGCTGGCGGACGAACGGTTTTCCGCCTGCGACCAATTGCACGGCGCCATTCATTCGCCAGCAAGCCTGTTTCTCATATTCTCTCCTCACAAGGCGGTGACGAGGCGGGTTTCCCCCCTGTTGCCCTTCCTCGACGAAGAGCCGCCTTGTTTGCGTGACGAACGCTCGAACGAACCCTCGTCCCACTGCCCCCGGGACGAGGGTTTTTCCTTGCCCCTTCCCGGGCTTTCCGTGGGTAACCAGGCGAAACTTTCCCCGTCTTGCTTGCCGCAATGCAGCAGCCTTCCTAAGCGCAACAAATGGTCTCCATCGCTTCTTGGAACATCAATTCCGTTCGCCTGCGCATGCCCATCGTGGAGCGCTTCCTGCGCGAGCAGGCGCCCGATGTGCTGTGCCTGCAGGAGATCAAGTGCCAGGAGCCGCAGTTCCCCTACCGCGCGTTCGAGGAGCTGGGTTACACCCATTTTGCGGTGCACGGGCAGAAGGGATACCACGGCGTCGCCACGATCAGCCGCATCCCGCTGCGCGACTTCTCCCGGCACGACTGGCAGGACAATGGCGAAGCGCGCCATGTGGGCGTGGAACTGCTCGGCCCCGGTGAGGGCATGGTGCTGGAGAATGTCTATGTCCCCGCCGGCGGGGACGAGCCCGACCGGGAGATCAATCCCAAGTTCGGCCAGAAGCTCGACTTCCTCGAGCGGATGACCCGCTGGGCCGACGCGGTGGACCGGCCGACGCTGATCGTGGGCGATTTCAACATTGCGCCGCTGGAATGCGACGTGTGGAACCACCGCCAGCTGCTGAAGGTTGTCAGCCATACCCCGATCGAGGTGGAGACACTCCAACGGTTCAAGGATGCCCACGGCTGGAGCGATATCGGGCGCGAGCACATCCGCGCACCCGACCGCTATTACTCCTGGTGGAGCTATCGCTCCAAGGACTGGAAGGCGAATGATCGTGGCCGGCGGCTGGACCATATGTGGGCCAGCCCAGAGCTGGCAGCGCAGGCCACAAACCATCGTGTGGTGGAAGGCGCCCGCGATTGGGAAAGGCCGTCGGACCATGTTCCCCTGGTCACCGAATTCGCCCTCTGAAGCGAATATCTCATGAGCATTTGCACGGTCCGGCAAGAGCAACCGGGGGACGAAACGGCAATCGCAGCGCTGACGCAGGCCGCCTTTCGCGGCGCGCCCTATAGCCGCGGCGACGAGGCCGCCGTCGTCAGCCGGCTACGGGCTGCCGGCGATCTCACGCTCTCGCTGGTCGCGCTCAACATGGACCTTGCGGTGATCGGCCACGCGGCCTTTTCCCCCGTCTCCATTTCCGATGGCACATCCGGCTGGCTCGGGATTGGCCCCGTATCGGTGATGCCGCTCCGCCAGCGCGCCGGCATCGGATCGCGGCTGGTTGAAACGGGCCTGGAACGGCTGAGCGAGATGGGAGCAAAAGGCTGCGTCGTGCTCGGCGAGCCGGAATATTACCATCGCTTCGGCTTCGTCACCGATCCCCACCTGACCTTGCCGGGTGCCCCCGCGGCCTATTTCCAGCGGCTGGTCCTGTCAGGCTGGGCCCCCCGCGGTACGGTGAGCTACGCCCCCGCGTTCGCGTGATCAGCGCCGCTCGAACCGCTTGAGGCCAGGCCCGAGCACGTTCCCCCCCAGCGCGAGCGAATCGCCGGACCAGTCCGCCACGAACACCGTGTTGCGATCGACACCCGGCGCCAGCCGCGCATCATTGCCCTGAATGACGAGACCCGCGCTGCTGTGATTGCGCCCCTCCGCCGCCAGGGCAATGAAGGCGGAGTAATTCTCCTTGTCGCGGCCCTGCACGAACCAGTTGTTGCTGATCTGCCCCGTCGCCCCGCCGGGGAGGTCGATCATGTAATTGGTCGCCTTGCCCCGAGAATCATCGAAGCTGGAGCCGGCGATTTCCACGCGGGCGGCTCGCGATTTCACGTAATGGCCGCCACGCCCTTCCTCGAACCGGCTGCGGGTGACGCGAAGCTGCCCATAGTCGCCGACGTAGATCGAATGCGCGCAGCCGCCCGCGCCTTCGCAGGTGCCGAGCCGGCTGAAGGTGGAGCGATCCACCACGATGGTGCCGTTGGGATCGGCCGCGGTGAGGATGCCCTGCTGGCTGTCGCGGAACCAGCTCTGCGCCACGGTGAGGTCGCCCTGCTCCAGCCGAATGCCTGCGCCGTTGAAATCGGGCACCCGCATGTTCTCGAACACCAACCCAGAAACCTCCGCCCCCTGCCCGCGCAGCACGAGCGCCGCCTTGCCTTCGCATGTCACCCCATCGAGGATCGCCGCGCCCGGTTCGGTGGAGAGATAGGAGACGCGCCCCTCCGTCTGCACCGCGCAATCGGCATGCCGCCCGGGGGCGATGGCGATTGCACCGCGCCCGCCGCCGATCGCATCCACGGCCTGCTGCAGCCGGGCATAGCCGCGCCCCGTCTCCACCACCGTATAGGGTGCTGCGCGATCCTGCGCCGGCACGGCGGCAAACGGCAGCGCCAGCGCGGCGACACTGGCGAGAACGAGGGCGAAGCGCGCGCCACGGCGCGTGGGGGCAAAGCTGTCCATGCCGCCGGTTTAGCGGCGATCGGTTAACCAGCAGTCAACCACGCGGCGGGCGGCCGCGGCGCGGCGGCTTGGCCGGGTCCAAGGTCACGCCGCGCCGCGCCAGCGCCTCGCGCAGCAGCACTTCATATTCGGCGTTGACCGAGCGAAGCTCCTGCGCCGCCAGCCGCTCGACCGCCGCGTGCAGCGCGGGGTCGAGCCGCAGGGCGAAGGCCTTCCTGCCTGATTGCGCCATCCGCCCGCGCCGACCCTATTGGTAGAGCGAGCCGGCGTTGACCACCGGGTTCACTTCCCGCTCCCCGCACAGCACCACCATCAGGTTGGAGACCATCGCGGCGCGCCGTTCGTCATCCAATTCGATGATCTGGTCCTCGCTCAGCTTCGCCAGCGCCATTTCCACCATGCTCACCGCCCCCATCACCAGCTTGGCACGGGCGGCGATCACCGCCTCGGCCTGCTGGCGGCGCAGCATCGCCCCGGCGATTTCCGGCGCATAGGCGAGATGCGTCAGGCCTGCTTCGTCCACCACGATCCCTGCCACGGCGAGCCGCTCGTTCAGTTCGGTCTGCAACTCGCTGTTGATCACATCCGCGCTGCCACGCAGCGTCGTCACATCGTCCTCGCTCATGTCGTCATAGGGATGCCGCGCGCCCACGGTGCGCAGACCGGCTTCGATCTGGATGTTCACGAAGGCACGATAGTCATCGACGTCGAAACTGGCCTGCGCCGTATCGCGAACGCGCCACACGACGTTGCAGGCGATCTCTATCGGGTTACCGCGCAGATCGTTGATCTTCACTCGCTCGGAATGGATGTTGTGCGCCCGCACCGTTACCTTGGCGCGCATCATCCACGGCCAGATCCAGCGCAGGCCCTGCCGTCGATCCGTTCCGCGATATGCGCCGAACAGGGTGATCACCGCGCCCTGGTTGGGCTGGATCATGTAGAATCCCGACAGCAGGAAGATAAAAGCAAACACCGCAAGGCCCAGCACCGCGCCGCCCGCACCCGCGCCCCCTCGCAACATGCCGAGGCCCCAGAGCCCCACCGGCAGGGTGGCAACCCACAGCAGCAACAGCAGATAGCCGTTGAAGGTGGTGGCCCGGCTTTCCCGGCTGCGAGTGATTGCGCCGTCATTCCCCTCGATCACGACCGGTCTCCTGATGATATAATTGTGATATCGTTTTTATATCACATGCCGCCCCCGTCAAGCGAAACCGGATGGTGCGCCCGGGGGGACTCAGTGGGCGCGGATCGCGGCCAGAAAGGCCTCGCCGTAAGCTTCCAGCTTGCGCGCCCCGACGCCGCTGATCGCGCCGAGTTCGACGAGGCTCGTCGGACGCGCGGCAGCCATTTCGCGCAAAGTGGCATCGTGGAACACCACATAGGGCGGCACCTGCGCTTCTTCCGCCAGTTCGCGCCGCAGGTTGCGCAGGGCCTCGAACAGCGGATCGCCCACGGGATTGGGCGCCGCATCGCGCCCGCGCCGCCGCTTTCCAGCCGCCGGGGGGCTGACGATTACCACAGGCATGCCGCCAGTCAGGATGTCCCGCGCGTCGCCCGCCAGGCACAGGCCGCCGTGTTCGTTCGCAACAAGGCTGCCACGCGCCTGCAAGGCACGGCTGACCGGCTGCAACAGCCGCGCTTCCGCCTGTCCGACAATGCCGAACACGGATAGCTTGTCGTGCCCCTTCTGGCGCACCCGCTCGTCCTCCGCACCGGTAAGCACCTTCTGCAGATGGCCGAAGCCATAGCTCTGGCCCGTACGATAGACGGCGCTCAGCAGCTTGCGCGCCAGCTCCGTGGTGTCGATCACGTCGGGCGCATCCAGGCAATTGTCGCAATTGCCGCAGCGTTCGGGCGGCTCTTCTCCGAAATGGCGCAGCAGCACCGCGCGGCGGCAGGTGGGCGTTTCCACCAGCACGGCCAGCGCATCCAGCCGCTGGCGTTCGCCGGCCTGCCGCCCCTCATCCAGTTCTGTCAGCCTTTGCCGCGCCTGGGCAAAATCGCCCGCCGCCCACAGCATCACCGCGCGCGCGGGATCGCCGTCGCGCCCGGCACGGCCCGTCTCCTGGTAATAGGCTTCGATCGACTTAGGGATACCCGCATGGGCGACGAAGCGGACATCGGGCTTGTCGATCCCCATGCCGAAAGCGATCGTCGCCACGATCACCATGTCTTCGCTGGCCACGAATTCGGCCTGATTGGCGGCGCGCTGCTCCGGCGGCAGGCCGGCGTGGTAAGGCAGCACCCGCCGCCCGGAGACACTGGCGAGCCGCTCCGCCAGATCCTCCACCTTCCGCCGCGTGGGGGCATAGATGATGCCCGGCCCGCGTTCCTCCGCCAGCAAGGTCACCAGTTGGCGCAGCCCGTTCTCGCGATGGCGGATGGCATAGCGGATGTTCGGCCGGTCGAAGCCGGCGACGATCAGCCCATCCTCCCCGATGCCCAGCTGCGCCAGGATATCCGCCCTGGTATGCGCATCCGCCGTGGCGGTCAGCGCCAGCCGCGGCACGGCGGGGAAGGCGTCCATCAGCGGGCGCAGCTGCCGATAGTCGGGGCGGAAGTCATGCCCCCATTCGGACACGCAATGCGCTTCGTCCACCGCGAACAGTGCCAGCCGGGCACTGCCCAGCAGATCGCGGAAGTGCGGCTGGCTGGCACGCTCAGGCGCGACATACAGCAGGTCCAGCTCGCCCGCGCGGAAGGCGTCCATCGTCGCCATCCGATCGTCGTCCACGCTGGTCAGCGCGGCTGCACGGATGCCGTTGGCCCGGGCCGAACGCAGCTGGTCGTGCATCAGCGCAATGAGCGGGGAGACGACCACGCAGGTGCCGTCCAGCATGCAGGCGGGCAATTGATAGGTCAGAGACTTGCCTGCACCGGTGGGCATCACCGCCAGCGTCGATTGCCCGGCCAGAACGCGCGCCACCACGTCGCGCTGCACGCCGCGGAACTGCTCGAATCCGAAGATCCGCCGCAGCGCCGCTTCCGCTTCGCCCTGCATCTGCCCTGCATCCGCCATGGGCGGGCTGTGGCAGACGACGGGGGATGCGGGAACCGGCCAGGGCGGTTTTTTGGCGGTTTTTTTGCGCGCTTCAGTGGTCTAGCGTGCGCGCTCCGCAGGGGCGCCCCTGCCGGTTCGTTTCAGAGAGGTATCGAAAATGAAGAAGTTTGCACTTGCGGCCTTTGCCGCTGCTTCGGCCATGACGCTGGCCGCTTGCGGCAGCGCCGACGATGCGAGCACCGATGCGGAAGCCGATACGGTGGAAATGCCTGCCGACGAGGCAATGGCCGATGTGCCGGACCCAGCCGTCGATCCCGATGCCACCTCGGAGGCGGTGGACGATGCGGTGGACAATGCCGAAGAGACGACCGACGCCTATCAGGCGGCCGGGGATGCCGCGGCCGCAGCCGCTTCCGACGTGGAAGCAGCCGCCAGCCCCACCACCGCTCCCACCGAGTGACGGAGATCGCCAACAGGGCGGGCGGGGCCAGCGCCCTGCCCGCCTTGCGCGGCCTATGCCCGGCCGCGCTCCTTCCGGCCGTGCTGCTCCTCTCCGCCTGCGGAGCGAGCGATAATGATCCGGGACCGGGCGGAGTGACGGTGGGGGAGGCGCGCGCGCTCGATCGCGCGGCCGCAATGCTCGATTCCCGGCCGCTTCCCGCCGAGGCGCTGCAGCCCGGCAGCGCCGCGCCGGCGGCCGTATCGCCGGAGCCGAGTGGAACGCCGGCGGCCAGCCCACGTTAGTTTACTACCATGCCGGAAAGCGCACTCAGCGAAATCGACTTCGCGGCCTTGCCGGAGCCTTCGGACACGGTGTTCACCGCTCCGCTCCGCCGCCCACCGCATGTGGACGAGGACTGGCTAGAGCCGGCGCAGCGGGACTATTCGGCAGGGGATGATGCGATCTGGGATGCGCTGTTCGCGCGGCAGATGGACGTTCTTCCCGGCCGCGCCTGCAGCGCCTTCCTCCAGGGCCTCGAGCAGCTCGATCTGGGCGCCGGCGGCGTGCCCGATTTTGGCCGCCTGTCAAAAGAGCTGGGGCGGCTCACCGGGTGGAGCGTGGTGCCCGTCCCCATGCTGATCCCCGACCATGTGTTCTTCTGGCATCTGGCCAATCGCCGCTTCCCCGCCGGCAATTTCATCCGCACCCGCGAAACCTTCGACTACATCCAGGAGCCGGACGTGTTCCACGATGTGTTCGGCCATGTGCCGATGCTCGCCGACCCCGTATTCGCCGATTACATGCAGGAATATGGCCGGGCCGGCTGGAAGGCGATGCGCCACAACCGGCTGAAGGCGCTGGGGGCGCTCTATTGGTACACCGTGGAGTTCGGCCTGATCCGCGAAGCGGGCGAACTGCGCATCTATGGTGCGGGTATCCTGTCCGGGCCGCAGGAAGCGGTGTTCGCGCTGGAGGGGCATTCGCCCAACCGGATCACGCTCGATGTCGACCGGGTGATGCGGACGGATTACGTGATCGACGATCTGCAGCCGACCTACTTCGTGATCGAGAGCCTGGCGGACCTCTACCGCCTGACGGTGGAGCGCGATTTCGATCAGCTCTATCGCAACCTCGATCCCGGCTTCACCTATGCCAACGCCGCGGTGCTGGATAGCGACAATGTGCTGCATCCCGGCACGCAGGAATATCATCTGCGCGGCGGCCGCGGCTCTTCCGCCAAGCCGGTCTGAGACCCGCCGAAAGCGGGCACAGAAAAGCCGGCCGCGGGTAATCCCGGGCCGGCTTCCTGAACTCGTGGTGCGAGAACTTACTCGGCAGCCGGAGCTTCCGTGGTCTCTTCAGCCATCGGCGTTTCGGTCGACATGGCGTCGGTCGCAGCCGCGGTGTCTTCAGCCATCGGGGTTTCGGTGGCCATGGCGGTGTCTTCAGCCATCGGGGTTTCGGTGGCGGTGGCGTCGGCGGCAGGCTCTTCCGAAGCGCTGCAAGCGGCGAGACCCAGACCCAGAGCGGCAGCCGAAGCGACGGCGATAAGCTTCTTCATTGTAATTCCCCTTCACATGGTGGGGCGCCAGCCTATGACCAGACCACCCCCGATTTGAACGCTCGATAGCGACCAAGCCCCCGGCGACGCAGTCCGCTGCGGCGCAACAGGTCGGCCGCAAATAGCAGCACTTGCGGGCGGGGCAAATAGAACAAGCAGGGTTGGCACCGGCGCAACGCAAAAAAACCGCGATCTCCTTGTGGAAAGCGGCAAGATTTATCGCCAGCGAAGCAGGCGATCCGGCGGGATCGGCCCCGAATCGCAGCCCTGCGTCACCGAAAAGCGAGCCAGAGCACGGCAGCGGCGCCGATAATGATTCGGTACCACGCAAAAGGGGCGAATCCATGGCGGCTGACATAGGCAACGAAAGCCCGGATCACGAACAGCGCCACAATGAAGGAGACGACGAAGCCGATCGCGATCTCGGCCCAGCCCACCGGCGATGCGCCGCCCTTCGCGCCCGAGAGATTGTCGAACAGTTCCAGCGTGGAGGCGCCGATCATCGTGGGAATGGCGAGGAAGAAGGAAAACTCGGCCGCCGTCTTGCGGCCGACACCCATCGCCAGCGCGCCCATGATCGTGGCGCCGGAGCGGCTGACGCCCGGCACCATGGCGAGGCATTGCGCAAGCCCCACCCCAGCAACCTGACGCAGCGGCAGGTTGGCGACGCCGACGTCGGCGCCCGGCTTGGCCGTGCGCTCCACCCCCAGGATAGCGATGCCGCCCACGATCAGTGCCCAGGCCACCACCGACGGGCTGCCCAGAAGGATGTCGATATAGTCCTTGAGCATCAGGCCGAGCACGGCCGACGGCAGGAAGCCGACGAGGATGTTGCGCGCGAAGCGCAGCCCTTCCGCCTGCAGCCGCAGCACGCCCATTCCGGCGTCCCAGAAGGTCTTCCAGTATTGCACGACGACGGCGAGGATCGCCCCGAGCTGGATCACGACATTGAACATCGCCCAATGGGCGGAATCATAGCCGAACAGTTCGGAGGCGAGAATCAGGTGCCCGGTCGAGGAGACCGGAACGAACTCGGTCAAACCCTCGACGATACCGAGAAGTATGGCGGTGAGGGTCAATCCCATTGCGGGCGATCAATGGCAAAGCAGGCGGCGAAGTCAAGCGCCGCCTGCTGCACCTGCGAAATCACCAGATATGCACGCGCTTTTCCGGCGGCAGATAGAGCTTGTCGCCCGGCTGCACGTTGAAGGCCTTGTACCATGCATCCTGGTTGCGCACCGCGCCGTTGGCGCGGAATTCCTCAGGGCTGTGCGGATCGGTGAGCAGCCGCTGGCGGCCCGCAGCCTCGCGCTGCGCCGAACGCCACACCTGCGCCCAGGCGAGGAAGAAGCGCTGGTCCCCGGTGAGGCCATCGATCACCGGCGGCTCCTTGCCGTCCAGCGACATGCGATAGGCGCGATAGGCGACGCTGAGCCCGCCATTGTCGCCGATGTTCTCGCCCAGGGTGAAGCGGCCGTTCACGCAGGTCTTGCCATCGTCATAGGGGCAATAGCTGTCATACTGCGCCGCCAGCTGGTCGCCCAGTTCGTTGAAGCGGGCGAGGTCGGCAGGCTGCCACCAGTCGCGCAGCGCGCCGGTGCCGTCGCTCTTGGCGCCCTGATCGTCGAAGCCGTGTCCCATCTCGTGGCCGATCACCGCGCCGATGCCGCCATAGTTCACCGCCGGATCGGCATCGGGATTGAAGAAGGGCGGCTGCAGGATCGCAGCGGGGAACACGATCTCGTTGAAGGTCGGGTTGTAATAGGCGTTCACCGTCTGCGGCAGCATGCCCCATTCGGTGCGATCCACCGGCTGGCCCAGCTTGGAGCGGTTGTCCTCGATCGTCCATTCGATGGCGCGAACCATATTGCCCAGCGCATCGCCGGGCTTGATCTCCAGCCCGTCATAGGTTTCGAACTCGTCGGGATAGCCGATCTTCGGAGTGAAGGCGTCGAGCTTGGCTGTCGCCTCCTTCTTCGTCTCCGGCGTCATCCAGCTGTTCTCGCGGATGCTGACCCCCAGCGACTTGCGCAGGTTCTTCACCAGATCATCCATCGCCGCCTTGCTCTCGGGCGGGAAATACCGCTCGACATAGAGCGCGCCGAGCTGCTCGCCCAGTTCGCCTTCGGTCGCGGCGATCGCGCGCTTCCAGCGCGGGCGCTGCTCTTCCTGCCCGTTGAGGAACTTGCCGTAGAAATCGAACTGCGCCTGATCCACGTCGCTGGGCAGCACCGAGGACATGCTGTTGAGGAACTGGGCCGCCATGAAGGCCTTGAGCGTGGCCAGCGGGGTCTTGGCCACCAGTTCCATCATCGCGGGCGTTCCGCCGCCGATGGCCTTGAGGTCTTCCGCCGTAAGGCCCAGTTGCTTCGCCTCTTCCGCACTCGGCGGCACCTGCGGCGTGTCGAACTCGTCCTGATCGGCGAATTGCGACGCCTCCAGCAGCTCGGCCATCGGGAAGTCGGGCGCCAGCGCCAGCAGTTCAGCGCGGCTCAGCTTGTTATAGGTAATGTCCCGGTTGCGCAGGGCGGTGCGGTCCCACTCCAGCTGCGCCACCTGATGTTCGAAGGCATAGACCGATTCCGCCGCCGCGGCCGGATCGGCGTAGCCCGCCTTCCCCAGCAGGAAGGCGAGATACTTCTTGTAGCGATCGCGGATCTCGAGGTTCCGCTCGCTGTCCACGAGGTAATAATCGCGGTCAGGCAGGCCCATGCCGTCGAAGCCGACGCTGACGATATATTTATCGGGATCCTTGGAATCCACATCCACGCTGGCCGCAATGAGTGACGGCAGGCCCGCTTTCGGAAACAGCTTCACCAAAGAGGTGAGATCGGAGGCGGAGAATATCTCGTCGAGATAGGGGCGCGCCGGCGCCATGCCGGCCGCGTCGATCGCCTTGGTATCAAGATAGGACTGATAGGCATCGACGATGCGCCGCGCCTGCGTGCCCTGTGCGGGGTTTTCCTTCACCAGATCGGCCACCAGCTTCTCGACGTCCGACGTCGATTTCTCGCGCAGGATGTTGAAAGCGCCGAAGCGGGTGTATTCCGCCGGGATCGGGTTGGCGGCGATCCACTTGCCATTCACATAAGTGAAGAAGTCATCGCCGGGCTTCACCGCCGTATCCAGCAGCGCCGGATCCACGCCCCAGGTGCCGAATTCCATGGTGGGCGCGTCACGCGTTTCATCCTGCGCGACGGCGGGAACAGTGATTGCGAGAGCTGCGGCAGATGCGCCGGCAAGCAGTTTACGAAACATCAGCGACCTTTCTTCGAGAGATGCACTGCCCGGCGAAAGGCGCGGGCGCGCCGGATCGGAATGGCTTACAGCCCCGCGGCGGACGCCGGAGGCCGTTCGTCGGTTACATTTGTGACTTTATCGATTAACCGACGCTTGATGCACGGCGCAAGCACCCTTGCGCGCCGGGGGCTGGCTCAGGCAGCCTTGTAATCGTGAAACTGCAGGGCGGCGAGATGGGCATAGAGCCCGCCATTGGCGATCAGCTGCCCATGACTGCCCTGTTCCACGATCCGTCCGTCATCCATCACCACGATCCGGTCTGCCGCGCGAACCGTCGCCAGGCGATGGGCGATCACCAGCGTGGTGCGCCCTTGCATCAGCCGCTCCAGCGCCTGCTGCACCAGCCGTTCGCTTTCCGCATCCAGCGCGCTCGTCGCTTCGTCCAGCAGCAGGATCGGCGCATCGCGCAGCAGCGCGCGGGCGATCGCCACCCGCTGGCGCTGCCCGCCGGACAGCCGTGCACCGCCCTCGCCCAGGAACGTGTCGAGACCATCGGGCAGAGCCTTCAGGAACTCTTCCGCATTGGCGGCGCGGGCGGCTTCCCAGATCAGCTCTTCCGGCGCGTCCCACGCGCCATAGCGCAGATTGTCCCGCGCGCTGGCGGCAAACAGCGTGCCTTCCTGCGGCACCAGCGCCATGCGGCGGCGGATTTCGGCTGGGTCTGCCTGCACCAGCGGCACCCCGTCCAGCCGCACCGTGCCCATCTGCGGATCGTAGAACCGCTCCGCCAGCTGGAAGATCGTGGACTTGCCCGCGCCCGAAGGGCCGACGATCGCCACCGTCTCGCCGGGCTCCACCGTCAGGTCGAACTCGCTGATCGCGGCCGACTGCGGGCGCGTGGGATAGCGGAAGGTTACGTTCTGGAACGAGAGGGCCCCGCGGGCCGGCTGCGGCAGGGTCAGCGGGCGCGCGGGCGGCGCGATATCCGGCTGTTCCTGCAGCAGCTCCCCCAGCCGGCTGGCGGCACCCGCGCCGCGCAGCAGATCGCCATAGACTTCCGCCAACGCGCCGAAGGCACCCGCCACCAGCACGCCGGTGAGCACGAACGCCGCGATCGTGCCGCCGCTCAGCGTGCCTTCGGCAACCTGGATCGCCCCGCGCCACATCAGCGCGGTAATCGCGCCGAAGATGAAGCTGATGACCACGCCGGTCATGATCGCGCGCAGGGTGATGCGCCGCTTGGCCGTGGTGAAGCTGCGTTCCACCGCGCCGGCAAAGCGCGCCCTTTCGCGCTGTTCCTGATTGAAGCCCTGCACCACCTTCATGGCGCCCAGCACTTCCGTCACCTGCGCGCCGATATCGGCCACCCGATCCTGACTCTCGCGCGAAACGTTGCGTACGCGCCGGCCGATGATCACGATCGGCAGCAGCACCAGCGGCACCGCCACCACCAGCAGCAGGGTGAGATGCGGCGCGAGATAAAGCAGATAGGCCGTGCCCCCCAGCGCCATCAGCGCATTGCGCAGCGCGATGGAAATGGTGCTGCCCACCACGGTTTCGATCTGCGCCGTATCCGCCGTCATCCGCGAGGAGATTTCCTTGGGGCTGTTCTCCTCGAAGAAGCCGGGGGAAAGGCGCAGCAAATTGGTCTGCACCGCCAGCCGAATGTCCGCCACCACGCGCTCGCCCAGCAGGCTGACGAAATAGTAACGGCAGGCCGTGCCCAGTGCGAGCACCACCACGATACCGAAGAGATAGCGAAACCACCGGCCGATCGCCGCCGGATCGGCGCCTTCGGCAAAACCGCGGTCGATGATGAGGCGGAAGCCGGCCGGGATCGCCAGAGTGGCCGCAGCAGTAACGATCAGCGCGAGCAGCGCCAGCGAGACCATCAGCGGATAGGCGCCGGCGGCGCGGAAGATCATCGCCAGCGGGCCAAGGTTGCGGGCGGGTTCTACGGGTTGCGAAGCGGGAGAGCGGGCCATTGCGGCCGCGTTAGCCGATCTGCCCACAGGATTGAAGCGGCAGCGGCACCAGGATTGCTTCCGCTTCTTTGCCGCATTGCAACAAAATGCCTATATGAAGCGTATGCAGTATCGGCAGACCCGCGGAAATGCCGCGGCTCGCCGGGAAAGATCGAGGGAAACACAGTGCTTTACCATGCCTATGAGATGCAGCGTGCGCTTCTGTCCAGCGCCAGCCGCTGGGCGGAAATCGGCGCCGAACTGCTCGACAATCCCAGCCTGCCGATGGGATATTTCGGCATGGGGCCGACCATGGCCAGCGCGCTCAAGGTGTTCGCCCACATCTACGAGGATCGCGGCAAGCCCGCCTTCAACATCGACAGCGTGACCGTGGAGGGCAAGGAATGGCCCGTGGCGGAAGCGGTGGTGTTCGAGAAGCCGTTCGGTTCGCTGCGCCATTTCCGGCGCGAAGGCCTGCCCAAAGGCGCCCCGCGCTTGATGATCGTTGCGCCCATGAGCGGCCATTACGCCACGCTGCTGCGCGGCACGGTGGCGCGGATGGTGGAAAACCAGGAAGTGTGGATCACCGACTGGGCGGATGCCAAGATGGTGCCGCTGAGCGAAGGGGATTTCGATCTCGACGATTACATCGACTATCTGATCGAGTTCCTCCACTTCACCGGTGAAGGCACGCATATGCTGGCGGTGTGCCAGCCCTCCGTGCCGGCCTTTGCGGCGGCAGCGGTGATGGGGGCGGAGAAGGATCCGTTCCGCCCCGCCACGCTCACCATGATGGGTGGCCCGGTGGATACCCGCGCCAGCCCCACTTCCGTGAACGACGTCGCGATGGAACGGCCGCTGTCGTGGTTCCGCAACAATGTGGTCGCCACGGTGCCGATGAACTATCCGGGCGCGGGGCGGCAAGTCTATCCCGGCTTCCTGCAGCTGGCCGGCTTCATCTCCATGAACCTGCAGAACCACATGATGAGCCATTTCGAGATGTTCAAACATCTCACCATGGGCGATCAGGAAAGCGCAGACGCGACCAAGAAGTTCTACGACGAATATCTCTCCGTCTGCGACATGACGGCGGAGTTCTATCTGGAAACGATCGACCAGGTGTTCCAGCGCCACACCCTGCCGCGCGGGGAGTTCAACCACCGTGGCAAGCTGATCGACCCCGGCGCGATCCGCGACACCGCGCTGCTGGCGATCGAGGGGGAGCGGGACGACATTTCCGGCATCGGCCAGACCCGCGCCGCGCTCGATCTCGCCCGGAGCCTGCCGGAGGCGCAGAAGAAATATCACTTCGCCCGCGAGGTCGGCCATTACGGCATCTTCAACGGCAGCAAGTGGCGCCAGCGCATCGCCCCGGTGGTGGAGGAATGGATGCGCACCCACGCCCGCTGAGCGGCGAGCGGCTCAGGCGGAGACGGGCAGCCGCTCCGCCTCGTCCGCTTCCGATTCTGCTTCCGGGCGCCGGAATCGTGCCCGGCGCGGCGCCCCATCCACGCGCTTCACATAGCTCCACAGCGCACACTGCAGACCGATGAGCATGAAGATGAACGGCTGGTAGGCAATGCCCACGAAGGCGGCGCCCACCAGATAGGTGAGTTGAGACTGTTGCAGTGCCGTCGCAAGGCCGCGCTGCCAGCTTGCAGGGCCGTTGTTGTCTTCGGCATCGGCGGGCTTGCGCCCGTATCGCCAGCGGATCCGCTCCATCTGCCACAGGCCCAGCCCCTGCAGCCACAGCCACAGCAGCAGCCCGGGATAGCCCTGTTCGCCCAGCATTTCGAAATAGGATGAGTGATAGGCCCGCGCCTTGTCGGTAACCGTTTCATATTGCACCGAAACATTGGGCGGAGTGCCCACCAGCTTGCGCGTGCGATAGGTGAAGCTGTTGCCCAGATAGGCATCGAATCCCCCGCCCATGGGATTGGCGGCAGCATAGTCCATGGTCCATTTCCACACCTGTATCCGGGTGGAGGCGGACTCGTCGCTCTGGTAATTGCCGATCGTGTCCATCCGCTGGACATAGCTTTGCGGCAGAAACGGCAGCGCGACCGCCAGCAACGCCACTGCCAGCCCGGCATAAAGGAAGCGATAGCGCACCGAACGCAGCATCAGCACACCCAGCACGGCGGCACAGACCAGCCCCGTGCGCGCCGCGGTGCCGATGGGGATCAGCAGGCAGGCGAACACCATCCCCGCAGCATAGAGCCGCACCCGCCAATCGGGCGGAAAGATCGTGCCGTACCGCGCCAGCCACAGCACCAGCGGGATGGTTGCAATGGCGGCGGTGGAGAGAATCGAGCTTTCGTAGAGCCCGGAATCCTCGGTCACCAGCAGGCGCAATTCGCCATAGCCGCCGCCGCCCAGCACCGTCTTGATGCCGCCATTGATGATGATCGTGCCGATCGCCAGCACCATGAACAGCGCCACCGCTTCCAGCCGCAGCCGGGTGCGCACGGCAAGGGGCAGGAACATGGCGAAGACCAGCGCCTTCCACACCCAGTCCCACTTTTCCAGCGCCGCCTCCGGATAGGCCGCGCTGAGAGTGGTGAGGCCGCAATAGGCGAGCAGCGCGGCGATGAGTCCCTGGCGAAAGGTGAACCGGCTGCCGTGCTTGGAATCGAGCAGCAGCCATCCGCCGAAGGCCGCGGCAAAGGCGATCAGCGAGACGGGAATGGCCTGGATCGGCCCCCAGCCCATCTTCTGCGGCGCAACCACGTCGATATAGATATAGGCAAGCACCCACAGGAAGGGCCGCTTCAATCCCGCGAGGAGGAACAGCGCGATGAAGCCGAGCAGGGCGATATCAAGCATCGCCGCCCTCCTCGCCAGCACTCAGCGGGGTCGCCCGGCTGCGCCGCCTTGGCTTTTCCGCGGCACCATCCTCATCCAGGTCGGGGCGGGCGAGCAGGCGCCACAGGGCGACCGCCATCAGGCCATGGGTCAGCGCAAGGGTGAAATAGTCGATCAAGCCCGCAGTCCCGCCAATGCGGCCGTCCGCGCGCAGGCGGCCGCCAGTAAGGGCGCTCTATCGGTGCGGGGTTGACGCGCCGTTAAGTTTGTCGTGGCAGGGATGCCGACGATGACCCGGGTGCTCCATATACTCGACCATTCTTTGCCGCTGCACAGCGGCTACGCCTTCCGCACGCGTGCGATCATGAAGGCGCAGGAGGCCATGGGAATGGAGGTGCGCGGCGTCACAGGCTTGCGCCATACGGCGGAAGCGCCGGCCGAACCCGATCCGCAGACAGCCGAGGGCCTGCTGTTCCATCGCACGGCGGGCAGCGTCTCCGGCCCGACCGGCATGCGCGAATGGCGCGAGGTTGCGGCGCTGACCGATCGGATAGAGCGGCTGATCGCCGAATGGCGGCCCGATGTGCTGCACGCCCATTCGCCGGCGCTGGGCGGCCTCGCCGGCCTGCGCGTCGCGCGCCGCCACAGGCTGCCGCTGGTCTACGAGATTCGCGCCTTCTGGGAGGATGCCGCGGTCGGCAATCGTACCGGACGCGAAGGCTCTATCCGGTATCACCTCACCCGCGGGCTGGAAAACCACGTGGTGGCGGGCGCCGACGCGGTGATGACGATTTGCCACGGCCTGCGCGACGATCTGGTGGCGCGCGGCTTCCCCGCAGGCAAGATCGGCATCGTGCCCAATGGCGTGGACCTGTCGCTGTTCGGTGATCCGCCACCACGCGACGCAGCACTGGCAGAGCAACTCGATCTCGGCACCGGCCCCGTCATCGGCTTCATCGGCAGTTTCTATGATTACGAAGGGCTGGACGATCTGATCGCGGCGATGCCGGCGCTGATGGCCGAACATCCCGATGCCCGGCTGCTGCTGGTGGGCGGTGGCCCCATGCAAAGCGATCTGGCACGCCGCGCGGCCGAATCGCCCGCGGCGCAGGCCATCCGCTTCGTCGGCCGCGTGCCGCATGCCGAAGTGGAACGCTATTACTCGCTGTGTTCGGTGATGGCCTATCCGCGCAAGGCAAGCCGCCTCACCGATCTCGTTACTCCGCTCAAGCCTCTCGAAGCCATGGCGCAGGGTCGCCTGGTCGCGGCCTCCGCAGTCGGCGGGCATCGCGAGCTGATCGAGGACGGCGTGACGGGCACTCTGTTCGCGCCGGATGATCCGGCGGACTGCGCTCGCGCGCTCTCCGCCCTGCTCGGCCGACGGGGTGAGTGGGAGGCGATGCGCGAGGCCGCCCGCCGGCATGTCGCCGCGCGGCATGATTGGGCGCAGAATATTCGCCGTTATCAGGGCGTTTACCAAACCCTGCTAGCGGCTGCCGATGGACGCTTGCGCGCCGCCGCCTGAGCGGGGCCGGCCGCGCGGCCGCAGCGGGTTTGGAGGGATCGAGCGTGGCAGGATTTTCGCAGGACAGCGATGAAACGGACGGCCGCGGCGCAGCTGCACCGTTGAGCCAGCACCCCGCCTTCACCCTTATCATTGCCCTGTGGTTTGCAGCCCTGCTGGGCCTCGGCTGCATGGTGATCCCGGGCGTGGTGCTGGAACGCATCGTTATCGCCAGTCGGCTGCCCGAACTGTTCCCGATGGCCGCACCGCCGCTCGGCACGACCGCGCGCTTGCTCCTCGCCATCACCGCCGCCATCGGCGGCGCACTGCTCGGAATGATGATCGCGGGCCGCCTCGCCAGCGCCCAATCCATCCAGCGCCGGCACCGTCGCATCGCCACCCGTCCGATCAATTCGCGAGAGGAACTGGGCGAAGAGGGACTGGGGCCGAATCTTGAAGAGTCCCCCACCCTCCCGATGGCTCCGGCAGCCAGTTGGCTCTCGCTGCGTCATCCCCGGCCGCAGGACGCCCCAGAGCCGGAAGCGGACGAACCGACGGCCCCAGCAATCACGGCAGACATTACCGCCAGCGCCGCAGCAGCGTCGGGCTCCGAATGGCCGGTGAAGGACGACGAAGATGAGCGACCGGACGTCGCCCTTCCGCTCGCCTTCGCTGAAGCGGACGAGCCGATCTCTCCCTCGCTGGCGTCTCCACCAGAGACCCCGTCGGCGGGCGAAGGTCAGGCTGCGACGTGGCAGAACGCGCCGCTTGCAGAACTGGGGCTGGTTCAGCTCGTGCAACGGCTAGGGCATTCGCTCGACCGGCGGCGCGAGTGGCTCGCCCGCTGCGAAGCGGAAGAAGCCGAATCGCGTGCCATCGCCCAAGCGCTGGCCGAAGCTGCCGCGCGGGCCGAGGCCGCAGGAGAGCCGGTTTATGAACTGGCTTACCAATCAGCAGAGGACGCGCCCGCCCCGCCGGCCAATCCCTTCCTCGATCTGGCCGCACGGCTGCAGGCAGAGCCGGATGCCGTGCGGCGGCAGCCCGTTTCGACTGCGGAGCCGTCACCCGATCCGAAGCCCATCCCGCCCCGCGTGCCGGAGGATCCCGAAGCCGCGCTGCGTACTGCACTAGCTACTCTGCAGCGGATGAGCGGGGCCAGCTGACCGGCCTGAACAGCCCTTGCGAACGGTCTGAAATTTGGCGGAACGGATTCGCCCCACCTTGCCAAAACAGCTTCGTGTCTTCATGGGGAACTTTCGCGACATTTTCGAAAGTAACCCAAGCCGGGTGAGTCGCGCTTCGTTGCCACCGGGCAGGGAAGCGGCCTTCCTGCCCGGCCTGAGACAGGAAAATAGAATTGACCGAGTTCCCGGCGCCCCAGGGCCTTTACGATTCGCGTAACGAGCATGATTCCTGCGGTGTGGGCTTTGTGGCCCATATCAAGGGCGAGAAATCCCATGCCATCGTGAATCAGGCGCTGGAGATCCTGGCCAATATCGATCACCGCGGCGCCGTGGGTGCCGATCCGCTGCTGGGCGATGGCGCCGGGATTTTGATGCAGATCCCCGATCCGCTGTATCGCAAATGGGCCGAAGGCGAGGGGCTGACCCTGCCAGCACCGGGCGATTACGCCGTGGCGATGTGCTTCCTGCCGCAGCATGACGAAGCGCGCGAGTTCATCGTGGCGCAGTTCGAGAAGTTCGTGGCCAAGGAAGGCCAGCGGCTGATCGGCTGGCGCGACGTGCCGACCACCGATGACGGGCTGGGCAAGGCCGTGCTGGCGAGCATGCCGGTGATCCGCCAGTGCTTCATCGCACGGGGTGAGAATTGTGCCGATCAGGACGCTTTCGAGCGCAAGCTGATCGTGATCCGCAAGCAGACGCAGAACCCGCTGAACGAGCTGGCTGAAAAGCATTCCATGCCGCAGCTGCGCGAGCTGTACATGCCGAGCTTTTCCAGCCGCACCGTCGTGTACAAGGGTCTGCTGCTGGCGAACCAGGTGGGCAGTTTCTACAACGACCTGCGCGATCCGGCCTGCGTTTCCGCGATCGGTCTGGTCCACCAGCGCTTCTCCACCAACACCTTCCCCAGCTGGCGGCTGGCGCAGCCCTTCCGCCTGGTGGCGCACAATGGCGAGATCAACACGGTTCGCGGCAATGTGAACTGGATGAACGCACGCCGCCGCACGATGGAAAGTGCGCTGCTGGGGGCCGATCTCGACAAATTGTGGCCCATCGTGCCGCACGGGCAGTCCGACACCGCGTGCCTCGACAATGCGCTCGAGCTGCTGCTGCTCGGCGGCTATTCGTTGGCTCACGCGATGATGATGCTGATCCCGGAAGCGTGGTCGGGCAACGCGCTGATGGATCCGGCGCGCCGGGCATTCTACGAATATCACGCCGCGCTGATGGAGCCGTGGGACGGACCGGCGGCCGTAGCTTTCACCGATGGCCGCCAGATCGCCGCAACGCTGGACCGCAACGGCCTGCGCCCCGCGCGCTTCTGCGTGACCAAGGACGATATCGTGTGCCTCGCTTCCGAAAGCGGCGTGCTGCCGTTCAAGGAAGAGGACATCGTGCGCAAGTGGCGGCTGCAGCCGGGCCGCATGCTGCTGATCGACCTGGAACAGGGCCGCATCGTGGAGGATGAGGAGCTGAAGGCGGAACTCGCCAATGCCCATCCCTATGCCAAGTGGCTCGATCAGGCGCAGTACAAGCTCAAGGATCTCGAGTGGATCGAGACAGACAATGACGCGCTGCGCCAGCCGGATACGAGCCTGCTGCAGCGGCAGCAGGCCTTCGGCTACACGCAGGAGGACGTGACCAAGTTCCTCGAGCCTATGGCTGCGGCGGGTGAAGACCCGATCGGTTCCATGGGCACGGATACGCCGATCGCTGTGCTCTCCAGCAAGTCGCGCCTGCTGTATGATTATTTCAAGCAGAACTTCGCGCAGGTCACCAACCCGCCGATCGATCCGATCCGCGAAGAACTGGTGATGAGCCTGCTGTCGATGATCGGCCCGCGCCCGAACCTGCTGGGCCGCGATGCCGGCACGCACAAGCGGCTGGAAGTGGATCAGCCGATCCTGACCAACCACGATCTGGAAAAGATCCGCTCGGTGGAGGCTTCGCTCGACGGGGCGTTCCGCACCGAGACCATCGACATCACCTGGGATGCCACCAGCGGCGCCGAGGGGCTGGAGATGGCGATCAAGGAAATGTGCTGGGCGGCCACCGAAGCGGTGCTGCAGGACAAGAACATCCTCATCCTGTCGGACCGGGCGCAGGGGCCGGAGCGGATTCCGATGCCCGCCCTGCTTGCCACGGCAGCCGTGCATCATCACCTGGTTCGCCAGGGCCTGCGGATGCAGACGGGCCTCGTCGTGGAAACGGGCGAAGCACGGGAGGTACATCATTTCTGCGTGCTCGCCGGCTATGGCGCGGAAGCGGTGAACCCCTATCTCGCCTTCGAGACGCTGGAGCATATCCGCGCCGAGGAACTGCCGCAGCTGGCCCCGGCCGATGTGCGCAAGAACTACATCAAGGCCGTTGGTAAGGGCATCCAGAAGGTCATGTCCAAAATGGGCATTTCGACCTACCAGTCCTATTGCGGCGCGCAGATCTTCGACGCGGTGGGCCTTTCCAGCGCCTTCGTGGAGAAATATTTCACCGGCACGGCCACCACGATCGAGGGCATCGGCCTGCTCGAAGTGGCGCAGGAATCCGTGCGTCGGCACGCCGCCGCCTATGGCGACAACCCGATCTATCGCACCATGCTGGATGCCGGCGGCATCTATCAATACCGCATCCGCGGCGAGGACCACGCCTGGACCCCGTCCAACATCGCGAATCTCCAGCATGCCGTGCGCGGCAACCGCTGGGAGAATTACGAGGAGTTCGCCCGCTCCATCAACGAGCAGGCGGAGCGGCTGCTGACCATTCGCGGCCTGATGGAGTTCAAGCCGGCCGGTGAGCCGCTGGACATTTCCGAGGTCGAACCGGCGGAAGAGATCGTCAAGCGCTTCGCCACCGGCGCGATGAGCTATGGCTCGATCAGCTGGGAAGCGCACACCACTCTGGCGCTGGCGATGAACCGGATCGGCGGCAAGTCGAACACCGGGGAGGGCGGCGAGGATCCCAAGCGGTTCGTGCCGCTGCCCAATGGCGACACCATGCGTTCGGCGATCAAGCAGGTGGCATCGGGCCGGTTCGGCGTGACCACGGAATATCTGGTCAATGCCGACGACATCCAGATCAAGATGGCGCAGGGCGCGAAGCCCGGCGAGGGCGGGCAGCTGCCCGGCCACAAGGTCGACAAGACGATCGGCGCCACGCGGCATTCCACGCCGGGCGTGGGCCTGATCAGCCCGCCGCCGCATCACGACATCTATTCGATCGAGGATCTGGCGCAGCTGATCCACGACCTCAAGAACGTCAATCCGGCGGCGCGCGTCTCGGTGAAGCTGGTGTCCGAAGTGGGTGTCGGCACGGTGGCGGCGGGCGTTTCCAAGGCGCGGGCCGACCATGTCACGATTTCCGGCTATGAAGGCGGCACTGGCGCCAGCCCGCTGACCAGCCTGACCCATGCCGGTTCGCCATGGGAGATCGGCCTGGCCGAAACGCAGCAGACGCTGCTGCTGAACGACTTGCGCAGCCGCATCGCGGTGCAGGTGGACGGCGGCATCCGCACGGGGCGGGACGTGGCCATCGGCGCGCTGCTGGGCGCGGACGAGTTCGGCTTCGCCACGGCACCGCTGATCGCCGCGGGGTGCATCATGATGCGCAAGTGCCACCTCAACACCTGCCCGGTGGGCGTGGCGACACAGAACCCGGTGCTGCGCGCGCGCTTCACCGGCCAGCCCGAGCATGTGATCAACTATTTCTTCTTCGTCGCGGAAGAGCTGCGCCAGATCATGGCCCAGCTGGGCTTCCGCACGGTAGAGGAAATGGTCGGCCGCGTCGACCGGCTGGATATGAAGCGGGCCATCCGCCACTGGAAGGCGCAAGGGGTGGACCTCACCCGGCTGCTGCACCGCGTCGAACTGCCGGAAGGCAAGAGCCTGCGCCATGTCAGCCACCAGGATCACGGCCTCGCCGCTGCGCTCGACAACGAACTGATCGAAGCGGCGCTGCCGGCCATCACCCGCGGCGATGCGCTGGTGCTCGATCGGCCGATCCGCAACGTGAACCGTTCGGTAGGCGCGATGCTGTCGGGCGAGATCGCCAAGCGCCATGGCCATGCAGGGCTGCGGCCGGAACAGTTGCGGATCAACTTCCGCGGCGTGGCCGGGCAGAGCTTCGCCGCATGGCTGGCGCACGGGGTGACGCTGGATCTGGTGGGCGACGCCAATGACTATGTCGGCAAGGGCCTCTCCGGCGGACGGGTGATCGTGCGTCCGCCCGAGAACGTGGACCGCGACCCGGCAGAGAACATCATCGTCGGCAACACCGTGCTCTACGGTGCGATCGCGGGCGAAGCCTTCTTCAACGGCGTGGCCGGCGAACGCTTCGCCGTGCGCAATTCGGGCGCCATTGCGGTGGTCGAAGGCACGGGCGATCACGGCTGCGAATACATGACCGGCGGGGTCGTCTGCGTGCTGGGCAAGACTGGCCGCAACTTCGCCGCGGGTATGTCGGGCGGCATTGCCTATGTCTATGACGAGGACGGCAGCTTCAAGGATCGCTGCAATCTCGCGCAGGTCGATCTCGAAGCGATCGATCCGGCGCCCTCTGCCGACGAAGGCACCGGCCGGCCGCAGCAGCGCCCCGCCCATGTGGGGGATTTCGGCATGGGCGACATGCTGCGCCACGATTCCGAGCGGCTGAAGATTTTGGTCGAACGGCACAAGCTGCACACGGGCTCCGCCCGCGCGGCCGAACTGCTCGCCGATTGGGACGCTACGCTCAAGAAGTTCGTCAAGGTCATGCCGCGCGATTACGCCAAGGCGCTCCGTCAGCTCGAAGCCGAGCGCGAAGAAGCCGCCTCCGTCGCGGCCGAGTAAGGGTACAAAAGATGGGTAAGGAAACCGGCTTCCTGGAGCTTGACCGGCAGGATCGCACCTATGCCGATCCGGCCGAGCGCATCGGCCACTACAAGGAGTTCATCATCCCACACAGCGAGGAAGGGCTGCGTTCGCAGGCCTCGCGCTGCATGAACTGCGGGATTCCATACTGCCACAACGGCTGTCCGGTGAACAATTTGATCCCCGACTGGAACGATCTGGTCTATAAGGACGACTGGCGCGAGGCGCTGGACGCCTTGCATTCGACCAACAACTTCCCGGAATTCACCGGCCGCGTGTGCCCCGCCCCGTGCGAGGCGAGCTGCACGCTGAACATTATCGACCAGCCGGTAACCATCAAGAGCATCGAATGCGCGATCGTCGATCGCGGCTGGAAGGAAGGCTGGGTCGAACCGCAGGTTCCCGCCGAGAAGACCGGCAAGAGCGTGGCGGTCGTCGGCTCCGGCCCTGCCGGGCTCGCCTGCGCACAGCAGCTTGCCCGCGTCGGTCACTCGGTGACGGTGTTCGAAAAGAGCGACCGGATTGGCGGCCTGCTCCGCTACGGCATCCCCGACTTCAAGATGGAAAAGCATCTCATCAACCGGCGGGCGGTGCAGATGGAAGCCGAAGGGGTCACCTTCAAGACCTCCACCGAAGTCGGCGTGGACGTCTCCATCAAGTCGCTGAAGGAGAATTTCGACGCCATCGTGCTGGCCGGCGGCGCGGAGAATGCGCGCCCGCTGCAGATCCCGGGCGCCGAAATGCCCGGCGTGCGCCAGGCGATGGAATTCCTGACCCAGCAGAACAAGCGCAATGCCGGCGACAGCGAGGAACGCGCCGCGCCGCGCGGCACGTTGAGCGCCGCAGGCAAGGATGTGATCGTGATCGGCGGCGGCGACACCGGTTCCGACTGTGTCGGCACTTCCAATCGCCAGGGCGCGAAGTCGGTCACCCAGATCGAGATCATGCCCAAGCCGCCGGAGCGGGAAAACAAGCATCTGACCTGGCCGAACTGGCCGATGAAGCTGCGCACCTCGTCCAGCCATGAAGAAGGCGTGGAGCGGGACTGGGCCGTGCTCACCAAGGAAGTGGTGGGCGAAAACGGCGTGGTCACCGGCCTCAAATGCGCGCGGCTGGAATGGGAAGGCCGCGAGATGAAGGAAGTGCCCGGCAGCGAATTCGTGCTGCCGGCCGATCTCATCCTGCTCGCCATGGGCTTCCTCGGCCCGAAGAAGACCGGGATGCTGGAGCAGGCGGGCGTCAGCCTGACCGACCGCGGCAATGTCGATGCCGACACGCAGGATTACCGCACCAGCGAGGACATGGTCTTCGCCTGCGGCGACATGCGCCGGGGGCAGAGCCTTGTGGTGTGGGCCATCCGCGAGGGGCGGCAGGCGGCGCGTTCGGTGGACGAAGCGCTGATGGGCGTGAGCGAACTGCCGCGCTGAGCGGCCTCGGACACCGCTTGAACGCAGAAGGGGCGCGCCCATGCCGACGATCGCCACATTGACGATGAACCCGACGATCGACGTCGCCTACGAAGTCGATCAGGTTCGCCCCACGCACAAGATGCGCGGACATAAGGCGAATTATGATCCGGGCGGCGGCGGCATCAATGTGGCGCGGGTGTTCGGCCGGCTGGGGGGCAACGCCAATTGCCACTATCTCTCCGGCGGCGCGGCCGGCGCGATGCTGGACATCCTGCTGGACCAGCGCTGCTTCGCCCGCAAGCCGATCCGCATTGCGGGCAACACCCGCATCGCCACCAATATCTACGAGCGATCCACAGGGCAGGAATTCCGCTTCGTGCCTCCCGGGCCAGAAGTAACGGCTGCCGAATGCGCAGCCTGCCTCGCAGCGCTTGCGGAAACCGAAGGCGAATTTCTGGTGGCAAGCGGTTCCCTGCCGCCCGGCGTGCCGGCCGATTTCTATGCGCAGGTGGGCGCGGTCGCGCGGGCGCGGGGCGTCCGTCTGGTGCTCGACAGCTCCGGCGATGCGCTGCGCGGCGGGCTGGAGGCCGGCGGCGTCTATCTCGTCAAGCCGAGCGAAAGCGAACTGGCCGGGCTGGTCGGCCGCGATCTGAACAGCCACGCGGAGATCACTGCGGCGGCGAGCGAAATCATCGCCGCGGGACAGGCCGAACTCGTGGCGGTTACGCTGGGCGAAGAAGGCGGGCTGCTCGTCTCATCTTCCGGCGCGCTCTTCCTGCCGGCAATTCGAGTGGAGACGAAAAGCGCCACCGGCGCGGGTGACAGCTTCCTCTCTGCAATGCTCTACCGGCTTACCGTGGGCGATGCGCCGCAAGACGCCTTCCGCTATGGCATGGCGGCCGGGGCGGCGGCGGCGATGACCGCGGGAACAGACCTCTGCTTCCCAGAGGACATCGACCGGCTGTTCGCGCAATACACGGTCAGCGCGGGCTAATCCGCTGCACCGCGCGAATCCAGCGCGGCGATGGCGCGGTCCACCAGCTCGATCAGCTGAGCCATTTCCCTGGGATTGAGCGCCTCGCGAATCGGCGCCTCATTTTCGGTCACGACGCCGAACAATTTCTGCATCTGCTTTTCGCCCTCGGGCGTCACAGTGAGGCTGTTACGTCGCCGGTCTGCCGAGGACCTTCCGCGCCCCGCGAGGCCGCGCCGTTCCAGCTCGTCCACAATGCCCACCAGCGCGGACTTGTTGATGCCCGCCTGCCGGGCAAGCTCAATCTGCGAACTGCCGGGGTTCGCCGCGATCAGCGACAGCACCGTCAACGAACCGGTAGGAAGGCCATAGGGAGCTGATACGGTGATCGAGCGCTGGCTCAGTTCGTCACGCAGCAGGCGAATGCGAGGTCCTATCGAACCGGCGAGAATGCCCCAGTCAAGCTCGCCGTAACGCTTGTTATCTTTCCTGGCCATCGCGTCGCGATGCCCGTGGCCCGCCGTTTTTGCAACAGAAAGCGCCTTGCGCCCCCCGCAGAGCCGCTACCAGTCGATCGTTCCGCGTCCGTTTGCCTCCAGGAAGGAGTTGGCGCGGCTGAACGGGCGCGAGCCGAAAAATCCGCGATGGGCGGACAGCGGGCTCGGATGCGGGGATCGCAGGATCAGATGGCGGCCATTCTCCTCCAGACCGGCTATCCGCGCGGCCTTTCCCTGCGCATGGCTGCCCCAGAGGATGAACACGCTTGGCTCCTGCCGCGCCGCCACCGCCGCCACCGCCGCATCGGTGACTGCTTCCCAGCCGCGCCCCGCGTGGCTGCCCGCGCGCCCCGCCTCCACCGTGAGGGCGTTGTTGAGCAGCAGCACGCCTTGCTTCGCCCAGCGGTCCAGATTGCCATGGCCGCGCGGGGCGATGCCCAGGTCGGTATGCAGTTCCTTGTAGATGTTCATCAGCGACGGCGGCTGGCGCACACCTTCGGGTACGGAGAAGGACAGACCATGGGCCTGGCCGGGCCCGTGATAGGGATCCTGCCCCAGGATCACCACGCGCACCTGATCCAGCGGCGTCAGCTCGAGAGCGCGCAGCCGCTGCCCCCTTGGTGGGAAGATTTGCCGCCCGGCATCTTCTTCCGCCCGCAGCCAGCCGCCTAGCCGCCGCGCCTCGGGCGTCGCCAGCACGGGCTCCAGCGCTGCTCTCCAGCTTTCGGGCACCATCTCACTCATGCCCCCCGCCTTATTGCCACCGCACGGAATGGACCAGCGCCTCTTCCCCTCTTTCCCCGATGGCCCTAATGGCTTCGCCCCATGGCAGTGCATTTCCACGAAGAAGACCTCCCCGCCGGCGTGCTCGCCCCCGGGCCGGTCGCAGTCGATACGGAGACCATGGGTCTCATCACCCCGCGCGACAGGCTGTGCCTGGTCCAGATCTGTGACGGGCAGGGGGACGAGCATCTGGTGCGTTTCGCGCGCGGCAGTTCCTACGACGCGCCCAATCTGAAGGCGGTGCTGGCCGATCCCGCGCGCACCAAGCTCTATCATTTCGCGCGGTTCGATCTGGCAGCGATCGAGTATTATCTCGGCGTCACGGCGGGCCCCGTGTTCTGCACCAAGATCGCCAGCAAGCTGACGCGCACCTACACCGACCGCCACGGGCTGAAGAACATCGTCAGCGAGCTGCTGGGGGAGGATATCTCCAAGCAGCAGCAATCGAGCGACTGGGGCGCGCCCGTGATCAACGAGGCGCAGCGCGAATATGCGGCCTCGGACGTGCGCTATCTCCACCGGCTGGTGGCGGTGTTCGAGGAACGGCTGGCGCGCGAGGGGCGGCGCGAAATGGCGCAGGCCTGCTTCGATTTCCTGCCCACCCGCGCGCGGCTGGACCTTGCAGGCTGGGCGGATAAGGACATATTCAGCCACGAAGGCTGACGTTCGGCCTCCGCCACACCGGCACTCCCGAGGCTCATGACTGAAAAAGCCGACTATCTCCGCAATCGCCGACGCGCCTTCGCTGCGCCGGGCAGCACGCTCGACCGGGCGGTGCGGTGGCTGGCTGTCGTCCTGCCGGCACTGGTCGGCGCGGTGGCGGCGGCGATGGTGATTTCCCCGCTCTCCCCGCGTGGGGAAGTGAGCTTCCTGCTCGATCGCAACAAGGTGGCCATCGCGCAGGATCGGTTGCGCGTGGACCGTGCGATGTACCGGGGGGAGGACCGCAAGGGCCAGCCCTTCTCCATTTCCGCGGGCGAAGCGGTGCAGCGAAGCGCGCGGGTGCCGGTGGTGGAGATGGACGAACTCACCGCCCGGCTGCTGCTGCCCGATGGCCCGGCCGTGCTCAGCGCCGCCAATGGCGCCTATGACATCGACGAGGAAGAGGTGTCCGTGCCCGGCGTGGTGCAATTCACCGCCGCCGATGGCTACCGGATGCTGGCGCGCGATGTCTCGGTAAGCCTGCGCGACCACACCTTGCGTGGGGACGGCCGCGTGGAAGGCTCGGTGCCGGCGGGCACCTTCTCCGCCGATCGCATGCGCGCCGATCTGGCGGAGCGCACGATCACGCTGGAAGGCAATGCCCACATGCGCATGGTCCCATCGAAACTGCGCATGCCATGACTTCCCATTCCCCCACCCCTTCCGTAAGGGACAGCGTGATGGACAACCCGCCCGCCCCCCGCCCGGATTCGCGCCGTGCAGCGCTGACGCGGCGCATGGTGCGCTCGCTTGTAGGCGGGTTCGCCGCCGCTGCCATCGCCGGGCTGGGCTTCCAGACGCTCGCCGGCGCGCAGACGGGGGTCGGCGGCTTTAACGCGAACCAGCCGGTGGAATATGGCGCAGACCGGATCGAGCTGCAGGACCGGCAGAACCGGATCGTGCTGTCGGGCAATGTCGAATTCAACCAGGGCGATCTCCGGCTCACCGCCGATCGTACCACGGTGGCCTACAACCGCGCGGGCAGCGGGCTGCAGATCGAGCGGGTCAATGCTACCGGCGGCGTCACCGTCACGCGCGGGGGCGAGCGTGCGATGGGGAATGCCGGCATCTATGACGTTGGCAAGCGCGTGATCATTCTCACCGGCGGCGTGCAGCTGCGCCGCAATGGCGATACGCTGAACGGCGGCCGGCTGGTGATGGATCTCAACACCGGCGTTTCCAGCGTCGACGGGCGCGGCGGCACGGCATCGGGCGCTCAGACCGGCGGGCGGGTGACGGGCTCCTTCTCCGTCCCTGAAAACAGCGCATCGGGCAATTGATGGCCATGCAGCAGTTCCACCCCATATATAGCGGTATGCGCGACCTGTTCGTCACCACGCCCACTACTACCACCCCGGATTTCCGGGGGCACTCGGCCGCGCGCTAGGCGCAGCCGGTGCCGCCGGGATCGGGCGGCCCGGCGTCACCTCCCGCATCCCGTTTCCTCCCGACCGGCGCCAGGACTTTCGGCGCGCGCGGCTTTGTGCCATCGCGCCGCAAACGGAAAAGACGGTAAGCCATGAGCGAGATGTTGAAAATCAGCCTGCCCGACGGTTCGGTGCGCGAAGTGCCCCCCGGCTCCACGCCAGCCGACATCGCCGCGGCGATCGGCCCCGGTCTGGCCAAGGCGGCGCTGGCCGCGCGCGTGAACGGCGAACTGCGCGACATCACGCGCCCCTTCGAAGGCGATGCCGAGCTCGCGCTGGTTACCGGCCGGGACGAGGCGGACGCGCTCGAGCTTGCCCGGCACGATTATGCCCATGTGCTGGCAGAGGCGGTGCAAGCCCTGTGGCCCGATACGCAGATCACCTTCGGCCCGGCCACCGACGACGGCTTCTATTACGATTTCGCCCCCGGTGCGCGCGGCCCCTTCACGGAGGAGGATCTGCCCGCCATCGAGGAAAAGATGCGCGAGATCATCCGCGCCGACAAGCCGCTGCGGCGCGAGGAATGGAGCCGCGAACAGCTGATCGAACGGTTCCGGTCCCACGGCGAGAGCTTCAAGGCCGAATGGGCGGCCGAACTGCCCGAGGGCGAGCAGCTGACGGTCTATCATTCGGGCGAGGACTGGCTGGACCTGTGCCGCGGTCCGCATCTTGCCAGCACGGGCAAGCTCGACCCGCAGGCGTTCAAGCTCACCCGCGTGTCGGGCGCCTATTGGCGCGGCGACCAGAAGAACGCGATGCTCAGCCGCATCTACGGCACCGGCTGGCTCAACAAGAAGCAGCTGGCTGAGCATCTCCTGCGGCTGGAAGAGGCGGCGAAGCGCGACCATCGGAAGCTCGGCGCCGAGATGGACCTGTTCCATCTGCAGGCCGAAGCGCATGGCAGCGTGTTCTGGCATCCCAAGGGCTATATCGTCTGGCGCGAGCTGGAGGCCTATATGCGCCGCGCGATCGACGGCGCCGGCTATCGCGAGGTGAAGACGCCGCAGGTGATGGACGCGCGCCAATGGGAACAGTCCGGGCACTGGGGCAAGTATCGCGAGAATATGTTCGTGATCCCCGACGAGGTGCCGAACACGGAGGATGAAGGCCCACTGGTGCCGGAAGGCGCCGAATGGATGGCGCTGAAGCCAATGAACTGCCCGGCGCATGTGCTGATCTTCCGCCAGGGCATCAAGAGCTATCGCGACCTGCCGCTGCGCCTCTACGAAAACGGCTGCTGCCACCGCAACGAACCGCATGGGGCGCTGCACGGGCTGATGCGCGTGCGCCAGTTCACGCAGGACGACGCGCATATCTTCTGCCGCGAAGACCAGATCGTGGACGAAGTGCGCGATTTCTGCGCGCTGGCGGACCGGATCTACAAGGATTTCGGCTTCACCTATTCGATCAAGCTCGCCCTGCGCCCGGAAAAGCGCTTCGGCAGCGAGGAGATGTGGGACCGCGCCGAAGCCGAACTGCGCGATGCGGTGGAGAAGGCCGGCCTCGCCACCGAGGCCTATGGCTGGGAAGAGCTGCCCGGCGAAGGCGCCTTCTACGCCCCCAAGCTCGAATGGCATCTGACCGATGCGATCGGCCGCACCTGGCAGGTTGGCACGATCCAGTCAGACCGCGTGCTGCCCGAACGGCTCGACGCCGCCTATGTGGGTGAAGACGGCGAGAAGCACCGGCCGGTAATGCTTCACCGCGCGATCTTCGGCTCCTACGAACGGTTCATCGGCATCCTGATCGAACACTATGCCGGCAAGCTGCCGCTGTGGCTGGCCCCCGTGCAGGCCGTGGTGGCGACGATTGTCTCGGACGCGGATGACTATGCCGGGGTGGTGGCGGAAAAGCTCGCCGCGGCTGGAATCCGGGCTGAGAGCGATCTTCGCAACGAGAAGATCAACTACAAGGTGCGCGAACATTCGGTGAAGAAGGTTCCGCACATGCTGGTGGTCGGCAAGCGCGAAGCGGAAGAAGGCACGGTGGCGCTGCGCACGCTGGGCGAGCAGCAGCAGAAGATCCTGCCGCTGGACGAGGCGATTGCCTTGCTGAAGGCAGAGGCCGCACCCCCGGATTTGCGCTGACAGGGAGCGATCGCCCGGTGGCTGCCGCTTCGGCGGAGTAACCGGGCGGGCCGCTGCCGACGCCCGGGGCGGCGTGTCAGAAGGGCAGCGCGTCCCCGGCAACGATCAGCGCGCAGGCGCAGGCGATCACGATCAGCGAGCGGATCAGTGCCGCGCCGCGTATCGCATAAGTGCCGGAGAATGCCGCGATTGTGCTCATCCCGGCATTCTCGCGCGCAAATCCTAACGAAGCGTTACGTCACCGAAGGCACATGCTGGCTGGCGCAGTGGAAGCTGCCCCCGCCGGCCAGCACCGCGTCGGCCGGAAGGCCGATTACGGCGCGATGGGGGAACAGGGCGCGCACCGCCGCCACGCCATCCTCGTCATGCACCGAGCCATAGGTGGGCACCACCACGATGTCGCTGCAGATGGCGAAGTTCATGTAGCTGGCCGGCTCCACATCGCCGCCATCCTCCATCAGGCCGGGGGACGGCACGTCCACCACCTCCAGCCCGAAGTCGCGCGCGCGCGCACGCGCATCGGCATAGATGGCGGCATTGGGATCATCCGGTCCGCTCGGCAACGGCAGCGCGAGCCTGCCGGGGGCGACGAAGCGGGCGAGATTGTCCACATGGCCATCGGTGTGGTCGCCCAGCAGGCCTTCGCCCAGCCACAGGATCCGATCAAAACCGAGGTCCGACCGCAGCCGGGCGGCGATCTCCTCCCGCGTCAACTGGGGGTTGCGGTTGCGGTTGAGCAGGCACTGCTCGGTGGTGACGAGCAGGCCGGTGCCGTCCGTATCAATTGCCCCGCCTTCCAGGATCCACTCGCGCGCGTCGCAGGGCAGGCCGGCATCGGCCGCCAGCGCCGCGCCCACCGCCTGGTCGCCCTCCATCTCGAACTTGCCGCCCCAGCCGTTGAAGCCGAAGCGACGGCCGATGCGCCCGCCATGCCCATCCAGCAGGACAAGCGGCCCGGTGTCGCGCAGCCAGATGTCGCCATAGGCCTGCCGCTCCAGCACCACCGATCCGCTCACCAGATCGCGCGCGCGCATCTCATTGGCGGCATCGCGCACCACCAGCCGCACTTCCTGCCCCGTCTCGGCAACGGCGTTGGCGAAGGCGGCAATCTGCTCCTGCGCGCGCGGCAAAGACTCGGGCCATTCGGCCGGATCATGCGGGAAGCCGATCCAGATCCAATCCTGCGGGGCGAATTCGGCGGGCATGCGGAAGCTCATGGCCGGCACCATGCGGATTGCGCGCCCGCAGGGGCGGAAACTGTGCGAAACATCGGGAAAGAACCTCTCGGGAGATCGTGCGCAGCGGACTCTGGCAAAGCCCGCGGTGCTCCGCAAGCGTGCTGCGCCGCCCTTGCCCTCGCGCCCGCTCCCATGCAGGGCGGCCTTATGGCTGACTGGAACGGAGCAATCGCGCGGGCCCAGGCCCATTCGCCTTTCCTGGCGCTGGCGCTGCAGCGGCGCCCAGATCTTGCCGAGCTGCTGCAGGCGGGCAAGGGGGACGCGGCGCTGGCTCTGGCGCGCGAAGCCGGTGAAGAGGGCGACGTGCCTGCCGCCCTCCGGCGCGAAAAGCTGGCCCTGTCGCTGTCGCTGGCCGTCGGCGATCTGGCCGGGGCCTTCCCGCTCAGCCAGGTGATGGGGGAACTCAGCCATTTTGCCGACCGCGCGCTGAGCGAGGCCATTGCCGAGGCGATCCGCCGCCGCGTACCCGATGCGGAGCCGGCCGGCTTCTTCGCCCTCGCTCTCGGCAAGCATGGCTCCGAAGAGCTGAACTACAGCTCCGACATAGACCCGATCCTGCTGTTCGATCCCGAAACGCTGCCCCGGCGCGAGCGGGACGAGCCGGGGGATGCGGCGCAGCGCTATGCCCGCGCGATCATGGAGATCATGACCCAGCCGACGGCAGAAGGATACGTCTTTCGCGTGGACCTGCGGCTGCGACCGGCGAGCGAAGTGACGCCGCTGGCGGTTTCGGTCAATGCGGCCCTCTCGCACTATGAAAGCTCCGCCCTTGCGTGGGAACGTGCCGCCTTCCTGCGGGCACGGGCCTGCTCGGGCGATATTGCCAAGGGCGAGGCCTTTCTTGCGGCGATCCGCCCCTTCATCTGGCGCCGCAGCCTGGATTTCGCCGCCATCGAGGAAATCCGCCGGCTCACCGCGCGCATCCGGCAGGCCTATGACGGGCCGCGCGAGCCCGGCCCCGGCTTCGACATCAAGCGCGGGCGCGGCGGCATCCGCGAGGTGGAGTTCTTCGCCCAGACGCATCAGCTGGTGCATGGCGGGCGCCGCCCGGCCCTGCGCCAGCGCGGCACGCGCGCGGCGCTGGATGCGCTCGCCGCCGAAGGCATCATTTCCGCCGGCGATGCGGAACTGCTGGGCGCCTCCTACGATCGCCTGCGCGTGATCGAGCACCGTTTGCAGATGGTGGAGGACCGGCAGACGCACAGCCTGCCCGAAAATCCCGCCGCGCTCGACAATGTCGCCCGCCTCGACGGCCTGCCCGATGGCGCGGCGCTGCTGGAGGAACTGCGGGCGCTCTGCAGCCAGGTGGCGGATCGCTATTCCGCGCTGCTCGGGGACGACGAGGCCGAAGTTACAGCCGTCCCGGTGGCCGGCGCGCAATTTGCCGAGCGGGTGGACAAATGGCGGCAGGCGATCCGCGACCGGCGGGGGGTGGAAGCGCGCGCTGCCTATGATGCGATCGTCCCCATCCTGCTCGAGGGCCTCGCCAAGGCACCCGAGCCGGAGCGGGCGACGGCACGGTGGGAGACATTCCTGGGCCGCCTGCCCAGCGTGGTGAACCTGTTCCGCCTGTTCGAGCAGCGCCCCGGCCTGCTCGAACAGGTGCTGCGCGTGCTGAGCCTGGCCGAGCCGCTGGCGGACGAGCTTGCCCGGCGGCCCGAACTGCTCGACCGGATGATCGACCAGAGCGCGCTCGATCTGCCGCGCCCGGTCGCAGCGCTCGCCGCGCGCATGGCGGCGCGGGAGACCGATGACGATTACGAGCGCAAGCTCGACCGCGTGCGTCAGGTGGTGGGGGAGGAACGCTTTGCGCTGGGGGTGCAGCTGATCGATGCGCGGCACGACCCGCTGGAGATTGCCTCGGGCCTCGCGCGCGTGGCCGAAGCCGCTCTGCAGGTGGCGGCGGCGGCAGCATGCCGCGAGTTCGAATCGGCGCACGGGCGGGTGCCGCGGGGCGAGCTTATCATCCTCGGCCTCGGGCGGCTGGGGGGCGGTGCGCTCACCCACGCGTCCGACCTCGATCTGGTCTATCTGTTCACTGGGGAGATCGGCGTGGAATCGGACGGGCGCCGTCCGCTCACCGCCTCGCTCTATTTCAACCGGCTGGCGCAGCGGGTGACCGCCGCGCTCAGCGTGCCCACCGCCGAGGGCGCCCTGTACGAAGTCGACACGCGGCTGCGCCCGCAGGGCACCCAGGGGCCGCTCGCCGTGAGCCTGGAGAGCTTTGCGCGCTACCAGAAGGAGGACGCCTGGACCTGGGAGCATATGGCGCTGTGCCGCGCCCGCCCGGTCTATGGCCCGCGGCTGGGGCGAGAGTCGCTGTCGGGCATCCTTGGCGAGGTGCTGCAGGCGCCACGCGATCCAGACGCGCTGCGCGCCGACGTGCTCAAGATGCGCACCGACATGGCCGCGCACAAACCGCCGCGCGGGCCGCTGGACGCCAAGCTGCTGCGCGGCGGGCTGGTCGATTGCGAATTCATCATCCACTATCTGCAGCTGCGCGAGCGCACGGCCTTCCACCCGGCGCTGGAGCAGGCGATCGCGGCGCTGATCGCTGCCGGGCTGCTGCCGGAGAGCTTTGCCGGCCATTTCGAGATACTCGCCCGGCTGCTGGTCTCTGCGCGGCTGCTGGCGCCGGATGGGCAGGAGCCGCCGCCGGCTGCACGCGGGGCGCTTGCGCGCGCCTGCCGATGCGAGGATTACGCGATGCTGATCGAAGAGCTGAACGGCGCACGGCGCGGCGTTGCGCAATGCTGGGCTGCGCTGTTTGGCGAGGAACTGGAGATCGAATGATGCAGGAACGCCCCGACACTGGTGACATGATGCCCGATGTGGCGCTGGAACGGCCCGAGGGCGGCACGGTGCGGCCCGCGGATTTTCGCGGGCAGAAGCTGGTGCTATTCTTCTATCCAAAGGACGATACGCCCGGTTGCACCACCGAAAACAAGGATTTCACCGCGCTCAAGGCGGAGTTCGACGCTGCGGGTGTTGCCCTGCTGGGCATCAGCAAGGATCCGCCGGCCAAGCACGGCAAGTTCATCGCCAAGCACGATCTCGCCGCTCCGCTCGCCTCCGATGCGGAGGAGGACGGGCTGGCCGATGCGCTGGGCATCTGGGTGGAAAAGAGCATGTATGGCCGCACCTACATGGGCATGGAGCGGACCACCTATCTGGTGGACGCCGAAGGCCGCATCGCGCGCGTGTGGCGCAAGGTGAAGGTCAAGGGCCACCCGGCGGAGGTGCTGGAGGCGGCGCGGGCGCTGTGAGCGGGCGATGACCGACCTGTCGCAGGCGATCGCCGCCGCGCTGCTCACCGGCGATCCGCAGCGCAAGGTGATGGCGACGCGGGCTCTGGTGCGCGCCTGGCGCAAGGGGGATCTGGCCAGCGGCTTCTCCGCGACCATGCCCGATCGCCCGGTGTGGCCGCCCACGCTGGAGCTGCTGCCGCCCAATCGCATGCCCAAGCGCGGCCGCGGCGGATCGCTGCGCAACCAGATCGCCCTGTGGCATTCGCTGGCGCATATCGAATTTGTCGCCATCGACCTGGCGCTCGACATGGCGGGCCGATTCGGCGGGGGGATGGACCGCGGCTTCGTGGACGATTTCCTCTCCGTCGCGGCGGACGAGGCGATGCATTTCGCGCTGATCGAGCGGAAGCTGCGCAGCCTCGGCTCGGCCTATGGCGCGCTACCGGCGCATGACGGCTTGTGGGAAGCGGCGCAGGAGACGCGGCACGATGTAGCTGCGCGCCTCGCGGTGGTGCCGATGGTGCTCGAAGCGCGGGGGCTCGACGTCACCCCGGCGACGCTGGAGCGCGTGCGCGCGCAGGGCGATGAAAGCGGGGCGCGCATCCTCAAGCGAATCCTTGACGACGAAATCCGCCATGTCCGGATCGGCGCAAATCACTTTAACGCATGGTGTGAAATGGCGGGAATCCGCCCTCAGGAGCACTGGCAGATGCTGGTGAAGCGCCACTTTCGCGGCGCCCTTAAGCCGCCGTTCAACGACTCAGCGCGCCTCGCAGCCGGTCTGCCGCGAGATTATTACGCGGGTGTTGCCTGATTAACCTTTGCCCGGTTAGCCCATCAACCAACGAGACGGCGGGGGGTTCCGACCATCTCACGCACAAGGCCCTTGCCAGGGCTCCGGGCCGTTTGTGCCCGGCGGACCGGCAGGGGCGAACCAGCTGGGCGTAAGGGTCGCCGGGCCAAGACGGGAACAAGAAGTCGCATGATCGCAAGACACGCACTGAGTGCTTTCGCCGGTTTAGCCATGGCACTCGCCGCGAATCCGGCGCTCGCCGGTGAAACGACCACCGCCACCCAGATCACCAGTGCGCTGAAGACCGATGGCGTCGCGAGCGAACGCGGCGATGCCGAGTTCCAGCAGCTGTTCGCCAGCTGGAAGGATCTCGACACGAAGGGCCAGCTGGCCTCCACCCCGCAGCTGGGCATCATGATCCCCAACGGCATGCCGGTGGAAGGCGTCACGCTCACCAGCGATTACGGCATGCGCAACCACCCCGTGCTGGGCGGTCGCCGCAAGCATGACGGCGTCGATCTTGCCGCCCCCACCGGCACGCCGGTCTATGCCACGGCCGATGGCATGGTTTCCAAGGCCTCGCCCTTCGGCAGCTATGGCAACTTCATCCAGATCGAGCATGGCGGCGAACTCGAGACGCGCTACGCTCATCTTTCCGGCTATGCCGTCTCCGCCGGCGAGCGGGTCCACAAAGGCCAGCTGATCGGCTATATCGGCACCACCGGCCGCTCCACGGGTCCGCACCTTCATTATGAAGTGCGCCTCAGCGGCGAATCGGTCGATCCGCACCCCTACATGATCACGCAGCTGGCGGTGAACGAAGCTGGCGGCGGCCAGGGCGGCGACTGAGCCCCCTTTCTACCGCGCCAAGCGCATGAAAAAGGCGCCGGAGCAATCCGGCGCCTTTTCTGTGTCTCGCATCACTCCGTGAGCCGTGCCGCCCGCTCCGCCGGTTCGCCGGGCGGGCGATAGACAGGTCAGGCCAGCAGGCGTTCGGCAATCGCGCGCACTTCGGCGCCCATGTCCGGGCGTTCGAGCGCCAGCGCCAGCGTCGCTTCGACGAAGCCGGTCTTGCTGCCGCAGTCGAACCGACGGCCGGCGAAGGTCACCGCATGGAAGGGCTGGCCGCCGATCATCTTGGCCATGGCATCGGTGAGCTGGATCTCCCCACCCGCACCCTTTTCCTGGTTCTCCAGCGTGCGCATCACTTCCGGCTGGAGGATATAGCGGCCGGAGACGATCTTGTTGGAGGGCGCATCGGCCACCGGCGGCTTTTCCACCAGGCCCTTCACTTCCGTCAGCGCGCCGCTGCTGGCACCCGGCGCAATCACGCCATAGCTGGAAACCTCCTCCATCGGCACTTCCAGCACCGAGACGAGATTGCCGCCCACCTCGTTATAGGCTTCCACCATCTGCGCCATGCAGCCGGGCTGGCCCACCATCAGTTCGTCCGGCAGCAGGATCGCGAAGGGTTCGTCCCCCACGATGGCGCGGGCGCACCAGATGGCATGGCCCAGCCCCATCGGCACCTGCTGGCGCACGGTGATGATGTCCCCCGGCGTCGCGCGCGTGGGATCGAGAATGGAGAGATCCTTGCCCCGTTCGCGCATGGTCGCTTCCAGCTCGTAAGCAATATCGAAATGCTCGACGATCGCGCTCTTGCCGCGGCCGGTGACGAAGATCATCTGTTCGATCCCCGCCTCTCGCGCCTCGTCCACGGCGTACTGGATCAGCGGCCGGTCCACCACCGGCAGCAATTCCTTGGGGATGGCCTTGGTCGCCGGGAGGAAGCGGGTGCCCAGCCCCGCGACGGGGAAGACGGCCTTGCGGATCGGTTTGCGCGTTTCGGTCATGTGCATAGCCTTAAAAAGCGCCGGGGCGCGGTCAATAGTCTTTGCTGCGATGCGGAAGATCCGTCCCCTTTCGATGCGCGTGAACTTTCGGCCGCTCTGCGCATTGGGGAGGAAAGAAAGGATACCTCATATGGGATTGATCAAACTCGCGGCGCTGGGAACTCTCGCCTACGTCGGCTACAAATATTACGAGAAATCGCAGGGCGGCAGCAACGCTGCCTTCGCTACCGGCCAGTCCGGGACCGTACGCGATGCCGGCCCCCACGCCACCGCCGATGAAACCAGTCATGACTGGAGCAAGACTGACGAGGAAAGCGACGAAAGCTTCCCCGCCAGCGATCCGCCCGGAAACTACTGAACCGGCCCGGCGGCGGCGCGGGCGCAAAGCCGCGCCGCCAGCCACAGCCGGATAGCCCCCGCCAGGCCCGGGGGCGTGTCGGCAGCAATCCGCTCCACATCGATTCGCGCCACAAGCGCGCTCACCGGCACCCCCTCCTCTCGCGCGGCGTCGCGCAGCATTTCCCAGAACAGCGGTTCCAGACTGATCGAGGTCTTGTGCCCGGCAATCTCGACCGAACGCTTGGCAGGCGGATGATAGGGCGTAGCCATCCCCCACTGTAACCCGGCGCCGCCGCGCGCCCACCCGATTTTTTTGGGGTGGCTGGTCCCATGGCCGCCGCGTAGTTTCCCGCGAATGGCGCAACACTGCGGATCGCTGACCGAGAAAGAGAAGGAGACGCTTCGGCTGATCCTTCAGGGTCATGACGCAAAATCCATGGCCGTCGCGCTCGATCTGTCGGTTCACACGATCAATGAACGGCTGCGCGGCGCGCGCCGCAAGCTAGGGGTTACCAGCAGCAAGGAAGCGGCACGGCTGCTGCGCGAGCGGGAAGCCCAAACCCCCCAATTTTCTGGACCCAAGCCTTTGGGGGAAGCGGGGAGCCACGGCGATGAGCGACACAACACGGCATGGAAGGGGCGGATTCCCCGCCCTCTGATGATCGGAGTACTTCTTGCCATGTCCATCATGATAGCGGCCGCGCTGGCCTCTCTCACCCAGCCGGCGGCGCCTGCTGGCGGGCCGCAAACGGCTTCTACCGCCGCGACCTCCGCCGAATCGGACGTCACCCGCGCCGCGCGTGACTGGCTGGCGCTGGTGGATGCCGAGGAATGGCAGGCGAGCTGGGCGGCCACTGGCGCGGCATTTCGCGAGCTCAACAGCGCCGAAACCTGGGCGCGCGTTTCCAAAGATGCCCGCCCGCCGCTCGGCGCGGTCCTCTCGCGTCAGATGCTGAGCCAGGAAAGCGTGCCTGCCCCGCCCATGGGCTATGAAATGGTGAAGTTCACCACGCGATTCGCGAACCGGCCGGACGCCACCGAAACCCTTTCCCTGGTGAAGGAGGGCGATGCCTGGAAGGTGGTCGGCTACTGGATATCGTAGCGCGCCGGGTGGCGGGGTGAAGCCGAGGTGACGGCTCCGCCCCTGCCGCCGCAATCAGTACATGTGCTGCCCGCCATTGATCGACAGCGTCGATCCGGTGACGAAGCCCGCATCGTCCGACGCGAGGAAGGAGACACCGCGGGCAATCTCTTCGGCGTGGCCCAGTCGGCCGACCGGAATGCGGGCGACGATCTTCTCCAGAACGTTTTCGGGCACGGCCGCGACCATGTCGGTATCAATGTAGCCCGGGGCGATGGCGTTCACGGTGACGCCGAAGCGCGCGCCTTCCTGCGCCAGCGCCTTGGTGAAGCCATGGATGCCGCTTTTCGCAGCGGCATAGTTCACCTGGCCGTACTGCCCGGCCTGACCGTTGATGGAACCGATGTTGACGATGCGGCCCCACTGCCGGTCGCGCATTCCGGGGAAACACGCCTTGGCCATGTTGAAGCAGCCGCCCAGGTTGATGCGCATCACATCGTCCCAGTCTTCGAAGCTCATGCGCATCAGCGTGCCGTCGCGCGTGATGCCGGCGTTGTTGACCAGCACGTCCACCGGCCCGACTTCGCGCGTCACCTGCTCGCAGCCGGCCACCGCCGCAGCGTGATCGCCCACGTCCCATTTGTAGGCTGCAATGCCGGTCTCTTCCGTAAAGGCGCGCGCCTTTTCCTCGTTGCCGGCATAGTTGGCGACCACGGTCATTCCGTCCGCCTTCAAGGCCTCGCAAATGGCCCGGCCAATACCTCTTGTTCCACCAGTAACGATCGCCACGCGCGCCATGTCAGAGCCACTCCCAAACTGTATGCTTAACCACCCCGACCTTAGGACAGCAGAGGTGCGCAGCGCAAAGAAAAACCCCGCCAAAGCGGGGTTTTGCGGCGCACAATGGCGGCCGGTTCAGAAGCGGAACTGCGTACCCACGTAAACCGCCTGGCTATCCTTCTGCGCCGTATCGGCCAGCGGAGCGAGGCGATCGTGATCGCGCGAATAACGCACGCCGGCGGTGACGTTGAGATTCCGCGTGAGGCGATAGCTGCCGGCGACATCCACCGTCTGGTCCGGCCCGGCATCGAGCGAGCGCGCAGCGCCTGCGCGGCCATCATCATCCATTTCGATCCGCGCGGCGAAGCGGCTCGGCTTCTCCTTCACACCGGGCGTCGGGACAAAGGCGGCAAGATCGGGGATACTCGCATCGGACAACGGCTGCGACAGCTGCGCCTGCTTGGCAAAGTTCTGATAGCCGCGCGACAGGCCGAGGTTGTAACGCGCCGGCGCAATACGCACCGCGGCTTCGCCCGCCACCTTCTCCTTCGCCGCGTCGATCGCGCCGCGCACGGAAATGGCACGCGCCATATCGTCGCCCACGCGCACCGCCACGGTGACCGAACGGCTCGTCCGTTCCGCCACGCCGGCAGGCGTGAAGCGCAGCATATGCGGCCCCTGCCCGCCCCGTTCCGCCACCAGCGCCGCGATGCGCGGATCGGCGGAGGCCGGCGTAAGCGAAGAGAAGCTCTGTTCGACCGACAGGCCCATGGAATTGGTGAGACCGGCGAGAGCGAAGCTGGCGGTAGGAATGCCGGCAAGCACCAGCGAACCGCAAATCGCGGAGATCGCCAAGCGCTTCGTGCGCGATATGCGCTTCCTCTTCACGCGAACAGCCTCATTCGCTACCGTAACACTCCCTGCCGGGCGCCGGATCCTCTCCAGGGCAGCGCGCCGCCACCGGGGAATCGCCTGAATCGCTCAGCAGTTCCGTTCTAGGCCTGTTTCAATCCTTTTGGCCACGCCTTTATATATGGAACGCCAGCGTTTTTTGCCAGTGTTGCACCGCTTCAACAGAATCGCGCGAGTTAAGCCGCCATTCACCGCGCGCGGTCCCAACAGCAAGCGGCCCGCGCCACCTTGCCGCAGGGCCAACTGCGGCTATAGAGGCGCACGGGCAGCGCCCGCCAATGATCAACAGGACCGATAATGTCAGCAGCGACCATTCCCAGTGCCGAAGCCGGCCATTCCCTCGCCCGAAAAGCCGCCACCGGCCTGCTGCTGGGCACCGTGGTACTGGGCCTTGCGGCGTGCGGCGGGCGGGAACGTCCCAAAGCGGATATTGCGGCGGCGCAGGTGACGACGATCGGCGTCAATTCCTATCTGTGGCGCGCAAGCCTGGAAACGCTTTCCTTCATGCCGCTCACCCAGGCGGACAGCGCCGGCGGCGTGATCGTGACGGACTGGTATTCCAACCCTTCCAATCCCAATGAGCGGATGAAGGTCTCCGTCTCCATCCTCGACCAGGATCTGCGCGCCGATGCGCTGCGCGTCGCCGCCAGCCGGCAGGTGCTGCAGGGCGGCACATGGGTGGAAGCGCCGGTGCAGGCCGCCACGGTGCAGAAGCTGGAGGATGTCATCCTGACCAAGGCCCGCAACCTGCGCCGCTCGGCGATAGGCTGAACCCAGTCAGCGGGGCGCAAGCATGATTGACCATCGTTTCGATCCGTCGCAGGCCGACGGGCGCTGGCAGCGTGCCTGGGAAGAAGCGGGCAGCTTCGTGGCCGACAGCACCAGCCCGAAGCCGAAAAGCTACGTGCTGGAGATGTTCCCCTATCCCTCCGGCCGGATCCACATCGGCCATGTCCGCAATTACACCATGGGGGACGTGCTCGCCCGCTATCGGCGGATGACCGGGCACGAGGTGCTGCATCCCATGGGGTGGGACGCTTTCGGTATGCCGGCCGAAAACGCCGCGATGGAAAAGGGCGTCCACCCGGCGGGCTGGACCTATGACAACATCGCCAACATGAAGGCGCAGTTGAAGCGGCTGGGCTTCGCGCTCGACTGGACGCGGGAAATCGCCACCTGCGATCCGGCATATTACGGGCATGAGCAGGCGCTGTTCATCGCGCTGTACGAAGCCGGGCTGGTCTATCGCAAGGAAAGCGCGGTCAACTGGGATCCGGTGGACCACACCGTGCTGGCGAACGAGCAGGTGATCGACGGGCGCGGCTGGCGTTCCGGCGCGCTGGTGGAGAAGCGCAAGCTCAACCAGTGGTTCCTCAAGATCACCCATTTCGCCGAAGAGCTGCTCGACGGGCTGCACGGGCTGGAGCACTGGCCCGAGAAGGTGAAGCTGATGCAGGAAAACTGGATCGGCAAGAGCACCGGCCTGCGCCTGCGCTTCAAGGGCAGCAATTTCGACGAAGAGATCGAGGTTTACACCACGCGACCGGACACGATCTTCGGCGCCAGCTTCGTCGCCGTGGCGGCCGAGCATCCGATCGCGCGGGCGGTGGGCGACACCGACAGCGCCGCGGCCGAGTTCATCGAGCGCTGCCGCAAGGGTGGCACCACGGCCGAAGAGATCGAGACCGCGGAGAAGCTCGGCTATGACACCGGGCTGAAGGTGGTGCACCCGCTCACCGGGCAGGAACTGCCGGTGTGGATCGCCAATTTCGTGCTGATGGATTACGGCACCGGCGCGATCATGGCCGTGCCGGGCCATGACCAGCGCGATTTCGAATTCGCCACCAAATACGGCCTGCCGATCACCCGTGTGGTCGCCGCCAGCGCGGAGGATGCCCATGCCCCCTTTGCCGGAGAGGCCGAGGCAGGCGAGGGTATCCTGGTCAATTCCGGCTTCCTCGATGGGCTGGATGTCGCCACTGCCAAGCAGGCGGTGGTCACCCGCGCCGGAATGGAAGGCTGGGGCGAAGGCGAAACCGTGTGGCGCCTGCGAGACTGGGGCGTCTCGCGCCAGCGCTACTGGGGCACGCCGATTCCCTTCATCCATTGCGAAAGCTGCGGCGCGGTGCCGGTGCCCAGCGATCAATTGCCCGTCACCCTGCCGGAAGACGTGGACTTCTCCGTTCCCGGCAATCCGCTGCAGCGGCATCCGAGCTGGAAGCATGTCGCCTGCCCGCAATGCGGCAGCCCGGCCCTGCGGGAGACAGACACGCTCGACACCTTCGTTAATTCCTCATGGTATTTCCTGCGCTTCGCCAGCCAGCCGGCCGACCGGGCGTTCGACCCTGAGGAGGTCGCGAAGTGGATGCCGGTCGATCAATATATCGGCGGCATAGAACACGCTATTCTACACCTCTTGTACGCCCGTTTCTGGACCCGTGCATTGGCCCATATCGGCCTGCTGGAAGGGGCAGAACCCTTCGCCAGCCTGTTCACCCAGGGCATGGTGACGCACGAAACCTACGAACGCCGCAGCGCGCAGACGGGGCAGCCGGTGTATTTCAGCCCCGACGAGATCGACCGTGCGGCCGATGCCGCCACACTGCGGGCCGACGGTGCGCCGGTGACCATCGGCCCGGTGGTCAAGATGTCGAAATCGAAGAAGAATGTCGTCGATCCCGACATGATCGTGGCGCGCTATGGCGCCGATGCGGTGCGTTGGTTCATGCTGTCCGACAGCCCGCCGGAACGCGACCTGCCGTGGTCCGCCGCCGGCATCGAAAGCTGCGGCAAGTTCGTGCAGCGCCTGTGGCGCCTGTTCGGCCAATACGATCAGGCGGCCGAGGGGGAAGACAAGGCGCTGGCCCGCAAAACGCACCAGACGATCGCCGCCGTCGCCACCGACATTGAGGCGCTGGCCTTCAACAAGGCGGTGGCGCGCATCTATGAACTTACCAGCGCGGCCGAAAAGGCCGCCCCTTCGGCCGAGCGCAGCGCGGCGATCCGCACGATCCTGCTGCTTGTGGCCCCCATGATGCCGCATCTGGCGGAGGAAGCCTGGGCGGCGATGGGCGGCAGCGGCCTGGCGGTCGACGCGCCCTGGCCCGAGGTGGACGCGGCGCTGCTTGTAGAGGACGAGGTGACCATCGCCGTGCAGGTGAAGGGCAAGCTGCGCGACACGCTGACCGTGGCGAAGGGCCTGCCGAAGGACGAGCTGGAAGCGCTTGCGCTGGCAAGCGAGAAGGTCCAGCGTTCGCTGGATGGAGCGGAAATCCGCAAGGTGATCGTGGTGCCCGACAGGCTGGTCAATATCGTCGCATGAGGTGGCTCGCGCCCCTCGCACTGCTGCTCGCCGCCCCGCTTGGCGGCTGCGGGCTGCAGCCGATGTATGCCGGCGGCGGCAATGGTGCCGTGGCGCAGGGACTGGCGGCGGTGCAGGTGCCGCCCATCTCCGGGCGGGACGGCTGGCTGATGCGCAATGCCTTGCAGGCGCGGATGGGTGACCGCGAGGTGGACAGCCCCCGCTATCGCCTGGACGTGCGGCTGGACGACCGGCTGGAAGGCCTAGGCCTGCTGACTGACGAGACGATCGGGCGCGAACGGCGCACGCTGCGTGCCCGCTATCAGCTGGTCGATCTCGCCACCGGGGAGATCCTGCTGGATGCCTCCGCCGGGGCGGACGCCGGCATCGACGTGGTGTCCTCCGAATATGCCACCATCGCCGCCGAGCAGACCGCGCTTGAAAACCTTTCCAAGGAAGTTGCCGATCGCATCGTCACGCAATTGATGCTGACGCTGCGCGCCCAGACGTGAAGGCCACCCAGCGCGATTTCGCCGCCATGGCGCCCAAGGCGGCGAGGGGGGCGCGAATCGCCTTCTTCTGCGGGCCGGACGAAGCCGGCGCTTCGGCCGCCGCCGCGCGGATGATCGGCCTGTTGCCGGACCCAGGCGAGCGGATCGAATTTTCCGGGGCCGACCTGCGCAGCGATCCGGTGCGGCTGGGGGACGAGGCACGCTCCACCTCGCTCTTCGGCGGCACGCGGCACATCTATGTGCGCGCCAGTGGCGACGAAGCGCATGACGCGGTGAAGAACCTGCTCGACACGCTCGACATCGGCCAAGGCGAAGGCGCCTGCCCGGTGGTGATCGTGGCCACCGCCGCCACCGACAAGTCGCGCACCGCCAAACTGCTGGAAAAGCGCGGAGACGGGCTGGTCGCCATGTTCCATACGCCGGACCTGCGCAGCGTGACCGATGAAGTGCGGCGCATGGCCGACGGTGCCGGGCTGCGGCTGGACGGCGATCTGGCGGAGCGGATCGCCCGCGCCGCCGGCCTCGACGTGCGCATCGCCCAGTCCGAAGTCACCAAGCTGGCGCTCTATCTCGACGCCTCGCCCCAATCGCCCCGGCGGGCCGACGCCGAAGCGCTGGAAGCCATCGGCGCGAAGACGGAGGAAGACGGGCTGATGCCGCTGGTCAACACCGTCCTTTCCGGACAGGTGAACCGGCTGGCGGGCGAATTGCGCCGGTTCCACGAGGTATCGCTCAACGCCGTCGGCGTGCTGCTGGCGATCGAACGGCGCGCGGCGCAGCTGGCGCAGCTGACCGCCCGCCTCGGCCCCGGGGGTGACATCAATGCCCTGCTGGATGCCGAACAGAAGGCCCACCGCGTGTTCTGGCGCGACAAGCGCGACCTGACCGAGCAATTGCATCGCTGGAACGCGGGCAAGCTGGAGCGGCTGGTGCAGCGGTTGGCGGCCGCGCATCGCACTCTGCTGGCCAACAGCCAGTCCGCCGACCTGTTGCTGGCGCAGGAGCTGACGGAGATCGCGCGCTACGCCGCCGCGCGGAGGTAGCTGGCAGCCATCGCCGCTTGCCTTCGCCCGCCGGGCTTCCCACAAAGGCAGGGCATGGATCACGCCTTTTACGAGATGCCGGACGGGCGACGCATCGCCTACCGCCACACGCCGGGCAGCGGCCCCGCCCTGGTCTTCCTGCCGGGCTATATGTCAGACATGGCGGGCGGCAAGGCCACTGCCCTGTTCGACTGGGCGCGCGAACAGGGCCGCGCCTGCCTGCTGCTGGACTATTCCGGCTGCGGCGAGAGTGATGGCGAGTTCGCCGAGGGCACGCTGTCCCGCTGGCGCGATGAGGTGCTGGAGCTCGTCGAGGCCCGCACCGAAGGCAATATCGTCCTGGTCGGGTCTTCCATGGGCGGGTGGCTGATGCTCCTCGCCGGGCTCAAGCTGGTCTCGCGGCTGGCCGGGATGGTGGGCATCGCGGCGGCGCCCGATTTCACCGACTGGGGCTATGACGCCGAACAGAAGGCGAAGCTCGCCGCGGGGGAAACCGTGTTCCAGGAAAACCTCTACGGCACGGAGCCGACGCCGACGCATCCCGCCTTCTGGCAGGATGGTGAGGAGCAGCGCCTGCTCGACCGGGAAATTCCGCTCGATTGCCCGGTCCGGCTGCTGCACGGCCAGCTCGATCACGACGTGCCGCCGGCAATCTCGCTGAAGCTGGCGCAGATGCTGCGTTCAGTGGATGTGCAGATCACTCTGGTCAAAGGTGCCGGCCATCGCCTGTCGCGCGACGGCGATGTCGCGCTGCTGCTGCGCACCGTCGCCGCCATCGCCTGAACCGGACCCGCCATGTTCCTTTTCGCTGCCGCTTCGCTTCTCATTGCCCAGGCCGGGCTGCCGACGGTGGAACAGGACAGGCTGCAGCTGTGCCTGCGCGAGGCGCGCACCGATCCGGCCACGGCGATCGTCACCGCCTCCACCTGGTTGGGCGAAGCCTATGGTGTCGGGCGCAGCCTGCCGCAGCAATGCCTCGGCACCGCCTATGTCAGCCTGCTGCGCTGGCAGGCGGCCGAAAACGCCTTCCTCGCCGCGCGTTCCGCCCTGCTCGAGAGCGATCACGGCGGGCGCGCCCGTTTCGCCGGCATGGCCGGCAATGCCGCGCTGGCGGAGGGGCGTTATCAGGCGGCCCTGGACGACTTCACCCTCGCGCAAGCAGACGCGGCATCCTCGGGCGACGGCGCGCTTTCTGGCGGGATTGCCGCGGACCGCGCACGGGCGCTGGTCGGGCTGGGCCGGACCGACGACGCCGCAGCCGCCCTGCAGCAGGCGCGGGAGATGGCACCGCAGAACGGCACCGCCTGGCTTCTTTCCGCCACGCTCGCCCGGCGGCAGGGCGATCTTGCCGCCGCGCAGCAGCATATCGAAACGGCAGCCGCGCTGATGCCCGGCAGTGCCGAAGTGGGCCTGGAAGCGGGCGTGATCGCCGCGCTCGCGGGAGATGAGGAGGCGGCGCGCAAGAGCTGGCAATCCGTTCTCGCGACCGCCCCCCGCGCGCCAGAGGCTCAGGCGGCGCGCGATTACCTCGCCCAGTTGGGCACTGCCAAGGAGCCCGGCCGATGATCCCGCTGTCTATTCTCGATCTGGTGCCGGTGCGCGAAGGCGGCACGGTAGCGGAGGCGCTGCGCGATGCCGGCGACCATGCCGCTGCGGCGGAGCGTGCCGGCTATCACCGCTTCTGGGTGGCGGAACATCATGCCACACCTGGCGTCGCGGGCGGTGCCGCCGCCGTCGTGCTGGCGCATATCGGCCATTGCACGCGCACGATCCGCATCGGCTCCGGCGGGATCATGCTGCCCAACCACAACCCCTTCGTGATTGCGGAGCAGTTCGGGACGCTGGACGGGCTGTTTCCCGGACGGATCGACCTGGGCCTTGGCCGCGCCCCCGGCGCAGCCGGCATTCTCGCCCAAGCTTTGCGCAAGGATCTGCATCGCGCGGCCGAATACTTCCCGCAGGATGTGGTGGAGCTGCGCGCGCTGTTCACCGGGGATGTGGACTTGCCGATCACCGCCACGCCCGGCCGCGGCGCCGATGTGCAATTGTGGATGCTCGGCTCCAGCCTGTTCGGAGCGCAGCTCGCCGCCCGGCTGGGCCTGCCCTATGCCTTCGCCAGCCATTTCGCACCCGATCATCTGGATGCGGCGCTGGCGACCTATCGCCAGCAGTTCCGGCCTTCCGCCGCCCTGGAGCAGCCCTATGCGATGGCCGCGATGACGGTGATCGCGGCCGAGACGGACGCCGAGGCGGAATTGCTCGCCTCCTCGCAGGAACAGAGCTTTGTGCGCCTGCGCAGCGGCGATCCCGGCAAGCTGCCGCCGCCGGTGAAGGATTACCGCGCCAGCCTTCCGATGGAGGCGCAGGCCATGCTCGAACGGCTGGCCACCGCCCGTGCGGTGGGCTCCCCCGCCACGGTGCGCGATCGCATGGCCCGCTTCATCGAACGCACGCAGGCGGATGAGATCATCATCTCTGGCGCCACCTTCGATCCGGCAGCGCGCATCCGTTCGCTGGATTTGGTGATGGAAGCCCTCGGCGGACCGGATAATAAATGATAAGTCCGGCATTCGCTTTTTAACAAGGCGGTCTGAAGCGGCACGGAACGTCCCGGCATACGGGCCATTGCTTCGGCAGGATCGCGAGCGGAGAGTGAGACGATGGCGACGGCAGGCAAGCAGGGCGGCACGAGTGAGCGCGCCACCAAGATAGATGGCGAACTGGTCGCGCAGCTGCGCAATCGCATCTCCGACTCGCGGCTCCCCGGCGAGAAGCCGCTCGATCCCGCGGAATTGGCCGAAGTGGCCGATTTCCTGTTCGAAACGGCACGCCAGCGCCAGGAAGGCCACGGCAATGTGGTGATCCGCACCGCCAGCAATGGCCGGCGGACGACGCGCATCGCGATCATCAACAAGGACATGCCGTTTCTGGTCGATTCGATCGCCGCCAGCATCGCCGAGGCGGGTCTGGCGATCGACCTGCTCGTGCACCCGGTTCTGCCCGTGCGGCGCGACGCGGATGGCACCCTCAACGCCCTGCCGGCGGCGGACAGTGCGGGCGAGAAGCGCGAAAGCTGGATCTACCTGGAAACCGAACGGGTGGACGCGAAGCAGCGCCATGCGCTGGAGCGCGAGCTGGAGACGACGCTGGGCGATGTGCGCGCGGCGGTGGCCGATTGGCAGAAGATGGTCGCGCTCATGCAGGAGGATGCAGAGCGGATCGCCGATGCCGAAGGCGCGGCGCTGCTGCGCTGGCTGAGCGGCGGCCACCTCACCCAGCTGGGGCACCTCACCCGCCGCCGCGATGGCAAGCATACGCAGGCGCTGGGCCTGTGCCGCCGCGACCTGCGCGATCTGCTGGCGGAAGACAGCTATGAACGTGCCTTCGCCTGGTTCGACAGCGGAAGCGGGCGCGCACCGCTGATTATCAAGGCGAATCGCGTATCGCGCGTGCACCGCCGCGTGCCACTGGACCTGTTCATCGTGCCGGTGATCGAGGAAGGCCGTGTCGCCGCGCTCTCCATCCATGCTGGCATCTGGACCAGCGCCGCGCTGGCCACGCCGCCGGGCGAAATTCCGGTGCTGCGTGTGCAACTGGCCAATATCACCGGCCAGCTCGGCTTCGACAAGGCGAGCCACGACGGGAAAACGCTGCTCCACGCGCTCACCGTGTTGCCGCATGATCTGGTGATCGGCTTCTCCCAGGAAGATATCCTGCGGGTGGCGACCACTATGATGGCGCTGGCCGATCGCCCCCGGCCACGGCTGGCGATCGTTGCAGCCCCCTTGCAGCGCCATCTCTTCGCCTTTGTGTGGCTGCCGCGCGACATGATTTCCACCGGCACGCGGCACCGCGTGATGGACCTGCTGAAGGAATGCACCGGGGCCGAAACGCTCGACTGGAGCCTGATTGTCGAGGGCGGCAGCCTCGCAATGCTGCGCTTCGTGCTCGATTATCGCGGGCTGGAAGGCGCGCCGGACGATCGCGCGGTGGATGCCCGCCTGCAGCAGATGCTGCGCGGCTGGACCGATGCGGTGGAAGATGCGCTGGGCGAGATCGAGGAATCCGGCCGCGCCGCCGCCCTCGCCAGCCGTTATGCCGAGGCGTTCCCGACCTTCTACCGCGACACCTATGGCCCGGCGGAGGCCGCGCGCGACATCGATCGCATGCGGCATCTGGATGCGGACGATCCCGACCGCCCGCTGCGCCGCGACGCCCGGCTCTATCGGCTGGACAGCGATTCGGCCGACATGCTGCGCCTGAAGATCTATCAGCAGGGCGGCGCCATGCCCCTGTCGGACGCGGTGCCGGCGCTGGAGAACTTCGGCTTTCGCGTGCTGGCAGAAGTGCCGACCGAGCTGGGTGGCGACCACGCCGGGACGATCCACGATTTCCAGCTGGGCCTGCCCCGCGGCGACCATGCCGCCGCCTTGCTCGCGCGGGCCGAGCCCGTGGAGAAGGCGATTTGCGCCGTCATCAACGGGCGGGCGGAAGACGATGTGTTCAATCGCCTGGTCACGGGCGCCGATCTGAGCGCGGAAGAAGCGGACTGGCTGCGCGCGATCTATCGCTATCTGCGGCAGGCCAATATCGCCTTCACGATCTACACCGTGGTGGACGCGCTGCGCGGCGCGCCCGACGTTACCCGTGCACTGATCACCCTCTTCCGCGCGCTCCACGATCCGGCACTCCCGGGCGACCGCGCCGCCGGTGCGGAGCAGGCCCAGGATGCCATCCGGCAGGGCCTCGCCGGGGTTGCCGCGATCAACGACGATCGCCTGCTGCGCCTGTACTGGTCGGTCATCTCCGCCATCCTGCGCACCAATGCCTTTACCCCTGCGGCAGCCGAAGCGCTGGCGTTCAAGCTCGATTCCGCGCTGGTGCCCGGCCTGCCCAAGCCGGTGCCGTGGCGAGAGATCTGGGTTTATTCCCGCCGCGTGGAGGGCATTCACTTGCGCGCCGGCCCGGTGGCGCGCGGTGGCATCCGCTGGTCCGACCGGCGCGACGATTTCCGCACCGAAATCCTCGGCCTGATGAAGGCGCAGCGGGTCAAGAACGCGGTGATCGTGCCCACCGGGGCGAAGGGCGGCTTCTATCCCAAGCGCCTGCCAAATCCGGCGCAGGATCGCGATGCCTGGTTCACCGAAGGAACGGAGAGCTACAAGCTCTATATCCGCACGCTGCTGTCGGTTACCGACAACATCGTGAATGACCAGGTCGTGCACCCGGCGGGGATCGTGATCCGCGACGGAGAGGATCCCTATTTCGTGGTCGCGGCCGATAAGGGCACGGCCACCTTCTCCGACACCGCCAATGCCATCGCGGAAAGCGAGGACTTTTGGCTGGGCGATGCCTTCGCCAGCGGCGGCAGCCATGGCTATGACCACAAGGCGATGGGGATCACCGCGCGCGGCGCGTGGATTTCCGTGCAGCGCCACTTCCTCGAAATGGGCGTGGACGTGCAGACACAGAGCATCCGCGTGGCCGGCTGCGGCGATATGTCCGGCGACGTGTTCGGCAATGGCATGCTGCTGTCCAAGGCGATCAAGCTCGTCTTCGCCTTCGATCACCGGCACATCTTCATCGACCCCGATCCCGACCCTGAGCAGAGCTGGGAAGAACGGCGGCGGCTGTTTGAATTGCCGCGATCGAGCTGGGCGGATTATTCGGAAGCGCTGATTTCGCAAGGCGGCGGCGTGTTCGCCCGCACGATGAAGCGCATCCCCCTCTCAACGGAGGCGCGCACCGCATTGGGCGTGGATGCTGAGGATCTGGATCCCGAAACCCTCATCAGCGCGATCCTGCGCAGCCAGGTGGACCTCGTGTGGTTTGGCGGCATCGGCACCTACATCAAGGCCAGCAGCCAGACGAATGCGGAAGTCGGCGATCCCGCCAACGACGGCCTGCGCGTCAACGGCAACGAGCTCCGCGCGAAGGTCGTGGGCGAAGGGGCCAATCTCGGTGTGACACAGGCCGGGCGGATCGAATTCGCGCTGAACGGCGGGCGCATCAACACCGATTTCATCGACAATTCGGCCGGCGTCGATTGTTCCGACAACGAAGTGAACATCAAGATCGCCCTCGCCGCCGCACGACGGAACGGCCGCCTGTCAGAGGAAGGCCGCAACGAACTGTTGGTGGAGATGACCGATGAGGTCGCCGCGCTGGTGCTGGAGGACAACCGACTGCAGGCCCTCGCCCTGTCCATAGCGGAGATGGGCGGTGCCGACGCGGTTGCGGCGCAGGCGCGCCTGATCGAGACGCTGGAGGATCTGGGAGAGCTGGATCGCAAGACCGAGGGGCTGGCGGACAGCGAAGTGCTGAACCGCCGCGCAACCGACGGAAAGGGACTGACCCGGCCCGAACTCGCCGTGCTGCTTTCCACCGCCAAGCTGGTGCTGCAGGACGCCATCGAGCAAAGCGATCTGGCAGCCGACAAGGCAGCGGAACCGCTGCTGCTGGAAGACTTCCCGCCGCAATTGCAGGAGGCCCACCGTCAGGCCCTGCTGGAGCATCGGCTGCGCAACGAGATCGTCGCCACCTCGGTCGCCAACCGGATTGTGAACCGCATGGGGCTGGTCCATCCCTTCGAACTGGCGGAGGAAGAGGGCGCGAGCCTGAGCCAGATTGCCGCTTCCTTCGTGGCGGCGAGCGAGATGCTGGGGATGGACCGCGTGTGGGCGGCGATCGATACGGCGGACATGCCGGAAACCGCGCGGCTGCTGCTGTTCGATCAGGCGGCGTTGGCCCTGCGCGGCCATATGGCGGACCTGCTGCGCGCGGGCGGCGCAACGCTTCCCCCGTCGGCGGTGGTCGGCGAGGTAGAGCAGGGCATTTCGCAGCTGATGGCCAATGTCGATGATCTGCTGGCGGCGGAAGCGCGCGATCATTCCACCGCCATTGCCAGCCGGCTGATGGACGCGGGCGCGCCGAAGGAAATGGCCGGCATGGTTGCCGGGCTGTTCTCGATCGATGGCGCTATCGGCCTGTCGCGTCTCGCGGGTCAGACGCGCATTCCGCCGGTCCGGCTGGCCAATGCCTTCATCCGCCTGGGCGAACGGCTGGGGCTGGACTGGGCGCAGTACAAGGCTGCGGTGATGAATCCCTCCGACCCTTGGGAACGGCTGCTTGTGGCGGGGCTCGCCCGCGATTTCCAGCAGATGCGGTTCGAATTCCTGCATCGCCTGCCGGAGAACAAGCCGGTAGGCGAGGATCCCGTGATGGCGGTGGAGGAGTGGCTGCAGGAGCATGAGCAGGCGATCGGCAAGTTCCGAGCGATGATCGCGCGGGCACAAGGTTCCACTCGGCTGGCCCCGGCCATGCTGGCACAGATCGCCAGCCAGGCGCGCAATCTCCTGCAGCGTTGAGCCCCGCGGCACAGGCTTCGGCTTGACTGCGAGCCGCAGGGCTGGAAACGCTGAAGCATGATGCATGCAGATGTGGTGATCGTGGGGACGGGGCATGGCGGCGCACAGGCCGCCATTTCCCTGCGCCAGCTTGGTTTCGAAGGCTCGATCCTGATGATCGGGCGCGACAGTTCTCCGCCCTACGAGCGCCCGCCCCTGTCCAAGGAATATCTCTCGGGCGAGAAGGCGTTCGAACGCATCCTGATTCGGCCGGAGAAATTCTGGCAGGACAAGCAGGTCGACCTGATGCTGGGCGTGAATGTCTCCCGGCTCGATCCGGCCGCGCATGAACTGAGCATCAGCGGGGGCGAGCCCGTAACCTATGGCTCGCTGATCTGGGCCGGCGGCGGGGACGCGCGGCGGCTCGACTGCCCCGGCGGCTATCTCGACGGCGTCCACGCCGTGCGCGATAAGCCGGACGCGGACCGACTGATGGCCGAACTGGCAGGCGGTGCCAAGCGGGTGGTGGTGATCGGCGGCGGCTATATCGGTCTGGAAGCGGCGGCCGTGCTCGCCAAGCGCGGCTGTTCGGTCACACTGGTGGAAATGCAGGACCGGCTGCTCAGCCGCGTCGCCGGGGAAGACCTGTCCCGCTTCTACGAGGCGGAGCACCGCGCACATGGCGTCGATGTGCGCCTGGGCACCGGGGTCGAGTGCCTGGTGGCGGACGGCGACCGCGTAGCCGGCGTCACCCTGACGAGCGGCGAGACAATTCCCTGCGAGATGGTGGTCGTGGGCATCGGCATCGTCCCGTCGATCGGGCCGCTGATCGGCGCCGGGGCGGCGGGCGCGAATGGCGTGGACGTGGACGAATATTGCCGCACCAGCCTGTCCGACGTTTACGCGATCGGGGACTGTGCCGCCCACGCCAATCCCTATGCCGATGGCGCGGTGATCCGGCTGGAAAGCGTGCAGAACGCGCATGACATGGCCACCACCGCCGCCCGCGCGATCTGCGGCGATCCGCAACCCTATGATGCGCTGCCCTGGTTCTGGTCGAACCAGTACGACCTCAAGCTGCAGACCGTCGGCCTCAGCATGGGGCATGACACCACGGTGCTGCGCGGCGATCCCGCCAGCCGCAGCTTTTCCGTGATCTACCTGAAGGAAGGCCGCGTGATCGCGCTGGACTGCGTGAATGCGGTGAAAGACTATGTGCAGGGGCGCAAGCTGGTGGAGGCGCGGGCGAGCATAGCGCCCGAACTGCTGCTCGACACCGAAACCCCGCTCAAGGCGATGCTGTAAGCCGCGCGAGCGCCCAGCCCGCTGCTTCCGCTACCACCGGATCGGGGTCCGCCAGCAGCGCCTCCACGGGGGCTGCGAGGGCTGAATTGCCGCTGTTGCCGGCAGCGATCAGGCAATTGCGCACGAAGCGATCCCGGCCGATCCGCTTGATCGGGGAGCCGGAGAACAGGGCCCGAAAACCGGCATCGTCCAGCGCGAGCAACTCGGCCAGTCGCGGTGCGACGAGCTCCGCCCGCGGGTCCAGTGCCTTGTGCCGGGCCGCCGTCTGGGCGAACTTGTTCCACGGGCAGGCGGCCAGGCAATCGTCGCAGCCATAGATGCGATTGCCGATCGCTTCCCGGAATTCCTCCGGGATGGGGCCGCGGTGTTCGATGGTGAGGTAGGAAATGCACCGCCGCGCATCGAGCCGGTACGGCTCCGGGAAGGCGTCGGTGGGGCAGGCCGTCTGGCAGGCCGTGCAATTGCCGCAGCGGTCCGCATGCGGCTCGTCCGGGCGGAAAGGCAAGGTGGTGTAGATGGCGCCCAGGAACAGCCAGTTGCCATGCGCGCGACTCACGACATTGGTATGCTTCCCCTGCCAGCCGAGCCCCGCCGCCTGCCCCAGCGGCTTTTCCATCACCGGCGCCGTATCGACGAAGACCTTCAAGCGTACTTCAAGCCCCAGCTTCTCCCCTTCGGCCACCAGCCAGCGCGCCAGCGCCTTCAGCGCCTTCTTCAGCACATCATGATAATCCCGCCCCTGCGCATAGACGGAGATGCGCGCCCGCTCCGCATCGCCGTCCAGCGCCAGCGGATCGACATCGGGCGCATAGCTCATGCCCAGCGCCAGCACGCTCCGCGCCTCGGGCCACATGGCCTGCGGGCCGTGCCGCACATCGGCGCGGTCTTCCATCCAGCCCATCTCGCCATGCATGCCGGCGTCGAGCCATTCGCGCAGCCGTGCCTCGCGCACGGGATCGTTCGTGGCCGGCGCAAAGCCCACCGCCGCGAAGCCCAGCGCCTGCGCCTGCTCCAGCAGGCGCAGGCGTAAATCGTCCAGAGTCGCGGGATCAGCCACCTTTCGGGTTGCTCCCTGTTACCGGGCTCCGGTATCGCATGTGCATGGAGCAGGCGCTAGGCGAAGCCGGCATGGCAGACAATGGCAGGGCGCCGCGGCGGTCATCGCTGGCGATCGAGGCGCGCGGGCTGGTCAAACGGTTCGACGGGACACTGGCGGTCGATGGGGTCGACCTATCCGTCCCCGAAGGCGCGATCTACGGCATCCTCGGCCCCAATGGCGCGGGCAAGACCACGACGCTGCGCATGCTGCTGGGCATCATCGACCCTGATGCGGGCACGCGCCGCGTGCTGGGCGAGGCGAACCCGCGCGAAGTGGCGCGCCTGATCGGCTACCTGCCGGAAGAGCGCGGGCTCTATCCGGCGATGAAAACCTATGACGCCATCGCCTTCATGGGCGCCCTGCGCGGCCTGCCGCTGGAAGAAGGGCGGCGGCGCGGGCGCGAACTGATGGAGCAGCATGGCTTGGGCTATGCGGTGGAGCGCCAGATCCGCCAGCTTTCGAAGGGCATGGCGCAAACCGTGCAGTTGCTCGGCACGCTGGTTCACGATCCCCGGCTGGTGGTGCTGGATGAACCCTTCTCCGGCCTCGATGCCATCAACCAGGGCAAGCTGGAGCGGCTGATTCGCTCGCTGGCCGACAAGGGGACCACCGTCATCTTCTCCACCCATGTCATCGCCCATGCGGAGCGGCTGTGCGAACAGGTGGCGATCATCGCCGGCGGGAAGGTGCCCTTCGCGGGGGCGGTGGACGTGGCGCGCGATCGCATTCCGGCACAGGTGCGGCTGGAGACCAAGCGCCGCGAAGGCGGGTGGACCCGTATCCTTCCGCCCGACACGCGGCAGGAGGGGGCCTTCTGGTATTTTCCCCTGCCGGAAAGCGGCGTGGAGCCGCTGTTGCGCGCCCTGATCGACGGCGAAGCGGGCATTCTTTCCCTCTCCATCGAGCGGGCCGGCCTGCACGATGCCTTCGTCGCCATCGCCGGCGAAGCGGCGGCCCGAGCGCTCGAAGCGGGTCCGGAAAGCGAGGCGGCGCCATGAACGGCGCACGGCGGCTTTCCATGGTGCAGGCGGCACTCGTGGTCGCGCGGCGGGACTTTGGCGCGATCCTGTTCAGCCGTGCCTTCTTCTTCTTTCTGCTCGGCCCCCTGTTCCCGGTGCTGGTGGGCGGCCTTGCCGGCTCCATCGGGCAGCGGGTGGAAAGCCGCGCCGCGCCGCCCGAGATCGGCATCGCCATGCAGGCGGGCGATGTCGACACTCTGCTGGCGGCACATGCCGCACTGGCGCGCGAACTCGGGCCCAATCTTCCCGAGATGACGGCCCTGAAAAGGCTCAAGCCCGGCGAAACCTTCGATGCCCGGGCGGTGCTCGAAGCGGGCACCGGCAGTCTGGCGGCCGTCGTCACGGGTACGCCGGCGCATCCGGTGCTCACTGCCACGGCGGAGCGGCTGGAGTTCTGGCGCGGCCCGGTGTCGCTCGTGGCCGCCACCGCAACCCAAGGCATCCCTGCCGCCTATCCGCAGGTGACGCTGAACGAGGTGAAGACCAGCGGCGCGAGCGAGACGCGCGCCCGCCTCCGCACCGCACAAGCCGGGCAGTTGATCCTGTTCCTGCTGATCATGCTGCTGGCCGGCATGGTCCTCTCCAACCTGGTCGAGGAGAAGGCGAACAAGGTGATCGAGATCCTCGCCGCGGCCATCCCGATGGACGCTGTGTTCCTTGGCAAGCTCTTCGCTATGCTGGCGGTGTCGCTGGTGGGCATCGCCGTGTGGGGCTCGGTGATCGGCGGGCTGATATTCGTGTCCGACGCGGGAGGGCAGAGCCTGGGACCGATCGACCTGCAGAACCTGCCGGCACCGGGGGTCGGCTGGCCGATGTTCTTCCTGCTTGGCGTCATCTATTTCGCCATGGGCTATCTGCTGCTGGGTTCCGTATTCCTCGCGATCGGTTCGCTGGCCTCCACTGTCCGCGAAGTGCAGACCCTCTCCATGCCCGTCACCATGATGCAGGTCCTGCTGTTCTTCTTCGCCAATCTCGCCATGTCGCAGCCGGGTGAACCGATCGAATGGGTGGCGATCGCCTTTCCCTTCAGTTCGCCCTTCGCCATGCTCGCTCGTGCGGCGCAGAGCGAAGCGCTGTGGCCGCATTTCGTCGCACTGGCGTGGCAATTGTTGTGGGTGACGATCTTCATCCGCGCCGGCGCGGCGCTGTTCCGCACACGCGTGATGAAATCCGGACCGCAGGGCGTGAAGCGCAGCCGCGGCCTGCAATCCCTGATCGCTACTGCGTTCAGGCCTGGTTCTGACAGGAGCAGCTAGGAGATCACCATGTCACGACTCACCAGCACCCGCCGCAGCGCGCTGGCCTGGCTCGGCGCAGGCATCGCGGTCCCCGCCCTCGCGGCGTGCGGATCGCCGGCCGCGGCGAAGAGCTTCCCCCTTTCCCTCAGCGAAGACGCCTGGCGCAAGAAGCTGACGAAGGCGCAGTTTTCCGTGCTGCGGGAGGAAGCGACCGAGCGTCCCTATTCCTCCCCGCTCAATGACGAGCATCGCAAGGGCACCTTCCTGTGCGCAGGCTGCGACCATCCGCTGTTTTCCAGCGCCACGAAGTTCGACAGCGGCACGGGCTGGCCCAGCTTCTACCAGCCGCTCAAGGGTGCGGTGGGCACCTCCACCGACTACAAGCTCGCCTATCCGCGCAAGGAAGTGCATTGCGCCAATTGCGGCGGACACCTCGGCCATGTCTTCAATGACGGGCCGAAGCCCACGGGCCTGCGCTATTGCATGAACGGCGTGGCGATGAAGTTCCGCCCCGCCTGAGGCAGGCCGAGGCCTTCCTCAGGCATTCAGCTGCAGCGCAGCCGTCAGTCGGGCCAGTTCACCGAATTGGAACGTATCCTCGAAGATCAGCCCATACTGCTGCGGTCCCCGCCAGCGGACCTTTGCGGCGATCGTGGGCAGGCCGCGCGCCGACAGGCGCAGGCGCTGGTCGATGGAAAGATGTTCGCTGCAGCTCACCAGGGCGCCCTGCTGCGAGATGTTGTGCATCCGCGCTGTGAGGGTGCGTTCGCCCATCTGAAGCATCACCGGGACTTCGAGGTTCACGCGAATCGAACGCTTGCTGAAGCGGCTGGGGCTGCCGATAATCCGTTCGATGTCCACCGGATCGGCAAAGCGGAAGCCGGCCTTGTCGGGCTCTTCCCACACGCGCTCCAGCCGGTGGCGATCGCCGTTCGACATCTCCAGCGTCAATTCGCAGTCGGCGGGGAGCGGGCAGAACAGCCGCACGCTCACACCGGTCTCGGACACGTCCCGCACCACGCACAGGTACTCGCCCGCATCGCAGGTGAGCTTCGCCGCCCGAATCAGCAAGGTGAAGCGGGGAGCTGCGCGCTGCTCGGCCTCGCTGCCGCTCACCGCGGCAGCTCCGCTCGTCATTTCTTGCCGCGATACGTCGGACATGTGTCCTCCGACAGTTGAATTGCAGTCACCGGGCCGGAACCTCAAAGCTAAGCGCGCAGACTATACCCAAATCTGGCATATCCATGCCTGCCAATGCCTAATTTCGTGTTAAAACCCACAGTTTTGTACGTCATCCGAAGCGGAAGCCGTGTGGCCCAAGCCTGCCGCGGGAATTGACCGGCCGGCGACCCTGCTCATTTCTGTAATGCGCAAGGCTCCCAGCCCCCTCATCCGCCAACTCCCGCAGGATCTGGCGGCGTTCGCCGCTCTGCGGCCGGGCGAGGCTGGCGCGCAGCAGGTCTTCCACCACGATCGGGCGCTCGACCGCGGCACCGAACCGGTCATGCCGGGTCCACACGACCCGGGCATGGATCGTGAAGCTGCCACAGCGCACTTCAACACGTTCACCCGGCTCCAGCGCGTGGCGGCACAGGCCCACGATGCCGTGCGTCGAAACATTGCCGATGGTCATATCGCACCAGTCGCCGCGGCTCTTGAGCCGCGCACCCAGCCAAACAGTCTGCCGCTTCTCGCGTGACGGATACACCGACATGCGCATCTCCCCCTCTTAGGTCGCGGGCAATTATGACCGGGGGCGGAGAACACTCCATTGCCTGGGGGATAGGGAATCCTGCCCAAGCAGAAATCCTGAGGGGGGATAAGGGGATGGACGCTGGTGCGGGCGGCGGGACTCGAACCCGCACGAGCAAAGCTCAGGGGATTTTAAGTCCCCGGCGTCTACCATTCCGCCACGCCCGCCAGTGCCGCCCTGCTAGCGCGAGGCAGCACGGCTGACCAGTAAGAGCGGCAGACGAAAGAAAGGATTGGGGGCCACACGGCAGGCAATCCCCACCTTAGTGGCCCCCGTTAAACATCAGAACCCGGCGCTGAGCGAGAACACCACCTGCGCATCGGCGATGCTCGAGCCGTCCTTGGTGGAAGAGAAGTTCGGCAGCAGATAGGCCGATTCCGCGCGCGAGATGCTCGTGTCCACATAGCTGACGCCCAGCGTCAACGGCCCGACCGCCACATCGGCGCCCAGCGACCAGTCAAAGTAGTCGCCCGTGGGCGCGACGCTGGTGCCATTGGGGCCGAGCCCCGGATTGCCGTCGGAATAGCCGAGGTGCGCCTTCAGCGTCAGCGGCGTGTTCGGCAGGCCGGCGCTGGCGTCGGTCCACAGATAGAGGTTGTCCTCTTTCTGCCCGTTGCTCTGCGGCGTGTTGGAGACATTGGCGAGCGCCTCCTGCTTTGGCGCATAGGCCACGCCAACCAGCATGTTGGCCGGGCCGAACTGCCCCGACAGCTTGGCGAAGAGCTCCGCGAAGTCGGTCGTGTCCGCGCCGCCCGGATACATGAACCAGGTCAGGCCCACATCCGCAGTCACGCCGTCCGCGACCTCAACGGCATAGCCGCCGAAGATATCGAGTTCCATGTTGGAGCCGCCGAACGTGCCCCAGCCGGAGAGGTTGGAAGCCCAGGTGCCGACATACAGTCCGCTGTCGTGGCCCACGGTGATGCCGCCCTGGATCGCCGCTTCCTTGTCGGTCTGGGAGACACCGCGGAAGCGATAATCGCTGACAAGGGCCACGGAACCGGAAACGGAAAGAGACTCCGCGGCATCCTGTGCCATGGCAGGCGATGCGGCGAGAAGGCCAGCAAGGCCTGCGAGATAACGGATTTTCATAGTGGAACGCCCTCACTTATGTGGTTTCGCGTTCCATCCTGCGGTCGCCACCCCGCAGCCGCTCCATGGCAGCTCCGTATCGCAACGACAGCAGGGAAATAGCCCGGCGATTTTTCCGGGCTGCTTCTGGATTGTTACGAAGTATTTCTGAGCTGTTCGGAAGGGCGTCGTGTGGCGGGCGGGCCACAGTGCGCCTCGCTGCCGAGTTTTTCCTCCCGCTCCGCGGCAGGCGTTACTCCGCCGCGGCGTTCAGCCGTTCGCGGATTTCCTTGCCCGGCTTGAAGTAGGGCACCCGCTTGGACGGCACATCCACCGCTTCGCCCGTGCGCGGGTTGCGGCCGGTGCGGCCGTCGCGCTCGCGCGTGGAGAAAGTGCCGAAACCGCGCAGTTCCACCCGCCCGCCATCGGCGAGGCGTGCGGCGATCTCGTCGAAGAAGATATCGACGACCTGTTCGATTTCTTCGGGGCGCAGCTCGGGATTATCCGTGGCGAGCGCTTGCAGGAGTTCGGACCTGATCATCGTCATCCCTTTACGCGGCCAGCCGAACACGGCTGCATGGGGCATAGCCCAGCAGATCCGCTTGGCGGCGACGATGCGACCCGTCAGCCGCTATCTGGCAGAGAGAGGCCGTAAGTGCAATCGGAAGGCGGAAAATTCTAAAATATGTGAAGTCCGCAGGCTTCACACTTCGTCGAGCAGATCGGCAAGGTCGATCCCCAGCCGTTCCATCCGCGCGCGGATCTGCGGCCACTCTTCCGCCAGGAAGGCGGCGCGCTCCGCCATGCGGAGCTGCCGCGCCGCGCCTTCGCGCACGAACATCCCCACACCGCGCTGCACACGGATCAGCCCGTCGGCCTGAAATTGCTGATAGGCCTTGGCCACCGTCAGCGGATTGGCCCCCTGTTCCGCAGCAAAGGCGCGCACCGAAGGCAGCATGTCCCCTTCCGCATAGCGGCCTTCGATGATCGCCGCGGCGATCATTTCGCGCAGGCGCATATAGACGGGGCGATTGTCGGACATCCGGGTGATGCAGTGCCATAATACAGCGCGGCAGGTCAAGCGCCCGCCCGCAGCCATGCGATGGTCACAGATGCAACAAATTGCTTCACAAGACCGATTTGACGGCTAGGTTCACCCGCCTAAACCAGCATCAGCGACAATCGAAAAGACGAGAAGAGGGGCCGGATGAAGGATATCGCGCTGTGGGACGAAGGCGACTGGATCGCCGCCATCGCCGCCGTCCTCCTGTTCCTCGTCCTGGCTGTCGGCGGCCTGATCGCCGCCCGCCGCAGCGAAGAGGTGGTGGGCCACCCGCGCGGGCTGTTCGTGCTGTTCTACACCGAGATGTGGGAGCGCTTTTCCTATTACGGCATGCGCGCCCTGCTCATCCTGTATCTCACCAAGCACTGGCTGTTCGCGGACGGCAAGGCGAACCTGATCTACGGCGCCTATACGAGCCTGGTTTACATCACCCCGGTGCTGGGCGGCTGGCTGGCGGATCGCTATCTCGGCCAACGCAAGGCAGTGATGTTCGGCGGCATCCTGCTGGCCCTGGGCCACGGCTTCATGGCCTTCGAAGGCAACGGCAGCGGCTTCGCCAACGATCCCACCGTCAACATCTTCTGGATGGCGCTGGCCTTCATCATCGTCGGCTCCGGCTTCCTCAAGGCGAATATCTCCGTGATCGTCGGGCAGCTGTACCGCCTCACCGATGAGCGTCGCGACAGCGCCTACACCATCTTCTACATGGGCATTAACACGGGCGCCGCGCTGGGCACCGTGCTGGTCGGCTATCTCGGCGAAACGATCGGCTGGGGCTATGGCTTCGGTCTGGCCGGGATCGGCATGGTGCTGGGCCTGGTAATCTTCGCCTTCGGCAGGCCCGCGCTGATGGGCCAGGGGGAGCCGCCGGCGCCGCTGGCCAAGGCGCACGAATACGGCCTCTATGCCGTGGGCGTGGCCGCAGTCGCCGCGATCTGGTTCCTGATCCAGTATCAGAACGTGGTCGGCACGCTGCTCGGCATCTGCGGCGCGCTGCTGCTCGGCTATGTTCTGTTCGAGGCGTTCAAGATGCCCAGGCATCCGCGCGAACGGATCTTCGCGATCATCTTCCTGGTGGCACTGCAGCCGCTGTTCTGGGGCCTGTTCGAACAGGCTGGGGGCAGCCTCAACCTCTTCACCGATCGCTTCGTGGACCGCGGGGGCGTGCCTGCATCGCTGTTCCAGTCGATCAATGCGATCTTCATTGTGCTGCTGGGCCCGATCTTCGCCGCCCTGTGGATTTTCCTCGCCAAGCGCGGGATCGAACCCTCCACGCCGGCAAAGTTCGGCCTCGGCATCGTGCAGGTCGGGCTCGGTTTTCTGGTCTTTACCTGGGGCGCCCATGCGCTGGGCGGGGCGCTCGTGCCGGTGGTGCTCGTGTTCCTGATCTATTTCCTCCACACCTCTGGCGAGCTGTGTCTGTCGCCCGTGGGGCTTTCCGCGATGAACCGGCTGGCGCCGCGCCACATGGCCTCGCTCATCATGGGCGCGTGGTTCTTCATGACCGCCGGTGGCAATTTCGTGGCCGGCAAAATCGGCGAAGCGACCGGCGGCGAAGGCGGGGAAATGACCAAGGAAGGTGCGCTGGCGATCTACACTTCGATCGGCTGGGTCGCGCTGGGGATCGGCGTGGTCGTCGTGATCGTCTCGCCGCTGGTCAAGCGGTGGATGCATCTCGATACGCTCAAGGACGACAATGTGGGCGACGATCTGCTGGGTGAAGACGAAGCTGCGGAACCGCAGGCCGCCGGCTTCCATCCGGCGACCAGGCCGAATAACTGACAAAGCATAAACGGGGGCAAGACATGAGGACACGCGTCACGCTGGCGCTGGCAATGGCCGGGCTGCTGGCCGGCTGTGCCACCACCGGGGCCGGGACCAGGACGGCGGCGGCAGCACCGCCGGCCGATCCCTATCCCTCTACCTACCGCGCCTATCCCGGCGAGGCGACCGCGCTGGTGGGCGCCACCGTGTTCGACGGTGCTGGCGGCCGGATCGACAACGGCACTGTGCTCTTCGCCGATGGCAAGGTGGTGGCGGTCGGCGGGCCCGACCTCGCCATTCCCGCGCAATATCGGCGGATCGACGGCGCCGGAAAATTCGTCACCCCTGGCGTGATCGACGTCCATTCCCATCTCGGCGACTATCCGACGCCCGAGGTGGAGGCGAACTCCGACGGCAATGAAGCGACCAGCCCCGCGACGCCCGAGGTGTGGGCCGAGCATTCCGTATGGCCGCAGGATCCCGGCTTCACCCGCGCGCTGGCCAACGGGGGCGTCACCGCCCTCCAGATTCTCCCCGGATCGGCCAATCTGATGGGCGGCCGTTCGGTGACGCTCAAGAACGTGCCCAGCCGCACGGTGCAGGGAATGAAGTTCCCCGGCGCGCCCTACAGCCTGAAGATGGCCTGCGGAGAAAATCCCAAGCGCGTCTATGGCGAGAAGGGGCAGATGCCCTCCACGCGCATGGGCAATTTCGCCGTCAATCGGCAGACTTGGCTGGATGCGAAGGAATATGCGGCAGGAGACCGCCAGAAGCGCGATCTCGCCAAGGAGACGCTGGCCGGCGTGCTGGACGGGCGCATCCTGGTGCAGAACCACTGCTATCGCGCCGACGAGATGGCGCTGGTGATCGATATGGCCAAGGAAATGGGCTATAAGGTCACCGCCTTCCACCACGCGGTCGAAAGCTACAAGATCGCCGATCTCCTGCGCGAGAACGACATCTGCTCCGCCGTATGGGCCGACTGGTATGGCTTCAAGATGGAAGCCTATGACGCGATCCCCGAAAATGCGGCGCTGCTGGCCCAGTCCGGCGCCTGCGTGATCATCCATTCGGACGACGCCAACGGCATCCAGCGGCTCAACCAGGAAGCCGCCAAGGCGCAGGCGGACGGCAGGCGGATGGGGATCGACATTCCCGATGCACAGGTGGTCGGGTGGTTCACGCTGAACGCGGCCAAGGCCATGGGGATCGACAAGGTCACCGGCAGCCTCGAAGGCGGCAAGATGGCCGATCTGGTGCTGTGGAACGGCAACCCCCTGTCCGTCTATTCCCGGCCCGAGAAGGTGTGGATCGACGGTGCGCTGATGTATGACGCGCTGGACCGTGAACGGCGGCCGGTGAGCGATTTCGAGCTTGGCCAGCCCGGCGAAGGAGACGTGAAATGATCGCTCGCCTTCTCCTTGGCGCGGCGCTGGCCGCCTCCGCCGTTCCTGCCGCTGCGCAGGACTTCGTGGTCAACAACGCACGGCTGGTGCTCGGCGACGGCAGCGACCCGATCGAGGGCGGCCATGTGGTCGTGCGCGGCGGGAAAGTCGTGGAGGCCGGCGCGGGCAGCGCCTCCTCCGCCACCGGCCTGCCGGTGATCGACGCACAGGGCAAATGGGTCACGCCCGGCCTGTTCGCGGCGATGACCGACCTCGGCCTGTGGGACGTCGAGGCGGTGGACGAGAGCAACGACACCCGCCCGCGCGGCTCACCTTTCGGCGCCGCGCTGGATGTCGCCCCGGCGATCAACGCCGCCTCCGAACCGATCGAGATTACCCGCGCGGCCGGCATTACGCGGGCCACCGTCACCGCCTATCCCGGCAGCACGATCTTCGCCGGGCAGGGGGCGGTGATCGATCTCGGCGCCGATCCGCAGGCGGTGGAGAAGGCGCGGGCCTTCCAGTTCGTGGTGCTGGGGGAGCAGGGCGCACGGATCGCCGGCCGCAGCCGGATCGCGGCGCACGCCGCGCTGCGCAACGCGCTGCGCGAGGCGAGCGACCTTTCCACCCGGCAGGATCTGTCGGCGGCGCAGGACCCCCGGCTTGCCGGCAGCAGCGCGGAACGGCCTAGCGATACGCTGCTCACCCGCTTCGATGCCGCCGCGCTGGTGCCGGTGGTGACGGGGCGGCAGCCGCTCTATGTGGGTGTGGACCGGGCGGCGGATATCCGTTCGGTGCTGGCGCTGCGGCAGGAATTCCCCAAGCTGGACCTCGTGCTGGTCGGCGCGGCCGAGGGATGGCTGGTGGCGGACGAAATCGCCGCCGCGCGCGTTCCGGTGCTGGCGCAGGCCCTGCTCGATCTCCCCGCCGCCTTCGAAACGCTGGCCTCAACCCAGTCCAACATCGGGCGGATGCAGGATGCGGGCGTGAAGGTGGCCATCGGCGGCTTCTGGAGCACCTCCACCTATGCCAGGTGGGAGACGCAGTTCGCCGGCAACCTCGTGGCGCTCAACAAGCTGCCCGGCGCGGCGGGGCTGAGCTGGGGCGAAGCCTTCGCCGCGATCAGCTCGGTCCCCGCAGAGATCAGCGGCATGGGCGGCAAGGCGGGCGTGCTGAAGCCCGGCGCCCATGGCGATGTGGTGATCTGGGACGGCGACCCGCTGGAGCTGAGTTCCGCGCCGCTGCGGATCTTCGTCGACGGGGTGGAGCAGCCGCTCGACAACCATCAGACACGGCTGCGCGAGCGCTATCGCACGCCCGCCCCGGGCGACCTGCCCAAGGCCTACGACTGGTGAAGCAGATGAAGCATAGCCTCCTCGCCCTCGCGCTCGTCGCTGCGGCCGCCCCTGTGGCGGCGCAGCAGGGCGAAGGGGTCGATCATTCGCAGGACCTCGCCTGGCAGAACCAGCAGACGCTGGCCCTCGCCCGGCGCGCGGCGGAGGGGTGGTATGCCCTGCCGGGCGGGCTGCTGTGGCGGCGCGTGGCGGGCGACGGCAGCGGCCCTGCTCCCACCGTGGATGACACGGTGACGGTGAATTACGAAGGCACGCTGGTGGACGGCACGAAGTTCGACAGCTCGTGGGATCGCGGCGAGCCGGCCACCTTCCCGCTGCGCGGGCTGGTGCCGGCCTGGCAACTCGCCATCCCGCAGATGGGCGTGGGCGACACGATCGAGATCGCCGCCCCGGCCTCGCTCGCCTACGGCCCGCGCGGCCGCGGCCCGATCCCGGGCGGCGCCACGCTGCTGTTCAGGATCGAACTGCTGGGGATCGAGGGCGTGGAGACCCCCTGAGACAAACCGAAAGCGCGTGGCCGATCAGGCCCGCGCTTCCTCCACCCCGGCGCTGTTGTGGCGCAGGGCGGCCAGCACCGTCTCGATGATCTGCGGCGCGTTGAGCCCCGCCTCGTCATACTGGCGTTCCGGCGTATCATGATCCTGGAACAGGTCCGGCAGGCGCATGGTGCGGATCTTCAGGCCGCTGTCGATGAGCCCTTCGTCGCTCGCCAGCGTCAGCACATGGGCGCCGAGGCCGCCGATGCTGCCTTCCTCCAGCGTCACCACCACGTCGTGCGTGGCGATCAGCTTGCGGATCAGCGCGCTGTCCAGCGGCTTGGCGAAGCGGAGATCGGCGACGGTGGTCGGCAGCCCCTTCGCATCCAGCTGATCGGCGGCCTTGAGCGCTTCCGCCAGCCGCGTGCCCAGGCTGAGCAGCGCCACCTTGCTGCCCTGCCGGACGATCCGCCCCTTGCCGATCTGCAGCCGCTCCGGCACCTCCGGCAGCGGCACGCCAATGCCTGAACCGCGCGGATAGCGGAAGGCGATCGGGCCTTCGTCATGTTCCGCGGCGGTGTAGGTCATATGCACCAGCTCCGCCTCGTCCGCCGGGGCCATCACCACGAAATTCGGCAGCGTCGCCAGATAGGTGATGTCGAAGGAGCCGGCGTGCGTGGCGCCGTCCGCCCCCACCAGCCCGGCGCGGTCGATCGCGAAGCGGACCGGCAGGTTCTGGATCGCCACGTCATGGACCACCTGGTCGAACGCGCGCTGCAGGAAAGTGGAATAGATCGCGCAGAAGGGCCGCATGCCCTGCGCCGCCAGGCCGGCCGCGAAGGTCACTGCGTGCTGTTCGGCAATGCCCACGTCGAAGGCGCGGGCGGGGTGCGCGCGCGTGAATTTGTCCACTCCGGTGCCGCCGGGCATGGCCGCGGTGATGGCGCAGATGCGCTGGTCGGTTTCCGCCAGCTTGGTCAGCGTTTCCCCGAACACGTTCTGATAGGCGGGCGGGCCCCCGGCGCTCTTCTTCTGCTCGCCGGTGATTACGTCGAACTTCTGGACGCCGTGATATTTGTCGGCGCTGTTTTCGGCGGGGGCATAGCCCTTGCCCTTCTGCGTCACGACATGGACCAGCACCGGGCCTTCTTCCGCATCGCGGACATTTTCCAGCACCGGGATCAGATGGTCCAGATTGTGCCCGTCGATCGGCCCAACGTAATAGAAGCCCAGTTCCTCGAACAGCGTGCCCCCGGTCACCATGCCGCGGGTGAATTCCTCCGCCTTGCCGAGCGAGGTGTGCACCCGGCGGGAGAACTTGCGCGCCACCTTGGAGGCCAGACTGCGCAGGCCGAGATATTCGGAGGAGGACACGACCCGCGCGAGATAGGCCGACAGCCCGCCCACAGGCGGCGCGATCGACATGTCGTTGTCGTTGAGGATCACGACCAGGCGATTGCCCGCCTGTTCGGCATTGTTCATCGCCTCATAGGCCATGCCGGCGCTCATCGCGCCGTCGCCGATCACCGCAATCGCCTTGCCCGGCGCGCAATTGAGCTTGTTGGCCACGGCGAAGCCCAGGCCGGCCGAAATCGAGGTGGAGGAATGCGCCGCGCCGAACGGATCATATTCGCTTTCGCTGCGCTTGGTGAAGCCGGAAAGTCCCCCGCCCTGCCGCAGTGTGCGGATGCGATCGCGCCGCCCGGTGAGGATCTTGTGCGGATAGGCCTGGTGGCCGACGTCCCAGATCAGCCGGTCATCCGGCGTGTTGAACACGTAATGGAGCGCAACCGTCAGCTCCACCACGCCGAGACCGGAACCGAGATGGCCGCCGGTGGAGCCCACCGCATCGATCATTTCGGCGCGCAATTCGTCTGCCAGCTGGCGCAGGCGCTGCGGTTCCAGCTTGCGCAGGTCGCGCGGCGTATCGACTGTATCGAGGAGGGGCGTTTCGGGCCGAGGCATAATCCTGCTGCCTTACACAGCCGCGCAGGGTCTGTCGATGAACGAGGTCGCGCGCCTTAACCCGCGCAATCGTTGCACAATCCGCGCAGTTCCACCACCGGGCGCACATCGGCGAAGCCGGCCTCCTGCCCGGCGGCGCGCAATGCGCCGGTCAGGCGATCGTCATCCAGATGGGTGGCGCTGCCGCAATCGTCGCAGATCAGGAATATGCAATCGTGGCGGCAACCCGGATGGGTGTTGGCAAGATAGGCATTGGCGCTTTCGATCCGGTTCGCCAGATTGTTGCGCACGAACAGATCGAGAATACGATAAACGCTGTTGGCCGCCACGCGCTTGCCGCGCCTGTTGCCGACCTTTTCGGCGATGTCATAGGCGGAGGCGGGCCGATCCTCTTCCGCCAGCGCCTGGAACACATCGGCGCGCATGGCAGTCCATTGCTCGCCCGCATGGGTCAGTACGCTCTGCGCTTCTTCGATCAGCTGCGCGCCGGAATGTTCGTGATGCTTATGCCCTGCCATCACGCCAATATAGGCCTACGCGCCGCGCGGGACAATCGAGCGGTCGGCCGGCGGATGATCAGCCGGCCTGGAAGCTGGCGCTGTAAAGCGAAGGATACATCTGCTTGAGCGCGACCACCTTGGGCGCATCCCACCGGCGAATGTAGGGATGGTTGGGGTTCTTCTCCGCGAAATCCTGATGATAGGCTTCGGCCGGATAGAACTTCTTCGGCGCTTCGATCCGAACCACGATCGGGCTGGACCACACGCCGCTCTTCGCCATCTGCGCAAGGTAATCCTTCGCCACCTCGCTCTGTTCCTTGTTCAGCGGAACCAGCGCGGCGCGATATTGCGTGCCCGAATCCGGCCCCTGCCGGTTCTTGAGCGTGGGATCGGCCACGACCGAGAAGAACACCTGCAGCAGCTGGTCATAGCGGACCACGGAGGGGTCATAGACGACCTTCACGGATTCGGCGTGGCCGGTGCGCCCCGTCGATACCGTCTCGTAATTCGCGGTGTCGGCGGCGCCGCCGTGATAGCCGGAAACGGCGCTTTTCACGCCCTTAAGGTGGCTGAACACAGCCTCCACGCCCCAGAAGCACCCGCCGGAGAAGATCGCAGTTTTCAGCCCCTTGCCTTCATTCGCCTTCACGGTCGCGACCGGTGCATCGAACGCGCCTTCGGCGGCGAGCGCGGGGGCCTGCAGGGCGACGACAGCCATTGCCCCCGCGGCGAGAAGGGAAAGGGCGCGCCTCATGCTACCAGCTGCGGCACGATTTTTACGGCCAGCACTGCCGCAGTGATACCGAAGCCCAGAAAAAAGGCGCGGAAAAGGTCGGGCTTGAACAGGTCCATGGCGGGGGACTTTCGCTTCGCTTGCTACGTGAGCCATCGGTCCTACTCCCTGCCGGATTGCAAAGCGGTGAACGCGCTGTCTCTGCTTCATTCAGCCGGCATATGGTTGTGCGGACCGGCCCAACCCAAGAGAAGGTGGGTCGAGCCGTTCTGTATGAGCGGTGAGTGGAGCTGGGGCTGTTGCGAATGGCCCGCGCCCACTGGATTCCCGCCTGCGAAGGAATGACGAAGGGGGGCGCTCGCTTCCATCAGACCGCCGGGCCGGCGACTTCCCCACCAAGCCCGCTCGTCCTGAGCCTGTCGAAGGACGCGCTCGGCCACTGCGGTATCACACCCCAACCCGTCACCCCGGGTTTGACCAAGGTCCCCCGCACCCTGTGCGTTTCCTACGCACCGCCAAAGAGCTACCGCCGACGCGCTCTTTGCACCGTCAATCCTCGCAAAATGCGCCATCGCGCGGCGCTTTCAGACGTGCTGTTGGAAAGCCCCGTTTTCCGCCAATGAACCCTGTTCCACGGCGTTCCAAGCGTTGCTCACGCACGACGAACCGAGTGGCCGCAGGACTGTGCCCTGCCCGCCTGGATTCCCGCCTGCGCGGGAATGACGAGGGGGGGGGCGCCCCTCGGCCACCACCCCCGCTCGTCCTGAGCCTGTCGAAGGACGCGCGAGCCCTTCCCCGGCGATCAGTGCCGGAAGTGGCGCATCCCGGTGAACACCATGGCGATGCCGGCCGCATCTGCCGCCGTGATCACCTCTTCGTCGCGCATGGCCCCGCCCGGCTGAATCACAGCCGTGGCGCCGGCGGCGATGGCCGCTTCCAGCCCGTCGGCGAAGGGCAGGAAGGCGTCGCTTGCCATGGCGCTGCCCTGCGTGCGTGGCTGGGGCCAACCGGCGGCTTCGGCCGCTTCCTTCGCGCGGATCGCGGCGATGCGGGCGCTGTCCCGCCGGTTCATCTGCCCGGCGCCGATCCCCGCCGTCGCGCCATCCCGCGCAAAGACGATGGCGTTGGATTTGACATGGCGCGCAACGGTCCAGGCGAACAGGCAGTCGGCCAGTTCCTGCGGCGTCGGCTCGCGCTTCGTCACCACCTTCAGATCCTGCGGCGAAACCGCCCCATTGTCGCGGCTCTGCACCAGCAGCCCGCCCGCGATGGTCTTGAGTTGCAGGCCCGGGCGGCGCGGATTGGGCAGATCCTCCACCAGCAGCAGGCGCAGGTTCTTCTTCGCGGCAAAGGCGGCGCGAGCCGCGTCATCCGCGCCGGGCGCGATCACGACTTCGGTGAAGATCTCGCAGATGGCGGCGGCCGTTTCACCGTCCAGCGGCCGGTTGACCGCCACGATGCCGCCGAAGGCGGAAACGGCATCGCAGGCGAGCGCTTCCTGCCATGCCCCGAGCAGCGTCGGCGCCTGAGCGACGCCGCAGGGATTGGCGTGCTTCACGATCACCACCGCCGGATCGCCGCCGGCAAATTCCGCCACCAGTTCCAGCGCGGCATCGGCATCGTTGTAATTGTTGTAGCTCAGTTCCTTGCCCTGCAGCTGCACGGCCTGCGGAATGCCGCGCGTGGCTACGGACTGACCGGTGTAGATTGCCGCCGCCTGATGCGGATTCTCGCCATAGCGCAGCTCCGCCTCGCGGCGGAAAGCCAGCGGCATGGTTTCCGGGAAAGGCGTCGCCCCCAGCGCATCCGGCCCCAGCGGGTTGGCATAGGCATCGCCCCAGGCGAACCAGTTGGCGATCGCCGCATCATAGCTCGCCGTGCGGGCGAAGGCCTTGGCCGCCATGCGGATGCGGAAGGCGCGGGTGGTGGCGCCATCATTCTCCGCCAGTTCCTCCAGCAGCGCCGGATAGTCCGCCGGATCGGCGATGATCGTCACGCTGCCGTGGTTCTTGGAGGCGGAACGGATCATCGCCGGGCCGCCGATATCGATATTCTCGATGATCTCCTCACGCCCGGCGCCGCGCGCCACGGTCTGCTCGAACGGGTAGAGATTGCAGATCAGCAGGTCGATCGGCTTGATGTCATGCGCATCCATCGCCGCCAAATGATCGGCATCGTCGCGGATGGCCAGGAGGCCGCCGTGGATGGCGGGGTGCAGCGTCTTCACGCGGCCATCCATCATCTCGGGAAAGCCAGTGGCGTCCGACACGTCGCTGACGTCCAGCCCGGCATCTCGCAGCGCCCGGGCCGTGCCGCCGGTGGAGACGAGTTCCACGCCGCCCTTCGCCAGCCGCGAGGCCAGTTCGACCACGCCGCTCTTGTCGGACACTGAAATCAGCGCCCGCCGGATGGCCACCTCACCCATTGCTGCTTACCTCATCTTCTTCAAAAGCCAGGAGAAATTGCCGCCCCCACGAGAGAGCAGGCCTTGCAGCACCAGTTGCTGCGTGGGATGTGGACGGCCTTCGCCGTCCACCCAGATGCTTTCATCCACTTCCAGCGTGCCTTCGCCGGTGACGAATTGCCAGAAGCTGCCATCGGGCAGCGCAAGGCTGGCCCCGCGCTTGTTCTCGGCCAGCGAGATATCGATACCCTGCCCGAGATGGAAGCGGATGGCGAAGGCGATCTTGCCGCGCTTGCCCTTGCGGCCCGAGGGAAGCAGCAGGTCTTCTCCGCGCAATTCGGTGCCGTCGTCGCGCAGCAGCAGGATGCGCCGGTGGATCAGGCCGAAGCGCCCGGCATAGCCATCGTGACTGGCTTCCAGCCGCGTGGCGCTGCCGCCCTTGTCGAAGGTGACCATGCGCCGGTCCACCTCCACCTCGCCCACGCCGGCACCAAGCTTGCCATTGATGAGCACGGCGGTGGAATTGGCATCGCCCAGCACCAGCGTGGAGTGGGCGGCGGTGGCGCGCAGGCCCTGCTCGATCCGCACCGGCACCAGCCCGCCGGCGAACGCCGCGCCGCCGCAATTGACGATCAGGCGGTGATCGCCGTGGGAAAATTCGAACGCCAGCGTGGAAGCGCAGCCATGGCGGGCGTGGCGCGCCAGCGGCGGCGGGGCGGCGTCGAAATGCAGCACGCTGCGGCCGGCGGAGACGCGCTGATAGCCCCATTGTCGCGCATCGCGCAGCGGCCGCGTGCGCACCCCGCTCGCCGCCACCAGAGCCGCAATCCGCTCTGCCGGAACGGCCCCGGCGCCCTGCCAATTGCCCAGCCCGCCATCGGCATGGGTGAGGCCCAGCAGCGGCGGAACCAGCATCTGCAGCATTCCGTCTATCGCCTGCGGCGGATCGCGGCGGGTGGCGCGATAGCAGGCGGAAAGCTCCACCAGCAGGGCGATGGCTTCCATCTGCGCCAGCGGGCTGCGCGACAGCACGCCGCCGTCATTGCCCACGAGGTCGCCCAGCACGCGCACCAGCCCGGCCTCGCCGAACAGGCGGCGCGGCTTGCCATCGGGCAGCAGCAGGCCGGCAGCGGTGACGGCGGACCAGCCGGCGAGTTCGTCCAGCCGGTCATCCGCGCGCCCGACATTGCGATCGAGCCAGCGGGCCGTATCCTCGATCGCCGTCAGGACGCGGGCCCGCAGCGCCTTGTCCTGCCCGGATAAGATCAGCGGCGCATGGGCCAGCCAGGCGAGCAGGCGGTGCCCGGCGTGGCCGACGTTCCACGCCGCCCCCTTGCCGGGCTGCGCGTTGCTTTCAAGCCAGGCCGCCAGCACCCGGTCCGCCGTCTGCGCGCATTGCGGGCGCTGGTTGCAGGCCTCCAGATCGCGCAGCCAGGTGAAGCCGTGAACCACCCGCTCGAACGGCGGAGTCAGCTTCGCGGCGGGCGAGAAATCGACCTGAGCGATCGGCATCTTGACGCCGTGGACGAGGAAGTGCCCCGCCCGCAGCCCCATGCCCGCCACCCGGTCGCCTGTCAGCGGGCTTTCCACCGTCGCCAGCAAGCGCGGCCGGGCAGGCTTGCGGAACGGTGCCACCAGCGTGGAGCCGGGAATGCCGCAGCGATAGGCCAGCCGCATCAACCGCTCGCCCACTGTGGTTTCAGGGGCGTCGAAATCGGTCACTGCCAGCGCGCGCGTCGGCTCGATCAGGCCGCCGACAGCAGGACGGACGGCGCCTGCCGCATCCGGCCGCTGCTCCACCAGCGGCTCTTCCGCCTTGTTGTCGAGCGGAATGGCCATGCGTCCGGCTCCTTTTGCCGCCTCGGGGCGGTGCGCCGCCCTTGTACGGGTGACGCTTTCGCTCATGCGCCCCTCAGCGCCGCTATATTGGCCGCGTAACGCCCCGGACCACCGCTGAATGCGGCCGATCCGGCCACGAGAACGTCCGCCCCCGCTTCGGCGCAAAGGCGGGCGGTCTCAGGGTTGACGCCGCCGTCCACCTCCAGCCGGATATCGCGCCCGCTCTTGTCGATCATCTTGCGCACCGCCTCCACCTTGCGAAGCTGCGAGGCGATGAACGACTGGCCGCCGAAACCGGGGTTGACGCTCATCACCAGCACGAGATCGACTTCATCAATCAGATAATCGAGCATCTTGGCCGGAGTTCCGGGATTGAGCGAGACCCCCGCCCGCTTTCCCAGTGCCTTGATCGCCTGCACGGTGCGATGGACATGCGCCCCGGCTTCGGGATGCACGGTAATGATATCCGCCCCCGCTTCTGCGAAAGGCGCAAGCCAGGCATCGACGGGTGAGACCATCAGATGCACATCGAAAGGCTTCGTAGAATGCGGCCGCAAGGCCTTGACCACGGCCGGCCCGATAGTGAGGTTGGGCACGAAATGCCCATCCATCACATCAACGTGGATCCAGTCCGCCCCCGCCGCGTCGATCGCGCGCACCTCTTCCCCGAGCCGCGCGAAGTCGGCCGAGAGGATCGAGGGAGAGATCAGCAAGTCACGCATATTCGCCTTGTTCCGCCCTACGCATGGGCGAATCACCGAACAAGCGGACGAAGAGCAATTTTCCACATAGGCAGAAGGCGAACGGTTTCTTTTTCCGCCCAAGAAAAGCTGACGCGCCGCTGAGCAGGCAATTCAGGGCAAATTCACTGCCCGCCGCCTAATCCGAAAACAAACGGGGTATTGCGCAAATCCGAAACAATCTTCCTTCACCATCGAGGTGGAGACGCGCGTGCCCACCAATGCGAGGTGAACGATAGATGTCCACAACGAAGCACTGGAAACAGGAATTCGCTCTTGCGGGCCGCGCGAGCGTGCTGGCCGCCGCGGGTCTCGCCGCCCTTGCCGCGCCGGTCCCCGCCATGGCGCAGTACACGCAGACGATCAGCAACGATCTGAGCCGCTGCCAAGCCGGCAAGCCATCTGCGGTTATGGTGACGGTGGACAATATCAGCAGCTCCACCGGCAAGGTACGCGTGCAGCTCTACCGTGCAACGAAGGAAGACTGGCTGTCCAAGGGCCGCTGGCTGCGCCGCATCGAGGTGCCCGCGCGGGCCGGTACGATGACCTTCTGCCTGCCCACGCCCGGCCCCGGTTCCTATGGCGTGGCCGTGCGGCACGACGTCAATGGCAACAACCAGACCGACATCACTACCGACGGCGGGGCGATGTCGAACAATCCGAGCCTCAATATCTTCAACCTCGGCAAGCCGCACTTCAAGAAGACCGCCTTCGACGTCGGTTCCTCAGTCACCTCGATCCGTATCCAGATGCGCTATCTGTGATCCGGCTGCGCCGGCGGCGCCAGATCTCGAACAGCGCCCCCGGCGCGGCGAGCAGCGGATGGCGCTCGCGCCAGGGGGTTATCGCGATCGCGATGCCGGTGTGCCGCTCCAGCTTCCAAGCACCGTAGCGCGCGGCGCCATCGAAGGTCGTCGTCGCGCGGATCAGGCGCAGGATGTTCAGCGCCTTGCCCAGCCGCCTGCGACGGGTCCACCAGCGGAGAACCGCACGCCTCTGCCGCGGGGGCATGGCGGGGCGGATTGCTTCGCCCGAGCGGCCGAACGGGACGCCTGAGTCCTCCAGCGCCGCGGGCAACAGGCCCCTGAAATGCGACGCATTGGCGGAGAGGATCGAATCCTCCCGCCCGGGCTTTTCCACGCGCAGCTCCGCACGGTAGGTCGCCCGGAACAGCGCCCGCCAGTAATCCTCTTCCGCCCCCTCTTCAGGCCCCAGCGCGACCGCGAGCCGCGCCGCAGTGCGCATCGCCTGCGCGATGGCCGCCCGTGTTTCAGCGGTAGCCGCTTTGTCACGAGCCCAAATGAGAGCGCTGGGCTGGACGAAACGCGCCCAGATGGTGGTATCGAGCAGTTCGCCCGCTGCCGCTGCCGCGAAGGTGCCCATCGTCAGCGTGGCGATCTTCGCCCGCAGTTCCGTTCCGGCAAACACCCATTCGCGATAGGCGACGCGCGGCCAAATACCGCGTTCGCGCGGCCCCGGCAGCAGGACGTAGAAATCCAGCACGCCTTCCAGCGAGCCGGTGCGCAGATTGGATCCGTAGAACAGCACGGCGCGCGCGCCCGCTTCCTGCCCGAGCATGTCGGCAAAGGCGGCAACGGCAGGATCGATGGGCCTGGCGGGCGCCATTTGCACGCGTGCCGCCAGTGCCCCGCCCCCGGGGCCGGGCACGCTCACGGAATGACGAAGCGCAGCTTCGGCCCGAGCGACAGGGTGTATTGCCCGGCAGGAAAGGCTTCGCCATCCAGGATGAAATTGTCCGCGATGTCCAGGCCGCAGCGCTCGAAGCCGAAGGCATGATAGCCTAACCGGCGCATCTTCGCGCTCGCGCGCCGGCCGTTCAGGATCAGCGGCAGGCGCAGCAGCAGCCCCATGCGCGAGTTATCGAGCACGGCCATCCGCAACGGGGTCCTCACATCGGAGAAGGGCCATAGGCCGGCAGAAAACCGCTCCAGCGTGGAGGCGAACAGGAAATAGCGCTCGTCTCGGCGGCCGATCCCTGAATGAGGGAATTCCTGCCCATCTTCCGCATAAAGCCTTATCGGCGTGCCGCGCCGCCAGACGTTGCCGGCCCGGCCGAACAACGCCTGCATGAAGGTCCACAAGGTGGTGACGAGCACGGCCATGGAATTGAAGGCACCATGGCGATGGGCATCCTGGCCCAGGCTCACGGAGGCGGTAAACACGCCGGCGCCAAACACGAAGCCCTGCACCCGCGCATCCGGATTGTCGCGCCGCGCGATCACCAGCGGCCGGCGTTGCAGGAACTTCCCTTCCTCCGCCGAAGCAAGGGCCGTGGTAAGATTCCACTCCGCACCCAGCCCGAGATCGGTGGCCAGCGCATTGGTCTTGCCGTTGGGAAGCACGATCAGTGGCGGCCAGCTTTCGCCGAACACCCCTGACCCGCAAGTCAGCACATCGCGAACGGTGCCGTCGCCGCCATCCACGACCAGATAGTCGATCCGCTTTTCCGCAAAGCGCGCCAGAATCGCAGGCAATTCGCCGCGCTTCGCCGGCAGTTCGACCATCAGGGTCGCCCGGCCGGAGAATTCCGGCAAGGCTTCCGCGTTGCGATGGCTGCGGCGATTGCGGATCACGCCCACCAGCGGCACCGCGCGAACAGGCGCAGCGGCCCGCCGCAGCGCCGCCTCCGGTGCGCGCTCCACCTCCGGCAGGCTGTCAAAAAGATGGACGGTCCCGTGCATTCCCGACGCCTTAAACAACCGCCTCCAGAAATAGCTACGCAAATTCCACAAATGTCGGACGAACTAACGCATGCCACAAGCATGCTGCCGCCTCAGGATCGCGCGCAACCACCTACACGCCTCCCGTGCACCGGTCGCAACCGACTTGCAAGCAATGTGGAAGGCGAAGGCTCCGTTTTCAAGGGAGGGCGAGGGGAGCCGGCGCTGGCGCCTGCGGTGAGGAACGCCTACACTATCACCATGCTCACCGAAGAACTGCTGCACCAGGCCAGCACCATCGCGCCGCGCATCAGCGCTTTGCGGCGCGCGATCCATGCAGAGCCAGAACTCGGGCTGGACACGCCCTTGACCCTCGGGAAAGTACGGGCCGAACTGGCCGATCTCCCGCTTGTCTGGCGCGAAGGGAGAACAACGACCGGTGCCGTGGCCATTTTGGTCGGGAACGGACCCGGCCCTGCCGTGCTGTTGCGCGGCGACATGGATGCGCTGCCCATGGAAGAGGCGACCGGGCTCTATTTCGCCTCCTCCATTCCCGGGCGAATGCATGCCTGCGGGCACGATACGCACACGGCCATGCTGGCTGGGGCAGCACGTATCCTGGCCGACCGGCGCGGGGAATTTGCCGGCGAAGTGCGTTTCATGTTCCAGCCGGGGGAAGAGGGGTATCACGGCGCCCGCTTCATGCTGGAGGACGGACTGCTCGATCCTTTGCCCGACGCCGCCTTTGCGCTGCATGTCATGCCGGATCAGCAGCATGGCCTGCTGGCAAGCCGAACGGGCGCGCTACTGGCCGCGGCGGACCAGTTCCGCATCACCATTACCGGCCGGGGCGGCCATGCCTCCATGCCGCACCACACGCGCGACCCGATCCCCGTTGCCTGCGAGCTGGTCAGCGCGCTCCAGACGCTGGTCACCCGTCGTTTCGACGCAGCGGAGGCTACGGTGGTGACAGTGGCACGGATCGAGGCCGGCACGGCGCACAATGTCATCGCCGATCGCGCGCTGCTGCAGGGCACGATCCGCACGCTGTCGCCCGAGCGGCGAGAGGCTGTGCGTGCGGCGATGATCCACCTGGCCGAAGGGCTCGCCGCAGCCCATGAATGCCACGCAGAGGTAGAGATCATTGAGGGCTTCCCGCCGACGATCAACGATCCCCGAGCCGTCGATCTTGCCGAAAGGGTTGCTCTCTCGCTGCCCGCTGGCTCGTTTCATCGGCTGGCCAATCCCATCATGGGCGCGGAGGATTTCTCCTATGTGCTGGAGAAAGTGCCGGGCGCAATGGCGTTCCTGGGGGTCGCGCCGGAGGGGGCGGACCTGCGCGACTGCCCCTCGATCCACTCCACCCGCATGATGGTGGACGAAGCCGCCCTGCCACGCGGCGCAGCCTTCCTCGCGGGCTGCGCGCTGCGCTTTCTGGAGAAGGGCTGGGCCTGATCCGAACAATATCGCTTGGCGCAGCCCCCGCGCATTGCTAACCGCGCCCTGCAAGCACCCGTAGCTCAGCTGGATAGAGCGCTGCCCTCCGAAGGCTCACGTCCGACGCGAGAGCAGTGATTTTATACAGGATTTTCGAGGGCTTAGGAAGACGGAAGAAAGGACGGACGAAAAAACTCACCAGAAACTCACCGCGCTCGGGTAAGCCGATTCCGATCGCGGATTGACCTTCATCGGCGTAAAACTTACGGCTCACGCCACACGCACCCATAGCTCAGCTGGATAGAGCGTCGCCCTCCGAAGGCGAAGGCCAGAGGTTCGAATCCTCTTGGGTGCGCCAAAATATCTCAATAAAATCAGTGAGTTAAGACTGCCGCAGCGCCCTTGGTGCGCCGCCTCTCAAAGTCGGAAACTCACCACGCTCGCGGCGGCACAACGCGAAACCCTTGGATTTCCGCAGAAAACTCGCCGAACCAAACTCACCATGCCCTTTTGCGGTCGTGATGACCCGATGGGGGCGTCCAACTATGGGCTCGGGGGGACGTCGGTCATTAGCCAGTCGATACCGACGGATTGCGGCCGGAACAGCGGACCATGGGCGCGGGCTAAATGCTGTGTTGGCGAAGGGCAGAGGGGGCAGTAACGACCCCTTGTACGAATTCGCGTTACACAGCGAATCACCGACGCTAGATTCCTTAAAAGTTCTCCAAACCCGAGGCGGAATTTTGAACTGACCTATGACAACCGCGCGCCACATCGTTGCACTGCTGCAAAGCCATATCGACGGGGATGAAGATCGCTTCCTCTCCGTGGCGACGCAGCTTGCCGCGCATGAGGCGAGGCAAGGGCATGGGAAGCTCGCTCAGGAGCTGCGCGAACTGGTCGACGCCGCCAAGGGTAAAAGCGCGACGGTGGCGCGGCGCGGGGCCGGCCCCGTGCCAATGGCGCAGCCGAAGGGTGAACTCGCCGGGCTTCTGGAAGCCCGCTATTCCGATGTCCGGTTGTCGAGCATGGTGCTCAAGCCGGAACTTGAGGAGCGGCTTGCGCGCGTGCTTCGGGAACAGCGCCAGCAGGAGCGGCTTCGCGCGCGGGGGCTCGCGCCGCGCCGCAAGCTCCTGCTCGTCGGCCCTCCTGGCGCAGGCAAGACAATGACCGCCGCCGCCCTGGCCGGCGAGTTGAAGCTGCCCCTTTTCACGGTCCTTTACGACGGCCTGATCGGCAAGCTCATGGGCGAGACCGCCACACGGCTGAGACTTGTCTTCGACGCCGTTGCCATGCAGCGCGGTGTCTACTTCTTCGACGAGTTTGACGCGATCGGTGCGCAACGGGCCGGGCCGAACGACGTCGGGGAAATTCGCCGGGTGCTCAATTCCTTCCTCCAGTTTCTGGAGAATGACGATGGCCCGAGCCTCATCGTCGCCGCGACCAATCACCCCGAATTGCTCGACAAGGCGCTTTATCGCCGGTTCGACGATGTCATCAGTTACGATCTTCCCGATCCCTCGGTTGTGCAGGGCATCCTCGAAGCCCGGCTCGCGACCTTCGATCTCAAGCCGATCGAATGGGGGCCTGTTCTCGAATCCGCTGCCCATCTCTCCCAGGCCGAAGTCGCCAGAGCTGCCGACGAGGCGGCAAAAGTCGCGGTGCTGGATGGCCACGACGGCGTGACGACCGCGACGCTGCTGACCGCTCTGACGGAGCGGCGCGCGGCCATCCTCTAAGCAACGAGGCCCGATGGCTGTACCTCCCCGCGACCGCCCCCATTTCCACGTCGAAGGCGGCGGCCAAAGCGAGGCTTACACGTCACCGCGCCTGGTCATAAGCGGCCTCCCTCCCGCGCGGGCGCGAGCCGCGCACGCCGCACGATTGGAACAGGCGATCGGAACGGCGCTGGCCGCCGGCCGCCAACGGCTCGCCGATCGGGAAGATGGCGTAGCCGAGGGCCAGCCAGGCTTTTATCTAGAGTTCGATATTCCTATCGCCGAGCGCGCCGCTGTCGAAGCCCTGGAGAACAAGCCGAAGGCTATCGAACTGGTAGCCGTGCGGCCCACTGCGGAGGGCGACGAAATGGTCTCGGCCACTGTGTTTGTCCCGGAAGCCGCTGCCGATTTCTTCGTCAAGAAGATCGAAGCCTATCGCGACGAGGAGACGCGCACCGGCAAGCCCAAGAACGAGGCCCTGATCGCTCGGATCGACGATATCAGGGTCGCGGTCGCTCGCTCGCTATTCACCGATGAAGCGCAGCACTTTCCCGCCGACGGCCGTCAGGTGTGGTGGGAAGTCTGGCTTCGGGATGGCGGTCTCGCAATCTTCCAGTCTGTCGCTGCCAAGCTCGATGTCGCGATCAAGGATCACGTCATCAGCTTTCCCGAGCGCGATGTCGCGCTGGCGCTCGCCGATGAAGCGACGATGGATCGGCTGATACGCAATTCCGATGTCGTCGCTGAACTGCGCCTCGCCAAGGACACGCCGTCGCTCTTTCTCGAAATGCGCACGGTCGATCAGGCCGCTTGGGCGAACGACTTGGCTGATCGGATCGCACCGCCGTCCCCCTTGGCACCGGCGGTCTGCATACTGGACAGCGGAGCGACCCAGGCCCACCCCCTGCTCGCGCCTGGCCTCGATCCTGCCGATCAGCATAGCTACGACGGTGACTGGGGTGTCGGCGACAGCGCCTTCTGGAATGGTCACGGCACCTCGATGGCTGGTGTCGCGCTTTATGGCGATCTCGAAGCGGCGCTTTCCCACGGCGAGCCGGTCGCGCTTGGTCATCGCCTCGAAACGGTGAAGATCCTGCCGCCAACCGGGCAGAACGAGCCGCGACTTTACGGGGCGATCACGGCAACCGGCATCGCCCGCGCCGAAGACCATGCTCCCCGTCGCCGGCGCGTGTTCTGCATGGCCGTGACCAGCGACGTCGGCCTGGGCCGAGGCCGGCCGTCCTCGTGGTCCTCGTCAATCGATCAACTCTGCTATGGCGGCGGTGACAGGCGACGCCTCATGGTCCTGGCGGCGGGCAATCTCCGCGGGGACATCAATCCGGCCGACTATCCTGACCGCAACGACCTCGAAGAGGTCGAAAGCCCGGGGCAGGCGTGGAATCCGCTCGTCGTTGGGGCCAGCACCGACAAGATCATGATCACCCATCCCGACTATGACGGATGGACGCCCGTCGCCCCGGCCGGCGACCTCTCACCGGCAAGCCGAACGTCCGCAATCTGGGATCGGCAATGGCCGATCCGTCCGGATGTCGTGTTCGAGGGCGGTAACTTCGCGCATGACGGCGCCAACCCGGCCTCGGCGATCGACGACCTCCAACTCCTCACGACCCACTATCGTCCCGCCATGCGCCTGTTTGAAGCGTTCGGCGACACCAGCGGCGCTGCCGCGCTCGGCGCGAATCTTGCCGCCGGCATTATCGCAGCGCGTCCGACACTCTGGCCGGAAACGGTACGCGCGCTCATTGTCCATTCCGCCGAATGGACGCCGGCGATGCGCCAGCGCTTCGACGCGGCCGGCTCGCAAAGTCAGAAGCTGGCCATGCTGCGCCGCTACGGTTGGGGCGTGCCTGACCTTGGCCGGGCGCTGATGAGCGCGTCCAACGACGCGACTTTGATGGTCGAGGACTCCCTGTTGCCGTTCCGCAAGGATGGCTCGGCGATCAAGACGCGCGACATGAATCTGCATCGACTGCCCTGGCCGCGCGCCGAACTGGCCGCGCTTGGCGATCTCGATGTGGAACTGCGGATCACCCTGTCCTATTTCGTCGAGCCCAATCCCGGAGAACGGGGCTGGACGCGGCGCCACCGCTACGCTTCACACAATCTCCGCTTTGCGGTGAAGCGGTCGCTCGAAGGTTTGGAAGCGTTCCGGCAGCGGATCAACAAGGCGGCTCAGGACGAAGAGGCTGGCGCTGTCGGCGCTGTCGCAGGCGGCGACTCCTGGGTTCTGGGGACGATCCGTGACCGCGGTTCGATCCATAGCGACATTTGGCGTGGGAGCGCGGCAGCCCTCGCCGAGCGCGACGCGATCGGCGTCTTTCCCGTCAGCGGATGGTGGAAGGAGAAGCCTGGTCTCCAGCGCTGGGATCGTTCCGCCCGCTATGCATTGTGTGTGTCGATCCGCGCGCCCGAGACCGACATCGACCTTTATACCGCCGTCGCCAATCAGATCGCGGTTCCGATCCCGGCAGCTTAGCGGGCCGCGCGGTCAGTCGAGCCACGCGGCATAGGCACCCACATCGATCATCGGAACCGTCGCGCTCGCCTGGAGGCGAGCGATAAGGTTGAGCAGGAAGCGCGTCGCCGCTCGCACGCCGACCTCCGCTTGCGAGCAGCCGTCCGTGTCACAGCCGAACACCCCATGCGCCGCGACGCATCCAATATCGAGGCGGTGCTGCCCATCGAGGGCTGCGAGCGCATCGGTCAGCGGTTGGCCCAGCGGCGGATTCCATACGCTTTCGAACGTAAGCAATCCGCCGATAATGTCCGGCAGCGGTCGCGGATCGTAGACACCGCCGGCGTAGGGTATCGGCAGGCTCGTCCGATGGAGCGCGCGAACACTGGCCACCTTGTCCGCTGCATAAGCGACGTGCTGGGCATTGATCGCCTGCTTGGTCTCGAACACGGCATAGACGCTCTCTGCCGGTACGATGAACTGGCCTTTGAAATTGAAGATAAAGGGCGAATATTGCCGATCGAAAATGACGATATCGATCTGGTGGCTGAAGGCGCCCTTGCTGTCGACGACATGGGCGCCGGCAGCGCGATACCGTTCCGGCAAATAGGCCTGCAACAGCTCTAGCCCGTCTTATTCACCGGGTGCGGCCTGAAGGGTTGGCGGGAGTGGCATAAGCCTCTGATCTGTTTTAGGAACTGGGTGTCTACGCCGGCCCTGTCGCAGGGCAGAAAATGTCACAGGCCACACCCGCCATGAACGATGATATCGCAAGCCCATTCCGATTCCCAGCGGTGCATCGCAAGAAAGTCGCCGCAGCCTTCGACGGTGGCCGCCTCACTTCGGATGGCGGGGTTTTGCTGCTGGCACAGGCCGAACGCGCGATGGGGATTTGCCGGCGGCTTGCGGGCTGCATTGCCGACCGGCGCTCTCCTGCGCGGGTGATCCATCGCCTCGACGACATCCTGCGCGCCCGCGTGTTCGCGATCGCGTGCGGCTACGAGGATGCCGATGACCTTGACGCCCTGCGTGACGATCCAGGCTTCCGCCTGGCGCTGGGCAAGTTGCCGGGATCGGGCGCGGGTCTCGCCAGCCAACCGACGATGAGCCGCTGGGAGAATGCGCCGACCACACGCGAGTTGGCCAGGATGATGGCCGAGATGATCGGCATATACTGCGCCAGCTATCCCGTGCCGCCCAAGGCGGTGACGCTCGATATCGACGACACCTGCGATGTCGTCCACGGCTATCAGCAACTCTCGTTCTGGAATGGCCACCATGGCGAGCGCTGCTTCCTCCCGGTCCACGTCTATGACACCGCTACTGGCCGCCCGGTCGCCATGCTGCTGCGCACCGGCAAGACACCGTCGGGTGCCGAAGCGGCGGGTCACATCCGACGCCTCGTGCGCCACATCCGCCGGCACTGGCCCAATACCCACATCACCATCCGCGGCGACGGGCACTATGGCCGGCCCGAGGTCATGGCCTTCTGCGAGGCCCACGGCATCGACTACGTGCTCGGCCTGCCAACCAACGCCGCGCTGCGCACCGATCCGGTCATTGTCGCGGTCGCCGATGCCTGCGCGGTCAGGCGGGCTCAGCGCCAATGCCCGGTCCTGCGTAACTATGCCGAGACCCGCTACGGCGCAAAGACCTGGCAGTGCCAGCGCCGCGTCGTCGCCCGGATCGAGGCCAGCACGCTGGGCATGGACATCCGCTATGTCGTCACCTCGTTGGCAACAGGATCGGCCGAGCACATCTACGACACGCTCTACTGCGCGCGTGGTCAGGCCGAGAACCTGATCAAGCGCCACAAGTCCCAGCTCGCCAGCGACCGAACCTCGTGCCGCTCGGCCAATGCCAACCAGATGCGCCTCATCCTGCACACCGCCTCCTACTGGCTGATGTGGCGTATCCAGCAGGAAATCCCCAAAGCAGCGGCACTGGCTGCAGCCGAGTTCGCAACCCTGCGCATCCGGCTGCTCAAGGTCGCTGCCCGCGTCATCGAGAACGCCTCGCGCATCCGCTTGCGGCTAGCGTCAGCCTGCCCCGATGCCAGCGTGTTCAGAGCCATCGCCATCGGTCTCCGGCCTGCACCAACATAGCCAGCGCGGCAGTGCCGCTGACCCCCGCCCCGTCCATCAACCTCGAAAAGCCCATTGATCCTGCCGCGGTGAAAAATGCCGACGATGGCGCACGTCCAGGCCACGCCGCCAATGTCAGATCACCGCCGAACGAGCCCGGAGCGGCGGCCTCATGAATAAGACAGGCTAGCCAAACAGCTTCGCTGGCGTCACCCTTCGTTCCGCCGTGGCCGAAGCTACCGCGCGCGATGCCCAGCTTCGCTTCGATCTCGTCGTGCAGGCTTTGCAGCAGAGTTTTGAGGGACCAGTCGGTCATTGGACGAAACCGCTCCAATTGCCGCTCAGCGCAGCTTCCGCCAATCGCCGCACCGCTTGCTTCTCCGTGTCGGTGAGATCGTCCGATATGACGTTGTTGCCATTGGCGGGATCGACCACCCGTGCTGCGGCGAACCTGTCTCGGAGATACTCCAGCACCTTCACAACATTCTGCGCCAGATCCTGCGATTGCCTACCGTGCAAGGCGGCGATCACTGTCAGCTCCAGGTAGAAGGACGGGAATTCGAGCCGCTTCTGGTTGCGCCATAGCTTCAGGAGCCGCGACTCGCGCTGATGGCCGGCCATGACGACGGTGTTGATATGTGTCGTCACATTTGTCTTCGTCCAGGTATCGGCTTTGCGACGGTAAAGGCTGTGATCTGTCGTCCAGGCGGTCTGCCGTTTGCCAGGGACGAGATCGACATCGAAGCCGCCGATCGTCGCGTTGATCGACACATTCTGCCGTTTTGGCGCATAGCCGGCACCCGCAATGGCGTTGAAGAGCGAGCCGCAAATATCCTTCAAGGTTTCGGGCGTGTCTTCGTGCAGAGAAATGAAAAGGTCGATGTCGGTGCCGCTTCGATTGGCCGTGCCCTTGGCAAAAGAACCGCTTGGAGAGATCGACAGCAAGAAACGGTTTGCCCATCGTTGAAGCACGGGCGCGATAATTGTTTGGACCTGCCGAACAGGGGAGAATGCGCTGGTATCGACAGCCTCCCGAGCCAGAATCGCGTTTAAGTAGGCTGTGCTCATCACATATGACTAGCGCTGCAATCAGACTCCCGGAAGCGCCGAAGCAACCGTAATTACAGGATGACGTCACCGACCGGTTTGAACCGCGCCGGGTCTGCCGGAGGCATTGGGTTGTGAGTCACGCTGCCATATCGATGTTGGCCGCGGCAGCATAATATTGTTCTTCGGCTTCGGCAGGAGGGATGTTGCCGATGGGCTCCAGCAGCCGACGATGGTTGAACCAGTCGACCCATTCGAGCGTGGCATATTCGACTGCTTCGAAGCTGCGCCATGGTCCACGCCTGTGGATCACCTCAGCCTTGTAAAGGCCATTGATCGTCTCGGCCAAAGCGTTGTCATAGCTATCGCCGACGCTGCCGACCGAGGGTTCTATCCCGGCTTCGGCGAGGCGCTCGGTGTACTTGATGGAGACGTATTGCGACCCGCGATCGCTATGATGGATGAGGCCGCCCCGATGGGCCGGCCGACGATCGTGAAGCGCCTGTTCCAGAGCATCGAGCACGAAGCTGGCATGGGCCGTTCTGCTGGCCCGCCAACCGACAATCCGCCGAGCATAGGTATCGATGACGAAGGCAACGTAGACGAACCCCGCCCAGGTCGCGACGTAGGTGAAGTCCGACACCCACAGCATGTTCGGCGCTGGTGCGTAGAACCTGCGGTTGACGTGATCGAGAGGGCATGGCGCCGCCTTGTCACTGATAGTTGTGCGCACCGGCTTGCCCCGGATCACCCCTGCCAAGCCCATCTCCCGCATCAACCGCGCGACTGTGCAGCGGGCGACCGGAAAGCCTTCCCGCATCATCTGCCGCCAGACCTTGCGCACGCCGTAGACCGCGAAGTTCTCGGCGAATACGCGCGCGACCTCGGGCTTCAGCGCGACATCCCGCTGCGCCCGCGCCGACAGGCGTGTCGGATCCTGCCGCTGTGCGATGCGCTCGTGATAGGTGGATGGGGCGATCGGCAGGACGCGGCAGATCGGCTCGACCCCATAGGCATCGCGGTAATCGTCGATGAACGCGATCATCGCTTGAACGGGCGGTCGAGCTCCGCCTGGGCAAAATATGCCGATGCCTTGCGCAGGATCTCATTGGCCTGTCGCAGCTCGCGGACCTCGCGCTCCAGTGCCTTCATCTTGTCGGCTACCTCGGTCGGGACGCCCGCACGCTTGCCGCTGTCGACCTCAGCCTTCTTCACCCACTCATGCAGCGTCTGCGGAACGCAGCCGATCTTCTCCGCAATCGAAACCACCGCTGCCCAGCGAGAGGGGTAATCACGTTCGTGATCGATCACCATACGCACCGCGCGCTCGCGGACTTCCGGCGCAAACTTGTTCGTTGTCTTGCTCATACAGGCTCCACCTTCTCAGGAGTTGGAGCCTCCGGCAAACCCGGCGCGGTTCAGTTGGGGAAGGACTTCCCCTACTGACGAGCCACGCGGGTCTCGTCAGACCCCTTCAAGCGGGGGCAACCCCGCAACGCCCCAAACGTCGGCGTATCCACGCCGATCGGCAAATCCGCCGTGGCGGATTCCAGCTTTTCCAGACTGCGGAGATCGGGCCAGGGCGTGCGCCGTCCCGATCGCTTTGTTGGGTCGCTACGCTCCCCTCCCGCGGGGTGGGCGTCGCTTCCCTTTAGGCCCGCCGCGCCGGGCCGCAACGCGCGTTGCGCGTCCTCCTCTTCTTTCCGGCCCCTTGGGTGCTGCCCGGCTCCGCCGGCGGGCCTGCCGGTCGCTCTTTCGCCGCCCACCCCGCTCCGGGGTGCGTGTGCTTTTGAAGGAGTGAAGACAATGAACGCTGTTACCCAAACCGCAGCCGCCGAGCCTGTGTCTGGCGTCGAGATTTTCGTGCCGCTCGCCAAGCTCAAGAAGTCCCCGCGCAACGCGCGCAAGGTGCCGCATGGGGAAGCCGCTATCGAGGCGCTGGCCGCTTCGATCCAGCATAAGGGGCTGATCCAGAACCTTGTCGTGGAGCCGGAAACCAAGGAGGACGGGACGCCGACCAGCTACTATCTCGTCACCGCTGGCGAGGGCCGCAGGCTGGCGATGCTGCTGCGCGCCAAGCGCAAACAATGCAAGAAATCCGAACCTGTCCGGTGCTGGCTGGATACGGCGAATGATCCCGCCGAGGTAAGCCTTGACGAAAATGTCACCCGCACCCCCATGCACCCCGCCGACCAGTTCGAGCGGTTCGCCGAGCTTTCCAACGACAAGGGTTGGGGCGCGGAAGAGATCGGGGCGCGGTTCGGCGTGTCGGCCTCCGTGGTGAAGCAGCGGCTTCGCTTGGGCGCTGTCAGTCCGAAGCTGTTGCAGGTCTATCGCGAGGACGGCCTTACGCTGGACCAGCTTATGGCCTTCGCCATCACCGAGGACCATGCCCGGCAGGAGCAGGTGTTCGAGGGCCTGCATCACAATCGCGAGCCGTGGATCATCCGGCGTGACATGACCGCGAGCAATGTTCCGGCGACCGACCGACGCGCGGTGTTCGTCGGGGCCGACGCCTATGTCGAGGCGGGCGGCAATATCATCCGCGACCTGTTCAGCGAGGACCGGGGCGGCTTCTTCGAGGATGCGGGCTTGCTCGACATGCTTGCGGTCGAGAAGCTGCGCGAGGTTGCCGCGACGGTGCAGGCCGAAGGCTGGAAATGGGCCGAGGCGCATATCGACTACCCCCACGCCCACGGGATGCGGCGCTTCTATCCGCAATCCGTTTCGCTGTCCGATGAGGACGAGGCGCGGTTGGACACCCTGTCCGCAGAGCATGACGCGCTTGCCGAAGGCTATTCGTCCTACGACGAAATGCCCGAGGACGTAGCCGAGAAGCTGGAGGCGATTTCCGACGAGATCGACGCCATTTCCGAGAAGCGCCATGCCTATGACGCCAACGTGATCGCCTACGGCGGCGCGTTCGTGGTGCTGCACCATGACGGCGCGGTCAGGATCGAGCGCGGCTTCATTCGGGCCGAGGACGAGGCGCTGGCCTTCCCGCAGCCCGAGGATGAGGTCGACGGCGAAGGGATCGACCCGGAGGGCGTGGAGGACGAGCAGGCCGAGGATGAGCCCGAAGCCGAGGACGTGGAGGACGAGGAACCGGGCAAGCCGATTTCCGACAGCCTCACGTGCGACCTGTCCGCCCATCGGACCTTGGCGCTCCGCGTGGCGCTGGCCGAGCAACCCGATATGGCGTTGGTCGCCTTGACCCATACGCTCACGGCGCAACTGTTCTACAGCTACGCCGAGGCCGGTTGCCTTGAGGTTCGTCCGACCGTGACGCCGCTTGGCAGTCATGCGGACGGGATCGAGGACACCCCCTTGGCGGCACGGGCGAGCGAGCAACACGAGGCATGGGCCGAACGGATGCCGCGTGACGTGGCGGACCTGTGGGGCTTCATCGTGGCGCTGGACTGCGAGAAGCGGACCCTGCTGCTGGCGCATTGCGCGGCCCGCACCGTCAACGCGCTGCGCCTGCCGTGGGATCGCAAGCCCCTGTCGCTACAAACGGCGGACAGGCTGGCGACCGCGCTGGCGCTGGACGTGGCGAAGGACTGGACGCCGACCGTGGAGAGCTACCTCGGCCGCGTCACCAAGGGTCATATCGTCGAGGCCGTCACTGAAGGCGTGTCCGAGGATGCCGCCCGCCGTATCGCCGACATGAAGAAGCCGGACATGGCGCAAGCCGCCGAGCAGCTTCTGGCCGGGACCGGATGGCTGCCCTCGATCCTGCGGACGCCCGAGCCGGAGACCGAGCAGCCCGCGTCGGTCGAGGACGAGGATACGGGGACCGTGGAACCGTCCGAGGCGGAGGCTCCCGAAGCGCAGGCTGAGGATGGCGAAGCCGCCTACGCCGTCGCCGCCGAATAGCGGCATCGGGCCGGGGCCGCGTCAGCGGTCCCGGCTTCACCCGCACCTTCGCGCCGGCCTTCGGGGCGGCGCTCTTGCTGCAAGGAGGCCGTCATGCGCCGCCTGTTCCGCGTCATCGCCCGCCGCAACAACCAGCCGGGCACGTTGTGCTGCATCCGCTGCGGCAAGCCGATCAACGACTTTTCCGACGATCAGATCGTCACCCACGATTATGTCCTGCACGGTTGCGCCGCCTTCGTGGTCGAGCATCGCGCCTGTGTAGACCGCCCCCTGTTCAGCGCGGCGGCGGCCCGGCGCTGGCGCGAAGCGCAGCGCTGATCCGCACAGCCTTTCGCAATCGGCCCCAAAAAATCGCGGCCGCGCCCCAATCGGGCGCGGCCGCTTTGTCGTTTGAGTCTGCAGCTCGCCGGGGCTTGCCCGGCTCGCCACTTACACTTGAAATTGTAAGTGCTTTGGACAACAACAGCCGCAGGCTTACAGGCAGAGTTGTTATCGCGCATCGCGATATAAGACACCGATGTTAGGCAGTGATGCTTCCATCTACCCTTATTGCAGCATTTCCGCTGAGCGGACGATCTGATCGTACGCATAGGAGTGCCTGTAAGCCGCCTGTTAGGGGGGTGGGGTGTCGAGTCTGGCGAAACTACAAGCGGCAAAGTCGCTCGACGATCTAGCTGCGATCCTGGGATATAAGCCCGCCGCGCTTGCCTACCTGCTCTATCACCTCCCAGACGCGCAGAAATATACCGCGTTCACGATGAGGTGGTTCCGCCTTCTTGGACAGGTCGGCGACGAAGTTAAGCTAATCCCCGATGTGATTATGCCGCCAGTCTGGTCGTCAGATCATGGGGGGCATGCCCCCCATGATCTGGTTCGCTGATCCGCCCGTAGGCCTCTGCCGGGGTCCGCCCGGCGAGACCCGAGTGCGGTCGCTGCGTGTTGTAATAGGTGATCCATCGCCGGAGGCCAGTGCGCAGCTCCGAGCCGGTCTCGAAGGCGTGGAGATAGACGCATTCATACTTCAGAGATCGCCACAGCCGCTCGATGAACACATTATCCATCCAACGGCCTCGACCGTCCATGCTGATCTTGACCTCTGCGTTGCGCAGCACGCTGGTGAAGGCGAAGCTGGTGAACTGGCTACCCTGATCCGTATTGAAGATCTCCGGCTTACCGAAGCGCGCCAGCGCATCTTCCAGTGCGGCGACGCAGAAGCCGGCGTCCATCGTATTCGACAGCCGCCAGGCCAGCACCTTGCGGGTCGCCCAGTCCATCACCGCGACCAGATACAAGAAGCCCCGGCGCATCGGGATATACGTCACATCGGCGCACCACACCTGGTTGGGGCGCTCGATCACCAGTTTGCGCAGAAGATACGGATAGATCCGGTGCTGCGGGTTCGGATCGCTGGTCCGAGGGCGCTGGTAAATCGGCGACAAGCCCATCTTCGCCATCAGCCGCCGCACACGTCGTCGGCCGACATCGTGGCCCTCGCGGCGCAGGTGCCGGACCATCTGGCGGCTACCATACCATGGCATGTCGAGGAACGCCGCGTCGATCATCCGCATCAGTGCCAGCGTCTCGTCGGTCTCCGGCACCGGCGCATAATAATAGGAAGACCGGCTGATCGACAGCAGCCGGCATTGCGCCGCAATCGACAGCCGGTGGTGAGCAGGTTCGATCATCGAACGCCTCCGTGCCACGCTCATCGACCGGAGGCTTTGGCTAAAAAATCCCGCTCCACGACCAACTGGCCGATCTTGGCGTGCAGCTTCTCCACCTCGGCCTCGCTGGCTGCCTTGGCTGCATCGCCGGCTCCGGAGAACGTGCTCCCCATTCCCTCGACAGCCTGGCGCTTCCAGGCCGCGATCATCGTATGGTGGATGCCATGCTTCGCTGCCAGCTCGGCCAGGGTCAGGTCACCCCGGAGCGCCTCCAGCGCCACCTTCGCCTTGAAATCTGCGCTGTACCGCTTCCTCGTCTTCTTCATTTCCCGTCCATTCCTCAGGTCGGGATTAGCTTAGCACCCTGTCCAGATTTCCGGGACCACCTCACGATCCCGAAGCGCGACGGCACGCCGAGGGCGATTCTTGCCCCGACGCCCAAGCTGAAGCTGCTGCAACGGCGTCTAGCCAATGTCCTCTACCTGGCGCTCGCCGACATCGACAAGGTGGGTTCACCGCGCCGGCAGCTCTCCCACGGCTTCGCCAAACATCTGTCCATCGTAACGAACGCCGCGGTCCACAAACGGCGGCGCTACGTGCTGAATCTCGACATCAAGGATTTCTTCCCGTCGATCAATTTCGGCCGCGTGCGCGGTATGTTCATTAAGGACAAACGGTTCGCCCTCGATCCGAAAATCGCGACCTTGATCGCACAGATCGCCTGCCACGATCATGTCCTTCCCCAAGGAAGTCCCTGTTCCCCGGTCATTTCAAATGTCGTCGGGCATCTACTGGACATCCGGCTCGTGCGCTTCGCCAAGGCGCAGAAATGCACCTACTCACGCTATGCCGACGACATCACCTTTTCCACGAACGCCAAGGCATTCCCTCCTGACATCGCCGCCCCGGTCGCAGGCTCGGAGCATGACTGGACACTCGGCGCCGCGCTCCTGAAGGAGATCGAAAAGGCCGGGTTTGAGGTAAATCCTACCAAGACTAGGATGCAATATCGCGGGTCACGACAGGTCGCCACCGGCTTGCTCGTCAACGAGAAGCCGAACGTCCGTCCCGAATACTACCGCACGGTGCGGGCCATGTGCTGGTCGCTGTTCAACAGCGGAACCTACTATCGGATGGTCCCTGCGGCGCTGGCGGGCGGCAAAGCAGGCGATCCCGATGTGCCGGAGCCGGCAACATCCCTCGCGCCGCTGCAAGGGATGCTCGGCCACGTCTATCATGTGCGCGATCAGGTCGATACGCGACCTTCCGCTGACAAAAAGAAGGACGCGACGGCCACGGCGACCCGTAAGCTCTACATCCGGTTTCTGTTCTACCGAAACTTCGTTGTGGCGCCCAAGCCCCTCATCATCCCGGAGGGAAAGACGGATACCGTCTATCTGCGTGCGGCGATGGAGAAGCTCACTGCCTACCATCCCAGGCTGGGCGCGATGGACAAAGGCAAGTTTAAACCCGCACTCAAGTTCATGAAGTTCTCCAGCACGATCCATGACGTGTTGCAGCTCGGGAATGGCGCAGGCGATCTTTTCCACTTTATCCGCCGCTACCCTGACGCCCTCAAGCGTTACCGACATCGCCCGCTGCCCAACCCCATCATCGTGCTCATCGACAATGACGACGGAGCGAAAGAGATTTTTGGTGCCGCCAAGGGCCTCGGCGCCGCGCATATAGCTCGGACCTCCACGGACCCATTCTATCGGCTCGCACCCAATCTTTATCTTATCAAAACACCGGAAATCGGTGCGCAAGGCATAAGTTGCATTGAGGACTTGTTCGATCCCGCGCTTTTGAAAACCGTCATTGATGGTAAGGTGTTCGACCCCAACAAGAAGCACGGAGAGGCCGGGAAATACGGCAAAGCCAGGTTCGCCGAGAAGGTTGTGCAGCCGCAGAAGGACACGATCGATTTCTCGAAATTTGCCGGGTTACTCGACCGGATCGTGGCTGCGCTCGACGATTACGTTGCCAATCCGCCGCCACCCTGAAGGGATCAGGTACGCGGTGGCATCATAGAGGTATCGAGCCTGCGATGGATCAGCGATACGAGCGTCAGCAGATCCTCGGCGTCGGTCTTGGTCATCGGCCAGTGGATGCGCGCCTCGTGGGCAGTTGGGTTGCGGAACATGCCGAAGACGCCTTTGACGAGATTGGCGAAGCCGCTCTGCTCGCTGCGCTCGCTGACCGTGCTTCGCGGATTGATCGCCAGCATCGGCGGCTCGCCGCCGAGCACGCGGTCTACCAGCGTCCCCCCGTCATCGGTGAGGCCAGTCCGCACGCGCATCTTGTCGGCGATGCTTTTCACCGCTTCCTGGACCGCATGGAAATAGTCGTCGGCCAGCAGTTCGGCCCGGCAGAAGCGCAGCACGTCGGCATGGACGCCGCGCGTCTCCAGATCGGTGCGCAGTTCCTTCGCCCGGCGCTGCGCTTCCGGCAGCGTCGTCGCCTGTTCGACCGCTTCGATCTTCCCGGCCTCGCTGACCACAAGGCCGGCGAAGGCGAGTGCCTGGTTGAGACTGGCACGCATCGGCTCGTAGCGATGCGGCTCGCGGCTGTATCGCGCAGGACGCATCGCATGGCGGATGAAGCCGAGGATGCGGGTGCGGTCCTGCCGCGCGTTCTGGCTTTCGGCGAAGGCGTTGTAGATGCGGTGCCGCTTGGTCATCTCGCCGGGATCGGCCATTTGACAGGTCGCGATCAGCATCGCGATCTCGGTTCCTTTCAGCCCGGTTTCCGTATCGCCAAGCGCACCGGCTATGGCTTCGAGCTGATCCTGCGAAAACAATTTCGTCACGTCCTTCCCCCGAATCCTCACGTCCCCATGTGGCTGAAGCAGCCGCACCTTGGAACGTAGAATGAACATCGCGCAAGGCTGCTGGCGGGGTTGCCGACACAAACGGCAGGCATAGCGGAAATCTCATCCCTCGGAGCCGAGCGCCCCGGCGGCCTCTCAATGGCGTGATCTGACCGAGCGACGGCTTCGCCTCGATTGTCTTCGCAACGGCTATGGCCCGCTATTTTCCGCCGCGCGTGCCGCGCTTTGCATCGCGAACCAAAATAACGGGCCGCCGCCATCCTCCGCTCACGCTGCGGCCGCTTTGCGGTGCGCGGCCAATCGCCCCCGGCCTGCCGATCACCATCGAGGCCGCGAAGGGCGTGGCCCGAAAGAACGGAGATTACGACATGGCTACGATCGGCACCTTCACCGCCAACAGCAAGGGCGAGTTCACCGGCGTCATCAAGACGCTCACTCTCAACACCAAGGTCATCTTCCGTCCGGTCGAGAAGGACGGCGAAAAGTCCCCCGACTTCCGCGTCAGCACCGCCGACATGGATATCGGCGCTGCCTGGAAGAAGACCAGCCGCGAAGGCCGCGAATACACCTCGGTCAAGCTGGACGATCCGAGCTTCCCGGCTCCCGTCTACGCCACGCTGTCCGAAACCGACACCGCCGGCCAATACGCCCTCATCTGGTCGCGCTGACCGGACGACGCGTCCCGCCTTTCGGCGGGGCGCCTTCCTCGATCAGACGGTCATTCGCACTTGCCGATGACACGGCGTCAGGCTAGTTAAGAATCATTCGCAAAAGCGAAAGGGGCCAAGTCTAGGAAGGATCGACACGTGACCCGCCATTTTTCGCCGCCCACACAGGATGCGATCGCCGTTCCGGCGATGCTGGTTGATGCGGCGCGGTGCTGGCGGAATGCGCGGGACAGTGGAGCGTCGGTGCAGCCCCGCTTGGCGCACACGTTCGACGCCCATGACTGCACCATGCTCGCGCCGGTGCTCGACAGCCTATGCCTCTTCTATGAAACGGCGCTCGGCCGGCCGATGATCGTCGGCGAAGGACCGGGCCTGTCCGACGACGAGCATCTGCTGCTCGGCCTGGTCGATGGATCCAGCCCGCGCTGCCTCGACTGCCCTCAGAACGCGGCGAACGCGCTCGACTGCGCGCTCTGCTCGACACGGATCATGCTGGCGCTCACGCTCGGCCAGCCCGTGCGGACACTGCAATGAGCGGCGCGGCGATCACCACCGTCGCCGAGCTGGAAAGCGTGATCGGCAGGACTCCGCCGCCGATGCACCTCAAGGTGATCGACCATCTCGATGTCGGCGCGCTGCGCTGGATCTCCGCATCGCAATTGATGTTCGCCGGCTTCGGCGATGGATCGGGCGTCGGCATCACACTGGCCGGCAGCGCGCCGGGCTTCGCCAGCGGCGATGCCCAGGAATTGCGCGTTCCGCTGGCGCTGCTCGACGATCCCGCTCTCGCGCAGCCGGGCGCGGCGTTCGGCGCGCTGTTCCTCCTCTCCGGCATCGGCGAGACGCTGCGCGTCAACGGCCGGGTCGCCGGCATCGACGCCGATCATGTCCGTGTCGCCGTGGACGAATGCTACGGTCATTGCGCCAAGGCGCTGATCCGGTCCGAACTATGGGCGGCGCAGCCGGCCCACGCTCCTGACGATTCTGCCGCCTTCGTTGCCGCAAGCCGTTTCCTGGCGCTGGCGACGATCGGCGCGGAAGGCCGCGCCGATCTCAGCCCAAAGGGCGATCCGGCCGGTTGCATGGCGCAGCTCGATGGGGACGTGCTGTGGTTCGCCGACCGGCCCGGCAACCGCCGCGTGGATAGCTTCCGCAACGTCGTCGAGCAGCCGAATATCGCGCTGGCGCTGCTGATCCCCGGCGCGAACCGGATCGCCGTCGTGCGGGGGCAAGCCCGTCTTACTACTGACGCGACGGCGCGCGAGCGCTTCACCGTCAAGGACAAGACTCCGCTGCTGGCGATCGGCGTGGAGATCGAGACGCTCGACCTGCGCGAAAGCCCGGCGCTGGCCCGCGCGGGCCTCTGGCCGGTTCACACGGAAACCGACATCGACCCCGCCGAGCTGTTTGTCGAGCATATCAAGCTCAACAAGGCGGGTGGCATCGGCGCCAGTCTGGCGCGCGCGACTCTTTCCGTCCCCGGCGTGACCGGCCTGCTCAAGAAGGGCTTGGACAAGGACTATCGCGACAATCTCTATTGAGCGCCGCGAACTGGAGCTCCACCCGGCGAGCCGGGCGAAGCGCCATCCCCCATAAACTCAGCCGTTGAGCTTGTCCTTGACCGCTTTGGCGGGCGTGAACACCAGCTTCTTCGACGCCTTGATCTTGATCGTCTCGCCGGTCGATGGATTGCGGCCGTCGCGCGCTGGGCTGGCCTTCACCTTGAACTTGCCGAAGCCGTTGAGTGAGACTTCCTCGCCCTTGGCGGCTGCGTCACCGATCGCGGCGAACACCGCATCGACGAGCTTCTTCGCATCGGTCTTGGTGACGCCGTGGGCGGCAGCCAGTTGTTCGGCCAGGTCGCTGTTGTTCATTATTGTACTTCCAGGTCTTCGGTTCTTGATCCGCGCCCGATTATGGGCGGGGCACTATTTGCGAGTTGCTCGCAGGTATCTCTAATCCAGATGGGCCGATCAAGCATCCTTGATCGTCGCGCTGGTCGCAGCGCGGCTGGCGCCGCGCGGTTGCTAAGGGCGTTGCCCTCGCGCCGGGCAAGGGAAGTGGAACCGTCCGGGGCGGTATCCCCAGCCTTCCGCGCTTCGCTTGTGCAGGCCGGGTGATCCCCCTCCGCCCCGGCCGCCCTTGCCCTTTGCTACCCCTGGCTCGCCGCCGGGCAGGGTTTCAGCGCGGCGCTTCGCTGCGCGAAACCCAGACCCAAGGAAGGACAGACTCATGAGCATCCATCATCTCGCTACCCGGTTCGGCCGCAACGCCCACCAGATCAGCGGACGTGAACCGCTCGACAACGAGGCGCTGTATCGCCACGTGCCATCCATCTTCGCCCGCGAGGCGCACGACAGCCGTTCCGAGCGCTATGTCTATGTCCCCACCATCGACATCGTGGAGGGGCTGCGCCGCGAAGGATGGTTCCCGTTCTTCGCCGTGCAGTCGGTCCCGCGCGACGGCAGCCGCCACGGCCACGCCAAGCATATGCTGCGCTTGCGCCGGGATGACGGTATCGGCAAGCCGGAGGCGGCGGAAGTCATCATCGTTAACAGCCATGACGGGACCAGCGCCTATCAGATGTTCGCTGGGATGCTGCGCTTCGTCTGCACCAACAGCATGATTGCGGGCGAGCGGTTCGAGGAGGTCCGCGTGCCGCACAAGGGCAACATTCAGGACGACATTATCGAGGGCGTTTATACCGTGGCGGAAGACTTTCCGCGACTGATCGACGCCAGCGAGACCATGAAGGGTGTGCAGCTTTCGCGAGACGAACAGCGCTTGCTTGGCGAGGTAAGCCTTGTCGCCCGCTATGGCGACGATGAAAGCCCGCTTCGCCCCGAGCAGATCATCGAGCCGCGCCGCCGCGAGGATGTAGGCAACAGCCTGTGGAGCACGTTCAACGTGATTCAGGAGAACGTCATTCGGGGCGGGTTGCATGGCCGCAAGCGTAACGCTGAGGGCCGTATCCGCCGCAGCCAGACTCGCGCCATCAATGGCATCGACCAGAATGTGACACTCAATCGCGCGCTCTGGACGCTAGCCGAAGGGATGCAGCGCCTAAAAACGGGTTGACCGTTTCGAGCCGCAGGGCTGGACCGCCCGGCTCTGCGGCTTCGCTTCCCATCGCCCACACGACGCCGCCGACCCGCTCCCCGGATCGGCGGCGGCCGCGCATCCCGATGGTCTGCGCGGCCGCTCAAAGGGCGCGCTCGCCGGGTATTCACCCAGCTCGCGATCAGGATATTCCAATTCCCCCAAGACGACTATAATAGTCGTTTCCGTAGCGAACGACCCGAAGGTTGTGGAGGTGATCTTGCATGATCACTTCCCGCCAGGTGCGGGCCGCTCGCGCACTTCTTGGCTGGACACAGGAGACGCTCGCCGAGAAGGCCATTATTGCTCTGACCGCGCTGAAGCGGCTGGAATCGGAGAGTTATAAGCCGGTGAACGACAATACCCGGCATCAGGTGATGAAGGCGCTTGAGGCGGCGGGGATTGTCTTCCTCGATTCGGATCGAGGCCGAGGCGTGTTGCTCGTGACCGATTCAAGTCCCGAACAGCGCAAGTAGCCGGCAACGGAGCGGGTCCGACTGTTCGCGCAGTATCAGAGGGCCATAGCAAAGACGGTGCGATTACTTCGATCCATTATGGTGTATAGGCGATGAATCAGCAGGCGCAGGGGGCTATGGCTGAAAGCGGAACGAGGCGATGGCAATAGCCGCTTTCGAGGATCGCGCCCCGGACGCGCCCCATGTCACCGACTATGATGAGCATCATCATCGGACCTATTGGCGACTGCTCGATGCGGCCGACGAAAATGCCGACTGGCGCGAAGCCGTTCGCATCATCTTCGGGATCGACCCTGCCGCCGAACCGGAACGCGCCCGCTCCGTCTATGACTCGCATCTCGCCCGCGCGCGCTGGATGACCGCGACCGGCTATCGCCACTATCTGCGCCCGCCGCCGAACTGAGAGCGGCCCCGGAACACGCGCAGCGGTGCGTATAATCCCTTCAAAATGCTGACTTGAATCCGCTATGCGGCCGCCTGCCCGGCAGGGCTTCTCGGCAACGGCGGCGGTGAGAACATCTTCCAACGCGCCCCGCAGAGGGCCATGCTTGGGAGGGTTACGATGCCGCCTGAGAGGGACTGGCGCGCGCCCCTGAACGAGACCGGGGACGACGCGCTGCAATATACGGACATCGCCATCGGCTATCTCGGCCGCAATACCCGCTATCGCGCCGAATACCAGCGCGCGCTCGGCCGCGTGAAACGTGGCGCGATCTCCGCCGACGACGCTACCGCCGCCCTGGTGGATCGCTGGGGGATCAGCTACCACGCCGCGCCCGGCGCGGCCTTCGACCGCAAGCTGGCGGTCGCGCGCCCCGACCTCTCGCCGGCGAGCATCATCCTCGCGCCCGCGGTCGCCGGCATCGGCGCCGGCCCGCTCGACTTGGCGGCGCTGGGCGACATTCGCGCCCGGATCAGGATGGGCGACGTCCTGCATGTCATCCTCGCCGATCCCGATGGCGATGAGCATCTGTGCGTGTGCGGATCACGTCACGACGCGATGGCCTTGATGGTGCCGATCGAACCCGCCCCCTTCGCGCGCCTCGCATCGGCCGAGCGCCTGTGCCGCCGCCTCAGCGGCATGGCGGCCGGCCCGCCGGCGCTACGCCCGCCGCCCTTCCGGCGCGAACATCTCCTCACCCTGCTGCAAGTGCTCGACGGTCGCCGCGCGGGCGCCAGCCAGCGAGAGCTGGCCGCCTCGCTGATCCACCCCAAGGTCCGTCACTACACGCCTACCGAATGGACGGACAGCGCGGAACGCAAGTGCATCAGACGCTGGCTCAAGGAAGCCGTCGAGCTGCGCGACGGCGGTTACATCCGGTTGCTGCGGGGCGGCTGAGGGGGACATTGGCGACCCGGTCGCCCGCGTCCCCTTCTCCACATAGGGGGCATTTCGCCATCATTCCCTCCTGTCCGCCGGACCCCTTTTTCGGGGCCGGCCGTCACCAGGAGGATCATCATGGCCGAGCTTGTCGCCGCCACAACGCCACGCTATCTCAAGACGCCCGACGCGGCGATCCACCTCGGCCTCTCGGCCCGCACGCTGGAAAAGCATCGCTGCTACGGCACCGGCCCCGTGTTCCGCAGGCTCGGCGGTCGGATCGTCTATGCGATCGACGATCTCGACGCCTGGGCCGCGCTCGGCACCCGCCGGTCCACGTCCGATCCGGGCAGCGGCGTCGTCCATCCCGCCAAGCGCCTGCCCACCGATTGCGTGCGCCGCTGAGCACCGATGCCCACCGCACGCTCCCTTTCCGGCCGGTCGAGCGCCGAGCGCACGCAGCTTGAACTGTTCCGCTCGGTCCCCGGCGACCTTGCGGCCCGCGACGCCCAGAACTTGATGGCCTGGCCGTTCTTCTCGCTCGCCAAGGCCCGCCGCACCGCGCCCATCGACTTCCGCGTGGGCGCGACATGGATCTCGGTCGAGGCCGTGCCCGAGCACGGCATGGCGACTATTTGGGACGCCGACGTGCTGATCTGGGCGGCGAGCCAGCTCATCGAGGCGCGCGACGCCGGACGGCCGACCTCGCGCCTGATGGTGACGACGCCGCACGAGATACTGGCGTTCACCCGGCGCGGCACCGGCAAGGCGAGCTACGAGCGGCTGAAGGCCGCGCTCGACCGCCTGCAATCCACGACCGTCGCCACTTCGATCCGGCAGCAGCACCAGCGCCGCCGCCATCGTTTCTCATGGATCAACGAATGGCGCGAGCTGGCGGACAGTAACGGCCGTGCGCTCGGTATCGAGCTGATCCTGCCCGACTGGTTCTATGCCGGCGTGCTCGACCGCGCGCTCGTGCTGACCATCGACCGCGCCTATTTCGACCTCACGGGCGGGCTTGAACGCTGGCTCTACCGCATCGTGCGCAAGCATGGCGGGCGGCAGGAAGGCGGCTGGAGCTTCGACGTTCCGCACCTCTACCTGAAATCCGGCGTGCTCTCGCCGCTGCGCCGGTTCGCGTTCGAGCTGCGCGCCATCGTCGCGCGCCAACCGCTCCCCGGCTACGTCCTCACGCTTGAACATGCGCTCGGCCGCGACCGGCTCAACTTCACCCCTATCCCCGTCGATCCGTTCGACGCGGCCATGCGCCGTGTCGGCCTCAAGCCTGTGGAGAACTGGCCATGAGGCTCGGACTATCGGGAACGGCCGGATTCGGACGATCGGGAACGCGAGACTCGGACTTTCGGGAACGCGCGGTCCTCGCAAACCCGCAGAAATCCTCGCGGAATCGGCCCCCTTCTAACGATGCTAATAGAAAAGAATCCTTCGGATTCTTGCTAACGGCGCGCGCGGCTCTGGACGCCGCTGCCAGTCAGCACGCGCGGCACACCCCCGGAGACCTCCCATGATCGATGACCGGCCCCCGGCCGTGCGCGGCAGCGGCGCATTCAGCGCGCTCGCCCGCGACGGCCTCACCCATGTCGAACTGACCTGGATCGAGAAGAAGCTGGAGCACTGGATACGCTTCGGCCGCATCGCCCAGGACCGCATCCTGACGCGCCGAACCCGCGTCGTCGGCTTCCGTCCGGGCGCCGTCTTCGCGTTCGTGCGCTGGGCGGCCAACGACTTCGGCACGATCGTCTCGCGCATCGACGTGGTGCGCGCGGTCGCGGCCAACGAAGCCTACACGACGCTGCCGTTCGTGCGGCCGGGCGGCGACATCCTGCTCAAGATCGAGGGCTGGCCCAAGGTTAGCCAAGTGCTCGCCGCGATCGACGCGGTGGAAGCGGCCGGCGTCGATCCCTGCGATGCGGCTGCCGACCATTGGCGGCACGTCCACAACCGCATCGCCGCCGGCCAGCAGCCGCGCCTCTACACGATCGAGCGCCATCACGCCTGGCTCAAGCGCCGGGAGATCGAAGAATGACGCGCCGTCGCTATGCCATCGCGACGGCTATCACTGCGTCCGCCTTCGCCACGGCCTTCGTCGCCATCGCCGTCGCCGATCCGCTCCCGCGCGTCATCTGGAACGCCAGCGCCAGCGCACCGATCGGGCTCTATCGCATCCATCCCGATCGCGATCCAAAACTGGGCGATCTGGTCGCTGTCGCGCCGCCCGAGCGACTTTCCCGCTGGCTTTCGGCGCGCGGTTATTTGCCCGAGGGCGTGCCGCTCCTGAAGCATGTCGCCGCGAAGACCGGACAGCGCGTGTGCCGCATTGGTGCTGTGGTGAGCGTCGATGGCCAGTTCGTCGCCAGCGCCCGCGCGCGTGACGGGCGGGGCCGCCCGCTGCCGGTCTGGCGAGGTTGCCGCACGCTGCAACCGGGCGAGCTGCTGCTGCTCAATCCCGCCCATCCCGACAGTCTGGACGGTCGCTACTTCGGCCCGCTGCCGGCCTCCGCCGTCATCGGACGCGCCACGTCGCTCTGGCTGCGCGCGCCCTCCCCAACCCCTTCAACCCCCAAAGCCAAGGAGATCGGCCATGCAAACCAACATCTTTGAATCCACCGCCGACGGCTATGCCGGCCGCGTTCGGCTGTTCGGCATCAACGAAGCGATCGTGCTTGTCGCGCTCGATCCGAGCGACGCCGAAAATGCGCCCGATTACCGCGTCCACCTCGACGACGAGGACGGCCCCGAAGTCGGCGGCGCGTGGAAACGGGTCGGCGAACGCGCCGGTGACTACATCGCGCTTGAGATCGACAGCCCGCTATTTGGATCGCCGTTCCGGCCGGTGCTGTTCCGCGCCGATGATGATGGCCGGACGTTCCGGTTGTCGTGGAAGCGACCCAAGCCGCGCGATGATCGGAGTTGATCGGTGCTGTCCCCGATCATCCCTTTGTTCGCGGAAAGGCCGTCTCATCCCTCCGTCCCGCTCGGTCACAGGCCGGCCGGCGCGCGCAGCGAAGGTCAAGGGCGGCCCCCGGCCGGCGCATCGCGCGCACCCTTTGCCGGAGCGAGCACGCTGGCAGGCTGGCGGCGGAGCGGGGGCGGGTCGCCCGCCATGCTCGCGGTCCTGCTGCTGCTCTTGCCGGGCGCTGCGCCTGTCGCCGCGCTGGCGCAGTATGCGCCCGCCGAACGATCGGCCGCGCGCCATCCCTATGCTGTCCATGTCGCCGACGCAGCCCAGCACTTCGGCATCCCCGAGCGCTGGATATGGGCTGTCATGCGCGTCGAGAGCAACGGCGACTCCCGCGCGATATCGTCGGCCGGAGCGATGGGCCTGATGCAGATCATGCCCGGCACCTGGGCGGGCCTCCGCGCACGCCACGGGCTGGGGAATGATCCCTATGACGTGCGCGACAACATCATGGCGGGCGCGGCCTATCTGCGGGCGATGCACGACCGCTATGGCAATGCGACGGCGATGCTGGCGGCCTACAATGCCGGGCCGGGCCGCTACGACGAATATCTGTCGCGCGGTCGCCCGCTGCCCACCGAAACGCTCGCCTATCTCGCAAAGCTGGCGGCGATCATCGGCAGTTCGGGCGACAGTCAGCTTGCCGCCGCGCCGCCATCCGATCCCTTCGCATGGCGTCGTGCCGCGCTGTTCGCGGTGCGACCGGGGGCGCTTTCGACCGCGCAACCGGCTGCCGACCGGACGGGATCCGATGCGCAGCCGGAGCGACCGTCCGCCGACCACGCCGAGCTTGTGCTGGCCGACGCGCCCGCGCCATCCAACGGCCTGTTCGTCCCCCTTTCCGGGCGTTCTCCGCCATGAGCAGCTCTTGCGCTCTATGGCGTGTTCCCTCGCAGCCTCTCGCAGCGCCGGACGGGTGCAAGGCTCTGTTTTTGAAGGGGAAGGCTGGAGGGCAAGATAAAGGGCGGCAATGTGCGGAGCCCTTGCGCCTCGGTTGTGGCCTTGATTCTCAAGGCTTTCGGGCATTGCTGCGCAATGTGTGCGGAAATCCCGCACTGTGCGGCGCAGGGCCGAAGCCCGTCGCCATAAGGGTTTGCCGCACATTGCGGCCTGTCGCGCCATGAGCGGCGACGACGATTTCCGTATTCGGCCTGGTCGCATCCGCTCGCGAGGAAGCCAGCGGGCGTTGCCGATCATCGTCCAGGCGCTCGCCGCCGCGCAGAGGGCCGGCGGTCATGTCTCGCGCCGTGGCCGCATCGTCGCGCCGGGCCGCTCGACCTTCGGCCGGGGCCGCGTGGCGAGCGTGCGCGCCACCCACCGGCTCGGGCACCGATCGCGCCAGGTTATCGTCAAGGCGCGCGTCGTCCGGCACGGCGGCCGCGCCTCCCTCGCCGCCCATCTCAATTACCTGCAACGCGATGGCGTCACGCGCGACGGCGAAAAGGGCGTGTTGTTCGGCGCGGAGGCGGACGGCCTCGACCGCAACGAGTTCGCGGCGCGCTGCGAGGACGACCGCCACCATTTCAGGTTCATCGTCTCGCCTGAGGACGCTGAGCAGATGCGCGACCTCAAGGGCTTCACCCGCGAGCTGATGACGCGGATGGAAAAGGATCTCGGCACCCGCCTGGACTGGCGAGCGGTCGAGCATTGGAACACCGATAACCCGCACGTCCACATCATCGTGCGCGGCGTCGCCGAGGACGGGCAGAACCTCGTCATCTCGCGCGACTATATCCGCGAGGGGATGCGGGCGCAGGCGCGCGAGATCGTCACCCAGGAACTCGGCCCGCGCACCGACCTCGAAATCCGGCAATCGCTGGAGCGGCAGGTCGATGCCGAACGCTGGACCGAGATCGACCGCGACTTGTCGCGGACGATGCAGCGCGACGGCGTGATCGACATGGCGCCCGAACCCGGCGTCCGGCCGGACGGCGACCATGTGCTGAGGACGGGCCGACTGCGCAAGCTGGAGGGGCTCGGCCTCGCCAACGAGATCGCGCCCGGCCAGTGGACGCTGGCGGACAACGCCCAGGCCGCGCTGCGCGAGCTGGGCGAGCGCGACGACATCATCAAGCGGATGCACAAGGCGATGAGCGACCGCGGCATCGACCGGGGCGCCGGCAGCTACGTCCTTGACGCCGATCCGGCTCAGCCCGTTGTCGGCAGGCTGGTCGATCGCGGCCTGCATGACGAGCTGACCGGCAAAGCCTATGCGATCGTGGACGGGATCGATGGCCGCACCCACCATGTCCAGCTTCCCGACATCGAGGCGACCGGCGATTGCCGGCCCGGCGCGATCGTCGAGCTGCGCCGCTTCGAGGACCGGAAGGGCCGGCAGCGGGTGGCGCTGGCCGTGCGCTCCGACATGGACATCGAGGCGCAGGTTCGCGCGCCGGGGGCGACCTGGCTCGACCGGCGCAACCTGTCGAGCGATGGCCATGATCTCGGCGGCGGCTTCGGGTCTGAGGTGCGCGCCGCGATGGAGGCCCGCGCCGAGCATCTCGCCGACGAGGGGCTCGCGCGGCGGCAGGGCCAGCGCATCATCTTCGCGCGCAACCTACTCGACACGCTCCGCCGCCGCGAGCTGGACGAAGCCGCCAAGGACTTGTCAGCCGAGGTCGGCCTGCCGCACGCGCCGTCCACGGCCGGGGAGTATGTCGCGGGCACCGTGCGTCAGCGCATCACGCTCGCCTCGGGCCGCTTCGCCATGATCGACAACGGCCTGAGCTTCCAGCTTGTGCCCTGGTCTCCCTCGCTCGACCGCCAGATCGGCAAGCACATCTCCGGCGTCATGCGCGCGGGCGGCGGCGTCGATTGGTCGTTCGGTCGCGGGCGGGGGCTGGGCCTCTAAGGGCAGATCACACGCGCTGCATCAATCCGATGGTGCAGCGCATCGCCGTTGACCACGAGTGCGCAGAGAGTCGGGCCGTGGTCCGGCTATCGTGTGAATATTCGTCCAATAACGCCGATCGCGCTCGGAAATATAATGGGCCAAACTACGCTACTCCCTGTCTTTCTACGCTAGACTTTCCTCCATAATAACGGTGACTTGATTTGGTATCCGACCCGCATCGACTTCGATGCCATGTCGGCAACCAAAATCCTTTGGGGTCAGGTCTTCGCGGTCTTCCTGATCGTGCTCGCCGCCCTGTGGACCGCGACGCAATGGACGGCCGCGGCGCTCGCCTATCAGCCCGAGCTTGGGGCGCCGTGGTTCATGCTCGGCGATTGGCCGATCTATCCGCCGCCGGCCTTCTTCTGGTGGTGGTTCTCCTTCGACGCCTATGCGCCGGAGATATTCCAGACCGGCGCGTTCATCGCCGTGTCGGGCGGGTTCGCCGCGATCGTCGTCGCCATCGGCATGTCGGTCTGGCGTGCGCGCGAGTTGAAGAACGCCGAGACCTATGGCTCGGCGCGCTGGGCGACGCGCGGGGAGATCGCCGCCGCCGGGCTGACGGGCGGCAGCGGCGTCATGCTCGGTCGGCTTGGGCGCGACTATCTGCGCCACGACGGTCCCGAGCATGTGTTGTGCTTCGCGCCGACACGGAGCGGCAAAGGGGTCGGCCTCGTGGTGCCGACGCTGCTCACCTGGCCGGGCTCGGCGATCGTGCATGATATCAAAGGCGAGAACTGGCAGCTCACCGCCGGCTTTCGCGCCCAGCACGCGCGGGTGCTGCTGTTCGATCCGACCAATGGCGCGTCGGCCGCCTACAACCCGCTGCTCGAAATCCGCAAGGGCGCCTGGGAAGTGCGCGACGTGCAGAACGTCGCCGACGTGCTCGTGGACCCGGAAGGATCGCTCGAGAAGCGCAACCATTGGGAAAAGACCTCCCATGCCTTGCTGGTCGGCACGATCCTCCATGTCCTCTACGCGGAGGCCGACAAGACGCTGGCGGGTGTCGCCGCCTTCCTGTCCGATCCCCGCCGGCCGATCGAAAGCACGCTATGGGCGATGATGACGACGCCGCATTTGGGCGAGGCGGGCGTCCATCCCGTCGTCGCCTCGGCCGCGCGCGAGCTGCTCAACAAATCGGCCAACGAGCGATCGGGCGTGCTCTCGACCGCCATGTCGTTCCTCGGCCTCTATCGCGATCCCGTCGTCGCGCAGGTCACGCGCACCTGCGAGTGGCGCATAAAGGATCTGGTCGAGGGCGAGCTGCCGGTGACGCTCTACCTCGTCGTGCCACCGTCCGACATCTCGCGCACCAAGCCGCTCATTCGCCTCATCCTCAACCAGATTGGCCGCCGGCTGACCGAGGACTTGAAGGCGCGGCAGTCGCGCCACCGGCTGCTCCTGATGCTCGACGAGTTTCCCGCGCTGGGGCGGCTCGACTTCTTCGAGAGCGCGCTGGCGTTCATGGCCGGCTACGGCATCCAGAGCTTCCTCATCGCCCAGAGCCTCAATCAGATTGAGAAGGCTTACGGACCGAACAACGCGATCCTCGACAATTGCCATGTGCGCGTGTCGTTCGCCACCAACGACGAGCGCACCGCCAAGCGCATATCGGACGCACTCGGCACCGCGACCGAGATGCGGGCGATGAAGAATTACGCCGGGCACAGGTTGAGCCCCTGGCTCGGGCATTTGATGGTCTCGCGTTCCGAGACCGCCCGCCAGCTCCTCACCCCCGGCGAGATCATGCAGCTCCCGCCCGACGACGAGATCGTCATGGTCGCGGGCATCCCGCCGATCCGCGCGAAGAAGGTCCGCTACTTCAAGGACCGGAGGTTCACGCAGCGGGTGATGTCGCCGCCCGACAGCAATGTCGGAGGCGGCCCGCCGCGCCCCGACGACTGGAGCGGCCTGCCGCCGATCGAGGCGCCACCGATGCCCGAACCGATCGAGCATGAATCTCCCAAGAAGCCGAAGAAGAAAAAGGCCGCCAAGAAGGCGGATGCTGAGGACGACGCCGCGAACGCGGACCTGCGCCGCGAGCCGGCGCTGGAGCGCCATATCGACATTGCGCCCACGCCCAGGCCCGCGCCCGCCAATGAGTTCGAGCTGGACGAGCCCGAGCCCGATAGCGACGCGGCGCGGCAGGCGACGGTGCGCCGCCAGATGCAGCGCGCGGCCCGGCAGGCGTCGCTCGATCCCGGTGATGGCATCGAGCTATGACCACGAAGACGCCGCTGTCGGTCTATCTCGACCCGGAGCTGATGCGCGCGCTCGCCGCCTATGCCGATCGGAGGGACAAGTCCCGCTCGCTGATCGCCGAGGCGGCCATCGCATCCTTCCTGTCGCCCGACGCCGATGAGCAGCGCGAGGCCGCCATCGCCAAGCGGCTCGACAAGCTGGACCGGCGCATCACCCGCCTGGAGCGCGACACGGGTATCAGCGTCGAGATGATCGCGCTGTTCGTGCGCTTCTGGCTGTCGAACACCCCGCCGCCGCCCGAGAGCGAGCGAGCCGCGATGCGTCGCCAGGGCGGCGACCGCTACGACGCCTTCATGGATGCGCTGGGCCGCCGACTCGCGAAAGGCCCGAAGGTCAGACAAGAAATTGGCGAGGACTTTCCGCCTCAAGAAGAATGAACTGACTACGCCAGTTCTTGTATCTCTACGCCAGACTACGACGCCCGAATTTACTTGTTGAAGCACGGTCTTTTCTGTCTCTCTTGATGTGCCCCTGACGCCGGGCGGCGGTTCGCCCGGCCCTCATCAGGGGCTTTTTCTTGACCGTCCACCCAATCCGTTCCGAGGCGAAATCACGCGGCGCGCGGATGCTGCGCACGGCGCTGGGACCGTCGATCGCCGCCTGGCTCGACGATGCCGCCGTCATCGAGGTGATGCTGAACCCGGACGGCCGGCTGTGGGTCGATCGGCTTGGCGAAGGCATCAGCGATACCGGCATGACGTTGGCCGCCGCTGACGGCGAGCGCATCGTCCGCCTGGTCGCGCACCATGTCGGCGTCGAGGTTCACGCCCGGTCCCCGCGCGTCTCGGCCGAGTTGCCGGAAGGGGGCGAGCGGTTCGAGGGGCTGCTGCCGCCCGTCGTCGCTGCGCCGGCCTTCGCGATCCGCAAGCCCGCCGTCGCCGTGTTCACGCTCGACGACTATGCGGCGGCCGGAATCATGTCGGCGGCCGAGGCGGCGGCGCTGCGCGATGGCGTGCAGACACGCGCCAACATCCTCGTCGCGGGCGGGACCGGCAGCGGCAAGACCACGCTGGTCAACGCGCTCCTGGCCGAAGTCGCCAAGACCACCGACCGCATCGTCCTGATCGAAGACACCCGCGAGCTGCAATGCGCCGCGCCCAACCTCGTCGCCATGCGGACGAAGGACGGCGTGGTGTCGCTGTCCGAGCTGGTGCGCTCGTCGCTGCGCCTACGCCCCGACCGCATCCCCATTGGCGAGGTGCGCGGCACCGAGGCGCTCGACCTCATCAAAGCCTGGGGCACCGGCCACCCCGGCGGGGTCGGCACGATCCACGCCGGGACCGCGCTGGGCGCGCTGCGCCGCATGGAGCAGCTCATCCAGGAGGCCGTCGTCACGGTCCCGCGCGCGCTGCTGGCCGAGACCATCGACCTGATCGCCGTGCTGGTTCGCGACGGGCACGGGCGCCGGCTGACCGAGCTGGCCCGCGTCGCCGGGCTCGACCCCGCGACCGGCGACTACCGCCTCGCCCCGCTCACCACCCCCCAGCCCGGAGACCTGCCATGACCAAGGACATCAAGCCTATCAGCGCTACAAAGCGCCGCCTGCTCGGCGGCACCATGCTCGACCGCATGGGCCACGCCGCGATCACCGCCGCCGGCCTGCTCTACGCGCTCCCCGCACATGCGGGCGGTTCGTCGATGCCGTGGGAAGCGCCGCTCCAGTCGATTCTCGAAAGCATCGAAGGGCCGGTGGCGAAGATTGTCGCGGTCATCATCATCATAGTGACCGGCCTGACGCTGGCGTTCGGCGATACGAGCGGCGGCTTTCGCCGCCTCATCCAGATCGTCTTCGGCCTGTCGATCGCGTTCGCCGCGTCCAGCTTCTTCCTGTCGTTCTTCTCGTTCGGCGGCGGGGCGCTGATCGCATGACCAGCACGGCCGATCCCGTCGAGCCGATCGCGGGCTTCTTTGCCCCGGTGCATCGGGCGCTGACCGAGCCGATCCTGCTCGGCGGCGCCCCTCGCTCGCTAGCCATCGTCAACGGCACGCTGGCGGGCGCGATCGGCCTCGGACTGCGGCTCTGGATCGCCGGTCTCGCCATCTGGGCCATCGGCCATGCGCTCTCGGTATGGGCCGCGCGCCGCGATCCGCAGTTCGTGGACGTGGCCCGCCGCCACCTCCGCTATCCGGCGTGGATGCGGCCATGATGAGCCTGCGCGAATACAGGAATCGCGCCTCCCACCTGGCCGACTTCCTGCCCTGGGCCGCGCTGGTCGGCGAAGGCGTCGTTCTCAACAAGGACGGATCGTTCCAGCGCACAGCGCGCTTTCGCGGCCCCGATCTCGACAGCGCCACGCCCGCCGAGCTGGTCGCCACCACGGCGCGGCTCAACAACGCGCTCCGCCGCCTGGGCTCGGGCTGGGCGATCTTCGTCGAGGCGCAGCGCACGCCCGCGCTCGACTACCCGGAATCGGAGTTTCCCGATCCGGTCTCGGCGCTCGTGGACATGGAGCGGCGCGAACAGTTCCGCGAGGAGGGCGCGCATTTCGAGAGCGCCTATTATCTGACGCTGCTGTGGATGCCGCCGGCCGAGGAAGCCGCGCGGGCCGAAGGCTGGCTCTACGAGGGCCGGTCCACCAGCGGCGTCGATCCGTGGGAGCTGCTCAAGGGCTTCACGGATCGCAGCGACCGCGTTCTCAATCTGGTCGAAGGCTTCGTGCCCGAGGTCCGCTGGCTCGATGACGGCGAGACGCTGACCTACCTGCACAGCACCATCTCGACCCGGCACCAGCGGGTGCGTGTCCCCGAGACGCCGATGCACCTGGACGCGCTGCTCGCCGACGAGCCGCTGACCGGCGGGCTCGAACCGCGCCTGGGCGACCATCATCTGCGCACGCTGACGATCACGGGATTCCCGAGCGTCACCTTTCCCGGCCTGCTCGACGAGCTGAACCGGCTCGCCTTCGAGTATCGCTGGGCGACCCGCGCGATCATGCTCGACAAGACCGACGCGACCAAGCTGCTGACCCGCATCCGCCGCCAGTGGTTCGCCAAGCGTAAATCGGTCGCGGCGATCCTTAAGGAAGTGATGACCAACGAGGCGTCCACGCTGCTCGACAGCGACGCCTCCAACAAAGCCGCCGACGCCGACATCGCCCTACAGGAGCTGGGCTCCGACTATGCCGGCATGGCCTACGTCACCGCGACGGTGACGGTATGGGATCGCGATCCCGCCATCGCCGCCGAGAAGCTGCGGCTGGTCGAGAAGGTCATTCAGGGCCGCGACTTCACCGTCATCCCCGAGGGCATGAACGCGATCGAGGCATGGTTGGGGTCTCTGCCCGGTCACACCTACGCCAACGTCCGCCAGCCCCCGATCTCCACGATCAATCTCGCCCACCTGATCCCCCTGTCAGCGGTATGGGCGGGGCCGGAACGGGACGAGCACTTCGGACAACCCCCCTTGCTCTACGGCAGGACCGAAGGCTCGACCCCGTTCCGGTTTTCCCTTCACCCTGACGGCAGCGATGTCGGGCACACGCTGATCGTCGGCCCGACCGGCGCGGGCAAGTCCGTCCTGCTCGCCCTCATGGCGATGCAGTTCCGCCGCTACGAGAAGGCCCAGGTCTTCGCCTTCGACTTCGGCGGCTCGATTCGCGCCGCCGCGCTGGCGACCGGCGGAGACTGGCAGGATCTCGGCGGCGGGCTCTCCGACGACAGCGACGGCGGCGTCCAGTTGCAGCCGCTCGCCCGCATCGACGATCCGGCCGAACGCGCCTGGGCCGCCGAATGGCTGGCGGCGATCCTCGCGAGCGAAGGCGTCGCCGTCGATCCCCAGGCCAAGGAGCATATCTGGTCGGCGCTGGGTTCGCTTGCCAGCGCGCCGATGCCGGAACGCACGCTGACAGGGCTCGCGGTCCTGTTGCAGAGCCAGCAGCTCAAGCAGGCGCTCGCGCCCTATTGCATCGGCGGGCCGTGGGGTCGGCTGCTCGACGCTGAGGCCGAGCGGCTGGGCGAAGCCGACATGCAGGCGTTCGAGACCGAGGGGCTGGTCGGGGCCGGCTCGGCGGCCGCGGTGCTCTCCTATCTGTTCCACCGCATCGAGGGCCGGCTGGACGGCTCGCCGACGCTCATCATCATCGACGAAGGCTGGCTGGTCCTCGACAGTCCGGACTTCGCCGCGCAGCTCCGCGAATGGCTGAAGACCCTGCGCAAGCGCAACGCCAGCGTCGTCTTCGCGACGCAGAGCCTCGCCGACATCGAGACGTCGAGCATCGCGCCGGCCATCATCGAGAGCTGCCCGACGCGCATCTTCCTGCCGAACGAGCGCGCGGCCGAGCCGCAGATCGCGGCCATCTACGAGAGGTTCGGTCTCAACGCCCGGCAGATCGAAATCCTCAGCCGGGCCACGCCCAAGAGGGATTATTACTGTCAAAGCAGGCGCGGCAATCGCCTGTTCGAGCTGGGGCTGGGTGAGGTCGCGCTGACCTTCGCCGCCGCGTCGTCGAAAACCGACCAGCTCGCCATCGCCGACATCATCGAAACCCACGGGGCGCCCGCCTTCGCGGCCGAATGGCTGCGCCATCGCGGCTGCGCCTGGGCTGTCGAGCTTCTTCCCCCCGATCCCCCACGCCAACCCCAGCAGGAGTTACCTCTATGACCCGCTTCCCCCTGCGCCGCGCCATCCTGGCCGGCGTCCTCGCCAGCGCGGCCGTCGTGCCGATGATCGCGCCCATGCCGGCCTACGCGCAGTTCGGCGGCATCGTCTATGACCCGACCAACTACGCGCAGAACGTGCTGACCGCCGCGCGGTCGCTCCAGCAGATCAACAATCAGATCCAGCAAATCCAGAACCAGGCGACGAGCCTCATCAACGAGGCGCGCAACCTGACCTCGCTGCCGTTCAGCTCGCTCCAGCAGCTCCAGCAGCAGGTGCAGCGCACCCAGCAGCTTCTGAGCGAGGCGCAGCGCATCGCCTACGACGTGCAGGACATCCAGCAGGCGTTCAGCGGCCGCTACAGGGGCGCGGCGCTGACCGGCGATCACGCGCAGATGGTCGCCAATGCGAACGCCCGCTGGGAGGATAGCGTCGGCGCCTTTCAGGATGCCTTGCAGGTGCAGGCCGGCGTCGTCGGCAACATCGAAGGCACGCGCACGACGATGGACAGCCTGGTCTCGGCCAGCCAGTCGGCGACGGGCGCGCTCCAGGCGGCGCAGGCGGGCAACCAGCTCCTTGCGCTGCAATCGCAGCAGCTCGCGGACCTCACCGCCGCCGTCGCGGCGCAGGGCCGGGCGCAGGCGCTGCAATCCGCCCGCCAGGCGGCCGAGGAAGCCGAAGGGCGCGAGCGGTTCCGCCGCTTCATGGGCAACTGAGACGCCCGATGTCGCGCACGGCGAAGATCGCAGGGGTGGCGGCGCTGGCCGGGCTGATGATGACGGTGGCGATCGTCGCCGCCGTCCAGCCCGATGAGCCTGCGCCGGCGCCGCCGCTCGTCCTGCCGGCTGACGAAGGCCAGGCCAGGCTCGCCCGCGAGCTTGATCGCTGCGCCTCGCTGACCATGCCGGACAGCGGCTGCGAAGCGGCCTGGGCCGCCAACCGCCGCCGCTTCTTCCGCCAGGACGAGTCCACGCCTGCGACGGAACGCGGCGGCGACATGGCGCCGGATGAAGGCGCCCGGCCATGAACGACACCGGCGTTATCGACAATTTCCTCAACGTCTTCACCGGCTACATCGACAGCGGATTCGGGCTGCTCGGCGGCGAGGTCGCGTTCCTCTCGACCACGCTGATCGCCATCGACGTGACGCTCGCCGGCCTGTTCTGGGCCTGGGGCGCGGACGAGGACGTGCTTCAGCGCCTCGTCAAGAAGACGCTCTACATCGGCACCTTCGCCTTCATCATCGGCAATTTCGCGCTGCTCGCGACCATCGTGTTCGAGAGCTTCGCCGGGCTCGGCCTCCAGGCCAGCGGCGGCGCCATGACGATCGACGAGTTCATGAAGCCCGGCACGATCGCGGCGAAGGGGCTCGAAGCGGCCAAGCCGCTGCTCGATGCGGCGGGGCAGTTCTCCAGCCTTTGGGCCGTGTTCTCGAACCTCGCGCTGATCCTCGTGCTGCTGCTCGCCTGGGTGATTGTGGTGCTCGCCTTCTTCATCATCGCCGTGCAGGTCTTCATCACGCTGATTGAGTTCAAGCTGGTCACGTTGGCTGGGTTCGTCCTGCTGCCGTTCGCCTTCTTCAACAAGACCGCCTTCATGGCCGAGAAGGTGCTGGGCCATGTCGTCTCGACCGGCATCAAGGTGCTGGTGCTCGCGGTCATCACCGGCATCGGCACCACCCTGTTCAGCCAGTTCACCGGCGCGGCCCTCGGCCCCGCGCCCGACATCAATCAGGTCATGGCCATCGCGCTCGCCGCGCTGTCGCTCCTGGGCCTGTCGATCTTCGGCCCTTCGATCGCCAACGGCATCGTCTCGGGCGGCCCGCAACTCGGCGCGGGCGCGGCGGCCGGCACCGCGCTGGCCGCAGGCGGCGCGCTGGTCGGCGGCGCGGCGGCGGCGCGGCTTGGCGTCGGCGCCGCCGGTTCCGCCCTCGGCGCGGCCGGCCGGATGACCGGCGCCGCCGCGCGCGGCGGCGCTCAGATGGCAGGCGGTGCGACCAGCGCCTACAGCCTCGGGTCGCTGGGCAAGAGCGGCGCCGGCGCTGTCGCGGGCGGCATGGCCGCTGTCGGCCAAGCGGCGGCGGGAAGCGCGGCGAGCGCCGTCCTCTCGCCCTTGCGCAAGGCGGCCGCCAAGGGCGGCGCGGCGATGAAGGCCAATTTCCGCTCGGGCGCCCGCGCCGGATTCACCGCCACCGGCGGCACGATCACCGGCGGACCCGCATCCGCCACCCCGGCCGCCGCAACCGCTGGCGGTCCCGCGCCGGCCGGCACGTCCGTCCAGCCCGCATGGGCGGCCGCGATTAAACGCCGCCAGGCCGTCAGCCACGGCGCGACCGTCCTCGCCCACACCATGAAGGCTGGCGACAGCCACGGCGGCGGAGCCGGTCCCGACATCAAAGAGAAGGACTGATCCTCCATGTTCCGACGCCCCACCATTCGCTACGGCCAGCCCCCCGAACCCACCACACCCTATCAGCGCGCCGCGCAGGTCTGGGACGACCGCATCGGCTCGGCGCGCGTGCAGGCGAAGAACTGGCGTCTCGCCTTCTTCGGCGCGCTTGCCCTGTCCGGTGGGCTCTCGGCCGGCCTCGTCTGGCAATCCGCCCGCGGCCACATCGTCCCCTGGGTTGTCCAGGTCGATCGACTGGGCGAGGCGCAGGCCGTCGCGCCAGCCGAGGCCAGCTATCGCCCGACCGATCCGCAGATCGCGTTCCATCTCGCCCGCTTCATCGAGCAGGTCAGGGCGATCCCGGCCGATCCGGTCATCGTCCGCCAGAACTGGCTGCGCGCCTACGACTTCACGACCGATCGGGGCGCGATGGCGCTCAATGACTACGCCCGCGCCAATGATCCCTTCGCCAATGTCGGCCGGGTGCAGGTCGCGGTGGACGTCTCCAGCGTGATCCGCGCCTCGCCCGACAGCTTCCGCGTCGCCTGGACCGAGCGGCGCTATCAGGACGGGAGCCTCGCCACCACCGAACACTGGTCGGCGATCCTCACCATCGTCGTGCAACCGCCGCGCACGCCCGACGCGCTGCGCAAGAACCCGCTCGGCGTGTTCGTCAACGCCCTCAACTGGAGCAAGGAGTTGTCGCAATGACCTGGCAATCCGCCCACCATGCCGCCAGCGCGGCAATGCTGCTTTCCGCAACCGCGCTCGCCGGCTGCGCCACCACGTCCGCAAAGCCGCCGGCCATCGCCTACGACGATCCGCCGCGCGAGATCGCGGCGACGCCGGCCGCACAGCCGCCGCGCGCCGTCGAGGTGGTGACGATCCCCGAACCCTTGCCGCTCCCCGGCCAATTGAAGCCGCTCGCGGCCGGGACGGCGACGTCCGAGCCCGCCGATCCGCGCCGCCGCGTCGGGGCCGCGAACGCGGCCGCCCGCGTGCAGCCCACCCGCGACGGTTATGTGAACGCCATCCAGCAATATCCCTGGACGCAGGGCGCGCTCTATCAGGTCTATACCGCGCCCGGCCAGGTGACGGACATCGCCTTGCAGGAAGGGGAGCAGCTTGTGGGGCCGGGGCCGGTCGCGGCCGGCGATACGGTCAGGTGGATCATCGGCGACACGGTGAGCGGCAGCGGGCAGACCGCGCGCGTGCATATTCTCGTGAAGCCCACCCGCCCCGACATCGGCACGAATCTGGTCATCAACACCGACCGGCGCACCTATCACATCGAACTGCGCGCGACAGCTTCGACCTATATGGCCTCCGTCTCCTGGACCTACCCGCAGGACCAGCTCATCGCGCTACGCAGCGCCAATGCCGCCGCTGCCGTCTCGGCCCCCGTCGCCGCCGGCATCGACCTCGCCGCCCTCAATTTCCGCTACCGGATCGAGGGCGACCGCGTGCCGTGGAAGCCCGTCCGCGCCTTCGACGATTCCGCCCAGGTGTTCATCGAGTTTCCGGCCGGGATCTCGCAGGGCGAGATGCCGCCGCTGTTCGTGACCGGCGCGGCCGGCGATGCCGAGCTGGTCAATTACCGGGTGCAGGGCCGCTACATGGTGGTGGACCGGCTGTTCGCCGCCGCCGAGCTGCGCCTGGGCGACCGGCGCAGCGAGCAGCGCGTCCGCATCGTGCGTGACGACGGGCGCAGGGGGCGGCCGTGACCGATCCCGCCGGCAATACCCCGCCCGAAGGGGCCGCACCGCAAGCGCCGCGCGCCGACCCTCAAGCCTTCCAGCTTCGGGGCGACCCGCCCCGCGTCATGCGGCTTTCGCGCAAGGCGCTGGCCCTCATGGGCGTTGCCGCCGGCCTCGGCATCGGCGGCTCGCTGATCTACGCGCTCAAGCCGCCGGGCGAGAAGGAGGCCAAGGAACTCTACAGCACCGACAGCCGCGCCACGTCCGAGACCATCACCTCCGGGCCGCGCGACTACAGCCAGGCGCCGAAACTCGGCCCGCCGCTTCCCGGCGATCTCGGCGGCCCAATCGTCTCCGCCCAGCAGCGCGGGGAGAATGTCCCGGTCCCGCCGGTCGGTGCCCGGCCCGATCCGCGCGCCCAGGCCGAGGAAGCCGCCCGCCAGCGCGCCCAGCAGGAACGCGACGCCGCGCGCATGAGCGGCGTGTTCCTCGGCGGCAGCAGCGCCGGGGCCGCTGCGATGCCGTCCCTGCCGAACTTCGCAATGGCAGCGCCGGACGCCGCCGCTCCGCGGCCCCCAGGACAACCAGATGGCTCGGCCGCGCAGGGCGACCAAGCCGCCAAGCGGGCCTTCATGGCCCAGGCGCCCAATGCGCGCACGGTGAGCGTCGAGCGCCTGGCCGCGCCAGCCTCGCCCAACATCGTGCAGGCCGGCAGCATCATCCCGGCGGCGCTCATCACCGGCATCCGTTCGGACCTTCCGGGGCAGATCACCGCCCAGGTGACGGCCAACGTCTATGACAGCCCTACGGGCCGCATCCTGCTCATCCCGCAAGGCGCCCGGCTGATCGGCGAATATGACAGCGAGATCGCCGCCGGACAGACCCGCGCGCTGCTCGCCTGGGATCGGCTTATCATGCCGGACGGCCGCTCGATCGTTCTCGAGCGCCAGCCCGGTGCCGACGCGGCCGGCTATGCTGGCCTACAGGACCGCGTGAACCAGCATTGGGGCAATCTCCTGAAAGCCGCCGCCGTCTCGACGCTGCTCGGCGTCGGCGCCGAGCTGGGCGCGGACAGCGAGGACGACCTGACTCGCGCGCTCAGGCGCGGCTCGCAGGACACCATCAACCAGACCGGCCAGCAGATCGTGCGGCGGCAATTGAATGTGCAGCCGACGCTCACCATCCGGCCGGGGCATCCGCTGCGCGTGGTCCTGACCCGCGACCTCGTATTGGAGCCGGTTGGAGGCGCACGATGAGCAAATTGAAGCTGGGGCCGCTGGCCGACGATCGGCCGGTCAAGCTCTCTGTGGAGCTGCCCGCCGCCGTGCATCGCGACTTGCAAGCCTATGCCGCCGCGCTCGCGGCCGAGACCGGGGGATCGCCGGTCCCGCCCGACAAGCTGGTCGCGCCGATGCTCACCCGGTTCATGGAAACCGACCGGGCCTTTCGCCGGCACCGCGCGCAGGGGAAATGAGGGCCGCGTTCGCTCGCCTCAATTCCCCATGAACTTCTTGAAACGCTCCCGGCCTTCCGCCTCGATCACGGCCTGCTCGGCGTTGGCACACTCGTCGCCGCGCGCCGTTCCTTCCGCGCATTGCGCCACGACCTGCCGCGCTTCATCGAGATGCGCCGCGAAATACTGCATCCCGCGCGGCTCAGCCGGCGCCGGGACGGCGGCAGGCGGGCCGGCGACGATCGCCGTCCGCTCGACGGGGACGATGATCGGGCGGAGGACGAAGCCCGCCCCGAACCCGATGATGAGCGTGACCAGCACGATGATGAGTGTCTTTCCTTGCGTCATGACGGCTCCTTTCCCGGTTGCTGAGAAGATGGCTGTGGCCTAGGCACCGACGGCATCGAATAGCGGGCGGTGACGAACTCAAGAAACCGGCGCAGCACCGGATTTTCATTGTCCTCACGCCAATAGCCGGAGAAGCCGATCCGCGTGTGGCCGTTGGTCTCGTGGACCTCGCGGAAGATCACGCCGGGAACGTGAATACCGAGCGCAGATTCCGCGACGATCGAGATATGCACACCAAGCCCGACAACACTTAGAACAGTATCGCGCCCAATATCCTCCATGTCGATCTCGGGTGAATGGCTTGGTATCCCGAGCTTACTCAAGATCATGTTGCGGCTTTCTGGACCGGGATCTCGCTGCGTCAGCAGGAAGCGTTCACCGATAAGGTCGGCCCAGTGGATGTTTTCACGGGCGGCAAGGCGATGGTCTTCTCGCATGGCCACCATTATTCGTTCGCTCCAGAACGAGCGGTTCACCAGCCCTGGGCAACGGGACTCGCCAATCATAATCGCGATGTCGAGCACCCCGTTTTCGATCCCGGCCAGCAACATTTTCCGGTCGCGCTCGAACCCGCGCAGCTTCACGTTTGGATTGCGTTCGCCGAACTCGCTGAGTGTGGCGCGCAAATTCCCGGCTGAAAACGATGTGTAAAAGCCCACCGCCAGCCTGCCGGCCTCACCATTACGCGTCGAGCGAACCCAGGCGTTTAATTCTTCCCACTCGCCCACAATTCGCTGCGCCGTGTAAAGATACGTCTCGCCGTCTTTTGTGAGCGTGGCGCCACGCGTCCTGCGGTCGAACAGTGCCATGCCTAGCCGTTTCTCGACATCGAGAATGTGCCGGCTAAGTGTCGCTTGTTTAATATTGAGGTTGCGTGCCGCGCGGCTGAAGCTGCCCGCTTCGGCGGCCGCTATCAGATAGCGGAGCTGGCGTAGTTCAATCACAACCTTGCACGGCTTTGCGACATTTGTTGACCGCCTAATCGCCCTCCCGAGCAAGTGCGACCGCTTGCCGAAGGGTCGCTAGATCGACCGCGCCCGGCAGCAGATAAGGTCCCACCATCAAGCCGGGCGTGCCGGAAAGACCGGCCATCGCTGCGAAGCGGCTCGTGCGGCCGAGCGCCTGACCAATCTCGGACCCATGTTGATCCAGATCGGCTTGGAGCCGGTTCCAATCTACACCGGCTCGATCCGCCGCCGCCCGGATGTTCTGGGATGACAGGCGGCCTTCGGTCTGCATAAGGGCAGCATTGAACTCAGCGTGCTTGCCCTGATACTGCGCCGCGATCGCCGCGCGAGCCGCCTCGGTGCTGGCGGCGCCGAAGATCGGCCAGTCGCGATAGACGAGCCGGACCTTGTTGTCCTCTCGCATCAGCGCGTCGAGCACGGGGTGCATTCGGCGACAATAGGGACATTGGTAATCGGTGAAGAAAACGATGGTCACGTCGTAACCTTCGGGTGCGACCGTTGGCGCGACAGGATCGTTCTGAATCTCCTCGCGGATGCGCAGCGCCTCGGCGGAAGGAGTGGTGCCGCCAGCTTCCGCGATCGACTGAGCCCGCGCATCGGCGCCGTTGCCGCCACGCATCGCGAGCAGGCCCACCAGAACCAGCGCCGCAACCAGCACGGCTGCGATCGACATCTTCTTTTTCATGACGTCATCCTCTCAAGGTCTCGAAGCGCCGCCAGCAAGGCTGCGCGGGATATCTCGCCGGTGTGCGTGCGCCGGATGCGCCCGTCGGCGTCGATGAACAGGGTGGTGGGCATCGCCCGCGTTCCGATCGCCTCGCCCAGAGCGCCGAGCGGATCGAGCCGGATTGAGGTATCCGCCAAGCCCTCCCGCGCGAGATAGTCGCGCACCCGGCTCACATCCTCGCCCTGGTTGACGAGGAGAATGGGAATATCCGAGCCGGCGGCCACGTCGATCATCATCGGCATTTCGCGCCGGCAGGGCGGGCACCAGGTCGCCCATAGATTGACGACAAAGGGTTGTCCGCGCAGGCTCTCGATCGGGATTGGGCGCTGCGCCATGTCTGCTAGGATCGGGCCGCTCGGCAATGGTCGCGGCTGCGGAGCCAGCAGCGCGGTTGCGGCAATCTGCGCGGAGACCAGCACGGCCAGGGATGCGACCAGCCCGGCGGTTGCGCGCTGACGGCCGAGCAGCATGACGATCACCACAGCGGTTGCAAGGACGCCGGGCCACAGCGAGAAACCGCCCTGCCATAGCGCGAGCACGGTCCAGGGCTCGATCGCGAAGGCAGGGGCGTTCTCGGCGACATAACCGACGCGCGCCGCTACAATGCCGACCGCAGCCGCGATCCAGGCAACACGCCCGGCCCGGCTTTCGGTTCGCGCGGCGATAAATCCGCCGACGCCGAGGAACGCCCAAAGCAGCGCGACCGCGATCATGCGGTCGGTCGCGATCATGAGCGGACCCAGTTGCAGCACGCCTTCCATGCTGGATGTCGTGTGCAGCGAACCTTAAGGCAGGCTTAGGGTCACGCTTAAGGCTGGGATAAGTTCGTGCGGTAAGGACGGCGGGATGCGAATATTGGTAATCGAAGACGACGAGATCCTGCGCGACGGCCTTGCCGCCGGGCTGGGCCTCGAAGGGTTCGAGGTGGACAGCGTGGTGAACTGCACCGACGCGCGCGCCGCCGTCGCGACGCAGGATCATGCGGCCATCGTCCTCGATATCGGCTTGCCGGATGGCTCGGGCCTCGAACTCCTGACGGAGTGGCGGCGCGACGGGGTGAAGACGCCCATCCTTCTTCTGACCGCGCGCAACCTCATCGGCGACCGCATCGACGGGCTCGATGGCGGGGCGGACGACTATCTTGGCAAGCCGTTCGATCTTGGCGAGCTATCGGCACGCCTGCGGGCACTTCTGCGGCGCTCGAGCGGCCGGGCCGAGAACGGGATCAGCCTGGGCGACCTGACGATCGACGAAGCCTGCCGCACCGTCGCCGTCGCCGGCGAGGAGGTGGCGCTGTCGCGGCGCGAATATGCGATCCTGCATGCACTCGCGAGCCATCCCGGCCACGTTCTCTCGCGCGGCCAATTGGAGGATCGCATCTACGGGTGGCAGGACGAGGTAGAGAGCAACGCCGTGGAGGTCCATATCCACAAGCTGCGCGCCAAGCTCGGCCGCGAGCGGATCGAGACCGTTCGCGGCGAAGGCTATCGGATCGCCCGCCAATGATGTCGCTGCGTATCCGCCTTTTCGCGTTGGTGGCGGCGATCACCATGATCGTCTGGGCGGGCGCGGCCACCTGGACCGCGCTGTCCACGCGCGCGGAGGTGCAACGCGTCCTGGATGGACGTCTTATCGAGGCCGCCCGCATGGTGGCGGCGCTCGACGTGCCGATGGTCGATGAACCGAGGCGGCTCCCGCCCACGGCCTACACGCGCCAGCTCTCGTGCCAAATCTGGTCGATGGGTGGTGAATTGATCGGCCAGTCCGCCGGCGCGCCTGATCTGCCGCTCGCACAGGGGCAACCCGGATTTTCCGAGCGTCAGATCGGGGACCAGCATTGGCGGGTCTATACCCATGTCGATGCGCAACGCGGCCTGCGGGTGATGGTGGGCGACAATCTCAGTGTGCGCCAACGGCTCGTGACGGGCATGATGATCGGCCTGCTCCTGCCGGCGCTGGTGGGCCTGGCCGGGCTCGGCGTCCTCCTTTGGCTCGGGGTTGGGCGCGGGCTTCGGCCGCTCGATGCCTTGGCCCGGTCGATCGCGGCGCGCTCGCCGAGCAGCCTTACGCCCCTGGATGAGACCGTCGGCCCTAGCGAATTGCGGCACGTCGTGCAGGAAATGAACGGCCTGCTGCGGCGGCTTGAAGCGGCCCGCCAGGCCGAACGCGATTTTGTCGCCAATGCCGCGCATGAAATGCAGACGCCTTTGGCCGGGCTCAAGACGCAAGCGGAGGTCGCCCGGCGGGCAACGGACCCAGCCATGCGCGACCATGCGCTGGAGCAGATCACGCGATCGGTGAACCGCACCAGTCGCATGGTGCGCCAGCTTCTCAGCCTCGCAGGTGAGGAGGGACGAGCGCGCGAGCCGCAGATTCAACCGGTCGTCCTCGACCCCGTGCTGGCCGAGGTGATCGACGACTATCGTGCGGTCGCGACAGCGCGTGATATGCGGATCGTCGTGGCGCCGTCATGCGAAGGAGCCGCGGCGCCGATGGCGCCCGAGGCTTTGCGCCAGGCGATCGGGAATCTTGTCGAGAACGCCCTTCATCACGCCGGTCCGGGCGGCGAAGTCGTCATCGCCTGCGAGACCAACGGCAAGGCAATGGAAATCTTGGTCATGGATCGCGGATCGGGCATCGCGCCGCAGGATCGGGATCGACTGCGCCGCCGCTTCGAGCGCGGGGCCGGTGTGCAGAATAGCGGGAGCGGCTTGGGGTTATCGATCGTCGAGGCAGCGGTGGAGAGTTGCGGCGCGCGCCTCGATCTGCGCGAACGGCCATCGGGCGGCTTGATCGCGGCAATCCGGTTCGATCGATCGATCTAGACGTTGAGAATGCGCGCGAAGGCGGCAGCGCCCTTCACGGACCTAGCGCGATCACCCACTACGCCCGAGCCGGGCGCGATCATAGCAGGATTGCCCGAGCCAAACACCGCCTCGATGCTGCGCACGCACAGCTCGGTCGCATCGTCGGCGAGGCTGTAATAGACCTGCTTGGCCTGCCGCCGCGTCGAAACCATGCCCGATTTGCGCAACTCCCCAAGTTGCTGGCTGAGCGCGGGCTGGCCGATGCCGGTGGCCTCGTCGATCGCCGACACCGATTGCTCGCCGCGCGACAGCAGCAGCGACAGCACCATGAGGCGCTGCGGCTGGGCGAACGCCTTCAGCTTCTCCGTGGCCATGTCGGCCTGCGAACGGCTCTCCCACAACTCGGTCATGGCGCGGCCCGGCAGAACCAGTCATCGCCCTCGGCGTCGCTCGAAGGGGGCAGCAGCATCGGTTCCCCCGGACGCCATCCCTCCGGCGTCAGCCTGTCGCCTGACGCGGCCGCCTGGAGCGCGGCGACCATCCGGACCATTTCGTCGACCGATCGCCCGACCGACATGGGATAGTGGGTGATCGCCTGAATGACGCCTTCGGGGTCGATGAAATAGGCCGCGCGCACCGCCGAGCTGTCCTGGGCGGTCTCGTCCAGCATCCCATAGGCGCGCGCGATAGCCATCGACGGGTCTTCGACGATGGGAAAGCCGATCTCGACATCGAACTGGTCCCGAATCGCCTTGGCCCAGGCGGCGTGGGCATAGAGGCTGTCGACCGACAGTCCGAGCAAGGCGCAGTCCATCGCCTCGAATCGATCCTGCGCCTTCGCCAGCCCCACAAATTCCGTGGTGCAGACAGGCGTGAAGTCGGCCGGGTGTGAAAAGAACACGATCCAGCGCCCGCGATAGGAGGATAGCCGCACCATCCCTCTGGTGGTCCTCGCCTCGAAATCCGGGGCGGTGTCGCCCATCCGCAATGAGCGGCTCGGGCCGCTCGTCAAAACCTCGTTCGTCATCAATCCCGTCTCTCACTCCAAGCGCATTGACGCAACTCACTTACATGATTACATAGATGTTAAATCATGAAAGCGAAAGGCTGTAATCATGGACGAGACAGTTCAAAAGGCAGCGGCTCAGATCGCGAACGCGCGCAACGGCGTGCCGCAGATCAAGGCGTTCTTCGACGAGCCCACCTTCACCGCCAGCTATGTGGTGCATGACCCCGAGACTCGGGCGGCAGCAATCATCGATAGCGTGCTCGACTACGACGCGGCATCGGGAAGGACCTCGTTCGCTTCGGCCGATGCGATCATCGCCTATGTTCACGAGCATGACCTTGCGGTCGAATGGTTGCTGGAAACCCATGCTCATGCCGACCATCTTTCGGCCGCGCCCTATATTCAGGGAAAGGTCGGCGGAAAGCTCTCTATCGGCCGGGCAATCCTTCAGGTGCAGGAGATCTTCGGCAAGATCTTCAACGAAGGCACCGAGTTCGCGCGCGACGGATCGCAATTCGATCGCCTGTTCGAGGATGGCGACCAGTTCACCATCGGCAATCTCCAAGCGACCGTGCTGCATGTGCCTGGCCATACGCCGGCGGACCTTGCCTACGTGATCGGCGACGCGGCGTTTGTCGGCGACACGCTGTTCATGCCCGACTACGGCACCGCGCGCGCGGACTTTCCGGGCGGCGACGCACGCACGCTGTTCCGCTCGATCCGACGGCTGCTGACCATTCCTCCCGAAACACGCCTGTTCCTGTGTCATGACTATAAGGCGCCAGGCCGCGATCGCTTCGCCTGGGAAACGACCGTTGCCGCCCAGCGGGCCGGTAACGTCCACGTTCATGACGGGGCCGAGGAAGAGGCGTTCGTCGCCATGCGCGAGGCGCGCGACGCCACGCTCGACATGCCCAAGCTCATCCTGCCGTCGATCCAGGTGAACATGCGCGGTGGCAGACTGCCCGAGCCTGAGGACAACGGCACGCGCTACCTCAAGATTCCGCTGGATGCCGTTTGATGGGCACGCTGTTTCCCGACGCCATGCCGCTGACGGGTTTCCTCGGCGGGCTGATGATCGGCGTCGCCGGGGCGATCATGCTGCTCGGGCTTGGCAGGATCGCTGGGGTCAGCGGTATGGCTGCGACCTCTATCGGGGTTGGTGAGCGAGGGTCGGATCGCAAGCTGGCGCTGGCCTTCATTATCGGCCTTCCGCTCGGCGCGGCGCTGATCTCGCTCACCGGTCCCTTGCGGATCGCCTTCCCGGACTCGACCGCGCTTTTGATAGCCGGCGGGCTTCTTGTGGGGTTCGGCACACGGCTCGGCAGCGGCTGCACCAGCGGACATGGGGTCTGCGGGTTGTCGCGCCTGTCGCCGCGCTCGCTCGTGGCGACCGGCCTGTTCATGACGGCGGGCTTCGCCACGGTGGCCATCATGCGCGCATCGGGGACGCTCTGACCATGCGGATGCTCATCGCACTTGCCGCCGGCCTCCTGTTCGGCGCCGGCCTCGCCATATCCGGATTGGCGGACCCGTCCCGCGTAACTGCCTTCCTCGACCTGTTCGGTGCATGGGACCCGACCCTCGCTTTCGTCATGGCCGGCGCGATCCTGCCGATGGCCGTTGCATGGCAGGTCCAGCGCCGCGCGCGGCGGGCCTTGTCGGGCGATGCCTTCTGCGTGCCGGAAACGACCAGACTCGACGCACGACTTGCGATCGGGGCGCTGCTCTTTGGCGTGGGGTGGGGGCTTACCGGCATCTGCCCCGGCCCGGCCGTCGCCAATTTGGGGCTCGCGCCGGTCGCGGTGCTTCCGTTCCTGATCGCAATGGCAGGCGGGATGCTTCTCCACCGGCTCTGGGCGAACCGTCGACCATCCTCGAAGGCCGGCAACTGAAAGGCGCGTCTGATGGAAAAGGTCATTCCGATCGGCGAAGGCTTCGCGATCACAAGCCAACTCGACCCTGAGGATCTGAGGGCGGCGGCCGCGGCGGGATTTCGCTCCGTCATCTCCAATCGGCCAGACGATGAGGAGCCCGGCCAACCGAGCGCCGCCGAAATCGAGCAAGCGGCCGCGGCGGCGGGCCTCGCCTTCGCTCACCTGCCAGTCTCAAGCCGCGACATCGCGCTTGAGGATGCGCGCGCGATGCGCGGTGCGCTGGATCGGCTCCCCGGCCCCATTCTCGCCTATTGCCGCACGGGCGCACGCTCCCAGGCCATGCACACGGCCGCGACGTCATTGAATAGTCAGGCGAAGCGCTATGACGTGGTGATCGTTGGCGGCGGCAGCGCGGGGATCGCTTGCGCCGCCAGCATCCTCAAGCGGAGGCCGGACATCTCGCTCGCCATCATAGAGCCGTCCGAAACCCATTACTATCAACCAGGCTGGACGCTCGTGGGCGCCGGCGTGTTTCAACCCGAGGCGACGCGCCGTCCGATGGCGAGCGTGATCCCCAAGGGGGCCGAATGGCTGCGTCAGGAAGCGCTCGCGCTTCATCCTGATGAGCAAGCGGTCGAATTGGCCGACGGTTCGCGCATCGCCTATCGCGGGCTAGTCGTCGCGGCCGGCATCAAGCTCGACTGGAACGCCATCCCCGGCCTCGCCGGGACGCTCGGCGAACATGGCGTGACCTCCAACTATCGCTACGATCTCGCGCCCTATACGCGCGATCTTGTTCAAACACTGAGGAACGGCGTTGCGCTGTTCACGCAGCCGCCCATGCCGATCAAATGCGCGGGCGCACCGCAAAAGGCCATGTATCTCTCCTGCCATGCCTGGGAGCGCGAAGATTGCCTCGGCGCGATCGACGTCGAGTTCCACAACGCCGGCGCGGCGTTGTTCGGTGTCGCCGACTATGTGCCGGCACTCATGCGCTACATCGAGCGTTACGGCATCGATCTTCGACTCGGCTCGACGCTGATTGAGGTTGATGGACCCGGACGCCGCGCGGTCTTTCGGCAAGGGGCCGGCGAACGATCACAAACCTGCGAACGCCGCTTCGACATGCTTCACGCGGTGCCGCCGCAAGTCGCGCCGGACTTCATTGCGAACAGCGCCCTCGCCGACGCCACCGGCTTCGTGGCGGTCGATCCCGCGACGCTTGCCCATCCGCGCTGGCCCAACGTGTTTGCGCTGGGCGATGTCGCCGGCACAAGCAATGCCAAGACCGCCGCCGCCGCGCGCAAGCAGGCCCCCGTCGTCGCGGTCAATCTCCTGGCCGTGCTCGATAGCACGCTGCCCTGGGCGACCTATGACGGCTATGGCTCCTGCCCTCTGACCGTCGAGCGGGGCAGGATCGTGCTGGCGGAGTTCGGCTATGGCGGCAAGCTCCTGCCGAGCTTCCCGTCCTGGCTGCTCGACGGACGCAGGCCGACCCGCCGGGCTTGGTTCCTCAAGGACCGTCTGCTCCCGCCCATCTATTGGCGCGGCATGCTCAAGGGCCGCGAATGGCTGGCGGCGCCCGGTCGCCGCGACGACGAGCAATGACCCTCGAGCCCGTTCAATATGTCCTGGGGCTCGTCTCGGGCGGGCTGGTGGGCTTGAGCCTCGGCCTGGTCGGCGGCGGCGGCTCGATCCTCGCCGTTCCCCTGATGGTCTATCTGGTCGGCGTGCCAAGCCCTCATGTCGCGATCGGAACCAGCGCACTCGCGGTCGCCGCCAATGCGGCCACCGGCCTCGCCAACCATGCCTGGGCGCGCAACGTCAAATGGCGCTGCGGCGGCATGTTCGCTGGCGGTGGCATCGCGGGCGCGCTCGCCGGCTCAACGCTCGGCAAGATGGTCGATGGCGAAAAGCTGCTGTTCCTGTTCGCGCTGGTCATGCTGCTGGTCGGCGGGTTTATGCTCAAAGGGCGCGGCAATCCCGGCGATCCGGGTGCCGAATGCAACCGTGAGAAGGCCCCGAAAGTGATCGGCTACGGCCTGGGCTCCGGGCTGTTCTCCGGCTTTTTCGGCATCGGCGGTGGCTTCCTGATCGTGCCGGGCCTGGTCGCCTCCACCGGCATGCCGATCCTGCTTGCGGTCGGCACGTCGCTGGTCGCGGTTACGGCCTTCGGCCTCACCACGGCCGCCAACTACGCCTTTTCCGGGCTCATCGACTGGCCGCTCGCGGCTCTTTTCATCGCCGGCGGCGCGGTCGGCAGCTTCGCCGGCACGCTCTTCGCCCGGCGTCTCGGTGCCACCACGGGCCGCCTCACCACCGTCTTTGCAACCCTGATCTTCGCCGTCGCCGCCTACATGCTGTGGCGGAGCGGCGCGGCCCTTTTCACCTGAAAGGAACCACAATGACCCTGCATATTGGCGACACCGCTCCCGACTTCACCGTCGATACCCAGGTCGGCCCGATCAGCTTCCATGAATGGGCCGGCGATAGCTGGGTGTTCTTCTTCAGCCACCCGGCCGACTTCACGCCGGTCTGCACGACCGAGATGGGCCGCACCGCCCAACTCGCCCAGGCGTTCGAGAGCCGCAATACCAAGCCGCTCGGCCTTTCGACCGATACAGCGGAAGAACATCGCAAATGGATCGACGACGTTAACGACACGCAGAAGACCGATCTGCGCTTCCCGATCGTCGCGGATGCCAACCTCGCCATCGCGCGTATGTATGACATGATCCACCCGGAGCAGAGCGAGACCGCAGCGGTGCGCTCGGTCTTCATCATCGATCCGGCCAAGAAAATCCGGCTCACGATGACCTACCCGATGAGCGTCGGCCGCAACTTCGATGAGGTCCTCCGGGTGATCGACGCGCTCCAGCTCGGCGACGCGCGCCGCATCGCGACGCCGGCCGACTGGATGCCCGGTAAAGAGGTCATCATCCCGCCGTCGATCAGCGACGAGGAAGCACGCGGCCTGTTTCCCCAAGGCTGGACCGAGCACCGTGCCTATCTGCGGACCACGATGGTCGATTGACGAGCGTGCAAACGCCGCGTGTCTGCGCGCCGGTGGGACGCTTTGCCTAATGTAAAGCGTCCCGCCCACGCATCAGGAGCAGGCGGAGGAGACAGTTTCCGATGTTCGAGTCGTTCGACGCCCTGCTGTTGGCGCGGTTGCAATTTGCGTTCACCGTCAGCTTTCACTTCATCTTCCCGGCTTTCTCGATCGGTCTGGCCAGCTTCCTGATGGTGCTGGAGGCGTTGTGGCTGAAAACCGGCAAAGGCGTTTATGCCAACCTCTACCGCTACTGGCTGAAAATCTTCGCCATCACCTTTGCGATGGGCGTCGTGTCCGGGATCGTCATGTCCTACCAGTTCGGCACCAACTGGTCGGTCTTCTCGGACAAGGCCGGGCCGGTGATCGGACCCTTGATGGCCTATGAGGTCCTGACCGCCTTCTTCCTCGAAGCCGGCTTCCTCGGCGTCATGCTGTTCGGCATCAACAAGGTGGGGCGCAAGCTGCACTTCGCGGCGACCTGCATGGTCGCGCTCGGCACGTTCATCTCGGCCTTCTGGATTCTCTCGGTCAATAGCTGGATGCAGACCCCGACCGGCTTCGAGATGGGCGCGAACGGCCAGTTCCTCCCCGGCCCGAGCTGGTGGGCGATCGTCTTCAACCCAAGCTTTCCCTATCGGCTCGTCCACACCGTCATCGCCGCCTATCTAACCACCGCCTTCGTGGTCGGCGCGGTAGGCGCGTGGCATCTGCTCCGCGACCGCGCCAATCCCGGCGCTCGCAAGATGTTCTCGATGGCGATGTGGATGGCGGCGATCGTTGCGCCGATCCAGATTTTCGTCGGCGACCTTCATGGTCTAAATACGCTGGAGCATCAGCCGGCCAAGGTCATGGCGATGGAGGGCCACTATCAAAGCCATCCCGACGGCGCGCCGCTGATCCTGTTCGGTATTCCCAATAGCGCCGAGCGGCGGGTGGACTACGCGGTCGAGATTCCCAAGGCTTCCTCGCTGATCCTCAAGCACGATCCCGACGCCCCGCTCGACGGGCTCGACACGATTGCCGAGGAAGACAGGCCGCCAGTCGGCATCGTCTTCTGGGCGTTCCGCATCATGGTCGCGATGGGGCTTGCGATGCTCGGCCTCGGCCTGTGGAGCCTCGCCGCGCGGGTGCGCCGCCGGCTTTACGACTGGACTTGCCTGCACCGCGCCGCGGTCGTGATGGGACCGTCGGGTTTCGTCGCGGTCCTGGCGGGATGGATTACCACCGAGGTCGGACGCCAGCCCTGGACGATCTATGGCCTGTTGCGCACCGCCGAATCCGCCGCGCCGCTCGATGCGCCCGCGGTCGCGGCGTCGCTCATCGCCTTCATCATCGTCTATTTCGCGGTCTTTGGAGCAGGCACGCTGTATATCCTCAAGCTCATGGCCAAGCCGCCCGAGCCGCACGAGGACCCCGTGCCGGTCCACGGGCCGGTGCGGACCGCCGGCATCACGCCCGCGCCCGCGATCGATGGTGGGGATCAATGATCGACCTCACCATCATCTGGGCCTTCATCATCGCCTTCGCGGTCTCCGCTTATGTGGTGATGGACGGGTTCGATCTCGGCATCGGCATCCTGTTCCCCCGCTTCAAGGTGGGCAGGGAGCGCGACATGGCGATGAACAGCATCGCGCCGGTGTGGGACGGCAACGAGACCTGGCTGGTCATGGGCGGGGGCGGCTTGCTCGCTGCCTTTCCGCTGGCCTATGCGATCGTGCTGCCGGCGCTCTACGCCCCGCTGATCGCGATGCTGCTCGGTCTGGTGTTTCGCGGTGTCGCCTTCGAGTTCCGCTGGCGTGACCCGGCGCATCGCCACTTCTGGGATGTATCCTTCTGCGCGGGATCGATCATTGCCGCCCTGTCGCAGGGGATCGTGCTCGGCGCGCTGCTCCAGGGGATCGCCGTCGAGGGACGCGCCTATGCCGGCGGATGGTGGGATTGGCTCACCCCCTTTTCGCTGGCGACAGGAGCGAGCGTGGTGGTCGGCTACGCCTTGCTCGGCGCAAGCTGGCTGATCTGGAAAACCGACGGGCCGCTGCATGAACAGGCGCGGCGCATGGCGCGGCCTCTCTTGCTCGGCCTGCTCCTCGCCATCGCGCTCGTCAGCGCCTGGACGCCGTTTCTCGAAGCGCAATATTACCGGCGCTGGTTCGAGTGGCCCGGCGTGCTGGCGGCCGCGCAGATGCCGCTGATGGTCACGGTCGTTGCGATCTTCACCTGGCGAGCGATCGGAAAGGGGCGCGACTGGTTGCCCTTCCTGCTCGCGCTCGCGCTGTTCGGCCTTACGATGATCGGGCTCGGCATCTCGATCTGGCCGGACGTCGTGCCGGGCGCCGTCACCATCTGGGAGGCCGCCGCGCCGGAACGCAGCCAAGTCTTCATGCTGATCGGCGCCGGCATCCTCATTCCGATCATCCTCGCCTACACGGTGTGGGCCTATTGGGTATTCCGGGGAAAGATCGATGAAGCTGGATACCACTGACAAGGGCGGCCCCCTGTGGCGGCGGCTGCTCTGGTTCGCCGCCATCTGGCTCGGCAGCGTAACCGTCCTTGCGGCGGCCGCCTTCGCCATCCGGCTGGTGCTCAAACAGTAAGCGTAAGGAGAGCGATATGAAGGACGACTTGACAAGCGCATCTGACGACGGCGCATTGACCGCCTCGGATTGGGCCGGCGCCTCGGGCGAACGCTGGCTGGCCAATCTCGATAGTCTGGAGCGGATGATCGAGCCGATAGGGACCGCGCTGCTTTCCCATGCCGGCTACAGGCAAGGCGAGAGCGTCGTCGATATTGGCTGCGGCGGCGGATGGACAACGCGGCAGATCGCCAGGGCGGTCGGCCCGGAGGGCGGGGTCGTAGGGGTCGATATCTCGCCGGTTCTCATCGGAGCGGCGCGCGAGCGCGCGCGGGACGAGGAAATCGCGAACATCGCCTTTGAGGTCGCCGACGCCGCGAGCGTTATGCCGGCCGGGGCGCCATTCGACCGGCTGTTCTCTCGCTTCGGCTCGATGTTCTTCGCCGTTCCCTATGCCGCTTTCGCCAATCTGCGCCGCATGCTGGTGAACGGCGGCCGGCTCGATATCGCCGTCTGGGCGCCGCCGGGCGAGAACCCCTGGTTCACCGCCATGATGAGCGTGCTCGCGCGGCACGTCGAGCTTCCGCCGCCAGTGCCGCGCGCGCCCGGCCCCTTTGCGCTTGGCGAAACCGACTATGTGCGCGACCTGCTGGGCAATGCCGGCTTCGATGAGCCCGATATCATCGCGTGGGAAGGAACCCAATATATCGGCGGGCGGGGGAACGGGGCGGAGGAAGCCGCGTCCTTCACGCTGGAGTCCCTGCATATCGGCGATCTCATCAAGAATCTCGATCCTTCCGGACAGGCGGCCGTCCGGGACGATCTGATCCGCATGTTCGCAGGGCGGGAAACGCCCGAGGGCGTCGGCTTGCCGTCGAAAGCCCTGTTCGTCACAGCCTATGCCGGGAGGACGGCGTGATGACCCGGCGCGAGACGGGGATCGCCCTGGTCGCCGCCGCGCTGGCGGCCGCCGGGACGACGAGCGCCAGCGCGCAATCGGCGCCGGACCCCCGCCATCCGGTGATCGCCGGGTTCGGGACCATCACGCCGATGCCGGGAACGGCCGGCCAACCCGACCCCTCTCTTGCTTACAGGGTCGTGTTCGACGTGACGGAAGGAGCAGAAAAGCCGGACCAATCCAATCCCGGCCTCGATAAGGTTGCGCGGTTCGTGAACTTGCTTGGTTCCGCCGGCATCCGCACGGAGCGCGGAGACTTGGTAGCGGTGGTGCATGGGCCGGCAACCATGTCCGTCCTGGGCGACGCGGCCTATCGAGCGCGCTACGGGCATGACAATCCGAATACGCCGTTGATCGCGGCCCTGGCGGAGGCGGGCGTGGACATCCGCGTTTGTGGCCAGGCACTGGCGCGGCAGGGCATCGAGCGGCAGTCGGTATCGCGGCAAGTGACCGTCGATCTTTCCGCGATGACCACGCTAGCGACGTTGCAGCTCAAGGGATGGTCGCTGATCCGTTGAGGAATGGGCGCCTGCTGCATCGCGGGCGTCGCTGCTAAGCCAGCCTTAAGCTGCGCGGCCGATGGCGCCATGATGCACGGCTCCATGAACATCGTCGGCCCGGCGCCGGCCACGCCCACGTTGTCGCTCGGATCGCTCAAGGCCCTCGCGCTCGGGGTGATTCTGGCGATCCTGCTCATTGCTGTCCCATCGACGGCCGCGCAAGGCAGCCAGCATATCGACGCATCCATTCATGCCTCGACCGAGACGCCCAGGCCGGGGGCGACGAGTCGCATCGCCATCCGCATGACGCCCGAGTCCGGCTGGCACGGATACTGGATCAATCCGGGCGATTCCGGCCTGCCGGTGGAGGCGGTATGGCGCGCACCCCAAGGCGTGCGGATCGGGGAGCTGCAACACCCCGCACCGACTCTGCTCGAACTGGCCGGGCTTGCCAGCTACGTCCATAAGGGCGCCTTCACCCTGCTCGCCGATCTCGACGTGCCGCCATCGATCCCACGAGGGACGCGGCTTCCGATCGAAGTCGATCTCAACTGGCTCGCTTGCTCGGACACGCTGTGCGTGCCCGAGCGCGCCACGCTCCGGCTCGACCTTGCTACAGGCGACGGCGCGGCAGGCAGCAGTCGCGCGCTGGTTTCCGCCGCCGAGGCCGCATTGCCGCGTCCGGGCGCGGCGCGCATCGCGATCGCGCGGCAGGGGGCGAACTGGACTTTCGACGTGACTGGCGCGCAAGGACTCGATCCATCCAGCGCGCGCCTCTTTCCGGGTGACGCGGGATGGTTCGATGCCGCCACGCCTCAACGCGCGACGAGAGGGCAAGGCGGCGCGATCCAGATCACCGTTCCGGCGTCGGGCTCCGCGCCGCCCGGCGACTTTTCCGGCGTCGTGACCGATGGGCGCAGAAGCTTTGTCCTGGGCGGTTCACCGACACCTGCACCGGCCTCGGCGAGTGGTCCAGTCGCCGAGGCCGAAGAAGCGCCTGCGCCCATTCCCGGTCCGACGGCGAAGGTCGAGACGATCGATCCATTGATCGACACCGCGTCGTCCACGCCTTCACAAGAACCCGGCAACGGCTCGCCGCTGCGGTTCGCGCTGATCGGCGCGATCCTTGGCGGCCTTTTGCTCAACCTGATGCCGTGCGTGTTCCCGATCCTCTCGCTGAAAGCGCTCAGTCTGGCCAAGTCGGGGATCGATCGACGCACGGCCAAGGTGGAGGGTGTCGCCTACTTCGCGGGCAGCGTCGCCACGACCACGCTTCTGGGTGCGATCCTGATCGGCGCGCGGGCGCTGGGCCACGACATCGGCTGGTCGTTCCAGTTACAGGACCCCCGCATCATCTTGGTTCTGATGCTGCTGTCGCTCGCCATCGCTCTCAACCTTGCGGGCCTGTTTGAAATCCGCGGCATTTCGCTCGCCGGTGGGCGGTTGGCACAGCCGGGCTGGAGCGGCGCGTTCGGCACCGGCGCGCTCGCGGCAATCATCGCCACCCCTTGCAGCGGGCCGTTCCTGGGCGTTGCGCTCGGCGCCGCGCTCGTGCTGCCGGCACCCGCCACGCTGGCGGTTTTCGCCGGGCTTGGCATCGGCATGGCGCTGCCCTTCCTGGCGATCGCCTTCGTTCCCGCCTTGCAGCGCATTTTGCCCCGACCTGGAAAATGGATGGAAACGTTTCGCCGCGTGCTGGCCATTCCCATGCTGCTCACCGCGATCGGCCTCGCCTGGGTGCTTGGCCGTCAGAGCGGCGTGGACGGCATGGGCTTCGGCCTCCTGCTCGCGGGCCTCGCGGGCATCGGGCTATGGTGGACGGGCCAGCGTCAGGCAGGCGGCCGCACGGCGGGGCCGGCGCTGATCCCGGTGTTGGCGTCGGTTCTTGTCGTCTTCGCCATCCAGATGTCCGTTCCCTCGACCGCCGGCAGTCAGGCCGCCGCCACGGTTTCGGCGGGCCGGGCGGAACCGTTCAGCGAAGCACGGCTGGCCGAACTGCGAACGGCGGGAACGCCGGTATTCGTCGACATGACCGCCGATTGGTGCCTGATCTGCCAAGTCAACAAGCGCGTCGCCATCGACCGTGATGACACCCAAGCCGCCTTCGCCCAGGCCGGCGTCGTCACCCTGGTCGGCGACTGGACGCGCGGCGATCCCGCCATCACGCGCTTCCTGGCCTCGCGGGGCCGAAACTCCGTTCCCTATTATCTGTTCGTCACGCGCGGCGGCAAGGAGCGCGAGCTGCCGCAGATACTGTCAAGCGGGCTGCTGGTCGAACAGGCGTCGACCTCGTGATCCGCATCCGAGCGGCGATCTTCGCCCTCGGCGCGATCTCGGCACTCGGCTTTGAACCCTGGTCGCTCTGGCCGGTTACGCTGGTGAGCCTGACTCTGCTGCTCCGCCACGCGGGCGGCGCGCGATCGTGGCGGCAGGCGGCAGGCGCCGGATGGTGGTTCGGCCTTGGCCTGGGCTGCGCCAGCCTGACCTGGCTGGCGCATGCCTTCACCTTTCAGGCAGCGATGCCTCAATGGCTTGGATGGCCCGCGGTGGCGTTGCTGGCGGCCTACACCGCCGGCTATTGGGCGCTGTCGCTCGGCGCGGCTTCTGCTGTCTCGCGAACCAGCGGACCGGCCGGCTTCGCCCTTGCCAGCGCCGCCACCTTCATCCTGGCCGAATGGCTACGCGGCGTCCTGTTAACCGGCTTCCCGTGGAATCCGCTGGGCGTCATCTGGCTACCGCTCGGTGAGATGGCTCGAAGCGCGGCGGTGATCGGCGCGCTCGGGCTATCGGGCGTGACCATAGCGATCGCGGGGCTGCTCGCGGCCATCACGCGGCGCGATGGTGTGACTGCGATGCTTCTGGCGCCCGCGGTAGTCGTCCTCACGCTCGCATTGGCTGGTCCCCGATCCGCACCCGACACGGATGTGCCAATCCGTCTCGTGCAGGGGAATATCGATCAGGCCGACAAATGGCGGCCGGGTCAAGCGATGGCGCAGGTCGAACGCTATCGCAGCCTCAGCGGTCCGCCTGGAACGACAGCAACACCGCGGCTCGTATTCTGGCCGGAAGCGGCGATCATCGAGCCGCTCGATGCCGATCCCGTGCTGCGATCGCGAGCGGCATCGGTTCTGGGTCCTCGAGACCTGCTGTTCACCGGCGCGACCGGCGAAGCTGGAGACGGCCGCTATACCAACAGTGTCTTCGTCCTCGACGCCGCCGGACGCCTTCTCGGCCGTTACGACAAGGCGCAGCTCGTGCCCTTCGGCGAATATCTGCCGTTCGCAGGGTTGCTGGAGCGGCTCGGTGCCGCCCGACTAGTGCCGGGCGAGGCGGACTTCGTTCCAGGACCTGGCCCGCAAACGCTCGATATCGACGGCCTCAGGCTGGGCATATCCATCTGCTACGAGATCGTATTCCCATCAACCGTGATTGATCGATCGCACCGGCCGGCGTTCCTTTTCAATCCGTCCAACGACGCCTGGTTCGGCAAGGGGGGTCCCGAACAGCATCTCGCCCAGGCGCGCATGCGTGCGATCGAGCAAGGATTGCCGGTCATTCGCGCCACATCGACGGGCCGCACGGCTGTCATTCGCGCTGATGGCACTATCGCGGCCAGCCTGCCGGCGCATGAAGCCGCGCGGCTCGATACCGTCCTGCCAGCGTCCAACCCGGCCACCATTTTCAGCCGTTGGGGTTCGGTCCCGCAGATGGGCGCGGCCATCGTCATGCTCGCCACGCTGCTTCTCCGGCGTCAGCAGCACGGCCGAGCGAGTCGTCGTCGCCTGTGACGACGCCTGAATCGCGTTCGCCCAGGCCGGCATCCTTATCGTGTTTGCCGATCCCGTCGAGTTTGAGTGGCGTCTGGGTGGTCGAACGTATGCTGCGCGGATCGAACGGCTTCGATCAGGTGCTGGCGGGACTTCGCAAAACCCTGTCTGCGCCACAGCGCAGCCGGGCTGAGGATGGCGCGCCTTGGCGAACAAGTGGCGGATATTTTTTCGCGGTGCAGCATCTCATAAGCCAGCCTTAAGCTGAGCCGTCTTTTCCCGATCTCGCGGGAGGACGAACGATGCTCACCAATTCACCTCTGTTTGGGAACCAAGCCCGATGATGGCGCTCGTGCGCGTCGCTCTGACGCGACCGCTGACCTTCATCGTCATGGCCGTGCTCATTTTCGGCCTGGGAATCCTGTCCGTTCTTCGGATGCCGGTCGATATCTTCCCGCGCATCGGGGTGCCGGTGATCGCGACCGCATGGACATATAATGGGCTGTCCCCCGAGGACATGGCCGGGAGGATCATCAATCCTTTTGAACGCGTGCTGACCACGACCGTCAACGACATCGACCGGATTGAAAGCCAGTCGATGAACGGCGTCGGCGTCGTGCGAATCTACTTTCAGCCCGGCGCGGATATCCGCACCGCGACCGCGCAGGTGACGTCGATCTCGCAGACGGTTTTGCGTCAGCTCCCGCCGGGCATCACGCCGCCCCTGATCGTGAACTACGACGCATCGACCGTGCCGATCGTGCAGCTCGCACTATCGGGCGAAGGACTGAGCGAACAGCAGCTCTACGATCTCGGCGTCAACCAGATCCGCCCGCAACTCATCACCGTTCCCGGCGTCGCCATGCCTTTCCCATTCGGCGGGAAGCAGCGCCAGATTCAGATCGACATCGATCCCGAGGCGCTGCGGGCTCGCGGCTTGTCCGCTGGCGACGTCGCGGCCGCGATTGCCGCGCAAACCCAGATCGCCCCGGCCGGTTTCGCCAAGGTCGGCGGTCTGCAATATACCGTCAGGCTCAACAACGCGCCGGGCTCGGTCGAACAGTTGAACAATCTGCCGGTTCGCGTGGTGGACGGCGCAACCATCACCATGCGCGACATCGCTCAAGTCCGCGACGGCGCCCCGCCGCAAATGAACATCGTCCAAGTCGAAGGTCAGCGCTCGGTCCTGATGACCGTCCTGAAAAGCGGCGCGGCTTCGACCATCGATATCGTCGATACGGTTCGCGGCCGTATCCCCCAGATACTCGAAGGTCTTCCCGAAACCCTGCGGGTCCAGCTTATCGGCGACCAGTCGGTTCTCGTGAAGGCCGCCGTCTCCACCGTGGCCCACGAGGGCATCCTGGCAGCGGTGCTGACGTCGTTGATGATCCTCCTGTTCCTGGGATCGTGGCGATCGACGATCATCATCGTGACCACGATTCCCCTGGCCATCCTCGCCGCATTGCTGGCTCTCGGCGCGACAGGCCAAACGATCAACATCATGACGCTGAGCGGGCTGGCCCTGGCCATCGGCATATTGGTCGACGACGCGATGGTCACGATCGAGAACATCAACTGGCATCTGGAGAAAGGAAAGCCGGTGCTGCGCTCGATCATGGACGGCGCCGCGCAGATCGTGACGCCGGCCTTCGTGATCGTGACCTGCATCTGTATCGTGTTCGTGCCGATGTTCTTCCTGCCGGGCGTCGCGGGCTATCTGTTCGTGCCGCTGGCGCTGGCGGTCATCTTCTCCATGATCGCCTCGTTCATCCTGTCTCGCACGCTCATTCCGACGATGGCGATGTATCTGTTGCGTCCGCACCGGGAAGGCGAGGAGGCGGAGCGGGCTCGCTCGCGCAATCCGCTTGTCCGGTTCCAGCACCGATTTTCGGCGGGCTTCGACCGGCAGAAGGACCGCTTCGAGCAAATGCTGGCCCGCGTAATGTCCGCGCGCCGCATCTTCATCCCGGCCTTCCTCGGCGCGATGGTGGCGTCGCTGCTGCTGATTCCCACGCTTGGCCGCGATTTCTTTCCCACGGTCGATTCGGGTCAAATCACCCTGCATGTGCGTGCGCCGGCAGGCACGCGTATCGAGGACAGCACGGCGCTGATATCGCGGGTGCAGGCGCGCGTGCGTGAATTGATTCCCGCCGAGCAGGTCGAATCGATGGTCGCCAATGTCGGCCTGTCTTCCGCGCCGCTCAACATCATCTACAACAATTCCGGCACGGTGGGTCCGAACGAAGGGGACATCCTTATCTCGCTCGGCCGGGATCGCACCGCGACCGGCGCGCATGTGGCGACCTTGCGGCGCGAACTGCCCTTGAGCTTTCCGGGTGTCGACTTCTCCTTTCTGCCCGCCGATATCACCAGCCAGATTCTCAATTTCGGCTCGCCTGCGCCGATCGACATCCAGGTGCGCGGCCGCAATCTCGCGGCCAACGAGACTTACGCGCAGGAGCTTCTTAAGCGCATCCGCGCTGTCCCCGGCCTGGCTGACGCCCGCATCCAGCAGTCCTCGCGCGCGCCGCAGCTCAACATTGACATCGATCGTTCGCGGATCGCGCAATATGGCCTCAACCAGCGGGACGTCACCACCAGCGTCGCAACGGCCCTGGCGGGCACGCAGCAGTCAGCACCCGTCTATTGGCTCAATCCCGAGAACGGAATCTCCTATCCCGTCGTGGCGCAGGTTCCCGAGCTGGACGTCAGCACCATCTCCGCCTTGGAAGCGCTGCCGGTTTCACCGACAGGCGCGAGCGAAGCGCAAACGCTTGGCGGCTTGGGCGCAATCACCCGCGATACGACCGTCAACGTGGCGAGCCGGTGGAACATCCAGCCCGTCGTCAACATCTATGCTACGCCTCAGGCGCGCGATCTGGGTGCCGTGGCCGGCGACATCCAGCGTATCATCGCAGAGATGGACGCCGAGCGTCCGGCAGGCGTGACCGTCACGCTCGCTGGGCAATATGAGACGATGAACCACGCCTTCTCCGGGCTCGCGTTCGGGCTCATCGGCGCAATCATCCTCATCTACCTCGTGATCGTCGTGAACTTCCAGAGTTGGATCGACCCGCTGGTCATCATCGGCGCTCTACCGGCCGCCTTCGCGGGCATCGTCTGGATGCTGTTCGTCACGGGGACGACCATCTCCGTGCCCGCCCTGACCGGCGCGATCATGTGCATGGGCGTCGCGACGGCGAACTCGATCCTCGTCGTCAGCTTTGCGCGAGAACGACTGGCCGAGACCGGCGACGCGACCCGTGCCGCAATCGAAGCGGCGGTGGTCCGCTTCCGCCCCGTGCTGATGACCGCGCTTGCGATCATCATCGGCATGACCCCCATAGCGCTCGGCATCGGCGAAGGCGCCGAGCAGAACGCCCCGCTCGGCCGCGCCGTCATCGGTGGCCTGTTCTTCGCGACGGTGGCGACGCTGCTGCTCGTGCCCGCCCTGTTCAGCATCGCCCATCGCAAGGGCGCACCGTCCTCACCTGCAAGGGAGCTTGAACTCCAGCATGTCTGATCCAACCCCAAGGAAACGAACCGGCCTTTACCTCGGCGCGGCCGGTCTCGTAATCGCCGCTCTCGTTGGCGGGGGCCTCGCCTCTCGTAGCATGGCCGAACGCGAACAGGCCGCCATCGCGGCGGAGAACGCGCTGCCGACCGTCAGCGTGATCCAGCCCCGCGCCTCCGAGGCGGGAGAGATCGTTCTGCCAGGCAGCCTCGACCCATATAATCGCGCGGCGATCAATGCCCGCGTGAGCGGCTATGTGCGTGAATGGCGCGCGGATATCGGCGACCGGGTGCGGCGCGGACAAACGCTCGCCATTCTCGATGCGCCGGAGATCGACCAACAGCTCGCGCAGGCCCAGGCGACCTATCAGACCGCGGCCGCCGATCGCGGGTTGGCCGAGACGACAGCGGCGCGCTGGAACAACCTGCTCGAAAAGGATGCTGTGTCCCGGCAGGAAGCCGATGAGCGCCAAGGGCAGTTCGCCGCTGCCGATGCGCGCGCGCGTGCCGCTCGGGCGGATGTCGGCCGGCTGAGGGCGCTGACCGGATTCACGCGGCTGACAGCTCCCTTTGATGGCGTCGTCACCAGCCGTTCGGCCCAGCTCGGCGCCCTGGTGCAGACGGGCGCACCGGGAGCGGAACCGTTGTTCACCGTCGCCGACGTCAGCCGTCTGCGCCTCTATGTGCGCGTGCCGCAGGCCCTGTCCGGACGGCTGGCGCGCGGCATGCGAGCGACATTCACCGTGCCTGAAAGACCGGGAGAGGTGTTCGAGGCCACCTTGTCCCGTCTCGCCGATGCGGTGGACCGCCAGTCCGGCGCCATGCTGGTCGAGTTTCTGGTCGACAACAGCGATCGGCGCCTCAGGCCCGGCGGCTACGCGGAGGTGCGGGTGTCCATGCCCGGCGGCGCTGGAACGTTCCAGGTGCCGGCAAGCGCCCTCATTCTCGGTTCCGACGGCGCGCGCGTCGCCGTGGTCGATGGTCAGGGCCAGGTCGCGCTTCGCGAGGTCGCGGTGGGTCGCGACCAGGGAGCGACCATCGAAATTCTGTCAGGGTTGCGCCCAACCGACCGTATCGTCCAGACGCCGCCCGATGCGCTGGCAACCGGCGACAGGGTTCGCGTCGTCCCCGCACGGCAACCGGCGGCTCCGAATGCGCAGCGCTAGGATCGTCCTCGTCGCCGCTTTCGGCCTCGGCGGTTGCGCCACCCTGCCGCCGATGCAGACGCCGGCGATCGAGACCCCCGCGAGTTTTCGCCATATGGACGGATGGACGACGGCCACGCCCGGCGATCATCTCGATCGCGGTGAATGGTGGCGCGGTTTCGCGGACCCGGTGCTCGATGAACTGATCGCGCGGGTGGATGAACGGACCCCGACGCTCGCCGCTGCGCTTGCGCGTTACGACCGGGCGCTGGCAGCGGCTCGGCTCGACCGATCCGACCAGTTGCCCAACGTGGACCTGGCAGGCAGCGCCTCGCGCGAACGGCTTTCAGCCGGGCGTCCCATCGGACCTGGCGAGCCCATAATCGCGAACCAGATTATCTTCGGTGTCGGCCTCGACTATGAGCTGGACCTGTGGGGCCGGGTCCGTAACAGCGTGCGCGCGAGCACGGCGGACGCCCAAGCGCAGGAGGCCGCATTGCGTTCGGCGCGGCTCAGCCTTCAAGCATCGGTTGCCGACCTGTATGTTCGACTTCGCGCCGTCGATGCGGAGCAGATGCTGCTGACCCGCACCGTGGCCGCCTATGCGCGCGCCGATGAACTGATACGCACGCGCCACGAAGGCGGCATTGCCTCAGGAGTGGACCGAAGCCGATCGATGGCCCAACTCGCCGATGCCCGCGCGCGCTCTGAAGCGTTACGGGCGCAGCGCGCGGCGATCGAGCACCGGATTGCCGCACTGGTGGGTGAGAGCGCGTCCAGTTTCGCCATAGCCCCCGCGCAACAGAACTTGGCGCTACCTGACCTGCCGCCGTCCTTGCCGTCCGAACTGCTTCAGCGTCGTCCCGACATCGCCGAGGCGCAGCGACGCCTGGTCGCCGCCAATGCGAGGATCGGCGTCGCTCGGGCCGCCTTTTATCCGCGCATAAGCCTCGGCCTCGGGGCGGGCTATCAGGCCGTCGAGGCACCGATCATCAGCGCGGATACCGGCTTCTGGGCGCTTGGGCCGATCAGCACGATCTTCAATCTGTTCGATGGTGGCGGACGCCGAGCGCGTCTCGCCATCAGCCGGGCGAACTATGAAGAACTCGCGGCGGACTATCGCCAGACCGTGCTGGACGCCTTTCAGGAGGTGGAGGATGGCCTGTCCCGCATGGATGCCCTGGCCGGTCAGAATCGCGAGCAGCGCATCGCCGCCGAAGCGGCGGCCCGCGCGGAGAATCTTGCGCTCGAACGGTATCGTGATGGCGCGGCGGACTATCTGGAAGTGACGACCGCGCAAACGGCTGCACTCGCCGCACAGCGCGCCAGCATCACGGTCGACTATGATCGCGCCCGAACGGCGATAGCCTTGATCCGTGCCCTGGGAGGTGCAACCCCAGACGATACATGACAGAAAAGCGCCGCCTTTCACGACGAGAGCTGCTGCAAATCGGCGGCGTGGTCGCCATCGGTTATGGTGTCAGCGTTGTTCTGAGCGCCACCGCACCCCTCGGAATCGATGTCTCGACAAACGCTATCGCTCAGGGTCTCGTGCTTGATCCCGGTGGCCCCATCGAAGGCCCTGAACACGCGGATCTGCGCGTCGTGGTATTTACCGACTATCAATGCCCGGCCTGTCGCCGGGCGGCGCCGGAACTCGATGGCGCGATGCGTGACGACGGCCGCACCCAGGTAGCCTACAAGGACTGGCCGATCTTCGGCGACGTGTCCGAGCAGGCGGCGCAGGTGGCGCTAGCAAGCGAACCTCAAGGACTCTACTTCAAAATTCATCATGCGCTCATGCGCGAGCATCGGGCGCTCACAGAGCCGGTGCTGCGTGCGATTGTCGAGCGCGAGGGCGGCGATTGGACTCGCCTCGCTAGCGACCTTCAAGCAGGGCAGACCAGAATCCAGACCGCCTTGGCGCGAACCGCTACCCAAGCCTTCGCTCTTGGCATCTCTGGCACGCCCGCATTTCTGATCGGGCCATTGCTGGTGAAGGGCGCGCTAAGCCGTTCCGAGTTTGCAAAGGCGTTTTCGGATGCCAGAGCCAAACTCTCCCGCTGATACAAGGCTCCTAGCAGAGCGGAGTAAATGTCCGCGATAACGGGATCGCTGGCTACCTCGTCATGCCGTCCTTTCCCGTTCTGTGGTTCACCAGCGTCCCCATTGAGAGGCAATCCTTCCGCGCGGCGCATAAATGTTCCAGCCGAGGGCTCCGGCTAGACCGGCCACGCCGATCCCGCCGAATGGCCGGATCAGCGCGGCCGGATGCATCGGATCAAGCTGCAAGCGCCATATCGGCGTTTTCGGCCTCGCCCGCGCCGGCAAGGAAGCGCGCAAGCGCCGCCTTCCGTGACCGTCGATCGAGAGCGTAGTGCGTGTGCGATAGCTCCGCGCCGTCTAAGAGCGCTTGGATGTAGCCTGACACCGTATCTGCCGCCATGACCAGCGCAGCATCTAGCGTGTGGATATAGCGGCTTGTGATCGAACCTGAGGCATGGCCGAGCAGCGCCGCAATGGTGATCTCGGTGAAGCCGAGATCGTTGGCGATGCTGGCGAAGCTATGGCGCAAGACGTGGGCGGTGACGCTCTCCAACTCAGTATCGGCGAAGATTTTCTCCCAGTGCCGTGGAAAGCTTCCGAACGGCCCGTCCGGGTTTCTCTCGCCCGGAAACACATAAGGGCTGTCGCCGTCCATGTTCCGCTCGTCGAAATACTCGACGATCGGTAGACCCATCGGGCGAACGGACTGACCTTCCTTTGTATCCTCGAACCGGAAGGCACTCCCCATCGTATCGATTTCCGTTTTCTTCGCTTCGATTATCTCGCCGCGACGGCACCCCGACATTGCAATCAGTCGAATCATGTCGACGGTTCGCGTATAGCGTTCGTCCTCAGCAGCTTTGGCGAGGATGCGGCCCAGCGTCCGATACTCGTCCTCGTTCAGTCGTCGCTTCCGCACCACATCCTTCGGCTTGCGAACACCATGCGCGGGATTGATCTCGATGATGCCCAGCTCATCCCGCGCATAGCTGAAAATGCCGCCCAGCAGCCCGACCGTCCGGCTCGCGGCACCGAGGCCACCCCGGACGATCGACTTGCCACGCAACTTCTTGGTCTTCTCCGTAGCGCGGGTCTTGCCGGCCATGATGTCCTTCATCATCGCCGTCACGTCCGCCTTCGTGACATGCGTGACGCGCTTCGAGCCGAGGAGCGGAATGATATGGCGCGTAATCCGGCCGAGATCGGTGATCTTGGTGCTGGCCTTCTTGGGGCGACCGCCCTTGCCGAGAATCCGGCCGGCTTCAAGTTCCGCCGTATATAACTCGCAAAGCTCCTTCACCGAGATCGCCTTGCGAACGCTGTTCCGATCTTCGAGCGGATCGTTGCCCTTGGCGACTTCGGCCAGCGCCTGAATCGCCAGCGTCCGCGCCTGTTCGGCGGTGACGGTGCCGTGGCGACCGAGTTTCATCCGACGCCGAACATTGTTAGCGTTTCGGTAATCGACGAAGTAGGTTCGTGTTCCTGAGGGCAGCACGAACACGCCAAAGCCTTTCAAATCGCTGCACCAAACGGTATATTGCCGGTCCCGTTGCTCGGCCTTGTCGACGACGGTTTTCGTCAGTTTTGGCATATGCACCTCGCTAGAGCGGGCTCAGAAAACTCACCAAAAACTCACCAGCAGATCGAAAACTGTGGGGGTTTTTTGCGTAGTCTGGAATACCCTTCGTGTCAAGAAAACACTGTATAAACAGTGAGTTATCGTGCTCTAGCGTTGACTTGAAAAGCCTAGCGTAGCGTTGTAGTTCTAGCTCCGAAGGCAGAGGTCACAGGTTCGAATCCTGTCGGGTGCGCCAGCCTTTCAATGGCTTAGGTCAGCGCCACTCGCTCCCACCACGGGGCAGCTTGCACGCGCTGAATCGAGGAACACCCTCAACGCTTGAGTGATCAGCCCATCGCACAGCAGATGAGCATCGTGCTGACCGTGACAGGCACCGATGGAAAACAAATGCTGGATTTCATGGCGTGGTGGGAACACTTCCGCATTGCCCGCGACAAAGTTCAGCAATGTCGAACGCACCAGTTTCGCCGGCTGAAGGGGACATGAGAGGTGCCCAAATCGCTGATGGGGTTTTCTTCACAACTCAAGCCGCTTAAACGCGAGCCATGAAGATCACGCCCTTGCGCATTCCCGACATAAAGCTCGTAACGCCGCACCAGATCGGCGACGAGCGTGGCTACTTCGCCGAAATCTTCCGTGCCGACGTCTTTGCGAAGGCCTGCGGCCACTGGACCTTTGTCCAGGATAACGAATCCCGGAGTGCGAAGGCCGGCACCGTCCGCGGCCTTCATTTTCAGAGCGAACCAAGTGCGCAGGGCAAACTGGTACGTTGCACTGCCGGAGCCCTTTTCGATGTAGCTGTGGACATCCGGCGCGGTTCGCCCACGTTCGGCGAATGGGTCGGCGAAACACTTACGCCGACCAACGGCAGGCAACTCTGGCTGCCTCCGGGCTTTGCACACGGCTTCTGCTCGCTCGAACCAGATACCGTAATCTGCTACAAGGTCACCAGCTACTATAGCGCTGAATGCGACAAGGGTTTGGCCTGGGATGATCCGGCAGTAGGAGTGACTTGGCCCGAGGCTATCGACCCTTCGACCCTTTCTGCCAAAGATCGTACTCAGCCGCGTCTCGGCGATCTTCCTGAGTACTTTGCTTTTTAAATACATATAGATACGGGAGTAACTCCTTCTACATGCGTGTAATCGTCACCGGCGGTGCCGGCTTCATCGGCTCAGCGGTAGTCCGTTATCTGGTTCTGCAGAAGGGCTTCGACGTGTTGACGATCGATGCTCTGACTTATGCGGGCTGTGTGGCTTCCCTGCGGGCTGTCGAGGGTCACAGCAACCACCGCTTCCTGAAAGCAAATATTTGCGATCGCATCGCAATGGATCAAGCGATCGCAGAATTTCAGCCAGACCGAATCATGCATCTCGCAGCCGAAAGTCATGTGGACCGCTCGATTACGGGTGCGGCGGAGTTCATCCAGACCAACATCGTGGGCACCTTCACGTTGCTGGAGGCAGCACGCGCCTACTGGGAGGGCTTGGATGCTGAACGGATGGCTCGTTTCCGCTTCCTTCATGTTTCGACAGATGAAGTGTATGGTTCACTCGGCAGCGACGGGTTGTTCGAGGAAACCACGCCCTACGATCCGAGTTCGCCTTACTCGGCATCTAAAGCAGCCTCGGATCACTTGGCGAAGGCTTGGGTGCGAACCTACGGCCTGCCCGTGGTGGTATCCAACTGCTCCAACAATTACGGACCCTACCACTTCCCCGAAAAGCTTATTCCGCTGACCATCCTTAACGGCCTCGCGGAACGTCGGCTTCCCGTCTACGGAAGGGGTGAAAATGTGCGCGATTGGCTGTTCGTCGACGACCATGCGCGCGCGCTGGACATAATCGTCGAGAAGGGACGTATAGGAGAAACCTATAACGTTGGCGGCAGAAATGAGCGCCGCAACATAGATGTCGTGCGGAAGATCTGTGAAGTACTCGATCGCCTGGCGCCAGGGACGGCGCCGCGCGAGACATTGATCGACTTCGTTCCTGATCGGCCGGGCCATGATGCGCGCTACGGAATCGATGCGACCAAGCTGGAAGCTGAGCTGGGCTGGCGGGCGGAGGAAACCTTCGACACAGGAATCGAGAAGACCGTGGGCTGGTATTTCGACAACGAGTGGTGGTGGGGGCCGTTGCGTGATCGGTATGACGGCCAGCGGCTGGGCCTGACCGATTCTAAAGCTCCAGCATGAGGATCGCTGTTACCGGCAAGTCCGGCCAAGTTGTCACTGCGATGTTGGAGCGGGGTACCGCCGCCGGGCATGAGATCTTGGCGCTTGGACGCCCCGAACTTGACCTTACCGACACCGCCTCTATTCTTCGGGCGATTGAGGCTGCCGCGCCGGACGTGGTTGTCTCAGCAGCAGCGTATACCGCCGTGGATAGGGCGGAGAGCGAAGGTGGCCTTGCCCATCAGGTCAACGGAGCGGGGGCGGCTGCCGTTGCGAAAGCTGCCAAGGGCCTCGGCGTGCCCCTAGTGCACGTTTCCACCGACTACGTGTTCGACGGCACTTTGGATCGTCCATACATTGAGACGGACGAGACCGCTCCGGGCAGCACCTACGGTTCATCCAAGCTTGCCGGTGAAGAGGGCGTCCTGGCCGACTACCCGGAGAATTGCGCGATTGTTCGTGTGGCCTGGGTGTATAGTCCCTTCGGCAGCAACTTCGTGAAAACGATGCTAAGACTTGCCCGGGAGCGTGACGAGGTTGCCGTTGTGTCGGACCAACTGGGCAACCCCACGAGTGCGCTGGATATCGCGGACGGCTTGCTCACGGTGGCTGCGAACCTCGTAAAAGATGCCTCGCCAGTCCTGCGCGGCATATTCCACATGACGGCAGGGGGCGAAGCCAGCTGGGCGCAGTTTGCCGAGGCAACCTACCACGCTTCTTCCGAGAGGGGTGGTCCATTTGCGGCCGTCCGACACATCACCACGGCTGACTATCCCACACCCGCAGCTCGTCCCGCGAACTCGCGGCTCGATTCGAAAAAAATTGCCTTGGTCCATGGTGTCTCCCTGCCGGTCTGGCACCGCGGGCTCGAGGTTGTGATCGAGCGGCTGCTGACCAGCAAAACGACCAATGAGGAAAAACGCAAGTGAAGGGGATAATACTCGCCGGGGGCAGCGGAACGCGCCTCTATCCGATGACGCTCGCCACGTCGAAGCAGCTCATGTCAGTCTATGACAAGCCCATGATCTATTACCCCCTCAGCGCGCTGATGCTGGCGGGAATCCGCGAAGTGCTGATTATCTCCACCCCCCGCGATCTACCGGCCTTTCAGGCTTTGTTAGGAGATGGCTCCCAATGGGGCATGGCATTCGAATATGCGGAGCAGCCCAGTCCCGACGGTTTAGCGCAAGCCTATATTATTGGGGCCGACTTCGTTGCCGGGGGACCTTCCGCTTTAGTTCTGGGCGATAACATTTTCTATGGCCATGGGCTTCCAGCCCTGCTGGACAGCGCGAAAGGCCGCCGGGTCGGTGCGAGTGTCTTCGCATATCACGTCAACGATCCCGAACGCTATGGCGTGGTGGACTTTGACGAGAGCCGCCGTGCGATGTCCATTGAGGAGAAGCCGGAGAAGCCGAAATCCAGCTGGGCGGTGACGGGTCTATATTTCTATGACGAGCAAGTTGTAGACATTGCCGCTAACCTCGAACCTTCCACGCGTGGTGAGCTGGAAATCACCGACGTCAACCGCGTCTATCTGGAGCGTGGACAGCTGTCGGTCGAAATCATGGGCCGCGGTTATGCTTGGCTGGACACTGGCACTCCAGATAGCCTGCTTGATGCTGCCGAATACGTGAGAATTCTCGAGAAAAGGCAGGGCTTTAAGATCGCGAGCCCAGAGGAAATAGCGTTTCGACAGGGTTTCATTGACGCCTCGTTGATGGAACGAGCGATTAATCGGCTCGGAAAGTCCGATTACGCTAATTATTTGCGTAGCGTCGTGACTGAATACTGAGGATGCCACGCTGAGCGGCCCCCTATCGCGCTCGTGCTATGTGGGCGCTTAACGCTGGCCGCTTCAGAAGTGACCAAGTCGCGGCCGCTGTGGGCGCGGGTTGCTGCAACAATCCAGGATGACGGCCTACTGGGTGGGGCAGTTTTGGGCTGAGCTTGAAGTGTAAAGGACCCCGATTGGAGGCTACACCGTGGTGATGCTGCCCGGCTCGTCACCTCTACGGCAGGTGAGGTGGTTCCGCCTTCTTGGACAGGTCGGCGACGAAGTTAAGCTAATCCCCGATGTGATTATGCCGCCAGTCTGGTCGTCAGATCATGGGGGGCATGCCCCCCATGATCTGGTTCGCTGATCCGCCCGTAGGCCTCTGCCGGGGTCCGCCCGGCGAGACCCGAGTGCGGTCGCTGCGTGTTGTAATAGGTGATCCATCGCCGGAGGCCAGTGCGCAGCTCCGAGCCGGTCTCGAAGGCGTGGAGATAGACGCATTCATACTTCAGAGATCGCCACAGCCGCTCGATGAACACATTATCCATCCAACGGCCTCGACCGTCCATGCTGATCTTGACCTCTGCGTTGCGCAGCACGCTGGTGAAGGCGAAGCTGGTGAACTGGCTACCCTGATCCGTATTGAAGATCTCCGGCTTACCGAAGCGCGCCAGCGCATCTTCCAGTGCGGCGACGCAGAAGCCGGCGTCCATCGTATTCGACAGCCGCCAGGCCAGCACCTTGCGGGTCGCCCAGTCCATCACCGCGACCAGATACAAGAAGCCCCGGCGCATCGGGATATACGTCACATCGGCGCACCACACCTGGTTGGGGCGCTCGATCACCAGTTTGCGCAGAAGATACGGATAGATCCGGTGCTGCGGGTTCGGATCGCTGGTCCGAGGGCGCTGGTAAATCGGCGACAAGCCCATCTTCGCCATCAGCCGCCGCACACGTCGTCGGCCGACATCGTGGCCCTCGCGGCGCAGGTGCCGGACCATCTGGCGGCTACCATACCATGGCATGTCGAGGAACGCCGCGTCGATCATCCGCATCAGTGCCAGCGTCTCGTCGGTCTCCGGCACCGGCGCATAATAATAGGAAGACCGGCTGATCGACAGCAGCCGGCATTGCGCCGCAATCGACAGCCGGTGGTGAGCAGGTTCGATCATCGAACGCCTCCGTGCCACGCTCATCGACCGGAGGCTTTGGCTAAAAAATCCCGCTCCACGACCAACTGGCCGATCTTGGCGTGCAGCTTCTCCACCTCGGCCTCGCTGGCTGCCTTGGCTGCATCGCCGGCTCCGGAGAACGTGCTCCCCATTCCCTCGACAGCCTGGCGCTTCCAGGCCGCGATCATCGTATGGTGGATGCCATGCTTCGCTGCCAGCTCGGCCAGGGTCAGGTCACCCCGGAGCGCCTCCAGCGCCACCTTCGCCTTGAAATCTGCGCTGTACCGCTTCCTCGTCTTCTTCATTTCCCGTCCATTCCTCAGGTCGGGATTAGCTTAGCACCCTGTCCAGATTTCCGGGACCACCTCAAGGCTTTCATCATCGTGCAATCAAGTAGGCCGCCCTTGCGAAACTCTTGACCACATTCCCCGCGATTATGTTGTCGCGCGCCCCATCTGCAGCTAGAATTCCGACGTCCATCCGCCCCCCATCAGAAATGACGTTGTCGGTGATGCGATTGTTACGCGCCACACGTGCGCCGTGATCGTCCTCGAGCTTTATTCCGAACGTAGTCGATTTCGGCCATTGCCCTGACGCTCCTACCGCACTGATCACGTTGCGGGCGATGAGGTTGCCTTCTGTATCCTGCGCGTCCCCCGAACTCCCGGCGAGCACGATCCCGCCAAGCCCTGGCCGCACAATCCGGTTGTTCTCCACCACGTTATTGCGAGCGCCGTGTACTAGCTTCACCCCGTAGTTGCGGCAGGATCGTAGCCAGTTATCGCGAACGATGCACCCGTGACCGAAGCAATCAACGCCCTCTCCCACCGTATCAATCAGATTGCGGGCGATGAGATGGCCTGAACTGCTCGCATGGCTAATGTTGATGCCATCGGTCTGATCGCCATAGGCGCTTAAAAATGCATCAGACACGGTGATACGGCGCATTACGTTGTTCGTGATCCGCAATCCTGTGCTGCCGCCATTTAAGCGATTGTCGTCAACGTCGATGCAGGTGAGTTGAGCGTCCGCCTTGCTTTCGAGGTGGCAATCATGAAACTCGTTTCCGTGGATCCAGCAATCGTCGCAGCTATCGACGCGAAGGATCTTGCTCTTGCTGAATCCTTCGAATTGGCAGTGTTTAACGTGCACCTTACTACAACCGCGCAGGGCGATCGCCATTGCGATCAACTCCGCGCCGTAGGCGCTTAGCGCAAACTGTATACCGCAAACGCCCCCGCCCCTGTTCGCCCGGAACATCAGTGCGCAAGCGTTCGCAGCGTAAGTGTCGGCAGGATCGGTCGCGCTGAAGGCATCGACGTCGATCAGAATCTTCGCATTACCGGTTCCTTTGAGGACTACGCCCGACGGAACCAAGATCTGTCGCGTGATGCGATACGTACCATCCGGTACGAAGACCACCGTGGCGTCGCCGCCAAGGGCCCTTTCGAGGGCGGCGGTGGCATCTGCCCGGCCGTCGCCGACCGCCACAAGGCCTTGCCGTATCGCTCGACTGCGAGCAGTCGTCGGGGCTGGTAGGGAGCTCACCACAAGCCCGGCGCCAAGCCCTAGCAGGACTTGTCTTCGGCTCACCCTGATCCGGGCAGTTGCTTGTTCTATTGCGGACCGCGATCCTAAACATGACGCACGCACTGCAGCCCGCGTTTCGATCAGCCGGAATAAATCGTACGGCAGCGCCTTGGTCTCGCCGAGCGTCACACGTGCCGTCATCGTACGCCGGTATGCGACGCCATCTTGACCTTAATAATCTTCGCCACAGCCCTGCCTCGTGAGCTGTTGGGGTCAATCTGAAGGGCGACCTTTAATAATTTTCGCGCTTCCTCCACGTCGTGCTCGGCGAGTACCTTCGCGCTGTCAATAATACGATTCAATACAGCGTTGCTTACGGATATTAAGCGCTTCCGCTTAACGTAATTATCTATGGTTCGCCGATATGGTTCAGGGGAAGGAGCGAGGGAGCTAACATCCTTCCGCCCCAAGGGACGGTTCAATAATTCTCCCCCCACACTGCCGTCCGTCAACAAGAAACCCACCAAACCCACCGGAGCTGAAAACTGCAGGTTTCCTGAGCCGATTTCCCATTCGTCCGCCAATTCGCCTGCCGACCGCCGGGTCAGATGAATCGACTCCTCGGTTGTATCTTGCATATCCCCGTAAAATGATCCTACCAAACAGCCTAGCTTAATTACAGGCTGAGCGACAAACTCGTTAAACGAGTAAAGATCACCGAATGGCTTAATAAATATCTCGTCCCCGTTAGACAATCTCATGCAAGAGAAATTATCGGACCAAGAGAGCACTCCTAGGAGTGTGCGGCCTATAGCCTCAGATGGGACTGAAACATCGCCTTCAAGAAGAATTACATCCTCAGAAAATCGAGAGTTCGATTTTCTCGTGCGTTTACAATGCTCGAAGTCTTCTGCCCGCAGGAAAGATAACGGCGACCTCGACAAACGTACTTGCTCGGAATGCACGGTCCGGTGGTCCGCCAACGCCCGCCTATTTTCGCGCGCATACCGCCCGATGTTGGATCCGAGGTGGTACATGTAACTATGGATCGGATGCCTAGCATCGAGCATCAGGAGATCGGCCTCGTCCGGCCCGTTGCTCTCGAAAATTTTGTCAATCTCGAGGGTCATGAAGCCATACAGGTCGGCGTTTCTAAGGTGCCGTTCGTTTATACACTTTATGATATCCCGAGTTTCGAACGGATTCGCCTTAACCGGCAGTATCAGGACGACCACGTTTGGATTTAGCCGAAAAAGCTCTCGATAGAATAGATCTATCGAATTCTCGACGAATCGAATGTCACGGCCAAAATACTTGAGGCAGCCCACATCGTTAACGTTTGACTCAGTTACAATCAGCTCGGCGTTCCTGACGCGCTCCTCGTTCCTTACAACTTCGCAAAGGTTCTGCACGCAAGTTGTCGCGCCGAGAGCTAAGTTAGCAACCTCAAGCTGCTGCTCGAGACCGCAAGAAAGGGCATGCGACAGAACAGAATTAGACCCGCCTAGCAACACCGCCTGCATACTATTTAGCAGATTTTGTGTCTAGGTTCTGTAGGCCGTTCCAGATAATCTCATCAAGAGTCTTTGTCGCTCTGAGATCATGCACCAAATCATGATCGAGACCTTCATGTGGAACGAGAGAGACACCTGACATGCCGGACAACTGAGCGGCATATTCCTTATCCTGTCCGCAGCCTGCTCCGAAATGGATGTCGACGCTTCCGTCATAGGTATTCGGCCATCTGGAATGCAGCGCCATGGCTTCTACGTCGTGCTGCGCCCGCATCTCGATATAAGCGTCGCGCCACCGAGACTCGCCGATCTGTTCGCAGAAAGCGGAATCAAACCGGGTCTGCGGGCTGAATGCTAAGATCGCATCGGCTTTCAAGGGCGCTCCGAACAACATCGCGGCATAACCCCCCATGGAGTTACCCAAGAACATCGTCGCATCGTAACTCGCCATCGCCCGCTCGATCTCGGCGAAAGAGGCTTCCAGACTGTTACACCCTTGAACGCCGGAAAAGTACCAGTCGTTCTTACGCGCCGTCAGGTAGTAACTGTCGAATGAGGCCCCAAACGCCTTCTTCAGGCGTAGCACCGTGTTCACAAATGCATATGAGGGCTCTTGTCTGCCTGGATTTGTGAAAGACCCGAACGTAAACAATGCCACGTCTGCGCCCGGAGATTTGTCAAGACGCCACACGCGCGACCTCGGCAAACATCCTTCTGACATGTGCAGGCTGCCAACGAGGTGCCATTTCTGATGCTTCCTCGAACGTTTTGGCGCCTTGGGCAATGGCACTCAACACGTCCGCCCGCAGCGCGGCCTTTTGTTCGGGCGTTAAGACGTAGTTGGTTTTCGCGCGGCGCTCTATTCCGTCAGGCCAATAGCTATAATAATAAACTGCCAGACTCTTCCGCGTCACACCTTCCGGACATGTCAGCGGCACCGGGTGACCGTGAAAAGAAATCTCACTCGTCTCGAAAAGCACCGCTCGATTAAACTTCGGAAGAAACGATGCCTCACATCTAGTGACGTCGGCATTCCATAGTTCCAGGGCGCCGCCCCACTCTTCATGCCACTCCTCGTTGAGATAAATAATCAGGTTGAGGCGCCGGTGCGTATCTTCAGTAGGGTGGAAATTGAAGTCCGTGTGAACGTTCAGATACGCACCCCGCCAGGAACTGTGGAGGCCGCCGCCGCGCAACTCTGGATCCGCAAACACGGGACTTATTCCCGTCACGCCCTCTAGAAACCTGACAAAGCGATTGGAGTGAATTTCGGTAAAAATCGCAACTTGGTCGGGCGTCATCACTTTTAAATTTGGCGTCCCCGTTTTCAGCAACACATCTCGATGGGACTTAGGGGCACTATGCTGCTTATGCCTGAGCGCCGTTGCGAAGCCCGCTTCCGCACGACGGGCCGCATCAGGCAGCAGGATGTCGTCGATGGCGACGTGCCGAAACGGCCTTTCCTGCGCGAACTGATCGCGCAGATATGGAATCTTGGATTCGAAGGACGTCCAGTTCAGCATCATGTACCCTCAAGAATGATGCCCATCATTATGGCTATCTGCCGAATGACGCAACATCGCCGGCAGGCATCGACGGGTGTCTCATTGAGTGGGCCTCACCCGCTCCTTGACCGGCACGCAGAAGTTCACCATGGCAGCGCCATGCGTCCAGACTCTGCCCGCCGTCACGACAATTGCTACCGTCGTGAACTCCCCGCGCGTCGCGCGCTTGCGCAACGCATCGGTCCTGGCGCTGCCGTCCTGCTTGTAGCGCTAGCGCTTTGCGGCTGCTCATCGCTGGGCGCCAGCGGCCCTCAAGCTCGTAAGATCGGCCAGGCTCAGAACGAGCTACTGGGCGACAGTCAGATCGCCGTTGTTGAGTTGACCGACCCCGTCGCGCGGCAGGTCATGGAGGCGGACAAGGGCAAGACGTTCGCACAGGCCTTCGGAAACGTGACGGCCGTCGGGCAGGTGATCGGGCGGGGGGACACGCTGGACATCAGCATTTGGGAGGCACCGCCGGCGACGCTGTTTGGCGCCGTAGGGGGATCAGCGCCGATATCTACAGCCATGGCTCTGGGTCCGATGACCATGCAGAATTCGAGTTTGCCTCCGCAAATGGTGGCAGAAGATGGAACGATAACCATTCCGTTTGTCGGCTCTATCGCCGCCGCCGGACTGAGTGCTCAGCAACTTCAGCGAGCCATCGTTGCCCGGCTGCAGGGCAAGGCACACATGCCGCAGGTTATGGTACGTGTGACGGAACCGCGGTCGGCAAGCGTCACAGTCGTCGGCGACGTTGCCAACAGTGCGCCCGTCCCGCTCACGTCAAAGGGAGAGCGCATACTTGACGCACTTGCTAGCGCGGGGGGGGTGAAGCAACCCACCAGCAAGACGACATTGCGACTTACCCGCGGAGAGGAGACGGTTTCGCAGGCGATGGATGCAGTGATCCTTGATCCCAGACAGAATATCCGCCTGCAGCCCGGCGATGTGCTGACGGCTCTTTTTCAGCCTTTCACCTTCACCGCTTTAGGCGCCGTGGGCCTCAATGCGGAAGTCCCGTTCGAAGGGACAGGCCTTACGGTGGCGCAGGCGCTCGGACGGGTCGGCGGGTTACAAGACAGCCGAGCGGATATTCGAGGTGTCTTTATATTTCGGTTGGAAGACCCCGCCGCTCTAGGCACCATTGGGCCCCAAGGCTTCAGGTTGACGCCTGACGGCCGTTTGCCGGTCATATACAAGCTCAACATGAGCGATCCGCGTTCTTTCTTCATCGCCCAGAGCTTCCCGATCCGTAATGGCGATGTCGTCTACGTATCGAACGCTCCCGTGGCTGATATACAAAAGTTCGTCACGATCGTGTCGTCGATGGCGTATTCGATAATCGGGATTGGTAACGCGGTTCAGTAGATCCAGTGGGAGGCCGTGTCGCAGACCTGACAGCCAGGCAATTTCGCAGCGATACCGGACGAAGTCGTCGATTAGGGCAGTTCCCTGAATGGAGCGGGGTAGAGAAGGACATCAAGGGGAAGGTCATTGCGTAATCGCCCGATTTTGCCCCGCAAAGGCGAGGTGTCTGCGCTCGGGACGGCAATGAGCGGCCTGAAGCTTGCTACGCTCGTGGCGCGCCTCCACCTCGACGGGTTTCGGGTGTCCCCCGCGTCCTATTGCAAGGCCCTGTGGTGGCGAGTTGCGGGCAAGCGTCTGCGCGCGAAGGCCCGGTTCTCCCCTCTCATTGGCCGCTCCGCCGTTGCGTACCGGGTCTGGCTGGCCCGACGGCGAGCAACACCAGCCGAGGGAGATGCTGTCGGAGCCCCGAAGGGCCCCTCGATTTTGGTGATCATAGATGCTCGCGACAACCAAGCCGAAGTCCCAACGACGCTGGCCAGCCTCGCTGATCCGGACCGGGCGATCATCCTCGATGTAAATGGGAGCGTTCCCGACAGTACCGGTTCGCTCGGAGCGGTAGCCAGGCAACTGGGTCGTGGCGAAGTTTGGCTACTTCCTCTACGGGCCGGCGATAGGCTCGAACCGGGCGCTGAGCGACATTATTCTTTGGCTGCGACAGACAGCGACGCGCGGTTCATTTACGCTGACGATGACGAACGTGACGCAAGAGGCGAGTTTACCAAGCCGCATTTCAAGCCGCTTTGGAACGCCGAGCTGTTCCGCTACCATGATTATCTATCGTGGTCCGGGATCGTAAAGGTCGACCGGCATTCCCTTGCGGCCGTGGACGGCAAATACGATTGGGTAGAGCGTCTCACAGCACAGGCGGCGGTGTCAGCACCTCCCCGGCATGTTCCGCTCGTTCTGCATCATCGGGTTACAAGACCACAGCCGATCCCCCCCCCTTCGTTGCCTCTGCACAGGGCGGGCGACTTGCCTGCTGTGTCGATCATCATTCCCACGCGCAACGGCACGGATCTGCTTCGCACCTGCCTGGAAGGCCTTGAACGGACCACTTATCCCGCCTTGGAGGTCATCATCGCGGACAATGACAGCGACGACGCGACGACGCTGGCGCTTTTGTCCACGCTGGATGCGTCGCGGCACACCGTCATCCGTCATGGGGGACCCTTCAACTATTCAGCCATCAACAATGCCGCAGTTCGGCATGCCACGGCGCCTTTCTTGTGTTTCCTGAACAATGACATAGAGATTCTCGAGCCGGATTGGCTGTCCGTCCTCGTCACCCAAGCCATACGGGAGGATGTCGGTGCAGTTGGCCCAATGCTACTCTACCCCGACGGCACCGTGCAGCATGCAGGCGTAGTCCTCGGAGTGGGCGGGGGCGCCGCCCATGCCCATCGCAACATTCATCCGGGAGAGGAGGGCTATTTTCGGCGGCACACGCTCCCGCAGTTCGTTTCGGCAGTGACGGGCGCGTGCCTCGTGGTCGCTCGCCGGCACTTCGACGCCGTCGGTGGGTTCGACGAAAGCAATTTTCCCGTTGCTTTCAATGATGTCGATCTTTGCCTTAAGTTGGCTAGGATTGGCTACCCGGCATTTTACGAACCAAGGGCGAGACTTGTGCATCACGAATCCAAGAGCCGCGGTAACGATCGGGACGCAGCCGGTGCCCGTCGGCTGGAGCAGGAACTCCGAGCGCTCAAAATGTTGTGGGGCACAGATCGGCAGCGCGATCCCTATCATCACCGCTCGCTAAGCCCATATAGCGAACAGTTCGTCATCGGCTTGTGAGACTCGCCCTTCCTGATGTGACGCTGTGCGCGGTCGCGTCGGTTAACGTCGAGGCTACGATCTTTGCCCTGCGGCGGGCCATGGCGCTTGCCGATTTTCGCGAGAGCCTATTGTTCAGCGATGCCAGGCTCGACCTTACCGACGTCGGCATTCGGCTGGTTCCTATCGAGCGTATCGGGAGCAGCGCGGCCTACTCCTCCTTCGTGTTGACCCGGCTTGCCGATTACGTGGCATCTGGCCACTGCCTTCTTGTTCAATGGGATGGCTTTCCCACCCATAGCGCCAACTGGGACCCCGCCTTTCTGGATTGCGACTATATCGGCGCGCCGTGGCCGCAATTCGCGGACGGGTATGACGTCGGCAATGGCGGCTTTTCATTGCGCAGCCGCCGCCTCATGCACGCGTGTCGCGAGCCCGGCTTTGCACGGTCGCATCCGGAAGACGTTGCTATCGGCCGTATCAATCGCCCATTTCTAGAAGCGCGCGGTCTGCGTTTCGCCGACAGCGCGCTCGCTGCTCGTTTTTCCCGTGAAAGAAGTGGCGCTGATGGCAGCACGTTTGGCTTTCACGGCGCTTTCAATATGATTGACGCCATCGGCACGGATCTATTCTGGACATTGTACGAAGGCCTTGACGACCGCACAACCGTCTGGCGCGATGCAAAGCTCATCGCGCGCCAGCTAAGGCTTGGCGACCGAGGCTTAATGCGCTCTTTCCAGCTGCGCACCGACGCCTTCGTAAAATCAGTCGGAACCCCACGCTGATCCCCGCCTTACGATGCGCCGGATCAAGCCGCGCGCTGCGCATCCCCCGCCTGATAAAGATCGCACTCAGCGCGCCACAAATCCGCATAGTCGACGCTCTGCCATTCAGCGAACCAAGGGCCCCCATTGGTGTAATGGATCACCCGCGGTTGCTTTTCCGGCTTGGGATACTCGCCTTCCAAGAAGTTCCAATCCAAATCGAGCGCGCCAATCGCATCATCATGCGAAACCCAGTCGAAGCGGTGCAGGAAGGCTGGGGTTGCAGAGTTCACCACGTCTGGCGTCAGCGCCTTCACGTCTGGATGATCGCAGTTGAAAACCATAAAGGAGGACCAGTTCTTGCGCGGATAGGTCGTCTGCTTTCGGTTATCCATCTTGATGTCAAAACTCGGCGTATAATCGTGCTGCACGCAGTACACCGCCTTGGAAGAATCGAGCCCTTCAAGAACACCCCGGACATCCGCGGTGAAAAGAAAATCGCAATCGCAGAACACGACCCAGCCGGAGGTCGCAGCCAGGTAGGGTGTAAGGAAGCGGGTCAGCGAGAACTCTGTCGAGGCCATCTTGTCCAGCGGCCGCTGGTACAGGCCGAGCTCGCGCAACACCTTCTGGCGAAGGGGTACAACCGCCACTTCATGTCCGGAATGCCGCAAGAGCGAATGCCTGCACACTTGCCAGGCGATGTCTTCCCGACTGTCATATCCGACGAAAACCTTGAGAAAATCTTTCTCGGTCATACTACCCTTCTCCAAGCCCGTCCGTGGTCAAGGTGCCGCACAAACTGCATCCTAGCGGCTCAACCAGAAATTACAGGATCGAACGTCTTCACGAGGCGATCCAGCGCGAGCATCTGTTTAAGATATGACTCCAACAGATCCAGAGGAAGCGCGCAAGGGCCGTCGCACAAGGCACGATCCGGATCTGGATGAGCTTCGAGAAACAATCCCGCAAGGCCTAGCGCGATACCCGATCTTGCCAGCGCGGCCGCCTGCGCTCGGCGCCCGTCCGCGCTGTTCTCTCGTCCGCCAGGGCGCTGCAGCGCGTGCGTTGCGTCGAAAACGACCGGAGCCATGGTCTTCATCAGATCCATCCCCAGCATATCGACGATCAGATTGTTGTAGCCAAAACTTGTGCCGCGTTCGCACAGCATGACCTGCTCATTGCCGGCCTCCTGGAATTTGCGCAAAATGTGGCCCATTTCCTGCGGAGCGAGAAATTGTGGTTTTTTCACGTTGATGACCGCCCCGGTCTTCGCCATCGCCACGACAAGATCCGTCTGGCGGGCGAGAAAGGCCGGCAATTGGATGATGTCTGCGACCTCAGCGGCGGGCGCCGCTTGTTCCGGCTCATGAACATCCGTGAGCACCGGCAAACCAAACCGCTCCTTTACTTCCGCTAGTATCGCCAGTCCTTCTTTAAGTCCTGGTCCCCGGAAAGAGTGAATCGACGATCGATTAGCCTTGTCAAAGCTAGCTTTGAAGACGTAGGGTATTCCCAATCGTCTTGTGACATCGGCGAAATTTCCTGCGACCTCCATCACTAGATCGCGACTTTCTATTACGTTCATTCCGCCAATCAGCACGAACGGTGCATCATTGGCGAATTGGATGCCGTTCTTCAGCGTAATGGACCGTATCAAGACAGGAAATCCTTAGCAGGCAAAATGAGGTGTGCGCGGGCGGAGTTAAGGCTTAGCGCGTAGAGAAAGCTGCGACAGTTCTGCTATCAAAGGTTGTCAATGGCTTCTTCGTCACAAAGAATATCAAGCAACTTCTCCACCTTCTCTGCCCCCGATTGTCGAGACTTAGGCAATAGCTCCTCGGGTTCGCAGTCCGCACCCGGGGCGTCAGCATAGTGCCGCATGAAGGTGGACATGACATGCTTGACGCCGTCTGGCTGTATCTCCCGACAATCGCTGGCATAGTATCGCCCGCGCACAAAGGGTGAGGTTATAATCTCGTAGGACGGGAAGTAGTCGCAACCCTGGTTCCGCTGACAGATTTCCTCGGCGGCCACACGCAGCACTGCCTTCGAATAGGTGGTCGATGTGAAGACATGGCGGTTTACTGCCGTCGCATTGAGCGGAACGGGCGATACCGTGAGGATGACACGCACCTTCGGATTCCGTGTGCGAATGAACTCAACTGCCGCCTGCATGTCCGCAACAGTTTCCTCGACCGTGAAATTGTGAAAGGCGTGAATGGCAGGATCGAACTCACCGCCTGCAACGCCGGGCGCCAGTGGATAAACGGCGCCGTCGCGGCGATCCTGCCAGGATTCGGTCAGCCCAAGAGTGAAAACAAAGACGTCCATCCTTTCGAACGCTTCACGCACCGCTGCCAGATGCACCATACGGTCAAGAGCCAGTTCTTCGGCGGATTGAAAACCGCCCGGCTGAAGCTGCGGCCTGAAAGGATCGACCACCCCGCCTTCCGGTCCCTCCCAAGCTTGGACAATCGGCTCAAACAAGCCGTAAGCGCGCTCGAGCAACTGCCGCAACTGGCGGGCTGTGTAGAGATTGCCGTATCTCGCCGAGAACAGCCCATAATTGAACGCTGCTCCGACTTTCGGATCAAAGGCGGGGTTGAGACTTTCGGTGACCAGAAAATTGAAGCCGCTGGCGGCTAGAAAGCGAGCGACATGCTGTGCGAAGCAACTGCCTGCCGTCACCACTTCGTCGCGCTGTGTGATCCGAAAACTGGGTGATACGACCGGGTCGAAGGCCTGCGGCCGCACAATCCCAGGCTCCTTACGCCAGAATTGATAATCCGGCCGGCCGCGATAAGGGTGGGCTCTAGGCAAACTGGCTGCTCCTTATCTGCTCGATCACGCTCTGGCCGTATCGAGCGTTTCCATGCGTAGGGTCTTTGTCCCAGAACTCCCTGCGCAGGTAACCTGCGTCGTCCGTCGCGTTTGACGGTGCCGGCATGAAGGTGATCTCCTCTGCCCGGCAGTGTGCCTGCAACAGTTCCAGCTGCACGTTGTAGAGCTTAAGCCGCAAACGGGCCGGAGCAATGCCCTTGTCGAGATGTGGCACAAACGCGCGCGGCAAGTTCACCGTTGCGTCCAGCTCCGCAAACGGGGGCGGCGGTGCGACACACGTAAAGGGACACTCATACTGCGCCCTCACATCGGCCATACGGGCCAGCGATGAGCGCATGCGCGACGCGAGTGCCGCTCTCACCAATCCATGCGGTACCGGCGTGCGCTCTGGAGCGACAGCGTCGCCGGGGCTAAGCAGGAAATCGAATGGTTGCGGGGATTCAATTAGGCCGAGCAGATTATATTCGGTTCCACCAAGACAGCAAAAGACAGCCTCAGCCGGAAAGGCGCGGGCAAGATCTCCAGGAATTTCCTTGGCGTTGGCCCGCCCGTCCTTGATCCTCCTGACATCAACGGCAATGAGATCTTCTTCCCCGCTTCCTTTCGCCAACGCGCGGATCAACGAGTGGGCATGGCTGTCGCCGAAAAAAACTACATGCATCCCTGCGCTCGCAAGGCATTTACTCCGGTCGGGGCAGAGGCCCATAGCCTCCCGCGTTCCTTGCATGTTTAGCCAAACGCCGCCACAAGCGACAAGGTTCGAAACCAAATTTATCCCACCACGGTCAAGGCAGTTGATGGCGCGGTCAGACGACGAGATTGAACGGGACAACGCACGGCCGCTACGCTCTTCCGACAGAACATGCCTGCTCGTTGTAGGAATGCATCGCAGCGGAACGTCGGCATTGGCGCGGGTTCTTGCCCTCTTGGGCGCCGATCTTCCGACCACCCTAATGCAAGGCACAGCAGCCCATCAGGCAAGCAACGCGACAGGACACTGGGAATCGGAGGCAGCAGCCCGTTTGGGCGATGCCATCCTGGATTCCGCCGGGACCGACTGGCGCAGTCCTGAATCCGTGGCGGCCGGCTGGTACCACTCCGTGCGCTACAGGGAGATGCGGGAGCGGGCGGTTGACCTGCTTCAGGCGGAGTTCGGGGATTCGCCCCTGTTCGTGTTCAAGGATCCGCGTGTCAGCAAGCTCCTGCCCTTCTGGCTTGACGTACTGGACCGGTTCGGCGCGACCGCCAAGGTCGTCTCGATCCTGCGCAGCCCCCTTGAAGTGGCCGCGTCGCTGCAATCCCGCAATGGTTTCGACCTTCCCATAGGCCAACTCCTATGGCTGCGTTACGTTCTAGATGGAGAGGTTTCCAGTCGCGCGGTTCCGCGAAGTTTCGTCACCTACGACCAATTGCTCGACAATGCAGGCGATGTCGCTGGCCGTATCGGCGCTTCCCTCGATCTGATCTGGCCGAGAGCCTCCTTGAGGACTACCGCCGAAATCGCCGATTTTCTGTCGCGGGAGCATCGCCATCACTCCCGCGACCTAGCTCCCCCAACTGGCCTCCACCAAGGCCTGCTTCCGCTGTTGGCGGAAGTTTACATGATCCTAAGGCGCTGGGCAGTTGAGGGGGAGCGCCCCGCAGACCGCCCCGCGCTCGACAGGGGGAGAGAGGAGCTGGACCATGCTTTGGCGCTGCTCGGCGAACCGCTCCGTCTGGGGATTCACCACGGCTCGAAATCCCGGCGGCTTGAAAGAGAGCGTGAAGCGCAAAAGATCTCCGCCCATGAACAGCAACAGGCTCGAATTCGGGCCGAAGAACAGTTTGCACGCGCGCAAGCCGAGCTCGAGAAGCTCCAGTTCAAGACCGCCACACTCGAAGCTTCGCGCGCAGAAGCGGCCCGGCGGCAGCAGGAAAGCCAGGCAGCGCTGAGGCGCGCCGAAAAGCAGCTTCTTACTGTGGAAACCGCGCGCGCCGAGGCGCGCCTCGCAGCGGTCGAAAAGGAACTGAAGGCGCAGCGACATGCTGCAGCAATCGAGCGGAAACTGGCGAATCAGATCCGCATTGCGGCAGACAGGCAGAGAGCGATCGAGCACCTGAGGCATGATCGAGCACGCAAGGTAGCCGAACGTGATCAGCGGAACGCCGATCTGCGCAACCAGATCGCGGCGCTTCAGAACCAGGTTGCGCTTGTTCGCGCAGAATTAATAAAGCCCGCGCTCGCGAAGCGATTGACCTCGGGAATAAGCCGCCTGCTCCATTTGCCGAGGAGGTCAGCGACGGCAAGGAGGGCGAGCCAGCTCGACCTGTTGCGGAAATCCCCGCTATTCGACCCGCATTGGTATCTGGATAAGTATGAGGATGTCCGGCTGCAGGGCCTCGACGCCGCGGAGCATTATCTGGATCACGGCGGAAAGGAGGGGCGATCGCCAAGTCCTAACTTCGACGCCCGCTACTATCTGGACGTGAATGCCGACGTCAGGGAAGCCAGCATAAACCCCCTCCTCCACTACATCGAACACGGGCAGTTGGAGGGACGCGACATCCGCGCCGTGGGAAAGGGAAGGGGGCGTAGGGGATTGCCCCCCATTGGCACGGCGCCGCTAGCGGGCACCTTCGCAGAGAAGTCCCTTGCGATGCAGCAAGCGGGTGGCGCTGTCAGCGAGCCCTCTGCTGCCGCCTTCACGCTCCCGCCGATAGAAGAAGCCGACCCCTCCGCTTGGCGGGCACGAGCGCTGTCCTTCTCCACTCTGTCCCGCTTCACCGATTCCGCAGCCGACGAGAACTTGAGCGCTGCGAATTACGATTTTCGTGGCAACGGGGATGCTGCTCATACGTGGCTTTCGGTACTTAGCGGATGCGCGCCTGCGGTCCCCCCACCGCCCGTGGCCGAAGCCTTGCGGCGGCGGCTATGCGACGGCGCGCTCCTGCTCACCGACGCGTGGTTTGAAACGCATGCCGAACTCCGCCTGCGCCTTGTGCTGGAACCCGGGGCGCAGCCGCTGATACTCCACGCCTTGCAGGATGATGGCAAAGGCGGTTTGCTCCCCTGCGGGCGTGTTGCGCTGAATTCAGGCGGGCAAGCAATCCTCGATGCGCGCCTGCCATCGCCCTACCGGTCTCTTATCCTCGTCGCCACAGATGCTGCCGGCGACCCCATCGACAGCACACTTCTGCCGTTCCCATCGCTCTTTCGCGGGGGGGCGCATTTCGGCGAGCTCGGCCCTCTCCTCCCCGAGACCGGCTCAGCACAGGCAGCCGCTTGTAGGTTAAGCGGGGAGTTGCTTACCAAAAGACATGCGGTGATTTCGGGCAGTGCCTCGTTCGCGCTGTCGGCCATTGAAATCAACGTGGCCGGAGCGAATGGCACTGAGCCCGCTCTCGCGCCCGACTTGCTCGCGTGGCTAATACATGACCTCGGGGTAGTCGTTACGGCCGAGAGCAAGAGGCAAGACGACTCTGCGGCTGCGCTTTGTGCGGATGTGGCTGCGCTCGGCACCCCTACGATCCCCCGGGCTGAATCTGCGCACTTGAAAATGCCTGCAACAGGCATTCCGACGCTCGCCGCACTGTTCGCTCTCACCGGCCAACTCGCCGATGATATGTGCCGGTCGATCCACATGGACCAGGAAGGGGCCGCTGCCTACAGCCTCGCCTGCGGCGCTGCCGCTCCCTTGGATATGCCAGGGCAGGTTCCGGGCATCGAGGACAACGCCAGGACCATCGGCGGATGCGTTGATGGCGGTAACCCCGTCCCGCTGGCGATCCATTGGTGCGCTTCTGCCGCCACAGGGGTGCAGGCCTTTTTTCCGGTCGCCGCAGGAATTCCACTGGCGTCCGCACAGAGCCAACAGGGTGATCGCGGTTTATCGGTGCTGGTCGATTGCCCCGCCGATGGATCCGATCTTTTGCCGCTGCTCTTGTCCATCAGCCAGCTGCGAGCAGACTTCGAGGTGGACTGCCTGCTTATCACTGATCCGCGCTCCCCCGCCATCACGTCGTTTCCGAGGGATTTGGGAGTGGACGTCCGCGTTGTGGAATCGGCGGAGACCAGTAGCCTCGGACGCCTAACCGCTGCTTCCGGAGCGAGCCGGTTCGAGCAGTTACTCCTCCTCGATCGCAGTATTATACTGCACGACCCTCGGGCGTGCCTTGCCATGCGCGACGCGTTGCGCCAGCCGGGGATTGGTGCGGTATCGTGTGCGCTGATTAGCGAAGCGGCTGGAGCTAAGGGCGTCGTTAGGGTGCACCGGACCGTGGGATGGATCGCAACGAGCGATGTCGACACGCGCGTTTCAGCGGAAAAGCCCGACCTCGCGATGCATGCGCTGCCCGCTCGTTTCCCGCTTGTCGCGCCGGACCTACGCTGCACGATGATCGACCTAGCCGTGCTGAAGGACATTGGCGACCGTGCCGATGGCGATCTGTCACTCGGACTGGCGCTTGCCGAGAAGCGGCTCGCCAGCATGTGCCTGAGCTTCGTGACTGCGACATCGGAGCGGCCCAATGTCGAAGGAAGGAGAGCCGTGCCGATCGTTCCGGCGCGTGCACTCCACATCCGAAACCTGCTGCGATGACGCTAACCTTTCTAGTCCCCTCCCCGACCTACCTGACCTCCGCTGGAAACCGCATCCGCTACCAGCGCCTGCGCGAACCTCTCGCGCGGGCTGGTCAAACGCTCAATATAACGACCGTCGACAGGCTCGACGCCGGGATCAGACCCGAAAAGCAGGACATATTCCTGTTCAGCAAGGTTCAGGATGCGCGCGGTGTCGCACTTGCACAAGCGCTGCGATCACACGGGGCGCGGGTCGGGGTGGACCTGTTCGACGATTATTTCAGCCAGACAAATGACGCCCGTTTCGCACAGCAGCGCCTATGGCTCGGGGCAATGGCGAGGACCGCCGATTTTTTTCTGTGCTCCACTCAGAGGATGAAACAGACGGTCCAGCCCTATTTCGGCGAAGTGCCCGGTCATGTCCTCAATGACCCCTTCGACCGATTCGATCTTGCACAACTCGGTCGCCGGCTTGTGTCCAAGCGTCAGGCGGCCTTGGCGTCACGGCGCATCGACGTTCTGTGGTTTGGTATGGGCGATAATCCCAATTTCCCGGTGGGCCTGCACGATCTCGCGCATTTCGGAAATTTGCTCAATGGCTTTCGGCAGAACGGTTTCGATGTCCGCCTGAAGGTGCTCACCAACGCCCGCGCACTGGATACACGGGGGCTGTCGCTGCTCCGCCGCCTGTCGGTGAGGGCCGAGATCGAAGAATGGACGCGGGCTCGAGAAACGGCGCTGCTCGAAGAAAGCCTGGTGTCCTTTTTGCCCGTCAATGCCCAGAGTTTCAGCATCGCCAAGTCACTCAACCGCGCGGTCACGGCCCTGACGGGCGGCACTCAGATACTGGCGGGGGGCTACCCCTTATACGCACCGCTCAACCCATTCCTGTATCGTGACGCGCAGTCCCTGTTGGAGGACCTGATAACGGATACACTAAAGGTTTCCGCCACAACGCTCGAGACCCTGGGTGCTGAACTCGATCGCCTTTCCAGTCCCACCGTGGAAGCGGCCGCGCTCGTGACATTTCTGGATGCGATTCCTGCCCCCTCACCCGATACTGCACAAGCACCGCTTGCGATCCTGCACGGCGAACGCAGCACCGGCGCCATCCACAAGTTCGCCCGTAATCGCAATTGGCTTTCTCTTGGCTCGCCCTTCACTCCGGTCGGCTTAGCCTATGACGCTCACTTAGCCCTGTTCGAGTCCGCGCGTTCGCCTTCGCTGCGGCTAACCAAAAGCGCAGCCGAGATGGTCGTATCGCCCATGGCCGCCCAAATTCGGCGCCTCGCGGGAGCAGTCGAGGGTCTCACGCACGAAATCCGGTCTGACGCTTTTGACGAGAAGCTGTGTGCGCTTCTCGCGAGCGTTCCAGCCGCTACAGGTAGTGGAGCGCGCATGGCGCTTTATCCGCACGTCATTGAGGCAGCCCGCTCCCTCTATACGCGGCTCTTTGGCCCCCTGAATTTTTTCGATTCGGAGTTGAACCCCCTCCTCAACCAGGTGCGGGAGTTCGAAAACCGCGCAATCCGAGTGTCTTCCTGATGTCGCGAAACGCCCATGCCGTGCTGATCCTGGACCTTCTCCAGGACTTTAACATCTTGCGCCCCCTCGCCTGCCTCATCGCTGACGAAACCGCGATGAGGGTGGTGATCCTTGTGTCCAAACGCTTCTTCGAGCGAGACACACAAGGTATCTGGGCAGGAGAGCTTGAAGAGCTTGCACGGGAAAAGGGCGCGCTCATCGTTCCGTTTCAGACGGATGTCGAATTACATGCAGTCTTGACCGACAAGTACGGCATCATCATCGCAGGCAGCGAGTCCAACCTCAATGCCCACGCCACGAGCCACCGCATCTTCCGTCTCGCGCCGCCGGGCTTCCTGAAGATCACGCTCCAGCACGGCTATGAGTGCGTAGGGTTTCTCCAAAACCGCGAGCAATCTTTAGCTTTTGGCGAGGATGTTCGTTTTGCCGCAGACATCCTGTGTGGGTGGATGGGCGCGGAGCACATGCGACATTTGCGTCCCACCGAAAGGGACAAGCTGCTGAAGACAGGCTCCACCGCGCGCCTGCGGGCGGGCCGCCAACCCCCTCGCCTCGCCGCTCCGGCAGTCGGCACCGGTCTCGTCTGCGAAAACCTTCACTCGGTGCGGATGAACATCGCCGGCGACTTCAAGGCCAGCTATATGGACACCTTCTTTGCCTTCGCAGAAGCGATGGCGAAGAAAGGGCGCCAAGTTGCCCTTCGCCCACATCCCGGTGGGCAATACGTCATCCGTAATTCGGTTAAGCTGCCTGGAAATGTCGTGCTCAACAACGAGCCGATGTATCGCGTAGACCTCTCCCAGTACGCCTATGGCATTTCCGCACCATCCTCTGTGCTCGTCGACATGGTGCTTGCCGGTATCCCGACAGCCGTTTGGCACGACGGTAGCGATCGGCTCGACACGAGCCATTATGACGGGCTCACACACATCAGCTCACTCGCCGAATGGCGCGAGTTCGCCGAGGCAGCCATTGCTGACCCGGCTCCTTTTCTAGCCCGACAGGCCGACTATATCGAACGCACTGGCATGATCGTCGATTGTGACGACGTCCGTCGGCGCTTTCTCGACCTGTGCTGGGCGGGGGGTGGCCAGCCCGCGCCCCGTCGCATTCTATTCGTGGCGAACTCAGAGATTCCTACCCTTCAGTTGGGCTTCTTCAAGCCGCTGCAACCTTTGATCGACAGTGGGGTGATCGAAGTCGAATTGGTGACTGAAAGTGAAATGAACCGCAGAAAGGGGAAGGGACAGTCCGATCCGCTTCAGGCGGAGAACTGGGTATACGATAGCATCCAACGGCTACGGCCCGATGTCGTAGTTTTCTGCCGGTACAGTGGCCCATTTTGCGATGCTATGGTCGCTAAACTCCGTAGCCGCCATGTGCCTGTGCTCTATCACATCGACGACGATTTGCTGAATGTTCCGAAGGAAATCGGCGAAGTGAAGCATGCTGAACACAACAGGCCCGAGCGTCTGGCGGCTGTCACCTCGCTCTTGCGATCAGCCGATCTAGTCTATTGCTCCACCGAACCTCTGCGCGAGCGCTTTGGCGCGCTGGGCTTCAATACCGAAAACATGGCCGCCGGCACAATCTACTGTTCGGCTGAAATCCTTGCCCCCGCAGTCGAGCGCCCCGTCCGAAAGGTCGGTTACATGGGCTTTGACCACGCCCATGATTTTGAACTCGTTCTGCCAGAGCTCGTCCAATTCCTGCGAGAACGCCCGGACATCCAGTTTGAGTTGTTTGGCTCAATTCCAAAACCCAGTGTGCTGGAGGAGTTCGGCGACAGGGTTACAGTGGTTCCGCCGGTCAGGCCTTATTCGGCGTTTCTCGACGCCTTCGTAACACGAGAATGGGATATTGGGATCTGTCCGCTCGCCCGCACGCCTTTCAACGAGGTGAAGGCGAACACCAAGTGGGTCGAATACTCCTCTGCCGGAGCGGCAGTTATTGCAACGTCAGGAATGGCCTATGACGAGTGCTGCGCGGATGATTGCGGCATCCTAATAGACGGCACGAGCGGATGGCGCGCCGCCTTGCACGCGCTCTGCGACGATCCCAGCCTGCGCTATCGCATGGTGGCGAACGCTCAAGCGAAAATCATTCGCGATTATTCGGTGGAGCGGTTACGCGATCAAGTCCTTACGATGATTGATGAGGCCCTTCGCCGGGCCAGCCACCATCCGGAGAAAGCATCTTGACCGTCATAACGCATGACGCACCCCTTCGCGGCAAGCGCATCTTCATCACCGGCGGCGCCGGCTTCATAGGATCGCGCCTTTGCGTCGCACTCGCGGAGCAAGGTGCAACCGTCACCATCTACGATAATTTGCTAAGTCAAGTTCACGGCCCGGCACCCTGCATCGACCTACCGGCACATCTGGTTAAGGGAGACGTGCGTGACCGCGAGACCATGCGTGGCGCGATTGATTCCAGTGATCCCCAGGTTGTAATCCACCTGGCAGCGGAGACCGGAACTGGGCAATCCGCAGATGAACCCACCCGATATACAGAGGTAAATGTCGTTGGGACAGCTCAGCTGATCGAGATATGTCGCGATCGCGCCATCCCACCGGAGCGGTTCGTACTCGCGGGCACCCGCGCGGTTTACGGGGAAGGTGCTTACCGAGACCGCGCTGGCAAGATTGCCGTACCACCGCCGCGCGAGCCGGAAGCCATGAGAGCGGGTCGTTTCGGGGTATTCGACACGAACGGAGACGAACTCATTCCCGTCCCCACCAGCACCGACGCTGCACCCATGCCAGGTTCCGTCTATGGGTCCAGCAAGCTAATGCAGGAGTACCTGCTCGCGCAGACACCGGCTCCGTGGCAATCTGTAATTTTGCGTCTTCAAAACGTTTACGGCCCCGGGCAGTCCCTCCACAATCCTTACACCGGTGTCCTGTCGATCTTTACGAACCAAGCTATGAGAGGACAGCAGATAAACATCTACGAAGACGGCGAGATCTATCGCGACTTTGTCTTCGTTGATGACGTGGTCGCTGCCTTCGTGGCCGCATGCCACGAACCGTCGCTCTTAAGCCGCACTTTCAACATCGGCACCGGTGAGCCCACGTCCATCATTGCCGCCGCACGGCTGATACTGCGCGAACTCGCTCTGGATGGAAACACCGTAAGGGTTAACGGTGCTTTCCGGCCAGGGGATATCCGGTATGCTGTGGCAGACATCGATCCGATCTTGAAGACGGGTGTGTGGGCCCCAAGAATTGACCCGTCAGAGGGAATTGCAAGGCTGGTGAAGTGGGCGCGTCAAGAGTTCGAAGCGGCGCTGACCTAAGGCGACTTTCAACCCGTGGCGCAGCGTGGCTCCCATTTCCGGCAGCTTCGTTACCTGGACTGCAGCAGTTGCGGCGCGTTTGCATTTCTTGGAAGCCGGCGGTGCTGCTCATCCGGCCGGCGCAGTCGGCGCTTGACTGCCGCCTTCGCCGCCAAGCTGTAGGACAACGAAAGCGCCGGTGGTTTAGGTAATAATAGGCCTGCTCGCGTTCTGAAGGATCTTTTTATATTCATGGTACACTTGTCGAAAGCTGCCATATTCCTCTAGCCTGCCTTCGTGAAGAAGCATAAAGCGGTTGCACACTTCTTCCAAATACCGACGGCTATGAGAAATGAGAACCATCGCGCGATCGGCTCTTTTTTCAAATAGTTCGACGTTGCATCGATCACGGAACCGCTCGTCACCCACTGCTGTCACCTCATCGATCAGATAACAGTCGAAATCGATTACCATTGAGATTGCGAAGGCTAGTCGCGCCCGCATGCCCGAGGAGTAAGTTCCCGTGGGCTCATTCAGAAACGGGCCGAGTTCAGAGAATTCCTGCACAAATTCCATACGGGGCGCGAAATCGACGCCGTAGACGCGGCAGATGAAGCGCAAATTGTCGGCACCGCTTAGCCTCGGATGAAAACCGCCATTCAAGGCCAACGGCCAGGACACAGTCATTTCGCGACGCACCCGCCCAGAGGTGGGCTGTTCAGCACCTGAAATTATTCGCGCCAAGGTTGATTTCCCCGCGCCATTGCGGCCCATAATGCCGATGCGCTCCCCGGGGTTAATTGTCATATTGACGTTTTCAAAAACGGTCAGGCGACCAGAACTCGTCTTATACTGCTTTTTGATGTCAATGAGCGTAATCACAGGAGATGATCACCTGCGGCAATTCGACGAACTTGGCTTAGTCCAAATACGGTGAGGGCCACATTCCAGACTACTAAGTAAAACAGGTCGTAGTGTGCAACAATCTTCGTACCGAAGAATCCTTCCCGCATGAACTCCAGACCGTGGATCATAGGGAGATAAAGGTTTAGTTCGCGTGCATGGGGCGGCAACGCATCGACCATGTACGCCGCCCCTGAAAAGGGGAATAAAAGCAGCGCGATGGGCGACCAGATTTTTGCGATAACGTCCCACCGTTCAGCCAAGGCGCCGATCGTCAGGGCAAGTCCAGCACCGAACCACGCCAGAAGCAACCATCCCGCCCACACCTCTAGGACATCTTCAGGCGGCATGAGCAGCCCTCCCAGATAGAGCGCAAAACCCAAAACCAAAAAGCTAACCGTCACTGCGCCCTGCTCCAGCAAGATGCGGGCGATATAGATGTCGAGAACCTTAACGTAGCGATGGTGGAGCAGAGTTCTGTTGTTTTCGGCCGCCCCGATACAGCGGGCCGGCAGTGTTCGCCACAGCATCATCGAGGAATAGCCAGTTAGCGCAAAGGCAGCGATCGGAATGTCGGAGTTGTGGAAGGAACGCGTCGCAGCCCAGATACCGGTGATGGCGCCGATGAAAAGCATCGGTTCCAGAAATAGCCACAGCACACCGATATTGTTGCGACCGTAACGCGTAAGCATTTCCCGGAGGATCAGCGCCCATACGACGCGCCCTTGGATCGACAAAGCCTCGCGCAACGGTGAGGCTGGCGCGCTGCCGCCGCTAGTTGCCATGTTCACGCACGCCCGCGATCAGCATCGCCAGAATGCCCCAGGCCGCAAAGCCGATCGCCAAGGTGGCGAGTATGCCGCGCAACCGCCGCGGCTCGATCGGTTCGTCCGGAAGATTGGGATCTACAATGCGCTCGACGTAGACTTGCTGCCGCCGCGCCTCGTTTTTCGCATCAGCGAGCGCGGCTAAAGCGCTGGATAGCTGCTTTTCCGCGAGCTGGTTCTCGAGCATCCGGCGCTGGAATTCTACGGCCGAACTGGCAAGCGAACTACGTTTGCCCACAAGCAGCCCGGATTGTTCGTTAATCTCACCCTGAATGGCTCTCACCCGTTCCTGAAGTGTCGGAATCTGAGGGTTCTCTGGAGTAAAGGCCTTCAGCTGGGCAAGCTGTGTCTTGGATGCGATTAATTCGTCTTGAAGCTTGGAGATCATCTGCAGTTGCGCCTCAGCCTGCTTCTCGGGATCAACAATTCCCGAACGGTTGCGCAGCCGGGCCAACGCGAGCGAAGCCTGCTCAGCATCCTTTTTCGCTGCTTCTACTTCGACGGTGGCATACCGGACCAGGTCTCCTTGACCACGTTCATTGAGGTTGTTCACCGTCGCTTCGCTCATCTGCAGCAACTTACGGTTTATCCAGTAAGCATCCTGAGCAGAATATGCGCGCACTGTCAGTGTGCTGATTGAGGTGGTAGGATCAGCATTTATTTGTACATGCGACGAGAAATAGGAAAAGAGGTCTTCGAACGAGCCCCCCCAGCCGAACGGATTGAAGCGATCAAAAATCGAAATCTCGGGCCGAGTGTAGGCTTTGCGGTAAGCGTCGTTCGTATTTAGCGCGCGTAGCGCATCCCTTGATTCAGCGAACGCCTTCGCCGTGAAAACCTCTTCTCCAGCATTAGCAAACCCGGCGCTCTGCAACAGAATGCCTAAGCCCGAAGCAGAGGGCTTTTCCGGGCTCCGCACGACGAACTGTGATTCTGAAACGTATACGTCGCTTGCTAAAACCCCGAAATACAATGTCGACAGAAGGAAGGGAATTATAACAGTGACGGTGAACAACCAGCTTGGCCGGCGCTGAAATCGGTCCATTACGGGCACACGTATTCCTCTAGCATGGAGCGTCCAAACTAACGGACCACAGTCGCATAGGCGTGTTCGCTCGCATTGCAACTGCCAAGCCACAACCGCTTCGCCTGCTTGGTGCTCGAACGCACGAGCACGGCCCGCGTGAGTTTAGGTTGGGGGGATGAGCCTCGTGATCACACTGCGCTGTATGGAGCGGGTAGCGGGAATCGAACCCGCATAGCCAGCTTGGAAGGCTGGAGCTTTACCACTAAGCTATACCCGCTCGGCCTCGCGCAATTGCCACTTGCGGACGGTAGCCGTCAAGCGTCTCCGTCCGCAGGGGGTGCAGCGGCTTCCCCGGCATCCTCCTTTGGCTGTTCGCTCTGGCGGCCTGGCGGAGCGATCCAGATTTCCACGCGGCGGTTCTCGGCCCGCCCGGCCTCGTCGGGTGAACCGTCGAGGTGCGCATTGGGTGCGATCGGGCGCTGTTCGCCGAGGGCGACAATGTGGATCCTCTCATGTGCGATCCCGTGATCCACAAACCAGCCCGCCACAGTTTCGGCGCGCTTTTCGGACGCGATCAGGTTGCCGCTGTCGGTGCCGACGGAGTCGGTGTGGCCGCGCAGCACGATGGGCCAGCCTTCCCTGAGCGGCTTGGAGGCGAGCACGTCCTCCAGCAGGCGCGTGGCGCGGTCGTCGAGGTCGTAGCCTCCCTGGGGAAAGGGGATCGTCAAGCCGAGCGGCTCGGGCGGCACGTCCACGATCGGCTCCACCGAGACATCGGGCCGGATGATCGATGCTGTGGCTAGCTCCTCCGGCGAGGGGCTCGAAGCGGGGAAGGCTGTTTCGCCGGCCTGCGGCGTGGGATCGCTGGTGGCAGGTTCGTCCTCCCGCTTGATCTCGCAGCCGGCCAGGGCGAGCAGGGCGGCCGCGGCCAGCAGGCTGGTTTCCGGTTTCAGGCGTGCCATGGTCTCTCCCTTATGCGCGAGCCTTCTGTTCACGCTTCCCGCCCCCTGTGGAGCGCGTGGACTTCTTCTCCGCGGCAGGCGCGGGCGCGGCCTGGTCGCGCGGCGGCGAATAGCTGACGATCGTATCGCCCGGCTGCGGCTCCGGGGCGCTGGCATGGGTGAAGAAGCGCATCTTCCCGTCCGGCTTCAGCAGCAGCAGCATATTGGCCGCATCCGGCAGCACGTCCTTCGCATCATCTATGTTGAATTGGTCAGACAGTTTTGTGCGGCGGAACACCCAGCCTTCCATCTGGCGCTGGCGCACATCCGTAATGCCCAGACCAGAGGCGAAAAGGCCGCGGCCCTTGAGCGAAGCGGGCAACTTGCGGTGATCGCTGTCATCCGCTGCTTCGCCGAGCTGGTAGACGGAGTCCGTGCCGATCTCCGGCGCAAATTCCGAGCAAACCAGTGTATTGTATGCCTCGTTATCCGTCGCGGCCACGAGCACCTGAAACGGGCCCATCTCAATGTTGTGCTCGGTCGCTTCGTTGAGGATCTCTCCGTGATAGGTAGGAATGCCGGCCGCCCGGGCGGGTTTGAGGCGACCCCAGGCAGCATCGACGACGAGAACAGGCGTCTTCAACTCGTGCATCTGCTTGGCCAGAGCGATCGCCCAGGGCGTGGCCCCGACAATCAGCAGCCCCGGCCGGGATTCGCCCGTGATCTTCAGCAGCCGCGCGACGAGATTGACCGTGAAGCCGTGCGCGACGATCGTCGCCACCACCACGGCAAAACTCAGCCCGATCAAGATAGACCCGTCGGCATAGCCGAGTTCCTCGAGCCGGAGCGCAAACAGGCCAGAGATGGCGACGAGCACAATACCGCGCGGCGCGATCCAAGCGAGGAACAGCCGTTCGTTCCAGGGCACGCGGCTGAACATCAGACTGATGAGGATCGTTGCCGGGCGCACGAGGAACAACAGGGCGAGGAGGAAAGCCCCGAAGCGCCACTCGAAACTGCGCAGCTCCTCAAAGTCGAGACTGGCCGAAAGCAGGATGAAAATGCCGGAAACCAGCAGCACCGCGATGTTCTGCTTGAACGGATGGACGCTGCGCAGGCTGGCCACATTCATGTTCGCCAGCGCGACGCCCATCACCGTTACGGCAACTAGGCCTGCCTCGTGCTCGACCAGATTACACAGGACGAATACGCCGACGACAGTGACGAAGAGGACGGGAACCTTGAGGAATTCCGGGACCAAGCCGCGCGGGAACACCCATGCCAAGACCCAGGCCGCCGCATAGCCGATCACGCCCGAGAAAGCCGCGGCGATCAGCAGCGGCGGTACCACTTCAATGACCGTGGCCCCGTCCGCGGACAGGCGGAAGTACTCATAGGCGATGACGGCGCACAGCGCTCCCAGCGGATCGTTGACGATGGATTCCCACTTGAGGATGCCGGCCGGCCGCTGCTTGATGTTAGACTGGCGGAGGAGAGGCAACACGACTGTTGGCCCCGTCACGACGAGGATGCCGGCAAAGAGGATCGCCACTGGCCAGACCAACCCGGCGACGTAATAGGCCGCGAGCGAGCCGAACAACCAACCGAGCGGCACACCGAAGATGACAAGGCGCCAGACCCCATCGCCATATTTGTTCAGTTCGCGGAAATCGAGACTGAGCCCGCCTTCGAACAGGATGAGCGCAACGCCGATCGAGATCATCGGCTCGAGCATGGGGCCGAAGGCCGTCTCCGGATCGACGATATGGAGCAGCGGGCCCGAAATGAAGCCGGCGGCCAGCATCAGCACGATGGCGGGCCATCCGGTCCGCCACGCGATCCACTGGGCGCCGATGCCCAGTATGCCCACCAAGGCTATGACGAGTGCCTGTTGTTCCATTGCGTGATGTTGAGCGTCGCACGAAGCGCGCCCGCATTGCAAATGCACGGGGGACAAATTCTATCCGCGAATTGCACGGAATCCGCGACCAGCCCCTGGCAGGATCAGTGGCCGGCGAACGCCATCAGCGCTTCAGCCGTCACGCCTTGGTCAGCCAGCGCCGCAGCCCCGCCAAGTTCCGGCAGTTCGATGACGAACAGCGCGCAGTCCACGACAGCGCCCGCCTGCCGCAGCAACTGCGCGCCGGCGAGCGCTGTGCCGCCGGTGGCGAGCAGGTCGTCCACCAGCAGAATACGTTGACCCGCCTCGATCGCGGTGGGATCGAGCTCGATACGAGCGCTGCCATATTCCAGATTGTAGTCGATGCCGATCGCCGGCACCGGAAGCTTGCCGGCCTTGCGCAATGGCAGAAAGCCCACCCCCAGCATGGCCGCGATCGCTGCCCCGAAGATGAAGCCGCGCGCTTCCATCGCGGCAATGGCGGCAGGTCCAGAGTCCCGCGCGCGCGATGCGAGGTGATCCATCGTCGCCGCGAGACCAGGTCCATGGGCGATCAGCGTAGTGATGTCGCGGAACTGGATTCCCTCAGCAGGGAAGTCCGGAATGGTGCGCACCAGGGCCTTGAGCTCCTCGGGCGACATGCTCATGCGCCCGAGGTTGCCCAAGTGGTCAAGAACCGCCTCAGGCGCTCTTCTTCGGCTTCACCGCCGACCACACCTGCTTCTTGGAGAGCCAGGCGAGAATAGTGGCGAAGAGGAGGAAGCCAAGCACGGCCCAGCCTGTCTGATGACGCTTCTCGAGCGTGGGCTCTGCCGTCCACACGAGGAAGGCCGACACGTCCGTGGACATCTGGTCGATCGTGGCCGTCGTGCCGTCGGCGAAGCTCACCTGCCCTTCGCTGGTAAGGGGCGGCGGCATGCCGATGTTGAGAGCGGCGAAATACGGGTTGTAGTAGGCGCCAGTGGGCGTCTTCGCATCCGGGAAGCGCTGCAGCAGTTCCGCCGGCTGTTCGGTGTAGCCGACCAGCAGAGAATGGACATACGAAGCTCCGCCATGCCGCGACTTCGTGATCAGCGAAAGATCGGGCGGGACCTTGCCACCATTGGCCGCCGCCGCCGCAACGTCATTCGGATAGGGCGAGGGGAAATAATCGGTCGGCGTGCCGGGCCGGGTGCTGGCTTCACCCGTGTTAGGGTCAACGCCAGGCACCGTCCAGGTCGCGGCCTCTGCCTTCACCTGCGCCTCGGTGTAGCCGAGCTCGGCAAGGTCGCGGAGCGCAACCTGCTTCAGCGAGTGGCAAGCGGAGCAGACTTCCTTGTACACCTGATAGCCGCGCTGGAGCTGCTGGCGATCGAAATGGCCAAAGGGGCCGTCGCTCGCCAGGTGCAGATCCATCGGGTGCTTGTGGAACACAGTCTCGGCGGTTTCTTCGCCCAGCCCCTCGGTCGCGGCGGTGTAGGCGCCGATCACGAAGGCCAGCAACACCACGAAGCTGAAGCCCAGCCCAACAACGATACCAATCAGACGGGTCATTGCGTCGTCTTTCCCTTAATCCCGCGCGCTCAGGTGGCCGGTGTCGTGTTTTCGCCAAGCACGGCCTTGTTGTCCGAACCCAGCACCGCCTCGGTAATCGAGAAAGGCAGCGGCTTCGGCTTTTCGATCATCGAGACCAGCGGCAGGATGACCAGGAAGTGCAGGAAGTAATAGGCGGTGGCGATCTGGCTGAACATCACATAGGGCTCTTCCGCCGGCGCACCGCCGAGATAGAACAGCACCAGCATGTCCGCGATCAGGACGCCAAAGAACACCTTGAACAGCGGGCGATAATGGCCTGACCGCACCGGTGATTTGTCCAGCCAGGGCAGGACGAACCAGCACAGGATCGCCGAGAACATCGCGAGGACGCCCCACAGCTTCGCCGGCAGGATGAAATCCGCGGTGAAGGCGCGCAGGATCGCGTAAAACGGCCAGAAGTACCATTCGGGCACGATATGCGCCGGGGTGGATAGCGGGTTCGCCGGAATATAGTTGTCCGGGTGGCCCAGATAGTTCGGCGCGAAGAACACGAACAGGCAGTAGATGATCAGGAACACGCCGAGTCCGAAGCCATCCTTCGCCGTGTAATACGGGTGGAAGGGCACGGTGTCGCTCTCGCTCTTCACTTCAACACCCGTCGGGTTCGACGAACCCGGGATATGCAGTGCCCAGATGTGCAGGATCACGACGCCCGCAATCACGAAGGGCAGCAGGAAGTGCAGCGAGAAGAAGCGGTTCAGCGCCGCGTTGTCCGGAGCGAAGCCGCCGAGCAGCCAGATCTGGAGCGGTTCACCGACGCCGGGGATCGCGCCGAAGAGGCCGGTGATCACCTTGGCGCCCCAGAAGCTCATCTGACCCCAGGGAAGCACATAGCCCATGAAGGCGGTGGCCATCATCAGCAGGAAGATCACCACACCCAGCAACCAGATCATTTCGCGCGGTGCCTTGTAGGAACCGTAGAACAGGCCGCGGAAGATGTGGATGTAGACGACGACAAAGAATGCGCTGGCGCCGTTCGCATGCGCGTAGCGCATGAGCCAGCCCCAGTTCACGTCGCGCATCGTATGTTCGATGGAATCGAAGGCGATGTTGGCGTTGGGCGCATAGTGCATCGCCATGATCACGCCGGTCACGATCTGCAGCACGAGGCAGAAGCCCGCGAGTACGCCGAAGTTCCAGAAATAGGAAAGGTTGCGCGGCACGGGATAGCCGGCGCCGATCGCGTTGTAGACCAGACGCGGAAGCGGCAGCTTCTCGTCGATCCAGCGCATCACGGGCGCCTTGGGTTCGTAGTGCTTGGCCCAGGGGAAGCTCATCGTCGGTTCTCTCGCCTCAGCCGATCAGGACAGTCGTGTCGGAAGTGAACTCGTAGTCCGGCACTTCCAGGTTCTTCGGCGCGGGGCCCTTGCGGATGCGCGCAGCCGTGTCGTAGCTCGAGCCGTGGCAGGGGCAGAAATATCCGCCGAACTCGCCGCGCGGCTCCCCTTCGGCGGCGCCCAGCGGCACGCAGCCGAGATGGGTGCAAACGCCCATAGTGATGAGCCAGTTCTCATGACCTTCCGCAGTACGTTCCTGCAAGGTCTGCGGATCGCGGAGGATGGACAGCGGCACCGCATCGGCCTCCGCGATTTCGCGCTGCGTGAGGTTGCGCACGAACAGCGGCTGCTTGCGGAACACCGCCTTGATCGCCTGACCCGGTTCGATCGACGAAAGATCCACCTCGGTGGTGCTTTCCGCCAGCACGTCCCTGGACGGCGCCATCTGGCTGATCAGCGGAACCAGCGTGGCGATGCCGCCAACGCCGGCTGCAGCGACAGCCGCGATATTGATGAAATCGCGCCGGCGCACGCCTTCAGCGGTGGCCAGCGTGTCTGTTTCCGCACTGCCAGTGGTGGTTGCCATTGCCTTGCCTTGCCTGCCGGCCCGAGCGGACGCGATGCCCCCAGCAGACCGAAGAATTCTGACCCGCCGCGCCCCGAAAACAGCCCCCGGGGCGGCGACTTGGCGCGGCTGATAGACGAGGGAGCCCTGCGAGCCAAGAGGCTTTTGCCCCCTTTGTGACCTTCCGTGCGGCGGCCATGCCGCAGCGCGGCTAGATCAGCCCGATCAGAGAGAACTGGCGGCCATAGGTCGGCTCCTGCTGATGGGTGGAGCGGCGGTAGGAGAAATAACGCTGCGGTGCGGCATAGGTATCCACTCCCAGCCGGTCGATCCTGCCGACCCCCGCGCCTTCCAGCCGCCGAGCGGCATAGCCCTCGAGGTCGAACTGCCAGTGCCCCGTCCGCCCCTCGGCGAACAGATCTTCGTCCGCCTCGGTAAAGTTCTCGCGGAAGGCGGCGTCCACTTCGTAGCTGGGCTGTGCGATGGCGGGGCCGATGGCCGCGGCGATGCGCGAACGGTCGGCACCGAGCCCTTCCATCGCCACTACCGTTGCCTCCAGCACGCCGCCATGCGCGCCGCGCCAGCCGGCGTGGGCCGCCGCGATGACGCCGGCCTCGCGATCCGCCAGGAGGACCGGCGCGCAATCGGCGGTCACCACCGCTAGCAGCATGCCCATTCGCGCAGTGACCAGCGCGTCGGCGCGGGGCCGCGCATCCTCGCTCCACGGCTCGTCGACTACGACCGCATCGGCAGAATGCACCTGATAGCAGGTGACGAGCTTCGCGCCGGGAAGCACCGCCGCGGCCGTGCGACGGCGATTCTCGGCCACGGCGGCCGGATCGTCTCCCGCCCCCAGGCCCACGTTCAATCCCTCCACCAGGCCGCGCGAGACACCGCCCTCGCGGCCGAGGAAGCCATGCGGGATACCAGCCAGCGCGCCGGAGCGGAGGATGCGGACACCCTGCTCGGTGAGAGTCTCAGGCAAGGCTGCGCGAAACCTGTTCGGAGGTGTCGCGCGAAAGCCCCGGCGCGGCGGCGATGCGTTCCAGTTCGGCGCGCATCAGGCCCGCACGGTGCGGCTCGATTCGGCGCCAGCGCCCGAGCGAGGGCACGAAGCGCGCCGCCGTCTGCGGATTGATCGGATCGAGCGCGAGGATGAGATCCGCGATCATCCGGTATCCTTCGCCGTCGGCGGTGTGGAAGGCGTGCGGGTTCGCCGCGAACGCCATGTAGAGCGAGCGAACCCGGTTGGGATTGCGCAGTGTAAAATCAGGATGTTCCGCCAATGCCTTCACATGGGCCAGCGCATCGGGGTGGAGCGATTGCGCCTGGATCGCGAACCACTTGTCGATCACCAGCGCGTTGCCGCAATAACGGTCGTAGAAATCCGCCAGTCGCGCGCTCCGCTCCGGGCTCTCGAGCCCCGCTAGCACCATCAGCGCGCCTTGCCGGTCGGTCATATTGGTGGCGGCATCATATTGTGCCGCAGCCCGCTGCGCCGCGTGACCGGGGGTCCCGGCCGCAAGGTAGACCAGCGCCTGCGTCTTGAGTTTGCGCGCGCCGCGGGCGGCGGGGCTGGTGTCGTCTGCAGCTTCGCCCGCCCTGTCATGCAGCGCGGCCAGCTGCGCTTCCAGCTTCGCGCCGAGCCAGCGCTTCAGCCCTTCGCGCTCGCGATGGATCGCGTGGGGATCAGCCACCAGCATCTGCTCCGCCAGATAGGTCTGGCTCGGCAGAATCATCAGTTCGCCGCGCATCAGATCGTCGATCCCGTCATCGGCGAGGACAGCGGAGAAGGCCTGCAGGATTGCATCGCGGCCCCGCTCCATCCCGGCATCATCCAGTCCGCCGCCGATCGCATCGCACAAATGGCCGACCACTAGATCCTGCATCGCTTCATAGCGGGCAAAAGGATCGTCGTCATATTGGGCGAGGAACACCAGGTCCGCCGGATCGACCCGCCGTTCGATCGAGACGGGGGCGGAGAAGCCACGATTGATCGAGAGCACCGGCCTTTGCGCGAAGCCCGTGAAGCGGAAGCTCGCCTCGGCTTCCTCCAGCACAACCAGTTCTTCCCCGCGGTGGGCACGCGATTCGCGATCGAACAGGGCGAGACGCAGGGGGATCGGCATCGGCTGCTTTTCCGGCTGTCCCGGCGTTGGGGGGACGAGCTGGCGGAGGCGCAGCGTCACCGCGTCATCCGCATAATCCATGGCGACCGATACCTTGGGCGTGCCGGCCTGCGCATACCACAGGCGGAAGCGGCCAAGGTCGAGCTCCGCCCCTTCCTCGATCGCGCGGACGAAGTCCTCGCAGGTCGCCGCCTCGCCATCGTGCCGCGCGAAATAGAGGTCGGTGCCCCGGCGGAAGCGCTCCGTCCCCGCCATAGTCCGCATCATGCGGATCACCTCGGCGCCCTTGTTGTAGACGGTGGCGGTGTAGAAGTTGGAGATTTCGCTGTAGCTATCCGGGCGAATGGGATGCGCCAGCGGGCCGCTGTCCTCCGGAAACTGGATCGAGCGCAGCACGCGCACGTCCTCGATCCGCTTGATCGCCTCGCTTCCCATGGCGGCGCTGAACAGCTGATCGCGCAGGACGGTGAAGCCTTCCTTGAGCGAGAGCTGGAACCAGTCGCGGCAGGTCACGCGATTGCCCGACCAATTGTGGAAATATTCGTGGCCGATCACGCCCTCGATCGCGTCATAATCCGCGTCGGTGGCGGTTCCGCGGTCGGCCAGCACATATTTGGTGTTGAAGATGTTGAGGCCCTTGTTCTCCATCGCGCCCATGTTGAAATCGCTGACGGCGACGATGTTGAAAAGGTCAAGATCGTACTCCCGGCCGAAGGCTTCCTCATCCCAGCGCATACTGTTCTTCAGCGACTGCATGGCGTGGACGGTGCGCGGCAGATCGCTTTCTCGCACCCAGATGCCCAGTTCGACCTCGCGGCCCGAGCGGGTGACGAAGCGATCGCGGTTGCAGACGAGATCGCCCGCCACCAGCGCGAAGAGATAGGACGGCTTGGGCCAGGGATCGTGCCATTCAGCCCAATGGGCGCCCTCTTCGCCATCCCCCTGCGCCACCCGATTGCCGTTGGAAAGCAGCACGGGGAACTGGCTCCGCGGCCCCTCCATCCGCACGCGATAGGTGGAAAGCACATCCGGCCGATCGGGGAAGAAGGTGATGCGGCGGAAGCCTTCCGCCTCGCACTGGGTGCAGAGCATGCCGCCCGAGGCGTAGAGGCCCATCAGCTGGCTGTTGGCGAGCGGATCGATCTGCGTGGTCACTTCCACCAGATGGCTATCCCCATGCAGGGGCAGGATCAGGTCGCCCCCGTCCACCGACCAGTCGTTCACCGCCTCGCCATCGACGGCAACGGCGATGGGGGTCAGCCCGTCGCCATTGAGCCGGATGCTCTCGCTACGCGGGGCCGCGGCATTGCGCTGCACCGTCAGCGCGGCATGGACGCGCGTTTTTTCCAGACCCAGGGCGAAATCGAGCGCGATCTCCGGGACCAGCCAGGGGAACGGCGTGTAATCTTCCCGGCGGATAAGCAGCGGCGCGCGCGGTTCGGGCGCGGCGTCCGCCATTTCGGGGTTTTCCGGGAGGGCGGATTGAGTGCGGGCGATATCCATAGACGCCTCTTAGAATCTTTCGGGTTTGCGTCTAGAACGCCTGTGTGGCGCATCTGTTCATTTTCGGCCTCGGTTACACTGCGAGCTATATCAAGGCCGCAGCGGAAGGGCACGGCTGGCTGGTTTCGGCTACCGGATCGGCGGGCAATGTCGCGTTTGAAGACGATGCCGCGGTTCGGGCGCATCTGGCCCGGGCGAGCCATGTGCTGTCCTCCGTTCCGCCCTCCGGCGGCGATGATCCGGTGCTGGCACGCTATGGCGCAGAGCTGCCGCGGAACCGCTGGATCGGCTATCTGTCCTCTACCGGCGTCTATGGCGATACCGGCGGCGCCTGGGTGGATGAGACGGCGCCGACCGGCACCGGCCGCCGCGCGCTGCGTGCGGCCTGCGATGCGCAATGGCTGGCGCACGGCGCCCACGTGTTCCGCCTGCCGGGCATCTATGGCCCCGGCCGCAGCGTGATCGAGCGTCTCAGGGCGGGCACCGCCCACCGAGTCGACATGCCGGGGCAGGTGTTCAGCCGGGTGCATGTGGCAGATATCGTGAGCGGGGTGATCGCGGGCTTTGCCGGGCCGCCGGGCGCGTACAATCTGGCCGATGACTGCCCGGCCAGCCAGAACGAGGTGATGGACTATGCCGCGCGGCTGCTGGGCATCGAGCCGCCGCCCATCCTGCCGGCGGACAGTCCCGCCCTTTCACCCGCCGCGCGGGCCTTCTATTCGGAGAATCGCCGCATCGCGAACGGCAGGGCCAGGCGGCTGCTGGGCTGGCGCCCGCGTTATCGCGATTACCGCATCGGCTTGATGGCGCTGGCCCGCGGATAGGGCGCATGCCGGCTGCGCAGCGCGACGATCAGCCCGATCATCGCCACGGCGCCGCCAGCCGCCGCCAGCCATGACCAGCGATAGCCTTCGAAGATCGTGGACAGCAGCATGGCCACCACCGGCACCAGCACGCCGTTATATGCCGCCCGGCCCGGTCCGAGATCCCGAATCAGCCCGAAATAGAGCGGGAAGGTGACCACCGAGCCGACGATGCCGAGATAGGCCACGCCTGCCCAATAGCGCGGGCTGGTGGGAAAGACCGGCGGACCGGCGAAGCTCCAGGCGAAGGCGGCATCGGCCAGCGCACCCCACAGCATGGCCCAGGCGAGCAGCACCAGCATCGGGCGCTTGCGTGCCGTTTCCGTGGCCTGCAGCACATTGGCGGTGGAGGCGGACAAAATACCGAGCAGGGTGTAAACGATGCCGAGGCCGACCAGCCCGGTGGGCGGCGCCTCCCGCGCTTCATGCACCAGCAGCAGGGCGATGCCGCCCAGCGCGATTGCGGTGCCGATCAGGAAGCGGCGCGTGATCCGGTTGCCCAGGAAGATCAGCCCGAACACGGCGTTCGGCAGCACCAGCAGGGCGAACAGCACCGCCACGATGCCGGATGTGAGGTGGATTTCCGCGCGATAGACGAAGTTGAAGTTCATGAAGAACTGGGCGAAGCCCACCGCGAAGGCGATCACATGGCCCTGCAGCGTCATGCGGAAGCCGCGCCCGCCGATGGAGGCGAGCGCGAACATGCCTGCGGCCGCGATGGCGAAGCGATAGGTGACGGACCAGCTGGGCGGCGCGGCCAGCAGCTGATCCTTGATCACCAGCCATGTCGAACCCCAGATCAGCGCCACCAGCAGGAAGGGCAGCGCAATTTCCAGCCGCAGCAGCGCATGGGGGCGCGGGGCACCAAGCACGTCCCCGCTCACAGCGCGGCCACCGCACGGGCGAGCGCCTTCGCGTCCTCTTCCCGCGTGTCCCAAGCCGCGACAAAGCGGGCCGCCTCCGGGCCCCAGTCATAAAAGCCGAAGCCCTGCGCGCGCAGGGCAGCGCGTTCGGGCGCGGTGCATTGCAGAAACACTTCGTTCGCCTCCACCGGATGGAGCAGCCGGCCCCCTGCAGCGGCGCCGATCTCCCCCGCCGCCGCATTGGCCGCAGCGGCATTGTGCAGCCACAGGTCGCCTTCCAGCATCGCCAGCAATTGCGCGGCGAGGAAGCGCCCCTTGGATGGCAGGTGCCCGGCCCGCTTGCGGCGATAGCGCGCCACATCGGCCAGCCCGGGATCGAAGAATACCACCGCTTCCGCGCTCATGCCGCCATTCTTGACGCAGCCGAAGCTCAGCGCGTCCACGGGCCCCGCCACTTCGGCTGCCGGCCGCAGCAAATGGGCCACGGCATTGGCGAAGCGCGCGCCATCCATGTGGAGGCGCAGCCCGCGGGGGGCCAGTTCCATGTCCAGCCGGGACAGCTCGGCGGGGCGATAGACGCAGCCATATTCGCTCGCCTGGGTGATGGAAACGGCATGCACCTGCGCCTGATGAACATCGTCGCGGATGGCTTCCAGCGCCGCACGGGCCGCCTCCGGCGTCACCTTGGCATGATCGCCCTCCACCAGCACCAGCTTGGCGCCATGAAGGAAGAAGCCCGGCGCGCCCCCTTCGTCCATTTCGATATGGGCTTCGCGGTGGCACAGCACGGCGCCATGCGGCTGCACCATGGTGGAGAGGGCCAGGCAATTGGCGGCGGTGCCGGTGGCGGCCCACAGCACGGCCACTTCGCGCCCGAACAGCTGGGCGAAGGCATCGTCCAAGGCGCGGCTCAGGCGATCCCCGTCATAGGGCAGGTCCGCATCGTCCGCAGCCTGCATGGCGCGCCACACATTGGGGTGAACCGCGGCGGCATTGTCGGAAAGAAATTGCACCGGAACGCCATGGCTCGCCCAAAGGTTGGAGGCAAGAAGGAGATGCCCGAATGGCCCAAGAGATCGAGATTTCCCGCAGCGATCACGTGGCGCACGGCGCCTACACGGCTGCCGTGCCAGGCACCGACCGCGAGGCGGAGCTGACCTGGACCGCGCGCGGAAACGCGCGGATCGCGGAACACACCTTCGTGCCGCCGGAAGCCCGCGGCCTGGGCGTTGCCGGCAAGCTGGTGGATGCGCTGGTGGCCGATGCGCGGGAGCAGGGGTTCACGATCGTTCCGCAATGCAGCTATGTTGAGGCCGCATTCCGTCGCCATCCGGAGTGGGCGGACGTGCGCGCGCAGATCGAAAGCTGAGGCGTTGCGAATCCGGGCCAATAGGCGGAACGACGCCATGCCGCATCCGTTGGTTGGGTAAGAACAGCGCGGAGCGAAAAGCCGGCCCGAATACGGCAAGCCCATGCAGATCGCGCTCCCCACCCAATCAGGAGATCAGCCATGGATATGACGCAAGGCAATCGCAGCAGCTATTCCGACGCGGAACTCGACCGGCGCCGCGAATATGATCGCAGCCGGCCCGTGGAACGCGACGAGACGCATAACCTCATCAGCTCCGACAAGGTCGACGGTACGCCCGTTTATTCGCTGGACGGCGAAAAGGTCGGCCATATCGACCACCTCATGATCGGCAAGCGATCGGGCCGGGTCGAGTACGCCGTCATGAGCTTCGGCGGCTTCCTCGGGATCGGCGAAAGCTATCACCCGCTGCCTTGGGAAACGCTGGATTACGATACCGACCGTGGCGGCTATGTCGTCAATATCGACAAGGCCAAGCTGCGTGACGCCCCGCATTACGAAGCGAATGCTGCGCCTCCGTTCGACCGTGCCTATGGCCAGAACGTCTATACCTATTACGGCGTGCTTTACTGAGGCCCACCTCCCCAGCATGCCAAAGCGAAGGGCCCCCGCCGCAGGGGCCCTTTTTGCGCTATCGCGGCAGGCGGGAAAAATCGACGCGAGCGATACTATCCAGCACCGCTGCCCGCACGCGATGCGCTTCACTCTGGGGAATCCCGTGCATGGCCAGTGTCCCTCCGGCGATGCCGAACACCACATCGGCATAGCCCCGCCCCCGCGCGAGCGGTCCCTGGCGGATCTCGACCGACTGGATCTTCACGCGGGAAGCGATCGCGCAATGGGGCGCCAGCCAGCCCCGGCGGACAAGGATCTGGCGCATGTCCAGGGCATGGCGATCATGCAGCCACAGGTAATGCTGGCGCAGCGCCAGCGCGGCGCCGAGCAGCCCGATCCCTACCGCCGGCAGGAACAGGCCGGCAGCCGCTAGCGCCACCCCGCCGATCGCGCAGGGCACAACGCCCAGCAGGGCGCGGTCCAGCCGATGCCGAGCGCTGGGCCGATGCCAGCGCGTGTCCGGCCCCGGCAGAGAGAAGCCGGTGCAATCCACCACTGCGGCAATCTCCTCCATCGTGCCGAAGGGAACCACCACATGGCTGGCCGAGGTGCTGTCCCGCGCCAGGCTCACCACGCTGAGTGCATGCCAGCCAAAGCGGCGGCGAATGATGCCTGTCGATAGATCGAGCGCCTGCACGCGGTGCAGCGGCATCACCACGTCGGTGCGCGTCAGCAGGCCGCGCTGCCGGCGCAGCCCGCGCGGGGTCTCCTCCAGCCGGAAGTTCCAGTCCCGCAGCACGGTGCGCGCAATGCCGCTTGCCAGACCCACCAGCCCGAGCACCAGCAAAGCCAGTGCCACGCCCGCGATCTGCGCCGCAAAGCCGAGATGCGCGAGCCAGTCGCCCGGCCCTGCCAGCCGCCCGCGCCACGCTTCGCCATTCCAGATGTCGAACGGCAGCAGGAAGTCGAGCTGCTGCGCCACGCCGGCGAGCACGCCGAACACCACCAGCGAGAACTCGAACAGGCCGAAGGTCAGCAAGCGCCGAGGGTCCATGCTGAAGAGCAGGCGCCCCGGTGCCTCCTCCGCTTCCGCTTCGCTCGCCACAACCGCATTGTCCCGCCGGATGCGCACGGCCTCGCGCAGCGCCTCGCCCTCCGCGGCGGAGACATAGGCGATCTTCAGCTCGTCCTGCCCGCCGGCGCCGGTTTCGACGCGCACCTCCACCATGCCGAACAGACGCGGCACCAGCGCCTGCTCCAGGCTGACATCCTGTATCCGCTCATAGGGGACGGACCGGGCCGCACGGCTGAACACGCCGCTTTCCACGCTGATATCCTCCGCCCCCAGGCGATAGCGAAAATGCCGCCAGCCGAGCCAGGCGATGGCCAGATTGGCGAGGATGATCGCGGCCACGACGCCCGCCACCGCCGCTCCACCATCGCTGAAGCTGCGCGAGCCGAACAGCACCGCCGCACTGGGCAGCAGCCCCTTGCGCAGCGTCACTATGCCCCGCACCACGAAACCGAGCACGCTGGTGCGCCGCCAGCCGCCCTCGCCCGCTGACACGGTCACCTTGCCCCGATCACATCGTATCGCGGCGGATGTGGGCGCGAATCTGCTCCCGCATCGCCGCCGCGTCCGCTTCCGCAAGGCCGGGGAGCGAGACCGACGCATTATGATTGCCGGCGGTGTGCAGCACCAGTGTAGCAAGGCCGTAAAGCCGCTCGATCGGGCCGCGGTTGAGGTCGATATGCTGCACGCGGCTGAAGGGCACCACGGTATCGGACCGGAACAACAGGCCGCGCACCACGCGCAACCGGTCCTCCCCCAGCTGATAGCCCCGCGCCTGGTAACGGCGCAGCGGCACCCGGATCAGCACAAGGGCGGCAAGCACCAGAACGGGCAGCAGGAAGCCGCCGGGGGGCAGCAGGCCCACCGTCTCCAGCACGCCGGCCGCGATCACGAAGGGCAGCGTAACCAGCAGCCAGCCGATCCGCAGAACCTTCACATAATCGCGGTGCAACGGGGTGAGCGCATCCTCGTCCATGGGTGCATCATGTGAACAATACACTTGCGGCAGGCAAGCGAATCCGGCCCCCGTGAGGGGATGCGCCGACGCCAACGAAAGAGAATGGTGCTGCTGGGGAGGATTGAACTCCCGACCTCACCCTTACCAAGGGTGCGCTCTACCACTGAGCTACAGCAGCACTGGAGGCATGCCCCAAGCCGGCCTGTTTGCCGGCGGGGAGCAGGCGCGCGCTAATGGCATGCCTCGCCGGGATGTCAAGCCATGCTTGAGCCTGCCCGCCTTTGGCGGCAAAGCCTTTGCGATGAGCGAAGGCGAACAGAAATTGTCGCGCGAGGAGCGTCTGGCGGCCAAGCTGCGCGAGAACCTGCGCCGCCGCAAGGCGCAGGCGCGCGCGATGGGGGATGACCATACGGGGCAGGACGCCCTTCCCAAACCGGCGGAGGACGGCTAACGGGCGGGGCTTCCAAACAGCCGCAGGAGCCGCAGCCCAAGTGCCCAGCCTGATCCTCGTCCGCCACGGCCAGAGCCAGTGGAATCTGGAAAACCGCTTCACCGGCTGGTGGGATGTGGACCTGACCGAAAAGGGCGTCGGCGAAGCGACTGCCGCCGGCGAACTGCTGGCGCAGAAGAACCTGCTGCCCACGCGCGCCTTCACCTCGCTGCAATTGCGGGCGATCAAGACGCTGCATCTGGCGCTGGAGGCCTGCGGCCGCCTGTGGATCCCCGAGATAAAGGACTGGCGGCTCAACGAACGGCATTACGGCGGCCTCACCGGGCTGGACAAGGCCGAGACCGCGGCGAAGCATGGCGAGGAGCAGGTGCATGTCTGGCGCCGCAGCTTCGATGTGCCGCCGCCCCCGCTGGAAGCGGGCAGCGCCTTCGATCTTGCCGGCGATCCGCGTTATGCCGGGCTGGCGGTCCCCGACACCGAAAGCCTGAAGCTCACCATAGAGCGGGTGCTGCCTTATTGGCAGAGCGACATCCTGCCCGTGCTGGCGAGCGGCGAGACGGTGATCATCTCTGCCCATGGCAATTCGCTGCGCGCGCTGGTGAAGCACCTTTCCCGCATATCGGACGAGGACATTACCGGGCTGGAAATCCCCACCGGGCAGCCGATCGTCTATGAGTTCGACGGCGACATGAAGCCGGGCGAGCGGCACTATCTGAAGGATCGGTGATGAAGGCTTCCGCCGCACCCGTCGCCATCGTGATGGGCAGCCAGTCCGACTGGCCGACGATGAAGCGCGCCGCCGAAGTTCTGGAAGAGCTGGGCGTGGGGCATGAGGCGCGGATCGTGTCCGCCCATCGCACGCCGGATCGCATGGTGGCCTTCGGCAAGGGCGCGGCAGACGAAGGCTTCCGCGTAATCGTGGCGGGCGCCGGCGGCGCGGCGCATCTGCCGGGCATGCTGGCGGCGCTGACCCACCTGCCCGTGCTGGGCGTGCCGGTGCAGAGCCGCACGCTTTCGGGCCTCGACAGCCTGCTGTCCATTGTCCAGATGCCCGCCGGCGTGCCGACGGGGACGCTGGCGATCGGCGAAGCGGGCGCGACCAATGCCGGCCTGCTGGCGGCCGCGATCCTGGCCCTGTCGGACGAGGCGCTGGCGGAGCGGCTGAAGGCCTGGCGCGCAGCCCGCAGCGATGCCGTTGCCCTGGCGCCTTCGGAGGCATGAGAGCGCCGCGATGATCCCTACCGGCGCGACGATCGGCATTCTCGGCGGCGGCCAGCTCGGCCGGATGATCGCCATGGCGGCCGCGCAACTCGGCTATCGCTGCCATGTCTTCGCGCCCGAGAAGGACAGCGTCGCTGCAGAGGTGAGCGCGGATTTCACCTGCGCATCCTGGCACGATCAGGCAGCGCTTTCCGGCTTCGCGCAGGATTGCGCCGTCATCACCTATGAGTTCGAGAATGTGCCGGTCGCCCCGCTGGCGGCGATCCCCGATGGGCGGCTGATTTCCGGGCGCCGCGCGCTGGAAGTGGCGCAGGACCGGCTGGCGGAGAAACGCTTCGTGGCCGAACTCGGCGGCCGCCCCGCGCCCTATGCGGCGGTGGACGGCGGCGCTGCGGATGGCGAGGCGGAGCTGCGCGAGGCCGTGGAACGGGTGGGCCTGCCGGGCATCCTCAAGACCCGCCGCGACGGCTATGACGGCAAGGGCCAGTGGCGCGTCGCCAGCCTGCGCGAGATCGACGGGCTGCGTATCCCCCGCTCCGGGCTGGTCTTCGAAGGGCTGGTGCGATTCGAGGCGGAGTTCTCCGTCATCCTCGCCCGCCGGGCCGATGGCGTGATCGCGTTCTGGGACAGCGCGCAGAATGTGCATCAGGGCGGCATTCTCGCCCGCTCCTTCCTGCCCCCGTCGCAGGCGGTGCTCGATCAGGTGGACGAGGCCCGCGCCCTTTCGCGCAAGGTGGCCGATGCGCTGGGTTACGTGGGTGTGATGGCGCTGGAATTCTTCGCCACGGCGGACGGTCCCGTGTTCAACGAGATGGCGCCGCGCGTGCACAATTCGGGCCACTGGACGATCGAAGGCGCGGTGACGAGCCAGTTCGAAAACCATGTGCGCGCGATCTGCGGCCTGCCGCTGGGCGACACGTCCACGGTGGGCGGGCAGGTGGAAATGCGCAATCTGATCGGGGATGAAGCCGCCGACGTGGCGGGGCTGCTGGGCGATCCGCAGGCGCATCTCCATCTCTATGGCAAGGCCGAAGCGCGCCCCGGGCGCAAGATGGGCCATGTGACCAGGATCGGGTAACGAAGGCGGGCTGATGACGCGGGAAGTGATCTTCGTGGTGGCACGCGCGCTGGATGGCACCATCGCGCAGGATGGCGACGTGCCGTGGAAGATCCGCGCCGATCTGCAGCGGTTCAAGCGGCTGACCATGGGCAAGCCGATGATCATGGGGCGCAAGACCTTCGACAGCCTGCCCGGCCTGCTGCCCGGCCGCCGGCATATCGTGCTGACGCGCCAGCAGGGCTGGAGCGCGCCGGGCGCGGAAGTGGCGCATGATGCACAGCAGGCGCTGGAATTGGCCGGCGCCGGCGATGTCGCCGTGATCGGAGGGGCGGATATCTTCGACCTGTTCCTGCCGCTGGCCACGCGGCTGGAAATCACCGAAATCTTCGAAAACACCGCGGGCGACGTCTTCATGGCGACCCCCGATCCGAAGCTGTGGCGCGAAACCGGGCGGGAGAAGCACCACGCCGAAAAAGGCGATCCCGCCTATGCGTTTGTAACGCTGGTGCGCAGCTGACGCGCGAATGGACGCAGCACGCCTGACCCTGCCCGCGCCGAAGGCCCAGATCGCATGATCCGGCTGGACCACGGCGCCCCCGTTCCGGCGGAACTGCGCGGCGCGATCCTGGCGCTGGGCAATTTCGACGGCTTTCACCTCGGCCATCAGCGCGTGGTCGCCGAGGCGGTGGGCTGGGCGCGGGGCGAAGGACGCAGGACCATCGTGGCCACCTTCGATCCGCATCCGGTGCGCCATTTCGCGCCGCATATTCCGCCCTTCCGCCTCACCACGCTGGACCAGCGGCAGGAACTGTTCGCCGCCGCCGGCGCCGATGCGATGATGGTGTTCCATTTCGACGGGACGCTGGCGAAAACGCCTGCCGAAAGCTTCGTGACGCGCCTGCTGGGGGAACAGATGGGCGTGGCCGGGGTGGTGACGGGGGAGGATTTCACCTTCGGCAAGGATCGTGGCGGCAATGTGGAGCTGCTCGCCTCGGTCGGGCGGCGCTGCGGCATCGCCGCCCGCGCAGTCGGCCCGGTGCGGGCGGGGGGGATGACCGTGTCCTCCAGCCGAATCCGCGATGCGCTGAAGGCAGGCGATTGCGAAGGCGCGGGCGCGCTGCTGACGCGGCCTTTCGCGGTGCGCGCCGTGGTCCAGCATGGGGACAAGCGCGGGCGGACCATCGGCTTCCCCACGGCGAATATGAACCTGGGGCAGTATCTGCGCCCGCGATACGGCATCTATGCCGTTACCGGGCGGATCATGGATACGGGGCAGACGCTGAAGGGCGCCGCCAATGTGGGCATCCGCCCGCAATTCGCCCCGCCGCAGGAACTGCTTGAGCCGCATTTCTTCGACTACTCGGGCGATCTCTACGGGCGGGAGCTGGAGGTGGCCTTCCACCACTTCCTGCGCCCCGAAGCCAAGTATGACAGCCTGGACGCGCTGATCGCGCAGATGACGGCGGATTGCGAACAGGCCCGGCGGCTGCTGGGCTGATGCCCGGGGGCGAGCGAGAGAAATTGCAGTCCGCCCCCGCCGCCGCTAAGGCGCGCGCTCTATGACCGAACAGCGCGACTATAGAGATACCGTCTTCCTGCCGAAGACCGATTTCCCGATGAAGGCCGGCCTTCCCCAGAAGGAGCCGGGGATTCTCGCGCGCTGGGAGGATGACGGCCTCTATGCCGCGGTGCGCCGCAGCCGCGAAGGCCGCGAGAAGTTCATCCTCCACGACGGCCCGCCCTATGCCAATGGCGACATGCATATCGGCCACGCGCTGAACCATGTGCTGAAGGACATGGTAGTGCGCACCCAGACGCTGCTGGGTAAGGACGCGCCCTATGTGCCCGGCTGGGACTGCCACGGCCTGCCCATCGAATGGAAGGTGGAGGAGCAGTACCGCAAGAAGAAGCTGGACAAGGATCAGGTCGATCCCACGGAATTCCGCGCCGAATGCCGCGCCTATGCGCAGCATTGGGTGGATGTTCAGCGCGAGCAGCTGAAGCGGCTGGGCGGGCTGGGCGATTGGGACAATCCCTATCTGACCATGCAGTTCGACAGCGAAGCGACAATCGTGCGCGAGCTGCTGAAATTCGCCGAAAGCGGCCAGCTCTATCGCGGTGCCAAGCCGGTGATGTGGAGCCCGGTTGAAAAGACCGCCCTCGCCGAGGCGGAGGTGGAGTATGAGGACATCACCTCCACCCAGATCGACGTTGCGTTCGAGATCGTCGAATCGCCGATCGCGGAACTGGTCGGCGCCCATGCGGTGATCTGGACCACGACGCCGTGGACGATCCCGGTGAACCAGGCTTTGGCCTATGGGCCGGAGGTCGAGTATCACCACTATCGGGCCCATGACGGCCGCCGCTTCCTCGTGGCGGCGCCCTTGCTGGCTTCGTTCTTCCTGCGCACCGGCCTTGGGCCCGTGGCGGAGGACATCGAGGGCGATCTCGCGATAGAGGAATACGCTCTCGGGACGATAAAAGGCTCTGACCTGGCCGGCACCAAGGCCCGCCACCCGATGCACCATCTCGGCGGATTCTTTGCCGAGCCGCGGCCGATGCTGCCGGGCGATTTCGTCACCACGGACAGCGGCACGGGCCTCGTCCATATGGCGCCGGACCATGGCGAGGACGATTTCGAGCTGTGCAAAGCCCATGGAATCGCGCCGAAATTCGTGGTCGAGGCCGATGGTCGCTATCGCGAGGACTGGGGCTGGCTGCCGCGCAGCGACCCGCGTTCGATGAGCGTCATCAATCCGAAGTTCAACGCGCCTGACGGGCCGATCTGCGAAGACCTGAAGGAAGCTGGAGCTTTGCTGGCGGCGAGTGCCGATTACCGGCACAGCTATCCGCACAGCTGGCGGTCCAAGGCCAAGGTGATCTTCCGCTGCACGCCGCAGTGGTTCGTGCCGATGGACAAGCCCGGCATCGCCGAACACCTTGAAACGCCTGCAGAACAGGGCTGGGACAATGAAGGCGGCGCGATCGGGCCGGAGGCCACGCTGCGCAGCCTGGCGATGGAAGCGATCGAGCAGACGCGCTTCGTTCCGGAGAAGGGGCGGAACCGGATCGGCAGCATGGTGGAAGGCCGGCCCGATTGGGTGTTGAGCCGCCAGCGCGCCTGGGGCGTGCCGATCACCCTGTTCGTGAACCGGAAAACCGGGGAATATCTGGTAGATAAGGCCCTCAACGCGCGCATCGTGGAGAGCGTGCGTGCACAGGGCGTGGATGCGTGGAGCGACGAGGCTGCAACGCTTCTGCAAGAGTATGGGCATGACCCGGACGCGTATGAGCGGGTGACCGACATTCTCGACGTGTGGTTCGACAGCGGATCGACCCATGCCTTCGTGCTCGAAAGCGGGCGCTGGCCGGCGCTGCAATGGCCGGCCGACCTCTACCTGGAAGGCAGCGACCAGCATCGCGGCTGGTTCCAGTCCAGCCTGCTGGAAAGCTGCGGCACGCGCGGGCGGGCGCCCTACAAGGCGGTGCTGACCCATGGCTTCACCATGGATGCCCGGGGCGAGAAAATGTCCAAGAGCAAGGGCAACACGGTGAACCCGCTGGAGGTGATGCGCGATTACGGCGCCGACATCATCCGCCTGTGGGCGCTGAGCGTCGATTATACCGAGGACCACCGCATCGGGCCGGAAATCCTGAAGGGCGTGGCCGACCAGTATCGCAAGCTGCGCAACAGCTTCCGCTATATGCTCGGCGCGCTGGACGGCTTTACCGACAGCGAGCGAGTGGCCCCGGCCGACATGCCGGAGCTGGAACGCTACATGCTGGCGTTGCTGGGCGGGCTGGATGCCGAACTGCGCCGCGCGGTCGATGATTTCGACTTCAACGCCTACACCCGCCGGCTGGTGGACTTCTGCAACGAGGATCTGTCCGCCTTCTTCTTCGATATCCGCAAGGATCGGCTCTATTGCGACGCTCCGGGCGATCCCGCGCGGCGCGCCTATCGCACGGTGCTGGACACGCTGTTCCACGCGCTGGTGCGCTATGCCGCGCCGGCGCTGGTGTTCACGGCGGAAGAGGTGTGGGGCACACGCTATCCCGATGGCGGCAGCGTGCATCTGCTGGAATGGCCCGAAGTGCCGGCCGCCGAGGCCGACCTCGCCCGCTGGGATCGCCTGCGCGCGCTGCGCGAAGAGGTGATGGAAGCGATCGAGCCGCTGCGGCGCGAGAAGCTGGTCCGCTCCGGGCTGGAGGCGGAGATCACCGTGCCGGCCGAGGCCGTGCCCGAGGGCGTGACCGACGAGGAGCTGGCCGGGCTGTTCATTTCCGGCACCGTCTCCCGCGAGGAAGGCACCGCGATCCGCGTTTCGCGCAGCGACGACAACAAATGCGGCCGCTGCTGGCGGCTGCTGCCCGAAGTGACCGAGGACGGCGCCCTGTGCCATCGCTGCACCGCCGTGGTCGCCGAACTGGACAGCGCGGCATGAGCCCCGCCTGGCGCAACCGCCTGATCGGCCTGCTGCTGGCCGCCGTGGTGACGGCGGTGGACAAATGGGTGAAGCTGCAGGTGCTCGGCCCCTGGCAGGTGCGCGAACGCGGCTCGATCGAGCTGCTGCCCTACTTCAACCTCACCTTCACGCGCAATTTCGGCGTCTCGCTCGGCATGTTCGAGGCGACATCCATGGAAATGCGCTGGATGCTGGTGGCGGTGACCGGGCTGATCGCGCTGGTGGTGTTCGTCTGGCTGCTGCGCGAGCGGCGGGCATGGGACATCATGCCCCTCGCGCTCGTGCTGGGCGGCGCCATCGGCAATATCCACGACCGCTACCGCTATGGCTTCGTGGTCGATTACGCCGATTTCCACATCGGCAGCTTCCGCCCCTTCCTGGTGTTCAACGTGGCCGATGCCGCGATCACCGTGGGCGTCGTTATTATCCTTGCCCGCGCCTTGTTCATCCGCGAGAAACCGGAAGGCGAACAACAGGCGGACAGATCCGCGGAGATTACCTGATGCGCAAAGCGACCACGATCCTTCTTCTCGCCGGTTCCTCGGCCCTGCTCGGCGCCTGCGGGTCCGGCGGCATCATGAGCCGCGAGCGGCCGGACGAGTTCGCCGTGCAGCGCCAGGCTCCGCTGGTGGTGCCGCCCGATTTCCGGCTGGAGCCGCCCGCCCCCGGCGCGCCGCGCCCCACCGAAGGCACCGCTGCGGAACAGGCGCTGGATGCGCTGTTCGGCGATCAGGCGCCCAAGTTCAGCCAGGCCGAAGCCGCCGCCCTGCAGCGCGCGGGCGAGGCGGACAGCGGCATCCGCTCCTCCGTGGGCGATGCCGGCACCTTCACCGTGGACAAGGGCAGCACCACCCAGGCCATCGTGGCCGCGCCCGAGGGTGACGGGCAGGACGCGCGCGCCGTCATCCCCGGCTGACCGGGTCCGCGAGCGGGCAGGCCGGGCGGCAGGTGCCGCCGGGCCGCTCTCTCAAATCCCGGCGGAGATCCCCGCCATGGCCGCAGCCTGCGCCGCGAACACGCGGCCCGGCTGCATCACGAAGCCGGGATCGAATTCCGCATAATTGCAGGTGATTTCTTCCCCCGCGGCGATATCGCGGATGGCCCAGCCGGTGCGCGGATCGGTGAAATCCGTGTTGGGCAGATCGGCATGGTTCATGAACCGGCCATTGTCGAATTCCACCACGGTAAGGCCCGGCCGCGTCATATGCGGATAGCCATAGCGTTCCACGAAATCGCGCTGCAGCGGGCCCATGGTTTCCAGATCGGCCGGCGTCAGCAGCAGATCGTAGCGTTCATCGAGTGACCAGATGGCGGCGCCCCGTTCGATCGGGGAAACCGCGAAGATGCCGATGCCCTCGATCGCACTGGGGCCGACATAGGTAGGAACGATCATCATCGCTCGTCTGTCCGGGCGCGCGAGAAGGCGGGCGCCCACGCATCGCCGGAATGTCCGGCGACGGCACGAGAAATGCGGCGCTTCGGGTTTGCCCGCAATATGGAAAATGCGCCGCCAGCAGCAGCCCGCCGCATTTTCGCGTCAGCTCATTTTATCTGCGTTGCCAACAGCTTGTCTATCTTGCGGCCATCCATGTCGACCACTTCGACACGCCATCCCTGATCGTCGAAATATTCGCCTTCATGCGGCAGGTGCTTGAGCATGAAGAGCACATATCCGGCGGCAGTGGCGAACTCGCGATCCTCCGGCAGATCGAGCCCCAGCCGTTCGGACAGCATGTCCGCCGGCATGGCGCCGGAGAGCAGCAGCGAGCCGTCCTCCCGCTCCACGACCTGGGGGTCTTCCCCTTCGTCCTGATGGCTGGCGAAGCTGCCGGCGATGGCACTGAGCAGATCGGCCGGGGTCACGATGCCTTCGAAATGGCCATATTCGTCATGCACCAGCACCATGGGCATGCCCGATTGCTGCAGCGTGCGCAGCGCATCCATGGCGTCCAGCTGATCGGGCACCACTTCCGCCTTGCGCACCAGCGTGGCGAGGTCCGCACGCCCATCGGCCAGCAGCTGGGCCAGCACTTCGCGCAGCTTGACCACGCCGATCACCTTGTCCGGCGATCCATCGGCCACGGGCAGCAGCGAATGCGGCGTTTCGCGCGCCACCTTGCGGATTTCCTCCGCATCGGCGCCCAGATCGAACCAGTCCACTTCGGTGCGCGGCGTCATCAATTCGCGCACCGGCCGTTCGGCCAGCCGCATCACGCCCGAGAGGATGACCCCTTCCTGCTCCTCGATCACGCCGGAGCGCATGGCATCGGTGAACACCAGCTGCAGCTCTTCCGCGGTCAGCCGCGATTCGCCGCGCGCACCGATGCCCAGCAGGCGCATGAGCAGGGCGGATGAGGAATCGAGCAACCACACGAAGGGCGCGGCGATGCGCGCGACCCACACCATCGGCAGCGCCATGGTGATGGCGATCGGCACGGCGGCGCGCAGGGCCAGCTGCTTGGGCACCAGTTCGCCCACCACCAGGCTGAGATAGGTGGTGATGGCGATCACCAGCACGAAGCCGGCTTCCTGCGCCACATCGCCCCCCACGCCCAGCACTGCCAGCCGTTCGCCCACCGGGCCGCCCAGCGTGGCGCCGGAATAGGCGCCCGAAATAATGCCCACCAGCGTGATGCCGATCTGCACGGTGGAAAGGAACTTGCCGGGATCGGCCGCCAGATCCAGCGCCGCGCGGGCACCGGCGCTGCCCTTGTCCGCCGCCACGCGCAATTGCCCGTGCCGCGCGGAGACGATTGCCAGCTCCGACATCGAAAAGACGCCGTTGAGCAATATCAGGCCGGCAAGGATGGCCAGATCGAACCAGGGAAAGGGTGACATGGGGGGAGCAGCGCTAGCAGATCGTGCCGCGAAGGCGAAGCGCCATCGGCGGGCCTGCCGGATGATCGCCGTTTCGCAGCTGCAGCCGCTTCAGGAACATGCGGGCGGCCTGAACGTTCAAAAGGGCACATTCAGGTGGCGTTCTCCATTCGCCGGCCAGTGCTGCGCGTGGAGTAAACAAGCATGAGGATGCAACGCATGAAGAAATCCCGCATTTTGGTATCCAGCATGGCCGCGATCTCGCTGCTGGGCGTCTCTGCCTGCGTGACGGACCCGAACACGGGCGAACGCAAGGTTTCGCGCACCGCCATCGGCGGCGTGGGCGGCGCCGGGCTCGGCTATCTGCTGGGCGGGCTGATCGGCGGCAAGACCGCGCGCATCGTGGGTGCGGGCATCGGCGGCGCGGCCGGCGGCTATGCCGGCTATCGCATGGACCAGCAGATCAAGGAGCTGAAGGAAACCACCGCCGGCAGCGGCGTGGATGTGACCGAGACGCCCAATGGCGACGGCATCCTGCTGAACCTGCCCGACGTGACCTTCCCGGTCGATTCGACCACCATCAGCCCGAGCTTCCGCGCCACGCTGGATAATGTGGCGCAGAGCATGATCAAATATCCCAACAGCCTGATCGACGTGATGGGCCACACCGATTCGACCGGCTCCGACAGCTATAATCTCGATCTGTCGCGCCGCCGGGCCGAGAGCGTGGCCAATTACCTCGTCTCGCGCGGCGTATCGCGCGCACGGATCGAGACGGTGGGCTATGGCGAGCAATATCCGGTGGCGAGCAACGACACGCCCGAAGGCCGCGCGCAGAACCGGCGCGTGGAAATCCGCATCACTCCGGTGACGGAGCAGGATGTGAACAAGGCCTATTGATCCGGTTTACCGGTTGGAGAGGGAAGGGCCGGCCGCAAGGACCGGCCCTTTTTCCTGCGCGGGATACCTAGCGCACGATCGCGGAATAGCGGCGCGCCCGGTCCGCCAGCCGCTCCACGGCCGCGCCATGGATGGCGGGGGCGCAGACCAGCATGCCGAAGGCGCGCGGATCGCGCTTGTTGTAGCTCAGCGGCTGGCCGAAGGCGTCGCTCACTGCGGCGCCCGCCTCGCGCGCGATCAGGGCGGCGGCGGCGATGTCCCATTCATAGCCCCAGCGCAGCGTGGCGACCAGATCGGCGCGGTCATCCGCCACCATGGCCACGCGCAGGGCGATGGAATTGGGCTTTTCCACCGTCACCAGATCGCGATCCTCCTTCGGCAGCGAATCGGTGGGCACGCGGGCACCGGGCAGCTGCCTGCGGGTGCTGGCGGAGAGCGGTTTCCCGTTGAGCCGCGATCCCCGGCCCGAAATGCCGACCCACATTTCCCCCCGCGCCGGGGCATCGAGGATGCCGATCAGTGGCTTGCCCGCGCTGATCAGCGCGACGGACACCGCCCAGCCCGGGCGCCCGCGGATGAAATCGCGCGTGCCGTCAATGGGATCGACCAGCCAGATGAGGTCGCGCTCCAGCCGGGCGGGGGCGTCCACCGTCTCTTCCGACAGCCAGCCGGCCGCGGGCAGCAGCGCGCCCAGTTCGCGCTTGAGGAAGTGATCGACCTCCAGATCGGCCTGGCTCACCGGGCTGCTGTCGCCCTTGTCCCAGCTTTCCAGCGCGTGGCCATGGCCCGGCCAGCGGCGCAGCGCCATGCGCCCCGCCTCGCGGCAGATTTCCTCGAGTCTGGCGAAGTCGATCATTCCCCCGGCGATGGCGGCGATGCTAAGGGTTTGCAAGCCGTGCGCGCATTGCCTAAGCGCCCCGGCATAGCCCATCTCCCAGTGGCCCCAATCCTAGTCATCGGAAGGCAACTCCAGCGATGAACATCCACGAATACCAGGCGAAGGAACTGCTCGCGAAATTCGGCATCGGCGTACCCGCCGGCCATGCGGCGCTGACGGTGGAGGAAGCCGTGGCAGCGGCGAAGAAGCTCCCCGGGCCGCTGTATGTGGTGAAGGCGCAGATCCACGCGGGCGGCCGCGGCAAGGGCAAGTTCAAGGAACTGGGCGCCGATGCCAAGGGCGGCGTGCGTCTGTCCAAGAGCGTGGACGAGGTGGAAGCCAATGCCCGCGAAATGCTGGGCAACACGCTGGTGACGGTGCAGACGGGCGAGGCCGGCAAGCAGGTCAACCGCCTGTATGTGACGGACGGCGTGGACATCGCGAAGGAATATTACCTCTCCATGCTGGTGGACCGCGCCAGCGGCCGCATCGCCATGATCGTGTCCACCGAAGGCGGCATGGACATCGAAACCGTGGCGCATGAGACGCCGGAGAAGATCACCACCGTCACCATCGACCCGGCGACCGGCTTCATGCCGCATCACGGCCGCGCGGTGGCCTTCGCGCTGAAGCTGGAAGGCCAGCTGGCCAAGGCCGCGCAGAAGCTGGCCAAGCAGCTCTATGACGCCTTCACCGCGCTCGATTGCGCGATGCTGGAAATCAACCCGCTGGTGGAAACCGAAGGCGGGGAACTGCTGGTGCTCGACACCAAGATGAGCTTCGATTCGAACGCGCTCTATCGCCACCCCGACGTGGAAGCGATGCGCGACGAGACCGAGGAAGACCCGATGGAGGTGGAGGCGAGCAAGTACGACCTCGCCTACATCAAGCTGGACGGCAACATCGGCTGCATGGTCAACGGCGCGGGCCTCGCCATGGCGACGATGGACATCATCAAGCTGAACGGCGCCTTCCCGGCCAACTTCCTCGACGTGGGCGGCGGCGCCAACAAGGAGAAGGTGACCGCGGCGTTCAAGATCATCCTGTCGGACCCGGCGGTGGAAGGCATCCTCGTCAACATCTTCGGCGGCATCATGAAGTGCGACATCATCGCCGAAGGCATCGTGGCCGCAGCGAAGGAAGTGAACCTGTCCGTACCGCTGGTCGTGCGGCTGGAAGGCACCAATGTGGAACTGGGCAAGCAGATCCTCGCCAATTCGGGCCTGCCGATCGTGCCGGCCGACGATCTGGGCGACGCCGCCCGCAAGATCGTGGGCGAAGTGAAGCAGGCCGCCTAGCGGCCCGCCGCCCGCCGCAGCGGGAACAGCAATTCGGACGTGCTGCCATCGTCTTCGCGCACCCGCACGGCGATGCGCAGCACATCCGGCCCCTGCCGCTCCAGCGTCAGCCCATCGAAATACCAGTTGCCCCCCTCGCGAGCGATCAGCGGGAAGCTGGCGAACTCTGCGGGCTCTTCCCATCCGGTCATGTCGGGGCCGAAATGCTTGAGCCGCATGACGAGGCTTCCCCCGTCCTCCGCCAGCTGGATGAATTCGTAGAACATCACGCCGCCCTTGCCGTCCTCCTGGACGAAGGTGCCCGCCATCGTCCCGCCGAACGGGGCAGAATAGCTTTCCTGCGCCGGCGCGCCGCCGATGCCCGGCCCCTCCCACGAGCCCGCGAGCCAGGCCAGGTCCGCGATCACGGCCGCCGGCCGCTCCGCCCCCTCCTGCGCGCTGCGGGTCAGCGCCGGCTGGTCCTGTGCCGCAGCCGGCACGGCGGTGACGAGGCAGAAGGCTGCGAGAATCGCACGCATGGGACAACTCCGGGATGATGACGGGCGATGTTATGCCGCTTCCGACACGGCGCCAAGCATGGCCGGGCTTGACCTCGACCTCCGACAACGCGAAGGCGCGACGTAAGATTATAACCCTGAACGAACCCTCAGGAGGGGCTCCTCGATGAAGATCCTCGTCCCCGTCAAGCGGGTGATCGATTACAACGTCCGCCCGCGGGTGAAGCCCGACGGCAGCGGGGTCGATCTCGCCAATGTGAAGATGAGCATGAACCCCTTCGACGAGATCGCCGTGGAAGAGGCGATCCGGCTGAAGGAGAAGGGCGCGGCGGAGGAAATCGTGGCCGTGTCCGTCGGCCCGGCGAAGGCGCAGGAAACGCTGCGCACCGCGCTCGCCATGGGGGCCGATCGCGCGATCCTGGTGGAGACGGACGAGGCGGTGGAGCCGCTGGCCGTGGCCAAGATCCTCAAGGCCATCGTGGATGAGGAACAGCCCGGCCTGGTGCTGCTGGGCAAGCAGGCGATCGACGACGACAGCAACCAGACCGGCCAGATGCTGGCCGCGCTGGCCGGCCTGCCGCAGGGCACCTTCGCCAGCAAGGTCGAGATCGAGGGCGACAGCGTGTCCGTCACCCGCGAGGTGGATGGCGGGCTGGAGACGGTGAAGCTCACCCTCCCCGCCGTGGTCACGGCCGACCTGCGGCTGAACGAGCCGCGCTATGCCTCGCTGCCCAACATCATGAAGGCCAAGAAGAAGCCGCTCGATGTGAAGACGCCCGCCGACTTCGGCGTGGACGTCACGCCGCGCCTGACCACCACCCACGTGGCCGAGCCGCCGGTGCGGCAGGCGGGCGAGATTGTCGCCGACGTCGATACGCTCGTCGCCAAGCTCAAAGCCCTGGGAGTTGCCTGATGACTGCCCTCGTACTTGCTGAACTGACGGGCGGCGCCGTCGCGCCCGCCACGCTCGCCACCGTCACCGCCGCCGCCGCGCTCGGCGGGCCGGTCCATGTGCTCGTCGCCGGTCCGCAGGGCGCGGCCGACGAAGCGGCGAAGATCGCGGGTGTGGAGAAGGTGCTCCACGCCGCCGACGCAGCCTATGCCGACATGCTGGCCGAGAATGTCGCGCCACTCGTGGCGGGCTTGATGGAGGGCTACGATGCCTTCCTCGCCCCTGCCACCACCACCGGCAAGAACGTAGCCCCGCGCGTCGCCGCCCTGCTCGACGTGATGCAGGTGTCGGACATCATCGCGGTCGAAGGGCCGAAGAGCTTCAAGCGCCCGATCTATGCCGGCAACGCCATTGCAACGGTCGAATCGCGCGATGCCAAGCTGGTGATCACCGTGCGCACCACCGCTTTCGACAAGGCGGCGGAAGAGGGTGGCTCGGCCGCTGTCGAGGCGGTCAGCGGCCCCGGCGATGCGGGCCTGTCGCAGTTCGTCGGCATCGAAGCGGTCAAGAGCGAACGCCCCGAGCTGACCAGCGCCGGGATCATCGTCTCGGGCGGGCGGGCGCTGAAGGACGGCGACACCTTCCAGCAGATCATCACCCCGCTTGCCGACAAGCTCGGCGCCGCCATCGGCGCGAGCCGCGCGGCGGTCGATGCGGGCTATGTGCCGAACGATTACCAGGTCGGCCAGACGGGCAAGGTCGTCGCCCCGCAGCTCTACATCGCGGTCGGCATTTCGGGCGCGATCCAGCACCTGGCCGGGATGAAGGATTCGAAGGTGATCGTGGCGATCAACAAGGACGCCGACGCCCCGATCTTCCAGGTCGCCGACCTCGGGCTGGTGGCCGATCTGTTCACGGCGGTGCCGGAGCTGACCGAGAAGCTGTGAGCGTTGCTTCTCCGACCTGGCAGGCATAGATCTATCGGCAGGTAGGGGGGCTCGCTCATGGGGTGGTTTCGAACTGGTCTTCTCTGTGCCGCTACCGCCGCGACGCTGGCCATTCCGGCGCAGGCGGAAGAGGTCCGGCTGACCCCAACTGCCAACACGAGTTGGATTGTCGACTATGCGAGGGGGAAGTGCCGTCTCGCGCGGTATTTTGGCGAAGAGGACGATCGCTATCTGCTGATGTTCGATCAGTTCCAGCCCGGAACCTACGCCACCCTCACTGTGGCCGGTCGTGAGATGTGGCGCTATGTCGGGCGAGACAATGTCGAACTGACTCTAAGCCCTCTATTCAGCGCCCGGGAGGTTCGCGCAGAGGCCGTGAGCTTCGGTGACTTTCGCAGCGCCGTCCACGTCCGGCTTGAAGTGGCCCCCGAACAGGAAGCGAAAGGCGAATCCGCCGGCTACGAGGTGGAGGGCCTGCCCCACATCGACACAAGCCGATTGCAGGGCAACGCCGAACTGTCGTTCAGCAAGCGCAACAGGGCGATCACCTTCGCGCTGCCCGAACTGGCGGCGGCATTCAATGCGCTCAACACCTGTTCGCGCGATCTGGTGTCTTCCTGGGGACTCGACCTGAAAAGCCAGGACAGGATGCGCCGGCAGGCCGAGCCAATCAACCTTCGAGAAATCGCCGAGCGGATCCAGCAGCAATACCCGTTGCAAGCGCTACACGCCCGCGAGCAGGCCTCGCTGGCGTTGCGGATCATCGTCGATGCCGACGGGTCGATCGAGGAGTGTAGCGTCAACGAGATCACCTCGACACGCTACCTCCATTCCCCCGCCTGCGACGTATTTGGCGATCGCGCGATGTTCGTTCCTGCCCAGGATGAGCATGGCGAGCCTATCAAGTCCTATTACGCTACGGCTATCGTCTACCGTATCGACGCCCGCCGTTGAACTGGCCGGCGATTCGCTGCCTTTACAGCAGCTACATCGCCGCGTGACCGAGAAGCTGTGAGCGGGCGCCGCGTCACGCCCCGCCGGGCGGACGTTCGAACAGGATGACCGAATCGCCCGCAGGAAGCTGCGCCTCGCGCATGCGGCGGAAGCCGAGCTTTGCCGCCAGCCGCAGCGAGGGCACGTTGCCGCAGGAGATCATGCACACGATGCGCCGTTCGCCATGCGTGTGTTCGAACCACGCCAGGGCGGCGCGCATGGCTTCGCCGGCCAGCCCCTGCCCCACGTGGGGCGCGCCGATGATCCAGCCGGCTTCCGGGCTGTCATCGAAATCCGCCCCCAGCCCGCGCCAGCTGTGGAAGATGCCGCAGGTGCCGATCAGCCCATCCTCATCCGGCCGGCGCAGCATGAAGATGCCATAGCCATAGAGCACCCAGCTGCCGGCATTGCGGCACAGCCGGTCGAACTGGCCGCGGAGGCCATCCAGATTGGCAAGGAAGCGCGCCGTATCCCCCTCCGTCAGCAGATCATGCAGCGGGTGCAGATCGCCCTGAGCGGGAGCGGTCATCTCCAGCCGTTCCGTATACAGCGTGGGGAAGACGATCATAGCAGCTGCGTCGCCGCGTGGATCGCCACGCCGACCAGCCCGCCCACCAGCGTGCCGTTGATCCGGATGAATTGCAGATCGCGACCCACTGCGCCTTCGATCCGCTCCGTCACCGTGCGGGCATCCCAGCGGCGCACCGTTTCGGACACCAGCTTCACGATCTGATCGCCATAGCGCGTCGCCACGCCCACCGCCGTGCGCCGGGCAAAGCGATTGACCTGCCATTGCAGCGACGCATCGTCATGCAGCGCCCGGCCAAGCTCCGCCATGGCGCCGCCGAGCTGGCCCGGCAGCTCGCCCTGCGGATCGCGCAGCCGCTCGATCAGGCCGTGGCGCAGCCGTTCCCACACGCTCATCCACCAATCGGCCACGGCGGGATTGTCCAGCAGCTCCTTCTTCATCGCCGCCACCTTCGCCTGGGTGGCGGGATCATGCTTCAGATCCTCCGCCAGCTGGCGCAGCCCTTCCTCCACCTTGCCGCGCAGCGGATGATCGGGGTCCACCAGCACTTCGGCCAGCAGGCGATAGAGCCCGTCCACCACGGAATTGGCCAGCCGCTCGTCCAGCCCCGTCCAGCGCAGCAGGGCATTGGCGCGCGCATGGATCATGCTGCGCACCATCTCCTCATTGTCTTCCAGCGCCAGCCCCACCCAGCGCACGATGGCATCGATCAGCGGGCGGTGCTTGTTGTCGGCCATGGCGGTGGAGATCATATTGCCCAGCAGCGGCGCGATATCGAACTTCTCCAGCTGCTGGGCCAGCCCGGCGCGCACCTGCATGCCCAGCCGTTCGGGATCGAGCGATTCCAGCAACCCGGCCAGCAATTCGCCCGCCCCCGCGCGCACGCGCCCTTCGCCGCTGCCGCTCGGCTGGAGCAGGAAATTGCCGATGCCGCGGGCGAAATTGCGATCGCGCATGCGCCGGGCGACCACGGCCGGCGTCAGGAAATTGCTGCGCAGGAAGCCCGCCATCGTATCGGCGATGCGATCCTTGTTTTCGGGGATGATCGCGGTGTGGGGGATCGGCAGGCCCAGTGGGTGGCGGAACAGCGCCGTCACCGCGAACCAGTCCGCCAGCCCACCCACCATCGCCGCTTCGGCGAAGGCGCGCAGATAGCCCCAGCCGGGATGCACCGCCTGATAATGATGGCCGAGCAGGAACAGGCCCGCCATGGCCACCAGCAGCGCGGTGGCGGTGATGCGCATGCGCCGCGCGCGATCGACCGGGGGCACCGGCGGCGCGGCGGGGCGCGGCAGCTGCCTGCGCGCCGTCACTCCCGCGCCCCGGTCACTCGGCGGGGTGGGCCTCCGTCGCCCCATGATCGCGGCGCCTGCCGTCGCTGTCGCCGGGGCGATAGGTGAGGAAGCGTTCGCGCAGCCAGGGGCCGAGCCGCTTTTCGAAGCCATCGGCCAGGCTGAACCCCGCCGGCACGATCAGCAGGGTGAGCAATGTGGACAGCAGCAGGCCGCCGATCACCACAATGCCCATCGGCGCGCGCCAGGCCGCATCGCCCGAGAGCGAAAGCGCGGTGGGGATCATCCCCGCCGTCATCGCCACGGTCGTCATCAGGATCGGCTGGGCGCGCTTGTGCCCGGCATCGATGATCGCAGCCTTCTTCGGCACGCCCGAGTGCATTTCCTCCAGCGCGAAGTCGATCAGCAGGATCGAGTTCTTGGCGACGATGCCCAACAGCATCAGCAGGCCGATATAGACCGGCATGGAGATCGGATCGCCCTTGATCCACAGCGCCAGCAGACCGCCCAGCGGGGCGAGCAGCAGCGAGGTCATGTTCACCAGCGGCGATACGAAGCGCTTGTAAAGCAGCACCAGCACCGCGAATACCAGCAGCACCCCGCTGATGACGGCGATGATGAAGTTCTGGATCAGCTCCTGCTGCCATTCATCCTCGCCCACCGGGCGGTTGGACACGCCGGCGGGAAGATCCTTCATGATCGGCAGGGCGTTGATGGCGTTCATCACCGGCCCCTTCACCACCCCTTCGCCGAGATCGGCACCGACGAAGATGCGGCGGGACTGGTTGAAGCGCTGGATCTGCGTCGGCCCCGCGCCGAAGCGGATATCCGCCACGCGGCTGAGCGGCACCGAGCCGCCGCTGGCGGTGGTGACGGGCAGGTTCTCGATGGTGGAGAAATCCTGCCGCGAGGATTTGGCCAGCACCACGCGGATCGGCACCTGGCGATCGCTGAGCGAGAATTTGGCGGCGTTCTGGTCGATCTCGCCCAGCGTGGCGATGCGGATCGCCTGGCTGAGCGCGGAGGTGGTGACGCCGAGCTGCGCCGCCAGATCGAGCCGGGGCACGATGACCAGTTCGGGCCGCTGCAAATCGGCATCGATGCGCGGAGCCACCACGCCGGGGACGGACTGCATCTGCTCCGCCAAGGTCTGCGCGGCGGATTGCAGCACATCGGGGTCCGAGCCAGTCAGCATCACCGAAATATCGCGCCCGGTGCCGAAGCCGCCCGATTGCGAGGCGAAGCTCACCCGCGCATCGGCGATCTTCTGCAGTTCGGGATTCAGCCTGCGCTCGAACTCATAGCTGGGGGTTTCGCGGTCGGTCCGCAGCACGACGAACAGCCGCGCCTCACCCTCGTTGATGCGTTCCAGCACCCGCTCCACCTCGGGCTGCTTCTCCACGATCGCAGTGACGCGATCGGTCACCCGCTCCGTCTCCTCGATCGTGGTGCCGGGCACCATTTCAATATTGACGCGGCTGGTGTCCGAATCGGTGGTCGGATCGAATTGCTGCGGCAGATGGGTGAGCAGCAGCGCGGTGATGACCAGCGCGCCGATGCCGGCGAGGAACATCCAGAAACGGTGGTCCACCGTGCGCGAGCGGACGCGGAGCATGAAGCGTTCATGCGCCTGGGCGAAGCCGCCGCCGGTGGCATAGATCACGCGGTTGAGCACCCAGCCGACAGCGAAGCCCGCGGCGACGGGCAGCACGATCAGCAGCAGCGAAGTGGGCAGCCATGCGGGCAGACCGGGAATCCCGGTGCCAGCCACGACATAGGCCACCACCAGCACCACGGCGAACACGGCCAGCCAGTACAGCGTCTCTCCGGCGGCGTTCCAGCCGCTACGCACTGCGGGCGCCATGCCCTGGCGGCGCTTTTCCGTCTTCGTTTCGTCCAGCGTCCAGCGCAGGATGCCCATGTAGCGGTCCATCAGCCAGCCCTCGCCATGTTCGGCGTGGCCATGGGCCTTGAGGAAATAGGCCGCGATCATCGGCGTGATCATCCGCGCCACCGCCAGGCTCATCAGCACGGCGGCCACCACGGTGAGGCCGAAGTTCTTGAAGAACTGGCCGGAAATGCCCGGCATCAGGCCCACCGGCAGGAACACGGCGACGATCGACATGGTCGTGGCGACCACGGCGAGGCCGATTTCGTCCGCCGCGTCGATCGAGGCCTGATAGGCCGTCTTGCCCATGCGCATGTGGCGCACGATGTTCTCGATCTCCACGATGGCGTCGTCCACCAGCACGCCCGCCACCAGGCTCAGCGCCAGCAGCGAGAGCGTGTTGAGCGTGAAGCCCATCATGTCCATGAACCAGAAGGTCGGCACGGCGGAGAGCGGGATCGCCAGCGCGGCGATGATCGTGGCGCGCCAGTCGCGCAGGAACAGGAACACCACCACGATCGCCAGCAGCGCGCCTTCGATCATGGCGTGCATCGAGCTGTCGTACTGGTCCTTGGTGTATTCCACGCTGGTGAAGAGCTGGGTGATGTGGATGCCGGGATTGTCTTCCTCGATCGACTTCAGCTCCTTGATCGCCGCGTCATAGACGGTGACGTCGGAAGCGCCCTTGGCCCGCTCGATGCCGAAGGTCACCACCTGCCGGCCGCGCATCTTGGCGATGGAGCTCTGTTCGGAATAGCCGTCGAACACCTCGGCCACATCGTCGAGGCGGATCGTCACGCCATTGCTGAGGCGGATGCGGGTCTTGGCGAGATCGCGCGCCGTATCGGCATTGCCGAGCACGCGCACGGACTGGCGCGATCCGGCGATCTGCGCCTCGCCACCCGCGGCATCGGTGTTCACCTGCCGCAGCGCGGTGTTGATCGTCGCCGCGGTGACGCCGAGCGCCTGCATCCGCGCGGGATCGAGGACTACGCGGATCTCGCGGTCCACGCCGCCGGCGCGGCTCACCGCCGCCATGCCTTCGATGGACAGCAAGCGGCGCGAGATCGTGTCGTCGATGAACCAGCTGAGCTGCTCCATCGTCATGTCGTCTGCCGCCACGGCGAAATAGCCGATCGGGCCGTTGCCGCCGACTTCCACCTTGGTGACGCGCGGTTCGAGAATGCCTTCGGGCAGATCGCCGCGGACCTGGTCCACCGCGTTCTTCACCTCGTTCACCGCATTGTTCGCATCGGTGCCGATGATGAACTGTACCGTGGTGACACTGCTGCCTTCGGTGGCGGTGGACTGGATCTGGTCCACCCCGTTCACCGATCGCACCGCCGCTTCCACCTTCTGGGTGATCTGCGTCTCGATCTCGGTCGGTGCGGCGCCCGGCTGGCTGATCTCGACGATCACCGCGGGGAAATCGATGTCCGGATTGTCGTTCACGTCCATGCGGCTGAACGAGACGATCCCCGCCAGCGTCAGGCCGATGAACAGGACGATGGGAACGATCGGATTGCGGATCGACCACGCCGAGATGTTGCGGAAATTCATGGCTTAGCGCGCCGACCCGGCGGGCTCCGCACGCTCCGCAACCGGGCGCACCGTGTCGCCTTCGTTCAGGAAGCCGCCGGCACGCAGCACGACCTTCTCGTTTCCTTCGAGACCGGAGGTGACGGCGATGCCCGAAGCCGCGACGAGGCCGGTCGTCACCTTGCGGCGGCGCACCTTGTTATCCTTGTCCACCACATAGACGAAGGAGCCATCCTCATCCGACAGGATCGCGCTTTCGGGCAGCTGCGGGGCCACCACCGTGCCGCTGTTGATCCGCACTTCGGCAAAGCCGCCGGGCCGCAGTTCGGGCGCATAGGCCAGCGCGACGCGGGCGATGCCCTGGCGGCTCTGCTCGTCGATCGTCGGCGCGACCTGCCATACCTGGCCGGTGAATTGCTTGCCGGTACCCACCGGAGTGACGGTGGCGCTGGTGCCCACGGACACGCGGGCGAGATCGGTCTCGCTGAGCCGCGCCTGCACTTCCATCTCCCCGCCCTTGGCGATGGAGAACAGCGCGGTGGAGCCCGCGCCGACCACCTGGCCCGGTTCCACACTGCGGGTCAGCAGCAGGCCCGCGGCGGGGGCGACGATATTCAGCCGGTCGTTGCGGGCCAGCAACTCGCGATATTGCGCTTCGGCGACCTTCACCCGCGCCACGGCCGCATCGCGCGTGGCGGTGAGGCGATCGACATCGGCCTTCGAGATGAAGCCGCGGTCGACCAGCTTGAGCGCACGGTCGAGATTGGCCTGCGCCAGTTCCGCATCCGCCTTGTTCACCGAAACGGTGGCAGCTGCGCTGGCGGCCTGCTGGCTCTGCACTGCGCGGTCGATCACCGCCAGCACCTGCCCCTGGCGCACCCATTCGCCCTGATCCACCGGCACCGAGACGACGCGGCCGCCTTCGCCCACCACGCCCACGGGCATTTCGCGGCGGGCAGCGATGGTGCCGGTGGCATTGATCACGCCGGCGATCGTGCCCTGCCCCGGGGCCAGCACGGTGACGCTGGGCACGGTTTCCGCATCCGCCGACAGATCGGCCTCTTCCCCGCCGCTCAGCAGCAGGGCAGCGGCGATCGCGATCAGCACGGCCGCGATCAACGCTGCCACGATGATGCGCCGCCGGCGCGTGGACGCAGCCGCGGCTTCGGTTTCGACCGTCTCGCCAGCCTCGGGATCGGCCGGGCCGCTGTAGTTCATGGTCGTTTCGTAGTTCATGCGCGCATTCAGCCCCTGGCTTCGCGGGCAGCAGTCACCGCCCGCGCCGGCCCAACGATATGGTGTTTTCCGCAAATCCTCGCGGAAAATTACGTCAGACGCCTTATACGCGGTGCGTTACTCAAGCAATCCACCACTCTGCGAGCGCGCGCCGGGGGCCGACGAGAGACTTGCCCGGCCCACACCAAAACGGGCGGACAAGCAGTGCTGTCCGCCCGTTCGGGGAATTTGTATCAAATTGTCCGCGCGTCAGCGCACGCGGCCCCGCTGGATCATGTTCACGATCGCCAGCAGTACAACCGCACCGACGAATGCGGTGATCAGGTACATCACCCAGTTCGCGTCGGTGGTGAGGAAGCCGGTGACATTCCCGATGGCGCTGCCGATGATGCCGCCAACGATGCCGACTATGATGTTCCAGAGAATGCCCATGGAGGCATCCCGGTTCATGACCATGCTCGCCAGCCATCCAGCTATGCCGCCGAGGATTATCGTCGCTATCCAACCCATTCCAGGCCCTCCTGTTAAGGGCGGCGCTTCATGCGTGCCCGCCGGATGAACGGCGCAGGAATGGTTGCGTTCCCTGGCGCGGCCAGGGGTGTCCGCGATGGACGCAGGAACGGTCAGTATTTCAGCTGGCGTTCGTAGAGATCGCGGTAATGCTGGATACGGGTGACGCGCAGGCCCTGCATGCCGGAACGATCCACGGCACGCTGCCAGCTGGCGAATTCCTCCAGCGTGAGGTTGTAGCGTTCGAGCACCTCGTCGATCGTCAGCAGGCCGCCATTGACGGCGGCGACCACTTCGGCCTTGCGGCGCACGACCCAGCGCTTGGTCGAGGGGGCCGGAAGATCGTCGAGAGTCAGCGGCTCGCCCAGCGGGCCGATTACTTGTGCCGGACGGATTTTCTGGTTCTCGATCATTGCTTCCCTCGGCTCGCGGGCCCTCGGCCGTGCTCTTGCGTGGAGCGATGTTGTGCGACGGTCACTTTGCGATTGCCTGAATGTTCAAGGTTAACGGGATTTTTACCATCGTGATGCCCGGGAATCCGTGGTTCGGACGAGGCATCGAAGGGGGCCACTCCGGGGCCGGCCTCTTCTTCTGCCTCGGATGAGGTGGCCGCGCGCACGCCACGCGAAGCGGCAAGCCGGTTCACCAAATCGGCCCAGGCGAGCTGCCGCAAGGGTTCGCTGCCATGCGCATCCGGCTCCACCGCCTGCCGATGCCCGGCCTCTGGGGTCTTTCCCTGGAACATGCCCCAGCCCTACCCCGGCAACCGTCAAGATCAGGTAAAGCCGGCGTTCACCACATGTTAGCCGGCGGTTTGGCAGCGCGGCGCCCGGCGTGTAAGGGCGGCGCGATGGAAAGCCGCCTCGAATCCCCCCTGCGTGCCGCGGCCCTGTTCGACCTTCCGCGCGATCCGGCCAGCTGCCGGATCGTGGTGGCTATGTCGGGCGGGGTGGACAGTTCCGTTGTCGCCGCGCTGGCCGCCGCCAGCGGCGCCGAGGTGATCGGGATCACGCTGCAGCTGTATGATTATGGCGCCGCCACCGGGCGCAAGGGCGCCTGCTGCGCGGGCGACGACATCCGCGATGCGCGGCAGGTCGCCGACCGCCTGGGCATCGCCCATTATGTGTTCGACCACGAAAGCGCCTTTCGCGAGGAGGTGGTGGAGCGCTTCGCCGAGGATTATCTCGAAGGCCGCACGCCGATCCCCTGCATTCGCTGCAACATGGGGCCGAAATTCACCGATCTGCTGCGCATGGCGCGCGAACTGGGCGCGGATTGCCTGGCGACCGGCCATTACGTGCGCCGCGTGGCGGGCCCCGCCGGGGCCGAACTGCACCGCGCGATCGATCCGGCGCGCGACCAGTCCTATTTCCTCTACGGCACCACCGAAGCGCAGCTCGACTACCTCCGCTTTCCGCTGGGCGGCCTGCCCAAGCAGGAGGTGCGGCGGATCGCCGGGGACTTCGGCCTTGCCGTGGCGGCCAAGCCCGACAGCCAGGACATCTGCTTCGTGCCTGATGGCGATTATGCGAAGATCGTCCGCTCCGTGCGGCCGGAGGGGGCGCGCGGCGGCAATATCGTCCATGCCGAAACCGGCGAAGTGATGGGCACGCATCAGGGCGTGATCCACTATACGGTGGGCCAGCGGCGGGGGCTGGAGATCGGCGGGCAGGCGGAGCCGCTGTATGTCGTGCAGCTCGATGCCGGCCGGGCCGAAGTGCGCGTGGGCCCGCGCCGGATGCTGGCGGTTGGCGCGGCGACCATCGTGGACACCAACCGCATCGGGCCGCTGCCGGCGGGGCCGCTCACCGCGAAAGTTCGCTCGCTGGCCCGGCCGGTGCCGGTGGAACTGGACGGGCCGCTGGGCGATGGCGCCGCCTGCACGATCCGCTTCGCCGAACCCGAATATGGCGTTGCGCCGGGGCAGGCGGCGGTAATCTATGCCGGGGAGCGGGTGCTCGGCGGCGGATGGATCGATTCGACCGAGCCGGCCTGACCTAGCGGTCCCAGCGGTCCAGCACGCAGCCATATCCTCTGCGGAATCGGGCGGTTTCGCTGGCGATCAGCGGAACCCGGGCGGTGACGCTTTTCGCTGCCTCGTCCTCGCTCAGGAACACCATTTCCATGCCGGGTTCGAAATCCTTCTTGCAGTCCGACAGGCTGCGGCCGGCCACGAAGCGGCAGGAACAGGCGGTGCGCGCGCCGAACGCAGTGCCAAGAGTGGTGTAGCCCCGGATCGGGGCCTGATAATACCATCCCAGCACCGCCAGCAGTACCACCGCCAGCAGCAGGATGCGCGGCCAGTGCCGGTTCGGCCCGATGCTGCGGTTCTTTGCGGTTGCCATTGCCCGATGCCTGGAGGAAGCAGCGCCGAGATGACGCCTGTGTTCAAGATCTGCCGCTCCCCTAGCCTCCGCGCCGCGCTGCTGCCAGCCCTGCTGCCGCTTCTCCTGCTCGGCGCCTGCAAGGAGGAGGGGCCGCCTCCGCCCCCGCCCGTCCCGCCCGAGGCGATGGCGGCGGTGGTGGCCGACCCCGGCACCGACCGGGAGAAGCTGGCGCGGGCGGTGGATGCGCTGTTCACCCGGGATGATCTCGGCGAAACGCGCGCGCTGATCGTGATGCATGCGGGGGAAGTGGCCGCCAGCCGCTATGGCGAGGGCTACGGCCCGGAAACGCCCTTCCTCGGCTGGTCCATGTCCAAGACCGTGACCGGCGTGCTGATCGGAATGATGGTTGCGGACGGGCGCCTGCGGCTCGACGAATCGCCGCCCATTCCGCATTGGCAGCGCGCCGGCGATCCCCGCGGCGAGATCACGCTGCGCCAGCTGCTGCAGATGCGCTCGGGCCTGCGGCACCAGGAGAAGGCGGAGCCTGTCTACACCTCGGACGAAGTGCGCATGCTGTTCCTCGACGGGCGCGACGACATGGCCGGCTGGGCGGAGGCGCAGCCGCTGGAGCATGAACCGGGCCGCGAGTTCGAATATTCGACCGCCAGCAGCGTGATCCTGTCCGACATCGCCACCCGCGTGCTGGCGCCCGACGGCACCCCCCAAGTCCGGCGCGAAGCCATGGACGATTTCCTCCACGCGCGGCTGGGCGTGCCGCTGGGGATGAAGTCGCTCACTGCCGAATATGACCGGGCGGGCACGATGATGGGCGGCAGCATGATATGGGCCACCGCGCCGGACTGGGCGCGCTTCGGCGAATTCCTGCGCCATGGCGGCTCGGTGAAAGGCGCGCAGATCGTGCCGCGCGGGTGGATCGACTTCATGAAGCACGCCAGCCCGCGCGCCCCGGATTATGGCGCCAGCGTGTGGCTCAACCGGGATTCGGGTGGCGACCGGCGCGTGCTGTTCCCCGATCAGGGCCCGGCCTCGCTGTTCGCGGCGGTGGGGCACCTCGGCCAGTACATCCTCGTCTCTCCCGCCCAGAAGCTGACGATCGTCAGGCTGGGCAAGACCGACGAGGAGGACCGGGCGGCGCTGGTGGAGGCGCTGGCGCAGGTGGCCGCGCTTTATCCCGCCGATTGAGGCTCAGCCGGGGAAGAAGCGCCCTTCCACCACGGTGACGCAGTGCCCGCCCAGCCAGGCCCGGTCACCCTCCAGCCGGCAGGTAAGATCGCCGCCCCGGGTCGAGGCCTGATGCGCGGTGAAGCTGCTGCGGCCGAGCCGTTCGGCCCATAGCGGGGTGAGCACCGCATGGGCGGAGCCGGTGACGCTGTCCTCATCCACGCCGGCGCCGGGCACGAAGACGCGGCTGACCACGTCGCTGTTCGCACCGGGTGCGGTGCAGATGAAGGCATTGTCCCCCAGCGCCGCGAGTCCGCGCAGATCGGGCTGCAGGCCGCGCACCGCAGCTTCGCTTTCGAAGAAGAACACGTCGTAGCCATCGGCATTGCGCCACACTTCCACCGGCTGCGCGCCAAGCAGCGCCGCGGCTTCGGGCCAGTCGGACCGCTCGGTGGCGATGGCCGGCAGAGCCAGTTCATAGCCGCCCCGGTGATCGCTGGTGGGGGCCATGCGCCGCACTTCCAGCACGCCCGCCTTGCGGGTGCGGAAGGTCACGCGGTCACCCCCATCGCGGCAGAGCAGAACATGGCCGCTCGCCAGCGTGGCATGGCCGCACAGGCGAATTTCCTGCGTCGGGGTGAACCAGCGCAGCTCGCAATCCGACGCACCGCCGGCATCGGGCAGGAGGAAGGCGGTTTCGGCGAACATGTTCTCCGCCGCGATGGCGCAGAGCTGGTCGTCCGCCAGCCATTCCTCCAGCAGCATGACCGCTGCCTGATTGCCGGCGAAGGGGCGCGCGGCGAAGGCATCGACATGCCAGTAGGGCAGGCTGTTGCGGCTCATTCCTGGTCCTTCAGCTTGGCGAACTCGTCATCCTCGGCCAGCTCGTTGCCGGGCTCGTCCACATGGCCGGCAGGGTCGATATGGATGAAAATGTCGGTATCGGGGAACGCCGCCTGCAGATCGGCCTCCACCTGTTCGAGGATCGCATGGGCGCGGGCGACGCTCATGCTGCCGGGCAGATCGACGTGGAACTGCACGAAATCCCGCTCGCCACTGCTGCGGGTGCGCAGATCGTGCAGCTTGCTGAGCTCCGGATGGCGCGCAGCCCGCTCCACGAAGGCAAGGCGCTTCTCCTCCGGCCATTCGCGGTCCATCAACGCGTCCACCGCCTCTACCGAGGCATGCCACGCGCCCCACAGCAGCCAGCCGGCGATAAGCAGGCCGAACAGTGGATCGGCCCGCCCGAAGCCGAGATATTGATCCAGCACCAGCGCCGCGATCACCGCGAGGTTCAGCAGCAGGTCGGACTGGTAGTGCAGATTGTCCGTGCGGATCGCCACCGAGCCGGTGCTGCGGACCACATGCCGCTGCCATGCCAGCAGCGCGAAAGTGGCGCCGATGGCAATCACCGACACGGTGATGCCCTCACCCGCGGCCTGCGTCCGCCCGCCGTCCAACAGGCCGAGCACGGACCGGAAGCCGATGGCCCCGGCAGACAGCACGATCAGGATCACCTGGAACATGGCCGCCAGCGCCTCCGCCTTGCCATGGCCGAAGCGATGCTCCTCATCCGCGGGCTGCGCGGCGATCCAGACCCCGGCCAGCGTCGCCAGGCTGGCGACGAGATCGAGCGCCGAATCGGCGAGGCTGCCGAGCATGGCCGTCGATCCGGTGCGCCACACGGCCCACATCTTGAGCGTGGACAGGAACAGCGCCATCGCGATGGAGGCGAAGGCGGCGCTGCGCGTCAGCCATGCGCGCGAAGGGGCGCGATCCTCCCGCCCGGCTGCCCTCATGGGTAGAGCAGGGCGCTCTGCCAGCCCCCATTCACCCGGTTGAACTGCCGCCGCTCGTGCAGGCGGTGCGCGCGATCCTGCCAGAACTCCATCCGCACGGGCGCGAGACGGAAGCCGGTCCAGTGCGGCGGGCGGGGGATTTCGCCGTCGCCATAGGCGGCGCGCAGCTGCTCCACGCGGTCCAGATAGGTCTGGCGCGAAGCCAGCGGGCGCGACTGGTCGCTGGCGGCCGAGCCAAGCTGCGAATCGGGATGGCGCGAGTGGAAATAGGCATCGGCCTCTGCCGCCGTCACTTCACTCAGCGGCCCTTCGATGCGGATCTGCCGCCGCAGGCTCTTCCAGTGGAACAGCAGCGCGGCCTGCGGATTGGCGAGGATTTCCCCGCCCTTCCGGCTCTGCGCATTGGTGTAGAACACGAAACCATCGGGGTCGTGACCCTTCAGCAGCACCATCCGCACGGAGGGCGCGCCCTCCGGCGTCGCCGTGGCGAGCGCCATGGCATTGGCGTCGTTCGGCTCGCTGGCGCGCGCCTCTTCGAACCAGGCGTCGAACAGGGCGAAGGGGTCGGTGGCGGGGATGGCGTCGGCTGCAGGTTCCATGGCCTGCCACTATCCTTTCCGCCGCGCGCAGGAAAGTGTTGCGCTTGCGCCGGATCATTGCATTACCTAGCTAACACACCATGGCAGATCCATACGCAACACTGGGCGTGGCCCGCACCGCGAGCGAGCAGGACATCAAGTCTGCCTATCGCAAGCTCGCCAAGGAATTGCACCCCGACCGGAACAAGGACAAGCCCGACGCTTCCGAGCGGTTCAGCGAAGTGACCCGCGCCTACGACCTGCTGTCCGACAAGGACAAGCGGGCGCAGTTCGACCGGGGCGAAATAGACGCCGACGGCAACCCCGCCATGCCCTTCGGCAATGGTGGGTTCGGCGGCTTCGGCGGCCGGCCCGGCGGTGGCCAGTCGCGCAGCTATTCCGCGCGCGACTTCGAAGGCATGGGCGGCGAGGAAGTGGATCTGGGCGACATCTTCGAAGGGCTGTTCGGCGGCCGCGGCGGCATGGGCGGCGCGCGCGGCGGCGCGGGCTTCGGCCGGCGCCCCCCGCCACCCCCGCCGCAGCGCGGGGCCAATGTCTCCTACAAGCTGCGCGTGCCCTTCGCCGATGCGGCGGCGCTGAAGCCGCAGCGCATCACGCTGGGCGACGGCAAGACGATCGACCTCAAGCTGCCCGAAGGGGTGGAAGACGGCACGCAGATGCGCCTCAAGGGCAAGGGCCAGCCCGGCCCCGCCGGCAGCGGCGATGCGCTGGTGACGGTGGAGATCGAGCCGCATGCCTTCTTCACCCGCGATGGCGACGACATCCGGCTGGAACTGCCGGTCACGCTGGACGAGGCGGTGAACGGGGCAAAGGTGAAGGTGCCCACCGTGGAAGGCGCGGTGATGATGACGGTGGCGCCCGGCTCCGCTTCGGGCAAGATCCTGCGCCTCAAGGGCAAGGGCTTTTCCCGCAAGGGCGGCGGGCGCGGCGATCAGCTGGTGCGGCTGGAAGTCACCCTGCCCGCCGATCTGGCCGAACTCACGCGCAGGCTGGAAGGCTGGCACGATACGGCGGCGGTGCGGAACCATCTGGGCGTCTGAACCGCTGGGGCAGGCCGGGCGGTATGGTCCGCCGGGGGCTCGACAGGCAGCCGGTGCCTGATAGGTAGGGCGCATGGTTGCACCGCTGCATCCGGAGCAGGACATCCCCGAAGCGCCGCAGGTGGACCTTTCGCCCGAGGGGCGGCGGCGCGAAGCTCTGCGCCACCGCGCCGGCTTGGCGGAGCGGATGGCCGAAGACGTGGGGCTGGGCGGCCGGGCTTTTGAAATCCTGCGCCGCGTGGCCCTGGGTACCTATAACGACGGCTTCATCCACGCGGGCAATCTCGCCTATATGGCGATCCTGGCGATCTTCCCCTTCTTCATCACCGGTGCGGCGATCTTTTCGGCGTTCGGCGAAGAGCATGAGCGGATGGCCTCCATCAATGCGGTCCTCACGGCCCTGCCGCCGGTGGTGCGCGAAGTGATCGAGCCGGTCGCCCGCAATGTGGTGGAACAGCGCAGCGGCTGGTTCCTGTGGGCCGGCGGATTGTTCGGCCTGTGGACGGTGGGCAGCCTGGTGGAAACGATCCGCGACATGCTGCGGCGCGCCTATGGCACCAAATCCACCAAGGCTTTCTGGAAATACCGGCTGCTGTCGACCGGGATCATCGTGGGCGCGGTGGTGCTGCTGTTGCTGAGCCTGATCGCCCAGGTGCTGATCGGCGCGGCGCAGGAATTCATCTCCATCTGGCTGCCCGAACTGGAAAGCGCACTGGGCGAATTGTCGCTTTCGCGGGTCATACCTGCCTTCGGACTCTTCGGCTCCATCTACCTGCTGTTCTACACGCTGACCCCGGCGGCCTATCGCAACCGGCGCTATCCCAAATGGCCCGGTGCGCTGCTCGTCACCGGCTGGTGGGTGCTGGTGACCATCTGGCTGCCGCCGGTGCTGCGCACGATGTTTTCCTACAATCTCACCTACGGCTCGCTGGCCGGAATCATGATCACGCTTTTCTTTTTCTGGCTCGTCGGCTTAGGGATGGTCATGGGTGCGGAGCTGAACGCCGCGCTGGCCGAAACGCCCGAGGAGGAACAGGATCGGGTGGGCCAGCTCGACAACCGGCAGCGCCGGATGCACGGAAAATAATACGGAGGAAGGCAAGCGATGGGTTCGCTGATGCAGGGCAAGCGCGGTCTGATCATGGGCCTCGCGAACGAAAAGTCGCTGGCCTGGGGCATTGCGAAGAAGCTGCGTGAAGAAGGTGCGGAACTGGCGTTCTCCTATCAGGGGGACGCGCTGCTGAAGCGGGTGAAGCCGCTGGCGGAACAGCTCGGTTCGGACTTCCTCCTGGAATGCGACGTGTCCGACATGGAGGCGCTGGACGGCACCTTCGCGGCACTGAAGGCACGCTGGGAAACGATCGACTTCGTGGTCCATGCGATCGGCTTTTCCGACAAGAACGAGCTGCGCGGCCGCTATGTCGATACCAGCCTCGACAATTTCCTGATGACCATGAACATCTCCGCCTATTCGCTGGTGGCGGTGGCGCGCCGCGCCGCGGCAATGATGCCGCCGCTCGCGGAAGACGGCAGCGGCGGGGGCTCGATCCTCACCCTCACCTATTACGGTGCTGAAAAGGTCGTGCCGCATTACAATGTGATGGGCGTGGCCAAGGCGGCGCTGGAAACCAGCGTGCAATATCTCGCCAACGACCTGGGGCCGGGCGGCATCCGCGTGAATGCGATCAGCGCTGGCCCGATCAAGACGCTGGCGGCCAGCGGCATCGGCGATTTTCGCTATATCCTCAAATGGAACGAGCTGAATTCGCCCATGCGGCGCAATGTCACCATCGAGGATGTCGGCGGCGCAGGGCTGTATATGCTATCGGACCTGTCATCCGGCGTTACCGGTGAAGTGCATCATGTGGATGCCGGTTACCACGTCGTCGGCATGAAGCAGGAGGACGCGCCGGACATCTCGCTGGCCTGAGCTTTCCCGCCTGCTTTGTTCGTGGTATGTTCCTGATATGGAGTGATTCGGATCAGGGGATGCCAATGCTTACCGGTGGATGCCGCTGCGGTGAGGTGCGTTACGAGGTCGAAGGGCCGGTGCTGCACCATGCCCTGTGCCATTGCGGCGATTGCCGGGCGTCCTCCGGCGCGCCCGTGATGGCGTGGATGGCCTTTGCCCAAGATGGCTTTCGCGTGACCAAGGGCACGGCCAAGGCCTTTCACGGATCGGGGGGCTCCGTCCGCCATTTCTGCGGCACATGCGGCAGTGGGCTCTATTTCCTCAATGCGGAGATGCTGCCCGGGGTGGTGGACATCCAGTCGGCCACGCTGGACGACGCGGCGGAGCATGCGCCCACGGCGCAGATCCAGACGGCGGAACGGCTGCCGTGGATGACGCGGCTTGGCGAAATGGCGGAGTTCGAGCGGTTTCCCGGCGGCTGATCCGGGGCGTTACCCAGCCTTGCGGAGAGCGGGCTGCACGGCCCCGGGCGCAAGCTGGGGCTGATCCGGCCAGATCCCGCGCGTGTCATAGACCACCTTGTCCGCCCGCTCGGCCAGCGGCACGGATTTGAACACATCGTGATCCACCAGCACGATCAGCACGTCGCATTCTTCCAGCGCCGTATCGATGTCGATCGCGCTGGCGCCCGTGCCTTCGAATTCGCGCGGCAGCTCGGCGGCATAGGGTTCCACCACATGGATGCGGCTGCCGAAGCGCCGTGCGAGGGTGGCGGCCACCAGCCGGGCCGGGCTTTCGCGAAAATCGTCGATATTCGCCTTGAAGGCTAGGCCCAGGCAGGCGACCTTCGCGCTGGGACTTGCCTCCACGAGCGCACTCGCGCGGGCGATGACATGGTGGATCTTGTTATCGTTCACCCCGCGCGCCGTGCGGATCAGCGGCGTCTGTTCAGGCGCGCCATGGACGATGAACCACGGGTCCACCGCGATACAGTGGCCGCCCACGCCCGGACCGGGGTTGAGGATGTTGACCCGCGGATGCCGGTTGGCGAGGCGGATCACCTCCCATACGTCCAGCCCCATGGCATCGGCGACCACCGAAAGCTCGTTGGCAAAGGCGATGTTCACGTCGCGATAGGCGTTTTCGACCAGCTTGGTCATTTCCGCGCTCGCCGCGTCGGTAGTCACGCAGGTGCCGCGCACGAAGCGCTTGTAGAAGGCCAGCGCCTTGCGCGCGCACCGCGGCGTGATGCCGCCGATGGAGCGATCGTTGTTGGTCAGCTCCTCGAGAATGCGGCCGGGCAGCACACGCTCGGGGCAATAGGCGATGGAGACGTCGGGCGTCCCTTCGCAGAGGCCGGGCATGGCGAGATCCGGCCGTTCGGCGGCGATCATGTCGCGCATTTCCACGGTCGTACCGACGGGCGAGGTCGATTCGAGGATGATCGTATCGCCCGGCTTCAGCACACGCGCCACGTTTCGCGCAGCTTCGAGCACATAGGAGATGTCGGGCGTATGCCGGCCGTCCTTATGGAAGGGGGTAGGCACGGCGATCACGAAGACGTCGGCAGGGGCGATATCGGTCGCCGCCGACAGCAGGCCGCGCTGCACCACACCGTGCACCAGCCCGTCGAGATCGACTTCCTCGATATGGATTTCGCCCCGGTTGATCGTATCCACCACGGCTTGCGACACATCCACGCCGCGCACGCGCATCCCGGCGCGGGCGATCACCGCCGCCGTGGGCAGGCCGATGTAGCCGAGTCCGATCACACTGACCGTGGGAAGTTCCTGTCCGCGCATGAATCGCCTTTCGCCGTCTGGTCCGGGCATCGCGCAAAAGGGTGAAGGAAGCGGTAACGCTTCCGCCAACATGTCAGGCGGCGGCGAGCAGTTCCGCGATCCGCCCCGCGCTCCTGCCGTCGCCGAAGGGGTTATGCGCCCGCGCCATGGCGGAATAGGCATCCGGATCGTCGAGCAGGCGTGTGGCCTCGGCCACGATCCGCTCCGCATCGGTGCCCACCAGCCGCGCGGTGCCGGCGATCACGCCCTCCGGCCGTTCGGTGGTCTCGCGCATCACCAGCACGGGCTTGCCCAGCGCTGGCGCCTCTTCCTGCACGCCGCCGCTGTCGGTCAGCATCAGCGTGGACATATCGAGCAGGCGGGCGAAGTGGGGATAGTCGAGCGGCTCGATCAGGGCGACGTTCTCCAGCCCGCCCAGCGCCTCGTTCATCACCTGCCGCACATTGGGATTGAGATGGACGGGGAAGATCACCGCCGCGTCCGGCCTTGCGGCCAGGGTGCGGACGGCCTGGGCGATCGCTTCCATGCCGCCCCCGAAATTTTCGCGCCGGTGGCTGGTGACGCCGATGATCCGCTTCCCGGCAAAGCGCGCCTCCAGATTGGCAAGGCCGCCGGCAAGATTGGGCTCGCGCGCGATGCGCCCGGTGATCCAATGCAGCGCGTCGATCACCGTATTGCCGGTGACATGCACGGTAGAGGGGGCGACATTCTCCCGGCGCAGCGCCTCGGCCGCCGTCTCCGTGGGCGCGCAATGCAGTGCGGCGATCGCGCCGATGACCTTGCGATTCACCTCCTCCGGCCAGGGGTGATAGATGTTCCCGCTGCGCAGCCCTGCCTCCACATGCGCGACGCGGATCTTGCGGTAATAGGCGGCCATGGCGCCGGCCATGGCGGTGGCCGTATCGCCCTGCACCACCACCCAGTCCGGCCGCTCCTCATCCATCACCGCGCCGAGGCCCGTAAGCAGCCGCGCCGTGAGCGCATCCAGCGTCTGGTCCGGCGTCATCAGGTCGAGATCGTGATGGGGGACCACGCCGGAAATCTCCAGCACCTGATCGAGCATCCCGCGATGCTGCGCGGAAACGCACACGCGGCTGTCAAAGCGCGCGTCCGCTTCCAGCACATGAATGAGGGGAAAGAGCTTGATGGCTTCCGGCCGCGTGCCGAAAACGGTGAGGATGCGCTGTGGGGCAGTCATGCCCCAGCCCCCTAGCGTATTTTGGTTAAGCGCCTGCTTACAGCAGATTGTCCTGCCACATCATCAAGGTCTCCTCGAAGTAGCGGGCCATGGCGCGAGCAGCGCGATCGCTGAGCGAGATGAAGGCCCGGCGGCGATCCTGCTCGTCCTGCTCCCGCTCCAGCCAACCCGCCGCCACCATCTCGTTTATCCAGCGCAAGGCGGTGGTCGTCGGGACACCGCTCGCCAGGCATAGCGAGGACACCGAGACACGCTTGTGCTCGCCACGCGCGGCGGTGGGTCGAGCAGCATGTCCCATGCGGGCTCCCCGAACAACTGGGGGTCAAATGCGTTGCTACGCAACCGCCTCTGTTTGGCGATAAGGCGCACAAGCCGCGGGTCCGGCAGCGGCGGCTTGGCCTTGGGGGTAACACGCGAATCGCTCCGGTCCGGCCCCGCGCGCGGACGGTCAAGGTAAGCAATCCTGTCGGACGGCAGAACGATGTCAGGCGAGTCTTCCTCCTCGTCCCGCAAAGCGACTAGACGGGCGGCGATGCTTTCGACCTGCTCCGTCAACTCCTGAAGCACAACATGCGATCTGTGAGGCATTTTCACCTCTCAACGTTGATTGTGCGCAGACTCTTCGCGTTTCCACCTAGGGCCGCAAGGGTTTATTAATAAGGGTCATTTCGTATCTGGCCATTCGTTCGGTTTTCAGTCATCGTGCCGTTTCGGCACAAATCGGCAGCAACCGTCCGAACCCCCGCATCTATCCGTATCGCCGCGGCTGAGAGACACACGACGGCCGGAGCGGACTTGAAAAAATCAACAATAAATTGTCGGAGTCAAACGGGCCAGGCATTCGTTTGGCCTCATAACGATTCGCTCCGCACCCGAATCGGTGTCGCACCGGACAGGGGTGAACGCGTTAGGCCGGCCCGTCTCAGTTTTGCGGCGGCTGGGCGAGCTTGGCGGGATCGACGACGCGCGGCGTCTCGTCGGCCGGGCGCGGGGCCTGCGAATCGTCGCCTTCCTGCGCCGCGCGCTGGCGTTCGGCATATTGCCGCTCGATTTCTTCGACACGCGACTGGGTATCGGCCGCTTCCTCGTTGATCGTCGAGAGCCGCTCGGCCCGCGCCTGCGCGATCAGTTCGCTGAAGCGAACGTTGGAGCCCGCGCGCTTTTCGGCATAGGCCGCCTCGATCATCTGGGCAGTGCAGCCCAGTTCGCCGCCGGCACCGATCGTGGTGCAGGAAAGCGGACCGAAATCGCCCACCGTTTCATAAGCGAGGACCTTCTGGCTCCAGGCTTCATTGGCCGGATCATCGCTCTGGCGGAGCCGCTCGGGAATGCGATAGCGCTCGGTCTCGTCCAGCCGCGCGCACACGGTGATTTCGCCCTCGGTGGATTTGGGGCACTCGTCATCCCCATAGATGATGACGGTGTTGACCCGGTCTCCCGCCGCTTCCTGCGCGGAGGCAGGCGAGGCGCCGAGGCCGACGGCGGCCGAAAGGGCGAACAGGGCGACGGCGAGGCGAGTCATGGCGTTATCCTTCAGGCGCGGGCGCTCCGCCCGGAAAACTTGTGCGCGGCGGCGGCCTTAATCAAGGCTCACAGCGGTGAACCGTTACTGAAGCGTGCGGCAGGCTGTCCTTGTTCCTGCGCAAAAGCGCCCGGCGCCTAGAATTTCTCGGCCAGCCGGATGGCTACGCGGCAGCCCAGCCGGATGGCACCCGACAGCAACGGATAGGCGGGCGCCCGCTCCGCCCCAGCGGCCAGCGCCATATCGCGGTGCTCCCGCTCTTCCTCGCGGAAACGCGTGACGAGATCGGCGAGCTCGGGATCGTCGCCATCCCGCTCCAGCTCTTCCAGCTGCGCGCTGTAATGGCGATCGATCTCCTCCTCCACGGCGGCGGTGCACGCCATCGCCGCTTCGGGCCCCAGCAGGGCGGTGCCCGCCCCCAGCGCGTATCCGGCGACCGACCAGAAAGGCTGCAGGATCGTGGGTCGCACGCCGCGCCGGGCCATCAGCGCATCGAAGGCGGCGCGGTGCTGTTCTTCCTGTTCGGCCATGGCGCGTATTTCGGGACCGTGAGGGCCGCGTTCCCCCATGACCACCAGCTGGCCGGCATAGATCCGCGTGGCGCCGAACTCGCCCGCCTGGTCCACCCGGATCATATGGGAACGGTCTTTCATCCCTTCCTGTCTAGCCCGAGAAGGCGGAAGATCGCCAGACCTGAAATGGTAGAGAACAGCGCGTTCCAACCGGCAAGGGAAATGCCGAACAGGCTCCACTGCACTTCGTCGCAGCGCACCAGCGGGGCATTCATGATCGCGTCCAGCGGATCGCCCCCGCCCGCGCCCACCGGCCGCGAACAGGTCGTAAGGCCTTCCCACCAGCCATATTCCACGCCGGCATGGAACACGCCGATGAGGCCCGAGATCATGATCGCTGCCGCCGCCAGAGCGAGAAGGAAGGTACGGGCGCCCGGCCGTGCGCCGAGCGAGACGAGCCCCAGCACGAGCGCGATGAAATGCGGATAGCGCTGCCACCAGCACATCTCGCACGGAAACAGGCCGAAGACATATTGCGAGATATAGGCCCCGCCCAGCAGCAGGGCAGGCACGGCGATGGCGAGCCGCTGGGCCAGCCGGAAAGATGACGTCATGCCCCTGCCCCGATCAGTTGCGCGCAGCGACCGCGGTCCGCGCGCCGGTGCGGCGCAGCGTCTTCAGCGCATAGTCGAGCTGGAAGTCGGTGATGCCTTCCTTCTCCAGCTCCTCCGCCGTGGCGGTGAAGCGCGGATCCGGCTTGGCATCGTTCTCCAGATCCTTGTCCTCCAGCTTGATCTCGTTGATCAGATGCCCCCGCAGATCGCTTTCGCGCAGGGCGAATTTCTCGCGCTTGGCGGCATCGGGATCGGAAAGCTGCGGCACGCGGATATCCGGCTCGATCCCGCCTTCCTGCACCGAACGCCCGCTGGGCGTGTAATAGCGGGCGGTGGTGAGCTTCAACGCGGCGTCGCGCGTGATCGGCAGCAGCGTCTGCACGCTGCCCTTGCCGAAGCTGCGCTCCCCCATGACCAGCGCGCGATGCTGATCCTGCAGCGCACCAGCCACGATCTCGCTGGCGGAGGCAGAGCCCGCGTCGATCAGCACGATCATCGGCACGCCCGGCGCCGCTTCGCCCCGGTAATAGCTTTCCGCGTCGTAATAGATCGTGTCCTTCTTGGTCCGGCCGCGCTGCGAAACGATCACCCCATTGCTGAGGAAGAGGTCGCTCAACGCCACCGCCTCGTCCAGCGAGCCGCCGGGGTTCTTGCGCAGATCCAGCACCAGCCCGGTTAGCTTGCCACCCGCCTTGCTGCGCAGATCGGTAATGGCGGAGTTCACATCCTTGCCGACGTCGCGGCTGAATTCGTTCACGCTGATGACGCCGACGCCGCCATCCTTGATTTCCCAGGTCACGGGCTCCAGCTCGATCAGGCCGCGCGTCACCGTCACTTCCACCGGCTCGTCCCGCCCGGGGCGATAGAGGCGCAGATCCACCGTGCTGCCCGCCGGGCCGCGCATCTGGGCCACCGCATCATCCAGGTCGAGGCCGTAGATCAGATTGCCGTTGAGATGGGTGATGTAATCGCCCGCCTTGATGCCCGCCTTTTCCGCGGGGCTGCCCTTGAAGGGGGAGACGACCTTCACCGCGCCATCATCCATCTGCACCGAGATGCCGAGGCCCTGATAATTGCCGTCGATCATCGTTTCGAGCCGTTCGAGCGCCGCGCCATCCAGATAGGCCGAGTGCGGATCGAGTGCAGCCAGCATGCCGTCGATGGCGCCGCGGATCAGCACGTCGTCATCCACCGGCTCCACATAGCTGGCCTTGATGCGCTGGTAGGTCGCGAAGAGCTTGGCAAACTCCGGCGAGGCGGAGCCCTCCACCTCGGCAAAGCCGGCGGTGGTGGCGGGGAGCAACGCAACGGCAGTGACAAGCGCGGTGGCGCGCAGCGGCCCTGCGATTCTACGGGCAATGTTCATGCGATCAGATCCTGCAATATCCGCCCGTTCTATCGCGCATCGGCGCTTAACGCCAGATGAGGGCGGGACGCGGCGTAGAAGGGGCGGCGCCCGCTCAACCGATGAAACGTAGCGGGTTCACCGGCTCGCCCCCTTGCCGAAGTTCCAAGGTGATCGCCGGCCGATCGGGCGCGGCAATTCCGATGGGCGAGCCAGCCACCACGTCCTGCCCCACCCCTGCCTCGGCGCGGGCAAGGCCCGTGACGAGGCTGGTCCAGCCGCCCTCATGCTCGATAATGACGATGCGGCCATAGCCGCGATAGGGGCCGGCAAAGACTACCCGGCCGGCGGCGGGGGCGACCACCTGTGCTCCGCCGCGAGGCGCCAGCGTGAGCCCCGTGCTGCGCCCGCCGTCGATCGGCGCGCCAAAGCCGGTAACCGTGCGCCCCGTCACCGGCAGAAGATAGGGCGCCGGGGGGTTGGTGCTGCCTTCCGGCTGATCCGCTGCCTGCCCCCGGGCAACCCGCGCCTGGTCCGGCCGGGGCGGGCGCAACACGGGGCCGGGCAGCGCGGCCAGCTGTCGGCGCAGCGCAGCCGCCCGGTCGAGCTCGCCCACCAGCGTATCGAGATCGCGCGCCTGTTCCCCCAGGGCCAGCGCCCGCTCCGCCTCGCGCGCAGCGGTGCCCCCGGCCTGGCGCAGCGCCAGCCGCTGGCGCGTTTCGAGCATGGCGAGCTGCTGCCGGCGCTCCGCCAGCTGCCGTTCCTCCGCCCGGAGCACGCCGGCGGCCTCTTCGGCTTCACGGCGCAAGGCGCGGCTGCGGGCGATACGCTGGCGCAGCGCGGCGGTGCGCTGGTGCACCTGGGGCACAGCGCTGTCCAGCATCGCCCGCAGATAGACCACCTGTTTCACCGAGCCCGGCCGCAGGAGCGAAAGCCCCACGGGGCGGCGGGAGAATTGCTGCAGCGCCGCCGTCAGCTGCACCACCGGCCGCTGCTGCGCCCCCAGTTGCTCGCGCAGGATCGCCCGTTCACGGTCCACCAGCGCGATGCGGGCTTCCGCCGCGGCAATGCCCGCTTCGGCCTGCTGGATACGCGCCGCCAGCGCCGCGGCCTGGCGCGCGGTGCGTTCCGCGGCGCTGCGCACCTGCGCGGCTTCGGCTTCCAGGGCAGCGCTGCGCCGCTCCGCCGCCTGCCGTTCGGCCAGAGCGGCGCGCAGCGCGGCGCGCGTTTGCGCAGGATCGTCGTAGAGGGGCACGCGCTGCGCCGCAGCGGCGGAAGCCAGCAGCGCCAGCATGGGCAGGAGGATCAGCCGCTTCACCCGCTCAGCCTGCCCGATGATAGGGATGGCCGGCAAGGATGCTGGTGGCGCGGAACAATTGTTCCATCAGCATGGCGCGCGCGAGCAGATGAGGCCAGGTGGCCTTGCCGAAGGCGAGCAGCAGGTCGGCCGCTTCCCGTTCAGCAGCCGAATGGCCGTCGGCCGCGCCGATCATGAAGCGCGCCTCGCGTATGCCGTTGTCCCGCCAGTCTTCGAGAACGCCGGCAAAGGCGGGCGAATCGAGCTGCTTCCCCTTCTCGTCCAGCAGCACCGTGCGGTACGGCGTGGGCGGATCGGGAATCCGGCCGCCGGTTTCGGGCAGCTCCGTCAGCTTCAATGGCCAGGTGATGCGCTTCTCGTAGCGCGCGACCAATTCCGCTTCGGGGGAGCGCCCGATCTTTCCGCGTGCGATGACATGCAGCTGCATGGGCGACCCTTAGCCGCCCTTGCGCTGCGATTTAAGGGGGTCAGGCCCGCCCGGCCGCAGCCGACGGTGCATCCTCCCCGAAACCCCACATGCGCTCGAGATTGTAGAAGCTGCGCACTTCGTGGCGGAACAGGTGGACCACCACGTCCCCCGCGTCGATCAGCACCCAGTCGGCAGCCGGGAGGCCTTCGATGCGGGGCGAGCCGTGCCCTTCCTTCTTGAGCCGCTCGGCAATCTTGCCGGCCATCGCCGCGACCTGCCGCGTGGAGCGGCCGGTGGCGATCACCATGTGATCGGCAATGCTCGACTTGCCTTCAAGTGGGATGGAAACGACGTCCTGCGCCTGATCTTCGTCCAGCTGGTCGAGCACGAGCGCGTGCATGGAGCCGGGTTCGGCGGAATGGGAGAGAGGTGTGTCAGCCATGGTGATGATGGTCGATGCGCCGGAATGCTCCGGCAGGGCTTGCGCCTGGGTCATCGCTGCTTGTCATGCTCCTTCTTGGCAATGGGCGATCGCGACCAGTGGAAGACTCGGCCGGGAACGCGGGACGCATCATGCGCCACCATCCCTTGCCGCGCCGTTCATGGCCGGATCGTGAATGAGGGAATGCGTTATCCCGTCCCTGGGCGGCGGACCGTTGAAGCGGCTGGCCCAGTCGGGATCCGCCCGGCGTATGTCTGTCGCCGAACGCGGATCAGGATCGAAACGCAGTTCAATCAGCGCAGGTGCGCTCCATTTGCCCCGGTTGCGAAATCCGGCTGCGGATAACCGGTAGCGCCGCAGCCAGGCCATCGCGGGGCTCGCGAGGGCGTCATCATCATAACCCGGGCGCGCGATCACCGCAATCGGCATTTCCTGGGCGACCCGGCGCCAGTTCTTCCACCGATGAAACTGGGCCAGATTGTCCGCACCCATCAGCCACACGAAACGGCGGCGCGGAAACCGGCGGGTGAGCGCGCGCAGCGTGTCCGCCGTGTAGCGCGTGCCCAGCTCGCGCTCGATCGCAGTCACGCGGATCGGCGCCCGGCGCGCCATCACGCGGGCGGAGCGGACGCGCGTGGAGAGCGGGGCCATGCCGGCTTTCGGCTTCAGCGGATTGCCCGGCGACACCAGCCACCAGACCTCTTCCAGCCCGAGCGCCGGCATCGCGAAGACGGAGATCCGCCGATGGGCGGCGTGCGCCGGGTTGAAGCTGCCCCCCAGCAGCCCGATCACGGGATAGCGATGCCGCACGTCAGGCCGGCCGGCCGCTCATCCCGGCGTGCGCCGCGGCGATACGCGCCCGGACACGTAGCTGCCCTGCGTCTCGAACATCCAGCCGGGATATTCGCGGGGCAGGGCGCTCAGCTGGCCGAGCTCGTCCAGTTCCTCGCGCGTCAGTTCCACCTCCACGCTGGCGAGATTGTCCTGCAGCTGGTCCGCCCGCTTTGCGCCGATGATGATGGTGGACACCACCGGCTGGTACAGCAGCCAGGCGAGCGCAATCTGCGCGACGGAGACGCCGCGCTTCTCCCCCATGGTACGCATGGCATCGACCAGCGGCGCGGCGCGCTGCAGGTCCACCGGCGGGAAGTTGAAGCCGGAGCGGCGGCCTTCGCCCTCCGTCCCCTCGTCGGTGAAGCGATATTTGCCGCTCAGCAGCCCGCCGGCGAGCGGCGACCAGACCATGAGGCCGAGCCCTTCGCTGCGCATCATCGGCACCAGTTCCCGCTCCAGATCGCGGCCCGCGACCGTGTAATAGGCCTGCAGCGAGGCGAAGCGGGCGAAGCCGCGCCGCTCCGAAATGCCCAGTGCCTTGGCGATCTGCCAGGCGGCCCAGTTGCTGACGCCCACATAGCGCGCGCGCCCCGACCGGACGATGTCGTTCAGCGCTTCCAGCGCCTCTTCCATCGGCGTCACCGGATCCCAGCCATGGATCTGGTAGAGATCGACATGGTCGAGCCCCAGCCGGGCGAGGCTAGCATCGATCTGGTCGAGCAGGTGCTTGCGGCCGGTCCCTGCCTCGTTCGGCCCTTCGCCCATGGCGCCCATGGCCTTGGTCGCGATCACCACGTCGGCACGCGGGATGCCCAGCGCCTTCAGCGCGCCGCCAACGAATTCTTCCGACTGGCCGGTGGTATAGACATTGGCGGTGTCGATGAAATTGATCCCGCCATCCAGCGCCTGCTTCACCAGCGCGGTGGAACCATCCTGGTCGAGCCCGTGAATCTGGCCGAAGCGGCCGGGATTGGTGCCGAAGGTCATTGCCCCCAGGCACAGTTCGGAAACGATCAGGCCGGTGTTGCCGAGCTGGTTGTAACGCATGCGAAAGACTCCTCTGCCCGGTCCGCCGCAGAGTGTAGCCTGCGCCGGCTGCGCTTCAAGGGCGCTCCTGCCCCTCGCCGCGGACCTGCCACTTGTAGGTGGTGAGGCCTTCCAGTGCCACCGGCCCGCGCGCATGCAGCCGCCCGGTGGCGATGCCGATCTCCGCCCCCAAGCCGAATTCGCCGCCATCGGCGAACTGGGTGGAGGTGTTTACCATCACGATGGCGCTGTCCACTTCGGCCAGGAAGCGCTCCGCCACCGCGGCATCGGCGGTGATGATCGCGTCCGTATGGCCGGAGGAGTGGCGGGCGATATGCTCCAGCGCGGCGTCGAGCCCGTCGACCACCGCCACGGAGGCGATCGCATCGAGATATTCCGTGTCCCAATCCTCGCTGCTGGCGGGCAGGATGCGCGGATCGAGCGAGCGGGCGCGGGCATCGCCGCGCAATTCGCAGCCGGCATCGAGCAGCGCCGCCACCACATCGCCGCTGGCGGGGAAGCTGGCATCGAGCAGCAGCGTTTCCAGCGACCCGCAGATGCCCGTGCGCCGCATCTTGGCGTTGAGCACCAGCTTGCGCGCCATCTCCGGATCGGCGGCGGAATGGACATAGGTGTGGCAAATGCCGTCGAGATGGGCGAGCACCGGCACGCGCGCATCGGTCTGCACCCGCTCCACCAGTCCCTTGCCGCCGCGCGGCACGATCATGTCGATCAGCCCCTGCGCGCGCAGCATGGCGCCCACGGCTTCGCGATCCTGCGTCGGCATCAGCTGCACCGCCGCTTCGGGCAGGCCGGCAGCGGTGAAGCCTTCGACCATCGCTGCGTGGATCGCGCGATTGGAATGCACCGCCTCGCTCCCGCCGCGCAGCAGCACCGCATTGCCGCTGCGCAGGCACAGCGAGGCGGCATCGGCCGTCACATTGGGGCGGCTTTCGTAGATGATCCCGATCAACCCGATCGGGATGCGGACGCGGGAGAGGGCGAGGCCGCTGGGCGCGGCAGTGCGATCGATCACCTGGCCGACCGGATCCGGCAGGGTCGCAACGGCTTCCAGCGCTCCGGCGATGCCTTCCAGCCGCCCCTCGTCGAGCCGCAGCCGATCGAGCATGGCGCCGGTAAGGCCATTCGCCTCCCCCGCCGCCACGTCGCGCGCATTGGCGGCGAGGATGGTGCCGGACGCGTCCCGCAGCCGTGCCGCAGCAGCCCGCAGGGCTTCCGCCTTCTGTTGATCGCTGGTGCCGGCCAGCCGGCGCTGTGCGGCGCGTCCGGCGCGTGCCAGATCGGCCACAAGCGCGTCGTGATCGGTGCGGGTCTGTTCAAGCGTGCTCATGCGCCGGGCCCTTATCATCCGCTCCCCCGCTTGTCAGACGCTTTCGTGCCGAGTCGCCTTGTGAACAGATGGCAGGATTTCGGCCAGCGCCCTTTTGTTCCCGCTGCGGAGCGGTATGATTAACACTTCATCGCAAAAGCGGTTCGCTTCGCCCCGTCGGCGGCGCGACGGATTCGACCCCACCGGCCTTGCTGCGTAGCGGGGTGCCCGGGGACGCAGAGGCACGGGACAAACGGGGTCGTTTTGATCAGTCAATCCGTCGGCAAGGTTCGGCACCAGCTGCAACGCTGGTTTCCGGAACGGGAGTTCTTCATGCGCTCCCAGGGACAGGTCCGATTCATCACCATTACGTCGCGCATGCAGATCGCGGCCGCTTCGCTGGTGGCGGCGCTGCTGATCGGCTGGGCGCTGTCCATGGCGGTGATGGCCGTGTTCCAATGGCAGGCCAGCAGCGAACGCGCTTCGCTGATGTCACGCGAAGCGAAAGTGGCCAAGGCGGCGAGCCGGGTGAAGGCCTATCGCGACAATCTGGACGAGGTGGCCGATGATCTCGGCCGTCGGCAGGATTTCATCGAAAGCGTCCTGCCGATGCTGCCCGACGATGTGCTGCCTGACGAAACCGTCTCCGACAGCAAGGCGGAAGCGGACAAGACCGTGGCGAAGGTGAGCGCGGCGATTCCCGAAGCCGGAGCGCTCGCCCGGCTGGAGGCGCGGCAGATCGCCTTTGTCGAGCGGCTGACCCGCTTTGCCGACCGCCGCGCCGCCCGCGCGGAGAAGGCACTGCGCACGCTGGGGCTGGACCCGCGCGGCATCCTGCGCGCATCGCACACGGCACAGGGCGGCCCGCTGGAGAAGCTCTCCACCGCCCGGGACGGTTCGATCGACCCGCGCTTCGAACGGATGGGCGCCAGCCTGGAACGGATGGATGCGCTGGAGCGCGGCCTTTCCGGCGTGCCGCAGGTAATGCCCGCCGATTCGAGCTTGATCTCCTCGGGCTTCGGCTATCGCCGGGATCCCTTCAACGGCCACGCCGCGATGCATGCGGGGCTGGATTTTCGCGGCGCGGTGGGCGCGCCGATCCATGCCGCCGCCGCCGGCCGCGTGAGCTTCGTCGGCATGCGGTCGGGATATGGCAAGGTGGTGGAAGTCAGCCACGGCAACGGCTTGATGACCCGCTATGCCCATATGTCGCAATGGAAGGCCAAGGCCGGCCAGCAGGTCGCCGCCGGCGCCGTGATCGGCGCCATCGGCAGCACCGGCCGTTCCACCGGCCCCCATCTTCATTTCGAAGTGCGAATCAACGGGCGCGCGGTTAACCCGCGCCCCTTTCTGGAGACGGCACCCCATGTTCTCGAAGAAGCCCGGGCCAGCGACGCAGAGCGGCGGACGCCAGCCGGTGACTAGCGGAGCGACCTTCTCCGTGATCGGCGCCGATGTAACGATTCGCGGCGATCTGGAAGCGAGCGCCGATCTCCATGTGGACGGCACCGTACTGGGTGACATCACCTGCGCGTCGCTGGTGCAGGGCGCCAGCAGCCGCATAGAAGGAGCAGTGAAGGCCGACAGCGCCCGTCTTTCCGGCACGGTGAAAGGGGCCATAACGGCGCGAGAGCTGATCGTGCTGAAAAGTGCGCGCATCGAAGGCGACGTGCAGTACGAAACGCTGACCATCGAGCAGGGCGCCAGCGTGGAAGGGCGCTTCGCGCCGGAACTCGCCGCCATCAGCGCCCCGCGCGCAGGCGGTGAGGCCGAAGAAGGCGAACCGCGGCTGCATCTCGCGGGCTGACGCGGCACCCGGCTCACGCACATGAACCGCGCATAAGAAAAGGGCCGCTCCCGATGGAGCGGCCCTTTCTGTTTCTTCAGCGATGCAGGCCGATCAGCCCTTGGCTTCGTTCGCCTCGGCCGCGCGCTTCGCCACCAGCCAGGCTTCGGCTTCGGCTTCCTGCGCGGCTTCGACGGCCGCCTTGGCGGCCGCTTCGCGTTCCGCCCGCAGTTCCTCGATCAGCTTTTCTCGCTCGTCCCGCTGTTCGACGGGGCGGATTTCATCCTCCTCCTCCGTCTCGGCAGGCCCGGCGCGCTTGGCGGCCTTGGCCACCGCAGAGTCGAGCTCTCGCTGCGAGCACAGGCCCAGGGTCACCGGATCCTTCGGCTGAATGTTGGAGATGTTCCAGTGCGAACGATCGCGAATCGCGTTGATCGTGTTCCGCGTGGTGCCGATCAGCTTGCCGATCTGCGCATCCGAGATTTCCGGATGGTTGCGGATGATCCAGGCGATCCCGTCCGGCTTGTCCTGCCGCTTGGACACCGGCGTGTAGCGCGGCCCCTTGGTGCGGCTGACATCCACCGGCGCCCGCTGCATGCGCAGGCGATAGGACGGATCCTGCTGCCCGCGCTCGATCTCGTCATGCGTCAGCTCGCCCGAGTAGATCGGATCGCGGCCGGTGTATTTGGAGCTGGCGAGATCATCCGCCATGGCCTGCACCTCGAGGATGTGCAGCCCGCAGAATTCGGCGATCTGCTCAAAGCTCAGCGCAGTGTTGTCGACCAGCCAGGAAGCGGTCGCATGCGGCATCAGGGGAGTGGGCTGGGCCACGTTCTCTCTCCGGTAAAAATAGAAGGGCCGCCCCTTGCGGAGCGGCCGTACACAGGGAGATGTAGGCCCTTTACCGGCAAACGGCAAGCGCGCAGGCCCGTCCCTCTCCTGAGAGGCCCCTCCGGAGCCGGCGCTCAGGCCAGCCCGATCGCGTGCCGCATCCCCGCAGAGGGCCGGGCGCATGCTTCCGGCGCCAGCGCGGCGAAGAACTGGTCCGCGCTCGCCTGCCAGCTGAAGCCGCGCCCATGCGCCAGGCAATCGGTGCGGCGCAGCCGCAGCGCCGCGGCGATGGCATCCTCCAGCCGCTCCGCCATCGCGCCGCTCTTCGCATCCAGTATGTCGAGCGGCCCCTGCACCGGATAGGCTGCCACCGGGGTGCCGCAGGCAAGCGCTTCGATAATGACGAGCCCGAAAGTGTCGGTGCGGCTGGGGAACACGAAGACGTCGGCCCCGGCATAGCAGGCTGCAAGGTCGCGTCCGGTCTGCCGACCGAGGAAGTGGGCATCGGGATATTCGGCCTCCAGCCGCGCCAGTTCCGGCCCGTCGCCCACCACCACCTTCGATCCGGGGTGGCGGTTGCCGAGGAAGGCATCGATGTTCTTCTCCACCGCGACCCGGCCGACATAGAGCTGGATCGGCCGGGGCAGATCGAAGAACAGGTCCGGCGGGGCGATGTCCGGCCCGAAGCACGAGAGATCCACCCCGCGGCTCCACGGCCGCAACTGCGTAAGGCCTTGCGCGCGCAGCTGGCGCCGCACCGTCTCCGTGGCGACCATGATCCCGGCGGAGGGGCGATGGAACCAGCGGATGAAGGGCCAGAACAGGCTGGCCGGCAGCCCCGTTCGGCGCGCAAGGTAATCGGGGAACTGCGTGTGATAGGCGGTGGTGAAGCTGCGCCGCCGCGCGATGCAATGGCGTCGCGCCGCCAGCCCCAGCGGTCCTTCGGTGGCAATATGGACCGCTTCGGCGCCGAAGCCCTCGATCCGCGCGCCGACGCCACGGCGGCCGGCGAAGGCGAGACGGATTTCCGGATAGGTGGGACAAGCGACGGAGCGATAGGATTCGGGCGAGATGACCAGCAGCTCGTGCCCGCGGCGGGTGAGCTCGCGGCTAACCTCGCTCAGCGTGCGGACGACTCCATTGACCTGGGGCGCCCAGGCATCGGTGATCAGAGCTATCTTCATTCCTCTTCCCGCATGCCTTCCTGTTGGCTCGCCGCGATCAGGCGGCCACCGGGAGCTTCTGCGCCGCGACTGCCTCCGCCGCTTCGGCGGCCTCCCTTTCGCGGCGGGCGATTTCTTCCGGCCAGTGGAGGATCTCCATCCGCCCATCGGCATGTTCGACCAGTGCGTTGCAGCCTTCGACCCAGTCGCCATCGTTCCAATATTCGATGCCGTCGAAGCTGCGGAACTCGGCCGTGTGGATGTGCCCGCACACCACGCCGTCCACCCCGCGCTGGGAAGCCGCGCGGGCCACGATCTCTTCGTAGCGGGAGATGAACTCGACCGCGTTCTTGACCTTGTGCTTGGCCATCTTGGACAGCGACCAATAGGGCAGGCCCAGCCGGCGGCGGACCATGTTGACCCAGCGGTTGAGCCCCATGGTCAGCGTGTAGAGCGCGTCCCCCACGAAGGCGAGCCAGCGGTGGGCGAGCATCACGGCGTCGAATTCGTCGCCGTGGATCACCATCAGCCGGCGCCCGTCGGCGGTTTCGTGGAAGGCGGCGCGGCGGATTTCCACCCCGCCGAAGTGCAGGCCAGTGAACTGGCGGAACATCTCGTCGTGATTGCCGGGGATATAGACGATCCGCGTGCCGCGCTTGGCGCGCTTCAGGATGCGCCAGACGATGTCATTATGCGTATCGGGCCAATAGAACTTCTTCTTCAGCCGCCATCCGTCGATAATGTCGCCCACGAGATACATCGTCTCGCTGTCGACATTGTCGAGGAAGTCGATCAGCATCTCGGCATTGCAGCCCTTGGTGCCGAGATGGATGTCGCTAATCCAGATCGTGCGATATTTGCGCCGCCCATCGGGGGATGGTTCCGGCACGACTGGCTGATGCTGATCGAAATTGGGGAATGCGGAAATAATGCCGCCATTCCCGATCTCGCCTTGAAGATACGTGCCGAACATCGGTAACGCCCCAAAATACCTGTCTCGGGCTTATGCCTATGACGGTGAATTGTTGCAGGCGATTCACAGTTCGCGGACAGTTCAGGGACGGTGTTACACTTCGGCGTCACTCCATCGGGACATATCCCGGCAGCGCGGCAACGCGTTTTAGCCAGGCGCAGACATGCCTGCGATCCTCCAGCCGAAAGCCGCCCGCCTCGCTCAGATGCGTGTAGGCATAGAGCGCAACATCCGCGATCGAGGGGGCGTCGCCCGCGAACCATTTGTGGCTGGCGAGATGGATATCCATCAGCGCCAGCGCGTCTTCCCCGGCCATGCGCTTGGCCGGAATCTGAGCGATCTGCTGCGTGCTCAGCGCCGCTTCGCCCACGTAGCACAGCCAGAAGCGCAGCGTGGCGATGTTGGGTTCGTGATTATATTGTTCGAAGAACATCCAGCGCAGCATGTCCGCGCGGGTGAAACGATCTTTGGGAATCAGCGGCGTGCCTTCGGCCAGGTACCAGCAGGCGGCGTTGCTTTCGGGCAGGAAGCGATCCCCCACCTGCAGCACCGGGATACGGCCGTTGCAATTCACCTCGCGCAGGAATTCCGGCGTGCGCGTCTCTCCCCGCAGTATGTCATAGGCCACCCGCCGCAGGGGCAGGCCCAGCAGCGCCGCGGTGAGGCGGATCTTGTAGCAATTGCCGCTGCGCGGATCCTCGTGGAGGGTCAGTTCATCCATGGGTCACCTGTAGCACGATCTTGCCGATGTGATCGCCCCCTTCCATGCGCGCATGGGCGGCGGCGGCCTCCGCCAGCGGAAAGCTGCGGTCCATGGCCGGCCGCAGCGCGCCTTCGCCCACCGCCGGCCAGACCTGTTCGCGAATTTCGTTGGCCAGCAAGGCCTTGAACGAATCGGGCCGGGCACGCAGCGTCGAGCCGGTCATCGTGTGGCGCTTCACCATCAGCTTCGCCATGTTGATCTCGGCCTTCGCGCCGCCGAGCACGGCGATGGTCACCAGCCGGCCATCTTCGGCGAGGCAGTCCAGATTGCGCTGCGTGTAGCTGCCCGCCACCATGTCCAGCACCAGGTCGGCCCCGCGGCCGCCGGTGATGCGACGCACCGCCTCCACGAAATCCTCGTCCCGATAGTTGATCGCGTGATCGGCGCCGAGGGCGCGGGCGGCGGCGCATTTCTCCTCGCTGCCGCAGGTCACGATCACTTCGATCCCGAACAGGCGGGCGAGCTTGATCGCCATCGTGCCGATGCCGCTGGTGCCGCCGTGGACCAGCAGCGTCTCCCCATCGCGCGCCCAGCCGCGTTCGAACACATTGTGCCAGACGGTGAACAGCGTTTCGGGCAGGGCCGCCGCTTCCTCCAGCGGCACCCCGGCGGGCACGGGCAGGCAGTGGTCGGCCTTCGCGAGGCAATATTCGGCATAGCCGCCGCCGCTGACCAGCGCGCAGACCATGCCGCCGCCGAGTTCAGGGCCCACATCGGCGCCGCAGCTCACCACCTCGCCGGCGATTTCCAGCCCGGGAATGTCGGATGCGCCCGGCGGCGGGGGATAAAGGCCCTGGCGCTGCAGCACGTCCGGCCGGTTGACCCCCGCCCAGGCGACCTTCACCAGCACCTCGTCCGGCCCCGGCTGCGGCACCGGCCGCTGCTCCAGCTTCAGCACCTCAGGGCCGCCCGGCTCGGCGATGGCTACGACATTCATTGTATCCGGCAGTGTGCGCGGCATGTGCCCCCCGTGACTTTTCCTCGCGCGCTTACCGGACAGGCCCGCTGTCGCATCTCGGCCACGCTCCACAAGCCTAGTGCGCGGCCCCATTGACAGCAAGCGGTGGCCGTTGGATGCTGCATTGCAATGGAGGACGATGATCTCCCCCGGATGCGCGGCGATGCCGCAAGCCGGCTGGCCGGCGAACCGCTCGATAGCTATTCGCAGGACGAGCTGATGGCCCGCATCCAGGTTCTGGAGGCGGAAATCGCCCGGGTGAAGGCGCATCACGCGAAAGCCGCCGACCACCGGCAACTGGCCGATTCGCTGTTCAAGCCAAGGGACACGGATTGATGGGGCGGGCCTCTGCCCCCTCACCCTCTCGCAATCGCGCTTCGGCGCCCCATATCTCACATGACCAAAGCTCCGAAGCGCCTGCCACGCGCCGTTCCGGCGCCTCTGGCCTCTTCAACAAAAATCACCCTTCGGATCGCAACCTGCAGCCAACGGACAGCTGAATCATGCCTAGTTTCGCCCAGAGCCTTGAAAAGACCCTCCACACGGCGCTCCAGCACGCCACCGACCGGACGCATGAATATGCGACGCTCGAACACCTGCTGCTGGCACTGGTGGAAGATAGCGACGCCGCCGAGGTGATGACCGCTTGCGGTGTCGACCTGGGCGAACTGGCCAATGTGGTGCGCCAGTATCTCGACCAGGAATATCAGTCCCTGAAAACGGAAGACGATGCCGATCCGCAGCCCACGGCCGGCTTCCAGCGCGTGATCCAGCGCGCCATCCTGCACGTCCAGTCCAGCGGCAAGGACACGGTGACCGGCGCCAATGTGCTGGTGGCCCTGTTTTCCGAGCGGGACAGCTATGCCGTCTATTTCCTGCAGCAGCAGGACATGAGCCGGCTGGATGCGGTGAGCTTTATCAGCCACGGCATCGGCAAGGGGGGCCGCAAGGCGGAAGGCCGCCCGCCGCAGGGCGCCGAAGAGCCGGAAGCCAAGGCGGAAGAAAAGCCCGAGAAGGGCAAGAAGGATTCCGCGCTCGACCAGTTCTGCGTCAACCTCAACACGAAGGCGCTGAACGGCAAGGTCGATCCGCTGATCGGCCGCGGCCCCGAAGTGGACCGCACGATCCAGATCCTCTGCCGCCGGTCCAAGAACAACCCGCTCTATGTGGGCGATCCCGGTGTGGGCAAGACCGCCATCGCCGAAGGCCTGGCGCGCAAGATCGTGGAAGGCGAAGTGCCCGAAGTGCTGGAAGAAGCGGTGATCTACTCGCTCGACATGGGCGCGCTGCTGGCCGGCACCCGCTATCGCGGCGATTTCGAGGAACGGCTGAAGCAGGTCGTTTCCGAGCTGGAAAAGATGCCCGAGGCGATCCTGTTCATCGACGAGATCCACACGGTGATCGGCGCCGGCGCCACCAGCGGCGGGGCGATGGACGCATCCAACCTGCTGAAGCCCGCGCTGTCCAGCGGGGCGATCCGCTGCATCGGTTCCACGACCTACAAGGAATTCCGCAACCACTTCGAGAAGGATCGCGCCCTGCTGCGCCGGTTCCAGAAGATCGACGTGAACGAACCTTCGGTGGAAGATACGGTGAAGATCCTCAAGGGCCTGCGCACGGCCTTCGAGGAACATCACAAGGTCAAGTACACGCCCGATGCGATCAAGACGGCGGTGGAGATGAGCGCGCGCTACATCAACGACCGCAAGCTGCCCGACAAGGCGATCGACGTGATCGACGAAGTGGGCGCGATGCAGATGCTGGTGCCGCCGAGCCGCCGCCGCAAGACGATCACTGCCAAGGAGATCGAAAAGGTGATCGCCACCATGGCGCGCATCCCCCCGCGTTCGGTGAGCAAGGACGACAAGGCCGCGCTCGCCAGCCTGGAAAAGGATCTGAAGCGCGTCGTGTTCGGGCAGGACAAGGCGATCGAGGTGCTGTCCACCGCGATGAAGCTCAGCCGCGCCGGCCTGCGCGATCCCGACAAGCCGATCGGCAGCTTCCTGTTCTCCGGCCCCACCGGCGTCGGCAAGACGGAGGTGGCGCGCCAGCTCGCCTCCATCATGGGCATCGAGCTCAAGCGGTTCGACATGTCGGAATATATGGAACGCCATTCGGTGAGCCGGCTGATCGGTGCCCCTCCGGGCTATGTCGGCTATGACCAGGGCGGCCTGCTGACCGACGCGATCGACCAGCATCCGCATTGCGTGCTGCTGCTGGACGAGATCGAGAAGGCCCACCCCGACCTGTTCAACATCCTGCTGCAGGTGATGGACAACGGGCGGCTGACCGATCACCACGGCAAGACGGTGGATTTCCGCAATGTCGTGCTGGTGATGACGACCAATGCCGGCGCGGCCGATGCGGCCAAGCAGGGCATCGGCTTCGGCGCGGGCACCAAGACCGAGGCGAGCGAGGAAGCGGTGAAGAAGATGTTCACCCCCGAATTCCGCAACCGTCTCGATGCGATTGTCCCGTTCGCCTATCTCGGCACCGAGACCGTCAGCCGCGTGGTCGACAAGTTCATCCTGCAGCTGGAACTGCAGCTGGCCGACCAGAACGTGCACATCCAGTTCGACAGCGATGCGCGCGAATGGCTGGGCACGCGCGGGTATGATAAGCTGTATGGCGCGCGCCCCATGGCGCGGCTGATCCAGGACAAGGTGAAGCAGCCGCTGGCGGAAGAACTGCTGTTCGGCAAGCTGAGCCAGGGCGGCGAGGTGCATGTGAGCGTGAAGGATGACAAGCTGTCCTTCGAACTCTCACCCGCCGCGCCCAAGCCGACCAAGCCCAAGGGTGGCCGCAAGCCCGCCGCGAAGAAGAAGCCCGAAGCCTCGGCCGAGGGCAAGGGTGAGGACGAGCAGGACTGATCCGCCACCTCTGAGAAGACCAGGTTCGCGGGCCGAGCCGGAACGAAGCGCCGCCACGGCCTTTGTTTCCGCGCGATGCCCGCGAACTTTTCCTGGATACGCGCCGAACCGCACGGCATCCATGTGGTGCCGGCCGATTGCTGGATCGATCCTTCGCGCCCGGTGGCCCATGCGCTGGTGACGCATGGCCATGCCGATCACGCGCGTGGCGGCCACGGCCGCACCGTGGCGACGCCCGAAACGCTGGCGATCATGGAGCTGCGCTACCAAACGCGCGAGGGTGCCACGCCGGTGCACTATGGCGAAACGCTACGCCTTCCCGGCGGGGTGGACGCCAGCTTCATCCCCGCAGGACATGTGCTCGGCTCCGCCCAGATCCTGCTCGAACACGCTGGCGAGCGGGTGGTGGTGACGGGCGACTACAAGCGGCGGCCCGATCCCACCTGCCGCCCCTTCGAAGTAATCCCCTGCGACATCTTCGTGACCGAGGCGACCTTCGGCCTGCCCGTGTTCCACCATCCGCCCATCGGGGAGGAACTGGACAAGCTGCTGGTGGCGCTGGCGGCCAATCCCGATCGCTGCATCCTGCTGGGCGCCTATGCGCTGGGCAAGGCGCAGCGGCTGATCGCCGAATTGCGCGCGGCGGGCCATTCGCACCCGATCTATCTGCATGGCGCGATGGAGCGCATGTGCCGCCTCTACGAGGAATGGGGCGTGCCGCTGGGCGATCTGCGCCTCGTCTCCGACCACAGCCGCGATGACATGCGCGGCCATATCGTGATTTGTCCGCCCTCCGCGCTCAATGACCGCTGGAGCCGCCGCCTGCCCGATCCGATCACCGCCATGGCAAGCGGGTGGATGCGGGTGCGCCAGCGCGCGCGGCAACGCAATGTCGAACTGCCGCTGGTGGTTTCCGACCATGCCGACTGGGGCGAGCTGACGCGCACGATCGAGGAGGTGAACCCGCAGGAAAGCTGGATCACCCATGGCCGAGAGGAAGCCCTGCTGCGCTGGTGCGAATTGCACCAGCGGCGCGCGCGGGCGCTGGCGCTGGTGGGCTATGAGGATGAGGATGATTGATCCGGCGGCGCCCGGCGCGGTGAGCAGCTGATGGAGGAATTCGCCGCCCTGGTCGATGCGCTGGTCTATACCCGCAGCCGGAACGAGAAGCTGCGGCTGATTGCCGATTATTTGCACCGCACGCCCGACCCCGATCGCGGCTGGGCGCTGGCGGCGCTGACCGGCTCGCTCGATTTCCCGGCGGTGAAATCCTCCACCATCCGCAATCTGCTGCACGAACGGGTCGATCCCGTGCTGTGGTCGCTCAGCCGCGATTTCGTGGGCGATACCGCCGAAACCGCCAGCTTCCTGTGGCCGGAGCCCGATCCCAAGCCCGCCGGCCCCGCCCCCCGCGTGAGCGAGGCGGTGGCGGCGCTGCAGCGGATGACGCGGGCCTCCGTCATGTCGGAACTGCCGCGCCTGCTCGACCGGCTCGACTCCTCCGGCCGCTATGCGCTGTTCAAGCTGGCGACCGGGGGAATGCGCGTGGGTGTTTCGGCGCGGCTCGCCAAGGTCGCCTTCGCCGAACGCTTCGATGTGCCGGTGGAGAAGGTGGAGGAATATTGGCACGCGCTGGAGCCGCCCTTTACCCCGCTGTTCGACTGGGCCGCGCGCGGTGCGCCGGCGCCCGATACGGCGAACATGCCGCTGTTCCGCCCCTTCATGCTCGCGCATCCGCTGGAGGATGGCACGGAGGTGGACCTTTCCGACTATGTGGCGGAATGGAAATGGGACGGCATCCGCGTGCAGCTGGTCCATCTGGGCGGGGAGACGCGCGCCTATTCCCGCTCGGGCGATGACATCACCCATACCTTTCCCGAAATGGCGGAGGCGCTGCGCATCCCCGCGGTGCTCGACGGCGAATTGCTGGTGCGCGGCAGCCATCAGGGCGGGGAAGAGGGCGGCGCGGCCAGCTTCAATGCGCTGCAGCAGCGGCTGGGCCGCAAGACCGTGAGCAAGGCCATGCTGGCCGAGGCGCCGGCCTTCGTCCGCCTGTATGACATATTGCTGCTGGAAGGGGAGGATCTGCGGCCCCTGCCCTGGGCCGATCGCCGCGCGGTGCTGGAAACGCTGCTGCCGCGCCTGCCCGAGGAGCGGTTTGATCTCTCTGCCACGATTGCGGCCGCGTCGTGGGAACAGCTGGCGGCGCTGCGCGAAGGCGCGCGCGACGATGCCATCGAAGGGCTGATGCTGAAGCGGCGGGACAGCCCCTATGTCGCCGGGCGCAAGACCGGGCTGTGGTACAAGTGGAAACGCGATCCGCTGCTGGTGGATTGCGTGCTGATGTATGCGCAGCGGGGGAATGGCAAACGCTCCAGCTTCTATTCGGACTACACATTCGGCTGCTGGGCCGGCGATCCGGATGAAGGCGCCGAACTGTTGCCTGTAGGAAAGGCCTATTCGGGATTTACCGACGAGGAACTGAAGCGGCTGGACCGCCATGTGCGGCAGAACACCGTCAATCGCTTCGGCCCGGTGCGCGAGACGGATCGTAGCCTGGTGTTCGAAGTGGCGTTCGATTCGGTCCACGCCAGCAAGCGGCACAAGTCCGGCCTCGCCATGCGCTTCCCGCGCATTCACCGCATCCGCTGGGACAAGCCGGCGCATGAGGCGGACCGGATCGAGACGCTGCAGGCACTGATCCGCGACTGATCGCGGCGGCGGCGGCGCGCCTTTTCAGCCGATGCGCACCAGCTTTTCCCGCCCGGTTGCGCCGCGCAACAACTCCAGCCGCGAACGGGGCAGCCCCAGCGCAGCGGCGAGCAGCGCCAGCACCGCGTCATTGGCTTCGCCGTCCTGCGGCCTTGCGCGGACCTTCACCAGCAGCCGGTCGCCGGCGATCTCCACCGCTTCCTGCCGCGCGCCGGGGGTGACGCGCAGCGCCAGCCGCCCCTCGCCATCGGCCAGGGCGCGGATCGCCTCCGCCGGGGGCAGTTCAGGCTTCGGCCGTGCCATTCAGCGCGGCAAGGTGGCGCCGGGCCAGCTCGCAATAGCGGGCGGACTGGAACCGGATCTTCTCCACCTGCTCCTCGCTCTGCCGCTTGAGGAACTTCGCCGGGCGGCCAACCCAGATCTCGCGCTCCGGAATGCTCTTGCCCGGACTCAGCAGCGCCCCCGCGCCCAGCATGGCGCCGGCGTCGATGCGGCATGCGTCCATCGCCACCGCCCCCATGCCCACGAAGGCGCGATCCTCCAGCGTGGCGCCATGCACCACCGCCATATGGCCGATCACGCAATCCTCGCCCACGATGGTGGGGCAGCCCTCGGTATCCGGCCGCGGCCCTTCGACATGGAATACGCTGCCGTCCTGCACATTGGACCGTGCCCCGATCTCGATCCGGTGGATGTCACCGCGCAGCACGCAATTGTACCAGACGCTCGCCTCGGGCCCGATCGTGACATCGCCGATGATCCGCGCGCCGGGCGCCACGAAGGCGCTCTCGTGAATCCGCGGCACCTTGCCTTCGAAGGGCAGGATGGTGGCCCAGGGGAACCGCTCGTTCACCGCTTCGCTCCCGCGCCGCTTGCCAGCCAGTCCTGCCGGTCGAGCGAATAAACGATGATCATGCCCGCCTCGGGATCGAAATCCTTGCTCGCGAAGTCGAGATCCGGGCGGCGGGTCATGCCGAGCCGCTCCATCAACCCCCAACTATTGCAGTTGCGTTGTACCGTCAGTGCAATCACGTGCGGAGCGTCGAATTGGGTGAAAGCCGCCCGCAGGGAAGCCTCCGCCGCTTCCCGGGCATAGCCCTTCCCCCAGGCATCTTCGCGCAGCCGCCAGCCGATCTCGAAATCGCCCGCCGGCCCGCCTTCCTGATTGGCCCGCTTAAGTCCGCAGAAACCAAGCACTTCTCCGGCCAGATGGCCGCCATCGTCCTTGCGCTGCACCACCCAGAAGGTATGGCCATGCTCGGCCCGATAGCGCTCCAGCCTCCCCCTCGCGGCAAGCTGCCCCGCTTCGTCCAGCACGCCGCCAAGCCAGCGCATCACCTCCGGCGTGTTGGTGTGCCGGAAGAACGGTTCCCAATCCTCGTCGCGCCAGTCGCGCAGCACGAGGCGATCGGTTTCCAGGCGAAAATCAGCCATTCAGAAGCCTCGCCGCGAGCGGCGCATGATAGGTGAGCACACCCGCGCAACCCGCCCGCTTGAACGCCATCAGCGTTTCCAGCACGAGGGCCTCCCGATCACCCGCGCCAGCAGCAGCAGCGGCCTCGATCATCGCGTATTCGCCGCTGACCTGATAAGCGAACACCGGAACGTCGAACCGGTCCTTCACCCGGGCCACCACGTCGAGATAGGGCAGGCCGGGCTTCACCATCACGCTGTCCGCGCCCTCGGCGATGTCCATCGCCACCTCGCGCAGTGCCTCAGAGCCGTTGGCGGGGTCCATCTGATAGCTCTTCTTGTCGCCCTTCAGCAGCCCGCCGGAGCCCACCGCATCACGGAACGGGCCATAGAAGGCCGAGGCATATTTGGCCGCATAGCTCATGATCTGGACGTTGTGGTGCCCACCCATTTCCAGCGCCATGCGGATTGCCCGCACCCGCCCGTCCATCATGTCGGAAGGCGCGACGATGTCCGCCCCCGCCTCCGCCTGGTTGACCGCCTGATCCACCAGCACGGCCACCGTATCGTCATTCACCACATAGCCCGCATCGTCCAGCAGGCCATCCTGCCCATGCGCCGTATAGGGATCGAGCGCGACGTCTGTGAGCACGCCGATTCCCTCGCCACAGGCGTCGCGAATGGCCCGGATCGCCCGGCACATGAGATTGTCGGGGTTGAGCGCTTCCTCCCCGCTGTCAGAGCGCAGCGAGCCCGGCGTATTGGGGAACAGCGCGAGGCAGGGAATGCCCAGCGCCACGGCCTCTTTCGCCCGGGCAGCGATCCCATCAAGGGACCAGCGCGAGACCCCTGGAAGCGAGCCCACCGGTTCCTCCACGCCCTGCCCTTCGGTGACGAAGAGCGGCCAGATCAGGTCGGCCGGGGTAAGGATGTTTTCGCGGTGCATCGCCCGGCTCCAGGCCGTGGCGCGGCTGCGGCGCATGCGCGTTGCGGGATAGGAAGCTGTCATGGCCCGCGCTCTACGCCCAAAGCGGGCCTCTGGGCAATGCGCCGCTCAGCCGACCTTCTGGGGGGTGTCCAGCCGGTCGATCTCGCGTTGCGGCTTCTCGGCCGCATCGGGATCTGGCTCCAGCCTGTTCAGCGCGGCGCCCGGTTCCACCTTCTGCAGCCGGGCGAGTTCGCCCCGGAAATTGACGAGATCGCGCCCGGAAAGCTGCGCCCGCGTGACGAAGCTGACGCTTCCCGGATTCACGGTCTTGCCGTTGCGATACATCTCGTAATGGAGGTGCGGCCCGGTCGAGAGGCCGGTGGAGCCGACATATCCGATTACCTGACCGCGCGAGACATGGGCGCCGCTTTTCACCGCGATGCGGCTCATATGCGCATAGCCGGTGCCAAGACCATTGCCGTGGCTGATCTTCACGAAATTGCCGTGCCCGCCGTGACGGCCGGCAAATTGCACGGTGCCATCGCTCACCGCATGGATCGGCGTGCCATAGGCGGCGCGGAAATCGATCCCCGCATGCATCCGCTTGTAGCCCAGGATGGGATGCTTGCGCAGGCCGTAGCTTGAGGTGATGCCGCCCGGCACGGGGGCGACGAGCCCGCTGCGCTGCTCCCCCACGCCAGACGCTTCATAGAAGCGCCCATCCTTGCCCCAGCGCATCAGCTGCTGGCGGGGCTTTCCGCCGCGGAGCAGCCCGGCATAGAGCAGATTGCCCGCTTCCACTTCGCCCGTCGCGGCGCGCTTATAGTCCACGATGATGTCGAATTCGTCCTGCGCGCCAATGGCGCTGTCGAGATCGACGGCTTCGCCCAATGCGCGAAGATATTGCTGCACCGCGCGCGGCGGAGCGCCGGCGGCGCGCGCCGAACGGTATAGGCTGGGACCGACCTTGCCCCGGATGCGGAGCGGGGTCGTATCCACCTTGATCGGGTGCGGATCGAGCGCCAGCTGGCCGCCACGCCGCTCCACGGCGAGTTCAAGATCGAAACGGGCGCGGAACGATAGCGCCTCAACCGGGCGGGGCTGGTCGGCTGCGGACCGCCGGCCCAGAGTGATGTCCACCTGCGTTCCGGGCTTGAGGTCCGACAGCGGGATCGCACCGGCGACCATCTCTGCCACGCGCCCAGCCTCCGCCGTGCCCACCCCAGACCGTTGCAGCATGCGGGCGAAGCTGTCCCCTGCCGAAAGCGTGGCCACGCGATCCAGTCGCGGCCGTTCCGGAGCGCTGCGCAAGGGGATTACCGCGCGTGTCGCGCCCATATGGCGGCCGCTGTCAGCCCCCAGCGCCAGGGGCATGATCATCTGACTGCGGAATTCATCTCGCGCCGGGCCGTCGATCTCCATCGCCGGGGCAGCGGCTACCGGACTGAAATCCGGCCAGGCAGCGAGCGCGACAGCGGACAGTGCGAGCAGGGTTGCGGCCCCGCCAAACCAGCGCGCGGAGCCGATGTCCTGCGCCAGATCAGGAGCGAGTTCGAATCGGGCGATGTGGAGCGAAAGCCGGTGCCGCCATTCGTCATAGCGTTCGGCGAAGCTGTTGATCCGGGCAATCCGCCGCGGCGCCTCCGGCAGGATCTGCGCATGGGCGAGCTGAGCCGGCGGGACGGTTACCGCTCCGGCCAGTTCGCCCGCGTAGCTGATCCTGTCGTTGAACAAGCGGCTCTCCTAGGCGACGCCTGCACCGGCCATTCCGGCGGCGCCGATCGGCGCGGTGCGACCCGGCCCCTGATCGTTCTGTCCCAGGGCTCTGCCGCCATAAAGTTAATTTCGCCTAAAGCACGGCAGGACGAGTCGCGATTGCGCCGAAGCGAGCCCCCCAAGCGGAACCGCTACGCAGGGTTGCGGCCAGAGCGGCGTGCGGCCACATTAGCTGTATTGTGAGACATGCCCATCCCGAGAGCCGGCTGCGCGCCGTGCTTGGCCCCACCAACACCGGCAAGACGCATCTGGCGATCGAGCGCATGTGCGGCCACTCCAGCGGCGCTATCGGCTTCCCGCTGCGCCTGCTGGCGCGGGAGGTGTACGACAAGGTCCGCGCGATCAAGGGTGACGCCGCGACGGCACTTATCACCGGCGAAGAGCGGATCGAACCGCCCGGCGCGCGCTACCTGCTCTGCACGGCGGAGGCCATGCCACGAAATGGCGGACAAGCCTTCGTCGCTCTCGACGAGGCGCAACTCGCGGCAGACCGTGAGCGGGGGCACATCTTCACGGATCGCCTGCTGCACGCCCGCGGCCGGGAAGAGACGATGCTGCTGGGCTCCGCGACGCTGGAGCCAGTTGTGAAGGCGCTACTCCCCGGCATCGAGGTGGAGGAGCGGCCGCGTTTTTCCACCCTTACCCATGCCGGGGCAACGAAGCTTTCCCGCCTGCCCCCGCGATCCGCCGTGGTCGCCTTCTCGATCGAGCAGGTCTACGCCGTGGCAGAGATGCTGCGCCGTTTTCGCGGCGGCGCGGCAGTGGTGATGGGCGCCCTGAGCCCGGAGACGCGCAACCGTCAGGTGGCACTGTTTCAGAGCGGCGAGGTGGACTACATCGTCGCCACCGATGCCATCGGCATGGGCCTCAATCTTGACGTCACTCATGTCGCCTTCGCCGCCCTGTCGAAGTTCGACGGACAGCGGCAGAGGCGGCTGACCCCTGCTGAAATGGCCCAGATCGCCGGCCGCGCCGGCCGCCACCAGAAGGACGGCACCTTCGGCGTGCTGGCCGGCGGCCGCCGGGGCGAGCCGCTGGAGTTCACCGAGGACGAGATCTTCGCCATCGAGCGGCACCGCTTCGCGCCGCTCACCCGCCTCTTCTGGCGGGAAGCGGAGCCGCGCTTCGACAGCCTGGCCACGCTGATCGGCGATCTCGAGGAAAAGCCGCAGGAGCCGCAACTCGCCCCCGCGCCCGAGGCGATCGACCTCGCAGTGCTCAAGCGGCTGGCGGAGGACCCCGCCTTTGCGACTGACGTCACGACGCCCGGGCTTGTCCGCCGTCTGTGGGAGGCATGCCAACTGCCCGACTTCCGCCAGCAGGGAGCAGACATGCATGCGCGCTTCGTCTCCCGTCTGTGGAGCGAATTGCGCGAAGGCTATCTCGGCGCCGACTATGTGGCCGGGCGGATCGCCGAGCTCGATCGAACGCAGGGTGACATCGATGCGCTGCAGAGCCGCATCGCCGCGATCCGCAGCTGGGCCTATATCTGCCAGCGCCCGGACTGGGTGCTGGCGCGCGATGAGATGGCAGCCCGGGCGCGCGCGGCCGAGGCTCGCCTGTCGGACGCATTGCACCAGCGGCTGACGGAACGTTTCGTCAATCGCCGAACTGCTGTATTGATGAAAACGATGGGGAAAGATGCAGGCTTGCTGCGCGTCGCGCTGGAGGATGATGGCGGGGTGACGGTGGAAGGACACCGGATCGGCCATCTGGAAGGATTCCGCTTCGTGGTGGATGCCAGCGCGGATCAGGAAGATCGCAAGCTGATGCTGGCCGCTGCGGAAAAGCACCTGCCGCAACTGCTGGCGGCCAAGGCGCAGGCACTGGTGCAGGACGAATTGGGCGATCTGGTGATCGCCGATTCCGCAGTCTGGCGCGGCAATCAGCTGGTCGCCCGGCTGCTCCCCGGCAAGCAACGCACCGCTCCGCGCATTGAGCTGGCGAAGGAGCTCGGTGCACTTGATCACGCGCAGTGGGCGCGGCTTGAGGAAGCGCTTTCCCGCTGGCTGGAAGCGGAGCTCAGCCCGCTGGCGCCGCTGGCAGCGATCGAGCGTGCCGCGCTGGATCCGGAAGCTGGATCGGAAGTCCGTGCGCTTTTCCTCACTCTCGCCGATCGCGCCGGCACGGTGCCGCGCGAAGACGCCGGCCTGGCGCAGATTTCCAAGGAGAAACGGCCCCTGCTGCGGCGGCTTGGCGTCACCATTGGCGCGCTGGATGTGTTCATGCCTGCCCTGCTCAAGCCCGCCCCGCGCCGGCTGCTTCAAGCCATCGGCCTCGACCGGCGGCCGCTACAGCCAGGCATGGAAGCGGTTATTCCCGGGGGCCGCCATGTCCCTGCGGGGTATCGCCGCGCAGGGACGCAGGCAATTCGCGTCGATCTGGCGGAAAAGCTGTTCCGCGCCGCGCACGAAGCGCGGGCAGGAGCGGGGACAGGCGGCTTCCGCGTGGATAGCGCCCTTGCCACCTCCATGGGCTTGCTGCCCGACAACGCCATGCGCCTGATGCGCGATGGCGGTTTCCGCCCTGGGGGTGTGCGCTTGCTGCCGGATGGTGCCCTTGGCCCCCCCGCGCCGGTGCTTTGGAACTGGCGCGCACCCCGCAAGGATCGACGGCCACCCGCTCCGGGCAAGGCGCCGGTGCGGGAAGGTAATGCCTTCGCTGAACTGGCGCGGCTCGTCCGGTGAGGACGGAGCCCGGCATGCGGATCGACCGCCTGCTGTTCTTCCTCCGCTTTGCAAAGACGCGCGCGCTGGCGCAGGCCCTCCTTGGACGAGGCCATGTTCGCCTGAACGGAGAAAGGGTCATCCGGCTCGACCGCATGGTGGGAGTGGGTGATGTGCTGACACTGCCACTGGGCGCAGCAGTGCGGGTGATAGAAATCCTTGCTTTGCCGCAGCGGCGTGGACCCGCTAGCGAAGCGCAGGGCTGCTATCGCGCGCTTGACGCCGGGCGTCCTATGGCCATAGCAGGCGCCACGAATGACCTTGTCGCCGGCGGACCGGCTCAGGGGGAAGAAGGGAAAGCGCAACAATGACCTATGTCGTCACCGACGCATGCATTCGATGCAAATATACCGACTGCGTCGAGGTTTGCCCCGTCGATTGTTTCTACGAGGGCGAGAACATGCTGGTCATCAACCCTTCCGAATGTATCGACTGCGGCGTGTGCGAGCCGGAGTGCCCCGCCGAAGCCATCCTGCCGGATACCGAAGGCGGCCTGGAGCAGTGGCTGGAGCTGAACGCCAAATATTCGGCCGAGTGGCCCAACATCACCGAGAAGAAGGACCAGCCGGACGACGCCGAGGAGCATAAGGGCGAGGACGGGAAGTTCGACAAGTACTTCTCGCCCGAGCCCGGCGAAGGCGACTGAGCAGGCCCGGCGCGGCTCGACTCGCGCCTTTGCCGGTCTACGCGCAAGCAAGGATTTCTGGCTCGCTCCGTGGCTTTTTCGCTGCAGGGTGGCAATTTTGTTGCGAATCTGCTAAATAGCGCTGCAACTGCCCCCCGGTCGGGTGTGGCAGGCGGATAAGGAAGGCAGGTCGCCCCCCATCAGCGCTCAGCATAATCAAGGGAGAACCGCCGAGGGGGGTCGCGCGGTTTCGTCCTTGTTGGCGCTGGCGTTTCCTGACCTGCCGCAGAGAAAGGACTATTAATGTCTGCGAATGCGCCCGCCTTCGACGTCGGTGATTATGTGGTTTATCCCAAGCACGGGGTAGGCCGGGTGATTGAGCTGCAGAGCGAGGAAATCGCCGGCATGAAGCTCGAACTTTACGTGCTGCGCTTCGAAAAAGAGCGGATGACGCTCCGCGTTCCGGTCAACAAGGTCGAAACGATCGGCATGCGCAAGCTTTCCAGCGACAAGACGCTGAAGGAAGCCATGGAAACGCTGAAGGGCAAGCCCAAGGTGAAGCGCACCATGTGGTCGCGTCGTGCGCAGGAGTACGAAGCCAAGATTAATTCCGGCGATCTCGTCTCCATCGCCGAGGTTACTCGCGATCTGTATCGCCCCGAGGACCAGCCGGAGCAGAGCTATTCCGAGCGGCAGATCTTCGAAGCCGCTTCCAGCCGTCTCGCCCGCGAGCTGGCGGCGATGGAGAAGACCGACGAGCCGGCCGCGCTGGTCAAGATCCTCGACGTGTTGAAGACCCACGCGCCGCAGTATTACGAGAACACCGAAGACGCCTGATCGCTATCGCGACGGCCAGTTCGGCTGCCGAGGGCCGTTCCGCCATGCGGAGCGGCCCTTCGCATATGGCCGATCGACGCACGACCAGGTTCGACGAGCGGCAATTGCGGCTGCCGCATACTGCGCGTATTAGCTCAGTAACACAGGGATGGAGGTAGCCGCATGGGCTTCGCAAAACTCGCCACATCCGCCGCTCCGCTGCTGGCCTTCGCTGCGCTGGGCGCGCTCGCCGGCTGCAAGGGCGGCACAACGCAGATCAACGGGTCGGAGGGCGTGCCGCTCTCGCAACTGGACCTGTCCGGCCCCGCTCCCGATACCGTGGTTCTCGCAGGGCCCGACAATGTGATTATCGAAGAGGGTGCGAAATTCGACGTCAAGGTGGCGAGCGGCGCGGGCGCATCCTCCCACCTCCGTTTCACGCTTGACGACGGCACACTTGGAATCATGCGGGACGAAACCAGTTTCCCCGGCAGCGACCCCGCCACTGTCCATGTGACGATGCCGGCACCACGCAGCCTGACCGCGGCCGGAAGCGGGACGATCCGCAGCGCGGCACTGACCGGCGCGGCTGAGGTGGTAATCGGCGGCTCCGGCACGATCGAAACTCCCTCCGTCGCAGCCGACGCGCTGGAGGTGACGATCGCCGGTTCCGGCACCTATGTCGCGGGAGGTGCGGCCAAGACTCTCGAACTCTCCATCGGCGGAAGCGGAAGCGCGCGCATGGACGGACTCAAGGTGGAATCGGCCCAGGTCAACATGGCCGGATCCGGCAGTGCAGGCTTCACATCCGACGGAACAGTCAACGCCAGCATCCTCGGTTCCGGTGACGTGACGGTGCACGGCAAGGCGCGCTGTACGGTAGATGCGGTGGGATCGGGTACGCTAACTTGCGACGGCGGAACCAAGGGCAGCGAATGATCTGGACACCGGGTCATCCGCCCGCAATGTTCGGCGGCGTATCACAGGCGCCGAAAGGATTGCGATGCCCCGCCTGCCTCTCGTGCCCGCATTTGCCGTCGCTTTCGGGCTGCTGCTGAGCGGCTGCGTAGCCCGAACGGCGCTGAATGTCGCCACTGCGCCCGTCAGGATCGTCGGCAAGGGCGTCGATCTCGCCACCACCAGCCAATCCGAAGCAGACGAGAAGCGCGGCCGCGAACTGCGCAAGCAGGACGAGCGCCTTGCCCGGCTGCAACGGGATTATGACAAGCAGATGCGCCGCTGCCAGCAAGGCGATCGCAACGCCTGCGAGGATGCTCGCGAAAGCTACGCGGCGATGCAGCAGATCAGGCCATCCGCCTCGATCGAGCCGGATCGGCGCTAGGCTGCCGCGCGGCGCAGACGATCGTTGATCGCTGCGCCGATGCCCTCCGCGGGTATCGGCGCCACCGCGATCCGCGGCCTCGGTGAGGCGGCCGCAGCATGCAGGCAGGCGTAAAGGCGTGCTGCGGCAATCGCGACGTCGCCAGTTTCCGAGAGCGTGCAATCCCCTGTCACCGGGCCGAAGCCGATGAAATATTCGTCCGGCTCCGCCTCCTCCGCCGCGAGGCGCAGCGGCTTGCCCGGAGAATAATGCTGGGCGAGCTGGCCTGGGGCTTCAACCTTTGCCTCGCGCACCGGCTGCGGAGGGCCCAGCACCGCCGTCAGTTCCGCCTCCGTGATCGGCCCGTGGCGCAACAATTGCCACTCCCCCCCGGGACGCAAGGCCACGATGGTCGATTCGAGCCCGCGCGGACAGCCTCCGCCGTCCAGCACCGCGTCCACCGCCGATCCAAGCGATGCCACAACATGCTCAGCCTCGGTTGGACTCACGGCTCCGCTACGATTGGCCGATGGCGCTGCCAGCGGCGATTGCAGGGCTGCGAGCACCGCCCGCATGGCGGGATGATCGGGGATTCGCAGTGCGACGGTCGGCAGCGCTGCGGTCACCGCAGGCGTGATCGCGCTCCCCTCCCGCAGCGGCAGTACGAGCGTGAGCGGGCCGGGCCAATAGCGCGCCGCCAGCAGTTCCGCCGCATCCCCAAATTCGGCCACCCGGCGCGCCATCACGAGATCGTCCACGTGCACGATCAGCGGATTGAAATCGGGACGCCCCTTGGCGCGGTAGATGCCCGCCACCGCCTCTGCGCTGTCGGCCCGCGCCGCCAGCCCGTAAACCGTCTCCGTCGGCAGGGCGACGAGCTTGCCGGCGCGCAGCAATTCGGCCGCCCGGGCAATGCCCGCCGGATCCATTGCCAGCCGCTCGGGTGCTCGCTTGCCGCTCATCGCGCCGCGCTATAGGTCAGCAGGCCATGAAAGACCAAGTCGATCCTCCCGCGCCGGGCGCGGACGAGCCGTTGATCCGCATCGCCGAGGCGCTCGAGCGACTTGCGCCCAAGCCGCTGCACACCAACTGGCTCGCCTGGCCGGCCTATGTGTGGACCGGCGCTGGCGCTCGCGGCGTGGAGCGGCTGGAAGCCCCGCCATTGGGACTCCTGAAAGGGATCGATCGGCAGAAATCCGTTGTCACCGACAATGTTCGCCGATTGGCGCAGGGCCATTCGGCACATGACATGTTGCTGTGGGGCGCGCGCGGGATGGGGAAATCGGCCCTGCTGCGCGCCGCCGTATCTGCTGCGCAGCTGGAGGCGCATGGCGCGCTGGCGCTGGTGCAAGTGGCTCCCGACGCGCTTGCGACGCTGGTGCAGCTGTTCAACGCACTGGGCAAGGTGGAGCGGCGCTTCCTGGTGTTCATCGACGACCTCGGTTTCGCGCCCGGCGATCCCACTGGGCCCCGGCAATTGCGCAGTTGGCTCGACGGCGGCGTGGAAGCGCGCCCGGCCAACGCACGGCTGGCAATCACGTCCAATCGCCGCGCGATCGTGGCACGAGAAGCGAATGAGCAATCCGATCCGCTGAATCCGCGGGACGATGTGGACGATCAGCTTGCGCTGGCGGATCGCTTCGGCCTCGCGCTCGGCTTTCATGCCTGCTCGCAGGATGAATATCTCGAGATCATCGAGGGCTACGCGGGTGAATATGGCCTCGAATTTACCCGCGCCGAAGCGCTCGAATGGTCTCGTCGGCGCGGTGGCCGGTCTGGCCGCATCGCCTGGCACTTCGTGACGGAACTCGCCGGGCGCGCCGGAAAGCTGCTGTAGCGCCCCTCAGAACGATCCCGGCAACAGATCGGCCGGCGGATTGTCGAACGCCTGGGCAGGATCGCCATTGAGCTCGCGCTGCGGCGGAAGGCGCGCCCCCGCATTGCGCTTGGGCGCAGCGGCGGGTGCCGCCCCCGGCGCTTCGATACGCCAGATCGTATTGGCCGTATCGTCGCTCAACAGCAGCGCGCCCGTCTTGTCCCACGCCACCCAGGTGGGCCGGCCGTGCGTTTCGCCTTTATCGGCTAGGAAGCTCTTGAGCACGGGCTTGGGCAAGCCTTCTGGATTGCCGCGCTCGTCGAAGGCGACATAGACGAGATCATAGCCAGACGGCGGCTTGCGGTTCCACGAGCCATGGCGGGCGATAAAGGCGCCATGGCTGAAGCCCGTCCCCATGCGCGAGCCTTCTTGCGTAAAGGCGAGGCCGAGAGCGGCCACATGCGGCCCCAAGGCATATTCCGGTTTGCGCGTGTAGTCGGTGAGATACAGCGGCATCGGCGCGGTCACGCGCTCGTCCACCACATCCTTCCAATAAACCCAAGGCCAGCCGTAGTTGACCCCGATAGGCACATTGGTGAGATAATCGGGCACCAGATCGGATCCGAGCATGTCACGCTCGTTCACCGTCACCCACAGCTCCCCGGTCCAGGGGTTCCAGTCGAGGCCGTTGGGGTTGCGCAGTCCGGACGCATAAATGCGCGATTCGCCCGTCGTCAGGTCGAGCTCGTGGATCGCCGCGCGGCCATCTTCCTTGTCCATCCCGCCTTCCCCGATGTTGGAGGCGGAACCCACCGCGACATAGAGATGGGTCCCATCCGGCGAGAGTACGAGGTTGCGCATCCAGTGGTTGCCGCCCCCCGGCAGCGTCATCAGCCGTTCGGGCTTGCCCGTAATGCTGGTGGCCCCTTCGGCATAATCATAGCGCCAGACGCCATCATGGGTCGCGAGGTAGAGCTTGCCGTCGCGCCAAGCCATTCCGGAGGGGGAAGCCACGCCCTGGAGCAGCACGCTGCGCGCCTCGGCCGCCCCGTCGCCATCGGCGTCGCGCAACAGTACCACCTTGTCCGGGGAAGGCACGCCTGCCCCCGCCCGGCTGAAGAGGATTCCGGCCACGAAATTGGTGATGCCACCCCCGGCCACCACGCGCTCGGGCGCATTGGCTTCGGCAACGAGTATGTCGCCGTTCGGCATCGCGTAGATCACCCGCGGATGCTCCAGACCCGTGGCGAAACGGCTTACCGTGAAGCCTTCGGCGGCCTGCGGGGCACCCTCCCCCCAGCCGACTGGCTTTGCCACCTCCACCGTGGGGATCGTTTGCGGATCGGGCTCTGCGAACACCGGATCGAGCCCCGTCACCTGCGCCACGCTGTATTGCGCGGGATCGCCGCGCAATACCCACCAGCCCGCCACGGTGAGAATGATGATAAGGGCCAGGAGGCCGAGGGCGATCTTCTTCATCGTGCTCATTGCAGCCGAGAGTAGGCCAGCGTGTCCTCCGCGGCAACGGGCTAAAGATGATGGGATGGCGGATCAGCAGCCATTGCCGGCAGTTCCTCTCCAGACGGAATAGTTATACGGGGAGCCGTATGTTTTCCTTCACCACCGATCCCGCCCAACCCAAGTCGCAGCTCTATGCCGAACTGCGTTCCGCCGCGCTCGCCCTCACGGATGGCGAAACCGATGCAGTTGCCAACATGGCCAATCTTGCGGCGCTGATGTGGCAATTCCTTCCCGAGCTGAATTGGGCCGGATTCTACCGTACCATTAACGGAGAACTGGTGCTCGGCCCCTTCTGCGGCAAGCCGGCCTGCATAAGGATTCCGTACGGCAGCGGAGTATGCGGTACAGCCGCGGCGCAGGGCGAGACGCAAATGGTGGCGGACGTTCACGCTTTTCCTGGACACATCGCCTGCGATGCGGAGAGCCGGAGCGAACTGGTGGTGCCAGTCATCCGTGAGGGTAAAGTGCTTGCGGTGATCGACCTGGACAGTCCACGCGTGTCGCGCTTCGATGAAGACGATCAGGCGGGCGTCGAAGCGCTCGCCGCTGCAATAGGCGAGCGCATCTAGAGCGACCCGGAACGGGACAACCGTCCTTGCTGTGGCCCGCGATATGGTAACCAGGGGCTTAACGAGCGTATAGGTAGTCGGCCGCAACAGGGGACCTGCTGATGACGATTCGCTCCGCCTCGCTGTGTGTTCTCATGACCTTCGCCGCAACTTTGGCTCCAGCCAGGGCGCAGCAAGCCCCGCTTCCAGCGGAAATCCCCCAAGCGGAAAGCGGCAGCTATGACGGCGAGTGGATCGGGGCATGGGACGACGACGCCGTGTATCGCGGCGTTTGGCACGGCACCTACACGGGCGCGGATGGCGAACCTGTCGAAGCGGAGTTTCGCGGCATTTTCCTTGATGACGGCCACTTCCTCTCTGATGGAGGGCGCGCGCTCGCGCGCGACGAACGTGGCTGGCGGGAGGAGCAGGCAACAGGCTGGCGCGCGGGATATCGGCGCTCTTATCAACCCGCCATGCTGGGGTATTCACCTGAGGAGCGCGCCGAATGGCTGTACCGTTGCCGAAGCGCCTATACTGCCCCGGAGCAGCGGGACGGCGATGGCCGGCTTATCGGAGCTGTGGTCGGCGCGGCGGCCGGCGGCCTCATCGGCAACCGGGTTGCGCGTGGAAATCGTCTTCTGGGCACTGTGATTGGCGCGGGTGCGGGTGGGCTTGCCGGTGCAGCGATCGGCGATGCCGCCGATGACGCCGCCCGCCGCCGCGATGACCGCGCGATCTTCGACGTGTGCGAGGATTATCTCGACCGCTACGAACGGAGCTACGGCGGCTCAATAGCAGGATACGGCCCGGTGCGCTGGGTTCGCGTTCCGATCCGGCGAGAACCGCGCGACTGCGCGTGTAGCGAAGAGGACCGCTACTGAAGCAAAGTGGGAGCTGAAATTCTCGCTCTGGTCCAAGACTGTTTGAATATCAATAGGGTAGCCGTACGGAGCGAGTTGCGCCGCGCGACTTTTCGAATTCTAGATGCCACCGCCAGTGAGGCGCTGGCATACCAGATCAAGCTGGTCGAGCGTGTGGTAGCGGATCGAGATGGTGCCGGAACGCGGATCAACCTCGGCCGCGATGCGGACAGGCAGGCCGAGGAATTCTTCCAGATGGTTCTGAACCGCGGCGATATCCGCATCTTCCGCCGTATCACGCGGTGGCCGTGCCCGCCGCTGACTGATGCTCTCGCCATTTGCGGATTTGCGCGCGAGCTTTTCGACCTCTCGCACGGACAGCTTCTTGTCCACCGCCCGCTGGGCCAGTTCTTCCGCATCATCCCGGCCAATCAGCGCGCGGGCGTGACCCATGTCGAGCCGGCCCGCCTCGACATGATCGAGCACCACATCCGGAAGGCTGAGCAGGCGCTGCAAATTGGCGACATGGCTGCGCGACTTTTCAACCAGCCTCGCGATCTCGGCCTGCGTCATCGCTTCTGCTTCCGCCAGGCGCTGATACGCCCGCGCCTCCTCCACGGGATTGAGATCCTCGCGCTGGATGTTTTCGATGAGGGCAAGTGCCATGACATCGCGATCGCCAAGCTCGCGAATCAGCGCGGGGATCTCGTGCAATTGCGCCTTCTGCGCGGCACGCCAGCGGCGCTCCCCAGCCACCAGTTGGTAACGTCCCTCACCGAGTGGGCGCACGATCACTGGCTGAATGACACCCCGCGTGGCGATGGATGCGGCGAGTTCTTCCAAGGCTTCGGGTGCAAAATGCCGCCGAGGCTGCTCGGGATGCGGCTCGATACTCGAAACTGCAAGACTGGCCAGACCGGATCGGCTTGGGAGTGCCGCTGCGCTCGTTGCGCGGCTCCCCGGTTCAGCTGCCAGCGGCTCCTCCCGACGTGCTTCGCCCAACAGTGCGCCAAGCCCGCGTCCAAGCTTGCGCCGCTGTGCAGGACGCGCATCGCTCCGCTCCGTCGTCGTCTCTTCCGGGCTCATGCGGCTTTCCTCTCTTCGGGCAGACGGCCGATCAGCTCTCGCGCGAGCGCCATATAGGCTCGGCTGCCGGCACAGGCATGGTCGTAGATCAGTGCGGGAAGGCCGTGGCTGGGCGCTTCGGAGAGCCGGACATTTCGGGGAATAACCGATTCGAAGACCAGCTTGCCCAGGCATTCGCGCACATCGTCAGCTACCTGATCGGTCAGGCGATTGCGACGATCGAACATCGTCAGCACGATTCCGACGATGCCCAAGTCTGCATTGAAGCGCTGCTGCACCTGTTCGACAGTGTGGAGGAGCTGGCTCAGGCCTTCGAGGGCGAAAAACTCACATTGCAGCGGAACGAGCAACGTGTCTGCGGCGCAGAGCGCGTTCAACGTAAGCAAACCGAGCGAAGGCGGACAGTCGATAAAGCAGATGTCATGCGCGGCATGATTCTTCATTGCCGTCGCGAGGCGGTCGGTGCGGTTCTGATACTGCACCAGCTCTATTTCGGCGCCGCTCAGATCCACCGTCGCTGGCACCAGATGCAGGTTGGGAATGCTTGTCGGGACGATGCATTCATCGAGAACAGCATCTTCCATCAGCAGATCATAGCTGGAATATTCGCGATTCGCGGCAGCCACTCCCAGACCGGTCGAGGCATTGCCTTGGGGGTCGAGGTCGACCAGCAGCGTTCGCCAACCTGTCGCCGCCATGGCGGTTGCTATGTTGATAGCAGTAGTGGTCTTCCCCACTCCGCCCTTCTGATTGGCGATGGCAATCCGTATCATGGAAGTTTCGGCGTCCCTTTTCCTACCAGGATACCCGCCTCAGGATCGGTGCAGGACTGTTCCACGTGGAACATCTCCCGAATGGCGACAGGCTGTTCCTGCAGTTCTTGCGCTGCCTTGCGCCCCTTGGGCAACAGCCAAACGGTTTCGCGTGTGGAAAAACGGGCGGACAAACCGAGCAACTTGCCGAGCGGAGCAAATGCGCGGGCCGAAATTATCGCAGCAGGGGTGCTCTCGACATCTTCCAACCGCGCACCGAGTACCCGGCAATTGACCAGCGCCAGCTCGGCAGCCGCCCGGCTAAGCCACTCGACCCGCCGCCTGCGCGATTCGACCAGCAGCACGGGCAATTCCGGTCGGAGCGCGGCGATCACGAGCCCCGGCAGTCCAGCGCCGGTACCCAGATCGAGCCATGGACCCAATAGACCGGCAGGCGCATGCAACAGAAGCTGCGCGCTGTCAGCCAAGTGCCTCTGCCAAACTACTGCCAGACTTGCGGTTGACACGAGGTTCTGGCGCTCGTTTTCCTCTTTCAAGAGCTCGGCGAAAATGGCCAGCCGGCCCAGTGAGCCATCTGAACCAACCCGGCGACACAGCTCCATCGCTTCTTGCTCATCGCAGATCATGCCGGCTGTCTAGCATGCCGCCGCGCGTGTACCAGCAGTGCTGCCAAAGCGGCGGGGGTAATGCCGCGCACACGCGATGCATCAGCAAGCGTTTCCGGATGCACTGCGGAAAGGCGCTCGACCATCTCGCGGGAGAGGCCGGGCACTTGAGCATAGGGAAACGTTGGGCCGAGGAGGACGCTGTCATTCGCGCGTAAATCACGCAACTCACTCTCCTGACGCTGCAGGTAGGGCGCATAAAGCGCGTCCTCGGCAATTTCCGTCGCCAGTTCATCGCAGGTCGAGAGATGAGCAGGAAGAAATCCTGCCACGTCAGAGAGGCCTACTCCCGGGAAACGGAGCCAGTCTTTCAGCGGTTGAGGGGCTGCGTCTGTGCGGACTTTACAGCCAGCCGTGTGGAGATCGCGGCCGCTTACAGCGGAAGCGAGTGCATTGTTCCACGTGGAACGCAGTTCCTCTCTATGCTCAAACCATCGCGTCCGCGGCTCGGCCACACAACCAGCCTGTATCGCTATCGGGGTGAGCCGAGTCGCTGCGTTGTTCGCCCGCAGCCGCAGCCGATATTCGGCTCTGGCAGTCAGCATCCGGTAAGGCTCGCTCACCCCGTGCAAGGTGAGATCATCGATCATCACTGCCATATAGCTGTTGGCTCGATCCAAGGCGGGTGGCTGTCGATCCAGAACGCCGGCCGCCGCAAACAACCCCGCAAGGAGCCCCTGCGCTGCCGCCTCTTCATAGCCGGTCGTCCCGTTGATTTGACCGGCGCAATACAAACCCGGAAGCGCACGAACCTGCAGATCGCCGCCTAGCGCCCGTGGGTCAACGTGATCGTATTCTACAGCGTAGCCGGCGACTGCCATTTCTACACGCTCCAGCCCGGGCATGGCCCGCAGCATAGAGAGCTGTACATCGGCGGGGAGCGAGGTGCTGATTCCGTTCGGATAAACCAGCGGTGTTGCCAACCCCTCTGGCTCGAGAAAAACCTGGTGGCCATCGCGATCGGCGAAGCGATGGATCTTGTCCTCGATTGACGGGCAATAGCGCGGACCGGTGGCCCCGATCGCTCCCGAGAAAAGCGGTGAGCGTTGGAGATTGGCGCGGATGATGTCATGCGCTCGCTCATTCGTCCGCGTAATCGCGCAAAACAGCTGCGGGTTCACACGGCGTGGTGTCAACGGCGACATCGTCCACGTGTCCGCATCGGACGCCTGCTCCTGAAGCACAGCCCAGTCAATCGTCCGGCCATCAAGCCGCGGAGGGGTGCCCGTTTTTAATCGTGCCAGCGGGAGGCCCGCTTCGCGCAGCTGATGAGCCAGGTGCGAAGCGGCGGCTTCTCCAATCCGGCCTCCCTCGAGCCGCTCCTCCCCCCTGAACAATGTGCCGCCGAGGAAAGTGCCAGTGCAAAGAACTACCGCCTGCGCAGCGATGGCGCTTCCGTCGCCCATGGCCACGCCGCACACCCGCCCTTTGTTTATCCGCAAGCCGGCTGCCTCTCCGGCAATCACCTCCAGACCCGCCTGACGTCGAAGCATGTCCTGGATCGCGGCTTTGAACAAAGTCCGGTCTGCCTGCACGCGTGGACCCCAGACCGCACTGCCCTTCGAACGATTGAGCATACGATAGTGGATCGCGGCTGCATCTGCGGCGTGTGCGATCAGCCCGTCGAAAGCGTCCACCTCGCGAACGAGATGACCCTTTCCCAAGCCACCAATCGCGGGATTGCAGCTCATCGCACCGAGCGTTGCAGGGTCAAAGGTGATGAGGCCGACCCGCGCACCCATTCGCGCGGCAACCGCAGCCGCTTCGCAGCCCGCGTGGCCGCCGCCCACCACGAGGATATCGTATGCCTTCATCGTTTCGGCCATTAATAGCCGGGCACCGCGGCGTCAAAACCCCCGAAGCGTTTCACGTGAAACACTGCTATTTGCCGATGCAGAACTGGCCGAATAGATTATCCAGAACATCCTCCGTCCCGGCGCGGCCCGTCAAAAAATCGAAAGAGACCCGTGCCTGCCGCAGGTGCTCGGCAACAATCAGGAGATCGTCCGAGGGGGCGAGTGCTGCCAGAGCCGAATGCGCCTCCGCAATAAGCCGACGTTGCCGCTGATTGAGTGCCACCTCACCCGGTCGGGGCAGAGCCTTGGTCGCGTGATCGACCAGTGACTGCTTGAGGCCCACGAGTCCTTCGCCCGTCAGAGCCGAGACACGATGCGTTGGCTTGAATTTCACGGCTCGTTCCACCCGATCGCACTGCGCGTCGATCTCCCAAGCGCCTGCCGGCCCTTCGCCCTCTGCGCCTAGCCACAGCACCAGATCTGCGCGGGCCAGTTCGGACCGTGCGCGATCTATACCAATGGCTTCGACCGTATCGCCACCGCTGTCGCGCAGGCCCGCCATGTCCACGAAGGTGAAGGGAACCCCCTGCAGCGCCACCGGCCGCGTGAGTACATCGCGCGTCGTCCCGGCAATCGGGGCGGTGATGGCAGCCTCACTTTCGACGAGAGCATTGAACAAGGTGGACTTGCCTGCGTTGGGCGGCCCCGCAAGCGCCACACGATAGCCCTCGCGCAACGCCTCCGCAGCTGGTGCGGCGAGGCTCACCTCTATATCTCGCGCCAAATCGTTGATTTTATGAGGATAATCAAGATTGCGGGCATGCACGTCGTCTTCGTCATCGAAATCCATCTCGGCCTCGATCGCGGCCGAGATGGCCAGCAGCTGCGCGCGCCATCCTTCCACTCTGCGCGACAGTACGCCCCCGGCCAGACCGATCGCCGCCTGGCGCTGCAACTCCGTCTCGGCGGCCAGCAAATCTCCGAGACCCTCCGCCTGCGCAAGATCCAGGCGACCATTGGCGAAGGCCCGGCGGGTGAACTCCCCGGGCTGCGCCCTGCGCGTGCCTTCCACGATCCCGATGGCGGCTTCCACCGCCGCGATGACAGCCCGGCCACCATGCAGATGAAATTCCGCAAGATCCTCCCCGGTCGCGGTCTGCGGACCGGGAAACCACAGCACTAGTGCCTCATCCAGCACTGCGCCATCGCCCCCGCATAAGGTGGAGAGCCTTGCGCGGCGTGGGGGCGGGAGTTCGCCCGCCAAAGCCACAAGCGTTGCGCCCGCCGCAGGGCCGCTGACACGCACGACTCCAATGCCGGCGGGGGGCGCCCCGCTTGAGAGTGCGTAAATCGTATCCACGATGCTTAGCGAATCACTCGCCTGTCTTCTTCCCGACCGGCTTCTGCCCCGATACGTTTCGCGCGCCTTCCATGAAGCTCTGGAACACTTTCAATCCCATCTGCCCCATCGGCGCCAGTTGCCGCGCATATTCCTCAAGCTGGTCCACGTTGGACACGCCCTGCATCGCTTTCGCCATCGCGTCCATATAGGCAGCGTTCGCCTTCTCAACGTCAGGCAGCCCCATGAACCGCCGCGCCTCTTCCGGCGAGCACTCGATCTCGATATTGACCTTCATCTGGCAACCTTTCGCAGTGCCGTGCGTGCCAGCGGAACGCGCGGGTGATGGGCGCGTAAGTGACTGTAAGACGCTTACGCCTGCAGGAGCATACATATATGAGCGAGACCGTCACCATTTCCACCCTGAGCGGCGACGCGAACTTTACCGGCTATTGTGCGAAGCCTGAAGGCACACCGCGGGCCGCAATCGTGGTGATCCAGGAAATCTTCGGCGTGAATGCGGGAATCAGGCGGAAGTGCGATTGCCTGGCAGAAGCCGGCTATCTTGCCCTTGCGCCGGACCTCTTCTGGCAGATCGAGCCGGGTATCGAGCTGGACCCCGATATCGAGCCCGAATTCAAGCGCGCTCTCGAGCTGATGAACGACTTCGATCAGGACAAGGGAGTGCGCGATATCGAAGCCACGATCCGCCACGCCCGAACGATGCTTGGTGGAAGCGGGAAGGTCGGCGCGGTCGGCTACTGCCTCGGCGGAAGGCTGGCCTTCATGACTGCGGCACGCACGGATTCCGATGCCACGGTGGGGTATTACCCCGTCGGCGTGGACAATCTCCTGCGCGAATCGCACGCGATTGCCAATCCGCTCATGCTGCATATCCCGACCGCGGACGGCTTTGTGTCGCCCGACGTGCAGAAGACCATGCACGAGGGACTGGACGGGCATGCAAAGGTCACGCTGCACGACTACGAAGGGTTGGACCACGGTTTCGCGACCGAGTTCGGTAAGCGCCGTAACGAGGAGGGCGCGGAACTGGCCGACCGTCGCACGGCGGAATTCTTCGCCGCGCACCTCGGCTAAAAAGAGGGGTGATGGAAAAGGGGGCCCGGCGGCCCCCTCCCCTTACTGGTTCATCGTCGCGAAGAAATCTTCGTTCGTCTTGGAATCCTTCATCTTATCGAGAAGGAATTCCATCGAATCGATCGTCCCCATTTGCATGAGGATGCGACGCAGCACCCACATCTTGGATAGCTGCTCCTTCGGAACGAGCAGCTCTTCCTTGCGCGTGCCGGACTTGCCAACATCCAGCGCCGGGAAGATGCGCTTGTCCGCAACCTTGCGGTCCAGCACGATTTCCGAGTTGCCGGTGCCCTTGAACTCTTCAAAGATCACTTCATCCATTCGGCTACCGGTATCGATCAGCGCCGTAGCAATGATCGAGAGCGAACCGCCTTCCTCGATGTTGCGCGCAGCACCGAAGAAGCGCTTGGGCCGCTGGAGTGCGTTGGCGTCCACGCCGCCGGTCAGCACCTTGCCAGAGCTCGGCACCACCGTGTTGTAAGCGCGGCCCAGACGCGTGATCGAGTCCAGAAGGATTACCACGTCCTTCTTGTGCTCGACCAGGCGCTTGGCCTTTTCGATGACCATTTCCGCAACCTGGACGTGACGCTGTGCGGGCTCGTCGAAGGTCGAGGAGATCACCTCGCCCTTCACGCTCCGCTGCATGTCCGTCACTTCCTCCGGCCGCTCATCAACCAGGAGCACCAGCAGGAAAACCTCCGGATGGTTATCCGTGATCGCCTTGGCGATGTTCTGCAGAAGCACGGTCTTGCCGGTCCGCGGCGGAGCCACGATAAGCGCGCGCTGGCCCTTACCCTGTGGGCTGATGAGATCGATCACCCGCGCCGATTTGTCTTTCACGGTGGGATCCACGGTATCGAGGATCAGCCGTTCTTCCGGATAGAGCGGTGTGAGGTTATCGAAATTGGTGCGATGCCGCACGGCGTCTGGATCGTCGTAATTGACCTTGAGCAGCTTGGTCAGCGCGAAATACCGCTCCCCGTCGCGGGGGGCCCGAATCTCGCCCTCCACCGTGTCACCGGTGCGCAGGCCCCATTTCCGGACCTGATTGGGGGAAACATAGATGTCGTCCGGCCCGGCGAGATAATTCGCTTCCGGGCTACGCAGGAAGCCAAAGCCGTCCTGCAGCACCTCGATGGTGCCAATGCCGAGGATTTCCTCCCCGTCGTCCGCCACTTCCTTTAGGATGGCGAACATCAGGTCCTGCCGGCGCATGGTGCTGGCGCCTTCGACACCGAGCTCCTCGGCCATCGAAACCAGCTCGGCCGGCGCCCTTTTCTTCAATTCTTTCAGATGCATTTGTTGTGATTTCCATTGGCTTGGAGGAGCCGGCAGGTCTTTGGGCTTGGGGAAAGCGGACCCGGCCGCTCGGGACGGCGGCCTCAGCCGGTGCGCCTCATGAAATATGGGTTCGGCAACGGTGCGTCAATTCGCAAAGATACAACTGGCGCCGCCACCGGTCGCAAAACGCGCGCAGCTCATGCCTTGCTCAGAAAGGCCGCACCACCACCAGGATCACGATGATCGCCAGTACGATGCCCGGCACCTCGTTGAGCATCCGCAATGTCTTGCCCGACAGCGTTCGTTCTCCCCGGGCAAGCTTCTTCGCATAGCTGGCGAGAAAGCCGTGATAGCCCGAAAGTACGAGCACGAACAGCAGCTTGGCATGCAGCCAGCCTTCGCCCCACGCATGGGTGGCAAAGGCCAGCGCGATGCCCAGCGCCCAGACCACGAGGATCGAAGGCAGCAGGATGATCTTGAGCAGCTTGCGCTCGCGATCGATCCAGATCGCGTTCTCCGCGGAAGCGGGATCGGTTTCCTGATGATACACGAACAGGCGCGGGAGCATGAAGAGCCCCGCCATCCAGAACACGACGAAGATGATATGGCCGGCCTTGAGCCAGAGATACGTCATCGCAAGCACGTCCTGCATAAGGCCAATGTAGGCATCGGCGAGGCCGCCGTCATCCCCCGCTGCGCACGATCTGCAGCAGCTGCTCCACATGGGCGATCGGCGTCTCCTTGTCGATCCCATGGCCAAGATTGAACACATGCGGCCGCTCGGAAAATGCGCGAAGCACGGTTTGCGCCTGCACCGCAAGGCTATTGCCACCAGCCAGCAACAGCAGCGGATCGAGGTTGCCTTGTACGGGCATGCCCGCCGGGAGCTCCCGCGCCGCCCATAGCGGATCCACGGTCTCGTCCACGCCCACCGCATCCACGCCGGTCTCGCGCGCATAGGCGGGCAGCTTTTCCCCGGCACCCTTCGGGAAGCCGATCACCGGCACATCGGGATAGCGCGCCTTGACCTGCGCTGTAATCGCCGCATTTGGCGCGATGACCCACCGTTCGAACTCCGCCGGAGCGAGACTGCCCGCCCAGCTGTCGAACAATTGCACGGCTTCGGCGCCTGCCTGGATCTGACCGCAGAGATAATCGACCGTGACCGCCACGACCGAATCGATGATCTTCTGAAACGCCTCGGGGTCGCGATAGGCGAGCGCCCGCGTCACATGCTGGTCGCGACTGCCCTCCCCGGCAACCATGTAGGTGGCAACGGTCCAAGGGCTCCCTGCGAAGCCCAGCAGCGTCGTCTCGCCCGTCAGCTGGGCCTTCACCAACTCCACCGTGCGATAGATCGGCATGAGCCGGTCTGGGACCGCCTCCAGCGAGCCGAGCGCCCGATCGATCAGGCGCGGCGAAAGCCGGGGCCCCTCCCCCGCCACGAAAGCCAGGTCCTGACCCATGGCGTAGGGAACGATCAAAATGTCGGAAAACAGGATCGCCCCATCGAAGCCGAACCGCCGGATCGGCTGAAGGGTAATCTCTGCCGCTGCTTCGCTGTCATACACCAGCTGCAGGAACCCGCCCTTGCTGGCCCGCAACGCGCGATATTCGGGGAGATACCGACCCGCTTGCCGCATCAGCCATACCGGGCGCCGGTCCCCCATGGTCCCGCGCAGGGTTTCGAGAAGAAGGCCGGGCATCGCGAAAGGTCCAATCCAATAAAATATATATATGAATAGGATTCAGGACTCTGTTGGCCCTGTGGAAACTGGGGAAAGGCGGCCCTTGCCCGATTTCTCCCACGCTGAACAGGGGGCTCGGCGGGATGCGAATCCCACGTTGCGCGTGGTCAAGCAAAGGTTCTGCCCGCTATCCCCAGCCTGTCGATAGGTCTGCCAGGCTGTCGATGGACCTGCCGGGGAATCGCCGGTCAGTGGGTGTGCTTTTCGCTTGCGAACTTGTCCGGTGATTCCTCCGGCGGTTTGTGCCAGTGCTTTTCCACATGGCCCTTTTGCACCTGCATCTGCTGTCGGATTCCACCGGCGAAACGCTGGAAATGATCGCCAAGGCTGCTCTTGCCCAATTCGACGATGCGGAGGTGATCCGCCATTTCTGGCCGATGGTCCGTTCACAGCAGCACCTTGATCGTATCGTGGAAGAGCTGGCTGCCAACCCCGGCCTCGTTCTCTACACGCTGGTGAATGACGACACACGTCGGCGGTTGGAGGATCGTTGCCGCGGGCTGGGCTTGCCGCATGTGGCCGCGCTCGACACGGTAACAGCCGCGCTGGAAGATCGGCTGGGCCAGCAGGCGAAAGGGCGGCCGGGGCGGCAGCATCAGCTGGACGAAGCCTATTTCGCACGTGTGGATGCCATCCAGTTCACCATCGCGCATGACGACGGGATTGCGTGGGAGGAGTGGGAGGAAGCGGACATCCTTCTCGCCGGCGTATCACGCAGTTCCAAGACCCCGACCAGCATTTATCTGGCCAATCGGGGTTACAAGGTGGCCAATATCCCGCTGGTAATGGAAAGCCCGCCGCCGCCCTCCCTCTTCGAACTGCGCAATCCCTTGATCGTGGGCCTCACCACCGCCCCCACGCGACTGATTCAGATAAGGCGCAACCGCCTGCTGTCCCTGAACCAGGAAACGCAGACCGCCTATGTGGACGAGGAGAAGGTCGCCCGGGAAGTGGCATTTGCCCGGCGCATGTTCGCCGACAATGGCTGGCCGGTGATCGATGTCACCCGGCGCTCGATCGAGGAGACCGCAGCCGCGGTTATCCGCCTGTATAATCAGCGGTGCGAACGCGCCAAGGAGCGTCCGCCGCAAGTGGGAACCAAGCCGATATGATCACCCTCGCCTCCCGCAGCGCCTCTCGCCGGGCGATGCTGGAAGCCGCCGGCGTTGCCTTCCGACCGGTGCCCGCCGCAATCGACGAGCGTGCGCTGGAACGCGACCTGGCCGGCTCGCCGCCGGCCGCTGTCGCTGTGGCCCTCGCGGAGGCGAAGGCTCTCGCGGTCGAGGCGGCAGGCGATCGGCTGGTCCTTGGCAGCGACTCGCTGGTCGTGGTGGACGAGCTGCGGTTCGACAAGCCGTCGAGCCGGCGCGATGCCGCATCTCATCTGCGATTCTTCTCCGGCCGGGAGATGCAGCTCCATTCCGCAGCGGCGCTTGCGCGGGAGGGTAAAGTGATTTGGCGTCACTCCGCCATGGCCACTCTTCATGTGCGCAGGCTCACGGATGAGTTTATCGAAACCTATCTTGCGGAGGAATGGCCCGCCGTAAGCCAGTGCGTGGGCGTGTTCAGGATCGAAGGCCCGGGCGTGCAATTGTTTGAGCGGATCGAGGGCGACCACTTCACCGTGCTAGGGATGCCACTGCTGGCGGTGTTGGCAGCCTTGCGCGAGCACGGCGAGCTGCCTTCGTGAGTACGCCCTATGCAGAGGTGATCGGCGACCCCATCGCGCAGTCAAAATCGCCCACGATCCACAATCTCTGGATCGGGCGCCTCGGCTTGGAGGCAGAGTACCGTGCCTGCCATGTGAAGGGTGATGGGCTGGCAGAGTATCTCGCGCGTCGCCGGGAGGATCTGGCCTGGCGGGGCTGCAATGTCACCATGCCGCACAAGCAGGCGGTCATTCCCCTGATCGATCGGCTCGATCCGCTGGCGCAGAGGATCGGCGCGGTGAATACGATCCTGCGGGAAGCAGATGGCTCGCTGACCGGTTTCAACACCGATGCAGGTGGCTTTCTGGAGCCGCTCCGCGCAGAGTTGGCCAAGACGCACTATTTCCGGATGGCCCGCATTCTTGGCACCGGCGGTGCCGCGCGGGCCATCGTGGCTGCTCTGGCGGATCAGAACATGGTGCTGGTTCTTGCCGGGCGCGATCCAGCGAAGGCACGCGCCCTGCTGGACGAGCTCGCCCCCGGCGGTGAGCACCACGCCATCGACATCGCCCATTTCGCAGCGCCCGGCGATTTCGCCTTCGACGATCGGGAAGGCTGCTTCGATCTTGTGGTGAATGCCAGCCCGCTCGGCATGGCAGGGCAGCCGCCGCTGTTGTTCGACATGGGCCATGTGCCGCCGGGCAGCATAGTTTACGACATCGTCACCCATCCGCACGACACACCGCTCCTGCTATCCGCCCGCGCCGCGGGATTTGCCACGCTTGATGGGCTCAACATGCTGATCGGCCAGGCAGCTGAGGCGTTCGAGAAGTTCTTCGGTGCCTCACCGCCCCGGGCGGATGGCGACGAGGAATTGCGGCACCTGTTGCTTGGATGAGCGGGCCTCACGTTCTCGGCCTTACCGGCTCGATCGGCATGGGAAAATCCACCGTGGCGGCCATGTTTGCCGAACTGGGCGTGCCCGTATTCGATGCCGATGCCGAGGTTCGCCAGATGCAAGGCCGCGGTGGCGCATTATTGCCCGTGATCGAGGCGGCCTTTCCCGGCACCACTGGCCCTGATGGGGTGGACCGCAAGGCCCTGGGCGCAGCGGTGTTTGAGGATCCAGAGGCGCTCGCCCGGCTGGAAGCGATCGTCCATCCCGCAGTGCGCGCGCAGCGGAAAGCCTTTCTGCTCCAGCACGCGGCGGCTCCGCTGGTCGTGATCGATGTGCCGCTCCTTTTTGAAAGGACCGACCCAGCAGAGGTGGATTCGGTGCTCGTCGTCTCCGCCGGGCCAGATGTGCAGCGCGCCCGTGTCCTCGCTCGCCCGGGCATGACGCCCGCAAGCTTCGCGCGCATCTTGAGGCTGCAGATGCCGGATGCAGAGAAGCGGGCGCGGGCCGATCACATCATCGACACAGGCACGCCTCTTGCGGAAACGCGCGCTGCGGTCGCGAGGCTGGTGGAGAAGCTTACCCGCTAAGCGCTGCGCCCTTGCCAGCCGACCTGTCGCGGCCGATAATCCCCTGATGCGGGAAATCGTCTTCGACACCGAAACCACGGGCCTTGATCCACGGACCGGGGATCGCATGGTTGAGATCGGCTGCATCGAACTCCTCAATCGCGTTCCCAGTGGCCGCAATTTCCACGCCTATTTCAATCCGCAGCGGATGATGCCCTTCGAGGCGGAGAGGGTACACGGTCTCAGCGATGCCTTCCTTGCTGACAAGCCGCTTTTCGGGGAGAAGGTGCCGGAACTGCTCGACTTCATCGGCGATGCGCCGCTTGTTGCGCACAATGCGCAATTCGATTTCGGCTTTCTGAATTTTGAACTCGAGAGCTGCGGCCATCCGATTGTCGGGATGGAACGCATGGTCGATACGTTGGTGATCGCGCGTCGCCGGCACCCAGGTGCCAAGCATTCCCTCGATGCGCTCTGCTCGCGTTACGGTGTCGATCGAAGCCACCGCGTGATGCATGGCGCGCTGCTCGATGCCGAATTGCTCGCTCAGGTTTATGTGGAGCTGCTCGGCGGTCGGCAGATCGGCCTGGAACTCGGAGTTTCGACCGTAGCGGTACAGGCGGCAACGGTCTCAGCCGTGCCGACCAGCGGGCGCGCAAGGCCGTGCCGGCGAGTATTCCGCGAACCCCGCCCGCATGGCGCCACGCCGGAAGAGCGCGCGCGGCACGATCTGTTTATCCAAACGTTGGAATCTCCGCTCTGGAAGCGTTGAAACCGGTCGGTTTCGTGCACAAATCCACAGCACAACGATAATCAGAGGAGCAACCCCGCCCATGGAAATCCGCGTCTCCGGCCACCAGATGGACACTGGTTCGGCCTTGCAGGAACACGCCTCGGACCGTCTCACTGGCATCAGCGAGAAGTATTTCAGCCGGGCGCTTTCATCTTCGGTGACATTCGGCAAGGCGCCCGCTGGCGCCGTCGGGTGCGATATCGTTCTGCATGCGAACCAGGGGCTGATCCTCAAGAGCCACGGCGAAGCGCAGGATGCGCATGTGGCTTTCGACGTCGCCGCGGAGAAGATCGACAAGCAGCTGCGCCGTTACAAGCGCCGGCTGAAGGACCGCCATGAGCAGGCGCAGCACGCCGTGGAGCTGGAAGAAGCGGCTTACACCGTGTTCGGCGTGGAAGAGCCTTCCAGTGATGAAGAGGAAGCGGCTGACGCCCCCCCCGTAATCGCTGAGACGCGGATCGACGTGCCAGAGGTGAGCGTGTCGGACGCGGTGATGCTTCTGGACTTGCGCCATACCAATGCGCTGTTCTTCAAAAACGCTGGCACGGGACGCCATAATATGGTCTATCGCCGCGAAGATGGTTCGATCGGCTGGGTTGAGCCGTCCTGACAGATGCTCAAGCGGTGATTCACATCGCTCGTCATATCGATTTTTCATCCTATTGATGGAGTGGATGAGGCAGCGCCGCCGCTATGGTGGCCCTGCCTCATCAAAATCGTTCCGATCGGAAGTGCGAAGCCAGAAGACATGCGTGGCCTATTTCTGATGAAACCGGAAGCCGTTGCCATCGTGCACGCGGCGGACAAGCCGACCATCCTGGCGAAACTCAGTAGTCTGTTCGCAGGGGCGTGGGGCCTCGACGCGGCGCTGGTGCAGGAACAGCTGGAAGAGCGCGAGAAGCTCGGCAGCACCGGCTTTGGCAGGGGCGTGGCAATTCCCCATGCACGCGTGCCTGGATTGCAGCGGCCTGTGGCGGCGCTCCTCAAGCTGCGTCAGCCGGCGGACTTTGCCGCGGCTGACGGACTGCCGGTGGACCTGGTTTTCGGCCTTCTCTCGCCCGAAAATTGCGGCGCCACACATTTGCACGCGCTTGCGGCGATCTCCCGGCTGGTGCGGGATGAGCGAGTGCATGAGGCGCTGAGCGAAGCGCCCGATGAAGAGGCCATGTTCGGATTGCTCACCAATGCCACGGATCGCGACGCCGCCTGACGGATCCGCAAGCGCGGGCGCGAGCGGCGCTGCGCTGCATTATCGCGCGCTGGAATCGCTCTATGCTTCCGCGCCGGTCAACGCCCTGTTCGAATCTCGCCTGGAAGTGGTGGGCGAAGGCCATGCCCGGATCCATTTCACAGTGGACGAGCGCGTCTTTCACGCCGCCGGGGCGGCGCATGGAACAATCTATTTCAAGATGCTGGATGACGCTGCCTTTTACGCGGCCAATTCGCTCGTGTCCGATCGCTTTCTGCTGACCACGGCGTTCAATCTCCATTTCACGGCGCCGGTCCGCAGCGGGAAAGTGATCGCGGAAGGCCGTTGGATCAGCGGCAAGCGCCGCGTTTTCATTGCCGAAGCGCATCTCACCGATGAGACGGGTGAGGAAATCGGACGCGGAACGGGCACGTTCCTGCGGTCCCATATCGCGCTTTCCGGTCTTCCCGGCTACCGGATCGAAGGCTGAGGCCGGGATGGAGCCGCGGCTGCCCACTCACCTGGAAGTCGCCGGGATGATTCGCGCCGTGGAGGCTGCATCCGGCTTCGCCACCGTTATCAAAAAGGGTGAACGCGACGCGGGGACATTGCTCGTCGTCTGTTGCAAAAATGGCACCAACGCTTGCACGTGGGAGCGCATGCCACAGATGGATGGCACTCGCATGTGGACTAAAACGAGGCAGCAAGACCCGACAAATCCGGCAGAATTCTGGGATTACTGCACCCGCCGCCATGATCAGGATCGCGACCTGTGGGTGGTCGAACTGGATGTTCCCGATCCGGAACGATTCCTTACCGGGTCGGTTCACAAAGGTTGACACACGGGCCGCCGGGCCTATCTGCCGCCGCACTTCCAACAGCGCAGGCGGTTCGCCCGCGGCATTCTTGCCGTACGAACTGGCACGCAGACGGGGGGTAGCCGGCAGGCTGCAAGTTCGATCGCGCTGAAAGGCCACAGTTGGCCGCGATCACCACCTGCGTCGGGCGCCAACCGCCTTGATCAAAGGGACAGATGGTCCGTAGTGGTTTTGGTGCCGGGGCTATGGCCTCGGCCGTGATGTTGATGTTCGCTGTTTTCGGCGCCGAAAGTCCCGGCGCGGCGGCGTCAGACGAGATTGCGGCAGAGGCTTCCGCGGCCCTACCGCCCACCGGGGCGGACGAAGCAGCGCAAGGACCGCGCTTTGTCGCTCACGAGGTGGTTCAGCAGCTTCCCGAAAATGATGCAGAAGATGCTTCTTCGTTGGATGCATCTTCTCTGCGCGAACTCGTGTCCGACATTCCGACCGAGGGGCCCCTCTCACCCGAAATGCGCTGCCTTGCCGAGGCGGTGTATTTCGAAGCACGCGGCGAACCGCTTGCGGGCCAACTGGCAGTGGCGCGTGTGATCGTGAACCGCGCTGAATCGGATGCCTTCCCGGACGATTACTGCAGCGTAGTGAAGCAGCGCGGCCAGTTCTCCTTCGTGAAGAGCGGCCGTATCCCTGCGGTGCGTGCTTCATCCTCTGCCTGGCGCCGCGCCGAGGCGATTGCGCGTGTGGCTCACCAGGAACTGTGGGAAAGCGCGGCGGGCGATGCCCTCTATTTCCACGCTCAGCGTGTTCGCCCGAAGTGGGCCAGCCGCAAGATTGCCCGGGCGACGATCGACAGCCACATTTTCTATCGATGAACGCGAGCGACCGGTGGCGGATGGCTCAGCTCAGGCGAGTTCCACCCACACCGGCGCGTGATCGCTGGCCTTCTCCCGCCCGCGATAGTCCTTGTCCACCCCCGCCGCCCGCAGCCCGTCGGCGCATTCCGGTGACAACAGCAGGTGGTCGATGCGGAAGCCATGGTCCCGCTGCCAGGCGCCGGCCTGATAGTCCCAGAACGTCCAGATGCCTCCTCGCGGGTTCAGCGTGTCGATCGCATCAGTCCAGCCCTCATGCAGCAGACGCATGTAAGCATCGCGGCTGGCGGGCTGCATCAATGCGTCATCGCGCAGCGCAGCGGGGGACCAGATGTCCTTGTCCTCGGGCACCACGTTAAAATCGCCCACGACGACCACTTGCTTTTCGCTCGCCAGCAGATCCTTCATGCGCTGGCGCAGCCGCTCCATCCAGGCGAGCTTGTAGTCGAACTTGGGGCCCGGCTGTGGGTTGCCGTTGGGCAAGTAGATGTTGACGACGCGGACGTTGCCCACATCGGCTTCGATATAGCGGGCGTGATCGTCCGTATCGTCGCCCGGCAAGCCCCGGAGCACTTCGACAGGCGCAGTCCCATCGGCGAGGATGGCCACGCCGTTGAAGCTCTTCTGGCCGTGCCAGATGGCGTGATACCCGATCTTCTCCAGCTCATCGGCCGGGAAATTGGCATCCTGACTCTTGATTTCCTGGAGACAGGCGACCGCAGGCCGGGTTTCCTCCAGCCATTCGATCAGGCGCGGCAGTCGGGCCTTGATGCCATTGATGTTGAAGCTCGCTATCCGCACGCGGACAGCCTTAGATCCCGAAGCTGGAACCGCAACCGCAACCCGCGGCTGCATTGGGATTTTCTACACGAAAGGCGGCCCCGCCCAAGGACTCGACGAAATCTACCGTGCTGCCGGCAACCAGATCCAGGCTTACCGGATCAATTACCAGCTTCACTCCATCCGTTTCGCTTACGGCGTCGTCGCTCTCGATCTGTTCTGCGAGATCGAAGCGATACTGGAAGCCGGAGCAACCGCCACCCTCCACGGAAAGCCGCAGCATCGGCGGCCTGCTCCGCATTTCAGCGATCCGGCCGACGCGCTTCGCCGCAGCCTCGGTTAGTGTCACAGCGTTGCTCATGGCACAGATGTAGGGTCTGCATCCGCCTCGCTCAAGCCGGCCGATCAAGCGGCGGTGATATATTCCCGCATGGCGCGTGCTTCGGTCTCTACCTGATCGATCCGGTATTTCACGAGATCGCCGATTGAAACGAACGCCACCATCTCGTCGCCTTCCACCACCGGCAGGTGCCGGATGCGGCGTCGCGTCATCAGCGAAAGCGCCGCGAGCACATCCGTTTCCGGACCTACCGTTATCGGGGGCGTCGTCATGACCTTGCGCACCTCGTGCAGCAGTGCCACCGCCGCATCGCGGGCGATGGCATAGAGCAGGTCACGTTCCGAGAAAATCCCGACCACGCGCTGTCGCTCCAGCACCGGCATTGCGCCGATACGCTGTTCGGCAAGCAAGCCCGCGGCCTCGCGGACTGTGGTTTCGGGTGCGCAGTGAACAATGCTCTGGTTACGGCCGGCGATTATCCTGGCGATTGTCATCGCTCGTCTCCTTCCTCTGCCCACCGCCATAATGACACGAAACAGCCCGCCGCGCCAAACGGCGAGGTGTGCGGAGGTTGTCACCCGCACCTTTGACGCCCATGGAGCCGTCATGGCCAAGCGCTCCCCGCTCGAAGATCCGGACACGGCCGCCCATGCTTGGGCACGTTATCGGCGAATCATGCGATTGATGTTGCTGGTTACGCTGGGCGTCGTCGCAATTGCCATGACATTGATTTACAAGGAAATCGGGACTCAATCCGTCCATCTGTTTATCGCCACGGCGCTGGGCCTTGGCTTTACGATGCTGCTTTTTTCGGCGTTGATGGGTCTCGTGTTCCTGTCAGCGGGCACCGGTCATGACGAGTCGGTGATCGATCCGCTCAACGACTCACCAGATTCTGCGGGTGACCTCAGCCGATAGGCTTCCACCGGCACTCCCCCAATGAAGTGGTCCTGGATGATCTGTTCCAGCACCTCTTCCGTGCAGGAGTGATACCAGACATTGTCCGGCCAGATGACCGCGATTGGGCCGGCGGCGCAGATCTGCAGGCAATCCGCTTTGGTCCGCTGCACCCCGCCGTTGCCGGCGAGGCCGAGTTCCTTGAGCCGCTTCTTGAGATATTTCCAGGCGCGTTCGCCGACTTCGCGGCGGCAACATTCCTGCTTTTCCGAAATTCCGCAGAGGAAAATTTGCCGCCGGATGCCGTCGCCGCCGATCTTGCGGAAGGCTCGCTCGGCGCGCTCTAGCTCACGTTCGCTGGAATGCTTGCTCATATTCCTTAGCTAGGACCTGAGCGGCCCAAGGCAAGCTGCCGAAGCCTTATTCAGCCTTTCTTGCCAGCAATCCGGGCTATCTCGTCCTTCACCATTCGCTCCACGATCCCCGGAAGGTGGGTGTCCAGCCATTGCGCCAGCATGGGGCGCAGCATTTCGCGCGCCATCCCCTCCAGCGAGGTTTCGCCGGAGCGAACGATCTGCGGCTGTGCGCCGGGCCGAGCAATCATAGCCAGAGCGGCCAACGATTCGCGCATCGCCGTCGCTGCCGCTGCATTGGTGAGTCCGGGTTCGCCGGTGCCACTCTCGCCCTCATCATCGGAATGATCTGCGGGACGATGGCGGAGCGCCTCGTCGCTATCCACCATCTCGGCCGCTTCGCCCAGTTCCAGCACCCCTTCGGCGTCATGGACAGAATTGCGGGCGGCTTCCGGGGCTTCGCGAGGGAGGCCGCTATTCTCCCGACGGCGGCGTTCGGCGAGGGCGGATTCGCGGTTGTCCCGCGCGATCACCTTCTTGATCGATTCAAGGATTTCCTCGACCGAGGGTTCGCCGTCCTGTCGCATGAAGCCCAACACCCCCATTTGCGCTATTCCGGCGGAATCTCGCCGTCCGGCGCGGGGATGTCAACGGTCCTCGTGGATTGCGGCGTCGGATCAGGATCCATCGACCAATCCCAGAACTTGCCCTTCACGCGGTTGTAATTGGCGGCGGGATCATAGAGGGGGCCGACAATATCCTCTTCCAGGCCAAGATCGCGTGCCTCCGCGCGGCCCATCGCGGCCAGAAGCGTGAAGCCAGCCACATAGGCATTGCGCCGTGCGGTCACCAGATTGACCTGGGCGTTCAGCAATTCCTGCTGGGCGTTCAGAATGTCGAGGATGGTGCGGTTGCCCACCGTATTTTCCGCTCGCACCCCTTCCAGGCTCAGATTGGCCGCATCCACGGCAGATTGGCTGGATACGATAATGGCATTGGCGGCCAGCATGCTGGCGTAGGCGGACCGCACCGTTGCGATGATGTTGCGTTCGGTCTCGATCACGCGTTCGAGCGCGGCGGAGGCGTTGGCCTGGGCCTGCCGTTCCTGCGCTGCCACGCGGCCGCCCTGGAACAGCGGCAGCGTGAGGCGGACGCCGGCCTGCGCCGAGGTTTGCACCTGCTCTGCAGGCTCCCCCCCGGGAACAGCGCCGAGGGAGCCGAGATAATCCGTATAGTTGCCATTGCTGAACAGTGACAGCGTCGGCAGGCGGCCTGCCCCGGCAACTTCAATGTCGTAACCGGCCGCCTTCGCCTGCTCGCGGGCCGCAATCATGTCGGGATTGCTGTCCAGCGCGACCAGCACGGCCGCGTCCGCCGTATCGGGCAGGCCGGGAAGCGGCGGCGGAGGTTGCAGATCGCTGGCCGAACTGCCGACGAGCTGGATGTAACGCTCCCGCGCATCCACCAGGTTTGCCTGGGCCGAGCGCAAATCGCTTTCGGCCTGCGCGAGGCGCGACTGAGACTGCGCCACGTCCGTGCGTGTCAGGTCACCAATCTCGAAGCGGTCGCTCGTCGCCTGCAGATTGACCTGCAGCACGTCCACATTGTTGCGCGACAGGCCGACGAGCGCCTCCCGCAGGATCACGTCCATATAGGCTGCCACGACCTGGGAAAACACGCTGCTTTCCGTGCCTCGCAGATCGGCCCTGCCCGCCAGCACACGCGTCTTGGCTGCCTTGATGCCGTTGCGCACGCTGCCGCCGGAATAGATCGGCACGCTGAGCTCAACCGAGCCTGCCGCCGCGCGCTCCGGGGCGATGAAGCTGGCGGAGGATTGCTTGAGATATTCGGTGTACTGGCCGTTGGTGCTGACGTTCGGGAGCCCCTGCGCCCGCTGGATCACCACGTTTTCGTCTGTCGCGCGCAGTTGGGCGCGGGCGGCTTCGAGCGTGGGATTGGTGGAATAGGCCTTCGCCAACGCTTCCTTCAGCGTCTCGGCAGTCGCCGGCGCAGCGCAGGCCACACTCGCGCCGAGGCAGGCGGCAAACGTCGCCTTCAGCGTCGGACGCGCCCGGGTCATTACTGGAAGCTCCAGCCTTTCGCGACGGCAAATTCAGGAAGGACCGGGATGCCGATCTCCGCCAGCGGCAGCAGCGCGATCTCTCCGGTAACCTTGCGGCCGCGCGCCAGCCGGGTGACGCCGTTGCGCACGATGCCCGTCACCAGCCGCCCGTCTTCGGCAAGGCGGCGGGCGAGCGATTCCGGAATCTGTTCCCCGGCGCCGTCCACGATGAGCACGGTGATATCGGCAGGCTTGCGGGATTTCGTGCAGGCTTCCTCGGGAGTGAGCACTTCGAGCGAGCCGACCAGCGGGCGCAGCAGTTCGGCCATGTAGCCGCTCCCGCCGTCCACCAGCAGTACCTTGTCTGCGAGGCGCGGAGCGGCTTCCTGCAGCATCAGACCCTGCACCACCGGGGCGGCGATATAGCGCCCCCCGCCCAGCGGCACGGCGCGGTCCATGTAAGCGATGCCACGCGAGGCGACCGGGACGAAATCCTCCCGGGCCACCGCACCCATGCGCTGCAGCACGACATCCGCGTTCACGCCGCTGGGGCGCAGCTGGCTGTTGATCATGGCCTTGCGGGCCGCCTCATTTCCGGCGCTGCTCGGCCGGTCCTCCACGATCGTCACTTCGCTATCTCTTGTCGCTGGAACACACGCTGGAACCCATCGGCCTTAGGCAAAACACCGCCAGAGGCCAAGAGCTTTGACCGTAGCCCCGCTTCCCGCCTATGCGCGGCCGGTTCTGCCAAAAGGAGTGCTGGATCGATGAGCGACATGGTCGTCATCCGTGAGGAAGATCTGATCGAAAGCGTGGCCGACGCGCTGCAATACATCTCCTACTATCATCCGATGGACTATATTCGTGCGCTCGGCGCTGCGTATGAAGCGGAGCAAAGCCCCGCCGCGCGTGACGCCATCGCCCAGATCCTCACCAACAGCCGCATGTGCGCCGAAGGCCATCGGCCGATTTGCCAGGACACGGGGATCGTCAATGTGTTCGTCAAATGGGGCATGGATTGCCGCCTCTCCGACACATCGCGCCCGCTTCAGGCGGTGATCGACGAGGGGGTGCGCCGGGCCTATATGCATCCCGAGAACCGGCTCCGCGCCTCGGTGCTGGCCGATCCCGCCTTCACCCGCCGCAACACGCGCGACAACACCCCCAGCATTCTGCATGTCGAGATGGTGCCGGGTCGTACGGTGTCGATCGATGTCGCCGCCAAGGGCGGCGGCAGCGAAGCCAAATCGAAGTTCAAGATGATGAACCCCAGCGACAATATTGTCGACTGGGTGCTGGAGATGGTGCCGCAGATGGGTGCGGGCTGGTGCCCGCCCGGCATGCTGGGCATCGGCATCGGCGGCACGGCGGAACATTGCGTGCTGCTGGCGAAGCAGGCGCTTATGGATCCGATCGATATGGGGCAGCTCAAGGCGCGTGGACCGCAGACCGACATAGAGCGGCTGCGCATCGAAATTTTCGACGCCGTTAATGCGCTGGGGATAGGAGCGCAGGGCCTGGGCGGCCTGGCGACGATACTCGACGTCAAGATCATGGATGCGCCCTGCCATGCGGCGAACAAGCCGGTGGCCATGATTCCCAACTGCGCGGCGACGCGCCACGCCCATTTCACGCTGGACGGTTCCGGCCCGGCCTATCTCGATGCGCCAAACCTTGATGAATGGCCGAAGGTGGACTGGGCGCCCGACAGCTCGGCGCGGCATGTCGATCTCGATACGCTGACGGCGGAGGACGTACGCAGCTGGAAGCAGGGTGATCGTCTGTTGCTGAATGGCAAGATGCTCACCGGGCGGGACGCGGCGCACAAGCGGATCAAGGACATGCTCGAAGCTGGCGAAGAGCTGCCGGTCGAGTTTCGCGGGCGGGTGATCTATTACGTCGGCCCCGTCGACCCGGTGGGCGCGGAGATCGTGGGCCCTGCCGGCCCCACCACCGCCACGCGGATGGACAAGTTCACGCGCATGATGCTGGAACAGGGATTGCTCGCCATGGTCGGCAAGGCAGAGCGCGGGCTCATGGCTGTGGAAGCGATCCGCGACCACCAGAGCGCCTATCTGATGGCGGTGGGCGGTGCGGCCTATCTGGTGTCGCGTGCCATCAAGGGCAGCAAGGTGGTGGGCTTCGAAGATCTGGGCATGGAAGCCATCTACGAATTCGAGGTGCGCGATTTCCCCGTCACCGTCGCGGTGGATAGCGAAGGCAGCAATGTCCACGCGCTGGCGCCGCTGCACTGGCGCCGCAGGATCGCCGAAGAAAAGCTGCTGGAAGGAGCATGACCTGCGGCGCAGGGTGTTCGACCAAGGCATGATGGTGCTCGACAGCCGGGCTGGCAGTGTGGCGGCCGGCGAGAGTAAGGCTGCGCGATGAACAGCACGCGCCCTGAGGATCCGGTGGTCCGGGTTCCGTTCAAGACGGTGCTGGCCTCGATCGTCGGGCTTTGGTTGTGCTATTTCGCGCTGACCACTCTGCGCGGGCAGCTGCTTGATCTCGGGCTGGAGCGGGAGCTGCTGTGGCGGCGCTCGCTGGCTTGCCTTGCGGGCATGGTCATCACCCTGGGCCTCTGGCTGGTCCTGCGCCTGTTCGACGCGAAGCCGCTGTGGGCGAAGATCACCGCGGCGCTGATCTTGTCGGCGCCGGTTGCTCTGCTGATCGCGCAGGCTAACCAGATGCTGTTCGCCAGCCTGTCCGACCACTATCTCCAGCAGAAGGTGGCGGAGCAGGGCTACAGCCTGCGCCGGTCCGAAAATGGCGAGATCCTGATCGACATCCCCGGCTTCACCGTCGCCGGGGCTCCGGCCAACAGCCATGCAAGCCTGCCCGCCTCGGCGCTTCTGGGAACGGCGCAGCAGCAGGTGGCAGAGATTGCCTTCGGCCGTTATTCGCTGCTGCTTGCCTGGTGCGCGCTCTACCTCGCGCTGTTGACGGGGGAGAAGGCGCGCGCGGCAGAGCGGCGTGAGGGCGCCTATCGCAGGGCGGCCAAGGCGGCGGAACTGCGGAGCCTGCGCTATCAGGTCAATCCGCATTTTCTGTTCAACACGCTCAATTCCCTGTCCGCGCTGGTGCTGACCGGCAAGACGCAGGCGGCCGAACGGATGATCCAGACGATCTCGACGTTCTATCGTCGCAGCCTGGCCGATGACCCGACCTCCGATGTGCCACTCAGCGAGGAATTCGCCCTGCAGAAGCTCTATCTCGACATAGAGGCGGTGCGGTTTCCCCGGCGCCTGCAGGCGGAATACGACCTGCCCGACGGACTGGAAGACGCGAAGGTGCCGGGCATGATCCTCCAGCCGCTGGTGGAAAACTCGGTAAAGCACGCGGTCAATCCCACGTCCGGCAAGGTGACGATTACGCTGGCGGCGCGGGAGGAATATGGCCGGCTAGTGGTCACGGTGGCCGACGACGGAAAAGGCGATGGAGGTGCGGCGACGCGACAGGGCTACGGGATCGGCCTTGCCAATGTGCGGGAACGGCTGGAAGCGCGCTTCGGCGAGCACGCCAGCGTGGTTTCCGGACGCACAGAGGAAGGCTATTCCACCACCTTGCGGATGCCGATTGCGCGGCAAAGGGAGGACAAGGCTTGAGCGAGCGGGATGGCGCCTTGCGCACGCTGATCGTGGATGACGAACCGCTGGCGGTGGAACGCATGCAGGTGTTGTGCGCCGAGCTGGACCAGCTCGCCGTCGTGGGCACCGCGAGCGATGGCGAGGCGGCGCTACGCCTTGCCGAGAAGCTGAAGCCCGATCTGCTGCTCCTCGACATGACCATGCCGGGCATGGATGGCCTCACGGTCGCGCGGCGGCTCGGCAAGTCCGCCAACCCGCCGGCAATCATCTTCGTAACCGCTCATGAGGATTTCGCGGTCGAGGCCTTCGATCTCGAAGCGGTGGATTACGTGCTGAAGCCGGTGGCGGGGGAACGGCTCGAGCGGGCGATCGACCGCGCGGTGAATCGCCGCGACCACGCGCCCGCCGATCGCGAGGACTGGCTTAGGGAGTTCTGGGTGCCTCACCGCTCCGAATTGCTGCGCATCGAAGCGGCACTGGTGGAGAGGATCGATGCGGAGCGGGATTACGTCCGCCTGCATGTGGGGGATCGCAGCTATCTGCTGCTGCAGACCATCGCCGGACTGGAAGGGCGGCTCGATCCCGCCGAATTTATCCGCATCCACCGCTCTACCATCCTCCGCCGCGACCGGATTCGCGGGCTGCGGCACGAGGGGCTGGGCGTGTGGGCGGCGGAACTGATCGATGGCGAGATGCTGCGGATCGGCCGCACCTATCTGCGCAAGGTCAAGGCGATGGCCGGCCGGTGACCCGCGGTTGGCATTAATGCGACACAGTAAGGGCGCCGCTCGCAAGAGAGGCGCCCCGTGTTGCCGCCGATCGGCCTATTTTCCGATCAGCCACCGAATTGCGTATCCGCCACCGCCACCCGCTGCGCCATCTGCACGGCCATGTCCTGACGGGTGTAGCGATAGCAGGCGCGCTGCATGTCGAGCGAGCGCACGCGGCCCTGCTCATCGTCCTGGCACACGCGCCAGGCGGCGCGCTTCAGCCGTGTGTCGAGCTTTGCCTGCCCTTCGGGCGTGGTCAGATCCAGATCGTGATAGGTGACGCGCTCGACCCGATCGCGGGCCAGCGCCGGGGTAGCGATACAGGCGGCGCCAAGCGCCGCGGCAGTGATCGCGGTGATGATCTTCATGGTTCCGTCTCCTCCTTTGACTTCCCGGTTGCGCCGCGACCCGGCTTGGGACTGCGGGGCAGGGCCGCGGCGCAAGGAGAGAAATACTATCCGGCGAGCAGGCATGCGCGGTGTGATCGACCTCGTCCCGTCTGCGTTCGACGGTGGTGACCGTGGCCGGACGAACCGCGCCGGAGGGACGGCGAACCGCAATTTGCAATCGACGAAGGATGCGGCACATTGCTGACCAATGGCGATACTCCTCACCTTTCTGCTCGGAATCGGCAATTTCGCTCTTCAGGGCGCGGTTCTGGAAAGCCGCCATCGCCTGCTTCGCGAGCTGCCGCCGCTCCTGTTGAAGCTGGGTGGCCGCGCGAGCCTGGTGGCAGAGTTCTGTCTGCTCGCAGGCGCGCTGCTGCTGGTGGCTGACGGGCAGGTGGGATGGGCCTGGGCCTATTTCGGCTACAGCCTCATCAATGGCTTCTCGGCGTGGCTCATCATTTCGCGCAGGATATAACGGGAACTCGGGCACGCCCTGCGCGCTGTGGCGGTGATGCAAGACTCCTCAACGATCTGGCTTGTCACCAATCCCGCAAGCGGGAGCAATGACGAGGATGCGATCACCGCCCTCCATGAATGTTGCGGCACGGCCGGTTTCGACGTGGGGCGGATGATTCGCTTCCCGGACGAGGACCTTCCCACCGCAGCGGAACTCGACGCGGCCGGCGTGGAATTGGTGGCGGTGTTTGCCGGCGATGGCACGATCAACGCGCTCATCTCGTCACTTTCCGGCTGGAGCGGGGCCATTCTCGTGCTCGAAGGCGGCACGATGAATCTCCTCTTTCATCGCTTGCATGGCGATGCGGCGATGGACGAGGTGATCGCTGCCGTTGCGCGTGGCGACGCCCGGCGCACGCGGCCCGGGTTGGTCCGCTCGGCCCATGGCGATGCGCTCGCCGGGCTGCTTGCCGGACCGGGCACTGCTTGGAACACAGTGCGCGAGGCTATGCGCGAGGCCGATGTTGTCCGAATGGCCGACGGTGCCGCCGAAGCGATCGAGCAATCAGTGTCCGGCCCTATGGTAGCGTGCGTGGAACCTGCGCTAGGCCGCCCGGAAGGCTATCCGCTCGTCATGCTCACGCCACGCGACGATGGCATGGAAGTGCGCGGGTATCATTCGGAAACGCCTGCGGACTATCTCAGCCAGGGGCTCGCCCTCCTGCGGCGAAACTTTCGCGAAGGACCCCACGATTATCTTGGGAAGGTGGATCGCCTGCTGGTGGCGAACGTCGCGAACGAAGCCTTCGGGCTCTCGATAGACGGAGAGGCCCAGGAGGCCGCGCCGCGGGAACTGTTCGAACTGGCGCGGTGTGAGGTCGATCTGCTAGCGACCACCCGCGATGCCCTCTGAAACCCTGCTCTTCCACCTTTCGGATATTCATTTCGGTCTTGAGGACCAGCGTGCGCTGGACTGGGTCAGGAGCGAAATAGAGGCCCGCCGGCCGGATGCCATTGCGATCACGGGCGATTTGACGATGCGCGCGCGCCACCGGGAGTTCGCCGCGGCGAGCCATTGGATCGGCTCGCTCGATCTGCCGGTTACGGTGGAGGTGGGCAATCACGACATGCCCTATTTCAACCTGTTTGAACGGTTCTTCAGGCCCTATCGCCGTTTTCACCAGATCGAGCGGTTGGTGGAACGTGAAATCGATCTGCCTGATATCGCCCTCGTGCCGCTCAAGACGGCGGTCCCCGCGCAGCCGCGATTCAACTGGTCGAAGGGCTGGGTGACGGAGCGGGCGCTGCGCAAGTGCCTCGCAACCATCGATGCCTTGCCCAGCGGCACGAAAGCGCTCGTCGCCGTGCATCATCCGTTGCGCGAGGTTGGTACGCGCGGCACGGCGTTGACGCGCCATGGCCAGCGCGCCTTGGAAGAGCTCGCGCGGCGGCCGGTCCTGGCCGTACTCAGCGGCCATGTGCATGACGCGTTCGACCTGGTGCAGCAGACCGAGAGCGGGCCGGTGCGCATGGTCGGCGCCGGCACGCTGTCGCGCCGGCTGCGCTCTACGCCGCCGAGCTTCAACGAATTGCGCTGGGATGGTGAGCGGCTGGAGGTGTGCGTGCGCAATCTCGAAAACGTCGACACGCCCGACATGCAGATCAGCGATGTTCCGGAAGACGCCATGCCGCCGCGCGAGCCCGGCGAACCCGTGGCTCCGGTCAACCGGATCCCGCCGACCGATCCGCCCGTCCATTAGTTGCGAGCGGCCGCTAGCACGGCAGCGCCGCATACGAAAAAGGCGGCCCCGCGGGACCGCCATTTCCAATCGACTGAGTCGAGGCCTTAGCGCTTCGAGAACTGGAAGCTGCGGCGGGCCTTGGCGCGGCCGTACTTCTTGCGCTCCACCACGCGGCTGTCGCGGGTGAGGAAGCCGGCGGCCTTCACCGTGCCACGCAGGGCCGGTTCGAACTTCGAAAGCGCCTGGCTGATGCCGTGCTTCACCGCGCCGGCCTGGCCCGAGAGGCCGCCGCCCTTGACGGTGGCGATCACGTCATACTGGCCTTCCCGATCGACGACCTGGAACGGCTGGTTGATCACCAGGCGCAGCGTCGGACGCGCGAAATAGACTTCCTGGTCACGCCCGTTGACGATCACCTTGCCGGTGCCGGGCTTGATCCACACGCGGGCTACGGCGTCCTTGCGGCGGCCGGTGGCATAGGCACGGCCCTGCCCGTCAAGCTCCTGCTCGCGCAGGGGGGCAGAGGGAGCCTGCGGCGCCACGGTGCCTTCCGCACCTTCGCCGGCGATGTCCTTGAGATCCGACAGATCGTTCACGGTGTTGGTTTCGTCCGCCATTACTTGGCTGCCTTATTCTTGCGGTTCATCGAAGCGACGTCGAGCGGCTGGGGCTGGGTGCCGCCGTGCGGATGCTCGGTGCCGGCATAAAGGTGCAGGGCCTTCATCTGCTGGCGACCCAGCGGGCCGCGCGGGATCATCCGCTCTACCGCCTTCTCCAGCACACGCTCGGGGAAGCGGCCGTCCAGCACCTTGGCCGCCGTCACTTCCTTGATGCCGCCGGCATAGCCGGTGTGCTTGTAATAGGTCTTTTCCTGCAGCTTGCGGCCGGTGAAACGCACCTTGTCGGCATTGATGATCACGACGTGGTCACCGCAATCCACATGGGGCGTGAAGCTCGGCTTGTGCTTGCCGCGCAGGAGGTTGGCCACGATCGTGGCGAGGCGGCCGACAACCAGCCCCTCGGCATCGATCAGATGCCAGTTCTTTTCGACCTCGGCCGGCTTGATCGACCGGGTCTGCTTGCTGAGCGCCTTCATGGCTCTGATGTCCTTGTCTCGCGAATTGGTCTGCCGCGGCGAAGATTGCGAATCCCGCCCGCGAAGAGCGCGCCATTTGTCTGCGGAAGGCCCGCAAGTCAAGCAAATCTGCGCCTCAGCGAAGAGGTAAAATAATACCTTCAAGCTGCCGAAGTCGGTTAGCTCCCGCCCCCGATCAGGGTTTTCTTGGTCACCCCGGCGAGCCAGGCTTCCGTCGCGGGCGTGCTGGCATCGGCCTGCCAGCCGATCACGGCCGGCTCCTCATAGGGATGCAGGGCGGCCAGCCGTTCCACCGTGCGCGCCAGCATCGCCGGGCTCGTCTTGAGCAGGGCGCCCGCTTCGCGGCAGTCGCTACGCTCACCGCGCCACAGCGCGAGCGACCGCATGGCGGGCATGATGTTGGCGCAGGCGATCAGCCCTTCGTCCAGCAGTGCCCCGCAGGTGACGGCGGCGCTCTCCTCATCGGGAAAGGGGCACCAGATCAGCGCAGCCTGCGCGTCGCTCAAGGCCGGCGTCCCGTCTCATAGGCGCCCCAGGCCGTGGCCGCGACCAGCAGCGCGCCGACCAGTTGGTGCAGGGCCGCCAGCCACAGCGCGACACCGGTCAGCACCGTCGCGATGCCGAGCAGGATCTGGATGCCGAAGGCGGAATGGATCGCCACCGACGCGGGGCGGGCGCCGCGCCGCTTCACAGCCCGCGCCAGCAGGATCAGTGCGGCCACCGCCGCCCAGGCCCACCAGCGATGGAGGAAGTGCAGCATAAAGGGATCGTGGGACAAGGCCCACAAGGCGCCGTGCGACCAGTCTGCTTCGGGCACGAAGCGGCCCTGCATCAGCGGCCAGCTGTCGGATGCCAGACCCGCATTGGTGCCCGCCACCCAGGCGCCGAGCATCAGCTGGATCGCCAGCACCAGCCCCACGCCCGCGGCGACACCCGTCAGCCGCGCGGGGCGCGCCGCCGGATCGGCATCAAGCGCCGCGAGGTCCAGCGCCGTCCACACCAGCCCTGCAAGCGTGAACAAGGCGGTGAGCAAGTGGATCGAAAGCCAGAAGTGGCTGACATCCGTGGTCTGCGTCGAAAGGCCGGAACGCACCATGTACCAGCCGAACACACCCTGCAGGCCGCCCAGCGCAAGCAGCGCCAGCAGGCGTGGCTTGTAGCCGGCAGGGATGGCGCCGCGCAGCCAGAACCACGCCAGCGGCAATGCGAAGGCAAGGCCGATCAGCCGGCCCAGCAGCCGGTGCGACCATTCCCAGAAATAGATGAACTTGTAATCGGCCAACGTCATACCGGCGGGGCCGTTGATCTGCTGATATTCCCCGATCTGCTGGTAGGCGGCGAATTCTGCCTGCCACTGCGCTTCCGACAGGGGCGGCAGCGCGCCGGTGACAGGCTTCCATTCGGTGATGGAAAGCCCGCTTTCGGTGAGGCGGGTAATGCCACCCACCACCACCATGGCCACCACCAGCGCGGCGACGCACAGCAGCCACAGCGCGACAGTGCGGGGGCGGGCCGCGCGGCGGCCGGAGCGGTCGGGAGGGGTGAGTCTGCTGGCCGGGGCGTTCATGGCGGGCGGATTTGCTCCGCCCGGCGCAGAAGCGCAAGGTCTGCCGGTGCCTTGACTGGCAGGCGATAAGACCTTGCCTAATGTTATATGGTTACATAGATGGGCGACCATGGCACTGGCATCCCACCGGATTCGCGGCCGACTCGATCGGCTCGGCATGGTCCTCTCGGGCCTGTGCGCGGTGCATTGCGTGGCGGGGATCGTGATTATCGCCGGGCTGGGACTCGGCGGGGGTGCTCTGCTCGATCCCGCCATTCATCGCATCGGCCTGGTGGCAGCCACCGTAATCGCGGCGATCACGATCGGGCTCGGCGCGCTGCGGCATGGGGGGCGCTTGCCCTTCGTGCTCGCAATGACGGGGATCAGCTTCATGGGCGGCGGCCTTGCCGTCGATCATGGCGTGGAGGAGGCGGTGCTGACCATTATCGGTGTCGCGCTTCTCTCCCTCGCGCATGTCATCAATCTGCGGCGTGGAACTGCGCATTGCCGCGTGCGCGGGTTGCACCGGCCGTAACAGCCGCTATCTCGCGCGGGACATGACCGCGCCCCTTACCCTGACCGTCAACGGCGAGACGCGCCGTTCCTCCGCCCACACCATTGCTGAGCTCGTGCGCGAGCTGGATCTCGACCCGGCGAAGGTGGCGGTGGAACGCAATACGGTGATCGTGCCGCGCTCCACCCTGGCGGAAGCGCCGTTGGCGGATGGCGACGTGCTTGAGATCGTGCATTTCGTCGGCGGCGGAGACCACGCCCCGGCCGAGGCTGGCGAGGACGATGGCTGGGAAGTCGCCGGCCGCCGCTTCCGCTCGCGGCTGATCGTCGGCACGGGCAAATACAAGGATTTCGCCCAGAATGCGGCCGCGCTGGAAGCGAGCGGGGCGGAAATCGTCACCGTGGCCGTGCGCCGCGTCAATGTGTCGGACCCCAAGGCGCCGATGCTGACCGACTATATCGACCCGAAGAAGATCACCTACCTTCCCAACACCGCCGGCTGCTTCACCGCAGACGAGGCGATCCGCACGCTGCGCCTCGCACGCGAGGCCGGCGGCTGGGATCTGGTGAAGCTGGAAGTTCTGGGCGAAGCGCGAACGCTCTATCCCGACATGCGCGAGACGCTGCGAGCGACGGAGGTGCTGGTGGCCGAAGGCTTCAAGCCGATGGTCTATTGCACCGACGATCCCATCGCCGCAAAGCAGCTGGAAGACGCCGGCGCGGTGGCGATCATGCCGCTCGGAGCGCCGATCGGATCGGGGCTGGGCATCCAGAATCGCGTCACCATCCGGTTGATCGTGGAAGGTGCCGGCGTGCCGGTGCTGGTGGATGCCGGCGTCGGCACGGCCAGCGATGCGGCCGTCGCGATGGAACTCGGCTGCGACGGGGTGCTGATGAACACCGCCATTGCGGAGGCGAAGGATCCGATCCGCATGGGCCGGGCCATGAAGCTGGCCGTGCAGGCCGGTCGCGATGCCTATCGCGCGGGGCGGATGGCGACGCGGCGCTATGCCGATCCCTCCAGCCCGTTGGCCGGCCTTATCTGAACGCCCCTAGTCGGTGTTTTAGCCGGCCTTAACCAAACTGCGCGACATTCGCTTCCGAAGTATCCCTCGGGAGCCGAATCATGGCCGCAACGAGTACCGCCTGCAACGTGATCGCCGAACTGCGCGAGTTCGCGAGTTTTACCGAACGGGAACAGCGCACGATCGAGCGGGGCCTCGACATCGGCCTGGGTCGCGGCGATGCGTTTCGGCGCTGGTCGCGACAGGCGGACGACCTCGCCTCGATCCGCAGCCAGTATCTCGCCTATCACGAGCTGCGGAGCCTGCGCAGCGCCATTCCCCATCCGGAAGCGGTGGAAGGGATCGAGGAGTTTCTCGGCCCACTGGTGCGCATCGCCGGGCAGGATCTCGCGCGCGAAGGGCTGGAGAGCTTCTCTGCCTTCCGCTTTCTCTACGAACGGCTGCTCGGCGCCGCCTCGCGGCCGTGGCTCCCCTCGGCCTTCTGCGCGGCCGCCGCGTTGCCGCTGCTGCGCCCGCTCCAGCGCAAGGCGCTGCTGCAATCGCTGAGCGAAACAGCGGCCATGGCGCCCGCCTGGTCCAGCAGCGAACCCGGCTTCTTCCCTGAAAAGCTCGACGCCGCCGAAGCGGCGTAAGCCGCTCCGCCAGCAGGTTCAGCCACGGTAGAGCCTGTCCAGCCGCTCGCCATAGCGGGCGCGGATCATGTGGCGGCGGATCTTGAGGCTCGGTGTCATTTCGCCGTTCTCGATGCTGAAGGGCTCGTCGGCGAATGCGAACTGGCGCACCTTCTCGATCACCGACAGATCCTTGTTCACCCGGTCCACCGCCTCGCGGATGGCCGTGCGGAAGGCGGGGCGCTGCTGCAACTCGGCCAGCGTGCCGCTTTCCCCCGCCTGCTTCGCCCAGTTCTCGGCCCATTCGGCATCGGGTACGATCAGGCCGACGACATAGGGCTTCTGCTCGCCCGCCACCATGGCCTGGCCGATTTCCGGCTGCAGCGTCAGCATCCCTTCGACGCGCTGCGGGGCGATGTTGTCGCCCTTGTCGTTGATGATCATGTCCTTCTTGCGGTCGGTGATCTTGATTCGGCCGGCATCATCGAAATGGCCGATGTCCCCCGTATGCAGCCAGCCGGCCTGGAGGGCGCGCGCGGTCTCCTCCGGATTGCGCCAATAGCCGTTCATCACCTGCTCGCCGCGGACGAGGATTTCCCCATCCTCCGCTATCTTTACCTCCGCGCCCTCCAGCGGCACGCCCACCGTATCCAGCCGAATGCCGGCGGAAGGATAATTGCAGCTGATCACCGGCGCAGCCTCGGTCTGGCCATAGCCCTGCAGCATGGTGAGGCCGAGCGCCTGGAAGAACCGGCCGACTTCGGGATTGAGCGGGGCGCCGCCCGACACCAGCGCGTTGATCCGCCCGCCGAAGCGCGCGCGGATCTTCGGTCGCAAGCTGCGCTCCAGCAGCTGGTCGAGCAGCCAGTCCCCCGGCCGCCATTTTCCCTGCTCCCGTCGCGCGGCAAGGGCGAGGGCCTGGGCCAGCAGAAAGCTGGCGAGCCGGCCCTGCTTTTCGATCTGCTTCATGATGCGCGTGCGCAGCACTTCGAACAGCCGCGGCACGACCACCATAAGCGTGGGCCGTGCCTCCTCGATATTGCCGGCGAGCTTTTCCAGCGACTCGGCGTACCAGATCTCCGCCCCCAGCCCCACCGGCAGCATCTGCCCGGCCGTGTGCTCATAGGCGTGGCTCAGCGGGAGGAAGGAGAGGAAGCGATGCGGCGGCCCCCAGCCGTAGTCGCCGACGAGCGCGCAGGCGGCGCCATACATGTTGGCAAGGATCGCGCCGTGCGACAGCACGACCCCGCGCGGCGCGCCACCCGTACCACTTGTATAAATGATGCAGGCCGCTTGCTTGCGGTCGATTCCGGCGATGCGTTGTTCCACCGCGCGGCGCGCCGCCTCGGCATTGCCCAGCAGCATGTCACCCCAGCCATGCGCCGAAAGCCGGCCTTGCTGGCCGATGCGCAGCGACTCGATGCCGATCACATGCTCCGCCACTCCGGCATTCATCGTGGCCCGGATGAGGGGCTCGGCCAGCTTCTGGTTGGAGACGATCAGCACCCGCGCGCCGGAATCTCCCAGCACATGGGCGTGATCCCGCTCCGTATTGGTGGTGTAGGCGGGCGTGGTGATGCCGCCCGCAGCCATGACGGCAAAATCGGCGATGCACCATTCAGGCCGGTTCTCCGACACGATCATCACGCGGTCGCCATCGGCAAGGCCCAGATCGCGCAGGCGTTCGGCCACCAGGCACACCTGCCGCGCCGCGTCCCGCCAGCTCAGCGCGTGCCATTCCCCGTCTCGCTTGGCCGTCAGGAACGGCCGGTCGCCGAGCTGGTCCGCACGATCGAGGAAGAGGCGGACGAGATTGCGCGCATTTCGAAAATCCGCGATCTCCACCGGCATTTCTCCCCCTTTGGGCGGCCTTTCCCGCCTGCCGCGCTGGGATTAGGCAACGCGCCGGCTTACGGCAAGCTCACTCGCCTGTGCCGAGCAGACCGTCGAGCCGCGGGTCATAGGCGCTCTCCCAGCCATTCGGCCGATGGACCGCACCCACGGCCCGGAAGGAAAGCGAAGCGGTGGCGATGTCCTTGTAGCCCATGCCCTGCAGTTGCGGGATCAGCGCTTCGAAGGCGCCCTTTTCCACCACCACCCGGTCTCCGAAGGCGGTAACCAGCGGCAGGCCCAGCGCCTGCTTGATCGGCATGTGGAAGTCGATCACGCCGATGATGGTGCGGGCGACCTGAATGGGAATGGTTGCGCCACCGGCGGCGCCCACCACCATGAAGGGCTTGCCGTCCGGCGCATAGATGACCGTGGGGGCCATGGAACTGCGCGGGCGCTTGCCGCCCTCTACCCGATTGGCCACGGGCACGCCGTCCTTGTCCGGCACCAGGCTGAAATCGGTCAGCTCGTTGTTGAGGTAGAAGCCGCCGAAGGTGAGGCCGGAGCCGAAGGCACCCTCCACCGTGCTGGTATAGCTGATCATGTTACCCGCGCCGTCCACGGCGACGAAATGCGATGTGCCATGTTCCACGGGCTCGTCACCGTCGGCCAGGGCGGTTTTGGCGCCAGGCGGAGTGCCGGGCGCCACCTGATCGAGCGGCTTGCCTGGGGTGAGCAGGGCGCCGCGTGACGCCAGATAGGTCTTGTCGGTCAGGCCCTTCACCGGGACGTCCACGAAATCGCCGTCCGCAAGGTAAAGCTCGCGATCGGCATAGGCCAGGCGCTGTGAATCGAGGAAGAGTTGCCAGAACACGGGGGAATCCGGCCCGAGGCTGGCGAGGTCGAACCGCTCCAGCTGGCCGAGCATGGCGAGCACGGTCGTCGCACCCGAGGACGGCGGGCCCATGCCGCAGATCCGGTAAGCCCGATAGGTGCCGCAGACGGAAGGACGCTGCTTCGCTTCGTAGCTGGCGAGGTCTTGGGGCGCCATCGCCGCTTCGTGCGGGGTCTGCGACGCGACATACACGGCCATCTTGTCGGCGCCGGCGCCCCGATAGAATGCCTCCGGTCCTGCGGCGGCGATCGCTTCGAAGCTGGCCGCCAGATCCGGGTTCACGACTCGTGCGCCCACCGGCACGGCCGCGCCCGCTGCATCGTAGAACAGCTGGCGGCCGAAGGAATCACGCCCGGCCCGCGCCGCATTGGCGACCAGCGATTCATGCAGCCGCGGATTGACGATGAACCCTTCGCGGGCGAGCCGGATGGCGGGACCGAACAAATCCGCCCACGGCAGCCGGCCGTGCTCGTCATGTGCCCGCGCCGCCAGGGCGATGTTTCCCGGTACGCCGACGCTCAGGCCCGTCAGCACCACCTGCGGGTAGGTCTGCGGCTTGCCGTCGGCGCCAAAGAACCACTTCGGCCCCGCAGCGGCCGGGGCCGTTTCGCGGCCGTCGAATGTTTCCGTCGCTCCGTCGCTCGTGCCGCGCACCATGAAGCCGCCGCCGCCGATCCCGGAGCTCTCGGGCTCGACCACCGTCAGCGCCAGCATCGTGGCGATGGCCGCATCGGTGGCGCTGCCGCCCTTGCGCAGCATCTCCATGCCCGCCGCAGCGGCGCGGGGATCGGCTGCCGTCACGAAGCCATTGTCCGGCGCGGTGGCGGGCGGCGAACTGCCCTGCGCGGAGGGGGTGGTGGCAGTGGTGGCGCAGGCTCCGAGCAGGAGCGGCGCGGACAGCGAGATCAGGAAACGGCGGAGCATCGCCGCCCGTGCTATTCGCTTCCCACCGCCTCCGCAATGGAGCCGAAGCCGTCGCGACGCATCAACTGCTCCAGCCCGCGGGTGATGCGGCGGGCGATGTGCGGGCCTTCATAGACCATCGCGCTGTAGAGCTGCACCAGGCTGGCGCCGGCGCGAATCCGCTGCCAGGCATCCTCCGCCGTGGCGATGCCGCCCACGCCCACCAGCGGCAGGCCGCCCCCCGTGGCCCGGCGGAAATCACGCAGCCGCCCCAGCGCCAGCTCCCTTAGCGGAGCGCCGGACAGGCCGCCGGTTTCGCCCGCGTGCGGGGAACGCAGCGGCGGCCGCGAAATGGTGGTGTTGGAGATGATCAGCGCCCCCAGCCGCTTGTCCAGCGCGATACGGGCGATGGCGTCGATGTCTTGGTGTGTCAGATCGGGGGCGAGCTTGAGGAAGATCGGCGGCCCTTCGCCTCCCCGTGCCTCGGTCACCGCGTCGAGCAGCGCGGTGAGCGCTCCTTCGTCCTGCAGTGCGCGCAGGCCGGGGGTGTTGGGGCTGGAAATGTTCACCGCGAGATAGTTCGCCAGCGGCGCCATGATGCGCGTCATCTCGGCGTAATCGGCCACGCGATCGGCCGAATCCTTGTTCGCGCCGATATTGATGCCCACCACGCCGCCGCGGTTCCGGCGCGCCGCCAGCCGCTGCGCCGCGGCTTGCCCCCCGCCGTTGTTGAAGCCCATGCGGTTGATTACCGCCCGATCGGCAGGCAGGCGGAACAGGCGCGGGCGGGGATTGCCGCTCTGCGGAAGCGGCGTGATCGAGCCAACTTCCGCAAAGCCGAAGCCAAGGCCGAGCAGCGCATCAGGCACCTGTCCGTCCTTGTCAAAGCCCGCCGCGAGCCCCACCGGATTGGGAAAGCGCAGCCCTGCCACTTCCGTCGCCAACGGGCCACCCTGTGCGGGTGCCGCGCCTGCGGGAAGCAGCCGCAGCGCGCGAATCGCCAGTCCATGGGCGGTCTCCGCATCGAGCGCGAAAAGAAGCGGGCGAAGGAGCCGATAGAACATCCGCGCGCCTATGGCAGAGCCCGCGATTCCTGTCGATCACGACCAAAAAAGGCAGCGGGAAACGAAAAAATGACAATGTTTTTCAGGATGAATCAGGATTGCGTGTCGGTTTCTTACAATCGCCCCGGCGCGAATCTACGTATTCGCCGCATGCGACCCGAAGGGCTCGAAGCAGCGATGCAACGAGTTCTCGACTTTCGAGGGCGGCTCCGCATATGCGGAGCCGCCCCTTTTTTCGCTTTCCCCGCAATTCCGGTTTGAAACGCGCGCGCTCTCACCCTAAGTGCAAATCCGACTGATTTGCTCCGATTAGAGGTGGCTCGCCAAATGCGCCTGTCCAGCATGGCCGACTATGCTGTCGTTACAATGAGCGCTGCCGCGCGTCATTGCGGCGGTGCGCGCGTTTCCGCGGCTGAGCTGGCAGAAGAGACCGGGCTGCCCCTGCCGACCGTGCAAAAGCTCGTAAGCCTCCTTGGCCGCGCCGGGCTGCTGCGCTCGGTGCGCGGTGCCGGCGGCGGCCTGCAACTGGCGCGGCCGGCCGCGGCGATCACACTGGCGGATATCGTGGAGGCCGTGGAAGGGCCGATCGCGCTCACCGCCTGTGTCGAATCGGGCAAGCATGACTGCGCGCTGGAAAGCAATTGCACCGTCCGCCCGCATTGGAGCGTCGTCAACGCCGCCTTGCGCGGCGCCCTGGCCGATGTCCCGCTGAGCCGGTTAGCCGGCCGGCCCGTGGCGCAGCCCGCCGGAGAGATTCCCGCATGAGTGACCAAGTGAAAATCGAAGAGAAGCAGGTGACCGAACGGCCCGAGACGGATCGCGAGGCGCGCGAGGCTGCTGCCCGCGCGGCAGATTATGAATTCGGCTGGTCGAGCACGATCGAGCAGGAATTCGCGCCCAAGGGCCTGAGCGAGGAGACCGTCCGGTTTATCTCGGCCAAGAAGAACGAGCCGGAATGGATGCTGGAATGGCGGCTCAAGGCCTTCCGCCTGTGGCAGGAGATGGAGGAGCCGAACTGGGCGAAGCTGGGATATCCGGCGATCGATTACCAGGACGCCTTCTACTACGCGGCGCCGAAGAAGAAGCCGACGCTGGCCAGCCTCGACGAGCTCGATCCCGAGATCAAGGAAGTCTACGACAAGCTCGGCATTCCCATCGCGGAGCAGGAAGTGCTGGCGGGTGTCGAAGGCGCGCGCAAGGTCGCCGTGGACGCCGTGTTCGACAGCGTGAGTGTGGCCACCACCTTCCGCGAAGAGCTCAAGAAGGCGGGGGTCATCTTCCTCTCCATCAGCGAGGCAATCCGTGAATATCCTCAGCTGGTGAAGAAGTGGCTCGGCAAGGTGGTGCCGCAGCGCGACAATTTCTTCGCCACGCTGAACAGCGCGGTCTTTTCCGACGGCACCTTCGTCTACATCCCCGAGGGGGTGCGCTGCCCGATGGAGCTGTCCACCTATTTCCGCATCAACGCGGAAAACACCGGCCAGTTCGAGCGAACGCTGATCGTGGCCGAGAAGGGCAGTTACGTGTCCTACCTCGAAGGATGCACCGCACCGCAGCGCGATGAGAACCAGCTGCACGCTGCCGTGGTGGAACTGGTCGCAATGGAAGACGCGGAGATCAAATATTCCACAGTGCAGAACTGGTATCCCGGCGATGCCGAAGGCAAGGGCGGGATCTACAATTTCGTCACCAAGCGCGGCCTGTGCCAGGGCGCCCGCAGCAAGATCAGCTGGACCCAGGTGGAAACGGGCAGCGCGGTGACGTGGAAATATCCCAGCTGCGTGCTCAATGGCGAGGACAGCGTGGGCGAATTCTACTCCGTCGCCGTCACCAACAATTTCCAGCAGGCCGATACCGGCACCAAGATGGTGCACAACGGCAAGGGCAGCCGCAGCACGATCATTTCCAAGGGGATCAGCGCGGGCCGTTCCGACAACACCTATCGCGGGCTGGTGCGGGTGGCCGCAAACGCCGATGACGTGCGCAATTTCACCCAGTGCGACAGCCTGCTGCTGGGGGACCGCTGCGGCGCGCATACCGTGCCCTATATCGAGGTGAAGAACTCCAGCGCACAGATCGAGCACGAAGCGACGACGAGCAAGATCAGCGACGATCAGCTGTTCTACGCCATGCAGCGCGGACTCGATCAGGAGCAGGCGGTGGCGCTGATCGTGAATGGCTTTGCGAAAGAGGTGCTGAAGGAACTGCCGATGGAATTCGCGGTCGAAGCGCAGAAGCTCCTCGCGATTTCGCTCGAGGGGAGTGTGGGGTGATGACTGACCGCAAGACCCTCCAGCTCCGAGATCCCTCCGAGGCCACGGAAGCCCCCGCGCTCAAGAAGAAGGGGCGCGGCTGGGAAATCTCCGAGAAGCGGCTGGATGTGCTGCACGATCAGGCGCGCGACATGCGCCGCCATGCCTCGGAAGCGAACAAGGCCTTGGCCGCGCGCTTCGCCAAGGCTGATCTCGGGCGCTACAAGTTCACCCGTTTTGCCGTGGTCGGATCGGCGATCGTCGATTTCAATTGCCCCAATCTCGGCATGGCGATCCTGATCGACGAGGAAGGGGCTAATGAAGCGCTCGCCCGGCGGCGCGACAAGAGCCTGGAATCGGTCGGCATCCGCGTGATGCACATCAAGGCCGCCGATATCCTGGAAAACATGGACGAAGTGCTTGCCCGGATCACCGCCGGCATGCGCATGCGCATCGCCGATCGGAAGGACGCGGCACGCGCGCATAAGGAAGCCAATCCGCGCCAGACCTATTCGCGGGTGCGCCGGTGAAGCGGGACATCCTTCATTCGTCCTCCCTGTCCCGATCCGGGCGCTCGCTGCTCGCTGGCGGTACGCGCCGCGCCACACCCCGGATCAAGTCCGGGGTGATGCTGAAACTGGAAAGCAAGTCATGCTGAAAATCGAAAACCTCCATGCCGAGATCGACGGCAAGAAAATCCTCAACGGACTGACGCTCGAAGTCGGCGCGGGCGAGGTGCATGCGATCATGGGCCCCAACGGCGCGGGCAAGTCCACGCTGGCCTATGTGCTCGGTGGCCGCCCCGGCTACGAGATCACCGAAGGCTCGGTGAGTTTCGACGGGCAGGATCTGCTGGAGCTGGAGGCGCATGAGCGTGCCGCAGCCGGCCTGTTCCTCGGTTTCCAGTATCCGGTCGAGATTCCGGGCGTGTCGAACGTCCAGTTCCTGCGCGAAGCGCTGAATTCTCAGCGCAAGGCGCGCGGCGAAGAACCGCTCAGCGGCGGCGAATTCCTCAAGCTGGCCAAGGAGAAGGCCGGCCTGCTGAAGCTCGACATGGATATGCTCAAGCGCAACGTGAATGTCGGCTTCTCCGGCGGCGAGAAGAAGCGCGCCGAGATGGTGCAGATGGGCATCCTCGATCCGAAATTCGCCGTGCTCGACGAAACGGACAGCGGGCTGGATATCGATGCGCTGCGCGTGGTGGGCGAAGGGATCAACGCGATCATGCGCAGCCCGTCCAAGGCGGTGCTGCTGATCACCCATTACCAGCGCCTGCTCGATTACGTGCAGCCCGACTTGGTTCATGTGCTGGCCAAGGGACGGATCGTGAAGACCGGCGGGCCGGAGCTGGCGCATGAGCTGGAGCGCGAAGGCTATGAGGCGGTGGCTGCGTGATGGCCAGCGTCGCCCTGCCCACGATCAAGCAAGAAGAATGGCGCTACGCCGATTTCGTCGCGCTCGAACGGCTCGACCAGCGGGCGTTCTCCGAGTGGCAGGAGGTGGCGCTCGCGCCCGGCGAAGTGCGCCGCCACGCAATGGTGATCGGCGGCGATGCACCCGAACTGCATCGCATCCGCATCACCCTTGCAGAAGGCGCGCGGGCGGAGCTGTTCGTCGCCAACGTCGGTGATGACTACAGCCGCCTCGAAGTGGTCGTGCGCATGGGACGGGGCGCGCATTTCGAATTCGGCGGCGTCACCATCGGCGGCGGCACCGCGACGCGCGAATTCGTGACGCGGATTGAGCATGCCGAGCCGGAGGCAACATCGCATCAGGTGGTGCGTGCGGTCCATTGGGGCCGCGCAACCGGCAATTTCCTCGGCCGTATCGACGTGGCCCGCGACGCGCAGAAGACGGACGCGGCGCAGGATTTCAAAGGCCTGCTGCTGGAGAAGGGCGCCAGCGCCAATGCCCGGCCGGAACTGGAAATCTATGCCGACGACGTGAAATGCGCCCATGGCGCCGCGATCGGGCAACTGGACGAACAGGCGCGCTTCTACATGGCAGCGCGCGGGCTTGCGCCGGAAGCGGCGCGCAAACTGCTGATCCGTGCTTTCATCGCCGATGCCTTCGCCAGCCTCGATGACGAGGTGGAACAGGCCCGGCTGCTGGATGCTGTGCTGACGGCGCTGGGAGAGGCGGCATGAGCGAGGCCGCAACCCTCACCACCCTGGCGCACAAGACGGATTTTCCCGGCCTCGTGACCGGCAAGGGACAGCCGTGGCATTATCTCGACACCGCCGCGACCGCGCAGAAGCCGCAGGCGGTGGTCGACGCGGTGACGCGCGCGATCGGTGCCGATTATGCCACGGTGCATCGCGGGGTCTATACGCGCTCGGCCGAGATGACGCTGGGCTATGAAGCCGCGCGCCGCCGCGTTGCGGGCTTCATCGGCGGGCAGGAGGACGAGCTGGTCTTCGTGCGAGGCGCGACCGAAGCGATCAATCTCGTTGCCCAGAGTTGGGGTGCGGCGAATCTCGGACCCGGCGACCGCGTGCTGCTGTCGGTGCTCGAACACCATTCGAACATCGTGCCCTGGCAATTGCTGCGCGATCGCATCGGCTTTGCGATCGATGTCTGCCCGCTCACCGCCGATGGCCGCATCGATCTGGATGCGGCGGAACGGATGCTGACGCCGCAGCACAAGCTGGTGGCGTTCGCGCATGTTTCCAATGTGCTGGGCTCCACGCTCGATGCGCGTCGTGCGGCCGATCTGGCACATGGGGTGGGCGCGAAGCTCCTGCTCGATGGCTGCCAGGCGGTGGCGCGCCTGCCGGTCGACGTCACGGCGCTCGACTGCGATTTCTACGTCTTCTCCGGCCACAAGCTCTATGGCCCCACGGGCATCGGGGCGCTGTGGGCGCGGCAATCGATCCTCAATGCCATGCCGCCCTGGCAGGGAGGCGGATCGATGATCGACCGCGTTACTTTCGACCAGACCACCTATGCGCCGGCCCCCACCCGCTTCGAGGCGGGGACGCCCGCGATCGTGGAGGCGATCGGCTTCGCGGTAGCCTGCGATTATGTGTCCTCCTTCGGCATGGAGGCGATCCACCGGCACGAGGCGCGGCTGGTCGCCCGCATGCGCGAAGCACTGGGCGCCATGAACAATGTGACGCTGTTCGGGCCGGAAGAAAGCGCCGGCATCGTCAGTTTCGCGCTGGACGGGGTTCACCCGCACGATCTCGGCACCATATTGGACGAGGAAGATGTGGCGATCCGGGCCGGGCATCACTGCGCCCAGCCGCTGATGGACAGCCTCGGCGTGCCGGCCACGGCCCGTGCCAGCTTCGGCATTTACAGCGATGATGATGATGTCGCGGCGCTGCTGCGCGGCATCGAGCGTACCAAGAGGATCTTCGGATGAGCGAGGAAGCGAACAAGCGTTTCGAGGTTGAAGAGGTGGCCGCTGCCGCCACGCCACCGCGCGCGCGGGTGGAGGAGGCGGAAAGCCCCACCGAGAAGCTCGAGCGCAAGAAGGATTATCTCGAAGGGTTCCTCGCCCGCAAGCCTGCCACCACGGCGGAAACCGAACCGGGCGGGGCGCTTTATGATGGGGTGATCGAAGCGCTCAAAGATATCTTCGACCCGGAAATCCCGGTGAACATCTATGACCTCGGGCTCATTTACGGGGTCGAGGTGACGCCTGATGCCGATGTGGCCATCACCATGACGCTCACGACCCCGCACTGCCCCGTGGCGGAAAGCATGCCGGGCGAGGTGGAGCTGCGGGCCGGCTCCGTGCCGGGCGTGCGCAGCGCCGAGGTCAATCTGGTCTGGGATCCGCCGTGGGATCCCGCAAAGATGACCGACGAAGCGCGGCTCGAACTGGGGATGCTGTGATGGCCGAGGTCAAGACCCGTACGCACCCCGCTGCCGTGATCCTGACGCCGGGTGCCGAACGGCGCGTGGCGGAGCTGATGGAGAAGGCCCCTCCCGGCGCGATCGGGGTGAAGCTCTCGACGCCGCGGCGCGGCTGTTCGGGCCTTGCCTATTCGGTGGACTATGTGACCGAGGAACAGGCTTTCGACGAGAAGATCGTGACGCCCGGCGGCACCTTCTACATCGACGGGGCGAGCGTGCTTTATCTGGTCGGCAGCACGATGGACTGGCGGGAGGATGATTTTACTGCCGGCTTCGTGTTCGAGAATCCGAATGCCAAGGGTGCCTGCGGCTGCGGCGAAAGCTTCATGGTATGACCCCACACATGCTCCGCGGAGTTGCCCGGGCGGCCTTCGCCGTCGCGCTGATCCTCGGCGCGATCTGGCTGCTCGAGGTGCTGGGCGTGGTCGACCTGATCGATCATCCGGGGATCGGCGCGATCGGCTTCGCGCTGCTGGCCTTCTTCTGCAACTATCTGGCCGGCAAGGGCAATCGCCCGGAATAGCGCGGTCCGTCAGGCGCCCACCTCCTCCGCAATAAAGTGCAGCAGGGCGCGGTCGTATTCGTCCACTTCACCATTGGCGTCGATATGCGCGGCGAGCCAGTCCTGCTCCGGCCCGGTGATCGTTGCGGCTTCGGCGGCGCGTTCCGCGGGGCTGGGCGAAGGGCGCTTGCGGCCGAACACCACTCTTAGAGCATTGGGCGAAGTGCGGGCCATTCCACCGAGAAACCGCCCGACGCTGGCGCTGTTGTCGTCCACGAAGCGCTGCAGTTCCAGCATGCGCTCCGCTTCCAGCGGGGCGGACGAGGCGAAGCCCATCAGGTAATTGCCCACCCCCTGCACGAACAGGCATTTCCATTCGGGGGCGTTGGCGGCGTGGAGCATGGCGTCCTTGATGCGGAATAGCATTTCGGCCTCGCGCCGGCTCACCGCGGCCGGCCGATCACTCGCCACGCCGAAGATTACGCGGCGCATCAGGCGGCATTCGCCCTCCGTGACGTGCGCGCCCGAGAGGCTGCCGCCGCGGCGCAGCGCGCCTGCTCCGCCGAGAACCGCCTGCTCGATCGCATCCAGCGTGAAGTCCCTCAGCGCTTCGGGCACGCTCTCCGCCTTTTCGATGATGCTCGCCAGCAGCTCCAGCTCCACCATGGAGCAGATCTTCCCGTCCTGCTCCACCTGCGCGATCAGCCAGCGGGCATCCTCCTCCCCGGCGTAGCCGCGCGGTTCGGCGGCGTTGAGCACATATTCGCGGATCGCTTCCACCAAGAAATCGCACCAGTCAGCGTCGGGCGCGGCGAGGGCGCGCTGGATGGCGAAGATCGCCTCCGCCTCCTCGCGCGAAATGGCGCCGTCGGCCCAGCCGGCGCGGCGCAGGGCGAGGATTTCTCCGGGCGAGATGGCGGCATCGGCTGCCGCCTGGCGAGCGATCTCGGCAAACTGGAAGGTCATCGGCGCATTCCCCCTTTGCCGCGATCATGCCCGAGCGAGGTTAAATCCGCGTTATCTGCGCCCGCGACGCAGCGCCTGAACGCAGGCCGCGCGATCGACATCGAGCCCGTCGCTCCCCCGCCTTGCCTCGACATGCGTCGCCACCGGCTCGGCACCCGGTCGCAGCGGATAGAGGAACACGTCGAGCACGCAGGCCTCGCCCGAGAACTGCAGCTTGCGCATGTCCCCCTCCGTCACGTCCAGCCGGGGCTGGCCGAACAGGCGTGTGAGCGCGGTGCGATCCTGCTGGATCACCCCATCCAGGCCCGGCTGGTGCTGGATCTGCGGCGCGATGAAGCCCGCGCCGCCGGGCGCGGCCGGCCGGGTGGGTGGCACGGGAAGATTGCGTGCCGGCCCGGTGCTCGATTCCCGCCGCGGCGCGGTGCTGCCGGAGCCCTGCGGCACGGCGGCGCAGGCGGCGAGCAGCGGAAGCAGCAGGGCCGGGACTAGCGCGCGCATATCATCTCTCCCTGCGGCGATGGATCAGATGGGTCGCCGCCGCGGCGCCCAGCATGGGGGCAAGGAAATTGATGAAGGGTACCGCCAGCAGCATGGCCACCGCGCCGCCCAGCAGCAGCCGCTCCGCCGTGCTGACGGGCGCCGGATCGCCCGCGCTGCTCCGATGCCGCAGCCACACCATGTCCACCAGCTCGCGCCCCAGCAGCACGGCATTCACCAGCAGGAACAGCAATGCCGTTCCCACCCCGGTCACCAGCAGCGCCAGCGCGAAGGGCAGGGCGATCAGGTTCACCAGCAGGGCGCGTCCGGCCGATTTCAACCCTTCCGCCAGCTGTTCGCGCAGCGGCAGGTCGCGCGCTCGGGCGGCGGCCTGCGGATAATGGCGCAGCTCCACCGCCTGCACCGCTTCGTCCGCATAGAACTGGATCACCGCCATGGCGACGATCCGCCACGCGAGCCACAGCCACAGCAGGGCCAGCAGCAGCGAGGCGATCCCGCGCACTTCCCCCGCGCCGGTGAACAGCGCATCGGAAAGCCCCGCACGCTGCAGCAGCCAGTCCAGCCCGTACCATCCCCCGCCGCCCAGCAGCGCGAACAGCAGCAGGGTGACGCCCAGGCTCTTCAGCAGGATGCGCAGCACGCGCGGATCGCCCATCTGCGCAAGCGCACGGAACAGCGAGGCGATCACGGCCAGCATCGACGCTTGCGATTGCGCGCGCGCCGGGCCAAGTCAACGCCGCGCAAGCGAACCTTCCCGTGCCGCCCCTGCTTGCCGGCACGTATCCTGCCAGAATTTCCGGAGTATCCATGCCCGAACCCAGATATGACGTGATCGCGATCGGCAATGCCATTGTCGACGTGATGGCCCATTGTACCGATGAACTGATCGACGAACTCGGCCTCACGCGCGGGGGCATGATGCTGGTGGACGAGGAACAGGCCAACCAGCTGTATGAGGCGATGGGGCCCGCGCGGGAGATTTCCGGCGGATCGGCTGCCAACACTCTGGCCGGGCTTTCGGCCATGGGCGCGCAATGCGCCTTCATCGGCCAGGTGGCGGATGACCAGCTGGGCGCGGTGTTCGCCCATGATATTCACGCCGTTGGGATCGATTTCGATACGCCGAAGCGGGCGGGGGAGCCGGCAACGGCGCGCTGCCTGATCTTCGTGACGCCCGATGGCCAGCGCACGATGAACACTTTCCTCGGCGCCTCGCAATTCCTTCCCGCCACCGCGCTGAACGAGGAAGCGATCGGCGGGGCGCGCATCCTCTATCTCGAAGGCTATCTGTGGGACCCGGAAGAGCCGCGCGCGGCCATGCGGCGGGCGATCGAAACGGCGCGCGCAGCGGGGCGCAAGGTCGCCTTCACCCTGTCCGACACCTTCGTGATCGCCCGTCATGGCGAGGATTTCCGCCAGCTGATGGCCGAAGGCCTGATCGACATCCTGTTTGCCAATAAGGCGGAACTGGCAGCGATCACCGGCAAGGAGGATTTCGAGGAAGGGCTGGCGGAGATCGCGCCGCTGGTGCCCGTGCTCGTCGTCACCCGCAGCGAGGAGGGGGCGGTGGCGATCGCCCACGGCGAACGCGCCGAAGCGGCGGCGGAACCGATCGCCAAGGTCGTCGATACCACCGGCGCCGGCGATCTCTTCGCCGCCGGCTTCCTGTTCGGCCATGTGCGCGGCCGCGATCTGGCTACCTGCCTGCGCATGGGCGCGATCGCAGCGGCAGAGATCATCAGCCATATTGGTGCCCGTTCCGAAGTGGATCTGGCCGCTCTGATCGAGAGCAAGCTGGGCTGACGCACAACCCCGCTGGAACACGCTGGAACAAGGTTCAGGCCCAAGGAATTCTGCGGTTTTCGGGCGCGGCCTCGGCCCGCCCGGCACCAGCCGATTGACTGCCCGCCCCGGCGCCTGGAACACGCTGGAACAGGGTTCAGCGCAAAGATTCCTGCGGTTGGAGCGCAGGCCTTGCAAACGGGTGCGAACGGGGTTGCGAGCGGCGCGGTGGATGCGGGTCATGCCCCGGATCATGCCGCGCCCGGCCGATTGTAGGACAGGGGCGCGGGCGGCTCAGCCCCGTTTTTGTTCCCGCGCCACTTCGCGCCAGCCGACGTCGCGGCGGCAGAAGCCGGTGGGGAAATCGATCGCGTCCACCGCGCGATAGGCGCGGGCCTGCGCCTCTGCCGTGGTGGCCCCGCGCGCAGTGACATTCAGCACCCGCCCGCCATCGGCGACGAGATGCTCGCCCTCCATCGCGGTGCCGGCATGGAACACCTTGGCGCCGGTTTCCTCCGCCACGCCCACGCCCATGATGGTGCCGCCCTTTTCGGGCGTATCGGGATAGCCGTTGGCCGCCATCACCACCGTCAGCGCGCGGTCGGGCGAAAAGCGCGGCGCATCCATCGCGCCAAGGCGATTCTCCGCGCAGGCGAGCATATATTCGCCCAGGTCGCTTTCCAGCCGCATCATCAGCACCTGGCATTCGGGATCGCCGAAGCGACAATTGTATTCCACCAGCTTCGGCCCCTCTTCCGTCAGCATCAGCCCGGCATAGAGCACGCCGGAATAGGGCATCCCCTCATCCGCCATCTGCCGCACCGTGGGGGCGATGATCCGGTCGATCGCCTGCGCCCGCAGCGCCGGGGTCAGCACCGGGGCGGGGCTGTATGCGCCCATGCCGCCGGTGTTGGGGCCGGTATCGCCTTCGCCCACGCGCTTGTGATCCTGCGCGCTGCCGAAGGGCAGGATCGTGGCGCCATCGGTCAGGGCGAAGAAGCTGGCCTCTTCCCCCTCCATGAATTCCTCGATCACCACTTCCGCGCCGGCGCCGCCGAAGGCCCCGCCGAACATGTCGGCCAGCGCGGCTTCCGCCTCATCCTGCGTGGCGGCGATCACCACGCCCTTGCCCGCCGCCAGCCCATCGGCCTTCAGCACATAGGGCGGGGCGAAATCCGCCAGCGCCTGCACCGCCTGTTCCAGCGAGGCGGCCCGGAAATAGCCGGCGGTCGGAATGCCAGCGCGGTCGCACAGATCCTTGGTAAAGCCCTTGCTGCCTTCCAGCTGGGCGGCGGCCTTGCTGGGGCCGAACACGGCCACGCCTTCCGCCCGCAGCGAATCCGCCAGCCCATCCACCAGCGGCGCTTCCGGCCCGATCACCACCAGCCCGATTCGGTGGTCGGCGCAGAACGCCGCCACGGCGGCATGGTTGGCCGCATCCAGCGTGACGAGATGCGCATGCTCCGCAATGCCGGGATTGCCGGGGGAGGCATACAGCGTGTCCCCCGCTTCCACGATCAGGCGGGATTGCGCCAGCTTCCATGCCAGAGCATGTTCGCGCCCTCCCGATCCCAGCAGAAGGATGTTCATGGCCGGCCCTTTCCCCGATTCCGATGACGATTTTGACGGCCGCGATGGCGCGCGTGGCGGGCTGGTAGCCAAGGGGCAGGCTGGCGACAACGCTGCACCGCTATCCATCACCGAGATTTCGCAACTGCTGAAGCGCACGGTGGAAGACCGCTTCGGCTATGTGAAGCTGCGCGGCGAGCTTTCGGGTGTGAAGCGGGCCGCTTCCGGCCACCTCTATTGCTGCCTGAAGGATGACAAGGCGGTGATGGACGGGGTGATGTGGCGCACCACCGCCCAGCGGCTGGGCTTCCTGCCGGAAGACGGGATCGAGGTGGTGGCCAGCGGCAAGATCACCACCTTTCCCGGCCGTTCCAAATACCAGATCGTCATCGAACATATGGAAATCGCGGGAGAAGGCGCGCTGCTGGCGCTGCTGGAAAAGACGCGGCGGCGGCTGGAGGCCGAAGGGCTCTTCGCGGCGGAGCGCAAGCGGCCGCTGCCGTTCCTGCCCGACGTGATCGGTGTCGTGACCTCGCCCACGGGATCGGTGATCCGCGACATCCTCCACCGCCTGGCGGATCGTTTCCCCAGCCGGGTGCTGGTGTGGCCGGTGCTGGTGCAGGGGCGCGGCTCGGCCGAGCAGGTGGCCGCGGCGCTGCGCGGATTTGCCGCCATGGCGCCGGGCGGTGGGCGGGGCGGGGCGCTGCCCCGGCCCGATCTGCTGATTGTGGCGCGCGGGGGCGGCTCAATCGAGGATCTGTGGGGCTTCAACGAGGAGATCGTGGTCCGCGCCATTGCCGAATCGCCGATCCCGGTGATCAGCGCGGTGGGCCATGAAACCGATACGACGCTGGCGGACTATGCGGCCGATCGCCGCGCCCCCACGCCCACGGCGGCGGCGGAGATCGCCGTGCCGGTGCGGCATGAGCTGGCGAATGCGCTGGGCGAGCTGGGGCTGCGCCAGCGGCGCTGCGTCAACCGGCCGCTGCAGCTGGGGCGCGAACGGCTGGAGGCGCGGCTCGCGCGCATGCCGCGGCCCGAAGCGCTGGCGGCGCAGGCGGCGCAGCGGCTGGACGAATTGGGCGAGCGGCTGCGGCGCGGGCTGGCCGACCGGGCGAGCCGGGCGCGCGAGCGGCTGCAGGCGGACCGCGCGCGGCTTTCGGCGCCGCTGCTGCGCGCGCAGCTGGGGGAGGCGCGGCAGCGGCTGGCCGGCGTGCGGCTGGCGCCCGTGCTGGTGCAGCGGCCGCTGGCGGAAGGGCGCGAGCGGCTGGCGGCAAGCTGGCGGCTGGCGCAGCAGCTCCACCCCGAACGGCCGCTGCAACGCGGCTATGCGATGGTGCTGGACGGGGGTGGGCGGCCGGTCACCTACAGTGCGGCGGCGCGGCGGGAGCCGGCCCTGACGCTGAAGTTCCGCGATGGCAGGCTGGATGTCATCCCGGCCACGGGCGAGGGAGCGGAGAAGGCGGGCGCGCAGGCGGCAGCCCCGACCCCCGCCCCGGCGCCGCGCCGCGCGTCGCCGCGCGCCAGGCCCGCCCCGCCGTCTGCGGAGCAGCCGAAATTGCTTTGACGGGCGCGGCTTGGTAAGCCTGTGGCCATGCTGATGTCCTCCGGCGAGAAAGCCGCAACCCTGATCTACGGGCCCAACGGGTTCCGTGTCGTGAAGCCTGGCAGCTATGTGCTCTGCGCCGTGACCGGCGAACCGATCCCGCTTGAAGAGCTGCGCTATTGGAGCGTGGACCGGCAGGAGCCCTATGCCAGCCCCGAAATCGCCACGCAGCGCCTGAACCGCGACTCGTGAGGCGGGCGGCCGCACTGGGGGCGCCGGCGGTGCTTGCCGCCTGCGTGCCCGCGGGCAGCGGTGCGCCGGATGTGGCGGTGGTGCAACCGGTGGAGGCTTCGCCCGCCGCCGTGGCGCCTCCGCAAGCCCCGCGCCTCGCAGGCCCCAGCACTTTCGTCTATGATGGCCAGCTTACCCAGGGCGGCTGGATCCGCGGGCAGGCACCTGCGGGCACCGTCTCCGCCCGCCTGGGGGAGCAGGTGCTCACGCTGGATGGGGAAGGGCGCTTCTTCGCCGCCTTCGATCGCGACGCCGGCCCTACCGCCAGCCTGACGGCCACGCTGGCGGACGGGCGCGTGGTGCGCAGCCCGCTCTCCATCGCACCGCGCGAATGGCAGATCGAACGGGTGAATGTCGCCCGTTCGCCGGGAGGGCCGAGCGAGGCCTTCATGAAGATCCGCCGGCCGGAGCTGGCGCAGATCGCCGCCGCGCGCGCGAAGGACACGGGTGCAGAGGGCTGGCGGCAGGATTTCATCTGGCCCGTCACCGGGCGAATCTCCGGCCGGTTCGGATCGCAGCGCATCTATCGCGGGGAGCCGGGGAGCTATCACACCGGGCTCGACATCTCGAGCGGCACCAGCGGCACGCCCTTCGTCGCCCCGGCCGACGGCGTGGTGATCCTCGCCGCGCGGGAGCCGTTCTCGCTCGAAGGGCACCTGCTGATGATCGACCATGGGGCGGGCCTCAACAGCGCCTTCCTTCACTGTTCGGAAATCGACGTGGAGCCGGGCCAGCATGTGAAGCAGGGGCAGATGCTCGGCCGCATCGGCGCCTCGGGCCGGGCGACCGGGCCGCATCTCCACTGGAGCATCAAATGGCACGATGCGCGGCTCGATCCGCTGCTGTTCCTCGGGCCGATGCCCTGATCGCCTGACCGGCCGGTGAGCGCGCGGGCAAGCAGGCGGCGGCAGGGAGCGCGCGGCCGCATCCTGCGGCTGCTCGCGGTCGCACTGGTGGCGGCGGCCCTTGCGCCGGGCACCTGGTGGCGCGAGCGGGTGAGCTGGGGCACGGCGGAAGGCAGCCCGCTGCTCACCGCCGTCCCGCTTTCGGTGCCGACCGATCAGGCGGGGCCGCTGCGAGTGACGGGGCTGTGGTGGTTGCGCAGCACGAATCAGCATTTCGGCGGCTTCTCCGCGCTGCTGGCGCGCCCCGGCGGGCGACTGTTCGCCGCCAGCGATCGCGGGCGGCAGATGGACTTCTCGTCCCCAAGCGACGGCGGTGGCCGAGGGCCTGCTCAGTTCGCCTTCTTCGCCGGGCGGCAGGAGCTGGACAAAGCGGGTGCCGACATCGAATCGCTCACCGCCGATCCCGCCAGCGGCCGCATCTGGGCCGGCTATGAAGGCGCCAATGCGATCGAGCGCTACGATCCCGGCTTCGCCAACCGACGCCGCGCGCAACCCGCGGCCATGCGCGACTGGCCGCGCAACAGCGGGCCTGAGGCGATCCTGCACCTGCGCGACGGGCGCTTCATCGTGCTGGCCGAAGGCGATCCCGCGCCGCTGCCGGGCGAAACCACGCCCGGCCTGCTGTTCCCCGCCGACCCGGTGGACGCGGAGGGGGACGAATCAGAACCGCTCCGCTTCCGCTTCCCGCGGCCCGACGGCTTTCGCCCGGTAGACATGGCGCAACTGCCCGATGGGCGCGTGCTGATCCTGCTGCGCAAATTCGTGCTGGGTCTGCCGCCCCACTTTGAAACCCGGATCATCCTGGCCGATCCTGCGCGAATCACCGGGGGCGGGGCATGGAGCGGCGAAACGCTGTTCGAACTGGCCAGCCCGCTACCGCGCGAGAACTACGAAGGCATGGCCATCGTGCCCGGGCCCGGCGATGCCGTGACCATCTGGCTGATTTCCGACGACAACACGTCCGTGTTCCAGCGCACGCTGCTGATGCGGCTGGCGTGGAGTCCCAGTAGAGGCGCACAAGAAAAGGCGCGCGACAGCAGCCGCGCGCCCGGTTGATCGGCCCCGCCGCGGCGCCTTGCGGCGCCCGCGAATCAGGCGGCCGGCTGCACCTTCTTGAGATCGCGCTTCACCTTGCGGGCGCGCGGGCTCAGCTTCTCGTCAGAGGTCTTGAGCAGCCAGTTGTCCAGCCCGCCATTGTGCTCGACGGAGCGCAGGCCCTGCGTGGAGACGCGGAACTTGAAGCTGCGGTCCAGCTTCTCGCTCAGCAGCGTCACGTTCTGCAGATTGGGCAGGAAGACGCGCTTGGTCTTGTTGTTGGCGTGGCTAACATTGTGGCCAATCTGGCGGCCCTTGCCGGTCAGTTCGCAGATACGCGACATGATGCTCTCTCGAATTCTGTCTGTGCCGATGTTCGGAAAGCGGCGCGCATAGCGGGGGAGGGGGCACTCGTCAAGCAATCCGCCCCGCTCCTCGGCCATTTCGCAGCCATTGCCGCGACCCCTGCCCCCCGCTAGCGCATGGCAATGACCACCTGGCCGCTCCCCCCGCCGATGGCCCGCGCGATCGCGCTGGCCGAGCGCGCCTCCGCCAGCGGAGAAGTGCCCGTGGGCGCGGTGGTGATGCGCCGTGGGGAAGTGCTGGGCGAAGGCCACAATGCGCCGCGCGGGCTGGCCGATCCCACCGCCCATGCCGAAATCCTGGCCCTGCGACAGGCAGCCCAGCGCCTTGGTAACGAGCGGCTGGATGGCTGCGACCTGTGGGTGACGCTGGAGCCCTGCGCCATGTGTGCGGGCGCCATCGCCCATGCGCGAATCGCCCGGCTCTATTATGCCGCACCCGATCCCAAGGGCGGCGCGGTGGAGCATGGCGCAAGGCTGTTCGACCAGCCGCAATGCCTGCACCGGCCAGAGGTCTATTCCGGCATGGGGGAAGAGCGGGCGGCGGCGCTGCTGCGCCAATTCTTTGCCGCCCGCCGATGATCAGGCCGCTGATCTAAAGGCCGCGCCAGATCTTCACCGGCGCCGAATCGCCGCTGCCCCGCCGCCGCGCATCGCAGCGGGCTGGCAGGAAATCCGTGCCGTAACAGAGCCACATCTCCTCCAGCCAGCCGCGCGAGTTGAGACGGATGCCGATATGCTCCGGCTGCCAGTGGCGATTGGCATCGGCAAAACCGCGGCGGACATCGCCCGCCGTCAGCCCCTCCTTGCGTGAGAGACGATCGTAGTCAGGCAGGCGCAGGCTGTTCCACAGGATGCGGGTGATGCGGAAATAGGTTTCGGGCCGCTGGGCCATACAACTGCCATGCTTGGCCCATTCATTGGCAAGCAGCGCAGGCGACGGGGTCATGCACAGGTTGCGCGCCAGCTCGCCGCCGGTGAGCGCGTTCCGCACCGGGCAATATTGTGGCCAGCCACGCGATCCGCCTTCGGGCCAAAGCCCGTGGACCACGAAGCCGAACCGGCCGCTGCTGCCCGAACACTGCCGCGCATCGGCCCGGCTCTTCCCACGGGTGCGACAATATTCGGGGGACCAGCTGAGCGCGAGCGTGTAGCCGCTGATCGGCCTGGCGCGCGCGGGCCCATCCTGCGCCACGCGCGGAACCGGTACAGGCCCCTGCGGAACGTGGCATTGATAGGCCTGCGCATGCGCCACCGCCGGCGCTATCGCCAGCGCGGCGGCCAGCAGGCAGCGGCGCAGGCTCAGTCGAAAACCTCCGGATCCTGCGCCTCTCCCTTCAACCAGAGAATGGCGTCGGCGCGGAACAGGAAGACGAGCGCGGCCACTTCAAGCAGGTAGGTGAGCAGGCCCAGCGCCCTCGTGACGGTAAAATCCGCCGCGAAGATGCCCGGCAGGCTGAACAGGCCGATCGCCACGAAGAAGGTGAGCACCCATTTCGCGATATTGGATGCGCGCCGGGCGATGAAGAACCACAGCAGCAGGTAGATCGCAAAGCCGAAGGCGAAGGTGGCGATGACGAAGCCGGAGCCGAGGCCCAGCTCCTCCATGCCCGGTTGCCGCGCCAGCAGATCCACTGTGTCGCCATAGCCGATGAGGAAGCTCGCCGCACTGATCGCCAGCGACAGCAGGAACAGTCGTTCGAACATCAGGATGGATTGCGGTCGCATCAACAGGCCCCCTCTTTGTGCAGGGCGCATCCTGCATCCCACGGGGGCGGCTGGCAATCCTCACCAGCCAATCAGAGCGGCGTGAAATCCAGCCCTATATCCGCCGCCGGAGCGCTTTGCGTCAGGCGGCCGACGGACACATAGTCCACGCCGCTGGCGGCGATGGCGCCGATCGTCTCCAGCGTGACCCCGCCGGAGGCTTCGGTGGCGGCGCGGCCGCCGATCACTTCCACCGCGGCCCGCAGCTGCGCAGGGTCCATGTTGTCGAGCAGGATGTGGTTTGCCCCCGCCGCCAGCGCCGGTTCGATCTGCTCGATCCGGTCGACCTCGCAGATGATCCGCGACACCCCGGCCTCGCGTGCGCGGCGCACCGCCTCGCCTACGCTGCCGGCCACGAGGATGTGATTGTCCTTGATCATCGCTGCATCCCACAGCCCCATGCGGTGGTTCTGCGCGCCGCCCATGCGGGTGGCATATTTTTCCAGATGGCGCAGGCCGGGGATGGTCTTGCGCGTATCCAGCAGCGTGCAGCGTGCTTCACCCATCGCGCGGACATAGTCCCGGGTCAGCGTGGCGATGCCGGTCAGGTGCTGCACGATGTTGAGCGCGCTGCGCTCCGCCGTCAGCAGTGCGCGGGCATTGCCGGTGAGCCGCATCAGCGCAGTCCCGGGGCGCACGTCCTCACCCTCTTCCGCCAGAATCGCGATCTCCATGGCGGGATCGAGCAGGCGGAAGAACTCCGCCGCGATCGGCAGGCCGGCCACCACCGCGGCAACGCGGCTGTCCATCACGCCGGAGAAACGCGCCTCGGCCGGGATCACGCTTTCGGCGGTGACGTCATGCCCGCCGCCGGGAAGGCCGGTGCCGAGATCCTCGTCCAGCGTGGCGCGCAGGAACTGCGCGAGGTCGAACCCCTCAAGCGTGAAGGCGGTCATCCGGTCATCCTCCTGGCCCGAAGCGAATGCCCGGGCGGGCCGATGGCCCGCCTCGGCGCCTAGAGCCCCGCTCGCCCGGGTCAAGCCCGGCGCAGTCTCAATGCACGAAGCGGGCGACCACATCCCGATAGGAGCGGCTGACCTTCACCTCGGCGCCCGAATCGAGCACCAGGAAGCATTCGCCATTGGTATGCGGCTTCACCTGGCGCACCTGATCGAGATTGACGATGGTGGAGCGGTGGACGCGCTGAAACACGCGCGGATCGAGCCGGCGCTCGAGATCCTTCATCGTTTCGCGCAGGATCAGCGAATTGTCGCCGGTGTAGATGCACATGTAATCGCCGGCCGCCTCGATATGTTCGATCGTGGCGACATCGACACGGAAGATCTGGCCGCGATCCTTGACGTTGATCATCCGTTCGTAGCGGCTGGCGCCCTCTTCCTCGCCCGGCATGTTCTCCATCGCCTCGGGCGCCACTTCGGCCAGCACGTCCTTGAGCTTCTCGGCCTCTTCGGCGGAGCGTTTCTCGGTCAGGCGGGTGCGCACGCGGTCAAGCGTGTCGGCCAGCTTGCCCTCGTCCACCGGCTTCATCAGGTAATTGATCGCATTCGCCTCGAAGGCGCGGATCGCGTGTTCCTGATAGGCGGTGACGAAGACGAACAGCGGCGGATCGATCTCCATCACCCCGCTGACGACCGAAAAGCCGTCGAAGCCCGGCATCTGGATGTCGAGGAACACCAGATCGGGCTTTTCCGTCTTGATCGCGCGGATCGCCTCGCGCCCGTTGGCGCAGGTGCCGATGATCTCCACGTCCGGGAAGGCCTGGAGCCTCAGCTGAAGGCCCTGGATGGCCAGCTTCTCGTCATCAACGATGAGTGTGCGGATTGTCATGCAGTGGTTCCGATCGCGCTGTTCGCGCCTTGGGGTGCGTGGGGGGGATTGTGAGAGGGTTGGGCTGCTGCGGTGAATGGCGGCGGGGGCGGTGCCGAATCATCGTCCGCCTCCCCGCGCTCATACGGAATCTCGATGATCACGGTGAAACCGCCATCGGCCGGTGTCTGGATTTCGAAGCGGTGTTCCTCACCATAGGCTTGCTGCAGCCGATCGCGAATATTCGCGAGGCCAACGCCGGTGGAAACGGAACGATCCGGGAAAAGTTTCGCCTCGCCGCTGCGCCGATCAAGCGCCTGCTGCTGCAGGCCCGGGCCGGTGTCGGACACAGTCATCCGCAGGCGATTGGCGATCAGTTGCGCCGACAGGCTGATGCGCGCGCCTTCCTCCTGCGGGGAGACGGCATATTTGATCGCATTCTCCACCAGCGGTTGCAGCAGCAGTGAAGGAATGCAGGCATCTGCGGCGGCCGGATCCACCTTGAACACGGTGCGCAGCCGTTCCTCGAACCGCATCCGCTCGATATCGAGATAGAGCTTCAGCGTCTCCACTTCCTGCGCGACCGTCACCTTGCCGCCCGGCTGGGTGACGAGCGTGTGGCGCAGGAAGCTGGAAAGGCGGGTGAGCATCGCATTGGCCGGTTCGGTCTGCTTGAGAAGCACCAGCGTGCTGATGGAGTTCAAGGTGTTGAACAGGAAATGCGGGTTCAGCTGGTAGCGCAGCATGGCGAGCTGAGCGATCGTGGCCTGCGCCTCCAGCCGTTCCAGCCGGTCCGCCTGCTCTTCCACCTGGAGGAAATAGTTGATCGCGTAATAGAGCGCCGACCATGCGCCGAGCAACGTGAGGTCGATGTTGAAATAGATCAGGAAGCGCTGGGCCAGCGTTGCCTCGCGATCGGCATAGACCAGCCCGGCGAGCCAGCCGTCGATTAGCGCGTAGATGGTTACGAACAGGGCCAGCACCACCGCCGTGGTGCCCCAGGTGATCAAGGGCTGACGGTTGAACAGGGCGCGATAGATCACCGCCAGGATCAGGCTCAGCGAAAAGCCCGTGACGGTGGAAATCAGCACCAGGATCAGGAAGTTGCTGGCCTGCGCATTGGCGACGCCGGACATGGCCCGCAGCAGCGCGGCGCCGCCCCAGCCGATGAACTGCAGGTTCCAGAAGGCGCGGTTCTTGTCCTTGAAGAAGGGCGTGGGGCGGAAGGGCAGCATGCCTGCCGCGCCCCCGGGCCGCGCTTCCCGCGGCCGTGCGGAGCGCCTGCGCTGCGTCAGCCGCGACAAGGAGAGCCGCGTCGTCAGGACTCGCGCGCCTCCGCGATCGCCGCGCCGATGCGCTGCTTGCCCACCGCGCCGTTCAGCGCCTGGTCGCCGATGATCCAGCCGGGCGTGCCGGAGATGCCCAGTTCGTTAGCGAGCGCGGCATTGGTGCGCAGATGCGTGTCGAACGCGCCGCTGGCGATGGCCGCATTGGCCTTGGCGAGATCCAGCCCCGCCTCCTTTGCCGCCGCTTCGATGGCATCCGCGCTCGGTGGGCCGAGGCGGAACATGGCGTCGTGGAAGGCGGCATATTTGCCCTGTTGCGCAGCGGCCAGCGCCATGCGCGCGGCATCCACGCTTTCCGGCCGCAGGATCGGGAATTCCCGCACCACCACCCGCAGATCGGGATTGGCGGCGATCAGATCGGCCACGTCGCCCAGGCTTTGCCGGCAATAGGTGCAGGCATAATCGGTGAATTCGACCAGCGTCACCTTACCGTCCGGATTGCCCATCACGGCGCCGGGGAAGGGCGTCTCCAGCTCAGCCCGCAGGGGGGCGATGCGCGCCTGCTGGTCGCGCCGCTGCAATTCCTCCATCGCCTGGGGCAGCACTTCGGGATTGGCCAGCAGGTAATCCCGCGTGGCCTTGCCGCCGAAGCCGGCGGCATCCCACAGGGCGGCGCCGGCGAAGCCGGCACCAAGCGACAGGAGGAGAGTGAGAACCCAACGCATCGGCAAGGCCTACTTCCGGTCCTTCTGGCGTTCAAGCTGCGCCCGCGCCTGCAGCTCCACATCCTGCGCGCGAATCCAATCGGGCGAGCCTTCGGGCAGGCCACGCTCGGCCGCCTGTGCGCTGCGCAGCGCCTCGGCCGGATTGCCTGTCATCACCTGCTGTTCGGCGCTCGCCAGCCGGGCGCGGGGCATGTCGCCATTGGCGGCATAGACAACGCCCAGCTGATACCAGGCGAATGGTATCTCGCGGTCGCGCCCCACCGCGGCGCGCAGCACCTGCTCCGCTTCCGGATAATTGGCGGAATCTTCCGTGGCGATCAGTGCGTGGCCGAAGGTGGAAGCGATCAGCGGGGTGAAATGGGTCAGTTCGCTCGCCCGCCGCAGCGGCGCCAGCGCGTCCCCCGGCCTGCCCGATTCGAGCAGCACCTGCCCCTGCAGTTCGAGGAAATAGGGATTGTCCGGTTCCTCGGCGATCAGCGCTTCGGTCTCGGCCAGTGCCTTATCCATCCGCGCTTCCTTGTGATAGGCGTAGGCGCGAGCGTAGCGCGCAGGCACGCCGGTCATCGTCTCGGGATAGGCATTCAGCGTCTGCGCCGGCGTGGCGAGATAGCCATAGAGCTTGGCCTTGATCGCCAGGAAGCGGCGCTGCTGGTCGGCATCGGGCGGGGTGTTCCACGCCGGATCCTTCTCATACACCCCCTCCAGCCGCGAAATACGGTCCCCCGTCAGCGGGTGGGTGCGGGCGAAGCCGGCTTCGTCGCTCTGGCTGTAGCCGTAGCGGAATTCCTGATTCTGCAGCTTCTTGAAGAAGGCGAGCGAGCCCTTGCCGGTGATGCCCGCCTTGGAAAGATACTCGGCGCCCGCGGCATCGGCGCTGGCTTCCTGAGTGCGGCTGAACTGCAGGAAGCTGCCGATGGCGGCCTGCTGGCCCAGCGCCATGGCGCCCATGCCGGCTTCCGGCGCGCCGGCCAGTGCCGCCGCCAGCCCCACCAACATGGAAAGCGCGCTGATCTTGGTCGCCTTGCCGGCTCCCTGCGAATAGCCGATGATGTGGCCGCCGGTGATATGCCCCAGCTCGTGCGCCAGCACGCCCTGCACTTCATTGGCGCTTTCCGCCGCATTGATGAGGCCGGAATGGACATAGATCCGCTGCCCGCCCGCAACGAAGGCGTTGATCGATGGATCGTTGAGCAGCACCACGTCCACCGCGCCGGGCTGGAGCCCCGCGGCCGCGGCCAGCGGATCGATCATCTGCTGCAGCAGCGCCTCGGTTTCGGCGTCGCGCAGCACATCCTGCGCCGCAGCCGGCTGCGCCAGGGCGAAGGCGGACAATGCCAGAAGGGCCAGCAGGCGGGACAGCGGACGAAGGAGGGCGCGCATAGCCGCAGGGCTAGCGCATTTGCGCCTGAACGGGAACTGAAGTGGCGACAGCGTCCGCGCGCGGCGGGTTTCGGGCGGTCAGCCGAGCAGGCGGCGCGCGGCGCGCTCCACCAGCCCGTCATCCTCCGGCACTTCGCCCAGCACGACCACTTCGCCGTCCTGCTCGCGGCGGATCATCACCAGGCCGAATTCGCTGCCTTCCACCGGAATGGCGGCGAGGCCGGTGGGTTCGATCCGGCGCAGCTTGCTTTCCAGCGCCTTGCGCCGCGTGTTCGGCTTCGCCTCCCGGCCTTGTTCCTCGCGCCGCAGGCGGCGCTCTTCCTTGACCACACCCTTGAGGCCCCCTTCCGCATCGCGGAGGAAGCCGGCGAGCGTGCCGCGCGGCAGGTCCAGCCGGCGGGCGTGATTCAGCGCAGCGGCGTATTCGGCCAGCCGCGTCTTGTCGTAATCGGCGCCGAACACCAGCTTCGCCACCGGCGTCATCGGCGCGCGATCCTGCATGGCGAGGCCCGCGTCGGCCAGCAGTTCGGCGAATTCCTCCGCCTCCCCATCGGCCGCGAGGGAGAAATCATAGGCGTGGCCGATCGCGGCATAGAGCGCCGCACGGGTGCGATCCTCGCAGCTGAGCGCAATGCTCGCCATCTCGCGTGCGGCGGCCAGCCAGTCGCTGAGGCTGGCTTCGTCCGGCACAGCGGAGGACGCCACATCGGCGAAGGAATCGGGCGTGAGCTCCAGCGGTTCGTCTGCCGCGTCCCAACCCAGGGCCACGGCGAGTTCGTGCGGCGGTTCCGCCGTCGGATCGCCCACGCGGCTTGTATCGGGGCCGAAGGTCGGACGCGGCAGCCCGTCGTCGCCATCGGTGAGGGCGGGCGCTGCCTCCTCGCTGGGCAGTGCGGCCGGCCCGTCGGCCCAGTCGGTCAGCGGATCGCGCTTGCCACGCGGCGGCTCCAGCGCCTGGTCGATCTCCAGCAAGAGCTCGTCCGACCCCTGCTGGTCGGCCAGCTCCTTCCAGTTGATCACGCCGTAGATGAAATCGATCGTGTCGTCGTCGCTGGAATAGGGCAGCAGGATGCCGCGATACAGGATCGTCTGCCCCCGCTGGTTCACGAATTCCGCTTCGAAGCCGATCGGCGCCTGATTGGCGATGATCTGCATGTAATGATCGGTGATGCGGCTGAGCAGCGAACGGCCCGGCACATCCTGCAGCCGGTGCAGCGTTTCGCTCGCCACGCCGCACTCCGCGGCCAGCTGCCCGCCGAGATAGGCGATGCCCGGATTGTCCACCCCGGTGGAGAAATCCAGCAGCACGCTGTTGGGCGCGAAATCGGGCAGCGCCGCGGGGTCGAGATCCTCGATGGCGGGGAAATTGCGATCGCGCAGCAGGCTGGCCCAATGATTATAGGCGCGCACCTGCATGCGCCGTTCGTCCTGCCCGATCGCGGCAGGCGGCGGGGCGCTGACAATCTCGTCCTCGGCAAGCGCGTGGTCAGGCTCGTCACCTGCCAGATCATCGAATTTACCGCGCAACGTATCCATGAGGAGCGCCCCTGTAGTCATTCGCATGGCGGCCTTTGTGGCTGCTCGTGGTAAATTAACCGTAAAGTGTTCTCGAAAGGAGAGGGTCTCCGCCTCTTTACGATGACGCCAACCCGCGCTGACGTCAGAAGATGTAGCGCATGCGGATCGCCTGATGGACGGAGCGCGACCCGACCTCGAAGGCGGCATCGCTGAAGCGCGGCGGCCCCATGCGCAGCCGTGCGTCCCGGGAAAAGCCGAAGCCTTCGCGCGGCAGGGTGCCGAGCAGCCGGTCCGCCTTGCCATTGCCGTTCTCGTCATGCAGCACGGCGATCGCATATTCGCCGGGGACCACTGCCGGGAACACGATGGTCAGCGGCTCCCCGCTCGCCACGCTTGCGCTGTAGGCGCCGCTATCGTCGCTGCAGTCGGGAAAATGGCCCGCCAAGGACGTCATGCAGGCGCGCACGATCCCCTTGTCCGATCGCAGCCCGGTCACCTGCACCTCCACCCGCACGCGCAGCTGCTGCGCCGGTGGGGAGGCGGAGACCAGCAGCGGCGCTGCCAGCACCGCGCTCAGCGGGGCGCGGAGAGGCCGCGGTCGGTGCCGCACAGGCGATCCCAGAAACGGAAATAGAGGCCGTAATTGCATCGGTACTCGTCATGGTGGCGTTGATGGTGGCTCGCGGTGATCAGCCAGCCGCCGATCCGCGAATGGACGAGGGCGCGGGGAAACAGCTCCCAGCCCATGTGATTGGTCACGCCCATCACGGTCATGATGGTCAGCACCAGGCCGAGCATGGCGACATGGATGGGAACGATGAACACCAGCGCGGGGATGACGATGGCCCCGCTCAGCGCCTCGATCGGGTGGAAGCTCATTGCGGCCCATGCCGTGGGCGGGCGGCTGGCGTGGTGGACCGCATGGGCCACCCGAAACCAGCGCGGCTGGTGCAGCAGGCGGTGGGTCCAGTAGAACCAGCTGTCATGCGCGAACAAATACAGGAACAGCGACAGCGGCAGATACCATAGCGGATAATCGTGCCAGCCGCCGTAGATCCGCGTCCAGCCATGCTCCTGCCATCCCCAGGCGACCACGCCGGCGGGCACGCCATAGATGGCGGCGGAGGCAAGGGACCAGCCGATTTCCCGCCGGATCTGCGCATTCAGGCCGCGATAGAGCCCCGGCCGCACGCGGGCGGTGGCCAGCGCAAAGGCTCCGCTCGCCAGCAGATAGCGGAAGGCCACGATCGCGGTCATCGCGAGGGCGGAGAGAAGGATCGCCGCAAACATTGCGCGGCGGCTTATGCCCTGCGGCGGGCGGAATATACAGGGGCGTTCAGCCGCCGGCCGGCCAGCTGGAACATTCCGGGTCGTTCGCCACCAGCTGGCGGCGCAGCGCTGCGCGTGCCAGGCGCTCTACTTCCACCTTTCGCCGCGCCGCGGCCAGCGGATGGCTGGGGGCGGGCCGCACGATTTCGGCATCATAGCCATCGGCCACGATCACGCCGCAGCAATCGGGGCGGAAATCCTCCCCTTCCAGGCAGGCGCGGTCCAGCTCCGGCGGGAGGCCCCAATAGAAGCGGTCGCAGAAATCGAGATAATCCGGCCATTTGCCGTCGCCCAGCAGGTCCGATCGCGCCGTCTTGATCTCCACGATCACGATGCGGCCCTTTGGATCGATCCCCATCAGATCGGCCCTCCGGCCATTGCGCAGCGGCATTTCGGTGAGGCACCAGATGTCGTTGCGCGCGAACAGGCGGCAGATGCCGCGTGCCACGGCCGCGGCGCGGCGCTCCGCTTCGTCGGCAGGCACCTCTGCGATGCCGGCGCGGGCAGTGAGAATGGATGAATCGGCCATCACTCCTTGCTGGAACGAAAAAGGAACAGGGTCAAGATCATACCGCCCTTGCGCGAAACGCTTGCCAGCGGCGCCGGGCGGATTCATTTCACGGCAGCAAAGATGAAGGAGCACCGCATGTCCCGTAAAGCCATCGCCATCGCCCTCGCGGCGCTGTCGGTCACGATCCTGTCCGCCTGCAACACCGTGCAGGGCGTTGGGCGGGATATCGAATCGGTCGGCAAGGCGGGCGAGGACGCCCTCTGATCCAGCCCGCCTGACTGGCTTGCTCGCGTCAGTCGCTGCCGTGTTCCGCGCTCCGCCGCTCGGGCGGCAGCAGGGCCAGCAGCGCTGCGCGGGCGGCCAGGAATTCGTCCCACAGGGCGCCAGCGGCGGGCGCCGGGTCCACGCCGCGGGCGCTGATCGCCAACAGGGCGGCGATGCCGGGTTCCATCATCGCGCCAATATCGGCGATACCGCGTTCCGCGCGGACCCGCCGCCATGCTTCGCCGCGCCGGTGCAGGGCGGCAAAGCGGTCGGATTGGTCGCAGCCGGATACCGCCTCCGCCCCGGCGAGTGCGGCCACGACATTGGCGGCTTCGCACAGCGCCGCCCATTGCGCGCCGATCGCGGCCACAGGCGGCGCGATATTGGCGGGATGTTCGTTGCGCGGCGGATTGGCGTTCATCCGCACGAGCCTAGCGCCCGCCGCTTGCGATTCGGTTAGCGCCCGGCTTGCGGAACCACGCTACTCCTGCGGAAGATCGGCGAAGGGATCATCCTCCCCGTCCAGCCCCAGGTCGATATTTGCGGCCCCTTCCTCACCCGAAACCAGCCGGTTGTTCTCCGCGCAGACATATTCGCGGATTTCCCAGCCGGGCTTCTTCTTGAAGGTCAGGTTCTGGATGTAGGGCTCGGCGAGAACCTCGGGATCGGTGATCGTCAGCTGGAAGCGCATGGTTGCGGGATCTTCCAGCCAGATCCGCTCGTGAATGCGCATCTGGTCCGAATGGCTGACGCCCGGGGCGATGCTGACCTGCGGGCTGAAGCCGATCGTGTCGACCACCAGCGTGTCACCCTCCCAGTGACCCACGGAACTGCCATTGAACAGGAAGTCCGGGTCTTCCGGCAGGGGGCGGCCGTCGGTGTAGATGCGCCGTGCCTGGCTGTAGGTTTCGGTGAAAATCGTCACGCGGCCGGGGGTGAAGAGGAATTCGATCGGATAGGGCTGGCGCAGGATTCCCGGCATGCCGGGCGGCAGGCAATGGGCCTGCGCATATTGCGACACGCCTTCCTTCTCCTGCTTCGCCTTGAACGCGGCGAGCGCGGCCTTGGCGGACTCAGTCAACACCGGCTCTGCCTGCCGCGGTGCGCCGGGGGTGAACAGCACCGGGCTCCACACACCGCTGAAATCCGGCAGCTTCTCCAGCTCGGCATAGCCGTGTTGCGGCTTTTCCGCGCTTTGCTGCGCGGTGGCGCACACCGGCACTACCAGTGCGGCGGCGCCCGCTAGCAGCGGCGCCCAAATCGGCCAACCCTTCATCACACCCCTCCGTCATTATCGTTGCCGCCAGATTGCTGCGCGGCCCCGGACCGAGTCAAGAGGTGGGTTGATCAAGTCAAACAAATGCTGGCAAATGGTGCCGGTGACCCTGAGCGAAGATGGGCACAGGTGTGGGAGACGATACATGGCAGGTAGGATCGGGCTGGCGCTGGTGGCATTCGCGGGTGTGCTGATGGCGGCCACGCCGGGGGCGGCGCATCATTCCACCGCCATGTTCGAATGGGGCAAGCCGATCGAGATGAAGGGCCTGACGGTGGAGCGGTGGGAATGGACCAATCCGCACACCTTCCTTTACGCCCGCGATGCCGAGGGCAACCGCTGGGCCTTCGAGGGGATGAGCCCGAATCACCTGTCGCGCGCCGGATGGTCCAAGCGCACGCTGGCACCGGGCGAGAAGATCGACCTCAGCTATTACAAGCTGCGCGACGGGCGGCGCGGAGGCTTCAACGTTACCGTGACCAAGGCGGATGGAGCGACGCTGAAACAATTACCCAGCCGCGATTAAGCGGGCTGTCCTCGCACGGGAGTTCTTTTGCTGCGCAGCAGCAACAATTTGTTACACGCCCGGCGAGAACGCGAAACACTCGGCCCTCTATCTCGGTCTCCCCTCAATAAGTGGAGAACACACGTGCTCGCAGCAACGCTCATCCTTTCGCTGGGATCGCTCGGCGCCGCGCCGGCGGATGCCGAAGCGGCCTATCGCCGCGGTTGCCATCCCTATGCCAGCAAGACCCTGGCCTGCAGCCTGCAGAAGCAGGACAAGACCGCCGTCGCAGTCGCCAAGGCCGATACCGTCTGCCATCCGGATCCCACGAAGTCGCAGATTTGCGACGCCCGCGCTCGCAAGGCTGCGGCAAGGGAAGAGCGCCTGGCCATCGAGGATGAACAGCGCAGCGCACGCGAGGAGTGATCCCTTCCCCCCGTCGCAAATCCGCCCCCGCGCACCGCGCGGGCGGCGGTGTGCCCGCGGCCCGGGCATATCGGAGATTGCAGCCATGCATGGTGGTGCCTAAGTAGATGGCCACAAGCCGCGTCATTCCCCGGACATTCCTTGCACCCATGACCGCACAGACGATTCTCGTGGTAGAGGACGATCCGCAGCTGCGCCTGCTCATCGTCCGCTCGCTCAAGGAGCATGGCTACAACGTGCGCGCGGCCGCCACGGGTGCGGAAATGCTGGTGCACCTGGAAAACGGGCACACCGATCTGATCGTGCTCGACATCATGCTGCCCGGCACCAACGGGATCGAACTGCTGCGCCGGCTGCGCGCCCACAGCGATCTGCCGGTGATCTTCATCAGCGCCCGTGCGGACGAGGCCGACCGTGTGATCGGCCTCGAGCTCGGGGCAGACGATTATCTCGCCAAGCCCTTCGGTACGCGCGAGCTCATCGCGCGCATCGCCGCCGTGCTGCGCCGCCACGCCAATGGCGCCTCCAGTTCCTCCGAACGGCGGGACGAGGCGCATTTCGGCGACTGGCGGCTGTCCTTCTCGCGCCGCGAGTTGCGATCCCCCACCGATGCGCTGGTGGAGCTGACCACGGCAGAGTTCGATCTGCTTACCGTCTTCCTGCAGGAGCCGCAGCGGGCGATCAGCCGCGAAAGGCTGATCGAAATGTCGCGCTCGCGCGTTGGCGATTCCTCCGATCGTAGCGTCGACGTGCTGGTCAGCCGCTTGCGCCGCAAGCTGAGCCACGATGGCCAGGATGCACCGATCGCCACAGTGCGCGGCGTCGGATACATGTTCCGTGCAGATGTCGAGCTGAGGTGAGACGGATCGTCTCGATCGGCCTGCTCGGCCGCCTGCTGGCGATCCTCGTCTTCGTTGTCGCGCTGGATTTCATCGTCAACGCCATCGTGTTCGAGCGTGCCAATGAATTCTCGCTCGAGGGCGAGGACGCCTCGCGCATTTCCGACCAGCTGGTGGTCGCCTACCGCATTCTGGACCAAGCGGCGCGGGCGGAGCGCCGCGCAGTGGCGGAAGAGCTCGTCACCGAGCGGTTCTCGATCACCTGGGCCCCGCAGGCGCAGCGCCGCGCACCGAGCCTGGAGCTCGACCGGCTGCGGCGGCAGATCCTGGCCCGCGAGCCCGATCTTAAGCAGACCAGCCTGCGGCTGCATCTGGAATCGCTTGCTTCGAAAGGCGACATCGGGGGCAGCATGATCCTGTCGGACCAGTCGGTCGCCTCCTTCAAGGCGGATGTAAACGAGGCCTGGACCTTCAACGCCCAGCGCGGCCTTATCCTGATCCTTCCCAATATACTGCTGATGATCCTGGGAGCGCTGCTGGTGCGCGCGACGCTGCAGCCGCTGCGCAAGCTGATCGTCGCCACGCGCTCCGTCGGAAATGACGAACCGCAACCGATCCCCGCTTCCGGCTCCCCGGAGGTGCGGCAGCTGATCAGCGCCTTCAACGACATGCAGGATCGCATCCACCAGCTGATTCGCAACCGGCAGCTTACCGTTTCGGCAATCGCCCATGATCTGCGCACGCCGCTCACCCGTCTGCAGATGCGCCTGGAGCATGACACGGCCGAGGCCGACGATCGCGAGGCGATGGCTGCCGATATCGTCGAGATGCGCATGCTGTTGCAGTCGTTGCAGGCCTTCAACGAAGGGCTGGATCACAAGGAGCCGATCGAGCGGCTGGACATCGCCTCGCTCGCGGAAACGCTGATCGACGATTCGAAGGATCGCGGGTACGATGCGGCCTATGCCGGCCCCGCGCATCTCGAAATCCGCGGCCGCCGCCTGCCGTTGCGGCGCGTGCTTTCCAACCTGATCGAGAACGCGCTGCATTACGCTGGCAATGTCCGCCTTCGTCTGAGCCTTGCCGATGGCATGGTGGAGATCGTGGTGGAGGATGACGGGCCGGGAATCGACGAGGCGAACCTGGTTGAAGTGCTCCAGCCCTTTGTCCGGCTGGATGAAGCGCGCAGCCGCAACACGCCCGGCATGGGGCTGGGCCTTGCCATCGTGGACCGCATCGTGCGCGCTGAGGGCGGGAGCTTCGCGCTCTCCAACCGGGCGGAAGGCGGCCTGCGCGCGGTGATCCGCCTCCCATTGGACCCGGTTGCATAACGTCCTGCCCGTCTTCGCGGGTGCAGCAACAAAACCTTACAATGCGGAACGACGGCAGAGAAAATGCCGACGTACCTCTGTGGGCAATCGCAGCCGCATCCCCCCTTGCGGCGCCACAAAAGGATTGCCCCCGTGAACGAATTGATCGGACGCGTTTTCAGCTTCGAAAAGACCGTGTTCCCGAGCAGCAAGGATCTCTACGGATCGCTCGCTCGCGATGGTCAGAGCCCCAAGGCCCTGATGATCTCCTGCGCCGATTCGCGCGTCGTGCCGGAAGAGATCATGCAGGCGCGGCCGGGCGACCTGTTCGTGTGCCGCAATGCCGGCAACATCGTGCCCACCTTTGCCACCATGAATGGCGGCGTGTCCTCTACCGTCGAATATGCGGTGGCCGCGCTGAAAGTGCGCGACATCATCGTGTGCGGCCATTCGGACTGCGGGGCCATGAAGGCGCTCGCTCAGCCGGAGCTGCTCGCCAACATGCCCAATGTTGCGGCCTGGCTGCGCCACGGCGCGGCGGCGGAGCATGTCGTGAGCACCTGCACGCCGGACCTGCAGGGAACCGACCGGATCCGCGCCATCAGCCTCGAAAACGTGATCGCCCAGCTGGCGCATCTGCGCACCCACCCGTCCGTCGCCACGGCGCTCGCCGCCGGCGAAATGTCGCTGCACGGCTGGTTTGTGGACATCCACGCCGGCCAGGTGCTGGGGCTGGATGGCGAGACCGGTGAGTTCGTGCCCCTGCGCGAGAACGAGCCGCTGCCCGTGGCTGTGCCCGCCCATGCGCGCTATCCGCAGCGCCTGCGCCAGGAAGTGGCTGCATGAGCACGGCCATCGCTCCTGCCAAGGAAGGCATCTTCCAACATTTCTCGCGGGATTTCACGGCTTCGATCGTGGTGTTCCTCGTGGCGATGCCATTGTGCATGGGCATCGCCATCGCCTCTGGCGTGCCGGCCGAGAAAGGCCTCATAACCGGCATCATCGGAGGCATCGTCGTCGGGCTGTTTGCCGGATCCCCCCTCCAGGTAAGCGGCCCGGCGGCGGGTCTTGCTGTCATCGTGTTCGAATTTGTGACCGAGAACGGGCTCACCGCGCTCGGTCCGATGCTCGTGCTCGCGGGCGCACTGCAACTGGTCGCCGGCTGGATGAAGCTCGGCGCGTTCTTCCGTTCGATCTCGCCGGCAGTCGTTCACGGCATGCTGGCGGGCATCGGTGCGCTGATCGTAATCAGCCAGTTCCACATCCTGTTCGATGCGCAGCCGCTTTCCAGCGGTGTCGACAACCTTGCCGCAATGCCCGCGCGTCTGCTCGGCCTCTCGCCCTTCAACCTGCAGGCGACCGAGCTGGCGCTGATCGTCGGCCTCGTAACCATTGGCGTCATGCTGGTGTGGGAGAAGTTCCGCCCGGCGGGCTTCGGCCTGCTGCCGGGGGCCTTGCTCGGCGTGATGGCCGCGACGATCGTCGCCTATGCCTTCCAGCTGAATATCGCCCGGGTGGATGTGCCGGAATCGATCGTGGCCGCGGTGGAAGCGCCGGGCGACGGCTTCTTCGCCATGCTCGGCCAGCCGGCGATCATCATCGCCGCGCTTGCGGTGGCCTTCATCGCCAGCGCCGAGACATTGCTTTCGGCCGCTGCGGTGGATCGGATGCATGATGGCGTCCGCACGGATTACGACAAGGAACTGCGCGCGCAGGGCGTGGGCAATTTCCTGTGCGGCCTTGCCGGGGCCTTGCCGATGACCGGCGTGATCGTGCGCAGCTCGGCCAATGTGCAGGCGGGCGCCAAGACGCGCCTGTCCACGATCATCCACGGGCTCTGGATTCTCGGCTTCGTCTCGCTGCTGCCCTGGCTGCTGCAGGAGATCCCGATGGCGGCGCTTGGCGGTGTTCTCGTGGTCACCGGCTGGCGTCTCGTCAGCCTCACCCATGTGCGCCACCTCTACGCGTCCTACGGCATCCTTCCGGCGGTGATCTGGACGGCGACCTTCGTGCTTGTGGTGGCGGTCGACCTGCTCACCGGCGTGCTGGTCGGGCTCGCGCTCACCTTGTTCGAACTGCTGCCCCATCGCCGCAGCCTGAAGCTCAGGATCAAGGAAGACGAGCTGGGCGACGAGCGCAAGGTGAGCCTGGAAGGCAGCGCCACCTTCATCAGCCTGACCGGGCTCACCCGGCGGCTCGAAACCATTCCTCTCATTCAATCCGTTACGCTCGACCTGGCGAAGGTACGCGGCTTCGATCACACATCCGCAGAACAAATGCGGGAATGGATCGCGCGGCGCCGCAAGCTGGGAAGCACAGTGGAACTGGTTGGCCCGAGGCATCTGGTGGACCGGCTTACCTGAGCCGGTTCAGCAACCTGGCCGGGCGTGGCCCTCCACGCCCGGCCCTTTATTCCGCTTTCGTGCCCGTATGCGGATGCGCGCGGACCGCCTACTTTCCGTTGCCGTTCGCCGTTTCGGAATAGACGCCCTTCAGCACCGTCTCGAAATGCAGCGCGACCAGATGGTCGCAATGGCAGGATTTGCGGCGCAACTTCTCGGGCTCGTCGATCAGGATCGCTCCGCGCCGCGTGGTGATGAGCCCTTCCGCTTTCATCCGTTGAACCACCCGGCTGATATAGGTGCGTCCCACCCCCAGCAGAGAAGCGAGCTGGTCCTGCGTCATGGCGATTTCGCTGCGGCCGGTGCGGTTCATGGCCGCCACCAGCCATTTCGCGGCGCGCTGTTCGATCGTGTGCACGGCATTGCAGGCCACCGACTGGAAGATCTGCGCCAGCAGGCAATCGGCATAACGCGAAAGAAGATAGCGCAGGCGGATGCTCTCGCGCGCAACCTCTTCCAAATTCTGCACCGAAATGCGGTAGAAGCTCCCGCCGTGCATTACGCAGGAACGGGCAAAGGCAGGCACCCCGCCATGGCTCACGATCCCGCCCACGGCGCCTTCGCTTCCCACCAGCGCGGTCTGGACAGCGGCGCCATCGGCCATCAGGACATGGAAAGTGGTGATCGCTGATCCACGGGGGAAATAGGCGAAGCGCACGTCGTCACCGGGCTCGTAAAGGATATGGCCGGTCTTGAAGTCGACGGATTCGAGCGAGCGGGAGAGCAGATCCATGTCGGGGGGATGCAGCGCGCCGAGCAAATCGCTGCCATGGATTTCCGCCATACGTACTCCAATACGCAGAAATGTATACTTGTGCGCTTACGTGCCAGCGCCAGATGTGTAACTGTGTTCATATCGAGAACGTTCCCGCTTGACGCGGGCCTGCTGCTGGTATGTCGTCGCCGCCGGAGATCGTTTCCTCCGCTTCGGAGCGGGCTAATCAAGTTTGCGCTCCGCACGCCGGGAGTGTCTGACGGAAGCGATTACCGGCGTGGGTCGCGGAGTGACTTTGAATCCTGAAGATTTGCGCCCCTTCCTGCGGGGCGCCACACAGACACTGCATACCGAAACCGACGCGCTCTATTCGCGGTTCGAGGTCGGCGAAGGCGACGGCTATGCCCGCCTGCTGCTGGCGCATCTGCTGGCGGCACGGCAGTATCTGCCGTTGGTCTCCGAATTCTGCCTCAATGTGCTGGAAGCGCCCTTGCCTGATTACGTGTCCGCTCTGGAGGGGGATCTGGCCGATGCGCAGGTTTCGCCGCACGCTTCCCGGCTCGGGTGCGACCAGGCTCTTCCGGCGGGAAAGGCTGCTGCGGCGGGATTTGCATACGCCGTGCTTGGCTCCCGCATTGGCATCGCGAGCCTGATGAAGCTCTATCGCCGCACGCTGCCGGCGGATCACCCGGCGCAGCACTCGCGCTTCCTCGGCGATCGCGCCGGGCTGGCGGCCTGGTCGGCCTTCCTGGCCTGGTCGGGCGATCGCGCATTCGACGAGGATGAACGCGAAGAGGCGCATCGCGGGGCGGTGGCGGCTTTTGCCCTGTTCACCGAAGCGGCCGATGCCGCCGCACAGGCCAAGATCGCGGTCCCGGCCGGAGCCGCGGCATGAACGCGGAGCCGGTCACCCTCGACAATTGCGCCAGCGAGCCGATTCACCTGATCGGGCGGATCCAGAGCTTCGGCTTTCTCATCGCGCTGTCGCCGCAGTGGATCATCACCCATGTCTCGCGCAATGTGGCCGAGGAGGTCGGGCGCGAGGCGGAGGCGCTGCTGGAACTACCTGCCGCCGAGGTGCTGGCGGAGGATGCGATACACGCGCTGCGGGCGCGGCTGCAGATGCGCGGAACGCCGCAATCGGTGGAACGGATCTTCGGCCTCAAGCTGTTCGGCGACGATCGGCGCTTCGATGTCGCCCTCCACATCTCCGGCCGGGACGTGGTGCTCGAAGCGGAGCCGGCGGTGGCCGACGAGGCGGGACTGTACGAGACGCATGTCCGCCCCATGGCCGAGCGGACGAAGCGCGCCGGCTCGACCGAAGAACTCTGCGCCGTCGCGGCCCGGCAACTGCGCGGGCTGACCGGGTTCGACCGGGTGATGGTCTATCGCTTCTCCCCCGATGGATCGGGCGAAGTGGTGGCCGAAAGCCGCGGCAGCGGGATCGACACTTTCCTGGGCCTGCATTTCCCCGCCAATGACATACCCGCACAGGCGCGGCGGCTCTATTCGACCAATCTGCTGCGGATCATCACCGATGTGGATGATCCCACGGTGGAGATCGTCACGCGCGGCGGAAGCGACGCCGCCCCGCTGGACCTTGGCATGAGCACGCTTCGGGCCGTCTCGCCGATCCATATCGAATATCTGCGCAACATGGGGGTGGCGGCCTCGCTGTCCGTTTCGATCATGCGCGACGGGCAGCTGTGGGGGCTGTTCGCCTGTCACCATTATGCGCCCCTGCGCCTGTCCTACCCGATGCGCACGGCGGTGGAGCTGTTCGGCGAACTGTTCGCCTATATGGTGGACCAGTCCGAAAACACGCGCGCGCGCGAGCAGCGGGCGCGGGCGCGCCAGCTGCACGATACGCTGATGGCGCGGCTTGCCGAAGGGCGCAGCCTGCTGACCGATTTCGGCCGCGTGTCCGAGACCGTGGGCGAGGTGATCGCGCATGACGGGATGGTCGGCTGGATCGACGGGCAGTTCGTCTCGTCCGGGGAAGTGCCGGCCAAGGCGGAGTTCCTCGAACTCGCCGGCTTCCTCGACCGGGTAGCGGCAGGCAATCTATGGTCGACGGAAAACCTTTCGCAGGATTTCCCCCCCGCGGCGAATTTCGCTGCGCCGCTGGCCGGCGTGCTCGCAATCCCCGTGTCGCGCGCGCCGCGAGATTACATTGTGCTGTTCCGCAGCGAACTCTCCCGTTCGGTGCGGTGGGCGGGCAACCCCGAGAAGTCGGTCAAGCTCGGCCCCAATGGCCCCAGGCTCACCCCGCGGGAGAGCTTTGCCGAATGGCAGCAGGTCGTCACCGGCCGGTCTCAGCCGTGGGACGAGGAAGAGATGCTCTGCGCAGAGCAATTGCGTGCCACGCTGATGGAAGTGATCCTGCGCCTGACCGATGCTGCCCATCGCGAGCGGCGCGAACACGGGCGGCGGCAGGAAATCCTGATCGCGGAGCTAAACCATCGTGTCCGCAACATCCTCAATCTGATCCGCAGCCTGGTCAACCAGACGGGCTCCGCGGCGGCGACGATTCCGGAATATGCCGATGTGCTCGGCAGCAGGATCTATGCGCTCGCGCGCGCGCATGACCAGCTTACGCGCTCGCACTGGCGCGCCAGTTCGCTGCGGGAACTGATCGGCCTGGAGGCGCGCGCCTATCTCGGGGAGGCGGGACGGATCACGCTGGAAGGCAGCGACCCGATCGTGGAGGCTACCGCGCTCACCACGCTCTCGCTCGTCTTCCACGAACTCATTACCAACAGCGCGAAATATGGCGCGCTGTCCGTGCCGGAGGGGCAAGTCGTGCTCCGCCTCCTGCGCAGCGAAGGCGGGGCGCTCCGCATCGAATGGCAGGAAAGCGGCGGCCCGGCCGTATCGCCCCCCGTGCGCCGCGGCTTCGGTTCGGCGATCATCGAACTCTCCATCCCGCATGAACTTGGCGGCAAGGCGGAGATCACTTACGCGTCCATGGGCGTGGAGGCTTCGTTCTCCATTCCCGCCCAACACATACACCGTTTCGACGATTTTCAGGACAGGACAATGCCCATGGGCTCCGTTGACGCTGGCGGGGATCGCGCATCCCTGGAACTTCCCGAGCATGTGCTGGTGGTGGAAGACAACATCCTTATCGCCATGGAGGCCGAGGCGCTGCTGGGCGATCTCGGCGCCCGCAACATCCATATCGCCGCCAATGTGCAGGATGCCCTCGCGCTAATCGAGGCCCAGCCCATCGGCCTCGTGCTGCTGGACGTCAACCTGGGCAGCGAGAACAGCGTGCCCGTAGCGGAACGCCTGCGCGCGATGGGCGTGCCCTTCGTGCTGTCCACCGGCTATGGCGACGCCGTGGGGCAGAACGAAACCTTCGCGGATGCGCTGGTGCTGACCAAGCCCTATTCGAGCGACGACCTGCGGATCGGGCTGGGCAAGGTGCTGGCCTAGCCGTCTCGATCCCGCCGCACTGCCCGGTTGTAACGGCTGTAACCCCGCGCGATTACCGTAATTAACTTGTGGCCCCCGGGCCTGTTTCGCCAGCCCCTGCCCGACACGCCGCGTTCCGACGGCGAGGGAAGGAATGGGGAATATCATGCGGATCATGGGGTGGCTCCCGATGGGAGCCTCGGCGCTGGCGCTTGCTGTCATGGCTACGGCGCCTGCGCAGGCAGATGACGGTGCCGCCGCGGGCGAAGCTGCGGTGGACACGCCGATCATCGTCACTGGCGAGCGGGAGCAGGAGCTCGAACTCGTCACCGAAACGGGCAGTCGCCTGGGCCTGAGCGGGCTGGAGACCCCGGCAACCGTCAGCATCGTGGACGGGGACGATATTCGCGCCCGCGGCGATCTTTCGGTAATCGCTGCCGTCACCCGCGCCACGGGCGTGACCAATGCCGGCAGTCCCGGAAACGGCGGGACGGCGCTCGCCATGCGGGGCTTTTCGGGGCAGGGCTCGGTGCTGCAGCTTTACAATGGCATTCGCCTGTTTCCCGTCGCCGGCACGATCACCTTCCCGTCCGATCCGTGGAACGTGGAACGGATCGAAGTGCTGAGCGGCCCGGCCTCGGTGCTCTACGGGCAGGGGGCGCTGGGCGGCGCGATCAATGTGATTGCCAAGGCGCCCAATCCCGATCGCTTCGAATTCCAGGGCGAGGCTACCTATGGCTCGCAGGATACCTGGCACGTCGCCGGCGGGCTAGGCGGCCCGATCTCCGACATGCTCAGCTTCCGCGTCGACGCCAGCTATCGCGAGTCAGACGGCTATGTGGACCGGGGGGAGTCGGATAGTCTCGCCCTTTCGGCTGCGCTGCGCTTCCAGCCCAGCGAGGATTTCACCCTCACGCTGCGCGACGATTACGGCAAGTTCCATCCATCCCGCTATTTCGGCACGCCGCTGATCGATTCGCGGCTGGATGATTCCATCCGCCGGAGGAACTACAATGTCGGCGATTCCGCCATCCGCTACCGCGACAACCGGCTGGCGCTGGATGCCGAATGGGCCATTTCCGATGCGCTGGAGCTGCGCAACACGACCTATTACCTCACCACCAACCGGCTGTGGCGGAACCTGGAAACCTATTGCTGGATCGGCCCCGACGGGGAATGCCCCAATGGCATCGGTTACGGGACACCTGGCAACATCTATCGCGCCGACAATTACGGCATCGTCCACGATCAGAAGCAATATGGCGATCAGGTGACCTTGCGGCTGCAGTCCCCGCTGGGCGGCGCCATGGCGAATACGCTGCTGGTTGGCGCTGACATCAGCCGGGTGAAGCTGACCTATTCGCACGATTTCGGTTCCGACTATCAAGAAGACGAAGTCGATCCCTTCACCTTCGATCCCGGCCTGTTCCTGGACACGCAGGGCATCGCGCCGCGTTATCGAACCCGCACCGATACGATCGCCCTGTTCGCGGAGGATCGGCTGGCGATTACCGATCAGCTCTCGCTGGTGGGCGGTATCCGCTACGAGCACAACAAGGTCGGTCGGTGGGACTTCGTCTATGACGACGCGGACGAGACTATCGTTGGCGAAACGCCGGCGCTGAACGGCGGGACCGAGGCGTATAAGGTGCTGGAACATACCACCTGGCGCGTGGGTGCGGTGTATGAGCTGAATCCCAATGTCTCGCTTTATGCGCAATATGCGACGGCGGTGGACCCGCTCGGCACGCTGACGACCTATTCCACCAGCGGCAGCCAGTTCCAGCTGACCAATGCCGATGGGCGGCAGGTGGAAGCGGGCTTGAAGGCGCTGTTCCTGGATGGCGCCGGCTCCTTCACCTTTGCGGCATACCGGCTGGTGAAGCAGAACCTGTTCACCCAGACGCGGACCAACGGCGCTATCGACCAGATTGGCCAACGGTCCTCGCAAGGGCTGGAAGCGAGCCTCTCGCTCGATCTGCCGAGCGGCTTTGCCATCACCGCCAACGGCACGGTGCTGGATGCCAACTTTGACGAGTTCGAGGGCTTCGAGGACAATACGCCACCCGGCGTGCCGGAACAGGCGGCCAATCTCCAGCTATCCTGGACCGGGCTCGGCGGGCTGCAGCTACGCGGTGACTTGCGCTATGTCGGGCGCCGCTTTACCGACAACGCCAATGATTTCCGCGTCCCCGCCTATACGGTGGTGGATCTGAGCGCCACCTATGCGCTGACGCGCAATGTCGGGCTGGATCTGCGCGTGTTCAATCTGTTCGACAAGGATTATGCCGAATCCACCAATGGCGACGAACAGTGGATTCTTGGCCGGCCGCGATCGGTGGATGTGGCCATCCGGGCGAGCTTCTGACCGCGCATGGCGCACCGCCTGAAACGCTGGCTTTACCTCACCCATCGCTGGGTGGGGATCGCCACCTGCCTGCTGATCGCCATGTGGTTCGCCTCCGGCCTCGTGATGCTCTACGTGCCGTTTCCCGATCTCACGGCGGAGGAATGGCTCGAAGGGCAGCAGCCGATCGACTGGCAGGCGGTGGCCGTGGGGCCGGCGCAAGCGGCGCAGGCAGCCGGCGGTGGCGCCATGCGCTCGCAGGCGCTGGAGATGCAGGGCGATGTGCCGGTGTGGCGCATGGCCTATTGGGATCGCGACCCGACTACCCTTTCGGCTGTGGACGGCGCCCCTGTCACCCATGTGGGGCAGGAGGAGGCGAAACATATTGCCACGCTCTTCGGCGGCGCGGCGGTGGAGCGCGCAGTGCTGATCCGCACCGACCAGTGGACGGTACCCGGCGGCTATGATCCGCAGCGGCCGCTGTGGCGCGTGGAGCTGGCGGGGGAGGGCGGCCGCATCCTCTATGTCTCCGCGCGGACGGGAGACGTCGTGCTCGATACCAGCGCGCGGGAGCGCTTCTGGAACTGGCTCGGTTCCGTGCCGCACTGGCTCTATCCGCGTGCCCTGCGCGAAATGCCGGAGGCGTGGCGGCAGGTGGTCATGTGGGTTTCGGGGCCGTGCCTGATTGGCGCCGTCACCGGCCTGTGGATCGGCGTGCTGCGCATGCGGCTGGGGCGGCGGCGTTTCAGCGGCGGGCGGATCACGCCTTATCGGGGCTGGATGAAGTGGCACCATGTCGCCGGGCTTGGTGGCGGGCTGTTCCTGCTTACCTGGCTGTTCAGCGGCTGGCTGTCGGTTGATCCGGGGCGCTTCTTTGCCAGCGGCGGTGTGAGCGGGGATGCGCGGCAGGCCTATGCCGGCACGCTGGCGCCACCTGCCGTGGACCTGCGGCGGCTGGCCGGGGCGGCTGAGGGCGCACGGCGGGTGCAATTCGCCGCCGCCGCCGGTCAGCCCTTCATCCGCATCGAGGCGCCGGGCGCGGCGGAGCGCTATCTCGCGCCCTCCACGCTCGCTCCCTTCGTGGCGGACAAGGCCGCCGTGGACACGGCGCTCTCGCAGCTGGTGCCGGGCGCACGGCCCGTGGCGCGGGAATGGCTCGCCCGGTCCGATTCCTACTGGTATTCGGTCGATGGCCCGGTTCCGCTCCCGGTTGAGCGCGTGAAGTTCGACGATCCCGCCGCCACCTGGGTGCATGTGGACCCGGCTACGGGGGAATTGCTGCGCGCCATGGATGCGCGGGGCCGGGCTTATCGCTGGCTCTACACCGGCCTTCATCGCTGGGACATGGGGCCGCTGATGGACAATCCGCTGGCCCGCCAGCTCACGATCTGGCTGCTCTCGCTGGCAGGCCTGGTGATTTCGGTGACATCGGTGTGGATCGCCTGGCTGCGCCTGTTCGGCGGGCGCGGCGCCAAGGGTGCCCGGCGCCGGGCCTAGCCGGGCGCGGCGTTCAGGCCGGGGGAACCGGCATGTTGTCGATAAGCCGCGTCCCGCCGATCCGCGCCGCCACCAGCAGGCGCATGGGGCCGTCCTGCAGCGCGCCTAGCGGCACGAGCATGTCCGCGTCGGCCAGTTCCGCATAGTCTACGCTGGCGAACCCTCCCTCCAGCAGCGCGCGCTTCAGCGACGCGAGAGCGGCAGGCACCGGCTCGCCCGCGCGGATCGTGGCGATGGTCGCTTCCATGGCGCGCGGGAGGGCGGCGGCGCGGGCGCGATCCTCTGCAGAAAGGTAGGCGTTGCGGCTGCTCATCGCGAGGCCATCGCTTTCGCGCACCGTCGGCACACCGTGTATGCGCGTGGCATGCGGGCGGGTGAAGTCGAGATCGCGCGCCATGCGGCGGATCACCGCCAGCTGCTGCCAGTCCTTCTCCCCGAAGAAGGCGAGATCGGGGCGCACCTGATTGAACAGCTTGGCGACGACGGTGGCGACTCCCGCAAAATGGCCCGGGCGGAAGGCGCCGCACAACCCGTCGCTCACCCCTGCCACGCTGACGGAGGTGGCGAAGCCTGCCGGATAGACCTCCTCCACCGCAGGCGCCCACAACAGGTCCACACCCTCCGCCGCCAGCTTGCGGGCATCCGCTTCCAGCTGGCGGGGATAGGCGTCGAGATCCTCATTGGCGCCGAACTGGGTGGGATTGACGAAGATGGATACGGCGACACTGGCCGCCTGCCGTCGCGCTTCGCGCACCAGTGTCAGATGCCCGTCATGCAGCGCGCCCATGGTGGGGACGAGGGCGAGATCGCCCGCTTTTCTCAAGCCATCCACAGCTTCGCGCAGGGCAGGGAGGGTGTTCACGGTTTGCATGGGGCCGGGGCTCCGATAAAGCGTCATGATGCGGCAGGGGAGCCGCAGTACCACGGCACCTAGCCGCACCATGAAGCCAGAGAAAGAGCGCCGCCCGTGTCATCGCCCGCCGCACCGCATCGTATCGTCTTCGCCAATGAAAAGGGCGGCACCGGCAAGTCCACCACTGCCGTGCATGTGGCGGTGGCGCTGGCCAGCCAAGGCGCCAAAGTGGCGGCGATCGACCTCGATCCCCGCCAGCGCACGCTCTACCGCTATCTGGAAAATCGCACCGAGACGGAGCAGCGCCGCGGTGTCGAGCTGCCGGGTGCCACCTTCGACGTGTTCGAACAGGGCAGCGAGGAAGCGCTGGAGGAGCGCATCGCCAGCCTGGCCGAAGGGGCCGATTTCCTAATTTTCGACACGCCGGGCCGCGACGATCCGCTCGCCCGCTATGTCGCGACCCAGGCGGACACGCTGGTCACCCCGATGAACGACAGCTTCGTCGATTTTGACCTGATCGGGCAGGTGGACGCGGAAACGTTCAAGGTCCGCCGGCTCAGCTTCTATGCGGAACTGATCTGGGAAGCGCGCAAGAGCCGCGCGATGAAGCAGCTGCGCGAACAGCGCCGCGAGATGGATTGGGTGGTGGTGCGCAACCGCGTGCAGCATGTCGATGCGCGCAACCAGCGGCGCGTTGACCAGGCGCTGACGGAGCTTTCCCGGCGCGTCGGCTTCCGCGTGGCGCACGGCCTGTCGGAACGCGTGATCTACCGCGAACTGTTCCCCTCCGGCCTCACCCTGCTCGACCGGGGCCAGCTGGGCGAGCTCGGCACCAGCCATCTGGTGGCGCGGCAGGAATTGCGCGCGCTGGTGGCCAATCTCAATCTGCCGATGCCGGGCAAGCCCGCTGCCGGCCGCCAGCCGGCGGCCGCCTGACGGCATGGGCAAGCTGCTGGTCCTCGCGCTGGTAGCGGTCATCGCGTGGAAGATGATCATCGGCCGCTGGCCGTGGCAGCCCCGCATTTCGGCCGGCAAGCAGGCCCTGTTCAACGCCCGCAAGCTGCTGGGCGTGAGCTCCGGCGCCACGCGGCAGGAAATCCTCTCCGCCCACAGGCAGCTGGTCGCCGCGGTCCACCCCGATCGCGGCGGCAGCAACACGCAAATCCACGAGGCGAATGCCGCGCGCGACCTATTGCTCGCGGAATTGCCACATGATGCTGTTAAATAAGGTTTGAAGCGGGCTACAAGCAGGTCGGAAAGCACATACGGCCTGCCGGAAAACAATCAGGAGCCTTCATGACCCACCAGTTCCATCCCACAGTCCTGCGCGAATACGATATCCGTGGCATCATCGGCGAAACGCTGGGTGTAGACGATGCCCGCGCGATCGGCCGCAGCTTCGGCACTCTCCTGCGCCGTGCCGGCGGGAAGCTGGTCGCGGTGGGCTATGACGGGCGCGTCAGTTCCCCGCTGCTCGAGCATGCGCTGGTGGAGGGCCTGAACGCGAGCGGCTGCGACGTGCGGCGGATCGGCCTCGGCCCTACGCCGATGCTCTATTATGCCGAGGCGTCAGCGGATGAGGTCGATGGCGGCATTCAGATAACCGGCAGCCATAACCCCGCCAATTACAATGGCTTCAAGATGGTGTTTCAGGGGCGTCCGTTCTTCGGGAAGGACATTCTGAAAATCGGTGAAATGGCCGCCGCCGGCGATTGGGACGATGGCACCGGCACGGTCGAGCAGCTCGAGGTGATGGATGCCTATATCGAGCGGCTGCTGCAGGCCATCAGCGGCCTCGCGCCGGACAGCCTCGCCAGCCTCAAGGTGGGCTGGGATGCGGGCAATGGCGCTGCCGGCCCCGCGCTGGAACAGCTCGCCGCGCAGCTGCCGGGGGAGCACCACCTCCTCTATACCGAGGTCGACGGGAATTTTCCGAACCATCATCCTGACCCCACAGTCCCCGAAAACCTTGAAGATCTCGTCAAGCTTGTCGCGGAAAAGCAGCTCGATTTCGGAATCGCCTTCGACGGTGATGGTGACCGGATCGGCGCAATCGACGGGCAGGGCAGGGTGATCTGGGGCGATCAGCTGCTGATGATCTATGCCGAAGACCTGCTGTCGCGGCAGCCGGGCGCCATGATCATCGCCGATGTGAAGGCCAGCCGCGCCCTGTATGACCGGGTGGCCGAACTCGGCGGCGAACCGCTGATGTGGAAGACCGGGCACAGCCTGATCAAATCCAAAATGAAAGAAACGGGTTCGCCGCTCGCCGGCGAGATGAGCGGCCACGTATTCTTCGCCGATGAGTATTACGGTTATGACGATGCGCTCTATGCCGGGATGCGGTTGATCGCCGCCAGCGTCCGGCTGGGCAAGTCAGTCACCGAATTGCGCAGCGCCATGCCCGAAATGGTCAATACGCCGGAAATGCGCTTCCAGGTGGATGAGAGCCGGAAGTTCGCCGCGATCGACGAAGTGAAACAGCGGCTGCAGGGCACCGATGCGCAGGTGAACGACACCGATGGGGTTCGGGTGACCACCGATGACGGCTGGTGGCTGCTGCGTGCGTCCAACACGCAGGACGTGCTCGTCGCCCGCGCGGAGAGCTTCACCCACGAGGGGCTCGATCGCCTGATGGCGCAGATCGACGAGCAGCTGTCGCTTTCCGGCCTCGAGCGCGGGCCGCAGGCCGGCCACTAACCCGGCCTGCGCACGGCGTCAGCTCGGGTGCCCGCCCCCCGGTTGACGCCGCGCGGCTTCGCGGGCGTCAGGCTCGGAGGCACGGCTCCAGCCGATCCGGCGGAGCAATTTGCTGGCCGTGGCAGTTTCCGCCTGCCCGCGTTAAAAAACTCTGCTGCCGTTCGCGAAGTGTCGGCTGCCCCCGGCGGGCGATTTCGCTACCGCTTCGCCGACTTGATATTGGAGCCGAACACGCGGTCCCAGAAGATCGCCGAAATGGCGAAATTGCTGTCTTCGTCCAGATAGTGGTGCTGCATGTGATGCCGCTTCAGCGCCATGCCGATGCGGCTGCGCATGGGCCACTGGTGGCAGGCGAAATGCAGCGTGTCATACATGACATAGCCCGACATGAAGCCCAGGAAGACCCAGGTGCCCCCCGTTCCCATAAGCGCCAGCAGCACCAGCCATACCAGGCCACCCACGGCGACGCTGACGGGCAGCGGCATCAGGCCGCGCAGCGCATCTCCCGGCTGGTCGTGGTGGTTGCCATGCATCAGGAACACGAGCCAGCGCAGCACCGTGACATCGCTGTCCAGATGGAACAGGTAGCGGTGCATCGCATATTCGAACAGCGTCCACACTATCAGCCCAAGGGCGATCCAGCCCACTGTTTGGAAGGGCGCTTCCTGCGGAGGCGACCAGGTCCAGCCGGCAAAGGCGATGAGCGGCAGCAGGATAGCCCAGCTCAGCGCGAAGACGCGGGGGGAGATAAGCGTAAGCCGCTCCAGGCGCTCATTTTTGAACAACCTGACGCGCTGCGGACGGGATACGGGGGCGGGCATCGGCTACTATGCTGGACAATAGCTGCGATTAAGTGTCAAGACTAAAGGCCTCCAAACAGTGTTAACTCGCGACGAGAGGTTCGCGAATTGTGACGCCACACCTATGACGGAGTCGTTTACGCACAACCGTATTTTGGTGACTGGCGCATCCGGCGGCCTAGGTGGTGCGCTTGCGCAACACTATGCACGCAAAAATGTTACGCTCAGCCTGTGGGGGCGTGATCGGGCGCGGCTGGAGGCTGTGGCCGAGCGCTGCCGGTCCGTAGGTGCCCAGGTCGACATCCGTATGCTGGATTTGACCGATCTGCCCGCCGCGCTGGCCGCGCTGGAGGATGAGGACGCCAAGCAGCCGTTCGACTTGGCACTGCTCGTCGCTGGACGAGGGGACGTGAAGAGAGCGGATGAGCAGGTGGAGGACGCCGAAATCGTGGCACGACTGGCGGCCATCAATTTTGCGGCGCCGGCGGCAATGGCGGCATTGCTGGGCAGACGCATGGCGGCACGACGCCACGGCCGGATCGTGCTGATCGGCTCCGCGGCGGCCTTTCACTCCCTCCCCTTCGCGGCGGCCTATTCCGGGAGCAAGGCGGGCCTCGCTCGTTTCGCCGATGCGCTGCGGCTTGGCCTTCGTGAACATGGGGTACAGGTCACATTGGTGTCGCCCGGCTTCATCGACACCGCCACAGGGCGCAAGGTTCCCGGTCCCAAGCCGATGCTGATGGCGCCGGATGCTGTTGCCGCGCGGATCGCGCGCGCCGTCGCGGCGGGCACGGCGCATATCGTGCTGCCATGGCCATTCGTGGCGCTTCGCTGGCTCGACCGCCTGCTCCCGGCGCTGCTGCGCGATCGGTTGCTTCTGGCGCTTAGCCCGCCCTGACGGGTCGGCCGGCCGTCTCGGTTAGGGATCGAGGCGGCCCAGTGCCGCGGCCAAGATGGCATGATGCAGTTCGGCCGGGGTCAGGTCCGCGCGCCTGTTCGCTCCCGTTGCGATCTGGCCTGCCTCATCCAGGCGCAGCATCACATAAGGCGTGTGCCGCTCGCCCCCTGGCGCGGTGGCGCCCGGTATGCTGGGCCGGTGATCGCCGAAGAAGACCAGCAGCGCCGGGCGACGCAGCACCCTCAGACCGTCCAGCAGAGTGGCGAGCATGGCATCGCTGTTGCGCACCAGCCGCAGATAGCCCGGCACCAGCCCCGGCTCTCCGCCGGCCCCGGAGGCTGCCCAAGGGCCATGGTTCTCAATGGTGACGGCATAGAGCAGCGTGGGCTGCTGCGCCTCGGCCGCGCGGGCGAGGATCGTGTCGGCCATGGCTGCGTCGGTGACGTAGCGCCCCTCGCCGGGCTGCGGGGGGGCGAAGCAAGCCTCCCCTACCAGTTCGGCAAAGCCGCCCGCCGGCATGATCCGGTGCCGTCCGTAGAAGCGCATGTCATGCGGGTGGAGGAACAGGCTGCGCCAATTCGCGCCATGCAGCCGCGCCGGCAGGGCGTAGGAGCCTTCGCGCGTGGCGGTCAGATAGGGATCGAAGCGGCGGAAGCCGAGCGCCGGCTCACCACGCCCGAACAGCACCCCGTATTCGGTGCGCATCGTGTAGGCGCCGAAGCCGCTGACCGCCAGATCGCCCCATTGCCAGGCGGCGCCGCGGGCGAACTGCAGGGCGGGCAGGGCGAGCGCGGGATCGCCGAACAGCTCCGCCGGATCGGCAAAGCTCTCGCACTGGATGATGACAACGATCTCCGGCGCGCCCTCCGGCTCCTGTCCCTTTACCGGCGCGGCGGGCGGTGGATCGGGGCTTTCGCGCCAGCGCAGCCAGTAAAGCAGCAAGGTGGGGTAGAGCCCGAGCGCGCGCGTATCGGCCTCCGCATCGGGTTCGGTGGCGATGCGGCGCAAGGACGGAGCACGGAGCGAGAGGAACAGTGCGGCGAGGCTGGCCGCGCAGAGTGCTGCCCCGGCCAGCTGCGGCGCAGGATCGCCGTCGGAAAGCCATACCAGCACCGCCAGCAGTACCAGTGCCAGCATCGCCGCCACCGCCCGCTTCCAGGCGGCGACGGCGGAGAGATAAAACTGTGGATGGCGAAAAACCGCGCCCACCAGCGCGAGGTCGGAGAACAGCAGCGGCTCGCCCAGCATGGCGTATTTGGCATTGGATGCCACGAGCAGCAGGGCCTGCACGGCCAGTGCCAGCGCCAGCGCCACATGCAGGCTGCCCGAAGCCGCCAGGAACAGGCCGAAGATTGCGCTGGTCATGCAACCGAGCAGCCACAAGCCAGCGGCGCGGCGCAGTCCCCTTGGTCGCGCTAACAGGTCGAGCGCCACCGCAGCGCACAGCAATCCCGCGAATGTCAGTCCTGCTGCCGCCACTGTCCCAGTCTAATCGCGTCTCTCCGGGCAATCCGGAAAAGTGCGTGGTCTGATAGCGACACAGGCGGGCGTGGGAAAGTGCGCGCGGCCGGCGCGAGGCGGCAATCAAGGTCAATCAGCCCCGTCTCCGTCGGACCTTCTGAGGGGAGTGGCGCTCTTGCTGCGCACGGCCGGGGCGACTAACGCCTTACGTCCATGCGGAGAGCCGCCGGTCCGCCGGCAGATCTACCAGAAGCAAAACAGAGCAGTTTTTTACCGGATGCATGATCTTCCCGCCGCTGCCGCGAACAGTTCCTCCTCGTCGCGCCCGGGCACACAGCGCAGCGTGCTGCTCCTCCAGGGTTTGATGGGGCCGTTGTTCCGGCGGCTCGGCCAGGAACTGACCCGCACCGGCCACACCGTCCACAAGGTCAATTTCAACGGTGGCGATCGCATCTACTGGCGCCTGCCCAACGGCATTGAATATCGCGAGACGCTGGAGGAGTGGCCCGACCGCTTCGGGGAAATTTTGCGCGACAAGCAGGTGACGGACGTCGTGCTGTTCGGCGATTGCCGTCCCCATCACATGCCGGCGATCCGCATCTGCCGCGAACAGGATGTGCCGGTGCATGTGCTGGAAGAAGGCTACATCCGGCCCGACTGGGTGACGCTGGAACTGGGCGGCGTGAACGGGCATTCGTCCCTGCCGCGCGACCCGGAATGGTATCGCCAGACGGCGGCGGTGCTGCCGCCGGTGCCGCCGCACGCGCAGGTCCCTTCCTCCTTCCGGCGCCGGGCAATGGAAGGGATCATCTACAATTTCGCCGATGTGCTGACGCGCTGGCACTACCCGGGATGGAGCAACCACCGTCCCTGGCACCCGGTGGTGGAAGGCATCGGCTGGTGGCGCAAGCTTTCGCGGAAGAAAGAGCGGGAGGCGAACGCCGCGCAGTTGTTGGCACGGCTCGGCAGCGCGCCGGAACCCTATTTCCTGTTCCCGCTGCAGCTCGATTCCGATGCGCAGATACGGCTTCATTCCCCCTTCGCGGGCATTGCCGATGCGATGCGGCTGGTGATCGAATCCTTCGCGCGGCACGCGCCCGCCGATGCACGGCTTGTCCTCAAGGAGCATCCGCTCGACAACGGCGTGCGGGACTGGCAGCAGATCAGCGCCGACCTCGCCGATCTGTTCGGTGTGCGGGACAGGCTGGACTATCTTGTCGGCGGGGACATTGTCCCGATCGCGCGCGGGGCGCGCGGCGTCGTGACCATCAACAGCACCAGCGGCACGCTCGCGCTTGCGGAAGGTGTGCCTGTGGTGGCGCTGGGTCATGCGGTGTACGATATTCCGGATATCACCTTCCAGGGCGGGCTAGACGCCTTCTGGCGCAATCCGGTCGCGCCGGACCGGGAGACATTCGCCGCCTTTCGCCGGGTGCTGATCGAACGGTGCCTGATTCCCGGTGGCTTCTTCTCGGAAGAGGCGCTGGCCAAAGTGGTTCGCCACGCCGTCGCGCGGCTGGAAGGCCGCCCGATGCTTCCCGAATGAGGTTCCCCGCGCAGCGATCACGGACGGGTGGAACCCAGCGCGGTGGTTGCCGCACGGCCCGATGATCTGCGACCGCCCCCTCTTTTCCGGCGGCGGCACCTCTGCATGATGTATTTCGAGCATATGCTTCTCGCCCTTGCCGTCCAGGCGGCGGTGGGGCTGCTCACCCGCAATTGGTGGGCCGGCGCGGCGCTGGCTTCGGCCTATTTCATCGGACGGGAGGTGGCGCAGGCCGAATACCGCTGGATCGAGCTGTATGGCCATGGCCTGCGCGCCAACATGCCGTGGTGGGGGCCGTTCGACCTGCGCGTCTGGACCAAGCTGGACCAGTGGCTGGACTGGATCGGCCCGGTGCTGGCTACCTGCGGCACAGCCCGGTTCATGAGTCGAAACTAGCCCGTCTTATTCACCGGGTGCGGCCTGAAGGGTTGGCGGGAGTGGCATAAGCCTCTGATCTGTTTTAGGAACTGGGTGTCTACGCCGGCCCTGTCGCAGGGCAGAAAATGTCACAGGCCACACCCGCCATGAACGATGATATCGCAAGCCCATTCCGATTCCCAGCGGTGCATCGCAAGAAAGTCGCCGCAGCCTTCGACGGTGGCCGCCTCACTTCGGATGGCGGGGTTTTGCTGCTGGCACAGGCCGAACGCGCGATGGGGATTTGCCGGCGGCTTGCGGGCTGCATTGCCGACCGGCGCTCTCCTGCGCGGGTGATCCATCGCCTCGACGACATCCTGCGCGCCCGCGTGTTCGCGATCGCGTGCGGCTACGAGGATGCCGATGACCTTGACGCCCTGCGTGACGATCCAGGCTTCCGCCTGGCGCTGGGCAAGTTGCCGGGATCGGGCGCGGGTCTCGCCAGCCAACCGACGATGAGCCGCTGGGAGAATGCGCCGACCACACGCGAGTTGGCCAGGATGATGGCCGAGATGATCGGCATATACTGCGCCAGCTATCCCGTGCCGCCCAAGGCGGTGACGCTCGATATCGACGACACCTGCGATGTCGTCCACGGCTATCAGCAACTCTCGTTCTGGAATGGCCACCATGGCGAGCGCTGCTTCCTCCCGGTCCACGTCTATGACACCGCTACTGGCCGCCCGGTCGCCATGCTGCTGCGCACCGGCAAGACACCGTCGGGTGCCGAAGCGGCGGGTCACATCCGACGCCTCGTGCGCCACATCCGCCGGCACTGGCCCAATACCCACATCACCATCCGCGGCGACGGGCACTATGGCCGGCCCGAGGTCATGGCCTTCTGCGAGGCCCACGGCATCGACTACGTGCTCGGCCTGCCAACCAACGCCGCGCTGCGCACCGATCCGGTCATTGTCGCGGTCGCCGATGCCTGCGCGGTCAGGCGGGCTCAGCGCCAATGCCCGGTCCTGCGTAACTATGCCGAGACCCGCTACGGCGCAAAGACCTGGCAGTGCCAGCGCCGCGTCGTCGCCCGGATCGAGGCCAGCACGCTGGGCATGGACATCCGCTATGTCGTCACCTCGTTGGCAACAGGATCGGCCGAGCACATCTACGACACGCTCTACTGCGCGCGTGGTCAGGCCGAGAACCTGATCAAGCGCCACAAGTCCCAGCTCGCCAGCGACCGAACCTCGTGCCGCTCGGCCAATGCCAACCAGATGCGCCTCATCCTGCACACCGCCTCCTACTGGCTGATGTGGCGTATCCAGCAGGAAATCCCCAAAGCAGCGGCACTGGCTGCAGCCGAGTTCGCAACCCTGCGCATCCGGCTGCTCAAGGTCGCTGCCCGCGTCATCGAGAACGCCTCGCGCATCCGCTTGCGGCTAGCGTCAGCCTGCCCCGATGCCAGCGTGTTCAGAGCCATCGCCATCGGTCTCCGGCCTGCACCAACATAGCCAGCGCGGCAGTGCCGCTGACCCCCGCCCCGTCCATCAACCTCGAAAAGCCCATTGATCCTGCCGCGGTGAAAAATGCCGACGATGGCGCACGTCCAGGCCACGCCGCCAATGTCAGATCACCGCCGAACGAGCCCGGAGCGGCGGCCTCATGAATAAGACAGGCTAGCCGCCCGGGGTCGCCGCTACGTTCGCCTCCAGACGTGAGCAGCAGTATATATTCACAAGTGCTCCGGCGTTCGCCGCTCCCGCCCCCGCCCCCCGCCCCCCGCCCCCCGCTGCGCCGGTTGCCGCCGTTGAAAATGGCCGGTCAACCCGCGGGCGGGGCAGCACCGGTCTGCGCTTCAACGACACGGAGCGTCAGTTCCTCGCATTTGGCGAGCAGGATCGTGGGCAGAGAATAAAAGAAGAAGGCCGAATAAATGGCGTGTCGCACGGGATCTTGGAGGAAGGGCTCTGCTGCAAATCAGCCCATCTGTTGCCACCCTGCCACGGGTAAGTGCGCCTTCCTGGAGCATCCCTGAAACTGCTGGCAATAGTCCTGCCGTTCCAATAGCGCTTGTCCTTCACACTGCCTGCGGGCGGTAAACCAAAAGATTATCAGGGCGGTATGAAAAGAGAGATCTTCGAAACCACGCGATATTCCGCTTCTGCCCTGCAGACGCTCGCGATCGAGATGGAAGCGCTCGAAGCGCTTAAAGCGGCGCTGCAGATGCCGGAAATCAGCCGCGCAGTGGACCGCGCGATCCAGCTGCTGAGTGCCACCACAGGTCGTGTGATCGTAACAGGCATGGGCAAGAGCGGTCATATCGCACGCAAGATTGCCGCCACGATGCGATCCACCGGGACGTCGGCGCTTTACCTTCATCCTGGTGAGGCAAGTCACGGGGATCTGGGCGTAATCACCCAGCAGGACGTCGTTCTCGCCCTCACTTGGTCCGGCGAGACTGCGGAGCTAAGCGACATCCTGCATTACTGCCGCCACTACGGCGTGAAGCTGATCGTCGCCACGGCCTATCCGGACAGCATGGCGGGCCGCGCGGCCGATATCTGCCTTCCGATTCCCGTGGTGCGGGAAGCCTGTCCGAACGAGCTGGCGCCGACATCCTCCACGACGCTCCAGCTGGTGCTGGGCGACGCGCTGGCGGTGGCGCTGATCGAAGCGCGGGGCTTCACCTCGTCCGATTTCCGGATGTTCCATCCCGGCGGCAAGCTGGGGGCGCAGCTGAGCACCGTGGGTGCGCTGATGGGCACCGGCGACGCTGTCCCCCGGGTTCGCGGCGATGCTTCGCTGACCAGCGCCACGATCGAAATGAGCCGCAAGCGCTACGGCTGCACGGCCGTGGTAGACGAGTCCGATCGGCTAATCGGTGCCTTTACCGACGGCGATTTGCGGCGCTGCATCGCGACCTATGATCTGAACGATAGCATCGGCCTGCATATGTCACCCAATCCGCTGGCGGTGAACCCCGACACCCGCGCAAGCGACGCGCTGCGCATTCTGAACGAGAATGCCGTGTCGGTGCTGTTCGTGGAAGAAGGGGGCAAGCTGGTCGGGATAGTACACATCCACGACATCGTGCGCGCCGGGGTGGTGTGATCCGGGGCATCAGGCGTGACTGACGCTGCTCCAGCCCTGATCGTCGTCCCCGCCCGCTACGGCTCGACACGTCTTCCCGGAAAGCCTCTGCTGCCGATCAACGGCCGCACCTTGCTCGAACGGGTGACGGCGGTCGCCCGTGCTGCGGCGGAGGTTGCCGGCGCCTGCGAAGTGGTGGTGGCGACCGACGACGATCGCATCGCCGCCCATGCGCGCGCGATCGGCGCCGAGGTCGCGATGACCCCGGCGGAACTCGATTCCGGCTCCTCCCGCGCCTGCGCGGCGGCGCTGGATCGGCGCCACCGGCCGGACCTGGTCATCAACCTGCAAGGCGATGCGCCCTTCGTACCCCCTGCCGTGGTGGCGGCCTTGATCGCGGAGCTGCGCCGCGGCGCGGCCGATGTGGCAACCCCCGTCTTCCCGCTGGATTGGGCGCGGCTGGATCGCCTGCGCGAGCACAAGCGCGGCAACCCCTTCAGCGGCACCACCTGCATTCGCGGTGCTGACGGCCGGGCGTTGTGGTTCTCAAAGACCATTATCCCCGCCCTGCGCGACGAGGCGAAGCTGCGCGCCCGCGATCCCATCTCCCCGGTGTGGCAACATCTAGGCCTCTATGGCTATCGCATGGCAGCGCTCGAATGGTTCGCGGCGGCATCGGCCGGCACCTATGAGGTGCTGGAGGGGCTGGAGCAGCTGCGCTTTCTGGAAGGCGGCAAGACGATCGCGACCATTGCAGTGGATCCGCCAGCCCATGCGCTTTCCGGCATCGACACACCAGGCGACCTTGCCCTGGCGGAGGAAGTGATTGCCCGGCTAGGCGATCCGTTCCCGGGCTGATACCGCAGCCCGATGTTCATCATCGCGCGTCACGGCAATACGTTCGAGGCCGGGGAACGCCCCCGGCGGATCGGCGCGCGCACGGATCTGCCACTGACCGCGTCCGGCCATGTGCAGGCCGATGCACTGGGGGCGCATTTCGCCGCTCAGAACTGGCACTTTGCGCGCGTCCTCGCCGCGCCGCTGGCACGCACCCGCCAGACGGCGGAGGGCATTCTTGCGCATCTTCCGAATGCGCCCGCCATCGAAAGCTGCGATTGGCTGCGCGAGATCGACCACGGCCCGGATGAGAACCGCACGGAAGAGGAGGTCGTGGCCCGCATCGGCGCCGCGGCGCTGGCGGCTTGGGATGCGCGGGCCGAACCGCCGCCCGGCTGGTTGGTGGATGCCGAGTTGCGGCTCGCCGGCTGGCGGGAGCTGTTCGCGCAGGATAGAGGGCCGGCGCTCCTAGTCACCAGCAATGGCGCGGCCCGTTTTGCCCTGCTCGCTACATCGCTTGCTCCCGCAGATGGCGATCTCAAGCTGCCCACCGGCGGCTATGGCGTGATCCGCCGGGGCGAAGAGGGGGCGCTGGAAGTGCCGGTGTGGGGCCGCCGCCCGTGACAGCGGCCGAGGCTTTGCCTCCACCCCTGTTGCGCGCCCCCCCCTTTCCCTGGGCGGATGCCGCCGTGTCTCGCCCCGCCTCCGGAGGAGAGGCAGAGGCGGACTGCACCGCCGCATTCGACCTGATCCGCGCGGCGCAGGTGGGGGGGCGATTCTGGGCTGCTCCGGCGCGGCTTGTTGAGCCGGTCGGTGCGGTGCTGCTGCCGGGCGCCCCTGAGGATATACCGACGCTGCTTGGCCGGCTTGATCCGGCCGAGCGCCGGCGGGCGCTGTGGATCGCGCCGCCCGCCTCCGCTTCCGCCGCGCGGCGCTGGTCCAGCATTCTCGCGCGCCTCACCGCTGCGGAGGGCGGCGCGTGGCGTGGCGATGTGGACCCATGGTCCGTGCTAGGGGAGGCGGAGCGGGTGGTTGCCCATGGCAGCGACGAATGGGTGGCGCTCGGCCGCATTGCCGGCCTGCCGGTCGAGGTGCTGTCCCCGGGCCGTTTCGGCGCCCCGGGAGAGGACGGCTCCACGCTCGATCAACATGTGGCGCGCGCGCTCGCAGAGACTGCATGGCGTGATCCCTTCACCGATCGCGAATCCACGATTGAGGTCGCGGTGGAGCTGCTTGCGACCTGGCGCAGGATGCTGGAGGCCAACCGTCCGCTTGCCGCGGCCAGCGGCATGGCGTGGTGGAAGCGGACGGAAATCCGCCACCTGCTGTGGCATCCGCAGCGGAAGCTGCACCTCGTGCGCGGCGCCGGCCATGCGGTGCGCGTTGCAGCGCGCGGGGGCGGTGCGCTCGCGATCTGGCCCTCGCGCGTGTCTCCGGCACTGCTCCGGCAGGCGCGCGAGCAGGGGGTGCCGCTGGTGCGGGTGGAGGACGGCTTCGTCCGCTCGGTAGGGCTGGGCGTCGATCTGGTGCCGCCATCCTCGGTGGTGGTGGATTCCTCGGGCATTCATTTCGATCCCTCTGGCCCAAGCGATCTCGAGACTATTCTTGAAGGGACGGAGTTCAGCCCGGCCCTGCGGGATCGTGCGGCCGCCCTGCGAGATGCGATCGTGGCGGGCGGCATCAGCAAATATTCCGCAGGCGGTGCCGCGCCCCTGCCGCCACGCGAGCCCGGCCGCCGGCTGGTGCTCGTCCCTGGGCAGGTGGAGGATGATATGTCGGTGCTGGCAGGCGGCGGCGGGCTCACCTCCAATCTCGAGCTGCTGCGCCGCGCGCGGGCGCTGGAGCCGGCGGCGGAGATCTGGTTCCGCCCGCATCCCGATGTCGATGCCGGCCATCGCAAGGGCGCGGTGCCCGATGCGGCGATTCTCGAATATGCCGATCGCGTGGTGCGGGGCGGGGGCATGGCGCCGCTGCTGGATGCGGTGGACACGGTGCACGTACTCACCTCGCTCACCGGCTTCGAAGCGTTGATGCGGGGACGGGAGGTGACCTGCCACGGCACGCCCTTCTATGCCGGCTGGGGCCTGACCCGCGACCTGGGCGAAGTGCCCGCGCGGCGCAGTCGCAAGCTGGCGCTGGATGAACTGGTGGCCGGGGTATTGATCCTGTACCCCCGCTACCTCGATCCGGTTACCGGGCTGCCATGTCGGCCGGAGGTGCTGGTTCGCCGCATGGCTGATGCAGGTGCAGGCGTGCGCTATGCCAACCGCCTCGGCTGGATCGCTCCCCTGCGCCGCTGGCAGGGCCGTATCATGGCAGCGATCCGATGAAGGGCAGGCGATGAGCAGCGTCATCCTCGACATCTCGCGCCTGATCTCGCGCGTGCGATATTCCACCCCCTCGGGGGTGGATCGGGTGGAAATGGCCTATGCGCGCGGTCTCCACGCCCGTTATGGCGACGGCCTGGCCTTTGCCTCCGTTCACCCCTGCGGGATTTACGGTCGCCTGCCGCGCCGCGCGGTGCTTGCCTATCTCGATGAGCTGGAGCGCCGCTGGTCGAGCGAGCAGGCAGCGCCGCGCCAGCGTTCGCTGGTCTCGGTGCTACCGCAGCTGGCGGCGCTGCTGCCGACAGCCCCGGGCGTCGGCTCGGGCAGTGTATATGTGCAGGCATCTCCGCATCACCTGACCAATACCGCGAAGGTGCGCAAAATCATGGCGCGAGAGCGGGCTCGGTTCCTGTGCCTAGTGCATGATTTGATTCCGATCGAATTTTCCGAATACGCCCGTCCTGCCGGCGCGGCACTGCATCGTCGGCGGATGGAGACGGTCGGTGCGGTAACCGCCGAAACGGGCGGCGCGGCAATCGTCAACTCCGCCGCCACCGGGCGCGCGCTGCGGCCCTGGCTGCAGCCCAATACGGCGATCCACGTCGCGCTACTGGGGACGGAGCCCTTGCCACCGCCCGCGCCGGGCGCAGCTTCGCCCACTGATGACGGCCGGCCCTATTTCCTCTGCCTCGGCACCATAGAGCCCCGCAAGAACCACCTGCTGCTGCTCAATCTGTGGCGCCATCTTGCCGACACGCTGGAGCCTGCCCGCATCCCCCGCCTGCTCATCATCGGGCGGCGCGGCTGGGAGAACGAGCAGATCGTGGACATGCTGGAGCGCTGCCCGGGGCTGGTCGGCCATGTGGAGGAGCTGGGTGGTTGCTCCGATGCTCGCCTTTCCGCTTTGCTGCATGGTGCGCGGGCTCTTCTGATGCCCTCTTTCGCTGAGGGTTATGGCATGCCGGTTGCTGAGGCGCTGTCAGTGGGAACCCCCGTGATCTGCAGCGATCTTCCCGCACTGCGCGAGGTCGGGGGGGACGTGCCCGATTATCTCGACCCCCTCGATGGGCCGGCGTGGAAGGCAGCGATCCTGGAATATGCCGCCGACGGGCCTGCCCACGCAGCTCAGCTTGCCCGGCTGCCGCAGTGGCACAATCCCAGCTGGGCGGAACACATCGCCATCGTCACGGACGCGATCGAAGCGCTGCGCCGCTGACCTCCTGCGGGAGGCCGGCAAAATGCGGAACAAGTTCAGTCGGATGCGTGTTCTCCCCGGGCAAGAGGAGAGTCTGGCGAAATGCTGGTTGACGAAGATACCGCGCAAAAGCGCGAACAGGAATTGCGCGACAGGGTCGCCGAACGCGAATTCCCCTGCGTCGGCGCGAAATCGGCGATGGCGCGTGGCGCCCTGAAGGTGATGGTCGGCCACTCGCTGGTGAGCGCGTGGGATGATGTGAAGATCCATTCAGCCTTGCTGGACTGGGCCTCGGCCTATCGTGCCGACCCCTCAGGCCTGCGCAGCCTTGCCGTCATATACGACGGCCCCTGCGATCTGGACGAGGCGCAGTTCGAGCAGGCGATGTGGGAACGGCTGCAATCCTGCGCCGACAAGGACGAATGGCGCGGCCAGCCCTATGACACACGTGTGAGCGCCGATCCGAGCGATCCGCATTTCTCGCTCAGCTTCGGCGGAGAGGCATTCTTCGTTGTCGGGCTGCACCCTCATGCATCCCGGCCCGCACGCCGATTCCCCCGGCCCACGCTGGTGTTCAATCTGCACGATCAGTTCGAGAGGCTCCGGGCGGAAGGCCGCTATGAACGCATGCGGGAAGCGATCCTGGAGCGCGACCGGGCTCTCGCAGGGACCCTCAACCCCATGCTCGCCCTCCACGGCACCGTCAGCGAAGCGCGGCAATATAGCGGCCGGGCGGTCGAGGCGGATTGGCAATGCCCCTTTCACGACAAGCGGGCGCCGGCCTGATGGCAGTAGTGGAGATTGCGCCACGCAGCGGCACCGCCTTCGAACTCCGCAAGGGGCAGACCCTCAAGGTGATCGACCCGGAGGGCGTGCAGGTGGGCGATCTGCTTGCCTACAGCCGCGCTGATGTGCGCGAGGTGCTCTCGAACGGCCGCACCTTCGATTATGAGGAGCGGATCGCGCTCACCACCGGGCACCGGTTATGGTCCAATCGTTCGCAGCCCATGCTTACGATTGTCGAGGACACAGCCGGACGGCATGATTTCCTGCTCACTCCCTGCAGCGAAGCGACCTTCCGTCACTTCTACCCCGATCAGCCCGTGCATCGGGGATGCTTCGGCAATCTGGCGGAAGCGCTGGCGCCCTATGGCGTGGAACCGGATATGATCCCGACCGCCTTCAATGTGTTCATGAACGTGCCGGTGAACGAGGACGGTGTGCTGCGGGTCGATCCGCCCACCAGTGGGCCGGGTGACTACATCCGCCTGCGGGCAGAGATGGATCTAGTGATCGGCCTCACCGCCTGCTCCGCCTATGCCTCCAACGGAGGCAGCTTCAAGCCGATCCACTATGAGATCGAGGATTGATCACCGATGAAAAAGGGCCCGCGTGGCGGGCCCCTTTCCTTGCGGCTGCGTGGCCGGTCAGCTGAGGGTTCCGGTGGTCCGCTCGCCATCCGCATTTCGGTTCTTCACACGCAGATTGTTCTGCACATGGCTGACACCGGAGATGCTGTCGACGCAATCTTCCGCGCGGCGCTTCTGGTGGCGAGTGGAAACCGTGCCGTCCAGCGTCACTTCCCCGCCCTGCACCGAAACCCGCATATCGCTGGCGTCGACTGCCCAATCGTCGGTCAGGCGATCGCAGGCGTCTTCCAGGATGCGCTCGTCGGAGCGAGTGTAGTCGGTGGGGCCACGACCGCGATGATTGTCCCGCCCGTCGTCGCTGTCGCCGCTGAACCAGTTAGATACGGCATCGCCGGCGCGCTCGAAGAAACCGCGATCGTCACCGCCGCCATAGTCGCGCCGCGGGGCCGCGCCGTAACTTCCGGCACCATAGCCGCCAGCACCATATGGGCCATAGGGCGTGTCGGGATTGCGACCATAACCGTTGTTCGTCCGCGGCGCGGCGAAATCCCGCCCGCCGAAGTCGTTGCTGGTAAAGTCGCTGAAGCCGCGCCCTTCACGATTGGTGACATGCGCGGGGCCATAGCCGCCGCTCGGCTCCGTTTCCCCGATCACGCTGTAACGACCTCGGCCCCCTCCCCGCGGTCCGCTGCCGTAGGCACGATCCTGCCCGTAATCGTGTCGGCGAGCGCTCTCGCTGGCATGGGCGTCATAATCATGGTCGGCTTGGCCGTAATCATCGCGGCCGTAGTCCTCGCCCATCTGCTGATTGCCGCGGTCGCTGCCATAGCTGTGGGGCTCAAACTGCTGGGGCTGGCGATAATCGCCGTTGCGTTGCTGGCCTTGATAGGGTTGCCGATAATTTCTGTTCCGGTCGGCCATGATCCTTCTCCTCTCGATGCTGTCCAGAGTTCGACATCGCGCAGGACGACAGCAGCCCGGCGATGCCGCGCATCTTTTGGCGATGCGTCTGCCGGTGAAACGAAGGGCGGCGGTTCGAAGTTGCGCCGCTCGGCGCATGTGCGCTGCACTTCAGCGCATGACAAGTTTATGAAAACACGCTGCTTCTTCTTGCCCGACAAGACAATGTGCGTGCTGCTTGGCCTTTTACGGATGATATCGCAGGAATATGTCGCGTGGCCGGGCTTCCCTGTGGTGACCCGGCACGGCTAACTGCGCGCATGGAGAGCCCCATCACTCCCCTGCCCGATGAGATAGAGCGCTGGTTCGCGGGGCGCGGCTGGCGGATCCGGCGGCATCAGCGCGAAATGCAGGCCGCCCATGCCGCGGGGCGGCACGCGCTGCTGGTGGCGGATACAGGCGCGGGAAAGACGCTGGCTGGCTTTCTGCCGACGCTGGTGGATTTCTGCCCGTCTGCCGGCCAATTGCCGCCGGACGGCCTCCATACGCTCTACGTCTCACCGCTGAAGGCCCTGGCCTTCGATGTGCAGCGCAACCTCGTGGCGCCGGTGGAGGAGATGGGCCTGCCGATCCGGATCGAGACGCGCAGCGGCGATACCCCCTCCGACCGCAAGAAGCGGCAGGTGGGCCGCCCGCCGCATATCCTGCTGACCACACCCGAATCGCTGTCGCTGCTGCTCTCCTATCCCGACAGCTTCGCGCTGTTCGCCGGCCTGAAGCGCGTGGTGGTGGACGAGGTCCACGCCTTCGCCACCGGCAAGCGCGGCGATCTGCTCGCCCTCGCACTGGCGCGGCTGCAGAACATCGCGCCGGGGATGCAGCGCGCGGCTCTGTCCGCGACGCTCGCCAATCCGGAAGGCTTTCGCGAGTGGCTGGCGCCGTGGGGGGATATCGATAGCGTCGCGCTGGTGGAGGGCGAGGCGGGGGCGCCGCCAGAGGTCGAGATCCTGCTCCCCCGCGAAGAGCGCGTGCCCTGGGGCGGCCACGCGGCCATCTGGGCGATTCCCCAGCTCTACGAGGAAATCGGCCGCAACCGCACCACGCTCATCTTCACCAACACGCGCTTCCTGGCCGAATATATCTTCCGCAAGCTGTGGGACGCCAATGACGACAACCTCCCCATCGGCATTCACCACGGCTCTTTGAGCAAGGAAGCCCGCCGCAAGGTGGAAGGAGCCATGGCGCGGGGCGAGTTGCGCGCGCTGGTCGCCACCGCCAGCCTCGATCTCGGTGTGGACTGGGGGGATGTGGATCTGGTGGTGCAAATGGGCGCACCCAAGGGGTCGAGCCGCCTGCTGCAGCGTATCGGGCGCGCCAATCACCGGCTCGACCAGCCAAGCCGTGCGATCCTGGTGCCGGGCAACCGCTTTGAGTTCCTTGAGGCGATGGCGGCGAAGCAGGCGGTGGACGAAGGGCGGCGCGATGGCGAGGATTTCCGGCCGGGCGGGCTAGACGTGCTCGCGCAGCATGTGATGGGCTGCGCCTGCGCTGCACCCTTCGCGGAGGATGAGCTGCTGGCGGAAATCCGATCGAGCCTCTCCTACGCCTGGCTTGAGCCCGATCTGTGGCAGCGGGTGCTGAACTTCGTCGCCACCGGAGGATATGCGCTCAAGGCTTACGACCGCTTCCGCCGCATCACGCGCGAGGCGGAAGGCATATGGCGGCTGACTCACCCGGAACAGGCGCAGCGGCACCGCATGAATGCCGGCATCATCGTTGATTCGGAAATGATCGAGGTGCGGTTCCGCAACGGCCGCTCGCTGGGCAAGGTGGAGGAGCGCTTCGCCGCTTCTCTGAAGCCGGGTGACAGCTTCCAGTTTGCCGGGCTGGACCTGGAGGTGGAGCAGCTGCGCGACCTCGAACTGGTGGTGCGGGCCTCGAAGCAGGGGGCGGTCATCCCGTCCTACAGCGGACTGCGCCTGCCGCTCACCACGCATCTCGCCGGTCGGGTGCAGGAGATGCTCACCGACCAGGCGGGTTGGGCGCGGTTTCCCGACGATGTGCGCGAATGGCTGGAGGTACAGGCCTGGCGCTCTCACTTGCCGGCGCCGGGGCGGCTGCTGGTGGAAAGCTTCCCGCATGGAGGGCGGCACTACACCACCTACTACACCTTCACCGGATGGAACGCGAACCAGTCGCTGGGCATGCTTATCACCCAGCGAATGGAACACCGCGGGCTGATGCCGGGCGGCTTCGTGGCGAATGATTACTCGCTCGCCGTTTGGGGGTTGAAGCCGGTGGAGGATCCCGCTCCACTGCTGTCGCCCGACATACTGGCGCATGAATTCGTGGATTGGGTGCAGGAATCCTACCTGCTCCGCCGCGCGTTCCGCGAGGTTGCGGTCATTTCAGGACTGGTCGAACGCCAGCATCCGGGCAAGCGCAAGAGCGGACGGCAGGTCACTTTCTCCACCGACCTCATCTACGACGTGCTGCGCAAGTACGAACCGGACCACGTGCTGATCCAGGCGGCCTGGGCCGATGCGCGCTCGCGCATGACGGATGTGGGCCGGCTCGGCGACCTGCTCGATCGAGCGGTCGGGCAGATCGACCACGTGACGCTCGAGCGGGTCAGCCCGCTGGCAGTGCCGGTGATGGTGATGATCGGGCGGGAAAGCCTGCCCCAGGGGGCGGTGGACGACGAACTGCTGCTGGAGGCGGAAACGCTCGCCGGCGCGGCGATGCGTGTCGACCCGCCGAGCGAGGCTGAGGAAGCAGACTGACCTCGTGGGATGCGGCGCTTCCCTGCGCCTCATCGGCTTTCAGTCGGCGCGTCAAAGGCGGGCAAAGAAAAAGGGGCGGAAAGCCCGCCCCTTTCTGAATGTGTTCCGGTTTGCGCGGCTTACTTGCCGAACACCCGATATTTCTCGTTGCCCACGAAGCCGAACTTGGTGACGCCTGAAGCCTTGATGATATTCAGCACCTTGGCCGAAAGATCATAGCTTGCATTGGCTTCCGGTTCGAACTGCAGTTCCGGCTCGACCGCATAGGTCAGCGAGGTCTGCAGATTGGCCACCAGTGTGCCCTGGTCGATCGGCTGCGCATTCCACAGGATCTCGCCGTTCGGGGTGAGCACGATCTTGTTCTTGATCGGGTCCACCATATCCGGCGGCGGGTTGGGATTGGGAACCGGCAGGTCGATGTTGACCGAGTGGGTCGCAACGGGGATGGTGATGATGAACATGATGAGGAGCACGAGCATGACGTCGATCAACGGCGTCGTGTTCATCTCCATCATCGGCTCGCCATCGTCCTTGCCGCCTGACATTGCCATGGAAGTTTACTCCTGAATTCTCGCGCCGGATCCGAACGGCTTAGCCGTTCGGATCGACCGGGTTCGAAATGAAGCCGACAGTCGGGTAACCGGCCGCCTGCACATTGTAGATCACGCCGGCCACGCAGCGCCACGGGGCATTCACGTCACCACGGATATGCACCTGCGGGATCAGGTCGGGATCGGCCATGATGGCTTCCGGGCCGCCTGCGCGCTGGACGATGTCGTCGAGCCGCTGGAAGGCACGGTCGTAAAGCTCGCTGGAATCCACCGGCGTGGTGTTGTTGAAGTAGATCCGGCATTCGCCGTCGCGCGTGGCGCCGCCGAAGCCCGTACGCTGCATGCCGGCGGTGCGGCCCTGCGGGTCCGTGGTCGAGACCGTGATCAGAAGGTTTTCAACCTTGTCTTTCGATTCCGTGGATTCGAAAATCGGAATCTCGAGCTTCTCAATCGTCTGGATGGCGACCGGGACGGCGATCAGGAAGATGATCAGCAACACCAGCATCACGTCCACGAGGGGCGTGGTGTTGATGTCGGACATCGGCTTCTCGGCGCCGCCTCCGCCTGTCGATATGGCCATGTCTCTTTATCCTATCTCAGAGTTTCGCCGGAGGGGCGGGCGGCCCGCATGCCTTGTCCCGCCCCTCGCTTTAGCGAAACCGCCTCAGGCCTTGGTGGCCGCAGCGGGCTTGGCAGCAGCCGGAGCGGCGGTCTTCACCGGAGCGGTGGTGACCGCGGGCTTCACTGCGCCCTTGGACGTGATGTTGGCCAGCACGTCGGTAGAGAAGCCGCTGAGCAGTTCGGCGATCTTCTTGTTGCGGCTCTGCAGCCAGTTGTAGGCGAGCACGGCCGGAACGGCCACGAGCAGACCGATGGCGGTCATGATCAGCGCTTCACCGACCGGACCGGCAACCTTGTCGATCGAGGCCGAACCGGCGAGGCCGATGTTGATGAGCGCGCGGTAGATGCCGATAACCGTGCCGAGCAGACCGACGAACGGAGCCGTCGCACCCACCGTGGCGAGGAAGGAAAGACCGCCGGCCAGCTTGGAGTTGATCGCGGCTTCCGAACGAGCCAGCGAACCGTGCATCCAGTCATGCGCTTCGAGGCTGTCGGTCATCTTCATGTGCTGCTCTTCGGCGGCGAGACCATCGTCCACCAGCTGGCGCCATGCGCTGTTCTTGTCGAGCTTTGACACGCCCTCACGCAGCGTCGGAGCGCGCCAGAAGCCGCCGCGGATCGCACGGTACTGCTTGAAGATCTTGTTCTGCTCGAGGAGCTTGGTGATCAGGATGTAGAACGATCCGACCGACATGATCACGAGCACGCCGAAGATCGTCCAGGCGATGATGCCGCCCTGTTCGAGAGCCTCGACGAAGCCGAACTTGTTCTGGGGAGCCGCTTCGCCGGCGGCGGCGGCCAGGATGTCAATAAGCATGCGGGTTGTCCTCTTCTGGAAGTCTGTTGATCAGATGATCAAATCTATCTGCTGAGCTGGTACACGATCGTCGTGGAGAAGCTGCCGGTCGTGGGATTGCCGGCCGCGTCCAGCGCGGGATCGAAGCGGGCATATCTCTGCATGCCTTCGCAGGCTGCATCGTCGAGAATGCTCGATCCGCTTGAATTCGAGACGGTGCACGAAGATACGCGTCCACGCTCGTCGATCGCCACACGCACACCCACGCGCCCTTCAGTCTCATCGCGGATAGCGCGAGACGGATAGTTCTCCTGGATGCGGGCTGCCCAGCGATTCTGGCCATCGGGCCTTGCACCACGGGCCTTGGACGGCGCCGGAGGCGCAGGAGGCGGCGCGGGGGGCGCAGCTGGCGGCACGATCCGTGCCGGCGGAGCTGGCGGCGGAATGTTCACCTGGGTTACGATCGGCGGCGGAGCCGGCGCGATGCTGATGGGCGGCGGCGGTGCGACCGGCGGCGGCGGAGCCGTATCAGGCTCAGGCGGCGGCGGCGGCGGTTCCTCCTCCGGGGGCGGCGGTTCCTCGATATCCACCGTCGTCACCCGCTCCACCACCTTCTGGACGGCCGAATAGGCCAGGCCGGTGATGAGCGCGTACCCGATTGCAAGGTGGATCAGGACAACGATGGCAATCGCCACTATGCGACTGCCGCTCATTTGTTGGTCAGCGTAAGCCATCCAGTCCCTTCACTCCGTGTTTGCACAAGCCAGACGAATATCCGGCACAAGCGACCACTGTCAGATTGGCATCTGGCAGCAGCCGCGAAGTTTTGTCCACCTGCAAGACTTGCCCAATCCGCTTATGAAACAATATTAGGCAGCCTACAGGCAGGGTCGCGGAACCTGGTTCGTATTTGGCTTTTGGGTCCCAATCGAAGAGGGTCTTAACCGGCTGGAAACGGTTCGGCAAACCCTTTGTCGGTTAAGCGGCGATTCACCTGCCCGCCGCTGCAATTCGCTTTTGCGCAGCGCGCATCACCTGCGCTTCGGCAATGGTTCCAAGGAGAAATCAATGTTCCGCCCCCACCTCTACATTGCCGGCACTGGCGCAAGAGTTGCGGGCGCCTTGCTGCTCGCTTCCGCAACAGTCGCCGCCACCCCCTTGTTCGCGCAGGATTCCGTCGTTTCGGCGCCCGCCGCCAGCGGCCCCTCCTATGCCGATCTGGTGCGCCTGTCCGAAGCGGCGCGGATCGTCGCGATCGCGGAAGTGGCGGACCAGGCGCAGCTCAAGCCGGAGCGGGCGCCCGGTCTCGCGCCGGGCATGGTGCGGCTGTATGTGGAAGCGCGAACCCAGGCGCTGCTGACCGCGCGGGCGCCGCTGGGCGAATCGCTCGCCTATCTCGTGGACGTGCCGGTGACGGAAAAAGGCAAGGCGCCCAAGCTGAAGAAGCAGCGGTTCATCCTGTTCGCCTCCCCCGTGCCCAGTCAGCCCGGCTTCCTCCAGCTCGTGTCCCCGCAAGCACAATTGCCTGCGACGTCCGAACTGGAAGCGCGGGTGCGGGCCGTGATCGCGGAACTCGCCGCACCCGATGCCCCGCCGCATGTCACCGGTGTGCGCGACGTGATTTCGGTGGCGGGCAATCTGGCGGGGGAATCCGAGACCCAGATGTTCTTCGACACCGATAGTGGCGATCCGATTTCGGTCAGCGTACTCCGCCGCCCGGGGATGGAGCCGAGCTGGGGTATTTCCTGGAGCGAGATCGTCGATCAGGCCGCCCGCCCGCCGGAGCACCACACACTGGCCTGGTATCGCCTCGCCTGCGGCCTGCCGCGCCAGTTGCCGGAGGACGCCTATCTCCAGCGCGATCGCGCGTCCCGCCTGCGGGCGGAGGAGGATTATGCCTTCATCCTGCGCGATCTCGGCCCCTGCGGCCTGCAGGAAGGGTGATCCTGGCGCCAACCCCCTAGCCAATGAGGCGCGGGCCGCCTAACGCCGCGCGCTTGGAAATGGGGAAACAGATGGCCGCACCGCTTCGCATCGCCCTCGCCGGGCTGGGGACCGTTGGCGCCGGAGTCATCCGGTTGCTCGATACGAATGGCGAGTTGATCGCCCTGCGCGCCGGCCGGCCGATCGAGATCGTGGCGGTCTGCGCGCGCGACCGCAGCAAGGACCGCGGCGTCGATCTCACCCGCTTCGAGTGGGAGGACGACATGACCGCGCTGGCCGAGCGCGGTGATGTGGACGTGGTGGTGGAACTGGTCGGTGGAGCCGATGGGCCGGCACTCGCGCTTGCACGGCGAACGCTGCAGGCGGGCAAGGGGCTGGTCACCGCCAACAAGGCGATGATCGCCCATCACGGCATGGAACTGGCCGAGATGGCCGAGGGTGGCGCGCTGCCGCTGAAATACGAAGCGGCGGTGGCCGGCGGCATCCCGGTAATCAAGGGCCTGCGCGAAGGCGCGTCCGCCAATGCGATCGAGCGCATCTACGGCATCCTCAACGGCACCTGCAATTACATCCTCTCCACCATGGAGGACACCGGACGCGACTTCGGCGAGGTGCTGAAGGAAGCGCAGGAACTGGGCTATGCGGAGGCCGATCCGACCTTCGACATTGAGGGGATCGATGCAGCGCACAAGCTGGCGATCCTGGCCGCCATCGCTTTCGGCGCGCGGCTGGATTTCCCGGCGGTGAAAGTGGCGGGCATCAGCCGCATCATGGCGGCCGACATCGCCCAAGCGGCGGCGCTGGGTTATGTGATCCGCCTGATCGGCGTGGCCGATTGCGAGACCGGGGCCGACGGCCGCCGCTGCCTTTATCAGCGCGTGCAGCCCTATCTCGTGTCGCGCGATCATCCGCTGGCAACAGTGGATGGGCCGACCAATGCCGTCGTGGCCGAAGGCAATTTCGCCGGCCGGCTGCTGTTCGAAGGCGCCGGCGCGGGCGATGGGCCAACCGCCAGCGCGGTGGTCGCAGACCTGATCGACATCGCGCGGCGCCAGGCCGGGCCACCCTTCTCCGTGCCCACCGCCGCGCTGGAGCCGCTCGATCCGGCCGATTCGAGCCACCGCCGCAATCGCACCTATCTGCGCTTCACCGTGGCTGACCGGCCGGGCGTACTGGCCGAGATCACCGCCGCCATGCGCGATGCCGGCGTGTCTATCGAAAGCCTGATCCAGCAGGGCAGCCCAGAAGAAGGTGGCGAGGTGCTGGTGGCGATGGTGACGCATGAGGGGCCGGAAGGCGCAGTCTCCCGGGCGCTGGAACTGCTCGACGGCTCGCCCAGCCTCACCGACGCACCGCTGGTGATGCGCCTGCTCGGCTAGCTAGGGCGCTTCCGTCGGCGCCGCCTTCACCTTGGCCGCCTCCTCGGGTGTCAGTGGTTCGGGCAGAGTGCTGAAGTCGATAAAATAGGCCGGCGGGGGCGGGCAAGGCGGGATGAAGCAGCCGCGCACGACGACGGTGCCGCCCTTGGGCAGCCCGTCCACATCGGGTGCGTCGGGAATGTCGCCGGCCGGTCGCTCGCCCCTGCGGACCGCTTCGTCGAGAGAGGATTCCGTGCGGAACTGCGATGGGTCTGCGGCGCAGACCACGATCTCGTTCCCATGCGGCGCCTTGCAGGGGCGCCGTGTGCCGGGCGCGCGATAGAGTTCGCGGGCCTTCGCCAGCATCTCCTCCGCTGTCGGCGCCGGCGCATCCGTCTGGTCCTGCGCCTGCGCCCGTGCCGGGCTGGCCATCATGGCCAGCAGCGCCAGCAGACCGGCGATCGCAAATGGACGCTGCACCCCCGCTCCCCCACCGAACGTGGCCAGACACCCTGGTGCCGATGTATGCTGCGTGAATAGGCCCGGTTCGCTGCACCGCCTGCCGTCCAGAACCGACGCATGGTCCGACCATTGCTCGACAAATGTCACAAAGGCGGCTTAATCGGGCGATACCCACCATCATCGGAGCCGATCCTTCATGCCCACTCGCAAAGTGCCGCCGCCCAGCAAGGTTCTGGATCGTGTCCTCGTCATGGAAATGGTCCGCGTCACGGAAGCGGCGGCGATCGCGGCTTCCTCGCTGATCGGCCGAGGGGACGAGAAGGCTGCCGATGCCGCCGCGGTGGAAGCCATGCGCCGCGCCTTCGATACGCTGTACATGGATGGCACCGTCGTAATCGGGGAGGGCGAGCGGGACGAGGCGCCCATGCTCTATATCGGCGAGAAGGTGGGCGGCGCGCCCGGCAAGGGGCCGAAGATCGACATCGCGCTCGATCCGCTGGAAGGCACGACCATCACCGCCAAGGCCGGACCCAATGCGCTGGCCGTGCTCGCGGCAGCGGAGGAAGGCTGCCTGCTCAACGCGCCCGACGTCTATATGCAGAAGATCGCTGTTGGCCCGGGCTATTGCCAGGGCATCATCAGTCTCGAAAAAAGCGTGGCGGAAAATGTCGCGGCCGTGGCGGCGGAAAAGGGTGTGGACCCCTCGGAGATCAATGTGTGCGTGCTCGACCGCCCGCGCCATGCGGAACTGATCGCCGAATTGCGCGAGATCGGCTGCGGAATCCATCTCATCCCGGACGGGGATGTCGCCGGGGTGATCGCCACCACCGACGAGGACACCACCATCGATCTCTACATGGGATCGGGGGGCGCGCCGGAGGGCGTGCTGGCGGCTGCCGCGCTGCGCTGCGTGGGCGGGCAATTCAACGGCAAGCTGCTGTTCCGCAACGATGACGAGCGCGAACGTGCCTACAAATGGGGCATCACCGATCTCGACCGGATCTATACGCTGGACGATCTGGCCAAGGGCGATTGCATCTTTGCCGCCACCGGCGTGACGGATGGTTCGCTGCTCGGCGGCGTGAAGCGGCTGCGCGGCGGGCGGATGACGACCGAAAGCGTGGTGATGCGTGCCAGCACCGGCACGGTGCGCTGGGTCAAGGCCGAACACCGGGTGAAGTGACGGCACCGGGGGAGGCGATTCTCCCCCGCTCACGCCATCGCGCAGGTTGCATTCATGTGACGCTGGGCTAGAGCCGGCGCATCCGAATCCGTGCGCCGAAGAGGTCTCCTGCTGCAATGAAACTCATGGCCGGCAACTCCAATCTGCCGCTCGCCCGGGCGATCGCCGGCTATCTGGAAATCCCGCTCACCGATGCCAGCGTCCGCCGTTTCGCGGACGAGGAAATCTTCATCGAGATCCACGAGAACGTGCGCGGTGAAGATGTCTTCCTCATGCAGTCCACCAGCTATCCGGCGAACGACAATCTGATGGAGCTGCTGATCGGGATCGATGCGCTGCGCCGCGCTTCGGCCCGGCGGATCACCGCGGTGATCCCCTATTTCGGCTATGCCCGGCAGGATCGCAAGCCGGGCCCGCGCACGCCCATCTCCGCCAAGCTGGTGTCCAACCTCATCACCGAGGCAGGGGCCAACCGCGTGCTGTCGGTCGATCTCCATGCCGGGCAGATCCAGGGCTTTTTCGATATCCCGACGGACAATCTCTACGCCGCGCCGGTAATGGCGGCCGATATCCTCGCCCGTTATGGCGACAAGGATCTGATGGTCGTCTCGCCCGACGTCGGCGGTGTGGTTCGCGCCCGCGCGCTCGCCAAGCGGCTCGACAACGCCCCGCTGGCCATCGTCGACAAGCGGCGCGAGCGGCCCGGCGAATCGGAAGTCATGAACATCATCGGCGATGTGAAGGGCCGCGCCTGTGTGCTCATCGACGACATCGTCGATTCGGGCGGCACCCTGTGCAACGCCGCTCAGGCGCTGATGGATGCGGGAGCCCGCAGCGTGGCTGCTTATATCACCCATGGCGTGCTTTCCGGCGGCGCGGTCGCGCGGGTCAACAAATCCGCACTGACGGAGCTGGTGATCACCGACACGATCCTGCCCACCGACGCGGCGCAGGAATCGCCGCGCATCCGTGTGCTCACCGTGGCGCCGCTGATCGGCGAAGCGGTGCGGCGCATCGCGGATGAAAGCAGCGTGTCGAGCCTGTTCGATTGATCGGGCGGTGGCGCGGGCCGGGGTATCGCGGCGCGCGTGCCGCCACCTTGCTGCTGGTCTTCGCCGCCGTAGCGGCCAATGCGCAGCAGGCGGAAGCGCCGCCCATTCCCACTCCCCCGGCGGGCGCCAATCCGGTCTTCCACGTTCCGCTTTCGGCGGCGCCCGGGAGTGAGCTGATCGCCACCGATCTGGTGCTGGGGCCGGACGCGCAGGGGCAGGCGCATTACCATCCGTGGGAAGAATATCTCTATGTCCTGGGCGGCAGCGCCATCGTGGAGCTGGACGGCGCCGCCCCGCAAATGGTGCGCGCGGGCGAGACCTTCACCATTCCCGCGCGCGCGGTCCACACCCCCCGCGCCGGGCCACAGGGCCTTCGCGCGATCATCCTGCGCGTGCATAGGGCGGGCGATCCCGAATCGGTGCCGGTGGAGCGGAAAGGGCCAGACCAGTGAATCTCGATAAGGAAGTCGCGCTCGCCCACCGCCTGGCTGATGCCGCGCGCGAGGCGATCCGGCCGCATTACCGCAGCGGGTTGAGCGCGGAGCGCAAGGGCGATGCCTCGCCCGTCACCGTGGCGGACCGGGCGGCGGAGGAGGCCATGCGCCGTATCCTGACGGCGGAGGTGCCGCAGGACGGGGTGCATGGCGAGGAATTCGGCGCGAGCGAGGGCCGTTCCGGTCGGCAATGGGTACTCGATCCGATTGATGGGACCACCGCCTTTCTCGCCGGCCGGCCGACCTTCGGCACGCTGATCGCGCTGCTGGTGGATAGCTTCCCGGTGCTGGGGGTGATCGACCAGGCGATCGCCGGCGAGCGATGGCTGGGCATTTCCGGCAAGCCCACCAGCTTCAACGGCCGCGCGGTCAGCACCCGTGCCTGTCGCGAACTGGCCGATGCGGCGATCGCCACCACCGGCCCGCATTACTTCTCGCAGGATGAAGGCGACGTGTTCATGGCGCTGGCGGCCAAGACCGACCACAAGCGCATGATCATGGGCGGCGATTGCTACAATTACGCCCTGCTCGCCAGCGGCTTCCTTGATGTGGTGTGCGAGGCGGGGCTCAAGCTGCATGACTATGCCGCGCTCGTGCCGGTGGTGGAGGGTGCGGGCGGCCTGATGTGCGACTGGAACGGCGATCCGCTGCACCGCGGTTCTGCCGGCCACGTCCTTGCGCTGGGCGATCCTGCGCGGCTGGAAGACGTGCTGGAGGCGATGGGCGGCCATGCGCATCATGGGGCGCACGATGGGCACGGTCACTGATGCAGCTGTTCGTTTACGGTGTGCTGATCCGCGAACTGGCGCGGGGGCGCGCGGCAGAACTGATCGCGGCGCTGGATGACGGTGTTCCCGCCACGGTGCGCGGTACGCTCTATGCGCTGAACTCCCCCGACGGGGGCTGGTATCCGATCCTCCTGCCCGATCCCCACGGCGCGCCGGTGCATGGCATCGTCCATGAAGCGGGGCGGGTGGACTGGCTCGCGATGGACGAGTTCGAGGATGCGCACGGCGGCCCGGATGCCGAATATGAGCGGCGCGACCTGCCGGTGACGCTGGGCAACGGCTTCACCACCTCCGCCTTCGCCTATTGCTACGTCCGCGATCTGCCGGCCGATGCGATGCCGATCCCGCATGGCGATTTCGGCCGCTGGCTGCGCGAAACGGGGCACACCGCTATTGAGGCGCGCTAGGGAAGGCGCGGTTGCCTACAGGGTTGGCGGCGGGGCAGGCCGGCGGCGGCTCTTTCGCATCGTCGGCTGTCCGTAAAACACCCTCTGCGCGCGGGTCCGGTTTCTGGTACTGAACCCTGTTCCAGCGTGTTCCAGCCGCCCGCGCGACAGGGCGCGGAGCGCTTGCATTTATACGCGAAATCGCTATTGGCGCCCGCTTCACTGACACGTGATTCATCCGCCGGTCTGGCCACAAGGGCTGCCAGGGCTGGTTGGACGTGTCCCTGACGAAGGAGACGAAAATGCCCAAGATGAAGACCAAGAGCGGTGTGAAGAAGCGCTTCAAGATCACCGCCACCGGCAAGGTCAAGCACGGCGTGGCCGGCAAGCGCCACCGCCTGATCAGCCACAATGCCAAGTACATCCGCCAGAACCGCGGCACCGAAGTGATCTCCGACGCCGATGCGAAGGTGATCAAGAAGTGGGCGCCCTACGGGCTGAACTGAGGAGTACTGAAGCATGTCCCGTATCAAACGCGGCGTCACCACGCGCGCCAAGCACAAGCGGATTCTGGAAGCGGCCAAGGGCTATCGCGGCCGCCGCAAGAACACGATTCGCGTCGCCCGTCAGGCCGTCGAAAAGGCCGGCCAGTACGCCTATCGCGACCGCAAGGTTAAGAAGCGGAACTTCCGCGCGCTGTGGATCCAGCGCATCAACGCGGCGGTCCGCGCCGAAGGCCTCACCTATTCGCAGTTCATGCACGGCGCCAAGCTCGCCGGCATCGAACTGGACCGCAAGGTGATGGCCGATCTCGCCATGAATGAAGGTGCCGCTTTCGGCGCGATCATCCAGCAGGCGAAGGCCGCGCTCCCGGCCTGAGCCGGCAACAGCGTTTCGCACCAACAGAAGGGCGCGGGTGGCATGGGCCATCCGCGCCTTTTTTGTTGCGCGCGGCATTTGGCGCGGGAAGCCCGGAAATCCGCCGCCCAGCGAGAGGGCGGGTCCCTGATACCGTCAGCAGACCGCTCCGTTCCGGAGCCAATAATGCGATTTTTCGTGGACATTGCGGGATTTATGCAATTGAAGGAATGACGTCGCCCATACAGGGGGTGGCTTCAGGGGGGGACAGGAACCTGGCGTGGCAGCGCCGGGGGCCGTGGGCAGATTGTGGTCGCACACGCAATGTCAGCCGATTTTCACGTCGACGTGCGGTTTTACCGCCTGTCGCAAGAGCTGGAGCCCTATTTCACGGCGCTCTACCTCTTCGACATCGACTGCCGCGACGGGGGGCGAGTGCGCGATTGCCTCCATCCCGAATGGGCGGCCATGCGCTTTTCGGAAGCCGTGCCGCCCTTCGGCGCCGTAGGGGCCGGCCCGCTGGCGGCGCAGCCGCCCTTCGTGGTCAGCGGCGTCACCAGCAAGCCGATCCACTTTGAACTCGTCACCTCGCGCACCTGGGGGCTGGGCCTGCAACCGGCCGGCTGGGCCAAATTCGTGCCCGCGCCGGCGCGCGATTTCGCCAACCGCGTCGTGGATGGCCAACGGGAAGCTCCCTTCGCCCTCTTCGCTCCCATCCTCGACATGGTGCGCGGATCGCCCCTGCCGCCGGATGAAGCCGCGGTGCGGATCAACGACTATCTGATGCGCCACGTGTTGCGCCCGGTGCCCAACGAAGTGCTGATCCGCGCCTGTCACGATGCCGTTTGTGACCCGGAGGTGACCAGCGTGGCCGAACTGGGCGAGCGCACGGGGTTGAGCGCCCGATCGCTGGAGCGGCTTTGCGCGCGCTATTTCGGCTTCCCGCCCAAGCTGCTGCTGCGCCGCCAGCGCCTGCTGCGTAGCCTGGCGCAGTTCATGCTCAATCCCGGCCGCAGCTGGAGCCAGGCGCTGGACCGGCAATATCATGATCAGTCGCAATTCGTGCGCGATTTCCACGATTTCATGGGCATGACGCCGAGCGAATATGCCGAAAGGCCGCACCCCATCCTCGATCGGATCGCGGCGCAGCGCATGGCCGATCAGGGGGCTGCACCACGGACGGACTTGCCCACGATCCTGCGCTACGGCCCGCAGGGGCAGGGCGAATAGCGTCACCAGCCCGTCAGCGCGGCAATTAGGGGTTGGGAGACGCAGCGGCGCCCGCTACACGCCCGCGACACCCTGAGACCGATTGATCCCGATGAGTGACCTAGACCAGATCCAAGCCGAAGCCCTCGCGCGCCTGGGCGCTGCCACCAGCCTTGCCGATGTGGAGGCGCTGCGCATCGAACTCCTCGGCAAACAGGGCAGCATCTCCGCCCTGCTGAAGACGCTCGGCAAGATGAGCCCCGAGGAACGGCAGGAGAAAGCGCCGAAGATCCAGGCGCTGCGCGAAGCCGTGGCCGATGCGCTGGCGGCGCGGAAGGACGCGATGGAAGCGGCCGCGCTGGAACAGCGGCTGGCTGCCGAAACGCTCGATCTTTCGCTGCCGGCGCCCGCCACGCCGCAGGGTTCCGTCCACCCCGTCAGCCAGGTGTTGGACGAGCTGGCGGAAATCTTCGCCGATCTCGGTTTCTCCGTCGCCACCGGGCCGGAGATCGAGGACGACTGGTACAATTTCACCGCGCTCAACATGCCCGAGAGCCATCCGGCGCGGGCGATGCACGACACCTTCTATTTTCCCGACGAAGCGCCCCGCGGCGGGCGGATGCTGCTGCGCACACACACCAGCCCGGTGCAGGTGCGGACCATGCTGGCGGACGGCGCGCCGCTGCGGATCATTGCGCCGGGCCGCGTCTATCGCAGCGACAGCGACGCCACGCACACGCCCATGTTCCACCAGGTGGAGGGGCTGGTGATCGACCGTGATATCCACCTCGGCCATCTGAAGTGGACGCTGGAGACCTTCCTCAAGGCCTTCTTCGAGCGCGACGACATCGTGCTGCGTCTGCGCCCGTCCTACTTCCCCTTCACCGAACCTTCGGTGGAAGTCGATGTCGGCTATGCGGTGGAGAAGGGGCGGCGGGTTGTCGGCGGATCGGGCGATGCGCCGGGCCATGCGTGGATGGAGCTGCTGGGCAGCGGCATGGTGAACCGCAAGGTGATCGAATTCTCTGGCCTCGATCCGGACGAGTGGCAGGGCTTCGCCTTCGGCGTGGGCGTCGACCGGCTGGCGATGCTCAAATACGGGATGGACGATCTGCGGGCCTTCTTCGACGGCGACGTGCGATGGCTGCGGCATTTCGGCTTCAGCGCCTTCGATCAGCCGACACTGTCCGGCGGGGTGGGAGCACGCGCATGAAGTTCTCGCTCGACTGGCTCAGGCAGTTTCTCGAAACCGGCGCCTCGGCAGAGGAAATCGCGGCGAAGCTCAATGCCATCGGCATCGAGGTGGAAGGGGTCGAGGATCCGGCGGAGAAGCTCTCCGGCTTCCGCATCGCCCATGTGCTTACCGCCGCGCCACATCCTGATGCGGACAAGCTGCAGGTGCTCACGGTGGATACCGGCGAAGGCGATCCGCTGCAGGTCGTCTGCGGTGCGCCCAATGCGCGTGCGGGGATGAAGGGCGTGCTCGGCCTGCCGGGCGCGGTCGTGCCGGCCAATGGCATGCAATTGCGCAAGAGCGCCATTCGCGGCGTCGAATCCAACGGCATGATGTGCTCGGTGCGAGAGCTCGAGCTGGGTGAAGAGCATGACGGCATCATCGAATTGCCGACCGATGCGCCCATCGGCCTGCCCTTTGCCGACTATCGCGGCGTCAGCCCGATCTTCGACGTATCCATCACGCCCAACCGGCCGGATTGCATGGGGGTTTACGGGATCGCGCGCGATCTGGCGGCGGCGGGCTTGGGCACGCTGCGGCCCATTTCCCTGCAGGACGTGCCGGCGAGCTTCCCGTGTCCGGTGGAAATCCGCACCGACGATCCCCCGGGTTGTCCGGCGTTTTACGGCCGCGTGATCCGCGGCGTGAAGAACGGCGCGTCTCCGGAGTGGATGCAGGCCGCCCTGCGCGACGCCGGCCAGCGCCCGATCAGCGCGTTGGTGGACATCACCAACTACCTGATGCTCGGTTATGGCCGCCCGGCGCATGTCTATGATCTTGCCAGGCTGCGCGGCGCCGTGGTTGCGCGCCGCGCGCGTGACGGGGAGGAAGTGCTCGCCCTCAACGAGAAGACCTATCGTCTCGACGGCGAAATGACCGTGATCGCCGATGAGGCGGGCGTGCACGACATCGCCGGCATCATGGGCGGCGAGGAATCGGGCGTGTCCGAAGGCACGACGGATGTGCTGCTGGAGATCGCCTATTTCGATCCGGAGCGGATCGGCGTCACCGGCCGCCGCCTCGGCCTCGCCTCGGATGCGCGCACGCGGTTCGAACGGGGCGTGGATCCGGGCTTCATGGATGATGGGCTTCACCTGCTGACCCAGCTCGTGCTGGAGATCTGCGGGGGCGAGGCGAGCGAGGTGGTGCGGGCCGGGAGTCCGCCGATGGAGACCGCCGCCGTAGCCTATGATCCGGCGCTGGCGGCGCGGCTGGGCGGGGTGGATATTCCCGCCACTGAGCAGCAGGCCATCCTGGAAAGGCTGGGCTTTTCCGTGGGTTCGGACTGGCTGGTGCAGGCCCCGACCTGGCGGCCCGATGTGGCGGGTGCGGCCGATCTGGTGGAGGAGGTGGTGCGTATCCACGGCCTCGATAAGGTCGAAAGCGTCGCTCTGCCGCGCGCGCAAGGGGTGGCGAAGCCCACTGCGACGCCTGTGCAATTGATTGATCGTAAACTTCGCCGCGCCGCCGCCGGGCGGGGGCTGAACGAAGCGGTGACCTGGTCCTTCCTGCCGGAGTGGGAGGCGGAGCATTTCGCCACCGGCAATGGCGGCCTGTGGCTGCTGGACAATCCGATCAGCGAAGACATGAAGGCGATGCGCCCGTCGCTGCTGCCCGGCCTGCTGGCGGCGGCGAAGCGCAATCTCGATCGCGGCGCTTCCGGGCTGCGGCTGTTCGAGATCGGCCGCGCCTATCTGCGCGGCGAGGGCGGGATGAGCGACGAGCGCCATGTGCTGGCGGTGGTGCTGGCGGGCGAGAAGGCCCCGCGGGGCTGGGCCAGCGGCAAGGCGACCTATTTCGATGCCTTCGATGCCAAGGCCGAGGCCGAAGCGCTGCTGGGCGCAGCGGGCGTGGCGGTGGACAAGCTGCAGGTGATGGCGCCGGATCAGGCCGGGCCCGGGCCGCAGTTCCACCCGGGCCAGTCCGCCACCTTGCGGCTCGGCCCCAAGACCGTGCTCGCCCGCTTCGGCGCCTTCCACCCGCGCACCCTGGAGGCCTTCGACGTGGAAGGCCCGGTGGTCGGGCTGGAGCTGTTCCTCGATGCGATTCCGGCGCGCAAGGGCGCGGCGGGCTTCGCCCGGGCGGCCTATAGCCCGCCGGCGCTGCAGCCGGTCGCGCGCGATTTCGCCTTCCTGGTGGATGCCGCGCTTCCGGCGGGCGATCTGCTGCGGATGGTGAAGGGCGCGGACAAGGCTAACATCGTGGACGCGCGCATCTTCGACGATTTCCGCGGCGCGGGCGTGCCCGAAGGCCGCAAGTCGCTGGCGGTGGAAATCACCCTGCAGCCGGGCGAGAAGAGCTTCACCGAGGACGAGATCCGCGCGATTTCCGACCGGGTGGTGGCCGCCGCCGCGAAGCTGGGTGCGGAGCTGCGTGGATGACATCCAACCGCCGGACCTTCGCGATCATTTCCCATCCCGACGCGGGCAAGACCACACTGACCGAGAAGCTGCTGCTGCAGGGCGGCGCGATCCATCTTGCCGGCGAGGTGAAGGCGCGCGGCCAGGCGCGGCGTGCCCGCTCCGACTGGATGAAGATCGAGCAGCAGCGCGGCATCTCGGTGACGTCCAGCGTGATGACCTTCGAGCGCGATGGCGTGACCTTCAACCTCCTGGACACGCCGGGCCACGAGGATTTCTCGGAAGACACCTATCGCACGCTCACCGCGGTCGATTCCGCCATCATGGTGATCGACGCGGCCAAGGGTATCGAGCCGCAGACCCGCAAGCTGTTCGAAGTCTGCCGCCTGCGCAGCGTGCCGATCATCACCTTCATCAACAAGGTGGACCGCGAAGGCCGCAGCGGGTTCGAGCTGCTGGACGAAGTGGCCGACATGCTGGCGCTGGATGTTTCGCCGCAGAGCTGGCCCGTGGGCATGGGCGGCCTGTTCCAGGGCGTGCTCGATTTCGCCAGCGGCGCGGTCAGCCGGCCCGAGGGCGACAGCAAGGAATTCCTCGGCAAGCGCGACGTCGATGCGGCGCTGCCTCCCGAAGTGGCCGAAGAGGTGGAGCTGGCGCAGGCCGGCTATGCCGAATTCGATCTGGACGCCTATCGCAATGGCGATCTGACGCCGGTCTATTTCGGCTCCGCGCTCAAGAACTTCGGCGTGACCGAACTGATCGAGGCGATCGCCGGCTTCGCCCCGCCGCCGCGCCCGCAGCCGTCCGAAACCGGGCCGGTAACGCCCGATCGCGACGAGGTGACCGGCTTCATCTTCAAGGTGCAGGCCAATATGGACCCGCAGCACCGTGACCGGATCGCCTTCATGCGCATGGTCTCCGGCACCTTCCGCCGCGGCATGAAGCTGACGCCTTCCGGCCTGGGCAAGCCGATCGCGGTGCATTCCCCCATCCTCTTCTTCGCGCAGGATCGCGAAATCGCCGACACGGCCGAGGCAGGGGACATCATCGGCATCCCCAACCACGGCACGCTGCGCGTGGGTGACACGCTGAGCGAGAAGAACGACGTGCGCTTCACCGGCCTGCCCAATTTCGCACCGGAAATCCTCCGCCGGGTGCAATTGCGCGATCCCACCAAGACTAAGCAATTGCGCAAGGCGCTGGACGATCTGAGCGAAGAAGGCGTGATCCAGGTGTTCTACCCGGAGATTGGCGCCCAGTGGATCGTCGGCGTGGTCGGCCAGCTGCAGCTGGAAGTGCTCGTTTCGCGGCTGGAGGCGGAATACAAGGTGGAAGCGGTGCTGGAACCTTCCCCCTTCGCCACGGCGCGCTGGCTGAAGGGCAGCGATGCCGCGATGAAGAACTTCGAGGATTTCAACCGCGCCAATCTGGCGCGCGACCGCGATGGCGATCTGGTGTTCATGGCCAGATCGCCATGGGATGTCGGCTATCAGCAGGAAAAGAACCCCGATCTCACCTTCTCCGCCACCAAGGAGCGGTGACAAGGTGCCGGCCGGCGGTTAGTCTGGATCGATGGCCGAATTCTTCGATGCACTGACTGACAAGCATGTGGCGATGATCAGCCGGCAGCCGGTGTTCTTCGTCGCGACCGCTGCCGAAGGCGCGCGGATTAATCTCAGCCCCAAGGGCTATGATTGCCTGCGTGTGCTGTCCCCCCAAAGGGTGGCCTATCTCGACCTTGGCGGCTCGGGGAATGAAACCAATGCCCACCTGATCGCCGACGGCCGGATCACGCTGATGTTCTGCAATTTCGAACAGCCGGCGCTGATCCTGCGGATCTATGGCCGGGGCACGCCGGTGCTGCCGTGGGAATCCGGCTGGGACGAACTGGCGGGCCATTTCACCATGCTGCCCGGCACGCGGCAGATCTTCGATGTGGCGGTGGAAAGCGTGCAGACCAGCTGCGGCTGGGGCGTGCCGCTGATGCAACTGGAAGCGGAACGCCCGACGCTGGTCAAATACCATGCCCAGGCCGATCCGCGGGAATGGGCCGGCAAGTTCAAGCGCCGACGCGAGAGCATCGACGGGCTGCCCGCGCGGCCGACCGATCGCTATATCGCCGGAGCCGAGGGGACCGTGCCTGACTGACCTGCGCCTCACCTTCGCCAGCTACAACATCCACAAGGCCGTGGGCACGGATCGCCAGCGCAATCCGGAGCGGATCCTGGCAGTGCTGCATGAGCTTGGCGCCGATGTGATTGCCCTGCAGGAGGTGGATCGCCGCTTTGGCCGGCGCGAAACCGTGCTGCCGCGCGAACTGGTGGAGGAACGCCACTGGCGCGTGGCCGCGCTGAAGATGCGCCCGGCCAGCATGGGCTGGCACGGCAACGCCATTCTGGTGGCGCCGCATGTCGACGTGCTGGGGGCGGAGCCGATCGACCTGCCCGCGATCGAGCCGCGCGGGGCGGTTTGCGCGCATCTGTCCGCCGGCGGGCGCGAATTCTGCGTGGTCGGCATGCATCTCGACCTGTCGGGCCTGCTTCGCCGCAAGCAGGTGGATGCGGTGTGCGGCCATATCGCCGCGCTGGGCAAGCCGGCGGTGATGCTGGGCGATCTCAACGAATGGTCGCAACGGGGCGGGGCGCTGCGCGGCTTCGCCGGGGCGTGGTCCGTGCTCCAGCCGGGCCGTAGCTTCCCGAGCACGCGCCCGCTGGCGCAGCTCGACCGCATCGTCCATTCGGAACATTGGGATTGCGAGGATGCCGCCGTCCACCACAGCGCCCTGTCGGCCATGGCATCCGACCACCTGCCGGTGAAGGCGAGTCTCTCCCTCACTGCCTAATTATTGAGCAGCTGCACAAGATTCGAGCGCCAGTGGCGCTCTCAGCATAACCCTCCTTGCCCTAACACCCGGTAAATCGCTGCATTGCGGCATTTGGCACGCTTGTTGCTGATAGTCCTCTCGGCCGGGGATCGTCCGGTAAGCAAGAGGGGTCAGTGATGAAGTTCATCATCGCCATCATCAAACCATTCAAGCTCGACGAGGTTCGCGAAGCGCTGAGCGCCATCGGGATCGCCGGCATGACCGTGTCCGAAGTAAAAGGCTTCGGGCGCCAGAAGGGGCAGACCGAGATCTACCGCGGGGCGGAATATTCCACGAATATGCTTCCCAAGGTGAAGATCGAAATCGCCGCCAGCGACGCGCTGGCAGCCCAGATCGTCGAGACCATCCAGCAGACCGCCAGCACGGACAGCATCGGGGACGGCAAGATCTTCGTGCTCGATCTCGCGTCCACCACGCGGATCCGCACGGGTGAAACCGGGGACAACGCGCTCTGAGCGGCGCCAACGAGGGGTAACGAGATGATCCGCAAAATGCTTTGTGGCGCCGGTGTGCTGGGAGGGTCGATTCTGGCCGCTTCCGCCGCCTGGGCCGCCGAAACGGCAGCTGCCGTAACCGAAACCGTCAGCGACGCGGCCGGGACGCCGATCGCCGCGGCGACGGAAGTGGCCGAGACGGTCGCTGTGGCCAATCCCGGCAACAACGCCTGGATGATGACCTCCACCGTGCTGGTGCTGATGATGATCCTGCCGGGCCTGGCGCTGTTCTACGGCGGCCTTACCCGGTCCAAGAACATGCTCTCCACCATGACGCAGATCGGCGCCACCGCGGCGCTCGCCATGCTGGTATGGGTGATGTGGGGCTATTCGACCGCCTTCGGCCCGGAAGGCAATGCCTTCTTCAGCTGGGGCAACCTGTTCCTCTCCAACACCACGTCGGACAGCACGGCGGCGACCTTCTCCGATGAAGTGATCAGCGAATATGTCTTCGCCTGCTTCCAGATGACCTTCGCGGCCATCACTGCGGCGCTGATCCTGGGCGCCACGGCGGAGCGGATGAAGTTCTCGGCAACGATGCTGTTCGTCATCATCTGGCTCACGATCGTGTATTTCCCGATCGCGCATATGGTGTGGGCCGGCGGCGGACTGCTGTTCGACATGGGCGCGCTGGACTTCGCCGGCGGCACGGTGGTGCATATCAACGCCGGTGTCTCGGGCCTCGTGCTCGCCTTCCTGCTGGGCAAGCGCAAGGGCTATCCCTCTGAACCGATGCCGCCGCACTCGCTGACGCTGACCATGGTCGGCACCGGCCTGCTGTGGGTGGGCTGGTTCGGCTTCAATGCCGGCTCCGAGCTGGAGGCAGACGGCACCGCTGGTCTCGCCATGATCAACACCTTCGTCGCCACGGCGGCGGCGGGCCTCACCTGGATGGTGGTGGAGCGTCTGGCGGGCCACAAGGGTTCCGCGCTGGGCTTCTGCTCGGGCATCATCGCCGGCCTGGTGGCGGTGACTCCGGCTGCCGGCAACTCCGGCCCGTTCGGCGCCATCGTCCTCGGCATCGTGGCTTCGGTGGTTTGCTACATCATGGTCGCCAAGGTGAAGCCGGCGCTCGGTTATGACGACTCGCTGGACGCCTTCGGCATCCACGGCGTGGGCGGCATCATCGGCGCCATCGGCACCGGCATCGTCTATTCCCCGGCGCTTGGTGGCCCCGGCGGCGACGATTTCTCCATGGGCGCTCAGGTCGTGACCCAGATCATCGCGGTTGCGGTGGCGATCGTGTGGGCCGGTGTCGGCACGCTGATCGCGGGCTTCATCACCAAGGCGCTGACGGGCCTGCGGGTTTCGCCGGAAGTCGAGACCGAGGGCCTCGATATCGCCGAACATGGCGAGCGCGCCTACAACTGATCACAAGCTTGGCGGGATCGGGCCTTCCTCCTCTCCTCCCGATCCCGCCTCACAATGTTCCTCCTGCGAACATAAACTGAAAGGGCCGGAGCCAGCCGCTCCGGCCCTCTTTTCTTGCCCCCGTAAGGGCTGAGGGCGGCCGTGCGGCGCGGCCACAGAATGTTGCAAGTACGCAACAAACCCGGGACAATCGCGCCCCAAAACGCCCGCGTTAACCCTGAAACTGCCTGCGCAGCGGAACCCGATCCGGCGCAAATGCTTGCATGGATGCGGCTCGCGGCCTTAACGCCGGGGCCGCGCTGGTGCGTCGGCTTCCGCCGGCCCATCGTGCGCAGAAAAGCAACGACTTGCTGCCCTGCAGCAGGTTGGAGGGGAGTTGTTATGAGAAAGATTGCGCTTGGCGCTGCGGCTATTGCCGTGGCCTCTGCTTCGCCCGCCATGGCCCGTGACGGCGCCGGCTACGTCGAAATCGACGTGGGTGCGCTGTGGGCAGAGAACACCGACATCGATGTGGGCACCACGCCGGATGGCGCCACGATCGACAACCATCGCGGCTGGGATCTCGGCGGCATCGTCGGTTATGACTTCGGGCCGGTGCGCGCCGAAGGCGAGATGACCTTCAAGGAATTCGGCGCCGATTCCATCACCACTTCGGCCGGCGTGCCCGATGGGGCCGGCGGTCTAGTCACCGGCACTCTTGCGCCGCTCGACGGCACGCAGCAGGTGGTCACCGCCATGGCGAACGTGCTGCTCGACCTCGGCGGCCAGGGCGGCCCCGGCTTTTCCGTGGGCGTCGGTGCGGGCCATGCGTGGATCGACACCGGCTATTCGGTGAACGGCGCGGACTACATGACCAACCGCGATCATGACTGGGCATGGCAGGCGCTGGCCCAGGCCCGCGTGCCGCTGAACGACACGTTCGAGCTGGGCCTCAAGTATCGCTATCTCAACACCAAGGATGTCGAGATCCGCGATCTGGCCGGGCGCGAGAACCGCTTCGGAGCGGCGACGCATTCGGCGCTGGTGAGCCTGATCGCCAACTTCGGCGGTGCGTCGGCTCCGCCGCCGCCTCCCCCGCCGCCGCCGCCTCCCCCGCCGCCGCCTCCCCCGCCGCCTCCGCCCCCGCCGCCTCCGCCGCCGCAGGTGGTCTGCAACAAGGGCCCCTACATCGTGTTCTTCGACTGGGATAAGTCGGACATCACGCCCGAGGCTGCGACCATCCTCGACAGCGCCGTGACGGCCTATGGCAACTGCAGCAACGTGCCGATCATGCTGGCGGGTTACACCGACCGTTCGGGCACCACGCAGTACAACCTCGGCCTGGCCGCACGCCGCAACACCAGCGTGCAGAGCTATCTGACCGGCAAGGGCATCCCCGCTGGTTCGATCACCAGCGAGGCCTTCGGCGAAGCCAACCCGCGCGTTCCCACCGCCGACGGTGTGCGCGAGCTGCAGAACCGCCGCGTCGAAATCACTTACGGGCCGGGCTCCGGCAACTAAGCGATCACGGCGTCAGCCAACAAAAGGGGCCGGAGGAGCAATCCTCCGGCCCCTTTTCTTGCCGTCAGCAGAGTAGGGTTGGGGCGGTGCCCGGCTCAGCCGCGCGCGGCGGCGGCAAAGGCGTCGAGCGTGGGTCGGATCGGGCCGAGGTCATAGCCTGCGTGTGCCGCGCTGGCAGCCAGCCCCTCGGGATCGGTGCCCGCGCGTGCCTCCGCCAGGGCCCACAGCAGCGTGGACCTTGTGCCGGAGCGACAATAGGCGAGCACCGGCCCCGCCGCCTCCTCCAGCGCCTCCGCCATGGCCACCACCTGCGCTTCGCTGAAGCCGGCGTGGCTGATGGGAATTTCGCGATAGGCCAGCCCGGCGGCCTCCGCCGCGGCGGCGATCTCTGCCGCCGGCGTCTGGTCCGGCGCTTCGCCTTCGGGCCGATTGTTGACGATCATGGCAAAGCCGCGCGCCGCGGCCTCCCCCACGTCCGCAACCGTGATCTGCGGGCTCGCCGAGACCGCCGGCGACAACTGGCGGAAATCGCTCATGCCAGTTCCTCCGCCGGGGGTGTGGCGCGCCTTTCACGCCGGTTGCGCTTGACCATGTTGAGCACTTCCACCCCGACGGAGAAGCCCATGGCCGCATAGATATAGCCCTTGGGCACATGGAAGCCGAAGCCATCGGCGATCAGCACCAGCCCGATCATCACCAGGAAGGCGAGTGCCAGCATGACCAGCGTGGGATTGTGTTCGATGAAGCGCGCCAGCGGATCGGCGGCGAACAGCATGATGGTGACGGTGATGATGACGGCGGTCACCATGATCGGCACTTCGTCCGTCATGCCCACGGCGGTCAGGATCGAATCGATCGAGAAGACCAGATCGAGCGCGATGATCTGGGCGATCGCCGCACTGAAGGTGAGCTGCACCGGCCCCGCCTTGCGGTCCAGCATCTCGCCCGAATCGCCATGCGAATCCATGTTGTGATGGATTTCCTTGGTCGCCTTCCACAGCAGGAACAGCCCGCCGGCGAGCAGGATCAGGTCACGCCCGGAAAACGCGGTCTCGAAGGTCGGCGCACCATGGGGGCCGGTCGCACCGCGCAGGCCGAGGTCGAACAGGGGGGTCTGCAAAGTGACCAGCCAGCCGATCAGCAGCAGCAGGCAGATGCGCATGCCGAGCGCAAGCAACAGCCCGATGCGGCGCGCCTTCGACTGCTGTTCGGGCGGCAGCTTGTTGGACAAGATCGCGATGAACACGAGGTTGTCGATGCCAAGGACGACCTCGAGCACGATGAGTGTCAGCAACGCGGCCCAGGCCGCAGGGTCGGTCAGTAGAGCAAGTATGTCCATCGCCGCGCCTTCTCGCCCAAGCGTCGCGGCGAGGCAATAGGTCTGCGCAGACTGTCGGACACTTCACGCGGCTTCGTGAACGCGATCTTAAATTGTTCGCCTCATGCACGAAGATGGGTTATATAGTGCCATTGAAGTGAGGGGATTTACCATCGCTTCGATCCGGAGGCGTTGTCGCGGCCGGATGAGAGCTAGGCCAATTACGAAGTGAAGGTACGTTCGGTTCATGGGTTACGATAGAGGTCGTCGCGGCCGGGGACGCGACAAGCGGGACAGTTTCGGTGAAGAGGGATTCGATCCCTTCATGGATTCGGGTCCGGCCAGGTTCGGCGGGGACGACTGGCGCGGTGGCGGCGGTGACCGTTTCGGCGGTGGCGATAATCGCGGCGGCGGTGGTGGTTTCGGCGGCGGTCCGCGGGGCGGCTTCGGCGGCGGTCCCCGCGGCGGTGGCGGCGGCGGTGCTCCGCGCGGCGGCGGCATGCCCGCGCAGGTGGTCGGTACTGGCCAGGGCAAGGTGAAATTCTTCAACTCGCAGAAGGGCTTCGGCTTCATCCAGCGGGATGAGGGCGGCGATGATGTGTTCGTTCACATCAGCCAGGTCGAACGCGCCGGCCTGGAAGGGCTGGCCGAGGGCCAGGAGCTGCAGTTCAATCTGGTGGACCGGGGCGGCAAGATTTCCGCCGCCGACCTGCAGGTTGTGGGCGACGTGATTCCGGTGGAGCAGCAGGGTCAGGCGCGGCCTGCCCCCGGCGCCGCCGGCGGTGCGGGTGGCCCCCAGCGGCAGCTGACCGGCGAGAAGGCTTCCGGCACAGTGAAGTTCTTCAACGCCATGAAGGGCTTCGGCTTCATCACGCGGGACGATGGCAAGGAAGATGCCTTCGTCCACATCAGCGCGGTGGAGCGGTCCGGTCTGCCGGGCATCAATGAAGGTGATCGATTCGAATTCGATCTCGAGGTCGACCGACGAGGGAAGTTCTCCGCGGTCAACCTTGTGCCCGTTCAGGGCTGACACGCGGGCGGGCCGACCCCCAAATCGGCCGGGTTGATGGGCGACGCAGCGGCGGTTTGACCGCGCGTCGCCAAACCCATAGACGCAAACCACATGAACGGATGCAGCCGGCGGTCCTGATGGGCCGCCATTTGTCTTTGTGCGTCTGGCCCATATGGCGGGCGCCAACGAGGAAGTCCGAAGAATGTCGATCACGCCGCTAATGCCCGTCTACCCCCGGTGCGATGTCCGCCCGGTGCGGGGGGACCACTGCCATCTCGTGTCGGAAGACGGCACGCGCTATCTTGATTTCGCTGCGGGAATCGCGGTGAACCTGCTGGGTCATTCGCACCCCGGCCTGATCGGCGCGATCCAGCGCCAGGCCGAAACGCTGATGCATGTCAGCAACCTCTATGGCAGCCCGCAGGGAGAGCGGCTGGCGCAGCGGCTGGTGGACAACACCTTTGCCGACACGGTGTTTTTCACCAACTCCGGGGCGGAAGCGGTGGAGGCGGCGATCAAGACGGCGCGCGCCTATCACCAGTATCAGGGGAACGAGGATCGCTTCGAGCTGATCACCTTCAACAACGCCTTCCACGGGCGCACGATGGGCACGATCAGCGCCTCCAACCAGGAGAAGATGCACAAGGGCTTCGCCCCGCTGCTGCCCGGCTTCCGCTATGTGGAGTTCGGCGATCTGGACGGCGTGAAGGCGGCGATCGGGCCGCACACCGCCGGCTTCCTGGTGGAGCCGATCCAGGGCGAGGGCGGGGTGCGCGTCGGCACCGAGGCCTTCATCAAGGGCCTGCGCGAACTGGCGGACGAGCACGATCTGATGCTGGTGCTGGACGAGGTGCAGACCGGCGTCGCGCGCACCGGCACCTTCTTCGCCTATGAACAATACGGCATCGAGCCCGACATCATGGCGATCGCCAAGGGCATCGGCGGCGGCTTCCCGCTGGGCGCCTGCCTCGCCACCGAAAGGGCGGCGCGGGGGATGACCTTCGGCACCCATGGCTCCACCTATGGCGGCAATCCGCTGGCGATGGCCGCGGGCGAAGCGGTGCTGGACGTGGTGCTGGGCGAAGGCTTCCTCGAGAGCGTGCGCGACAAGGGCGAGCGGATCCGCACCCGGATGGAACAGTTCATCGGCAATTATCCGGAGCTGTTCGAGACCGTGCGCGGCAAGGGCCTGATGCTGGGGCTGCGGATGAAGGTGGAGCCGCGGCCGTTCATGCAGCACCTGCGTGACCGGCACCAGCTGCTGACCGTGGCAGCCGGCGACCAGACTTTGCGCATCCTGCCGCCGCTGGTGATCGGCGATGCCGAGATCGACGAGTTCTTCGAAAAGCTGTCTGCCGGCGCTGCCGACTATCAGCCGCAGGAGGCTGCGTGATGGGCACGCGGCATTTCGTCGATCTGGGCGATGCCGGCGGCGATGCGATCGCCGCGATGATCAACGATGCGCAGGATCGCAAGGCGGCACGGTCTGGCTGGCCCAAGGGCCGGGCGGATGCGGATGCACCGCTGGCGGGCCGGGTGCTGGCCATGATCTTCGAGAAGAGCTCCACGCGCACCCGCGTGAGCTTCGACATGGCGATTCGCCAGCTGGGCGGGACGGCGCTGATCCTCGATTCGGGCACCACTCAGCTGGGCCGGGGCGAGAGCATTGCCGATACCGCCCGCGTGCTCAGCCGCATGTGCGATGCGATCATGATCCGGACCGACGATCATGCCAAGATCGAGGAAATGGCCCGTCACGCCACCGTGCCGGTGATCAATGGGCTGACCGATCTTTCTCACCCGTGCCAGATCGTGGCCGATCTCCTCACCATTGTGGAACAGGGCAAGGCGCTGCCCGGGCTGGAGCTCGCCTGGCTGGGAGACGGCAACAATGTGCTGCATTCCATCCTCGAAGCTGCCGGGCTGATGAAGTTCAATGTCCGCGTAGCCACGCCCGCCGGCTATCATCCGCAGGCGGAGTTCGTGGAGCTGGCGCGGCGCGGCGGCGCCGGGGTGCTGCTGACCGAGGATGCGGCCGAAGCGGCGGCCGGCGCGGATGTGGTCGTCACCGACACCTGGATTTCCATGGGCCAGGCGCATGCGCAGGAAAAGCTCGTGGCGATGGCGCCCTACCGCGTGGACACGGCGCTGATGGCGCGCGCGAAGCCGGACGCCATCTTCCTTCACTGCCTGCCCGCTCATGTCGGTGAGGAAGTGACCGAAGAGGTGTTCGAAGGGCCGCAATCGCGTGTGTTTGATGAAGCGGAAAACCGCATTCACGCGCAGAAATCGGTGCTGCTGTGGTGCTTTGGCCTGCTGCGATGAGGCGCCGGGCTTAATTTCGGCGCCTTCGCTTCCCATATTCCGGGCATGACCGAACACATGGAGCCGATCCAGGGCGGCCTTGACCGTGTCCTGGGCTTTACCATCCCCGATCGCAACGTGCGCGGCCGCTTTGTGCGGCTGGGCCCGGTGCTCGACGAGATTCTGGCCGCGCATGAATATCCGCCGGTGCTCAAGCAGCTGCTGGCGGAGGCGCTGGTGCTGTGCGCGCTGATGGGCGGATTGCTCAAGCGCGAAGGCAGCCAGCTGACGATCCAGGCGCAGGCGCAGGGCGGCGTGGTGGAGCTGCTGGTGTGCGACTATCGCGAAGGGGAGCTGCGCGGCTATCTCAAGCACGATCCCGAGCGCTTCGACGAGCTTGGCGCCGCTACCGATCTGCAATCGCTGTTCGGCGCAGGCCATCTGGCGATCACCTTCGACCTGCCGGAAACGGGCGAGCGCTATCAGGGCGTGGTGCCGCTGGAGGGCGAATCGCTGTCCGCTGCGATGGAGGAATATTTTGCGCGCAGCGAGCAGGTGCCCACGCGCATCCGCGCCGCCGTGCAGGCAGGGCCCAACGGCAGCGTGGCCGGCGGCCTGCTGGTGCAGCATCTGGCCGATGGCGAGGAAGGGCGCGAGCGGCTCCATGTGCGCATGGACCATCCCGAGTGGGAGCATGTGAGCATCCTTGCCGGCTCGCTCCGCGCCGAGGAACTCGTCGATCCGGAACTGACGCCGGAAGAAATCCTCTGGCGCCTGTTCCACGAGGAGCGCGAGGTCCGCATCTCGGAAACCATGCCGCTTACGCGCGGCTGCCGCTGCTCGGTGGTGCATTTCGAGGAAGTGCTCGCCCGCTTCCCGAAGGAGGATCGCCGCGACATGCAGGACGAGAACGGGATCATTCTGGTCGACTGCGCCTTTTGTTCACGCGAGTTCCCAATCCAGGACTGAACGCTTCGTCGCATACACGGGGCATTTTGTCGTAGTAGCGGATGTGCTATCCAGCGCGCTGCGTGAAGTGAGGAGTATTGAATGCAGACCTTGTCGTGTTCGACCGTTGCTTTGCGGGCGGGCATTGTGCTGGCCGGGCTGGCCATGGCGACGGCGCCCGTGGCCGCGCAGGCGCCGGAGATCGGCATGTTCAACACGCTGAAGAAGGGCGGCTGGCTGCTGCGCATCCGTGACGACGGTTCGGAGCGGCGCATCTGCGTGCGCGATGGGCGCGAGTTCATCCAGCTGCGCCACCAGCAGCCGGGCTGCAGCCAGTTCGTGGTGAAGGACGAGCCGCGCGAAGTGGTGGTGCAATACACCTGCCGCGGCAATGGCTACGGCCGCACCTCCATCCGCCGCGAAGGGCCGGCGCTGGTGCAGATCCAGACGCAGGGCATCGCCAATGGCGTGCCCTTCTCCTTCGGCGGCGAAGCGCGCCACACCGGCGCGTGCTGATCGCACAGGCTCCGGCGCAGGGGCTTGCCGCAACGGGCCGCGCCGCCTAGCTGCCGCAGATGGCCAACACTGCTGATGATGCCGCGCCCAAGGCCGTGGTCCTGCTGTCGGGCGGGCTCGACTCCATGGTTGCCGGGGCGCTTGCGCGCGAAAGCGGCTTTGCCGTCAACGCGCTTACCATCGATTACAACCAGCGACACCGGCGGGAACTTTCCGCCGCGAAGGATATCGCCGCCCACCTCGGCGCGGCGCGCCACGTCGTCCTGCCGCTCGACCTGCGGCAGTTCGGCGGTTCGGCGCTGACCGACGATATCGACGTGCCGAAGGACGGCGTGGGGGAGGAAATCCCGGTCACCTATGTGCCGGCGCGCAACCTCATTTTCCTTTCGCTCACGCTCGGCTGGGCGGAGGCGATCGGGGCGCGCGATATCTTCATCGGGGTGAATGCGCTGGATTATTCGGGCTATCCCGATTGTCGCCCGGAATTCATCGCCAGCTTCACTGAAACCGCCCGCCTCGCGACGCGAGACGGTGCGGAAGGGGGCGGCTTCACCATCCACACGCCGCTGCAATATTGGGGCAAGGCGCGCATCGCCCAGGAAGCCGCACGGCTCGGCCTCGATCCGGCGATGAGCTGGTCCTGCTATGATCCGACGCCGGAAGGGCTCGCCTGCGGCCTGTGCGACAGCTGCCGCCTGCGCCGCAAGGGCATGGCGGAAGCCGGGGTGGAAGATCGCACGCGCTACGCCGCGGACCCGGTCGACTGACATGGCCGAGCCCGGGCAGGATCGCCCCGTTCCGGCCTACAGCTGGTACGCGCTGGGGGTGCTGAGCCTGGTCTATCTGGTCAATTTCGTCGACCGGCAGATCCTTTCGATCCTCGCCAACGACATCAAGGCCGATCTCGGGCTCGACGATGCGCAGCTCGGCTTCCTCTACGGCACGGCCTTCGCGATCTTCTATGCGCTGTTCGGCATTCCGCTGGGTCGGCTGGCCGATGGGTGGAGCCGCACGCGGCTGCTCGCAATCGGTCTCGCGCTGTGGTCCTGCATGACCATGCTGTCCGGCTTCGCGCGCAATGGCGCCACGCTGGCGCTGGCGCGCATCGGCGTGGGGGTGGGGGAAGCGACCGCGAGCCCCTGCGCCTATTCGCTGATCGGGGACTGGTTCCCGCCGCGCCGCCGGGCGACCGCGCTGGCGATCTATTCCGCCGGCCTGTTCCTGGGTAGCGGCCTGTCGCTGGTGCTGGGCGGGGCCATCGTCGAAAGCTGGAATGCGGCTTGGCCTGCCGGCGCGCCGCTCGGCCTCGCCGGCTGGCAGGCTGCCTTCCTTGCGGTGGGATTGCCCGGCCTGCCCCTGGCAATCTGGGTGCTGTCGCTGCGCGAGCCGGAGCGTGGCGCGCAGGAGGGAGAGGTGGCGACGCAGCGGCCCGGCGGATGGGGCGCCTTCGGCCGGCAAGTGCTCGGCATTCTGCCGCCGCTGACCTTCATCGCTGCGGCGCGCAGGGGCAAGCGCGCTCTGCTGCCGAACCTGACCGTCGCTGGCCTGCTGGCGATCGCCGCATGGCTGGCGGGGCATGCCACGGGTAATGCGGCGCAATTCTGGTTCGTCGCGGTCGGCGCCTACGCCGTGTTCAGCTGGTCGATGGGCCTGAAGGAGGAGGATCCGGCGACCTATCGGCTGACCTGGGGTACGCCGGCCTTCGTGGCGATCGTCCTTGTCTATGGCGCGGAATCCTTCGTGGGCTACACCGTCACCTATTGGGCGGCCCCCTATGCGGAGCGGGTGTTCGCCATCGACAAGGGGGCACTCGGCTGGCTGCTGGGCGCACCGGCTGCAGTGGGCGGTTTCCTCGGCGTGATCGGCGGCGGCTGGCTGGCGGACTGGCTGAGCCTGCGGATGGCCAGCGGCAGGCTGGTGGTGGTGGCGGCGGCGTTCGTGCTGATCGTCCCGCTGGTCCTGCTCGGCTATACCACCGCCGATGCCACCACTTTCCTGACATGCGCCTTCCTGCTGCAGATGGTCACTTCGGCCACGCTGGGCGCCTCGGCGGCGGCCAGCCAGGCACTCGTCCTCCCGCATATGCGCGGCACGGCCACGGCGATTTTCTTCCTCGGCAGCACGCTGGTGGGGCTCGCTTTCGGCCCCTTCACCGCCGGTTTCGTTTCGGAGGCCACGGGCAGCCTTGCGACGGGGGTGATCGCCACGCTGGTCGCGGTCCCCTTCGGCCTCCTGATGCTGTGGGTGGCGATGCGCCACGGGCCGCGAAGCGAGGCCACGCGGCATCTCCGGGCGGAGGAGGCGCAAGCCTGAGCCGGCATCGCCGGCTTACGCCGGTCCCGCCGGCAATATGCCGCTCGTCACCAGCGCGTCGATCAATTGGCCGATCGCGATGCGCGCCTGTGAGTCCACGATCAGGCCGCCAACGGGCGCCGGCACCGCGGCCGCGGCCTGCCAGCCCGCCAGATAGCGCATGTCCCGCCCGGCGCCGCGATCGTGCACACGCAGCCCCTCGCGCGGGGTGGCGAAGATCCAATTGCCCGCCTGATGGCAGGCCAATTCCCCAGCATGGTCGGTCCAGCTCCCACTCGGTGCGGCGCCGATTAGCCAGCATTCGCCCTCGGCCGGGGACTCCGGCGGATCATCCGCCTCCCCCTCTACCACCGGGTGCAGCAGCATGTCGGCCAGGGCGTGAGCCTCGTTGACAGTGAATTCCTTCTGCGACTGGCCGGCGAACAGGAAGGGCAGGCCATAGCGCGCGCTGGCCGACGTAAAGGTGACGGGATCGGACATGGATTCCTCCGGAAGTTGCGGTTCAGGTGACCACGGTGAGCTGCAAGGGATCGGAGACCGCGAAGCTGCCGATCTGCCGTACCCACAGGCTGTGCCCGGCATGGCTGGCGGCGAGTTCGGCCCAGGCCTCCGGCGTGAACTCCAGCACTGGTTCGCCGATTTCCCAGCGGAGCACGGGCGCGCCGGTGTCGCCGAGGCCCACCAGATAACGCTCCGCCTCTTCGCCCAGCGGCACGTCCACCCCGTCGTTCCAGCCCCACGCCCCGCGCGCGCGGCGGGTCCAGCGCAGCGTGACATGGCCGTTCTCGGTTCGGCGGAGCGAGGGATGCACCGGGGTGAGCGGACGGAGGAAGAGGCCTGCGTTGACGGTTTCGGACAGCACCGGCTCGGCGTCGGCCAGGCCGATCGCCGCCAGCACGGGTTGGCTGGAGGTGCTAAGCATGGCCGGGTCGATTACCACCGGGGCGCCGTCCAGCAGGATGAAGGCCGCGCCCGGCGCATGGCCGGCCGCGGCCTGCGCTTCCGTCCCGCCCCGCCCGCGCAGGAGGCCGCGCAGTTCCCAGCGCCCGCCGCCCAGCGGTAGGGCGGAGGCGAATTGCAGCACCTCGCCGCCGATCAGGGCACGGTTGGCGCCATTGGCCAGCATCTCCGGCGAGGCACTCGCCAGTACGAAATCGCCGGAGAGCAATTGCACTTCGCAGCGTGCCGCGCGGTCGAGCATCATTGCGGCGGAGCCCGCCAGCGGCGTGACCAGCGTGCCGACAAGGCTTCGCGCCGGTCCGCTGACGCCGACCGGCACCAGGTCCGCCCCGCTCCGCTCATAGAGCGCCGCCCCGGCCCATCCGACGGAGCTGGAGGAGAGGGCAGCGTGGATCGGGCGAGCCTGCCCGTTCCCCTGCCCGTCCCACGGGAGCTCGAACGCCTGGAGCGCGGTGGGCGTGGCGAGCAGATCGGGTGGCGAGAGGTTCTGCCCCGGGTCTGCCGGGCTGGCGCGGGCCGGCCCCCGCGGCAGGCGCAGCAGCGCCAGTTCGATGAAGCCGCTGCGCCATTCCCAGCTTTCGATGCGCCAGTGCCCCGCGCGGCCGGGCACGCGCACGACGGCCCCGGGCCGGAGGGCGGGATCAATCTCCGCCATCCGCCAGGACAGCGTCTCCACACTGCGCCGGGCCCGCTCGGCGGCCGCATTGGCGAGGCGGCGGGCATCGGCGGCGGCCAGCGCGCCGGGAAATTCGATGAGGCCGGAGCGGCCGGGAAGCGTACGTCCTTCCGCCCGCTGGAGCCCCGCCTGATAATCGCGCGCAATGTCGTAATAGCGTAGCGCCGCAGGCGCGGTCCGCTCCCCCGCGCGCCGCAGCAGCTGGCCCGAAGCGGCGCCGAAGCTCTCGCCGCCAGGATCGGTGACGGCGGCGGGCAGCAGCGGCGGCGGCGCGGCAGGCACCGTATCGCCCGCACCGATGGCAAGCGAACCCCCACTGATGCCGCAGGTCAGCGGATAGAGTTGGTCCAATGTCGCCAGCATGCCGGAGAGCGGCCCGCCTTCGTCGCAGAAACCGGCAAGGCCGCTTAGCGGTCGATCCGCCTTGGGCGGCTGCGGCAGGGCGGCCAGCATATCCACCAGCGTGGTCTCGCCCTCGTCGGCGACCACCTCGAAAGTCAGCGCCGGGATGCGGTTGCCGAAGCCGGCGAGCTGCAGCGATTCGAACACGCAATAGGCCGTGCCGCGAAAGGCGGGGCAGCCGCTGCCGATGGCGGAGGCGATGAGCGGGTCGGGCGCCTGATCGCCATGGCCGGCGTGGACCCGCAGCCCTCCCCCGACCTTGAGGTCGCCCGCCGCGCCGCGCAGCAAATTGCCGTCGGCCCAGATGCGCCCCAGCCGAAGGATCGGCCGCGCCGCCAGCGCCACGGCGAAGGATACGGAATAGGAATAGGTGGTGACGGTGGGCTGCCCCTTCCCCCCGCCGCTCTTCTCGCGGCTTTCCACCAGATCGGTCGCCCAGATGATCGTCCCCGGCGTGCGCATGGTGCCGAAGATGCGGGGAATCGGGCTGCCATAGCTGGAGGTGGTGACGGCCAGTTCCTTGAGCCGCGGGCCTTCGCGCTGCCCCGAACCGATCACCGCGTGATCGATCTGATTGCCGATCAGCGAGCCGATCGCGCCGCCGAGCGGCCCGCCCAGAACCGTGCCGAGGGCGGTAAGTGCCAAAGTTGCCATTGTGGTTAATCCTCGGAAGAGAGGCGCCAGAGCCGCAGCAGCGGCCGGGCAAGCGGCGCGGGGCTCGCCACCACGCGGCGGAGCCCGGCATGCGCATGAATGAAGCCGCCTTCGCGGCCGGCGATCAGCAGATGGAATTGCGCCGGGCCGGGTCGTGCGAGAAGGACGTCGCCGGGCTGCGGCGGCCCCGCGCTCTCCACCAGCCCGACCGCCGGTGCGAGCGGGAGGAAGTCCGCTATGCCGAGCCTGCGCAGCCGATAATCGGGCGTGGGCGGGGGAGTGCGGCCGATGTGGCGCAGCGCGGTGTCCACCACACCGATGCAGTCGAGCCCCGTCTCCGGATGGCGGCCATGGAGGCGGAAGGGGGCACCGATCAACTGCGCCGCCGCGTCGGCCAGCGCCAGCCCCGGCGCGCTCATGCGCCGGCCGTGGGATAGCGGGCCAGCAGATCATTGCCGGGCAGGAAGGGCTCGCCCTGAAAATTCACCGAATTGGCAAAACGGCTGCGGCAGGTGGCGAAGGTGTGGTCGCAGCCTTCGCGCAGCAGGGCGCGCGTGCCCGCAGGAATGATCGCATCCGCCCCGCCCTCGACCCCGAGCCGGTCCCCCGCCGCTCCGGCAATGTCCAGCGTCAGCCCCGGCAGCGGCCCATCCAGCCAGCGGAGGGTTCCGCCGTCGAACGCCGCGGTGGCCCCGGCGCCGATGCCGGCAAAGCACAGCTCGCCGCTCTCGGCGTCCATTTCCGCGAGCGTAGCCTCATGCGTGAAGCGCGCGACGCTGAGATGGCAGCCGGGGCCGCAGAACTCCGCTCGGCAGGTGGGCGAGGTGCGTGGCACCACATCCCGTTCCAGCTCCGCCTTGGCGGAGCGCAGCTCGGCATCGAAGCGCCCTGCGTCCTCGGTCACCTCGCCCACCGTGCCGCGATAGAGCGCGGCGCGCTCGAGGCTCTCCCAGTCCACCAGCCCGATCTCCACGCCGGCCCCGTCGAAGCGACCGGCCGCGAGATCGGGGGCGGAGATGGACTCATGCGTCAGCGCCCCGCTCACCTCCGCGCTGTCCAGCTCCAGTCCGGCGGTCAGGCGGATCGCCGAAGGCAGCATGCCCGGCGCGGCACGGTGCAGCACGCCGTCGAACCACAGGTCGCGGTCATGGGCGGTGAAGCCGAGCGTCACCCCGTCGCGCCGCATCACGCGCCACCAGGTGGTGACGGTCTCCAGTTCCGTGGCGAAAAAGGTCCGGCTCATACCGCCTCGCGCAATTCGATCAGGGGGACAGACGGCGCCTCGCCCGCGGCGAAGGCGGCGGCGGTGATGTCCAGCCGGTCCTCCTCGAACCGCACGGGCACGTCGAACAGAAAGCCGGCGGTGATCGCTGCCCCGGCGGGGGGCGCGGCGGAGAAGGTGATCCAGCCGCCGTCATGCAGCGTCCAGGCGAGCGCCGGCTGGCCGCCCACGGCGATGCGGATCGTGCCCGGCCGGGGGCGCGTGATGATCCGCTGCTGCGCCTCCTCCCCTTCGCCATAGAGCTTCACCAGCCGGAAACTGGCGGTCAGCCCGTCGCCCGTGCCGATGCGCTGGTCCAGCATGGTGGACGCGCCGATCATGCCGTTGGAGCTGAAGTCGAACGGATCGGACAGGCGGAAGCCGCGTGCCGCCCCCCGCCGGGCGCGGAAGAAGGCGATCAGCACCGCCAGTTCCTCTTCGGAGCGGATGCCGGGGCCGACATCGAAGCGCAGCCGCGCATCGGCCCACAGGCTGTTGCGCCGTTCGTGCCCGGATGCCGTGACGGCGATCGTGGTGGAAAATTCCGGGCTCACCCCGGTCTCGCGGCCCAGCGCGAGCGGGTAGGGCACATCGTCGAAGGCTTGCATGGTCTCATCATCCTGCGTGGGGGCGAGGCGGGTGTATCCGTCGCGGCAGACCTGCGGCAGCGCCCAGAGGAACAGGCGGCCGACGCCGCGCGCCGCCGCTTCCTCCAGCCCCGCGTCGATCCGCCGCCAGAACGGATCCGCATCGGCGGCATTCAGCACGAAGCCGGCGAGGTAATCCTGCGCCTCCAGCGGATAGGAAAGCCGATCCTGCACGAAGCGATAGGCTGCGCGCCGCGCCGCCTCCGCGCCCGCCGTGAGCCAGTCGTAATCCTCCAGCTGCAGCCGGTCGAAGGCCGGCCAGGCCCAGCCGGGCGGCAGGTTGGCGCGGTGGAGTTCGGGCATGTCCGCCGCCAGAATGGTGGGCGTGAAGGTCAGCAGGTGCAGCCGGGCGGGGCCACCCGCTTCGGCGCGCACGGCGGCGGCCAGTGCGGCGGTGGATTGAGCCAGACAGTCGCCCGCGCGGTCGAGCAGCGCGATCTGCGCACTATCCAGCAGCCCGCGCATATCGGTGATGGCCGGCGCATCGGGGCCCAGCGCGGCGCGCGCCGCCGCGTCATACAGGCAGATCCGGCCGTCGCCCGTCACCCACCACCACGGCTCGCCAATCTGGAAGTGCACCGGCAGGCCCGCCTCGCGCAGCAGGGCGGTGAACCGCCGCGCCACCGCCTGCAGCCATGCCATGGCGCCGGCATTGGCGGGCGAGAGCAGGGCGGAGGGCGGATCCCAGCCGGTGCGCGCGGCTTCCCCGTCATGCGTGCGCTGCTGCCAGTCCTCGGGGCAATGCTCGGCGAACAGTTCGTAGGAGAGCGAGCAGATCACCTCCATCCCGGCATCCCGCGCGGCGGTGAAGAAGCTGCGGTGCCATTCCTCGGCCGGGCGGCACAGCGTGCCCGCGCCTTCCGCCAGCAGCGCCGCGCCTTGTGGGGCGAGGCGGAAGAAATGGCTCATGCCCACATAGTGCAGGATGCTGCCGCGATAGCCGAGCCAGCGCAGTGTGCGCAGCAGGCGGGCGGGTGTCTGATTGTAACAATCGTCATAGGCGGTCGCCATGCCCACATCGTGCGGCGGCAGGAGCGCATCGCCGATGGTCAGCAGCGGCCGGTCGCCCTCGCAGGCGATTTCGCTCAGTTCCACCCAGCCGTTGACGCGCGCGGCCAGCAGGGCCGTGCTGCCGCGCACATGGCCCGGCGGCGTGAGCGAGATGAACATGCGGTCGATATCCGCCGGGTGGACCGGATCGCCGTCTCCCTCCCAGCCGTCGGCGAGGGCGGAGAAGGGCAGCGCGATCCTTGCATCCTCGGGGCTGCCCGTCGCGTAGTTCCACAGGCGGACATACCAGGCGCGCGGCTGCCCCGCGGCATCGCGGCCTTCCACCGTCAGCGTCGGCCCGTTCACGGCATCGAGCGGCAGCACGCCGGCGCACCGCCAGCGGAAGCGCAGCGTCGTCCGCGCGTAATCGCGATCGGTGTCATAGGCGAGCAGCGGGTGGCTCCACCGGTCCGCGCTGTCCCAGATCAGCCCGGCGAGCGCGCCCTGCCGGTGGAACTCCACCTCCACGCGCAGCGAATCCGCGCCCGTGGTGACGACGCTGGCCATTTCCGGGCGGGGGAAATCCACCGTCCAGAAACGGGGATCGAACCGTTGGATGAAATCGGTCTGCTGTCCGTCGCGCCTCTGCGCCAGCCAGAATGCCATGGTGCTGCTCCCTAGAAATCGCGCAGCGCGCGGCGGACGGAACTCGCCACCTGCCGGGCGCTGCGCTGCAGGGCCGCCGGGGCGGCGGTGCCTTTCGGCGCGGCGAGGCGGATGGAAACCTGCACGTCGCGCCCACGCGCCGCTGGCGCCTCCACCCGGCCGGCGGAGGTGGGCACGAACAGTTCCGGCCCCCGCTCGCCCACCACATAGGCGCTCCCGGGTGATACCGGCCCGCCCGTGGCACGGCCCGGCAGCCCCAGCAGCGCGCCCAGCGCACCGCTCAGCACCGCGCCCGCGCCGCCGCCGCCGGTGGGTGAGAACAGCCCGCCCAGCCCGGCCTTCAGCGCCTCTGCCGCGATCTGGTCCATGGTCTGGATGGCGGTGCGCTTCAGCTCGTCAAAGCCCAGCCCGCCGCGCCGGATGGCGGAAAGCAGCCCGGATTCCAGCACATTGCCCGCACGGGCGAAGCCATCCACCAGCGTGCTGTCCAGCGCGCCGCGCATGGTTTCCATGTCGGCGCGGAAGCCATCGGTGGTGGCGCGCACGTCCACCAGCAGGGTCTCGATCTCGTCATCCATCGCTTTCGCGCTCCATCAGGCGGTGCATCTCGCCGCGGGTCAGCGGGTCGGCTGGGGAAGCCGGCGGGGCCAGCACGGCGGCGATTTCCGCCGGGGTGGCGGCCCAGAAATCCGCCACCCGCCAGCCCAGCGTGCGCGGCACGATACCGGCCAGCCGCAGCTGCCCCGCCCCGGCGCGCTCCACCAGCGCGAACAGCGGCCCCAGCTCTTCCTCCGCCGCGACCAGGGCAGTGAAGCTGGGGCGCAGCAGGCGTTCGGTTCCGGCGAGCATGATCGCCGCTTCGCCCCGCAGGGGGTTCGCCCCGCTCATGCCGGGGCCACCGCGCCGGAGCTTTCCAGCTGCAGCGTATAATTGCGCTCGCCGTTGAAATCGCCGGCATAGTCCAGTCGCTGCACCAGAAAGCGGCCGCGCAGCTTCTCGCCATCCTCGAAGGACAGTTCGTAATCGTCCAGCGTGCCGGCCAGCGCATGGCCGCGCAGTGCGCCCTCGGCCTCGCTGCCCAGAAAGATGCCCGCCGCGCTGACCGAGACGGAGCGCGTGCCGGCGCCCGAAAGCAGTTCGCGCCAGCCGCCCGATTGCTTGTGGGTGACGACCACCGGATCGCCATTGATGGACATCTGCGTGGTCCGCAGCCCGGCCACGGTGCGATAGACGGGCGGTGCGCCGCCATCGCCGATCTTGAGGAGGAAGGCAGAGCCCTTCTGCGCGGTCATCGGATCATCTCCACAGTATCAAGGGGGGATCAGGGGTGGGAAAGCAGGCGGAAGCGATATTCGATCAGCACCGCGCGGATATTGCCCGGCCGCCGTTCGGCCCGGCCGCGCAGGAAGGTGCAGCTGGCGATGGCGAAGCCGGGCTGGATTGGCGGCATGGCCTCGATCCGCATCTCGATGGCGTGCACGGCCTCGGCACAGGCGGCGGGGTCGTCGCCCCGGCAGTGCAGTTCCAGCGCCAGACGCACTTCGCGCCCGCAGCGGTCCTTGGTGCCCCAGTCGGTGCTCGCGCTGGCGGCGATGCCCAGCCAGGGCGCGGCGGCGCGCAGGGGTGCCTCCTCTTCTACCGTATTCACGCGGGCGGAGAGGGCGGGGTCGGCGCGCAGCCATTCGATCAGCGCGGTGCGCAGGTCAGTTTCCATCGCGGGGGCTCCTTGCGGGCAGCGGCCACAGCAGGCGGGCCATGCGCCAGCGGGCGGGATCGGCGCGGCGGGCGCGCAGCGCGGCTTCGGCATGCGCTGCGGCCAGAGTGCGGGCGCGGGCGGCGATCCGGGCGGCGAAGCCTGCCCGATCGGGCGGGCGGGCGGTGATCGTCATGCCAGACGCAGCGCGCGCCAGGGCCGCCACAGCGCCGCCACGGTGGTGGGCGGCAGGGCTGCCGGATCGTCGCTCTCCCGCGCGGCGAAGAGATGCGCGGCCAGCCGTAGCATGCCGTGGCGCAACCCCTCCGGCAGGGCAGTCCAGCCGGCGGCCAGCCCGGCGGTGAAGCGCACCGCCAGCAGCGGGGCGGTAGGGGCGCGCAGCAGGCGCACCAGCCCACCGCCTTCGGCATCGAGGTCGATCTCGTAATCCGCAGGCGGCAGGGGCGTGCGCGTGCCGTCGGCGGCGCAGGCCTCCACCGCCTCGATCGCCTGCACCGGGCGGGTGCGCAGGCGCTGCCAGCGGGCGGCGGCGGGGATCAGCTCCTCGCAGCGCGCCTGCAGCGGCATGGCGCCGGTATAGGCCTCGCACACCTCCAGCGTGGTGGCGAGCAGCGCGGCCAGCGCCGCATCTTCATGCGCGGTGGTAATGGCGAGCCACGCCTTCAGCTCGTCGAGCGCCACGCCGGCCAGCGCGGGGGGCTCCAGGATTGCCCGCTTCATCGCGGCCTCCGTAGCAAGGGGAAAGGGGCGCACCCGCGCCGCGCCCCGGAGGGGGGACGGGGCAGCGGCGCGGGCACGCGGGGTGGTGCGGCGATCAGGCCTCGATGCGCAGCAGCTTGATCGCCGCGCTGTCGAGCACCTGCCCGCCCACCCGCTTGGTGGCGTAGAAGTGGACGAAGGGCTTGTTGGTGAAGGGATCGCGCAGGATCGTGGTCGCGCTGCGTTCGGCGATCAGATAGCCGGCGCGGAAATTGCCGAAGGCGATCGGGCACTGGCCTGCGGCAATATCGGGCATGTCCTCCGCTTCGGTCACCGGATAACCCAGCAGCCGGTCCGGCTGGCCTTCCGCCAGGCCGGGCTGCCACAGGAAGGCGCCGTCGCTGGTCTTCATCTTGCGCACTTCGGCCAGCGTGGCGGAATTCATCACCCAGCACGCCCCCTGGCGATAGCCGGCCTTCAGCGCATGGACGAGGTCGATCAGCCGGCCTTCCGGCTCTTCGTCGAAGCCCGTCGCCTCGCCGGAGCCGAGATATTGCAGCGTGCCGAAGGGCCGCACCGCATCCCCGGCGTGGGATACGGGGGCGGCGAGGAAGCCGCGCGGGCGGTTGGCGCCGGTGCCGGACACGAAGGCGGCGCCTTCGGCCCGGGCGAATTCGGCCGCGATCTCCGCCGCCAGCCAGCCTTCCAGATCGAAAGCCGCATCGTCCAGCATCGCCTGGCTCGCCGCCGGATTGGCATAGAGCTCGCCCGTGGGCGGGGCGATCTCGGCGAATTCGGGCGTGTCCGTTTCGGGCCGGGGCGCCGTCTCGCTCACCCAGCCGCTGGCCGTGCCGCCGGTGGACACGAGCTTGCGATAGCCCGCCGTCCCCGTCTGCACCACCTGGGCGATCTGCCGGATCGGGCTCACCTCCTTCAGCTGGCTGGCGATCAGCGCGTCGATTTCGCGCGGCACGGCATAGCCGCCGTCCTGCGGCTGCGCCCCGCTGATCGACTTAACCTCCGCCTCGCGGCCCTGCCGCAGGTAGAGGTCGACGAAGCCCTTCACTTCGGGCGAGGGCTCGCCGGTGGAGAGGGCAGGGCGGGCGGCGGCGCGGCCGATGCGCTCGATCCGCGCCTTCACCTCGTCCACATCGCTGCGCAGCAGGCCGATCGCCTCGTCGGCGGCATCCTGCCGGGCGACGATGTCGAAGCTCGCGGCGAGCTGGTCGGTATCGCGTTCAGTATCCATGGGGGCATTCACCTTCGCTAGAGAACAAAAAGCCGCCCGAAGGCGGCCGTGGGGACAGGGGTCGAGAGAGGGGCGACGGATCACCCCACCAGATGCACGCGGGCGCCATGCTGCAGCGGATGGGTGACGAGGCTGACCTCGATCAGCTCCACCTCCTCCAGCACCCGCCCCGCCGGGGTGCGGCGGAAGGCGCGGGCACGGTAGCCGAAGCTGAGCCCGTCCACCGCGCGCGCCAGCAGCGCCGCCGCCGCGCGGCAGTGATCATTGTCGATCCGGCCGATCACCCGCAGGCCGCGCGCATCCTCCTCCGCCCGCTCCACCGCCCCGATCCGCTGGCCGGGGCGATGCTGCCACAGCAGCGGGATCGCCCGCGCCAGGGCCAGCGTGCGGGCGAAGGCGCCGGGGCGGATCGTGTCGCGCGCGCCGTCCGCCCGGTCGAACAGCGCGGCATAGCCGGCGAAGCGGATCACTTGAGCAGCCCCGCCGCGCCCAGCCGCAGCGCCATGCCGATCAGCAGCAGCGCCAGCAGCCCGCGCACCAGCCAGTCCACCGCCGCCCGCCAGGCGCTGGCCTTGGCCGCGCGCCAGGCGGCGAGCAGCTCGCGCAGCTCGTCGATATCGTCCTCCGCGCCCTCGTCGGCGAGGCCGATGCGCACCAGCACGCGGTCCGCGCCCAGCTCGCTCGCTTCCTCCACGATGGCGCGCAGCGTCACCATGTCGCCGCCTTCCTCGGCCGCCTGGGCGATCAGCCCGGCCAGAATGCCTTCGCGCCTCATCGCGCATCTCCTTGTGTTGCAAGGCCGAGCAGCGCGCGCTTTTCGGCCGGATCGAGGAAATCGGCGCCGCTCACCTGCGCCCACAGCCGTTCGCGGTCTTCCGCCAGCGCTGGCACGCGATCGAGATCGACCGCCAGTTCGAGCCCGGGGAACCACGCCCGCAGCCCGTCCTGCAGGCCGGAGAGCATCTTGCCCGCCAGCGGCAGCAGGGTGAGCCGCCACAGCGCGCGATTGGCCTCGCGGTAATTGGCATAGGTGTTGTCGCCCGGCAGGCCGAGCAGCATGGGCGGCACGCCGAAGGCCAGCGCGATGTCGCGCGCGGCGGAGGCCTTCAGTTCGGCGAAATCCATTTCCGCCGGGCTCAGCGAAAGGCTCTGCCATTTCAGCCCGCCTTCCAGCAGCATCGGCCGCCCGGCATTGGCACTGCCGGAAAAGGCCCCCGCCAGCTCGTCGCGCAGCCGCTCGAACTGCTCGCCCGTCAGCGCGGCATTCTCGCCCCCGTCATAGACCAGCGCGCCCGAAGGCCGCGCCGCATTTTCCAGCAGCGCGCGGTTCCAGCCGGCGGCGGCATTGTGGATCGCCACCGCCTGTTCGGCGGCGGAGAGGCAGCCGGCGCCATAGTGATCGTCCGCCGGGTGGAAGGCCTTGAGGTGGATCAGGCAGGGCCAGCCCTCCTCATCCTCCACCGGCAGGGTCAGCACCGCATCCCCCACCTTGTAGCGCCAGGCGGTGGGCCAGCCATCCGCCCCGGCGATCACCGAGACGCGCTCGGGCCGCAGCGCGAACAGCTCCACCGGCTTGCCGTCGCCGCCGCGGATCACCTGCACATAGCCATTGCCATGCAGCAGCAGATGGGCGGCCAGCGTTTCCAGCAGGGATTGTCCGGCGCTGGCGGCGCGCACCAGCTCCAGCGCCGTAGGCTCCCCGCCGGCCAGCGGCGCGCTGCCCACGCCCTCGGCCACAATCCGCACCGCGCGCTGCGCCACCGGATTGTCCAGGAAGGCGCGGCGCACCGCATGGCGATATTCGAAGGGCGGGCGCGTGCCCGCCGGCTCATGGCTCCACGCCCAGGGCGAAATGAAGCTGCGCGCCAAAGGCACGCGCGGCCCCCCGCCACCCTTGAAGGCGGCGCGGAGCGTGTCGAGGAAAGACATGGCTGGTTCCTGTTCGGCTGGTGTGAGGTGCGTTTCGCCCGGAGGCGGGGCGGGGCGGGGCGGGGCGGGGCGGGGCGCGCATCCTTCGACAGGCTCAGGATGAGCGGGGTGGGTCAAGGATGAGCGGGTGGGCTCGGGATCTGGATGAAGCCTCTTTCCTTCGTCATTCCCGCGCAGGCGGGAATCCCGCGCGACACCCGCCTGCGCGCATCCTTCGACGGGCTCAGGATGAGCGGGATTGGCTCAGGATGAGCGGAGTTGGGGGCGGATGACCGGATCAACGACCCGTCACGCCGCGGATTCCGCAAAAACCCGCTCGTCCTGAGCCTGTCGAAGGACGCGCGCCAACCGCAGCGGGTCAGAGCCCGCGCACCCGCGGCCTGCCGCGCCGCCCCAGCATCAGTTCGGTCAGCGCCCAGACCAGCGCATCCGCCCGGTCGGGCGAGCGGCCGGGGCCTTCGTAGCTGCCGCCGGCCATCAGGCCGCACAGCTGGTCCTCCAGCCGCGCGAACAGGCCGGCGTGGCGCACCTTGCCCGCTTCATACAGCGCGGCCACGGGCTCGGCGCGGGCGGATTTGCCGCGCGTGGCGTGGACCAGACGGATGGGCATCTGGCAATCGGCGGCGCGCAGCACGCTTTCCACCATGCGCCCGCCCTGATTGGCTTCCGCCACCACGCGGTCCGCCTGCCAGTGCTGCGCCGTGGCGGCCACCGCGCGCGCCCAGCGTTCCGGCCCGGCAAGGGCGAGCGAGCAATCCGCCAGCACCACCGCACCACCGGCGCGCGTGACGGCGGCCACCACGATGCCGCATTCGTCGCCGCGCGCTCCGGCGGGCGGATCGACGCCCACCACCACGCGCGCCAGCGGCTCGCGCGGCAGGCGATCGCGGCAGGATTTCAGCAGGGCGCGGCTCCACAGCGCGCCCACCCCGGCGGGTCAGAGCTCGCGCACCCGCGGTCGCCCCCGCCGCCCCAGCATCAGTTCGGTCAGGGCCCAGACCAGCGCATCCGCCCGGTCGGGCGAGCGGCCGGGGCCTTCGTAGCTGCCACCGGCCATGAGGCCGCACAGCTGGTCCTCCAGCCGCGCGAACAGGCCGGCGTGGCGCACCTTGCCCGCTTCATACAGCGCGGCCACGGGCTCGGCGCGGGCGGTCTTGCCGCGCGTTGCGTGGACCAGGTGGATGGGCATCTGGCAATCGGCGGCGCGCAGCACGCTTTCCACCATGCGCCCGCCCTGATTGGCCTCCGCCACCACGCGGTCCGCCTGCCAGTGCTGCGCCGTGGCGGCCACCGCGCGCGCCCAGCGTTCGGGCCCGGCGCGGGCCAGCGAGCAATCCGCCAGCACCACCGCACCGCCGGCGCGCGTGACGGCAGCCACCACGATGCCGCATTCATCGCCGCGCGCCCCGGCCGGCGGATCGACGCCCACCACCACGCGCGCCAGCGGCTCGCGCGGCAGGCGGTCGCGGCAGGATTCCAGCAGGGCGCGGCTCCACAGCGCGCCTTCCACCTCGGTCAGCAATTCGCCGTCCAGCTCCTGCCGCGCCAGTGTCGTGCCGCCGAACTGCTGCTGCATGGCGGCAAGGAAGGCGGCGGGCAGGTTCTCGGCATTGTCCAGCGTGCGGCCGCGGGTGATGACCACGTCGCCGCCGCCTTCCTCCTCACCCGTGCCCGGCGCCATCAGCCGCCGCATCAGCGGCACGGCGCGCGGGGTGGTGGTGGCGACCACGCGGGGCCGCTCGCCCAGCCGCAGGCCCAGCTGCAGATTGTCCCACGCGGCCATGGCCCGGCCGGAGGCATTGTCCCACTTGGCGATCTCGTCGCACCAGGCATGGCTGTGCTGGGGGCCGCGCAGGGATTCGGGCTCGGCGGCGGAATAGAGGAAGGCCTGTGCCCCATTGTCCCATTGTAGCCGCCGCAGCGAGGGCTCGAACTCCGGGCGGCAGGCACCGGGCGAGGCGGCGAGCAACCCGCTTTCCCCTTCCACCATCACCGCGCGGGCTTCGGCCAGCGATGCGCCGACCAGTGCGATGCGCGCGCTGCCATCAGTGCGGGCGATGTGCCGCACCCATTCGGCGCCCGCGCGGGTCTTGCCGAAGCCGCGCCCGGCGCAGATCAGCCACACCCGCCAGTCGACCGGCGGGGGCAGCTGTTCGGGGCGGCCCCATAATTCCCAGTGCCAATTGCCCGCGGCGTCCTTCTCCGCGGCGTCCATCTCGTCCCACAGGCGGATGCGGCGTTCCACCTCGGTTTCGCGGAACCATTCGCCGCGGTTCCGGGGCGCGTCAGACGCCATCGGTCGTGTCGCCTTCAGCGGCATCCGGCGTATCCTGCTCCCGCGCCCGTGACCGCGCGATCAGCCGGCGGGATTCCTCCTCCCGCGCACGCATCGCGTCGATCTTGGCGTTGACCGAAGCGATGGTGGCGGCTTCGCTATCCAGCGTGCGCCGCCCCTTCTCTCGCGCCACCGTTTCGCGATGGGCGAACAGGCAGCGGAAGGCGGTGCCGAGGTCGTATTTGCGCCGGTTGCCGGCCTCGTCCACTTCCTCGGTCTGGCCGCTGCGCAGGCGACACAGCAATTCCATCTCCAGATTGTCATAGCCTTCGCTCAGCGCCTCGAACCAGCGGCGGGCGAAATGCGGATCGTCGCGCCGGCTCTTGTAGACGTGGCTCAGGCTGATGTCGGCGGCCTGTGCCGCGGCGCTGACATTGGAGGTCTCGCCCAGAGCGGCGATGAAGGTGTCGCGCCAGTTCTTGGGGGCGCCATATCTGCGGCGCGAAGGCTTCGCGCCCTTGGATGCGGGCATGGAACGGATCCTTGTGCGGGGGGATGCCGGCGGGCCGGCTGCAGTCGCTCTATCGCGATGTTCCGTTTCTCTAACCAATCAGCGTCGCAATGTCAATAGAAAAGTGCCATATAGGTTATCAAATCTGTGTTGCGCTGCATGATGCGCTCGCCTAGGCGCGCCGGATCACGAAGGGGGCTCCGCCGATGCTGCGCCGGCTGTACGATTGGACGATGGAGAAGGCGGCGCATCGCCACGCGCCGGGCTGGCTGGCGCTGTTCAGCTTTGCCGAATCGAGCTTCTTTCCGATTCCGCCGCATCCGCTGCTCGGCCTGATGTGCCTGGCGGAGCCGCAGAAGGCGCTGCGCTTTGCGCTCATCACCACCATCGCATCGGTGGTGGGCGGCATGTTCGGCTATCTGATCGGCTATTTCCTGTACGAATCCGTGGGATCGGTGGTGATTGTCTCGCTCGGCCTCAGCGAGGCCTTTCCGAAGGCGGCCTGCTATCTGAACGAGAATGCCAGTTGGGTGATCTTCACCGCCGCGGTGACGCCGATCCCCTTCAAGCTGCTGACGATCACCGCCGGCGTGGTGAAGATGCCCTTCGCGCAGTTCCTCATCGCCAGCATCGCCGGCAGGGCGCTGATCTTTATGGTGGTGGGGGTGCTGTTCCGCCTGTTCGGCGCGCCGATCAAGCAGGTGATCGATCGCTATTTCGGGCTGGTGACGGGGGCGTTCCTCGTCCTGCTGGTCGGCGGCTTCCTCGCCATCGCCCTGCTGGGCGGCGGCGAGAAGGCCCAGGCCGCGCAGGACCGCTGCGAACAGGCGACCACGCTGTAGCGCGCCGCCTGCTGGCGGCTGGCTAGATGATGCCCACCGCCTTGCCGGCGCGTTCGAACATGCCGAGGATGGTTTCCACCTCCTCCGCGCTGTGTTCGGCGCAGAGCGAGCAGCGCAGCAGCGTCATATTGGCGGGGGTTGCCGGGGGGCGGGCCAGGTTCACATAGAGCCCCTCCTTCAGCAGCGCTTCCCACATGGTGGCGCCGCGCTGCAGGTCGGGCATGATGACCGCCACGATGGCGCTCTGTGGCTCTTCGGTGCCGAGGGTGAAGCCGAGATCCTTGAGGCCGCCGTGCAGCCGCTTCGAATTCTCCCACAGATGCGCCCGCTTGTTGCCGCCGTGGATCAGCTTGCGGATGCTGGTGGCCGCCGTGGCGACCACGCTGGGCGGCAGGGAGGCGGTGAAGACATAGGGGCGGCAGACCAGCCGCATGATCTCGAACTTCGGGTGGTTGGACACGCAGAAGCCGCCCACCGTGCCCACGCTCTTGGAAAAGGTGCCGATGATGAAGTCCACATCGTCGATCACGCCCTGCGCTTCGGCCACGCCGCGCCCATGCTCGCCGATGAAGCCCATGGAATGCGCTTCGTCCACCAGCACCATGGCCCCGTGCTTCTTGGCGACGGCGACCATCTCCTTCAGCGGGGCGATGTCGCCCAGCATGGAATAGACGCCTTCCAGCACCACCAGCTTGCCGGCGCCTTCGGGAATCCGGCGCAGGCGCTTCTCCATCGCCTCGATGTCGTTGTGCTTGAAGGGCACCACCTGCGCATTGCCCAGCGAACAGCCGTCCCAGATGCTGGCATGGCTGTCGATATCGAGGACGATGTAGTCCTCCTTGCCGGCAATGGTGGAGATGATGCCGAGATTGGCCTGATAGCCGGTGGAGAACACCATGGCGTGATCCATGGCGTAGAATTCGCGCAGCGCGGCCTCCACTTCCCTGTGGCCCTGATATGTCCCGTTGAGGACACGGCTGCCGGTGGTGCCGGAGCCGAAATTGTCGAGCGCATCCTTGCCGGCCGCGATCACATCGGGGTCGAAGGTCATGCCCATATAATTGTAGGTGCCGAGCAGGATGGTATCGCGCCCGTTGCAAATCGCCCTGGTGGGGGAGAGCACCCGCTCCATCACCAGGCCGAAGGGATCCTCCAGCCCGCTCGCCAGCAATTGCTCGCGGGTGCGGATCACATCGTCGAACTTGGAGAACAGGTCGCGGTCGCCGCCCTGTTCCAGCACCGGCTGATCGGCCTGGTTCACACCTTCGCTCATGCCGCTCTCACTTGCCCTGGAGGTCGTTCACCGCGCTGACCAGCTGGCCGAAGGTCTCGATCTCCGCCTGCTGGTTCATGCTGATGATGATGTCGAACTCGTCCTCGATCGCGGCGACGAAATCCATCACCGTCAGGCTGTCGAATTCGAGATCGCCGGCGAAGGTCGTATCGTCCTCGACCGCCACGTTCTTCTTGTTGAAGGGTTCGATCAGAGTGCGGATGCGGCTGTCGATCTCGGCGCGATCCATGGTCCATTCCTATCATTGGTGCCGGCAGGCGGGGCGCCTGCCATGCGATTGCGGCGCAAAAGGAGTATCGCCGGTGCTTGTCAAGCGAAGGGGCGCTTGGCAAGCGCGCCGCCGCGCCCTTCCACCCTTTCGGAAGGGGAGCCGTGCAGGAGCAGCGACGGGGCCGCGACTGCCCTCGCCAAGGCAGGCGTGGCTAGGGGCCGACGAGTTCCTTCACCGCCGCCATGAACGGGCCGATCGACACCGGCTTGGACAGATAGCCTTCCGCTCCGGTGCTGCGGATCCGCTCCTCGTCCCCCTTGCCCGCATAGGCTGTCACCGCCAACACCGGCACATCGGCCAGCGCGGCGTCGCTCTTCAGGCTGGCGATGAGATCGAGTCCTGAGACATCCTGCAGCTGGATATCCATCACCACGAGATTGGGGATAAAGCTGCGCGCGCGTTCGATCGCGCTGCCTCCATCCGCTACGGGTTCGACGGCGAAACCACTCGCCACAAGAACGTCGCAGAAAAGTTTCCGGTTCAGATCGTTGTCCTCGACAACCAGGATTCGCTTCGTCATGGAGCCCCCAAAAACTCGCGCTTCCGTTCCCCTACGGAAATACACGTAGTACCTTAGTGGACATCGGACAATTATCAACAGGCATGAAGATCCGATCAACCAGCCATCGGACGTGGCCCTGGCCGCGCTTGCCTGGCTGCTGGCGGAGGATCGCCGCGCGCAGCGCTTCCTCGATCTTACCGGCCTGACGCCTGATGGCCTCCGCGCGGCCATTGGCGAGGATCACACCCATCTGGCGGTGCTGGACTTCCTCTGCGGGTACGAGCCCGATCTGGTGGGCGCGGCCGAGGCGCTGGGCCTCGACCCTGCTGCCATCGCTGCCGCCCGGCTGCGCCTGGTGCGGGGGGAGGGCGGCTGATGGCGCGGCCGCTGGTGGTGACGGATTGCGACGAGGTGCTGCTCCACATGGTGCGGCACTTCCGCGACTGGCTGGATGAAGAGCATGGCATCGACTTCGCGCTGAAGGGCGATCCGTTCATCCAGTCGCTGAGCCGGCGCAACAGCCCGGACCCGCTGAAAGACGAGGAGGTGTGGAGCCTGCTCGAGCAGTTCTTCGTCGGGGAAATGGCGCGGCAGACGGCGATCGAAGGTTCGGTGGAGGCGATTCGCGAATTGCAGCGGGAAGCGGATGTGGTCGTGCTGACCAATCTCGGCGATCACTTTGCGGAAAGCCGCCAGCGGCAATTGCAGGCCCATGGCATCGACCTGCGCGTCTATACCAATCAGGGGCCGAAGGGCGCCGCGCTGCGCCGCATCTTCGACGAATATGCGCCGGCGCGCGCCGTGTTCATTGATGACATCGCCAAGCACCACGCGTCCGCGGCGGAGGAGGTGCCGGAGATCGGCCGCCTGCATTTCTGCGGAGAGCCGGCCATCGCTGGTCATGTACCCTGCGCCTTCAGCGGCGGCCATGCCCATGCGCGGATCGACAATTGGCAAGAGGCCTTGCCCTGGCTGCTCGAAAGATTGCATGGAGTGCGGCCATGAACATTCAGCATCGTCTCGCCGAGCTCGGCATCACCCTTCCTGCCGCCGCCGCTCCGCTCGCCGCTTATGTGCCGGTGGTGGTTGCCGGCGGTCTCGCCCATGTCTCCGGCCAGTTGCCTTTCATCGATGGCAAGCTGGTGACCGGGCGGCTGGGTGAGGACGTGACCACGGAAAGCGGTGCCGCCGCGGCGCGGGCCTGCGGCCTGATGATCCTGGCCCAGCTGCAAGCAGCAGGTTTGCTCGACCGGGTGGAGCGGATCGTGAAGCTTGGCGCCTTCGTCAATTCGACCGCGGATTTCACCGATCAGCCCAAGGTCGCCAATGGCGCCTCTGAGCTGATGGTGGAGGTTTGCGGCGAGGCTGGGCGCCATGCCCGCAGCGCCGTGGGTGTGGCTGCGCTGCCCCTGGGTGCGGCGGTCGAGGTCGATGCGATCATTGCCCTTTCGCCTGCTTGATCGCTGGCTGGCACCGGCACCGGCGCGTGTAGGCTGGCTGCGCGATCACTGCTACGCCCATCGCGGTCTGCATGGCGCAGGCCCGGAAGGGGCACGGGTAGAGAACTCCCCCGCCGCCTTCGCGGCAGCGATCGCGGCTGGCCTGGGAATCGAATGCGACGTGCGCCGGAGCCATGACGGCCGCGCGATCATCTTCCATGATGCCGATCTCGGACGGCTGACTGCGGCCTGCGGACCGCTCGCCGAGCGCAGCGTGGGCGAACTCACCGCAATTCCGCTGTCCGGCAGCACCGAGTGCATTCCCACGCTGCGCGACCTGCTTGATATGGCGCACGGGCAGGTGCCGCTGCTGATCGAACTCAAATCCTCCCGCGAAGAGCCCGTGGGGCCGCTGTGCAGCGCCGTGCGGCGCGATCTGGAAGGATATCGCGGGAGGGTGGCTGTCATGTCTTTCGACCCCCGCGTCGCGCGGTGGTTTGCGGCCAATGCGCCCGCGATCCTGCGCGGGCTGGTGGTGAGCGAGGAGGGCCGGCGTGGTCTCCGCGGCTGGCTGGGCCGCCACGCCGCCCTGGGGCACGCCCGGCCGGACTTTCTCGCCTATGACGTGCGCGATCTGCCGAGCAGCTTTGCCGCCGCGCAGCGCCGCCGTGGCCTGCCCGTCCTGAGCTGGACGGTGCGCAGCGCCGAATTGCAGGGGCGGGCAGAAAAGCACGCCGACGCGCCGATCGCGGAGGGGGAGGGGGTCGCATAAGGCCGCCGACGGTCCTATCTAGGGCCGCGATGGCGGATGGCGATCTGACGGCGCGAGTCGCCCCTTCAATCGGCTCCTTGCCGGCCGCGCAATGGGATGCGCTGGCCGGACCGGGCAATCCGTTCATGAGCCATGCCTTCCTCAGCGCACTGGAGGATTCGGGCAGCGTAGGGCCCGGCACTGGCTGGGCGCCTGTGCCGCTGGTGATCGAGGACGCGCGCGGGACGATGCTCGCCGCGGCGCCGTGCTATGCCAAGGGGCACAGCCAGGGCGAATATGTGTTTGACCACGCCTGGGCCGATGCCTGGGAGCGGGCGGGTGGCAGCTATTACCCCAAGCTGCAGATTGCGGCCCCCTTCACCCCCGCCACCGGGCCCCGCCTGCTGCTGGCGGACGACGCTTATGCCGCACCGCTGCTGCGTGCGGTGGAGCTGCTGTGCCGCCAGCAGGATTTCTCTTCCGCCCATGCCACCTTCGTGGAGCCGGCTCAGCGTGCGCTGTTCGAACGGGCGGGCTGGCTGGCGCGCAGCGACATTCAGTTTCACTGGGAGAACCGCGGTTACGCGGAGTTCGAGGATTTCCTGGCTGCCCTCGCTTCCCGCAAGCGAAAAGCGGTGCGCAAGGAGCGCGCGGCAGCGCAGGAGGGCGTGACCATTCGGGCGCTGCGCGGCGCGGAGCTGCGCGAGGAGCATTGGGATGCCTTCTGGCTGTTCTACCAGGACACTGGCGCGCGCAAATGGGGGACGCCCTATCTGACGCGCGAAGCCTTCACCCTGCTGGGTGAGCGCATGGCGGAGCGGATCCTGCTCGTGCTGGCCTATGAGGACGGGCAGCCGATTGCCGGCGCGCTGAACTTCATCGGCGATGAAGCGCTCTATGGGCGGTATTGGGGCTGTCTGGTGGACAAGCCCTTCCTGCATTTCGAGCTATGTTATTACCAGGCGATCGATCACGCCATCGCCCTGGGGTTGCAACGCGTGGAAGCGGGCGCGCAAGGGGGGCACAAGCTGGCCCGTGGCTATGAACCGGTGCAGACTTGGTCGATGCACTATATCGCCGATGCCGGCTTTCGCGCGGCGGTGGCCGATTTTCTCGAGCGCGAGCGCGAGGGCGTCGCGATGGACCGCCTGTATCTGGGCGGGAAGACGCCGTTCAGACGCGGCGACTAGGCGGCGCGGCGGTCTTCCAGCACCAGCCACTGGCGGGCGCGGCGCTGCGCTTCGGCGATTTCCCGTGCGGTCATTTCGTCTGCCACGTCGGCGCGGCACCAGCTGGCTTCCTCATGCCCGCGCGAGGCGGCGATGTTGAACCATTTGTGTGCTTCCACCAGATCGCAATCCACGCCATGGCTGGCGGTGGAGAAGACGACGCCGAGATCGTAACACGCCTCGATATCCCCCGCGGCAGCGGCGGCAAGGTGGCGTGCAAGGATCAGATCGTCGCAATTTTCGTCCGCGGGGCGGATCTTGGCGAATTCGTCGATCTTGGTCCATTCCATGATCGGGAGCCTCAGTTTGCCTCCGGGCCTTCCGGGGGCTTCACTGTGCAGTGTTGCCCCGGTCGCTCTCAAGAAATGGTTAACGCCGCGGCGCCCACAGCGATCGGCCGCTTTTGTGCGGTTGGCCCCCAACTGTAGCGGGCGCGGATTGCCGCTTGTGCGCGATTCACGCTGCCACTATAGGCCGCGCCAATCTTGCCGGAACAAGCAAGCAAATTGCCGATGCCGGCGGTGCATTATTCCTGCACGCACAAGCAGGCGGAGTTCTTGAATGGCCTCGATGCCCGGTGACGACATAGACATTCTCGCCAAGGCCAAGCGGGCACTGGATCGGGACTACACGCCGTCGGACGACGAAGAATATATGTCCGAAAAGCAGCTGAATTATTTCCGTGTGCTGCTGCTTGAATGGAAGAAATCGATCCTCAGCGCTTCGGAAGGCACGCTGCAATCGCTGCAGGATGGGCCGATTCGCGAACCCGATCTCAACGACCGGGCGTCGAGCGAAACCGACTGGGGCATCGAACTGCGCACGCGCGATCGCCAGCGCAAGCTCATTGCCAAGATCGATGCGGCGCTGCGCCGAATCGAGGATGGGGAGTATGGCTGGTGCGAAGCGACCGGTGAGCCGATCGGCATCAAGCGCCTGATCGCCCGCCCCATCGCCACGATGACGGTGGAAGCCCAGCAAGCGCATGAACGGCGTGAGAAGATTTCGCGGGACGACTGACCCATTGCGGCACAAGGTCGACGCAAGCCGGCCCGCTTTAACTTTGCATTAGGCAAAAGCGGCAAAAATTGTCGTATAGCATGTCGCAAATCCATCTCGCCGTGGTGCAGGCCCGGCGGCGAAGCAGAGGCCACCCGCAAGTACAATGAGCAATGTCGATACCCGCCAGGTCAATCGTGACAGCCTGTTCCTGCTGGCTCAGCTGCGGGTGGACGGGCAGGATGGGCTGCACCGCGTGAAGGTGCGCAATCTCTCCTCCGGCGGCATGATGGCCGAAGGCGATGCGCGGGTGATGCGCGGATCGCTGGTGGCGGTGGAATTGCGCAACATCGGCTGGGTCGAAGGTACGGTGGCGTGGAAGCAGGACAACCGCTTCGGAATCGCCTTCGTGGAGGAAATCGATCCCAAGCTGGCGCGCGCTTCCGCGCCGGCAGAAGGCAAGGGCTACGAAAGCCCGCGCTTCACCCGCAACCATCAGGCGACCAAGGCGGACAGCTCGCGCCTGCGCAAGATCTGACCGTGCTCGCGCCCGGTTGATGCGCCTCGCACGCGCGCCTAGTGCTTAGGGCATGGCGCGGCTCCGCACTCCCTTGCTCGCCCTGATCGGGGCGCTTTCGCTCGTGGGCTGCGGTCAGCGTCGCGACGGCGCGCTCGACATCGCCTTCATCGCCACGCCGGAAGAGCTGTTTGCCAGCGGAGCGCGCCTGGGCCCGGCCGCGCAGACGCTGCGCGCGGCCACTGCATCGGGGCTGGTCGCCTTCGACGAGAATGGCGAAGTGATGCCGGCACTGGCCGATCGCTGGATCGTCACCGACGACGGGCTGAGCTTCATCTTCCGCCTGCGCGACGGAACATGGCCCGACGGCCGGGAAATGACCGCGGAGAGCGTGCGCGGTGCCATGCGCGCCGCGCTGCGCCGGCTGCGGGGCACTGCGCTGGGCGTCGATCTGGAGCCGATCGATCAGGTGCGCGCCATGGCCGGGCGAGTGGTGGAAATCCGCCTTTCCAGTCCCGTGCCCAACTTGCTGCAATTGCTGGCCCAGCCGGAACTCGCGCTGGCGAACGGAGAAGGCGGGGCCGGGCCGATGCTGCTCACCCGGCAGGATTCGCTGGCCGTCCTTTCGTTGAAGGCGCCGGCGGATCGCGGCCTTCCGGCGGAGGAAGACTGGGAAGAGCATATCCGCTCCGTCCGCGTTCACGCGGCCGACGCGCGCCGCGCAATCGCCATGTTCGACGATGGGCTGGTGGAAGTGGTCCTGGGCGGCACGATCGGTTCGCTGCCGCTGGCGCCCGCCGGCCCCCTCTCGCGCGGCACGGTGCGGATGGACCCGGCGATGGGCCTGTTCGGGCTGCAGGTGCGCCGGGCGGAGGGCGTCCTGGCGACGCCCGAGGGGCGCGAAAGCATCGCCATGGCGCTCGATCGCAATGAACTGCTCGCCCCGTTCAGCATCGGCGGCTGGAGCCCGACCACGCGCATCGTGGCCCCCAATTTGCCGGGCGATCCGGGGCTGGTCACGGAACGCTGGGCGGAGCGGGGCCTGGATGAACTCCGTGCATCGGCCGCGATGCGCGTGGCCCGTCTGCGCAGCGGCGACGCGAATGGCCCGGTGCGGCTCACCCTCGCCATCGGTGACGATCCGGGGCTGCAGACGCTGTTCCGCCAGCTTTCGACCCAGTTGGCCACAATCGGTATCGCGCTCGAGCGAGAGCCGGACGAGCGCAAGGCCGATCTGGTGCTGGTCGACAAGGTGGCGCGCTATGACGGACCGCGCTGGTTTCTGGATCAGTTCAACTGCGCGCTGAAGCGCGGCTTGTGCGATGCGGATGCAGATTTCCTTGTCGAACAGTCGCTTACAGCCGCCGATGCGCAGGAACGCGCTTCGCTGCTGGCCGAGGCCGAGGCTTCGATGACGCTCTCCAACATCTTCATTCCGTTCGGCCCCCCGCTGCGGTGGTCGCTGGTGCGCGGGAATGTTGAAGGCTTTGCCGCCAACCGATGGGCGTTCCATCCCTTGCCCCCCATGGCCCTGCTCCCCAGATAGGGGGCGATGGCGAAGAATCTCGATCATGCGGAAGAAGTGGTGCGGCCCCGGGCCATGGGCCGTGAACTGCCGCTCGGGCGCGATGCCCATTCCGTGCGCCAACGCGTGGAAGCAATGGAGCGGCTGCTCGAACGCAGTATCGCGATTCCCGGCACCGGCCGCGCCATCGGCTTGGACGCGGTGCTAGGTCTCGTCCCCGTGGCGGGCGACCTGCTTGCGGCCGCGCTGGGCTCCTATCTCATCTGGGAAGGTCGCAATCTCGGCATGTCACGTTGGCAGCTGGGCCGCATGGCGGGCAACCTCGCCTTCGATACGGCGGTGGGCGCGGTGCCGCTGGCCGGCGATCTGTTCGACTTCCTGTTCCGCTCGAACACGCGCAACCTGCGGATCATCAAGCGCCACCTCGACAAGCATCATCCTGTCATCGACGGCACCCCTTCGGGCAGCGGGCGCCGCTAGGCGGGCTTTCCGCAGCTTATCCGGGGCGACCCGATGACCTTAGCGGCATAAGCCGCTAATCGGCTTCGGCTCATGGCCGATGCTTCCCACGCCCCGACCCCGATGATGGCGCAATATCTCGCTCTGAAGCGCGAGGCCGGCGATTGCCTGCTGTTCTACCGCATGGGCGACTTCTTCGAATTGTTCTTCGATGATGCGAAGACGGCCAGCGCCGTGCTCGACATCGCGCTCACCAGCAGGGGTGAGCATGGGGGCGCGCCGGTGCCGATGTGCGGTGTGCCTGTCCATTCGGCGGAAGGCTATCTCGCCCGGCTGATTCGCGCGGGCTGCCGGGTCGCCATTGCCGAACAGGTCGAAAGTCCTGAAGAGGCGAAGAAGCGCGGCGGGTCCAAGGCGCTGGTGCGCCGGGACATCGTGCGCTTCGTCACCGCTGGCACGCTGACCGAAGAGGCGCTGCTGGAACCGCGCCGGGCCAATATGCTCGCGGCGCTGTGCGAAGTGCGCGGGCAATGCGGGCTGGCCGCCTGCGACATCTCCACCGGGCGGATGGAACTGGCGGAAGCCACGCCGGAGACGGTCGGGGCGGCGCTGGCGCGTTTCGGAGCCAGCGAGCTTGTGGCGCCGGAGGGGTGGGCCGATGCGCCGGCCCATGCCATCGGCCGGCCCGCCCGCGATTTCGCCAGCGAGGAGGGTGAAGCACGGCTCAAGGCCCTCCACGGCGTTGCGACGCTGGACGGCTTCGGTAGCTTCTCGCGCCCGATGTTGGCGGCCGCAGCGGGCCTCATTGCCTATCTCGACCACGTAGGCCGTGGCCGCCTGCCGCTGCTGCTGCCGCCGGAAGCAGGCGCTGACGGCGGCGTGCTCGCCATGGATGAGGCGACGCGGGCCAGCCTGGAGATCACCGAGGCGCAGGGCGGTGGCCGCAAGGGTAGCCTGCTGGCCGAGGTGGATCGTTGCGTTACCGGCGCGGGTGCGCGGCAACTGGCGGAAGACCTCGCGGCGCCGCTCGCCAGCGCAGCACCGATCGCGGCGCGGCACGATCTGGTGCAGTTTTTCCATGCCGACCCGCTGCTGCGCGCCGATCTGCGCGATGTGCTGCGCGCCCTGCCGGACATCGGCCGCGCGCTCGGCCGAGTGGTCGCGGGGCGCGGCAGCCCGCGCGACCTGGGGCAATTGCGCGATGGCCTGCGCGAGGCGCGGCGGATCGCCGATCATCTTCAGCCTCTGGGCGACAAGCCGGCGCTGCTGGAAGAGCTGCTGCCCCGCCTCGGCGGCCATGGGGCGCTGACCGATCTGCTGCAGCGGGCGCTGGTGCCGTCTCCTCCCACCGAGCGCGGTTCGGGCGGCTTCATCGCCGAAGGCTATGACGCCGCGCTGGACGAGCTGCGCGGGGTCTCTGGCAACGCCCGCCGCGCCATTGCGGCGCTGGAAGCGCGCTATCGGCAGGACACCGGGATCGCCGCGCTCAAGATCCGCCACAACGGAGTGCTGGGCTATTTCATCGAAGTGCCTGCGCGCTCGGCAGACCGGCTCATGGCGCCCGACAGCGGCTTCACCCACCGCCAGACCATGGCCAATGCCGTGCGCTTCAACTCCTTGCAATTGCACGAGGAAGCGAGCCGCATCGCGGAAGCTGGCGGTCATGCGCTGGCGGCGGAGGAGGCCCATTTCGAGGAACTGACCGCCGAGGTTGTGGCGGGGCGCGAACGGATCGCTGCGACCGCCGCGGCGCTGGCGCGGATCGACGTAGCCGCCGGCCAGGCCGAGCGCGCGGCGGAGGGCGACTGGTGTCGCCCGGAAATCCGCGAGGATTCCTGCCTGGAGATCGAAGGCGGCCGGCATCCGGTGGTCGAAGCCGCGCTGGCACGGGCGGGGGAGCGCTTCGTCGCCAATGACTGCCGGCTGGCGGCGGACGACCGGCTATGGCTGGTGGGCGGCCCGAACATGGGCGGTAAGTCCACTTTCCTCCGGCAGAACGCGCTGATCGTATTGCTGGCGCAAGCGGGCTGCTTCGTGCCCGCAAAACGAGTGCAATTGGGGCTTGTTGATCGGCTGTTCAGCCGCGTGGGTGCGGCCGACAATCTCGCCCGCGGCCGCTCCACCTTCATGGTCGAGATGGTGGAGACCGCCGCCATTCTCGCGCAGGCGAGCGAACGGAGCTTCGTGATCCTGGACGAGGTCGGTCGCGGCACCTCCACCTACGACGGGCTGGCGCTGGCGTGGGCGGTGGCGGAGGCGATTCACGAGAACAATCGCTGCCGCTGCCTGTTCGCCACGCATTATCACGAACTGGCGCGGCTGGCGGAGACCTGCCCCGCGCTGTCGCTGCATCATGTGCGGGCGCGGGAGTGGAAGGGCGAGCTGGTGCTGCTGCACGAGCTGGCGGAAGGGCCGGCCGACCGCAGCTATGGCCTCGCCGTGGCGCGGCTGGCGGGCGTGCCGAAGGAAGTGGTCGCCCGCGCCAAGGCCGTGCTGGACCGGCTGGAGAAGGGCCGGGCACAGACGGGCGGGCTCGCCGCCGGGCTGGGCGAGCTGCCGCTGTTCGCTGCTGCGGCCGAGGCGCAGGAGGAACGCTGCGATGCGCTGCGCGAGCGGTTGCAGGTGCTCGATGTCGATTCGCTCAGCCCGCGAGAGGCGCTCGACCTGCTCTACGATCTCAAGCGGACCGCCGGCGAAGGCTGACGCCTTGCCTTTCGCGCGCTTCAGCCTAGCCTTGGCGCATGGCCGAAGGGGATGAGGATCACACCGGAAAGTGGGCGGAAGCCCGCACCGACTGGGCTGAGGACCGCACCGTGCTGGCCGTGGAGCGCACCTTCGCCGGCTGGCTGCGCACCGCCCTCGCCTCCGTCGGGATAGGGTTGGGCTTCCGCGCCCTGTTCAGCGCGTGGGAGCCGGCCTGGGCGGCCAAGGCCATCGCCACGCTGTTCATCATGCTGGGCGCACTGCTGGCGATCGGGGCCGAGCGCCGCGCCTGCCGTTCCTTCAAGCGGTTGCAGACGCATGAGGTGAAGCCGGCCAAGGGCGCGAACCTGCGTTGGGCCGCTTGGGCCCTGGTAATCGGCGCCCTCGTCCTCGTGGCCGGCCTGTGGTTGCTCGGCGCCTCGCCGCCGGGCGACTAGCTGCCGTCAGACGGCAGATCGTCCACCCGATTGCCTTTGCCGTATTTATCCTCGTTGTCGTCGAGATTGTCCTCGCCGCGATAGGCATCCATGTCGATCCGGCCGGACTGTTCCATGTCCTTTATGTGATCGACGAGGTCCTGCTCCGAGCTGTCGAGGATGTTCTCGTCATGCGCCTTGCGGCTTTCGGTGGGACGATCCTCGTCGGGCTGGCGCTTGCGGGCCTGCTCGGCCAGCGTCTGGGCCTGCGTGCCCTCGTCTTCCTGCTCGTCATTATAGGTTTCGGGCGCGACGGCATCGTCACGCTCGTTGCGCGGATCGTCCTTGGGCTGGTCCATCATCACGATATGCTCCTTCTTGCGATAAAAGCGATCGGCCGGGCGCGCCGTTCCCGCCATCATGCTGAAGAAGGGGGCGCTACCGCGTGGGCACCGGCTCCCCGCCCGAATAGTCATAGAAGCCCTTGCCGGACTTGCGGCCAAGCCAGCCTGCTTCGACATATTTCACCAGCAGCGGCGCCGGGCGGTATTTGGAATCGCCCGTGCCTTCGAACAGCACCCGCACGATTTCCAGGCAGGTGTCGAGGCCGATGAAATCGGCCAGCTCCAGCGGCCCCATCGGATGGTTGAGGCCAAGGCGGCAGCCCTTGTCGATATCGGCCACGCCCGCCGTGCCGCTGCCCAGCACGAACACCGCTTCGTTGATCATGGGCAGGAGGATGCGGTTGACCACGAAGCCGGGCTCGTCCTCGCTCAGCACCACTTCCTTGCCCAGGCTCTCGGCAAAGGCGCGGGTGCGGGAGGTGGTCTCCGCTGCGGTGGCGAGGCCGGGGATCACCTCCACCAGCTTCATCACCGGCACCGGGTTGAAGAAATGCAGGCCGATGAAGCTGGCCGGATCGGGCACGCCCGCCGCCATGCGCGTGATGGGAATCGAGCTGGTGTTGCTGGCGAGGATCGCCCCGGCGCCGAGCACCTTGCCCGCCGCATCGAAGATGGCGCGCTTGATCTGCTCGTCTTCCGTCGCCGCTTCGATGATGAAGCCGCAGGTGCCCAGCGGGGCATACTCCGCGGTGGGTGTGATCCGGCCGAGCGCCGCATCGGCATCCGCCTGCGACAGCTTTTCCTTCTCGACCAGCCGCTGCAGGCGCTTGCCGACGCCCGCCTTGGCCTTCTCGGCAATGGTCGCATCGCGATCGAGGAGGAACACCTCATGCCCCGCCGCAGCCACCGCCTGCGCGATGCCAGAGCCCATCTGCCCGGCGCCAATGATCCCGATACTTTCCATGAGGCCGCTCCTTCGCAGTTGCGGCAGGGCATTTAACCCAAGCCGAGCAGGGGCGCTACCGGTTGGCGCCGGGGCGCCACAGAACGTCCCCCGGCCCGGCGGCATTCACGGCGCGGGCCAGCACGAACAGGTAATCCGACAGGCGATTGATGAAGGACAGGGCGGCGGGGTTCACCGGCTCGAACTCCGCCAGTGCCGTCATCGCCCGTTCTGCGCGCCGCACGGCGGCGCGGGCGATATGCAGCCGCGCCGCGCCCTCGCTGCCACCCGGCAGGATGAAGCTGCGCAGCGGCTCCAGCCCTTCGTTCGATGCGTCGATTTGTGCCTCGAGCCGTTCGGTCTGGGCGGGCACCATGCGCAGCACCATGTCGGACGGCGCGAAATCGTCACCGGGCGTGGCGAGATCGGCGCCGAGATCGAACAAATCGTTCTGGATTCGCTCCACATCCGCGGCAGCATCGCCTCCCAGCGCGAGCAGAGCGAGGCCGAGCGCGGAATTCGCCTCGTCCACCGCGCCCACGGCTTCCATGCGGGCGGCATGCTTGGGAATGCGCGATCCATCCACCAGCCCGGTGGTGCCATCATCGCCCGTGCGGGTGTAGATCTTGGTCAGCCGCACCATGCCGGCGTAACGCTTAGCGGCTGATGGCCAGCAGCACGGCCACGACGGCGATCGCCAGCGCCTGATATTTGATGCGGGCGAACATCATCTTGTTCTGCTTGAGCTGCAGTTCCGTCACCCGATCCGAATCTTCTTCAAGGTCGAGTCGGCTGGCCTGCAGGAAAGCGATGATGCCCCGCACCAGCGCGACGACCACGGCGATCATGATCGCGATGAGCAGCGGGATCAGAATATAGTTCATGGCTCGCTATGTAATCCTTCGCCCAGCACAATTCCAGCGGGCAGAATCCCCGCGCGCAGGGCAGCCGCGAGCGCCCGGCCGTCTTCCCCCGCGCGGCGCCGCTCCGCCAGCGAGGGGGAGCCGCGCCGCTTGGCGAGCTTGCGCCCTTCCGCATCCAGCAGCAGCGGGTGGTGGTGCCAGCGCGGCACCGGCAGGCCGAGCAGTTCCTGCAGCAGGCGGTGGATATGCGTGGCGCCGAACAAATCCATCCCGCGCGTGACCAGAGTCACGCCGTCCGCGGCATCGTCCAGCGTGGCGGCGAGGTGATAGCTCGCCGGAGTGTCTGCATCCTTGCGCAGCAGGATCACATCGCCGGCAAGGTCCGGCCGCGCCTGCTGCCGTCCGGCGCGCTCATCCTCCCAGAACAGCGGCCCGGTATGCGCCAGCGCAGCCTCCATGTCGATGCGCCAGGCCACCGGCGTGCCCGGCTCGATCGCGGCGTGGCGGCAGGTGCGGGGATAGACCGGGCCTTCCGGCCCGTGGCTTTGTGCCGCCGCTGCCACCTCGGCCCGGCTGCAGCGGCAGGGATAGAGTAGGCCCATCTCGCGCAGCCGCCCCGCGGCGGCCAGATAGCTGGCAGTGCGGCTGGACTGGGGCGGCACCTCGTCCCATTGCAGGCCCAGCCAGGCGAGATCGGCGCGGAATTCCGCCGCCAGTTCCGGCCGGCTGCGTGCGCCGTCGATATCCTCCACCCGCAGCAGGAAGCGGCCGCCGTGCCGCTGCGCCAGATCATGCGCGGTGATCGCCGAAAAGGCATGCCCCAGGTGCAGCGAGCCGTTGGGGCTGGGGGCGAAACGGGTCACGATCATGTCACGCTGTCCCGCTGGCTTGCCGTGCGACTCGTGGAAAATGCTGTGGATTGGCTTTCTGTAACAGGCTTGACGCTTTTCCGCGCAAATGCTCCTTTCGCACGTATCAGGGAGGACACGCAGTGTTCAAAGCCGAACTGATCGAACGGGCCGCGACGTTCCGCAGCGCGGAAGAGGATCCGACGCGGAAGCTGGAAAGCTGCCCGGCGTTGGTGCTCAACGCCGATTACACCCCGCTTTCCTATTACCCGCTCAGCCTCTGGCCGTGGCAGACCGCGATCAAGGCGGTGTTCCTGGAACGGGTCGATATCGTCGCCTCCTATGACCGGGAAGTGCATTCGCCCTCGCTCGACATGAAGATCCCCAGCGTGATCGCGCTGCGGCAATTCGTGAAGCCCAGCGAATTTCCAGCCTTCACCCGGTTCAACCTGTTCCTGCGCGATCGCTTCGCCTGCCAATATTGCGGCAGCCCGCAGCATCTCACCTTCGATCACGTCCGCCCTCGCCGGCTGGGTGGGAAGACGACGTGGGAAAATATCGTCACCGCCTGTGCGCCGTGCAACATGAAGAAGGGCGGGCGCACGCCGGCGCAGGCGGGAATGCGGCTGGTGGTCGATCCGATCCGGCCGACCAGCTGGCAATTGCAGCAGCATGGCAAGTGCTTCCCGCCGAACTACCTGCATGAAACCTGGCGGGACTGGCTCTACTGGGATATCGAACTGGAAGCCTGAGCGCGGCCCTGCGGGCGGTTTTTCCTGCTTTTCGCTTGCCGCCCTGCCATGGGCCGCTAGTGCGATTGCACGCGAAACCACAAACGCAGAGGACGGCCTTGGCGGACCCCACCGACAGCTTCACCGCACGGGAAGCGCTTTTCTACCACGAGACCATTCGGCCCGGTAAGATCGAGATCGTCGCCAGCAAGCCGATGGCGACGCAGCGCGATCTCAGCCTTGCCTATTCCCCCGGTGTCGCGGTGCCGGTGCAGGCCATCGCCGACGATCCCGCTAATGCGGCGAAATACACCGCCCGGTCCAATCTGGTGGCGGTCATCTCCAACGGCACGGCCATCCTGGGCATGGGCAATCTGGGGGCGCTGGCGGCCAAGCCGGTGATGGAAGGCAAGGCGGTGCTGTTCAAGCGCTTCGCCGATGTCGATGCGATCGACCTCGAACTGGCGACGGAAGATCCGCAGGCCTTTATCGACGCGGTGAGCCTGATGGAGCCGAGCTTCGGCGGCATCAATCTGGAAGATATCAAGGCGCCGGAATGCTTCATCATCGAGCAGGCGCTGCGCGAAAAGCTCAAGATCCCGGTGATGCATGACGATCAGCACGGCACCGCGATCATCTCCGCCGCGGGCCTGCTCAACGCCTGCCATATCACCGGCCGCGAGCTGAAGGATGTGCGGGTGGTGGTGAACGGCGCCGGCGCCGCGGCGATCGCCTGCACCGAACTGATCAAGGCGATGGGCGTGCCGCACGATCATGTGCTGATGTGCGACCGCTCCGGCGTGATCTATCCGGGGCGGGACAATATGGACCAGTGGAAGAGCGCCCATGCCGTGGTGACGGAGCGGCGCACGCTGGAAGAGGCGCTGGTCGGGGCGGATATCTTCCTCGGCCTCTCGGTCGGCGGGGCGCTGAAGCCCGAATGGGTCGCGCGGATGGCCGATCAGCCGATCATCTTCGCCATGGCCAATCCCGATCCCGAGATCACGCCCGATGCCGCCAAGCAGGTGCGGCCCGACGCGATCGTGGCCACAGGCCGATCGGATTATCCGAACCAGGTCAACAATGTGCTCGGCTTCCCCTTCATCTTTCGCGGTGCGCTGGATGTGGGGGCCACGGCGATCAATGAAGAGATGAAGATCGCCGCGGCCGAAGCCATCGCCGAACTGGCGCGCGGGCCGGTGCCGGAAGAGGTCTCCGCGGCCTATGGCAAGAATCACCAGTTCGGGCGGGACTATATCATTCCCGTCCCCTTCGATCCGCGGCTGATGGAGGTCGTGTCGGCCGCCGTGGCCCGCGCCGCGATGGACAGCGGCGTGGCGCAGATGCCGATCGAGGATTTCGACGCCTATCGCCACAAGCTGAAGAGCAGGCTCAATCCCACCACTTCGGCGCTGACCAATGTCTATGCCGAAGTGCGCAACAATCCCAAGCGCGTGATCTTTGCCGAAGCCGAAGAGGAAGTGGTGCTGCGCGCCGCGATCCAGTTCCGCGATTTCGGCTATGGCACGCCGGTGCTGGTCGGCCGCACGCAGGCGGTGCGGGAGAAGCTGGCCGAGCTGAACGTCGGCGACGTCGATGCCTTCGAAGTCCAGAACTCGGCGGATTCCGAGCTGGTGCCCAGCATGGTGGACTATCTCTACGCCCGGCTCCAGCGGCGCGGCCATACGGAACGTGACGTGCGCCGCATGGTGAACCAGGAACGCAACACCTTCGCATCGCTGCTGCTTGCGCTGGGCCACGGGGATGCAATGATCTCCGGCCTCACGCGCACCTTCGCGCAGACGATGCGCGAAGTGCGCCAGGTGCTCGATCCCAAGCCGGGGCAGGTGCCCTTCGGCGTGCACACGATGGTGGGGAAGAACTTCACCGTGTTCCTCGCCGATACCACCATCAATGAACGGCCCACCGCGCCCGAACTGGCGCATATCGCCAAGGAAACCGCCGCGGTGGCCCGACGGCTGGGGCACGAACCGCGGGTGGCCTTCCTCTCCTATTCCACCTTCGGCAATCCGCCGGGCAAGTGGCTGGAGAACATTCGCGAGGCGGTGCATATCCTGGATGAGGAGCAGCCGGGCTTCGAATATGAAGGCGAAATGGCGCCCGATGCCGCGCTGAACCCCAAGGTGATGAAGCTCTATCCCTTCTGCCGCCTGTCGGCGCCGGCGAATGTGCTGGTGATGCCGGGGCTGCAATCGGCCAATCTCTCGGCCAAGCTGCTGCGCGAGCTGGGCGGGAACGCCACGATCGGGCCGATGCTGATCGGCATGGAAAAGCCGGTGCAGATCGCCCCGGTCACCTCCAGCGCACCCGATGTGCTGACGCTGGCGGTGCTCGCGGCGGCGGGGGTAGTAGGCTGAAAGCACACGCCCTGCATTGAGCAGGGTCAAGGAATCGCCATCGATTTCGCGCCATTCCCCGGCGGGACTGCGGCCAGACGGGCCGCGATATGCCGGGAGAGATGGTGATGAAGCTGCGTTCTGTTCTGCCCCTGATAGCACTGGCCCCGCTGGGCCTGCTGGCCGCCTGCGGCGGTGCCGTCGCGGACCCCGAAGCAACGCTGCAGACGGTGAAGGACACCGAAACAGCACAGCTGCAATCGCTGGCGGCAAAGGATATCGACGGCGTGATGCGCTATTACCGCGATGATGCAGTGATGGTGACGCCGGGCGCTGCCCCGGCCAGCGGAACGGCTGCGATTCGCGGTACCCTGCAGCCCCTGATCGCGGACCCGAACCTGGCGGTGAAGCTGGACCAGGGGCCGGGCTGGGCGGCGCAAAGCGGCGACCTTGCGGTCACCACCGCCAGCGGAACGCTGACGATGACCGGCCCCGGCGGCGCGCCTACAACGGTGCCCATGCGCAGCCAGACGGTGTGGCACAAGGCGACCGGCGACACCTGGAAGATCGTGTCGGAATATACGGTGGAACTGCCGGCCGCGGGCGCAGCGGCAGAAGCCCAGCCAGCGGGCTAACCGCCCGCCGCTACCGGCGGCGGAAGCGGAAGTACCAGATTTTGTCGTCCGAAAGCTCTATCATATTGAGTTCGTTCCATAATCTGGCATTTTTGGGGTTCCAATTTCTGTTCTGGCAATCACCGGGTAATCACCAAAGAGCAGATGCGCTTTTTTTGCGACGGGCAGAAGCGCAAGAGAGCTGTCATCAAGCATCTGTCATCGCGAGGCGGAAGCACGTTGCAAAGCGCTTGCGATCGGCGCTGCTGACACCGGCCTCGGCGAAGAGTGCCTCCCACCTCGCGCTCACGATTTGCTTTACTTCGTCGACAATCGCCGCGGCTTCTTCGACCCCCAGATCGAACACGGCAGCCCCGGCAAGGGCGTTCTCGAGCGTGGCATTGCGACCCTCCGGCCCCACTCCGAGAACGAGCCGGCGCTCGAGACCAACCTGGGGCTTCGGAACGACGTCGTAGAGTGGCGACAGTCGCCAACCCGTCCCATCAAACAGGAAGCCATGGTTGCGCAGGTGATCATCGTCGTTCGTGACGAGGATGTTGAACACCATGCGGCGAAACAACTCGTGGAGATCCTTGCGCACCTGAGTGCCGAACTGCCGGATTGATCCTGCCAGATCGGCATAGCTGTAGCGGCTGACCTCGCTCTCGTGCGCCCCAAGAATGGTCAGGCCCGAAGCGAACGGCAGGCGCTCAAGCCGATTGCCATGGGGAATGCGATCGAACCTCTCGATCAGGTAGATGTCGCGGTCGAGAACCCTGCGAAAATCGAGCGACGGCACATCGAGACCGCATTCCGCGGCAAGACGCATTGTCGCGAATTCGACCCGGCACTCGGGGAAGCTGTCACCGCGCATCTGGAACTTAGCGATCCAAGGTTGCAGGCCGATCGTGGTAGCGGCCTTGGGTCGCGCTCCGCCCAGCGAGGAGCCGACCGACAGGAGCGCGCGCAGGTTATCGTCCAACTCGTCTACGTGCTGCGCGCGCTCGGCGGCTTCAGCGAGTTCGGCAAGCGTGAACTCTTCCCCTGGAGCTGGCCCGTCTCCCCACGGGGTGATGCGCTCCGGTCGCTCTGGAGTGGGCCCGAAGGCCAGCGCGCCCACCCGGTGATCGCCCGAAGCAAGAATGAGATCGGCATCGCCTGGCAGGCGATCGCCCATCGCCTTATACATGAGGTACTGGCCCCAGCCGTCGGGTGCTGCATCCCGGATTCCGTTGAAGACGGCAAAGCCCTCCTCCGTCTGGTAGGTGCGCGCCGTTCCCGCGTCGTGAAGGGGGAGGGCTACCGGATCGACGGCAACCTTGTCGGATCGCTCAAGATAGCGGCGGCCATAGGCAAAGGTCGCGTACTTGTTGCGCGGTTCGTCGGTCATCGTGAGAAGCCCGGCGGGGACCGGACCTTCTGAAAGATGCACGAACACATAGGTGCGGACGGTCGGCATGGCTGGCTAGAAGTCCAATTCGTCGTCGCTGGCTGCGTGGGTCGTCTTGGGCAGACGCGAAAGATCCTCGCTGATCCCGGTCCGGTCGCTGTCGGGGGCGACCAGTGCGGCAAGGCGCTCGGTCATCCCCAGGACGTGGAGCGCGCTGGCGAGGACCGCCAGGCCTACAGTCGGATCGCCAGCTTCGAGACGCTGGAGTGTCTGGACCGATACGAGCATACGCTCGGCCATCAGGCGCTGGGGTAATTTCCGGCGGCGGCGCGCGACCGCAAGGTCCCTGCCCAGTCGCGCAATCGCGCGCTGGCTCTGGGGCGGCAGTCCGCTGGCGGCTCGTGAAGCACGTGGCATGGGCTATTAGATGACATATCATGCGAGTTTATGCAAATTGGCATGATATGTCATGTGAAACGTATAGGGCGGCCACAGTAGAGTCGATCAGCAAGATGTCCGAAAAATGTATCACAATTTCGGAAAATGGACGGGCGGGGATCACAGGCGGGAGGAGAGGCTGCGGCGGAGGACGGCCACTGCGTTGCGAAGGAGCCGAGAATGTCCGTCTGCATCCCTGCACATCACAATTCTTCTCTCGAAGATACAGCACGTCGGATCTGCGAATCGCGCGGCGGCAAATGGGCGGGCACGAAGGGGATGGCTTGCTGCCCTGCGCATGACGACCGTACGCCGTCGCTCGGTGTGTCACTCGGACGAAAGGCCATTCTCTTCCATTGCTTCGCAGGATGCGATCAGCGCAGTGTGCTGTCTGCACTGGCACGCGAAGGTTTCGATGCGACCTCGCTATTTTCAGGTTCCGCGACTGCGGACCATTCCGAGCCGGCCAAGACTCTCAAAGCCTCGGCCGCAGCCCTGAGGATCTGGCGCGGAGCGCAACCGCTGCCCGCGAGTCCGGCAAAGGCCTACCTGGAGGGCCGCGGTATCGTCGCCGCATCGTCGGCTCTTCGTTTTCATCCACGAACGCCACTCGGCCCGAAAGGACGAACCCGCTTTCTGCCGGCTATGATCGCGGCCGTCGGTCTCGACGAGGGACCAATCGCAATCCACCGCACCTTCCTGGCTCAGGATGTCGGTACCAAGGCCGACTTCGCAAAGCCGAAACGCGCGCTCGGCTCGCTGGGCGGAGCTGCTGTCCGCCTTTTCGCTGCGGTTGCCGGCAAGCTCGGATTGGCCGAGGGGATCGAGAGCGCGATGTCGGCCTATGCCCTCACCGGCATTCCTGCTTGGGCGGCATTGGGCAATGAGCGCTTCGGTCTCGTCTGCGTGCCCGACAGCGTGACCGAACTCCATCTCTTCGTCGATCATGACGCCGGTGGCGAGCTTGCTGCTGCACGGGGTCTGGCGGCTTACGCGCGAGAAGGAAGGACGATCCACGTTCGCAGACCGTCTACATGCGGCATCGACTGGAACGATGAGCTCCGTGCGTGGCTGCGCCGCAAGGCGGCGCCCTAGAGGAGAGAGGGCTTCTCGAATTCCTGATCCGGCAGAGGGCGCGCGTCCCGATGCCTCAATCAGGAGGACGAACAGCCATGTACCAGTCAGACTTGTTTCCCGCCAGCGAGCAGTCCCTTTCAGTGCCTCTGGCATACGCCATCGGTGCCAGGATTGCCGAGGAGCTCGCATCAGGACGTCACCTTGCCCGCGCCGATATTTCGGGCCTGTTCGCCGAAGAAACCGGCGTCCAGGATTGGGGAAGTGCCTGGACCATCGACGACTACAATAATGCGGTCGAAATCGGCGCTCTGCTCTGGCTTCGTGAATCGTCACGCATAGACCTTGTGAGTGGGGTGCATGAAGCAGAAGCGCGCTTCGACTGGCTCGAGGCAGCGTTACCGCCCCGCCACGTTCGCAGCGAGGCCCAGGTCGAGCTGCAGCAATTCTCGACCCCGCCGATGCTGGCCTGGCTGATGGCGAAGGCGGCGGACCTCTCCAGCCGGGACATCGTGCTCGAACCGTCCGCCGGCAACGGTGCCCTCGCGATCTGGGCGGACGGCTGTGCGAAGTCACTCGCTCTCAACGAGATCGCTGCCGACAGGCGCGCTGGCCTGAGGCGCATCTTTCCCGGAACTCCGGTCAGTGCACATGATGGCGAACTGATCGCCGACCTGCATCGCGGGCCGGATCCATCGGTCATCATGATGAACCCGCCGTTCGCGCGCAGCCACGAGCGCGGCCAGGATGGTGATACCGCGCGGCGTCATTTGCGCAGCGCGATCCGGGCTTCCGCCGCTGGCGGCAGGATCGTCGCGATCATGCCCGAACGTTTCGACGCTACGCCCTTCGCCAAGACCCACGGCGACGCCTCGTTACTTCTCGATGTCCGGTTGCAGCAAATGTTTGTGCGGACCGGCACGGGGATCGCCGTGCGTATGGTCGTGTTCGACAAGCTTCCGACCGGGTCGGTCCCGCCGATTGAAGGCGATACGCGCCGCCTGATCGAACTCCATGCCTTACTGGCAAAGCTTCCGGCTCGCGCCTGCGCATCCGCGAGCCTTCACCGTCTTCCCGCACGCAAGCCCGTGCGTTTCGGGGCCAGGGCCACGAAGCAGCGCGCGCCGATCCGACCGTCGGCGCCGTTTGCATCGAAAGCAACCTACGGCACCGCGGCGATAGAACTGGCCTATTCCGTGCTTGCGGAGCCTGCGCCCGTGCCCGAGCAGACAGGAATCTACCTGCCCTACCGGCCCAGCCGCATCGCATTCGCCGATACACCGGCGCATCCCACGCCGCTCGTGGAATCGGTTGCCATGGGCTCGGTCGCGGCCCCTCGGCCCGAAGTGCGCCCGATGCTACCAGCAGGTTGGCAGTCAGCCGGTTTGCTGTCCGACGCACAGTGCGAGACGCTCGTCTATGCGGCCCAGGCATTCGCGCGCGACCTTCCCGGGCATTTCCGGCCTAACCAGCAAGGGACGATGCTGGAGTTATCCGGCGACGGTCAATCCTACCGTCAGGGCTTTTTCCTCGGTGACGGGACCGGAGCCGGCAAGGGAAGGCAGATCGCCGCCCTGATCATGGACCGCTGGCTGTCCGGCGAGCGACGCCATATCTGGATCACCAAGAACGAGGCGCTGCTGGAGGATGCGCGCCGCGACTGGGAAGCGCTCGGCGGAATGGCGCTCGATATCCAGCCACTCTCGCGCTGGAAGCTCGGACACCCCGTGACGCTGCCCGAAGGCATCCTGTTCGTCACCTATCCCACCCTGCGCTCCGGTCGCGCCGAAGACACGCGGCTCGACCAAATCCGCGCCTGGGCAAGAGATACGTTCGAGGGCGTGATAGCTTTCGACGAGGCACATGCCATGGCCAATGCGCTCGGCTCATCGGGCACACGCGGCAAGGTCAAGGGCTCCGAGCAGGGCATGGCCGGCCTCAGGCTCCAGAACACCTTGCCGCGTGCCCGCGTTCTTTATGCCTCGGCAACCGGTGCGTCGGATATCGCCAACCTCGGCTACACTGCACGCCTGGGCCTGTGGGGACCGGAAACCGCTTTCCCGACCCACGAGGCGTTCATGACCGATATTCGGGCCGGGGGTGTGGCGGCGATGGAACTCGTCGCCCGTGACCTCAAGGCACAGGGCCTCTACCTCGCCCGCGCATTGTCGTTTGCCGGGGTCGAGTACGATATACTCGAACATCGGCTGACCGAGGCGCAGATCCGCATCTATGACGCCTATGCCGACGCTTGGGCGATCATCCACCGCAATCTCGACGAAGCGCTCGAGGCGACGCGCGTGGTCGACGAGGACAGCGGCGATACGCTCAACCGCAATGCCAAGGCCGCAGCGCTCTCGATCTTCGAAGGCACCAAGCAACGCTTCTTCGCGCAGCTCCTGCTTTCGATGAAACTGCCGAGCCTGATCCCGGCCATGGAGGAAGCACTCGGCGAGGCGCATTCGGTCGTCGTACAACTGGTCTCGACCGCCGAGGCCATGCTTGATCGGCGCCTTGCCGACCTTTCCGACGAGGAACGCGAAGCGCTCGATATCGACCTGTCCCCGCGCGAATATGTGATCGACTATCTCGCCAAGAGCTTTCCTGTGCGCCTGATGCAGGTCTTCACCGACGAAGACGGAAGTCTTCGCTCCGAGGCGATGAGCGACGACGATGGCAATCCCGTCTTCTGCCCGCGTGCCATCGCTGCGCGCGATGCGCTGATCGAACAGCTCTGCGCCCTGCCGCCGATCGCAACCGCGCTCGATGCAATCATCGAGCATTTCGGGACCGAAGCGGTGGCCGAAGTCACGGGCCGGACGCGGCGACTCGTCATGGGGCGCGACGGTCAACAGCGCCTCGAACGACGAAGCCCCAGTGCCAATGTCGCCGAAGCGCAAAGCTTCATGGAAGGAACCAAGCGCATCCTGGTCTTTTCGGACGCGGGAGGAACAGGGCGCTCCTACCATGCCGATCTCGACGCGAAAAATCAGCAGCGTCGGGTTCATTTCCTGCTTGAACCGGGGTGGCGCGCCGACAACGCGATCCAGGGTCTCGGGCGCACCAACCGCACCAATCAGGCCTCGGCACCGTTATTCCGTCCCGTGACCACCGATGTGAAGGGCGAACGCCGCTTCATCTCTACCATAGCGCGCAGGCTCGATGCATTGGGTGCGCTCACGCGCGGCCAGCGTCAGACCGGCGGCCAGAACCTGTTCGACCCCGCCGACAATCTCGAAAGCGAATATGCCAAGGATGCGCTCACCCGCTGGTTCCAGTTGCTTTATGACGGCAAGCTCGAGGCGACGCGTTTCGGAGACTTCGTCGAGCGGACCGGCCTCCGGCTCGAAAACCCCGATGGCGGGCTGACCGACAATCTGCCGACCATCCAGCGGTGGCTCAACCGTATCCTGGCGCTGCCCATCGCCCTCCAGAACGCCATTTTCGATGAATATCTGGGACTGGTTGAAGCGCGCATCGAAGCCGCGCGCGAAGCGGGAACGCTCGATCTCGGTCTGGAAACCGTTCGTGTCGACAGCTTCGAGATTCTTGCGGACGAGTTGCTGCGCACCGATCCTGTCACCGGTGCACAAACCCGCCTCGTCTCGCTCGAGGTAAAGCGGCACCTTCGGCCCTTGCGGCTAGAGCGGCTCGTGCGCATGCACGAGATCGGAAGCCCGCACGCCATTCCCCTGCGCAATGCGCGCTCGGGAAGGATCGCCCTGTCGGTCTCCGCAAGGCGTCTTATTTCTGATGATGGCGCGGTGATCGAACGGCGCCGCCTGCTTCGTCCGCTCAAATCGGCCAACTGGACACTCGACGCGCTCGGCGAAAGCCTGTGGGAGGAAACCGGCGTCGCCGAATTCACCAAGCGCTGGCGGATCGAGGAGGAGGAAGCTGCGGCTTCTCCGGTCACCGAACGCGTGCATCTCGCCACGGGGCTTCTGTTGCCGGTCTGGAAGCGCCTGCCGGGCGATCACGTCCGGGTCACCCGGCTCGTTGCCGAGGATGGCCAGTCGATCATCGGCCGCGAAGTTCTCGATATCGACCTTGCCAAGATCGCCGAGACGTTCGGTCTGGCGGGGGTGACCGGTCCCGCTCCCGACGAAGTCGGGAAGCTGGTTCTGACAAGCGGCACGCCCCAGCCGCTCGCCAGTCATGACGCGCTGATGGTCAAGCGGTCGCTCGTCGGCGGTGAGCAGCGGCTCGAGCTCACCGGCTACGCGCCCGAGCGGCTCGAGTGGTACAAGGCCAAGGGCTGTTTCACCGAGATCATCCGTTACCGCACGCGGCTCTTCGTACCAGTGTCGAGAGCGTCGTCGGTCCTCCCCGCGCTTGCCGCCTGATCCATCGGGCGGACCCAATTCCACAATGAGAGTGGAGGGAGCCCTTTGGGCTTGTGGGCCTCGTGATCCTCACCTGCGCCTTCATTCCATCAGGAGAACACCCATGATCCAGTCGATTCCCTTGAAGAAGCTCGTCACGAGCCCGCGCAATGTTCGCAAGTCGACAGATGACCTGGCCGACCTCCAGCTAAGAGCAGACATCGCCGCGCGCGGCCTGCTCCAGAACCTCGTCGTGCGCAAGGCCAAGCGCGGCAAGTTCGAGGTCGAAGCCGGCGGCCGCCGTCTCGCCGCTCTGCAGGCGCTGGCCGAAGAAGGCACGCTGCCCGCAGCGCACGAAGTCACCTGCCTGGTCATCGAAGGCGAGGAAAGCGAAGTGCGCGAAGCAAGCCTGGCCGAGAACTTCCAGCGCCTCGCGATGAACCCGGCCGATGAGGCGCAGGCCTTCGCCGCTATCATCGAGGCGGGGGCGAGCCCTGAAGACGTGGCGCGTCGCTTCGGTCTCACCGTCCGTTTCGTCGAAGGGCGCCTGCGCCTGGCAAGCCTTGCTCCCTGCGTCTTCGAAGCGCTCGCCGAGGGCGCGATCACGCTCGACATGGCCAAGGCCTATGGCGCGATCTCCGACATCGAGCGCCAGGCGCATGTCCATGCCGAGCTGCAGGATGCCTGGTACCAGATCACCCCCGACACGATCCGCCGCATGGTGCTCGATGCCACGGTGCGCGGTTCCGATCCTCGGGCCGTTCTCGTCGGACGCGATGCCTATCTCGCCGCGGGTGGCCGGATCGAGCGCGAACTGTTCGACGATGACGCCAGCGAGAGCTGGATCGATATCGCGCTGCTCGAGGACCTCGCGCACAAGGCCATGGAAGAAGCCGCTGCCCGGACAGCCGAGGAATACGGCATCGCCTGGGTGCGGCCGACGCTTGGCAATTATGTCAGCCATGATCTCGTCGAAGGTCTCAGTCGCTTGCCGTGCGAGCCTGCTCCGCTGACCGAACAGGAAACGCAGGAACTTGCCGAACTCGAGGCCGATTACGACCGCGTCGCCGCCGTGCTCGAAGACGAGGACAGCGACGAAGACGAGGTCGCCAAGGCCGAACAGGAACTGGTGGCGATTGACCGCGCCATGCGCGTGCTTAACGATCGCCCCCCGGTTCTTGCCGAGGAACTGAAGGCCGAGGCCGGTGCCTTTCTCGTGCTCTCGCGCAACGGCGAGCCGTCATTGGCCCCGCAGTATTACACCGAGACGGAGGTTACTACCGACGACGATGGCGCGATCGAGGCCGTTGAGGAGAGCGGTGGGACGAAGCCCAAGGGCAGTTCGCTCTCGCAGCGCCTGCTCGACGAGCTTGCCATGCAGCGCCGTGACATCCTCGCCATTCACCTCGCCAACGACCCCGCGCTTGCGCTGGACTTCATGGTCTTCACGCTCGCCGATGCGGACGGGCACGACTGGCGCGCGAAGAAGGCATCGACGCTTGTCGGATCCGACGCTTCGGGTCCGATTGCCGGATTCGAGGCCAAGGACGCGCCGGCGAGCGCTGCGCTAGCCGAGTTCGCCGGAGCGCTGGACGAAAGCTGGCGTTCGGGGACAAGCCAAGTCGAGCGGTTCGAGACGTTTCGAGGGCTTTCCGACGAAGCGCGCTCGGCCTGGCTCGGGCATGTCGTTTCGCGAACCCTGATTGCGAGTTTGGCATGCGAAGGCGAACGCTCGGTGCCCCTGCACGAGGTACTGGGTGGTCTGCTCGAAGTGGAGACCGCGCACTGGTGGCGTCCCACCGCCGCCAACTACTTCGATCGCGTGGCCAAGGCCCGCACGCTCGAGGCGCTGGACGCTGTAGGAGGGCCGGAGCTGGTCAGCCGATACGCGGGCTCGAAGAAGGCCGAGCTGGCAAGTGCCGCCGAACGCATCTTCTCGGGCGATTTCATAGGCGAAGCCGGCACCAAGGAGCGCGCGCTTGCATGGGTGCCGCAGATGATGCGATTTTCGGACCTCGACGACACACCTCCGGGCGCCCAACTCGAGCAGGACGCCGGACACCAAGCGGTGATCGCCGAGCAGGCCGCCTGACCCCCTCCTGACAGGCTATGGTCGCTCGGCGGGCGGTCCGTTCCTTCGGGGACGGACCGCCATTCCTCGTGCTTCAAACCTTGACGCCGCAACGAAGCTCGTCATCTCGTGGCCGCAACGCTCGAATACACTGCGCCTGCGAGATGTTCCGCATACGACAGCTGATTCATGTGTGTCGCGGCCGATACCCAGGGCCTGAATTCGCGATATTCGCGCGTCGCGCCGAAGCGCCGAACCAATGGCTCGAGCGCGGTAACCAGCAGGTCGGGCCAGCGTTCGGGAAACTTGACGCCGAGCAGACCGAACCGGCTGCCCGAGCGAAGATCACGTGCGCATCGCCGTATCACATCGTCGTACCGCGGGACCATTTCCAGGCCAAAGGTCGAAAGCACGACAGACGCGGTGCGAGGGACTTCGAAGCTTTCGACATCGCCGCGGATCAATTCCACGTTTTCGAGGCGTGCCGAGACGACCTTCGTTCGCGCCCGATCGAGCATGCCTTCGGACAAATCGATGCCGACGACGCGCCCGCCTGGCCCCACCGCAGCGGCCAGGAGGGCGAGGTTCTCACCCGTACCGCAGCACAGGTCGACGACCTCGTCGCGGGGAGCAATATCCAGAGCATCGACCAAACTCCGCCGCCACCGGTCCAGGCCGAGCAGGCGGAAGGTGATCAGCCAGCCGTCATAGCGCTGCGCTATGCGGTCATAGAGATCTCGAGCTGCCGGCTTGTCGAGGATTGTCACGCTAAGCTTCCCTTTCGTGCCGCCAGTCGCCTCGCCTGGTGGGTTCTCTGGCGGCCATGCTCTTGGGCGAGCCAAGCTCTGCGACGGGCCTTGCTTCCCTCCCAATCGGGTATTTTCGCGCCGAAGTCACAGATAGCGATAGCCCAGCCCCACGAGCAGCGTTGCCGAAAGAATGAACAGGGCGAACAGCGCCATGGAGAGTGCCAGAACGCGGTTTTTGGGTTGAGCCATCGTCCGCAGACCCTCCGAGCTGGTGGGGTAAAGCAGGATGGCGGAGTTCGAGGGCGACCACGCGGTGCGACGCGCATCCATCCGGGTTTCGTGGCGTCCCCACATATCGACCACGGCGATCAGGCCCAGCAGGGTTACGAGGCTGCTGGGAATCCACAGCAGGAAGCCACCGACCATCTCGTCTCGCATCAGGTCGAGGATCGGTACCGGAACCGCGGCATAGCCAGGATACCACGGGACGGACTTGAGGGTGGTCGCCGAACCCACCAGGATCTGGCCCAAAATGGCCAGCCACAGCATCATGAGGCGCACGCCGTGTCGCAGCCCGTGCGGCGCGGGCCGGCGGTCGAAAATCCTTGTCCAGAAAACCATGCCGGCGAGAAACATGCTGAGATGGAGCAGCAGCGCGATGGCGGGCATGAGCAGCGCCGCGTCCTGCCAGGCCGGGACCGACCAGGCGAACAATGTGCCGAGATAGAGGCCGAGCGCTGCCGGAGGCATGCGAACGAGGCGCCAGCCCTCGCGTACCGTCCGGTTCCGGAGCGCCGGGGCAATGAGAGCCCCGCGAACGCCCCGGGGCGTTCCGCGCAGCAGTGTGCCCGCCGGATGGGAGAGCGCGATCAGCATCGGGCCGGCGATCCGCAGGCCGAGGAACATTGCTTGATGGAGGTCGAAGTGGTGCCGTGCCAGGTGTTCGAGAGGCCAGGTCGACGATGCCAACGCAATGATGAGGCCGGCCGCAAAAGTGAAGTCGCGCCAACCCCGGCCATGCTCCTTGCGGCCTCTTGCGTAGGCGATGCCGAAGGCCGGAACCGCGAGCAGCGTGACCACCGTAAGCGGGCCAAGGCCTGTCACTGCATCAGTTCCTCGACGGTAAGGCCTGCAAGGTCACGTGATCGATCCCGAAGCGCTCGTACAGCGTGCAGTGGTCCGGCTGGCGCGCCCATCATCAGGTGCGCCGTCATCCGCGATGGTCGGGAATCCCAGCAAGACGGCCACCGAACAATAGGCGCTGGAGCGCGGCGAGACGCCATACAGCGAAGCATTGCGCGGTGCCGTTAGCCCTTCTCGACGTTTCTGTCACCCCCTTCGTGCACTTGCGGGGCGGGGTCTTGCGCAAGCGGTGGGCATGGTCCTGCGCCCCCGGGCTGGGGAGCCGCGGCCGCAAGACGGTGAGGAAAGAGAGGCTTTTGGACCCTTGACCCGGGACACACCCGTCCCGCCGACAAGGAGAACAGACATGTCCGGTTCCAGGCGCTCGGCCGCAGCCCGATCTCCCGCACACCGCATCACGGCAACCATCATCGCAAAGCTCGAGCAGGGTACCAGGCCCTGGATCAGGCCGTGGCGCGGCCTGCCGGTCGCGCGGCCCTTGCGGGCATGTGGAACCCCCTATCGGGGCATGAACACCTTCTGGCTGTGGCTCATGGCCGACGCGGCCGGCTACGCTTCGCCATACTGGATGACCTATCGCCAATGCCAGGCGCTGGGCGGCCAGGTTCGCAAGGGTGAGACCTCGACGATCGCGATCTTCTACAAGGCCTACCGGAAGGAGGTCGAAGGTCCTGACGGTGAAAACGACACCGAAACCCGCCGTGTTCTCAAGGCCTATGCGGTCTTCAACGCCGAGCAGTGCGATGGCCTCCCGTCCCTGTACCATCCCGAACACCTCCTCGCGCCGGTCGAGCCGGAGGGGCGACTTGAGCGGCTCGACCGCTTCTTCGCAGCGGTCGGCGCGACCGTGCGCCATCACGGCTGCGAGGCCTGCTACGAACCGAGATTCGATCGGATCACGATGCCGCCGACCGGGTTGTTCGACACCTACGACCATTATTATGCCACGCTCGCGCATGAACTCTCCCACTGGACGGGACACGCATCGCGGCTCGATCGCGATCTGAAGAACCGGTTCGGCAGCGCAGCCTACGCCGCCGAGGAGCTCGTCGCCGAATTGTCCTCGGCAATTCTGGGGGCCGAACTGGGCCTCCCGGTCGCTCATCTCGATCATCATGCGAGCTACATCGCGTCCTGGCTTGAGCTGCTGAAATCCGACGACCGGGCCATCCTCACCGCCGCCGCGAAGGCCGAGGAAGCCGCCAGTCTGCTCATGCGCCTTGGCGGTATCGAAGAGCGGTCGTCGTCCGATGAAGCCGGCCGGTTCGATGCGGCGGCCTGAGGGAGAGGCGCCATGGGACGGTCTGTCAGCTACCCGAACGGGGCCATCGTCGCGTTTCGTCTGGTCGGCGAGACGCAGGACGACGCGGCGTGGGCCTATCACTGCCTTATCGACGATATCGTCGAAACCGCCCGAAGCACCTTTCCGTCGCTCGAGCCTTTCGAGGGCTGGCGCGGGCGCGAAGACCGCATCGTGCTGCGCAACGCCTTCGCCGATTGCGGCGTTTCGACCTATGGCGGACTTGCCGCCATCTGGCTCGTCGAGCGCGATGACGGCCCGTATCGGGACGCCGACTGGCGGCACCCGAGATCGGGACGCGCGCGGCGATGGCTCGAACAGGTGTCGGATAGGTTCATCGAACTGTTCGGCGAGCTGCATATGGTCGGACGCTTCTCGAACGGAGAAGCAATCTTCAGGCGCGGCGACGCCTCACTGTGAGGTCGGTGCCTCGCCGCTGTGCCTCCGCCGCTGAAATTCTCGCTCCCGATCCTTTTTCAAAAAGGATGCCGATCATTCGGCTCCGGCCCGTCCGCCGGGAGAGGCCCTGGGCCGGTCGGGTCAAGGCGCAACCTGCGGCCCGTCGGCCCGTGTGGCCCGCGCCAGCCTAGGGCCGCAGGTTCCCCGCTCCCGCGGTGCGCCTTTCTCCTTGTCCCGGCCCTGATCGGGCTCCGGCGGATCGGACCGGGGCCATCAGGGACCGTCTCCGATCCTCCGAACAGATCAGGAGATCGAACCATGTATGACAGCTTCACCCAACAGCTCGCCGGCCTCGACCTGTCCGGCTTAAGCATCAAGCCCGCGCCTTTCGACAAGACCGATTTTCCCTGCGACGACGCGATCGACCAGACGCTTGCCGGGGCCTGGTCGGACCTCTTCGCGATGTTCGCCGACACCGCTCTCGAAGCCGATGCCGAGGATTTCGCCTGGGGCTTCGTCAATCTCTTCCACCGCGCCGCCAGCCGGAAGTCGTCCCAACTCGACCGGGCGAGCGACGAAATTCGCGCCTTGCTCGCCTGTGCCGACGGATCGGAAGTCCATTCGAGCAATCTCGAGGAGCAGGTCGAGCGCGCGCAGGCGGCCGAAGCGACCATGATCGCCTTCGAACGGATGCGCGAAACCGCTGCTGCTCTCTATCTCGACGAGATCGGAACGTCCTGGCGTCCCATGACCGGCTCCCGGTCCAACCACTCCGCCCAGGTTACCTCCGCAGTCATCAATGCCCGAGATTTTCTGCGGGTTCGCGCCGAGCGTCGCCGCGCGGCCCATACGCCCGAAGGCACGCCGGTCGTCTTCGCTGGCGGCCGATCGTCCTTTCCCACGACCGACGAAGCCAAGGCGTTCGCCGCAAATGTATGGGCCACGTTGGACAAGGTGCGCGACCGGGTCCCGGACCTGTTCGTCGTGCACGGCGGCGACAGCAAGGGCGTCGACCGGATCGCCGCGAGCTGGGCCGAGCGTCACGATGTCCAGCAGCTGGTGTTCGCGCTCGACAGAAGGCTAGGCGCCCGCGCCGGGTTCAAGCGCAACGAGCAGATGCTCAAGCTCGAACCGCGCTATGTGATCGCGTTCCCCGGCAACGGCGTACTCGAGCGGCTCGTGATCGAGGCCAAGGCGCGACGTATCACCGTCGTCGATCGGCGCGGTCTGACCGGGAGCGTCTCGAAATCGGATCGCTGACTATTCGGCTTCCCTGGCGCACCAGCACCAATCCGGGCGCTGGTGCGCCAGTTCCTCAACGACACTGCAGGGGATCCCCGCGGCAGGCGATGTGTCATGCGAACTCGAGATTGGCCTGCAACCCGCGCGCGTCTATGGCGGGCAGATGCATCATTCCGATCCCAATCCACTGAGCCACGACCACAATTTCCTCAGCGCCTCGCACGACGCGCACGAGAAGCGCATTCGGTATGTGGTCGCCCTCACCGCGGCCATGATGGTACTGGAAATCGCCGCGGGCCTGTGGACCGGCTCGATGGCGCTCCTGGCCGATGGCATTCATATGGCGACGCACGCGGGCGCGCTCGGAGTTGCGGCTTTCGCTTACTGGTTCGCGCGCCGCCACGCAGACAATCCGCGGTTCACCTTCGGCACGGGCAAGGTCGGCGATCTGGCCGGTTTTGCCAGCGCGCTGGTTCTGGCGATCTTCGCGGTCGGCATTGCTGTTGAATCGATCCAGCGCATCTTCAGTCCGCTGGCGATCGCCTACACCGAAGCGATCTGGATCGCGGTTCTGGGTCTTCTGGTGAATCTGGCAAGTGCCTGGATGCTCGGAGCCGACCATCACCACGGCCACGATCATGGACATGGGCATGGACACGAAGCTCATGATCACAACGATCACGACCATGCGCACGCCGACAACAACTTGCGGTCTGCCTATTTCCACGTCCTGGCCGACGCCCTGACCTCTGTCCTCGCGATCGCCGCGCTGCTCGCCGGCCGCTATCTGGGGTGGGCGTGGATGGATGCGGCGATGGGCATCGTGGGAGCGCTTGTGATTGCGCGCTGGTCGTGGATGCTGCTGCGCGACACGGCGGCGGTACTCGTGGATGCCGACGCGGGGACGGAACGCTACAGTGAAGTGCGCGAAGCACTCGAAGACGGCGATACCGTGGTGGGTGATCTGCACATCTGGCGGATCGGGCCGGGCAAATATGCCGTGATTGCCTCAGTGATCGCCGCGCACCCGGCGACGCTAGAGGAATATGCTAGGCGTCTCCAGATGCACACGGAGTATGTCCATATAACTGTGGAAACTCAGTGTTGTTGCGTCGGCCACTCGCGGTTACATGTGCCATGATCGCCTATCTGTCAGCGCTTTCTCGACATCTGCGAATTTGAAATCATAAATTCGCATTCCTCAAAGTAAGATCTTACTTTGAGCGATGTGTTTGCGGAGTACCAGCATTTAGCGATCCAAGTACCCGGACGAAACCGCTTCTTTTGGGTGCTTCCTGCCGAACCGTGCGTGTGCTGGCATGATGCCGCTGGAACAGCTTATCAGGAAGCTCGCGCATTTGCCCAAAACTGTTCCCATCTTCTGGGTTTCTAGACGCGCAAGCAGGCCGCACAGGAACTCAACATGCTGACAGTTGAAAGCCGACCGATTGGGCTTTCATGCATAAAATCCATATAGACCGAGATGATGCCGATAAAGAACCAGCCTCGATGAAGCGCAATTTTGCGCCTGGATTCCACAATGGCATTGGCCGGACCGCTGGTGTTTTTCACGTATTCGCCGCGATAAACGGGAAGGAGAGGTTTGCGTTCGCATGGGCGATGCGCAAAAGAGTAGAAAAGCTATCACGGAGCAGACGACAAACTCGTAATTATCGGCCGTTGGCTCGGCATCGGGGCGTGTCGCTGCCTTTGGCAATGGGCACGCCTTCATCGATAGCGCGCAGACCGGCCCATGCCGTTGTAGGTTGGAGTTCGTGCGGTGGGCGTAGGATAGTGCACGCCAGTGCACGCCGCGGAATTTCGCCAGTGGTGGCGCTACGGCCAGCGGGCAGGGTCCATTTTGCAACCCACCTATTCATTTGCCGCCTCCATTGTCCCGGTAAGCAAGCAAACGAAGTGCGTTGAAGACTACGAGCAAAGTCGATCCTTCATGAGCCATGACCGCTGGACCGATGCCGAGCCCCATAACTGTTGCCGGCACGAGCAAGGCGACCACGCCGAGACTGACCACCAGGTTCTGTCGAATGACCCAGCGGGTGCTAAGACTCAAGCCCACCGCAAAGGGCAGGTGGGACAAATCATCGGCCATCAGTGCCACGTCGGCAGTCTCCAACGCGACGTCAGAGCCGGCGGCACCCATGGCGATGCCGACTGTAGCGTTAGCCATTGCTGGGGCGTCGTTTACGCCATCGCCCACCATCGCGACCGGCATTTCGGCGCGAAGCTTGGCAATTGCCGCCACCTTGTCCTCGGGCATCAGGTCGCCCCAGGCTTCGTCGATACCGACTTCACCAGCGACGGCAGCGGCAACGCGCTGGTTGTCTCCCGAGATCATGATCATCCGGAGAATGCCGAGCGCCTTGAGGCGGGCGATCGTTTGCTTGGCTGCAGCCCGCGGTGTGTCCAGAAGACCGATGATGCCCAGATCCCGGTCACCGATTTGGACGGCCATTGTCGTCCGGCCTTGCTCGCGCAGGTGCTCGATTGTCTGGGCGGACTGCGACGAGAGCGCAGGAAATCCATCGTGCCCAAACATCTCGGCCTTGCCAATCAACACTATCTTGCCCGCGACACTGGCCTGTACGCCTCGGCCGGTGAGGCTTGAGAGATCGCTCGCGACAGGGATATCTTGGCCGCCAAGAAATTGTTCGCCGTCGCGAACAATGGCTGCTGCAAGCGGATGATCGCTGAGCCGCTCGACGGCCACTGCAATCTTCATGAGATCGCTTTCGCTCACGCCGCTCGCGGGAACGATATCCGTTATTCGCGGTCGGCCCTCGGTCAGCGTGCCGGTCTTATCGAAGGCAAGAGCAGTCAGCGATCCGAGATTCTCAAGCGGACCACCGCCCTTGATCAGGACGCCGCCACGCGCGGCGCGCGCCACCCCTGACAGCACTGCGCTCGGTGTAGCGATTGCGAGTGCACAAGGGCTGGCCGCCACGAGCACAGCCATCGCGCGATAAAAACTGTCACGGAACGGCTCATCGACCACTGTCCAGGCGAACAGCAGAACCATCACCAGCGCCAAAACGGTGGGGACAAATACTCGCTCGAAACGGTCGGTGAAGCGCTGAGTGGGCGATTTCTGCGTCTCCGCCTCGCTTACCATCTGTACCACTTTGGCCAGAGTGGTATCGGCGGAAAGCCGGGTTACGGCAATTTCGATTGCGCCCGGGCCATTGATGGTGCCGGCGAACACACGATGCTCGGCGGACACTGTATCTGGCCGCGACGCCGCTTGCGCCCGGTCCGATACCGGCTCCTTGTCGACCGAAACGCTTTCGCCGGTAACGGGGGCCTGGTTGACGCTTGAGCGGCCCGTCACCACGAAGCCGTCGGCTGCCAGGCGTTCATTGGGTTTCACCACCACTGTATCGCCGATGACAAGGTCCTCGACAGGGATCTCGACCTGACCTTCGCCGCGTCGCACCATCGCCGTGCGGGGCGCGAGTTCCGCAAGAGCTTCGATGGCGCGTTTGGCCCGGCCCATGGCATAATGTTCGAGCGCATGGCCAAGGCTGAACAGGAACAGCAGTAGCGCGCCTTCGGCCCATGCCCCCAGCGCGCCGGCACCCGCCGCCGCGACCAGCATCAACGTATCGATCTCGAAGCGCTTCAGGCGGAGATTGTCGATCGCTTCACGCAAAGTGAACCACCCACCGAAACCATAGGCGGCAAGATAGCAGGTGAGCGAAAACCAGGGCGGAGCAGAGGTCAGCTTTTCGGCGGCGAAGCCGCTCGCCAGGAGCCCGCCACACAAGAGCGCGAAAATAAGTTCGGTCTGGCTGCCGAATATGCCCCCATGGGCATGATCATGGCCTTCCGCATCATTGTCGTTGGAATGGTCCCCTTTCCGGTGCTTATGATCGTGGGCGTGACTCGCTGACGCGGTTTCGGAAGTTATTATGGGTGCGTCGAGGCGATCCAACTCAGCGCGGATTGCTTCCTCCGAAGTTTTTTGGCGATCGAATTCGATCCTGATCATCCCGGCTGCGCTGACCACTGCTTCAACGACGCCCGGCGATGCGGACAATGTCTCGGCGACAGTTCTTGCCCGGCGTTGGTGGGAAATCCCTTCAGCTTGCCAGACAAGATGACCAAACTGGTCGGTAATCGTGGCACCAGCGGTACTGATCATGTCGCGAATGCGAGCGAGCGAGACGGCGTCTGGATCGTAATGCACGCACAGCTGCGGCAGGGTTTCGGCGCTGGTACTGTTCCTGAGATGCGCTTCCTCCACGCCCTCGTGTGCGGCGAGCAGAGCGGTCAGTCTCGCGATACAGCGATCCGCCGCAATTCCCACGTCTGGCAGGACGACCGGAATGTCGAGCCGTATCCTTTCGCTCATCTGGCGTCTCCATGTGGTCGCGCATTCCTGAAGGCTCCGGCCCCGGTCAGCGTGGGGTAGGGCTGCTGCACGGGGCTGGTCATGCTAAGGCATCTGCTTCGAGGAAATTGCGAAGAAGAGCGCTGTCGAGCGTGGCCGCACGCAGAAGGCGGCGCGGCGCTCTTTTTGCGAATGTACGGGATTGAGCGGTAAGGTTCGCCTGGGGCGTATTTTTCGTCTACTCGTTGCCTACGCGCTTCATTACTTATCGACGCAGGAGGCGAATTGGCTGAGGGCGACGAGAGGAGAAACATCATTCACTATCTCCGGCGGCATTTGAGCGCTGGTCCGTCGGAGCGCTCAATCACCATTTCCGGACCAGCAATGCGGACGTTGATGCCGGCGCCGACATAGGTGGAATCTAGCGAAAACGCTGCAAGTCGCACGGGCTTGTCGTTTGGCGGAGAGAGATCCACCATCAGACCTCCCTCGAAAACATCGACGGAATAGGCCTTCCCGTCGCTGCAAGTATAAACATGGCGTCCGATGGCATCGGGATCGGAGCCGGGGATGTGGTCACGGTCTTCTGGCGAAGCCGAACAACCCGAGCTGGCCAAGGCGGCCAGGAGGCCAAGGATTGCGCTCGTCGGCCTATCGATCATCTGGGGCTCCGATTGAGGCTGCGACACGAACTGGTCGCCGTGGGCGCCACAGGGGGCAAGCGCCCACGGCGTGGCCCTTCTCGGTCACGCGATGGCCAGCAAAGTGCTTGAAGGACCGAAACGCGCGCGGGGGCCGATTAGAAGAAACCACCCATAGTAAAGGAGGTGTCTGCAATGCCTGTTCGGATGGATCGGAGCCGCGGTGCGCGACAAGGCGAACAGTTCGGAAGCGGTGGTCCTCCCCTCCGCCAGCGAGGCGAAGGGGAGGTCTCGTTGCGGCAGGCGACGTGATGTTGCCCGCGCAGTCTTGCGTTCGGCATCTTTTGCCCGAAACGCGAGAGCATCTGTCATTCGCGGTCTTCCGCAATCGTTTTCTGGCCCCTGCCGCCAATGACTTCTACCTTTTCGAGGGTAATTAAGCCAATGTCCGGGATGTCTGCGAGGCCATCGACAAAAGTCCGGAGCCTCTGCTCTTTCTCGACGATCTCGATGACGACTGCGCGATCGCTTTCAAAAACGTGACGCCGATGGATATGCGCCGATCTGCCGAAACCCAGCCTGGCATCCAGAACGGTGATGCCCGCCAATCCCGCATCGCGCGCGCGCGATGCAATCACCTCCAGTACCTTGCGGTCGCCCAGGTAAGCGCCTTCGTCGGTGTAGATACGCAGCAACTTTGTCGTTTCAGGCATGATTTTCCTCCTTCACGCCGTTTCTGGTGCAACGGGCGAGGCATTCTCGTCCTTCCTGCGCTGGCGGTTTTCGATTGCTCCGAGCACAACCTTCGCAATCGACGGCAACACCAGAAGGGTGAGGACGGTTGCAGCGATCAACCCGCCGATGACCGTGACAGCGAGCGGCTTCTGAACTTCAGCCCCGGTCCCTGTAGCGATCGCCATCGGAATGAAGCCGATCGCCGGAACAAAACCGGTCATGATGACTGCACGCATCTTCTCGGCCATGCCTTCCCGGATCGCCTCGATCAAAGGCATCCCGTGCTCCTGACGTTCTCGAATAGCGGTCATCACCACCAGACCGTTAAGAACCGAAACACCGGCCAGCACAATAAGCCCGACCGCTGCCGAGACGGAGAAGTTGATACCGGTCACGGCGAGGGTGAAAATCCCGCCGGCCAAGCCCAGCGGCAAGGTCAGGAAGACCGCAGTTGCTCGTCCGGCCGATCCAAGGGCCACGAAAAGCAGCACGAAGATGGCGACAAAGGCAAGCGGGACCACGATTGAAAGTCGTGATGTCGCGGCTTGCAGGCTCTCGAACTGTCCGCCCCATTCCAGATAATATCCAGCAGGCAGCTTTACCTGAGCAATCTTTGCCTGCGCTTCCTGGACAAACGAACCTGCGTCGCGCCCTTCCAGATTCAACTGCACGACGACACGGCGCTTGCCGTTCTCGCGTCTGATTTCGTTGAGGCCTTCCGTGAGACTTATCTGCGCCACCTGTGCCAAAGGAACCTGCTTCCGCAGTTCGCCGGATTCTTCAGGCAAAAGCACAGGAAGTGAGCGGATGTCATCGAGATTGACCCGCGTTGCGTCAGGCACGCGTACAGTGATGTCGTAGCGCCGATCGCCCTCGTAAAGGAGGCCGGATTCGCGCCCTCCGAGAGCTGCGGCTACAGTATCGGCCACTTCCTGGACTGTCAGGCCGTAGCGAGCGATCATTGCGCGATCGAGTTTTACATCGAGCACGGGCGCACCGCCGACCTGATCGGCCTTTACGCTGCTTGCTCCCGGGATAGTCTGCAGCACCCGCACCATTTCGTTTGCCGTCTGCGACATTTTGTCGAGGTCGTCCCCATAGAGTTTGATCGCTACATCGCCGCGGACACCCGAAATCAGTTCGTTGAAGCGAAGCTCGATCGGCTGACTGACTTCATAAAGCTGACCGAGCTGAGCGCCGGCCGCCTTTTCGATGCGTTCAACTACATCGCCTTTGGTATGGACGCCATCCGGCCACTCGTCCTCTGGCTTCAGAATAACAAAACCATCGGAGACGTTCGGCGGCATCGGGTCGGTTGCGACTTCGGCCGTCCCCGTTTTTGAGAACATCAGTTCCACTTCCGGCAACTTAGCGACCGCTTCCTCGACCTTGCGCTGCATTGCCAGCGATTGTTCGAGACTGACCGAAGGCACCCGGGTGGAGGCAACCGCCAAGTTCTTTTCGTCGAGTTGCGGTATGAACTCCGACCCAAGCAGCCCGAAGACCGGAACGGCCGCCAGAAAGAAAGCGACGCCCCCGGCGATGAACGGGAGTGGCCGTGCAAGCGCCTTGTCGAGAAGAGGCAGATACCGATCCTTGCTCTTGCGGATCAGCCACACCTCCTTCTCGGCGACACGTCCGCGAATGACGATCGCTACCAGCGCAGGCACAAGTGTGATCGCAAGGATAAATGCGGAGACGAGTGCCAGCATGATGGTGATTGCCATGGGCGAGAAGGTCTTGCCCTCGACGCCTGTGAACATGAGGAGCGGCGCGAAGGAAAGAAGGATGATCGCCTGACCGAATACCGTCGGTTTGATCATCTCTTGCGAGGCGTGCATTGTCTCCTCAAGCCGTTCTCGAAGCGAGAGCAGCCGACCTTCATGTTCCTGCCGATGCGCCAGTCGCGCGAGACAGTTCTCGATAATGATTACGGCGCCGTCGACGATGAGGCCGAAGTCCAGTGCGCCAAGGCTCATGAGGTTGCCCGGCACGCCGAATGAATTCATTCCCATCGCCATCATAAGGAACGAGAACGGAATGACCAGAGCGGCGATGATCGCCGCGCGCCAGTTTCCCAGCAGCAGGAACAGCGACGCCGCCACGAGCAGGGCGCCTTCGGTGAGATTGCGTTCGACGGTTCCCACGGTGGCGCTGACCAGCTCGGCGCGGTCGAGAACGATTTCGGCTTCTACGCCCGGCGGCAACGTCTTCGATACCTGATCGATCCTCGCCGAAACGTTCTCGGCAACGATCCGGCTGTTCTGATCAATCAGCATGAGCACGGTGCCGATCACCGCCTCCTTACCGTTCAGACTTCCCGCGCCGGTGCGGAGATCGCCGCCGATCTTGACGTTGGCGATCTGGCCGACCGTGACCGGAACGCCGCCGCGCGTGGCTGCAACGGCATTCTTGATCTCGTCGACCGAACGTGCACGCGCATCTACACGGACGAGATAAGCTTCGCCGCCGCGATTGTAGTAATTGGCACCTACGGCAAGATTGGCCTTTTCCAGAGCCTCCCCTAGTTCGCTGTAGGAGATGCCGAAATTGGTTAATTTGGTCGGATCGGGTTCGACAACGAACGTCTTGGCGTAGCCGCCGATCGAGTCGACGCCCGCAACGCCCGGCACTGCCTTCAGCTGGGGTCCGATGATCCAGTCCTGCACGGTGCGCAGATAGCCGGCTTTGGCGACCTCGTCGGTGAGCAGGTCGCCTTCGGGCGTGAGATAGCTTCCGTCGGGTTGCCAGCCAGGTTGCCCGGCGACCTTCTTCGCGCCCTTCCCGTCCGGATTGGTATAGCCGACGGTGTACATGACCACTTCGCCCAGGCCCGTTGTCACGGGTCCGATTTGCGGCTGCACACCTTCGGGGAGGTCCTCGGTCACCTGTCTTAGCCGCTCTCCGACCTGCTGTCGTGCGAAGTAAAGGTCGGTGGATTCCGAGAATATCGCTGTAACCTGGCTAAATCCGTTGCGCGAAATCGAGCGCGTCGTCTCTAGTCCTGGAATGCCAGCGAGCGAGATTTCGACCGGATAGGTAACCAGTTTTTCGATTTCGACCGGCGACAGACGCGGATCGACAGTGTTGATCTGCACCTGGTTGCTGGTGATGTCTGGCACTGCATCGATCGGCAACTTGGTCAGCTGCCAGATGCCGAGGCCAGCGATTGCAAGAAAGAGGAACAGGACCATCCAGCGGGCGCGGACGGACAGTGCGATAAGTCGAGCAATCATGAGCTATTCCTCCTCGCCTGCGCCCTTGCCGAGCTCGGCTTTCAGCAGGAACGCATTCGTGGTGGCGATCATCTGACCCGTCTTCAGCCCCGAAGCGATTTCCACGCGTCCGGCGCTGCGCCTGGCAACCGTGACATTGTTCGCGCGAAATCCGTCCTCGGTTCGCACAAAGACGACATCGCGGCCCTCCAGCGTCTGAAGCGCCTCCTCGGGAATTACGATCGCGTCCGACACCTCGCCGCGGCTCGGCAGCAAGCGGACCCGCACCGGCAGCCCTGGCTGGAGGCTTCCCGGAACGTCGAGCACGGCCGTTGCCGAACGCGTTTCCCCGGCAAGACCGGGCGTAATCGCGCGGACGCGTGCCTCGATTGTTCGTCCATCGGGTAACTCCACGACCGCCCGGTCGCCCCGAACGAGCCGCTGCGCATCCGTTGGCCCGACCGCAGCTTCGATTTGCACCTTCGACGGGTCCGCCACTCGGAACAACTCGGTTTCGGGTTGGACGTATGCGCCAAGACTGACGTTTTCGCTGGTCACCCGACCGGATATGGGACTGGCAACGACTGAGCCGCTGCCATCACCCGTGACATTGGCTGCCCTGGCCGCAAGCCGCGCGCGCTGGGCCTCGGCGGCCGCGACAGCAGCTTCGGCTTGCGCCCGCTCATAATCCACGCGAGCCGATACCTGCTGTTCGTAAAGTTGCCGTTCGCGAGCGAGATTGCGCTGAGCAAGAACCGCCTGCGCCTCTGCGGCGGTCTTCGCGGCTGCGATCTGGGCCGCGTCCCGGCTTCGGACGATGGCGAGCGCCTCGCCAGCGCGGACCGGATCACCGAGCCGCTTGTACACGCGGGTCACAGCCCCACTGGCCAAGGCCGTGACAATTGCCTCGCCGGTCGGCGAAGCGGTCACCGTAGCCTGAGCAAGAACCTCCGAACCGAGGCCGCCCGACTGAACCGTCTCCACAGCAATATTAGCCGCCCGGATCGCGTCCGGCGTCATCGCAAGAGTGTCCATAGGAGCGACCGCTTCCTCGGCCTGTTCCTCATTGCCGGTTTCAACGACAGGGTCTGCGGTACATTGCGATACCGCGACAGCTCCGGCGGCGACGAGCAACACCGCACCCGCTCCGCCCAGGATTCGCCTATTGGGTTGGATCATTGAACATCTCCGGAAATCAGGGGCCTGGCCGCGCGAGGAGTTCCAGCGCCGGAAGCCGCGAGGGCAAGAATGTGAAGCGGCGAAAGAGCTCCACCGAGAAAGTTTCCTTGCGCGTGCTGCGAACTGCAACCGAGCCCAGGACTGCGTGCGGTCAAGCAAGTCATTGGCCCGCAAGCCGCAGACAATGGGGTGTGCTCAATATCGATCGCGAAGAAAGAGATCATTGCGCTGCCTCCATATCTCCCACAGCGGCGGCCTGACGTTCCAGGGTCGCCTGCGCTTCCGCTCTGGCGCGGCGTGCGGCGATGAGCTCAGCCTGCGTTTCGGAATACGCCTGTTGTGCATCAAGGAGCTCAATCAGCGAGGACTTGCCGGCCCGGTACGAGAGTTCGGCAAGTCGCAAGGCTTCGCGTGCCTGGTTGATGGCGCTGCCTGCCAAAGCCGCGACGCGGGCATCAGCGGCATCGAGCGCGGCTCGCGCATTTGCAATCGCCGCTTGCGTGTTGGTCAAAACGCTATTTCGCCGCGCTTCGGCCGCTTGAATGTCCGACCGGGCGGCCGCGACATTACCTTGATTGCGATCGAACAACGGAAGAGGCACAGACAAGCTCGCGACCAACGCGCGATCGCCCGTTTCGCGAAGCTGCCGCACGCCGACGCCGACAGACGGATCGAGACGGCCTTCGGCGCGAGCTTGGCGCAATTGAGCGTCGGCGATTGCGCGCTCGGCTTCGGCGAGGCGCACGTCGAGTGTTTGTGAGGCGCTAACGATGGGAGGCGGAGGGAGGAGATCGCTCCCGGCGAGTTCGGCCGGCGGTATATCCGTTCCGAAAAGCGCTGCAAGTGAACGGCGGGCGGCCTCCTCCTCCGCCTCTGCGGCGCGTAGCGCCGCCGTTGCTTGTGCGAGCGCTGCGTTGGCTCGCAAGCCGCGCAGCGGCGGCTCTTTTCCCGCGTCGACAAGTGCGCGTGCGACACGCGAGACTTCGCGTGCCCTTGCCTCATTCTCGCGGGCAAGGGCCAAGTTGTCACGCGCAGCTACGCCCAAGGCAAAGAGATGGCGAACCTGCAAACCGAGATCGGCGCGCGTAATCGCGAAGCGGTACTCCTGGACAGCGAGTTGGGCTTCGGCGAGCGTCATGCGCGCCCGCCGTCTTCCGCCGAGATCGAGCCTCTGATTCACGGAAACCGTGGTTTCCGTCCCGTTGAATCCCGAATAGGGGCCAGTGCCTGCAAAGTTTTCGACATCGACATTCAGGCTAGGATTGAATCGAAGCCCGGCCTGTTGCAGTCGTCCGCGAGCGGCTTCGACCTCAGCGCGAGCGGCAACCACCGCCGGGGACCGCGCCTCAGCTTCCTCGAGCGCCTGGGCAAGCGTAAGGACGGGGGGCAAAGGTTCTGTGCGAACCAAGGGCGGAACAAAGGGCGCTGGGGGGCCGACAATCGGCTGATCATCCACCTGGGCCGCGACGGATGTGGCCGACGCAGCCACGAGCGCCGCAGCCATAACGGCCGCAAAATTGGCATGCATGTATCAAGGACTCCCGACAAACCGAAATACGCCCGCACAGGACCGGGCGAGCTATCAGTTGTCAGGCCATTGGTGGTCTGAGGATATCAGAGCAGGCGGCCAGTGAAAGGCTCACGCTGTTTCGCACCGGAACGGGCTTCGACGCAGCTACAGGCTCCGATTCTGCATTGGCCATCATCGGAATTCCGATCTGATGACCGTGGCACCCGTGCAAATTTATTGACGCCTTGGAGGGATCGGACTGGCCATCGTCCTTCTGCTTTGAAAGGCCTTCGCAACAATCAATCGAGACCGCCGTGCTCGAATTTTGGCCCGACTCAGCGACATGCGCCATCGCACCCGCCGACAATCCGAAGGCGAGCAAAAGGCTGACAATGATAGAGAGCAACCTCTTCATTGGGACCCCCTAGCCTTGCGGAATGCGCAAGGGAAGAGAAAACTGTATTTGTGTTCAAATCATTGTCTGCGAACCGCAGCGGCTTGTATGATATACGGTCACATACGGCTTTTGCTTTCACACATTTATATTCCCATCAGCTCTGTACTCATTCCCTTCGGAAAGGTAAGCAATAATAGGCGCCAACTATCGTACCCGTAGACCGCTATGTCGTCTTGCAAAGAGTCTTTGTTTTTTGCCTGATCGGTATGACGGAGTACCCTCGCTATCGCCGCCTGATGGGCGCGCCGATTCTATTTTTCGTCCGGAAGGGCTCGGCTGCTATGACTAAGAGAGAGCAGGTGCTTCGGAGGTCGGAGCCGGGAGAGCAAGATGCTTGAGATAGCCGAAGACGATGGCCTGGTCCGGATACGGGCAAGCGGAACACTTGCGGGCTCGGACTTTGATCGCTTCGTCCCCGTCTTCGAAAGCGTGTCCGGACGCAAACCGGGTAGGATCCCCATGATCATCGAGCTTGCGTCCGACTTTTCCGGTTGGGATGTCGGCGGTCTGTTGCGCGACCTGAAGTTTGACGCAAGGCACCATGACGCCTTTGGGAGAATGGCAATCGTCGGCCTGAAGGAGTGGGAAAAATGGGGAACTAATCTCATCGCTTCGCTCTTCCCGTTCGGAGAGATGGAGTTTTTCGAGCTGGCGGATATGCACGAGGCTGAAGCTTGGGCGCGCAACAAAAGCCGGGGTCGAAAGTCGTGAGCGGCGCCGATTTCAACCTGGGCTCGCCGGACAAGCGGCGCACGCTTTGGATCGTGCTCTGGCTAAACGTGGCCATTGCGGTTGGCTTCTTTGTGACGGGTTATCTTGGCGACTCTAACGCGCTCATTGCCAACGGACTCGACAACTCGTCCGACGCCATAGTGTACGGGCTTAGTCTCCTGGCCTTGACCCGATCGCAGAAGTGGAAGCGCGGGGCCGCACGCTTTTCTGGCATCATGCTGCTGGTTTTCGCCGGCGGTGTGATCGCTGATGCCATACGCCGGTTTATCGAGGGATCCGAGCCGGGCGGCCTCATGATGATGGGGATGGCGCTCTTGGCCGGCGTAATCAATCTCTGGTGCCTCTATCTCCTGAAGAAGTTGAAAGGCAAGGACGTCAATTTGCGTGCAGCGACGACTTTCAGTTTCAACGACTTCGTCTCCAACGGCGGGATCATCGTTGCCGGGATCGTAGTGATGGTGACCGGTGCCAATTGGCCCGATCTGGTCGTCGGCATCGCGGTTGCAGGTATCGCGCTGTATGGCGGTATCGATATCTTGCGCGACGCCCACCAGGATACTCACGAGGAGCGCGGAACCGTTCACGACGAGGACAAAGATTGACGCTCATCGAATCGCTATTTTCTTCGCAAGACCTCTCACACGTCTTGCTTCTGGCGATGTTCGCGAGTGTGGGGTTGATCGCTGGGATGGTTTGGGCCGAGTATAGCCGATATCAACCGAACCAGAACGACCTAACTGCGCCCGCCGCGGCGGGCGTCCTCTTTGCCCTTGTTGCAGTTGGGGTAATGCCATCTGCGCAGGCGGATTCCCGCCCTTGGCTTGTTTCTCTGCTCCTCTTGTTCGGCAGTGCGGCTTATGTGCTGCTCGGCATACTTTCCCGCTACATCGAAGATCGCTGGGTCAAAAGCTGCAAGGTTCCGGGGGACGTCAGAAAAGCATCGGGTGGGACCATCAGTGCGGCCGCGATTGTTGATCTTATGAGATACGGTCTTGTGCTTGGAGCGGCCGCAGCTGCCTCCGCGACTTCCGCGATTATGGTGGCCACAGCATTGATTCTGGTCAACATTTCTGGGGCTCGTCGAACTTTCGCTGGATATCATCTACTAGATCTGAGACGCATGGACGGGGTTGCGATATTGGTTCTGTTCGCATTGGTGTTCATTAGCGTCGCGCTCCTCGTGTTCTGGAGTTTGCACGGATGGAACGCAATTGACCAGGCTTGGACCCTGATTTTCCTTGCAGGGTTTCTCCTTGCGGCATCGGCCAAGACCTTGCTCGAGCACGATGACGAAAAGTCTGAAAACCACAGAAAGTCGCTCCTCGCTTTTATTGTTGGGTTCGCAACCTTCGCGCTTTTCACTGCGGCGCTCGCGACAGCTTTCAAGGAATTTGAAATCCCCCAGACGGGTTTGGAGCATCCTAAAGAGCAATCCACAGGCGCGTTGGGCGCCGAACAGGCAAGCGGGGCAAAAAGATAATGGGAAAAGCTCACGGCCACGCCGGGCATAATCACGGCGAAGAGAACCTTAGCGATCGTCAGCTGATTTTTGCGGTAGCGATCAACATGCTGCTGACCGTCGCGCAGATCGTCGGCGGAATTGTATCGGGTTCGCTGGCGCTCATTGCCGATGCGTTGCACAATTTCAGCGATGCAGCCTCGCTCGGGCTTGCCTGGTTCGCCCGCCGGATCGGGCGCAGGCCGGCTGACAAGCTCATGACCTTCGGATACGCGCAGGGCGAGGTTGTCGCCGCGCTCATAAATCTGACGACGCTCTTGATCATTGGCTTCTACCTGATCGTCGAGGCGATCAACCGTTTCGCCGATCCGCAGCCTATCGAGGGCTGGACGGTCATCGGAGTGGCCGGCATCGCTCTGGTGATCGACCTGGTCACAGCATTCATCGTCTATCGCGGCTCGCATGACAGCATCAACATGAAAGCGGCATTCTTGCACAACGTCTCCGATGCACTGGCGTCGGTCGGAGTGATCGTCGCGGGCATCCTGATCTTGCTCTACGACCTTTATGTCGCCGATCTGGTCATCACACTGATTATCGCCGGATACGTCATCTGGCAGGGCGTCACGCTGATGCCGAGGACTGTGCGGCTGCTGATGGGCGCGGTGCCAGACGAGATCGAATTCGAGCGCATCGTCAAGGCGTTGGAGGATCAGGACGGCATTCTCAGCGTTCATCATGTTCACGTCTGGAATCTGGGTGAGCATGCACGCGCGCTTGAAGCGCATGTCGTTCTCGAGGCCGATACTCTGAAGCTGTTTGAAACGTTGAAGAACCGTGTGAAGGAGCATCTCGCAATCGATTTTCATATCCATCACGCAACGCTGGAACCCTGTCAGGAAAGCGAGTGCGAGCGAGCGCTAATTCCTGAACACCCGTCTCCTGGCATGCATTCACACGGTGAAGGACATTAGCGGTTTGCCGCAAGGGTGATTTGTCGGGGCGTTCAAGCGCTGCGATCCAGGAGTTTAGGTGATCGGGATGTCAGTTCTTGCCTATACGCTGATCCCTCTTGCCGCGATAATCTTGGGCGCCGCCTTTGCGATCCTGCGCAAACCGGGAGCCGCGTTCACGGCGGGCGTGCAGCATCTTGCGGCAGGGGTCGTATTTGCTGCTGCGGCCGGCGAAATCCTTCCCGACCTCAAGCATGCCCAGTCCCCTGTCGCGGTATTGGCTGGCGGCCTGGTCGGCGTTGGGCTCATGTTGCTGATCAGGAGAGTCGGCGAGAATTACCAAGGGCCGGTTGGTCTGACCGTTTTGATCGGTGTCGACCTGTTCATCGATGGGCTCGTGCTGGGGATTGGTTTTGTCGCTGCGCTGCAAACGGGTCTGTTGCTTACGATCGCGCTATCCCTGGAAGTCATGTTCATTGGTGTCGCGCTCGCTCTCGAGCTCCAGCAACGAAGTTGGTCGCGCGCCAAAATGCTGGGGACGATGGCGGCCGTGGGCTTGCTCCTGCCCATTGGAGCGCTGTTCGGGACGGCTGCGTCCGCTCTGCCCGCGCCCATGCTGGCGGGTTTGTTCGCGTTCGGCCTGGTTGCGTTGCTCTACCTGGTTACCGAAGAACTCCTGGTCGAGGCGCATGAGGCACCCGAAGGACCCATCGTCACCTCGATGTTCTTCGTCGGATTCCTCGCGTTGCTGATGCTCGAAGAAGGTCTGGCCGGATAGCAGAGATCTTCGGGTCGTGGCCGCCCGATATCAATCTCGATTTCGATCGATCTGTCGGGCCTAAGTCCCTGACCAAGAATGATGTCTATCACGCCATCAGCACGGGCAGAAAATCCCACAGCACGGCGACCCCGGCAAGGGCGATACCGAGTCCGGCAACGGAAACGATCGACCGTATACGCTTCCAGCGCCACAAGGCCGCGAGCGCAGCGAATGCAGCGAGCGTCAGCGCAAGCGTGATCCACAACACCACCGGATCGCCTGGCAGCACCGAGCTTACCGACCAGGCAAGTCCGAAATGCGCCGCCCAGACAGCCAGTGCGGCCGTCGCGGTCCACCAGTCGTGATCATTGTGAAAGTCGGCCGCCATCGCGTCAGCCCGGGAACAGGCGCAGGGCGAGGGTGAAGACCAACGCCATGAGTGCGGCGAAGAACAGGTAGCGCGAAACCACCTCCATCGTTGTGTTCGCGGGGGTTGTCAGCAGTCCGCGCCCGCTGCGGTATCCCAGATAGGCCGCCATGAGCACGCCGATCGCGGCAACGCAGCCTGCAAAGGCAAGCAGAGCGAAAACGGTCGCCCCCTGCCCGGTGGCGGCAGGCGCCAGAGCCTCGCTCTGCCAACCGGCTGCATCCCAGCCCAGCGCAGCGAGGAGCAGCGCGGCGGAGAATGCCTCCGTCATCCAGGGTAGCTGGCCCGCGAACGATCCCGGAGCGCGGGCCGCAAGCAGCCGCCGCCCTCCCCAGGCTGCGGCCGCAGCGAACAATTCGAGCGCCGCGATCCCGGCTGTCTGGCCCAGTGGCGGAGCCCCGATCCAGACCTCGGGATGAATGCCGTACAGATAGAGATAGCTGAACAGGCCCATGAAGCCGATCATGCCCATGACAATCATCAGGACGTTCAGGGCCCACCAGCCGTGGCTGGACGGCCCTGTGATGGCGATCGGCACGGTAATTCCAGCCCCGATGTCGGCCGTCTCCTGTGCAATTGGGCGGTCGGTCTCCCATAACCAGCGCAAGACGCATCCCACTGCGATCACGCCGCTGAACAGGCCGAAGGCATAGGCCTGGATCGTCAGCGAGAGAAAGAAGCCGGCAGTGAAGACAGCCGCTCCCACCGGCCAGGGCGAAGGTCCCGGCATGAGTTGAAGATATTGCGGTTCGGCATTGACCGGCGAGGTAATGATCGTCTCGCGCAGTCCGGTGGCACTGTTGGGCAGGAAGTACCGCCCCGCCTTCACGTCGTCGCAGATGCCGGGATCATCCCACAGCGGCTCGCGGCTCCGTACCAGAGGAATCGAGCGGGTGGAGTACATGCCCGTGGGCAGCCATTCGAGCGTCCCTGCGTCGTAGACGTTGCCGGCATCGTGATCGGTGGTGAAGCGGAAGTTGCGCAGCAGATCGAGCAGGAACAGCAGCACGCCGAGGGCGATGACGAATGCGCCTACGGTCGAGGTCAGGTTGAGCATATCGAGACCGCGTTCGGGCAGATAGGTATAGACGCGTCGCGGCATACCCATGAAGCCGGTCAGGTGCATCGGCAGGAATGTGATGTGTAGTCCGGTGAACATGAGCCAGAATACCCACTTACCCAGCCGCTCGGACAGCGGGTTCCTCGATGTCATGCCGTTCCAGTAGTAGAACGCCGCGAACATCGGAAAGACCATACCGCCTAGCAGCACGTAGTGCAGGTGTGCGACGATGAAGTAGGTGTCGTGCGCTTGCCAGTCGAACGGCACCATGCCTACCATCACCCCGGTCAGGCCGCCCATGACGAAGATAACGATCGATCCGACGAAGAAAAGGGCCGGGGTGGACCAACGGATCCTGCCCGAAGCGAGTGTGGCTATCCAGCAGAAGACCTGAATGCCCGCCGGGAGCGAGACCGCCATGCTTGCCGCACTGAAATAGCCGGTCGAAACGCGCGGCATTCCCGTGGCGAACATGTGGTGCGCCCACACCCCGAAGCTGATGAACCCCGTCGCCACGAGCGCCAGCACGTTGAGCCGGTATCCCACCAGCTCGGTGCGCGCCACGGTCGCCACCATCATGCTCATGAGGCCTGCGGCGGGCAGGAAGATGATGTAGACCTCCGGATGACCGAAAAACCAGAACAGGTGCTGCCACAAGAGCGGATCGCCGCCGCGGGTGGGATCGAAGAATGGCCAGTTGAAGGCGCGTTCCAGTTCGAGCAGCAAGGTGCCCAGAATCACGCTCGGAAAGGCGACTACGATCATCACCGCGAATACCAGCATGGCCCACGCGAACATCGGCATCCGATCGAGCGTCATGCCCGGCGCACGGGTGCGTAGCACGCCGACGATGATCTCGATCGCGCCGGCGATCGCCGAAATCTCTATGAACCCTATGCCGAGCAACCAGAAATCGGTGTTGATGCCGGGGCTGTATGCGATCGACGTCAGGGGCGGATACATGAACCACCCGCCGCTGGGGGCGAGCCCTACGAAAAGCGAAGCGAAGAAACACAGTCCGCCCACCAGATATGCCCAGAAGGCATAGGCCGACAGACGCGGGAACGGCAGATCCCGCGCTGCCAGCATTTGTGGCAACAGCATTACCCCCAACGCCTCGACCATCGGCACGGCGAAGAGGAACATCATCACCGTGCCATGCATGGTGAAGAACTGATTGTAGGTTTCCGGCGCCAGGAAGCTCTGCAACGGTGCGGCGAGCTGCACGCGCATTCCCAGGGCAAGCACGCCCGCCAGCAGGAAAAACAGGAACGCGGTCGCGACGTAGAAAAAGCCAATATAATTGTTGTTGACGACCGTCAGCAGGCCCCATCCCTTCGGATTGGCCCAGATTCGCTCGAGTTCCTCCACCTCGCCTTCGGGCCGCGGACGGTGCGTGGGGAACAGCCCGTACAGATGGTGGTCGAAGCCTGTTTCCGACTTCATTTCTGCGTTTCCAGCCAGGTCGCGATCGCGCCCAGTTCTTCGGCCGAAAGCGTGGGGTAGCTCGGCATTCGGTTTCCGGGCTTGATCGACTGGCTGTCGCCGATCCAGCCGATCAGCGTTCCGCGATTGTTAGGCAAAATCCCAGCGCCCAGAGTTAATCGGCTGCCGACATGCGTCAGATCCGGTCCGGCGAGGCCATTTGCCTCGGTTCCTTGGACGCGGTGACACGCCGCACAGCCGCTATCCATGAAAACTTGCCGCCCAGCCGCGGTCGCGTTACTGCGCCCGACTGGCGAGCGTACAGGGCGCAGGCCGGGCTGGTTCTCGCCGGCGATCACCGCCGCCGGCTCCGGCAGCGTGGGTGCCGTCCCGCCCGCCCGGCGCGCCGCAAGCCAGGCGGACCATTCGGCCGGTTCATGCGTCACGGTGACAAAACCCATCAGTGCATGGGCCGCACCGCAATACTCCGCGCACACTCCGCCGTATCGCCCTGGCTTGTCAGCCTGGACACGCAGCAGGTTGGTGCGGCCTGGAATCATGTCCTTCTTGCCCGAAAGGTGCGGAACCCAGAAGCTGTGAATCACGTCCGCGCTCTTGAGTTCGAACACGACCGGACGCCCCACCGGCAGATGGATTTCGTTCGCATCGCGCAACATCACATTGCCGGCGGAATCGAGATAGTCGACCCGAAACCACCACATTTCGCCGGTCACCCGGATACGCATCTCGTCTCCGGTGATGTCTTCGGTGAGTGCAGCCGTTAGCGTTAGCCCCCAGACCAGCAGCCCGGTCAGCACAAGCCCGGGAAAAGCAATCCCGCCGATCCAGACGGTCCTCTCGCCGCCAAGCTTTCTCTTGATCTGCGGCGGACCCTTGATCGCCACCCAGAGTGCAACAAGCACGACGCCCGTAACGACGAGCCCCATGCCAAGCAGCGCCCAGGCGAGCACCGTCACCCGTTCGGCATAAGGTCCGGCCGGATCGAGTACCGGCGGCGGCCAGCCCCAGAGCGCCTCAATCATCGTCGAAGCCGTACAGGTACGCCGCCACGTCGCGCGCCTCGGCTTCGTTCAGCGGCATTGGCGGCATCGTCGATCCAGGCTTCGCCGCTGGCGCGTTGCGCACGAAGGCGGCGAGGTTTTCCGGCGTGTTGGCCAGCGCCCCAGCTATGAGACCGGCGTCGTCGAAGCCCTCGAGCGAAGGGCCCGTGCGACCCTGCGGCCAGGCGAGGCCAGGAATCGTGTGACATGCGCCGCAGCCAACCCTGCTGATCGCTGCCAGGCCGCGCTGTTCCTGCGCGGGAGAGAACGCATAACGCGATTGCGGCGGCTGCTTGCACGCGGCGAGCGCGATCGTTCCGCCCGTCAGGGCCAGAAGGCAGAAAATTCGTTTTGCGTCGATGTGCCAAATCGTGGCTCGGCCCCTCATGCTGCTTTGAAACCCGACGCCTTGGTCGTAGGTTTCTTGATTGAATGATTTGTACAGACAACAAACGCATTTGCCAGACGCTGGCAGCGATTGCGCTGATGGCGCTTGCCGCCTGCGACGAAGCCGAGCCGGTTGCGCCGAGCGTGTTCGAGGCTACCGGTGAGCTCATCGCGCTTTCGGGCGGTGATGCGGGCGCGGTTGGAGCCTGTGTCACCTGCCATGGTCTGCAAGGGCAGGGCGATGGTAACCTCTCGCCCCGGCTCGCCGGACTCGACGCGGGATATATCGCACGTCAGCTCGAATATTTCTCCGCAGGTCAGCGGCGCCATCCGCAGATGAGCTGGATTGCCGCGCGCCTGGACTGGCGCGCGCGGGTAAAGGTCGCGAACCACTACGCCGCGCTCCCGGTGCCGGAGGAGGAGGAGGGCGAATTTCTTTCGGTCGCCGCCTGCTCGCCCGCCATAGCCCGCCTCTACCAGCAAGGGGATGCGGTGCGCGAGATCGAGGCCTGCGCCGTGTGCCATGGCGCCAACGCGCGGGGCGTGGGCGCAGGCAACCCGCCGCTCGCCGGACAACCAGCGCCCTACCTGGTGCGCCAGCTGGAAAACTGGCGTTCGGGCGAGCGCTACGGCGATCCGCTTGATGCGATGACGCATGTCAGCCGTCTGCTTTCTGCGGCGGAGCTGGTGCCGCTTGCGGAGTATAGCGCGCACCTGACGGATGCGAACGGGCGTCGGGAACCTCGGGCAATATGCCCTCTAACACGTCGTCGCGATCCCAGAAGTGGTGCTTGATCGCTGCGGCGGCGTGCAACGGCACCAGCAGCGACAGCGCGACAATGCCTATCACGTGGACTTCTTCCGCATGGTCGAGCAGCCAGTATTGCCATTCGGGCGTGAGGTCCTGGAACGGCATCGCCGGCACCGGGATCAGTCCCGCCAGGAACAGCGGACGCGCAGGCTGGATTGCGGACCACAGGACCCAGCCCGAAAGAGGGATCAGCACAAAGAGCGCGTAAAACGCCGCCTCCACAGAGTACGCCAGAGTCGATCGCCACCCCTGAATTATCGGCAGCATTTATCGGACCCGGCACCATCAGGCGCCACAACAGCCGCAGAGCGCCCAGCAGGAGAAGCGTCAGCCCGATCTCCGAATGAAGCCGATACGCCTCCAGCTTGTCAGGGCCGACCATGTAGCGCTGCATCAGCCAGCCCGACCCGAGTTGATAGATCACGACCGCCGCCATGACCCAATGAAAGGTGACCCCCACCGGCGTATACTTGCCGCGCCCGCGGTAACGCTCGGCCCAGTCGCGCAAGGAACTGATCATCGCGCCGGCTCGGGACTAAACGATCGGTAAAGGATCTTCAGCGCAGCCAACAGATAGATCAGGGAGGCGGGCGCCCACATCACCACGCCGGCGAGTTGCTGGTCCTCAAGCGGCGAAAGGCCCCATGCCTGAGTGGTCAGCCAGTGCGGGGCGTAAAGAGCCGTTCGGGCGAAGGTCAGCAGTGCGCCGAGCAGCCCCATCGCCACCATCGTTGCAAGCAGCGCGCCAACTGCCGCGGCTGCGGGCGCGCGAACCACTTGCGCCCACCAGATCGCAGCCGTGCCGGTGATCGTGATCTGCATTGCCCAGAATACCGCATCATAGCTCATAGCCGCCGCGTAAAGCGGGGGTGCGTGCCACACCAGAAACACCAGCGCATGCACCGCAGTATAAAGGGCGAGCGAGCCGTGAACCGCACGACGCTCCAGTGCGAAGGCTTTCATGACCAGTGGAGCGAGCAGCGCGACCAGGATAACGTCATGGACGACACGGATGGTAAACAGAGCAGAACCAAGCACGCAGAACGGGCTGAGAAAGAGAAACAGCGCGGTCAGGCCTGCGCCTGTAGCGCTTTTTTTCGCTTCGTGATCGCCCCAGCGGGACCACATCGCGACTGCCAGAACGAATCCCAGGCCGAGCAGCGGATCGCCATTCCAGCGCGCAAGCCATTCGCCCGGCGCGGGCGCGGCACCGCAGTATGGACTCCACATCGTCGTTGCGTCTGCCAAGGTCGGTCTCGCTGGCATAATCTATCTCGGCATCAGCCGATGCCTCATGCTAGAGGCGTGACGATGAGCAAACAACAATTGCCGCTGGCGCAACAGGCACTAATTCACGACCGATATCTGCCCGACGCCTTCACCGTCCAGCATATTCGCTGATCACCGCTCTCCTAGTTGCTTGCTTGCGTTGCTATGGCCTGACGAAGTCGGCGAAACCCACTTCAGTCCGGTATGGCAGCGCACCCTCTGGATCGCGCTTTTAATCAATGCCATCAGGTCAGGGGTCGAAATCGTAGCGGGCATGGCGGATTCGCGCGTCCTGCAGACCGATGCACTCGACTTTCTGGGAAAATGTTGCACTACGCCATCAGCCTCGGAGTGGCCGGAATGGCGCTCGCTTGGCGAAGACGCGCGGCGCTTGCCAAGACCGCGACTATGTTCGCTTTCGGCGTCTGGGTGCTGGGTTCCGCGATCTGGGGCTTCCCTGAAGGCGCATCGCCGGATGCCGGGACGATGGGCATTATCGGCAGCGCGGCTCTTCTGGCGAACCTGACGGTTGCGGTGCGGCTGTTTCGCTTTCGCACCGGGACGCGAACATGCGCTTGGTGTGAATCTGCTCGCGCAAGGACGCAATCGGCAGTGTTGCCGTCCTGGGAGCAGCGCCGGGTGTCTTCGGAGCCGGCGCAGGAATGCTGTGGCAGGCTTTCTGGGTGCTGGTGAAGGGCGCTCCTCCCGCTATGCCATCGCCGTCCTGATCGCCTCCACCAACTTGCTTATCGAACTCGGCGTGATGCGACGGCTCATTTCACTTTTCGAGTAGGACGGGCGGCAAATTTCTTCGTGGGTCTACGCGCTGGTTCCAGCGCATTCGCAATCGGCTTCCGTGGTGCTTGATCTATCGAACCTGCGAGCTGCTCGGAGCCCGCATAAAGTACGGATTCGACTATCGCAAAGGATGTCAGAACCAGGATCTTGGCCGTGGCCACGCTCCTGTCGGAAGCCTTGCGGCTGTTATCTTATGGCGTTCTTCGGCTGCCCTGTTCTCGAGAGCTGACCTATGGATTCCATCAGGGCTCATTCGTGATCGCTTCCCGGAGAAAGCGCACGCAATATATCGCAATCGCCGATCGAACCGCCGGCGCAGGATTCGACGAGGTCGGTCAACTCGCGCCGCAATGCGGTGAGGTCGGCAATCTTGCGATCGATCGCGGCGAGATGCTGAACCGCGATCGCATCGACCGTGGCGCAATTCTCCCCGGGGTTACGCGTGAGATTCATCAGCTGGCTGACCTGATCGAGCGAGAAGCCGAGATCGCGCCCTCGCTTGATGAAGGTGAGCCGGTTGAGAGACGCCTTGTCGTATTCACGGTAGTTGCTGGCACTGCGATCCGGCTCTTCGAGCAGCCCTGCCTTCTCGTACCAGCGGATCGTTTCCACACGGACGCCTGTTCGGCATGCCAGTTCACCGATGCGCATTGATCCGGCCCCTTGACCCTATAGTGACTTCAGGGGGCATATGGTGGCGCCATGACCGATTCCAACACCCACAGGTACGACAATGGCAGGATGTGATTGCGCGCCGAGCGATGAACCCGCGGACGATCCCCAATGGCGCCGGGCACTGTGGATCGCGCTGGCGATCAATCTGGCGATGTTCGCGGGAGAAATCGGCGCGGGGCTCATCTCGGGCTCGCAGGCGCTGCGGGCCGACGCGCTCGACTTCCTGGGCGATGCAGCCAATTACGCGATCAGCCTGGGCGTGGCCGGTTCGGTCCTTGCATGGCGCGCGAAGGCGGCGCTTGCCAAGGGCGCGACGCTCGCGCTGCTGGGGCTGTTCGTGCTGGTCTCCACCGGAATCGCACTGATGAACGGCACCGTGCCGCGGGCCGAACTGATGGGCGTGGTGGGGGTCATCGCACTGATCGCCAATGGCGCGGTGGCGATCATGCTGTTCCGTTTTCGCAGCGGCGACGCGAACCGGCGCTCGGTCTGGATTTGCTCGCGCAACGACGCGATCGGCAACGTCGCCGTGGTTGCCGCTGCCGCGGGCGTGTTCGGAACCGGCACGGCCTGGCCCGATCTCATCGTCGCCGCGATCATGGCGGCGCTGGGCCTGTCCGGCGGGTGGCAAATCATGCGGCACGCGCTGCGCGATCTTGGCGAAGCGTCACGATCGTCCGACACATCGGCCAATGCTCATTCTAAGAATGCGTCGCAATAGCCTTGACCCTGTAGTGGCTTCAGGGTGTATGCGCGCCACATGACGAATCTCGGATCGAATCGCATGATGCGCCGGCTGCGCGGATTTCTGGCAGTCCTGCTCATTATCGTGGCATCGGGGCTCATGGCCTCGCCTGCGGCAGCCCAGGCGCTCGAGCCGGCGACCGCCGAACGGGTCGGTACGACGTGGAAGCTCCTCGATTACATAGCGGTCGACTACGAGGGCGCCGTGTCGGGGGGCAAGGTCACCAGCGACGGCGAATATGCCGAGATGCAGGAGTTCGCGGCCACGATCGCGGATGAGCTCGATCAACTGCCCGACCGGCCGCGGAAGGCCGAGCTCGTTCGCGAGGCACGCGCGCTGCGCGACCAGATCGCCGCGAAAGCTCCGGCGGCGCGAATAGCTTCGACCTCCCACAAGATCTCCGGCGTGCTGCTCGAGGCCTATCCCGTCCCGGTCGCGCCTTCGAGAGCGCCAAACGTCGCGCGCGGTGCTGCTCTCTTCGCCGATAATTGCGCCGCCTGCCATGGCGCGAGCGGGAACGGCAAGGGGCCCGATGCTGCCGGGCTAGAAACGCCGCCGATTGCGTTCACCGACACGGCCCGCGCGCGCAAGCGCAGCCTCGCGGCACTCGAGCAGGTCATCTCGCAAGGGATCGACGGTACCGCCATGCAAAGCTTTCGCGACCTTCCTGCCGAGGATCGCTGGGCGCTCGCCTTCCGCGCCGGAGCGTTCGCCTTTTCGCAGGCCGACGTGCAGCGGGGCGAGAGGTTGTGGCAGAGCAGCGCCGACATTCGCGCGAGAATGCCCGATCTGAAGGCTCTCGTCACGACCACCCCAGAAGCATTAGGCGAGCAGATCGGACAGGGGCGGGCCGACGCCGTCATGGCCTATCTTCGCGCCAATCCCGAGGCTCTGACGGCCCGGGCTTCGGGCGATGCCGGCAAAGCCATCGCCACGACCCGCGCCAGGCTCGGCGAAAGCGTCGACGCCTACCGCTCCGGAGACAGGAAACGGGCCAAGGCGCTCGCCCTGTCGGCCTATCTCGACGGCTTCGAACCCATCGAGCCGCTGCTCAGCGCCAAGGACGCCGGACTGATGGCGAATATCGAGACGCGCATGGGCGCGTTCCGGGCAGCGATCGGCGACGGAATAGCGCCCGATGCCCTGGCGACGCAGGCGGGAGCAATCGATACGCTCCTCGATGACGCCGAGCGTTCCCTGGCGCCCGGCGCGTCGAGCGCCGTCACCACGTTCGCCGGCGCGTTTGCCGTCCTGTTGCGCGAAGGCCTCGAAGCGCTGCTCATCGTCGTGGCGATGCTGGCGTTTCTGGAGAAGGCGGACCGCAAGGACGTGTTGCGCTACGTTCACGGCGGCTGGACGAGCGCTCTCGTTGCCGGAGGAGCGACCTGGCTGGTGGCCACCTATGCGATCGGCATCAGCGGCGCGAGCCGCGAGCTGACCGAAGGGTTCGGCTCCCTGTTTGCGGCGGTCGTGCTGCTGTCGGTGGGCATCTGGATGCACGGCAAGGCGCAGGCCGGCCAGTGGCAGAGGTATATTCAGGAAAAGCTCGCCAGGGCCCTCGGCGGCCAGTCGGGCTGGTTGCTGTTCGGCCTCGCCTTCGTCGTCGTATACCGCGAGGTGTTCGAGACGATCCTGTTCTTTGCCGCCTTGTGGTCGCAGGGCAACGGAGCGGCAATGCTCGCTGGAACGGTCGCCGCCGTACTTGTACTCGCCGGCCTCGCGTGGGCCATGTTGCGGTACAGCCGGCAACTGCCGATCGCCAGTTTCTTCCGCTACAGCTCCTGGCTGATGGCCGCGTTGACAGTGGTGCTCGCGGGCAAGGGTGTCGCCGCATTGCAGGAGGCAGGCTGGATCGATATCGCACCCGTCTCGTTCGTTCCGCGACTTTCGATCGTCGGCCTGTTCCCCACGCTCGAGACGGTCGCGGCGCAGATTCTCGTCCTTCTCGCGCTCGTCCTCGGCTTTGCGGTCAATCGTCGCCGCGTGGCCGCAGACTGATGCGCTGCTTTCCTGGCCGATTCGGACCTACGGCGCGATTCAGCCGCCGCTCTCGCGCTGCATGACCCGCCCGCGGATCGAACGAAAACCTCCCGATCGGCGCCGACCTGCGGCAAACCGGATCGTGTTCGTCTTGCTATTGCCGGATGCCCGGTCTATCGCGCCGGGGTGAAGTTCCTGCGCGCCCTGGCTCTGGTTTGTTTCGGCTTCGGACTGTTCGTCCAGGTCGCGGCCAATGCCGCGGCGGTGCCCCAGGTCGAAATGGCGACGATGGGCGATTGCGCTCACGCTGAGCAGGCGATGTCCGGGCACCGTATGAAGGGCATGGCGGACTCCTCCGATCACAAGGGTTCTTGCCCCGACATGACGATCGAGTGTCTGATCGCCATGAACTGCCTGCCACCGCTTGCGCTGCCCGATACCGGAGCGGCCCAGCCGACCCCGCTTCCAGCCGCCCGGATCTACGGTCTTGCGAACGCAGTGCGGCTCGAAAGCGAGCCCGCGCGTCCGGAGTCGCCCCCTCCCCAAACCTACCTCACCGTCTAGTTTCGAACGGCGCCGCGCGATGCGCGGCGGGCCGGATCGCGAGCTGGGCGGACGACTGCGTCTGACCGGTCCTTGCGGCCGTTGCTAACGCCAACCGTCTTCCTGGCCCGCTCTGAACGAGTGAGGTTTATCGCATGTTTTGGCGCATTTGCTGGCTGCCCATGGCAGCCGCGCTTGCCGCGCAGGCTGCCCAGGCGCAGTCGGTCGGCTACGATGAGGCATTGCGGGCAGCGCAAACGCAGCAGCCCGTGCTGCAGGCGCGCGAGCTCGAGATCGAGGCCCTGGAGAGGACCGCGGAAGCGGCAGGCGAACTGCCCGACCCGCGGTTGCGCGCGGGCATCGTCAACTTGCCGGTCACCGGACCGGCTGCGTTCGATCTCGATCGGCAGCTTCCGACGCAGGTCCAGGTCGGGGTGGAGCAGGACTTCCCCAATCTCGCCAAGCGCCACGCCAGGACGGGAGTCGCGGACTCGGACATCCGCGTGGCCGATGCCCGGTTGGCGCACACCGAACACATGGTTCGGATCGAAACCGGCGAGGCCTGGATCTCGCTCGCATATGCCCAGCAGCGACTGGCGCTCGCCGCGAGGGCCCAGGACGACCTGCACAAGCTGGTGCCGGTCGCGCGCAGCGCCGTGGCGGCCGGCTCGGCGCGTCCCGCGCAGAGTCTGGAAATACGCCGCGCATTGCTCGACATCGACGATGCGCGGACGCGGATCGAAGCCGACCGGGAAGCGGCGCAGGCCCGCCTGAGGCGGTACATCGCCGGGACCGAACCCGTCGCCGAAGGGCCAGTCCCATCGGCCGACATCGATCCCGTGACGCTGCGGGCGACGCTTTCGCGAAACCCAGAGATCATCCTGGCCGACGCGGCCGAGGATCGCGCGCGAGCCGCGATCGACCTTGCCCGTGCGGACAAGCGGCCCGACTTCGGCGTCAACGTGAGCCTTGGGCGGCGCAACCCCGATTTCGGAAGCGTGGTCTCGGTCATGGGTTCGGTGACCGTGCCGATCTTCGCCGGTCGGCGGCAGGAGCCGCGCATAGCCGCGGCCGAAGCGCAGGCGGCGGCGGCTCGCGCCGAGCGGGCCGACATGCTGCGCGCGCTCGAAGCGCAGTTCGCCGCCGACCTCGCGGCCTGGCGCAGCGCGGCCCGGCAATGGCAGCGCGCGCGCGAGGAGCTGTTGCCTCTGGCCCGCAATCGGGCGAACCTCGAAACCGCCAGCTTCGCCGCCGGCCGTGCCGAACTGATCGACGTGATCGCGGCCAAGACCGCGCTGGCCCTCCTCGAACTCGAAGTCCTCGAGCGGGAGGAGGCGACGGTCGAAGCCGCCACCAAACTGCGACTTACCTATCGGGAGCACATGCAATGAAAGCTGCTTGGGAAAGACTGACGCCGCGTCAGAAGTCCTACACGCTTGCCGCCGGGATCGCGCTCGTGAGCATCGGCGCCGGTTACGGGCTTGCGACACTTGGAGACGGCAATTCCGGCAATTCCGCAGATAGCAGTGCGGCGACCGAAGCGGGCTGCAAGCAGGTCGCCTACTGGTACGATCCGATGAAGCCCGACCAGCACTTCGATGAGCCGGGCAAATCGCCCTTCATGGATATGCAACTGGTGGCGAAATGCGCCGGGGGCGAAGCTGCGAGTGCGGGCGGGGTGAGCATCGATCCCACGCTGGTACAGAACTTCGGCGTGCGCACCGCGCAGGCCGAGATCGGCGTGCTCGAGCCCGAGACGAACGTCACCGGCACGCTCGCCTACAACGCGCGCCAGGTGTCGACCGTGCAGCCGCGCGCGAGCGGGTTCGTGCAGCGCACCTACGGCCTCGCGCCCGACGACATTGTCCGCCAGGGAACCCCGCTCGTCGATCTGCTGATCCCCGAGTGGGGCGGCGCGCAGCGTGAGTACCTGGCGGTCGCCGCAACCGGTGACGCGGCGCTGACCCGCGCGGCGCGCGAGCGGATGCGCCTGCTCGGAATGCCCGACGGGGTGATCTCCTCGGTCGCGCGCAGCGGCAGTCCCCGCTCGACCATTACGATTACCGCGCCGTCATCCGGCGCTGTCACGAACTTGAGCGTGCGGCCGGGAATGAGCGTGTCCACGGGTCAGACCCTGGCCGAGATCACCGGTCTCAATCCGATCTGGCTCGAAGCGGCGGTTCCGGAAATCCTCGCCGGCGAAGTACGGGTGGGACAGCCGCTGAGCGCGACGCTGACAGCGTTCCCGGGCGAGAAATTCGCCGGCCGGATCACCGCCATCCTGCCCAGTGCGCAGGCGCAGAGCCGCACTCTCACTGTCCGGGCCGAGCTGCGCAATCCCGACCAGCGGCTGCGGCCTGGAATGTTCGCGCAGGTCTCGCTCTCGCCCGCGCGGCGCGAGGCCGTACTGATTCCGTCCGAAGCGGTCATCCGCACCGGCGAGCGCACGCTGGTGATGCTGGCGCAGCAACGCGGCGGCTATCGCCCCGCCGAAGTGCACATAGGCCGCGAGGCGAATGGCCGAACGGAAGTGCTCGCCGGCCTCGCCCCGGGCGAGAAGGTGATTACCTCGGGCCAGTTCCTGCTCGATTCCGAAGCCAGTCTGGCGGGGTTGGACGTTCGCGACATTGACGAGGCGCCCGCGGCCACTTCCGGCGGCGACACCAAGCAGACGCAGCAGCAGGGGCCCAAGCAATACAGCGCAAACGGCACGATCGAGAAGATCACCGCACGCTCTGTTACCTTGCGCCATGGCCCCGTTGCCGGACTCGGCTGGCCGGCGATGACGATGACCTTCGCGACGAAAGGACCGGCCCAGCTGCGCGGATTCAAACGCGGCGACAAGGTCACTTTCCGGTTCGTGCAGGACGGTAAAGCTGTGCGCATCAGCGCCATCAAGCAGGCAAGCAGCCAATGATCGCGCGCATAATCGAAGGCTCGATCGCCAACCGCCTGTTCATCGTTCTGGCCTCGGTCGCGATTGCTCTCGCAGGCTTCTGGGCGGTGCGGACCACGCCCGTCGACGCGCTGCCGGACCTGTCCGACGTCCAGGTCGTCATTCGCTCGAACTATCCCGGGCAGGCGCCCCGACAGGTCGAGGACCAGGTGACCTATCCCCTGGCGACCACAATGCTCTCCGTGCCGGGCGCGAAGACAGTGCGCGGCTATTCGTTTTTCGGCGATAGCTATGTCTATGTGATTTTTGAGGACGGCACGGACCTCTACTGGGCACGATCGCGCGTGCTCGAATATCTCAACCAAGTGCAGGGTCGGCTGCCCGAAGGCGTGTCGAGTTCTCTCGGACCCGACGCCACCGGTGTGGGATGGATCTATGAATATGCGCTCGTCGACCGGACGGGCGGCAACGATCTGGCGGGCCTGCGAAGCCTGCAGGACTGGTTCCTGCGCTACGAGCTCAAGACCATCCCGGGCATCGCCGAGGTCGCCAGCATCGGCGGCATGGTCAAGCAGTACCAGGTCGTGCTTGATCCCTACCGGATGGCGTCGCTGGGAGTGACCCACGCCGACGTGGTCAAGGCGATCCGCGCCGCCAATCAGGAGGCCGGTGGCTCGGTGATCGAGATGGGCGAGGCCGAGTACATGGTGCGCTCGTCGGGGTACCTGAGCAGTCTCGCCGACTTCAGGGCAATTCCGTTGCAAGTCGCGGGCGGGGGGGTCCCTGTAACTTTGGGCGATGTAGCGACCATCCAGATCGGTCCCGAACTCCGGCGCGGGATAGCGGAGCTCAATGGCCAGGGCGAAGTCGCAGGCGGCGTCGTCATTCTCCGACAGGGAGCCGACGCGCGATCCGCTATTACCGCAGTCGAGGCGAAGCTCGAGCAGCTCAAGCAGAGCCTTCCCGAAGGCGTCGAGATCGTCACGACATACGATCGTTCGAAGCTCATCGACGCTTCGGTCGAGAACCTGACGCACAAGCTCGCCGAGGAGTTCGTGGTTGTCGGCCTGATCTGTGCATTGTTTCTGTGGCATGTGCGCTCGGCGCTTGTCGCCATCGTCACCCTGCCGCTGGGCGTGCTCGCCGCGTTCATCGTGATGCGCTTTCAGGGCGTGAATGCCAACATCATGTCGCTGGGCGGCATCGCTATCGCGATCGGCGCAATGGTCGATGCGGCGATTGTCATGATCGAGAACGCTCACAAGCACTTGGAGCGCTGGAAGCATGCGAATCCGGACGGCGTGCTGGCAGGCAAGGAACGCTGGCGCGTCATCGGCGACGCCGCCAAGGAGGTCGGTCCAGCGCTGTTCTACAGCCTGCTGATCATCACCTTGTCCTTCATCCCCGTGTTCACCCTGCAGGCGCAGGAAGGACGGCTGTTCGCGCCGCTTGCCTTTACCAAGACCTACGCGATGGCGGGCGCGGCGATCCTGTCGATCACGCTCGTGCCCGTGCTCATGGGCTGGATGATCCGCGGCAAGATCCCGCCTGAGGAGCGCAATCCGATCAACCGCGGCCTGACGCGCGCCTACCGACCCGGTCTCAATTGGGTCATGCGTCGGCCCAAGGTCACGCTCATCATAGCCGGTCTGGTGTTCCTGACTGCGGCCATACCTTTGAGCCGGCTGGGCGGAGAATTCCTCCCGCCGCTCGATGAAGGCGACCTGCTCTACATGCCGACCGCGCTGCCGGGCCTGTCGCCGGGACAGGCGTCGGCGTTGCTCCAGCGGACCGACCGGCTGATCAAGTCGGTCCCCGAAGTCGACACCGTGTTCGGCAAGGCGGGCCGCGCCGACACCGCGACCGATCCGGCGCCGCTGACGATGTTCGAGACGACCATCCGCTTCAAGCCGCGCGCGCAGTGGCGCGAGGGCATGACCCCCGACAAGCTGATCGACGAGCTCGACCGGACGGTGCGGGTGCCGGGCCTCGCCAACATCTGGGTGCCGCCGATCCGCAATCGCATCGACATGCTGGCGACCGGGATCAAGAGTCCGATCGGGGTCAAGGTCTCCGGGGAAAACCTCAAAGAAATCGACCGGGTGGCGCAGTCGATCGAACAGGTCGCCAAGCAGGTACCGGGCGTGAGTTCCGCGCTGGCCGAGCGATTATCGGGCGGGCGCTACGTGGATGTCGAGATCGATCGCCTGGCGGCGGCCCGCTACGGCCTCAATATCGCCGATATCCAGACGATCGTCTCGGGGGCGATCGGCGGAGCCAATGTCGCCCGAACGGTCGAAGGACTGGCGCGCTATCCGGTCAACGTGCGCTATCCGCGCGAGATCCGCGACAGCGTCGATGAAATCAGGGCCTTGCCGGTCCTGACACCATCGGGGCAGCAGATCACCCTGGGCAGTGTGGCCCGGATCGGCGTCAGCAGCGGACCCCCGATGCTCAAGAGCGAGCAGGGACGGCCGACCAGCTATGTCTATGTCGATGTGCGCGGGCGCGACCTCACCTCGGTAGTGAGCGATCTGCAGGACAGGATCAGCGCCGAAGTCGATCTGCCTGCGGGCGTGAGCATCGCCTACGCCGGTCAGTTCGAGTATCTGACCCGCGCGGCCGAGCGGATGAAGATCGTCATACCCGCGACGCTCGCGATCATCTTCCTGCTGCTCTACCTGATCTTCCGCCGCTTCGACGAGGCGCTGCTGATCATGGGGACGCTGCCCTTTGCGCTGACCGGCGGCTTCTGGCTGCTCTACCTGCTCGGCTACAACCAGTCGGTCGCGACCGCGGTGGGATTCATCGCGCTCGCGGGGGTTTCCGCCGAGTTCGGCGTGGTCATGCTGATCTATCTGAAAGGGGCGCTGGAGGAGCGACCGGCCAACCCTTCGGCCGATCAGGTCGATGAGGCGATCCGCGAAGGCGCTTTGCTGCGGGTGCGTCCCAAGGCGATGACCGTCGCGGTTATCCTTGCCGGCCTGTTCCCGATCCTGATCGGCACTGGCGCTGGCTCGGAGGTGATGAGCCGCATCGCCGCACCGATGATCGGCGGCATGATCACCGCGCCGCTGCTGTCGATGTTCGTGCTTCCCGCCGCCTACCTGCTGATGCGGCGTCCCCGGGCCGAGCGATCCAAACCATCCGAAGGAGAAGAAGAATGCGTACCTCAACCTACCTGATGCTGCTTGCCGCGCCGCTGGCGCTGGCTGCCTGCGATGCCGGCGAACAAGCGTCGGATACATCGGACAGGCCAATGGCGGATAGCCAGATGGCCGGCGGCCAGACGGCAACAGGCGGCGAAGACATGCCGATGATGCAAACAGGCGAGGGCGAGCAGATGGGCACTGGCGAAGGGACCGTCGCGGCGGTGGACGCTGAAACGATTACCATCGATCATGGCCCCATCCCCGAAGTGAACTGGCCGGCGATGACCATGTCCTTTTCAGCCGATGAGGCATCGCGCCAGAAGGTAACCAAAGGCGATCAGGTCACTTTCGCGTTCCGCAAGACCGAAGGCGGCGGTGAGATCACTTCGATCGACAAGAAGTAGCGTTTGAGGCCCGGGCGGCGGCGTTGCCCGACGTTCGGGCTTTCTCCGAGAGCGGGGCGAGTTCGGCGGGGCCGGAGTTCATCTGGCGCGACGTTACAGCGCAACAGGAGGCTCGAGCGTGCCGAGCCACGAAACAAGGATCAGCACCGCGATTCCCAACACCGTTTCGAGCGCAATACTTCGCCGCAGGGGAGGGAGTGCGCGGCGCCGGAGCTTCTCGTCGCTCAACGCCTTGCCCAGCGCGGGGGTGAGCCGAAAGCGGTTGGCGGCGGCGAACGCGATCATGATCACGAAGAGCACGATCTTGACGACCAGCAACTGGCCGTAGCGCGTAGTCCAAAGCTCTAACACCTTGTCCGGCCCCACCAGGACCCAGCTGTTGACCAGTCCGGTCAGCAGGATGAGCGCGACAGCGGCCGATCCGATCCCGGAAAAACCGTGCAGGGCTGCGTGGATTTCCAGGCTGTCGCGGTCGCTTCGGGGCCGGGCGAGAAGGAGTTGCCACAATCCGAACAGCGCACCGATCCAGACTCCGGCAGCCATGACGTGCAGAATATCGCTGAGCAAATGGACGGTACCGATGGACCCTTCTCCGGCCGCCGCGTGACCGAGCCAGGCGAGGCTCGCCGTGGCCGCCGTGCCAAGGACGGCTGCGGTCATCCAGCTGGTCCTTCCAGCGGGCAGGATGAGGAGCAGCACCGTTGCAAGCGTCGCCGCCGCCGCTCGAACCAGAGCCGCCTTGCCAAGATCCATTCCGAACGCGACTGTGCGCAGCGAGTTCACATCTAATCCATCGGACAGCGACCCTGCGAACAGAATCGACTGCGCCGCGACGGCCGCGAGGCTTGCGACTGCGAGAGCCGAGGCGGCGGTGAGCAGGAGAAGGCGTCGGGGCCGTGCCAGGCCTCCGCGTTCCGGGAACGGTCGGCCGCCCGAGTAAAGAAAGAAGAGCGATGCTCCCATGAGAAGCATCGCTCCCAGATATTGGATAAGCCTGAGGCTGACGACTACCGGCTCGATCATGTCAGCCGACCTTGAAGTTCAGCTCGCCCGTCATCTTATGGCCATCGGCGGTTGCAGCGCTCCAGACGACTTTGTAAGTGCCCTTGGGCAGCGCCTGTGCTGGAGTTCCGACGATCGTCTTGCCGTCCTTTGCCACCGCAGTCTTTACCGGAACCGCCATTCCGTGCTCGGGCATAGTCACCTCGAATTTGGAAAAAGCCGGCACGAGCTGTTCGTTGAACGTCAACGAGATGGCTTTGGGCGCTGCAGACACCGTGGCGTGATCGGCGGGATTGGAGGACGTAAGTTTGGCGTGCGCAAAAGCGGGCCCGGCGATCAAGAGCGATGCAGCGCCAATGGCGCCCAGAACGCTAGACGTAACGTTTTTCATTGGTCATCTCCTTTGGTGAAAATTATTCTACTTGTTGTACAAAAGGCATGTGAAGCACGGCTTAATACACGACCTTGTCCTGACTCTCAGGCTCGCGAAGATCCTTTCGTCATTTCCGCGGCGCGCGAGACGAGGAATGATATTGGACGATCTTCCATCCTCCATCGTCTTGCATCAGCACCGAAGTCGCGGCGCCTTCGCGGTCGATCACCCGTCCGTCGGATAATTCTATCCGGTAAGTGTATGTCTCGCGGCCATAGGCCATGCGGCCCATGGTGGTCACCGTCACCGTTGGTCTGCCGAAGGTGAAACTCGCAATCTCGGCAAGTTCGGGTCCGAGATGATGCTCCATGTAATTTGCGAAGCTGCCCTCGGCCTTCCCGTTCTCGAAAATGGCCGAGTCCTGGGCGAACAAATCCGTCATGGCCTTTGCATCGCGCGCGGTCAGCGCATCGCGATAGGCGACGAGCAAGGCTTCGGCGCCGGAAATTTCTTGAGCGTTAGGGGCTGGACCTCCCGCCGCGGTAGCCATGGTGTGGGCGGAATGATCCGGGCTCTGTGCATGGGCAGAAGCCGCAGGCAGCGCCAGGCCGAACGCGAGCGCGGCAGCAAGAAGAGGGGTTTTCATCGAAATGTCCTTGTTGAAGCTCAGAACCAGAATCGGACTCCGACCACGTAATTGGTCACGCTCGGATCATCCCCCCGCGCACGCGCGTAATCCGCGCTCTGGCCGATCTTCCAGGCTTGTTCGATACCGATGTAGGGAGCGAATTCGCGGGCGATTTCGTAGCGCAGCCGCACACCCAGCTCGAGCGTATCAAGACCGGCTCCGATACCCAGTTCGGGAATATCTTGCGCGGCCAGATTCACTTCGGCCCGCGGCTGCAGGATCAGGCGTTGAGTTACGCGCTGATCGAGCTCGCCCTCGAACCGGGCGGTGAGGTCACCCTTGTCTGACAGGAACGCAGCGGCATCGATATCGAAGCGGTAGGGCATCAGCCCCTGGATACCTATGACCCCGTAAGTCCGATCGCGCGGTGCGAAGTCCTGGCGCAGCCCCGTCTGAAGGTAGAACCACGGGCTGATTGCCCGACTGTAGAGCGCTTGTGTTTCCGCGCTTTCGATCTTCTCGCCGAAGCTTCCTTCGCCTTCGGATTTGAACCAGATCTTGTTGATGTCGCCGCCGTAATAGCCCTGGACATCCCACAGATAGCCATCCTTGCCCTGACGGACCTGGTATTCGGCGCGGTCCGCCATGAACCAGAGGAACTTCTGTCCGCCCTGTTCAAGGCGAAGCGCCTCGCGCGATCCGCGCATGGCTTCGGCGCCCCAGATGGCGTCGGCCGCACGCGGCGGTCCGGACCCGGCAGCGGCCGGCGGTGGTCCCTCGGGGATGGGCATGGCCATTGCGCCCATGTCCATCTTGGAGTGATCCATGCCGCTCATATCCATCTGGGAATGGTTCATCTGGCCCATGTCCATGTCGCCGTGATCTTCAGGCGAAGAGGGGGCGGGAGACGCAGCAGTGCCTTGATCCATCTGACCCTGATCCATTGCGCCATGGTCCATCATACTGTGGTCCATCGCGCCCTCGGCGGGAGGCGGCGAGACGCTGGTCGCGGCCGGAGCCTTCGGCGCTCCAGCCACGGGCTTCTTGGCCGGAGCGACTTTCTTTGCCGGCGCCGGGGCGTTCTTAGTCGGGGCTGGAGCAGGGGGCGCCTTCTTCGCCGGCGGAGTGGGTTTGGGGGTCGCCTTGGGGGCTGGCGTCGGCGTCGGCTTCGGCATCGGCATGCCCATGGGCATGCTGTGTCCGGCATGTTGCGCCACCGCCGGCGTCGCGACGCCCAGCATCATGAGTGCGATAAGCGGCCTCATGCGCCCGCTCCCGGCTGCGCGACGGTGACGATCTGAAACATCCCCGCATGCATGTGATAGAGCAGGTGGCAGTGGAACGCCCAGTCGCCGGGCTCGTTGGCGGTTAGGTCGAACGTGGCGCTTCCGCCGGGCTGGACGACGACCGTGTGCTTGTTCGGCTGATGTTGCGCCGGGGCGCCGTTGACCAGCTCGAAGAAATGCCCGTGAAGATGAATAGGGTGCGCCATCATCGTGTCGTTCACCAGCTTGACCCGCACCCGTTCGTTGTTGGCAAACCGGATCGGCTTATCGCTCACCGAGGAGAACTTCTTCCCGTCGAACGACCACATGAACCGCTCCATGTTGCCAGTCAGGTGGATTTCCATCTGCCGCGAGGGGGTACGCAGCTCGGCATGCGGGGCAAGCGCAACGAGATCCTTGTAGGTCAGAACCTTGTACGGGAGGCCGTCGAGTCCGATGCCGGGGTCGCCCATTCGATCGACCGGGTTCATCGCTACCATGTCGAGCCCGGGACCCACCTTGACATCAGGCGGCAGCATCGAGGTGTCGCGCATGTTCATGCCGCCCATGTCCATCCCGCCCATCGGCTCGGGCGCGGTGGTCATGGCCGGATTGGCTGCATCGCCCATAGCGCCCGACCCCATGGCGGAATGGTCCATGCCGGCCATACCACCCGCACCATGATCCATCCCTTCCATCCCTTCCATGCCTCCGCCGCCATGGTCCATTCCGCTCATGCCCATATCGGCCATGGTGAGCAGCGGCGGATCGCGTAGCACCGGAACCGGCGCGCGCGCGCCGGGGCGGCTGGCGAGAGTGGCCACCGCCATGCCCGAACGGTCCATCGATTCTGCGACGATCGTCATCGCCTCCCCGGTGGGCTCGACGACGAAGTCATAGGTTTCCGCGGTGCCGATCTGGAACTCCTCGACCGGCACCGGACGCACGTTCTGGCCGTCTGCGGCGACGATATGCATGGTTGCCCCCGGGATACGGACGTTAAAGAAGCTCATCGCACTGCCGTTGATCACCCGGATGCGGATCCGCTCGCCCGGTTTGAACAGGAACTCCATTCCTTCCTTCGGTCCGAAACCGTTCGCCAGATAGGTGTATGTCGAGCCGGTGACATCGAGGATATCCGTGGGCATCATGCGCATCTTCGCCCACATCCGCCGGTCAGCCCCGCTCAGCGGATAGTCGTCGGTCCAGGTGTTCTTCTGGTAATTGAAATAGCCTTCGCCCTTCTTGAGCTTGTCCATGACCGCGTGCGGCATCATCGGCGTGAACTCGCTGAGCAGCAGCACATAATCCCGGTCCGCCTGCACCGGGTCGGATCCGGCGGGATCGATTACGATCGGCCCGTAATGCCCGGCCTGTTCCTGAAGATCGGAATGGCTGTGCCACCAGTACGTGCCCGCCTGACGGATCGCCGGCAGGTCGTAGGTGAAAGTCTGCCCCGGCTTGATGCCAGGAAAGCTCACTCCCGGAACGCCGTCGAACTGAAATGGCACCAGAAGTCCGTGCCAGTGGATCGAACTGTCAGCATCGAGGGTGTTTGTGACGTTGAGCCGCACCGGCTGACCCTCCTTGAGGCGCACGAGCGGCCCGGGTACGCTGCCGTTTACGGCGATCCCGTGCCCCCGGCGTCCCTGGACCAGGCGCTGTCCTTCACCAATGGTGAGGTCGATGCTCGTGCCCGACACTTCGTCGAATCCTTGACGAATCAGCCCGCCCATCAAGCTGGCGCCGCGCGCCCAGGCGGGCACCGCACTCAGCAGGCCAATCGAGGCGAGCGAGGTCGCGCCTGTGTGCAGGAAGTGTCTACGATTCAACGCCGGCATATCTGTCATTTCCATTGAGCTGTTTCCATCTAATACGGCTGGTCAGTGCTCACCCCTCAAAAATCCGCGAATTTTTCTCTGAGCTGTTGCCGTGCCCGATATATCCTTGTTTCGACGGCCTTTTCGCTGATGTCGAGAATGGCGGCCGCTTCTGCCTGACTGCGGTTATCGAAGGTCACGAGCACGAACGGCTCACGCAGTTTCAAAGGCAGAAGGACTATCTCGCGTTCCACTTGCGCGAGCAGTTGTCGGCCATGCAGCTGGTGTTCCTGGTCGGGCGTGTCGTCGGCGATCAGAAAAGTGCCGTCATCGCCGCCTGAGCTTAACATTTGCGTAAAGCGCCTGCTGCGGATGGCATCGCGGCACTTGTTTATGGTAATTGTGGCCAGCCACGGCCCAAGGCGCAGCGCCGGGTCGAAGCGGGACAGTGCAAGCCATGCCGAAGCCAGCGCGTTTTGCACGGCGTCTTGGGAATCCGGGACGTTTCCGAGCATTCGGTTCGCCAGCGCGAGAAGTCGCGGCGTATGCTGTTGGAGCAAGCGGTCGAACGCGCTGCGATCACCGCCTTGCGCGGCTACTACCAGTGCACGCTCGTTCGTATCATTGGCGAATTCCATGTCCTCAGTCGGATGGATCGGCGGTCAGGGCGTTTGTCACCTCGTGGTCGAACGCGGACTGCTGCCGAGGATTGAGCAGGTCGCGCATGGCGAATACGTGACGAACGGTCGCCTTCTGGAGATCACCCATCCTCGTGTGGACCCGGTCGATCGCAATGCCGACCCCGGGTCCGTAGCGATGTTCACTCTCCATCGCTTCGGCGAGCTGAGCATTGGCCGACCTCAGTTCGAGCTCGAGACGGCGTTGCTCCACTGCAAAACGCTCTTCCAGTCTGTCGAGCTTCTGCTCCTGGGCGGGACTAAGATCGAGTTCCTCGTGTACGAACGCATGCAGGCCCGCAGGCGCTTTGCTTTCGGAGATCAGCCAGTTCGCGGCAATCGCACTCAAACTGCCCACAGCGGCCGCAATGGCGAGCAGAAGGACGGTCTGCCAGGTTCGCAGCTTCATGGGGAAACGTGGAGCAGCGCGGACGGTGCGAGCTGGGTCGTTTCCGCCATCAGGGGCGTCTCGGCTTGCGCATATAGGGGGAGGCCGCTTGTGCCCAGTCCAGCCCCGAGTGCAACGACGGCTACAACAAGTCCAAGCAGCGAACGACCGCGCCGATCGCGCCTTTCCTGCATCTGTCCTATCCGCTGCCACACGCCGGGGTAAAAATCGGGGCTCCAGTCGGAGGCGTGGGTGTTCGCTGCAAGTCTGGCAAGGGCATTGTCCAGAGTGACTTCGTCCATGGCTTCTCATTCTCCATCGCCGTTCTGCTTCTCATACGCGCCCCGACGCCCTAGCCCTCGAATATTTTTTTGAGGGCTACAGCCTTGTGCACCGTATCACAGTCAGACGCGTCTGCGCTTTGCCGGACTAAGGTGCTTCGAGGCCTCCCGGCTTAACAAGTTCCCTTGGCAGGGTAATTTCGCTCGTCAGCGTCGAAGATAGAACAATCGTATTCAGGGAGAGCTAAATTGGCTTACAAGAAACCCTATGACCTCAAGCGGCACTTGCCGAGTGTTTCGTTCGTCGTGGTGGCCTTGATGGCCTCCGCTGCCGTTGCCGGTGCCTTCATTTACACCGGGGTCTACAATATCGGCGCCGATGCCCCCCACTGGAGCTTCGTCTACAACACCCTCGACACCTTGCGGGAGCGCTCGATTTCGCGGGCTGCCGATGGCATCCGGGCACCGACCGATCTCGACAGCCCGGACCGGATTGCGAGCGGTGCGGGCCTCTATACGGAAATGTGCACGGGCTGCCATCTTGGCCCGGGACTCGAGCCGTCCGAAATGAGCCAGGGGCTCTATCCTCAGGCGCCCCGATTGGCCTCGGCCGGTCTTGATCACACGCCCGCCGAGCAATTCTGGGCGATCAAGCACGGAATCAAGCTCAGCGCGATGCCCGCGTGGGGCAAGACCCATAACGACGAGCTGATCTGGGACATGGTCGCCTTCGTGCGCAAGCTGCCCAAAATGTCGCCCGCGCAGTACAACGCAATCATAGCCAGTGCGCCCGCCGATCATGACGAGATGATGGAGGGCATGGCGCCGCCTGCCGACGGTGCTGACCACCACGGCGGTGGCTCGGGTCATGATGCAGCGATGGAGGGGATGGCGGCTCCTGCCGGAGATGCAGGCCATGTGGATCCACCGGGAGCCTCTCACGCTCACTGACGTTAAATCGAAGGCGGAGATACCTCCGACGTAAAGCGAGAAGTCCACTGACAGATCACCAGAAGCATGTTCATGACCAGGCGCATCCGGCGATCCCGGGAACGGCCGTCGATCCGGTCTGCGGGATGGTTGTGACGATCGAGGGCGCCAAGCACGTCGCCGAGCATGTGGGCGCAAAGCATTACTTCTGCTCGAGCCGGTGCAAGGACAAGTTCCTGATCGACCCGAATCTCTACTTATCGGGTGCCCACCTTGATGCGGTCGAGGACGCGCCCGAGGGCACGATCTACACCTGCCCGATGCATCCCGAGATCCGTCAGCCGGGTCCCGGGAGCTGCCCGATCTGCGGCATGGCGCTCGAGCCCGAAATGGTCAGCCTCGACGAGGGTCCCGATCCCGAACTCGTCGATATGCGCCGCCGCTTCTGGTGGAGCACGCTCTTTACAATCCCGCTGTTCGCCTATGCGATGGGCGATCTGATCCCTGGGATAAACTTTGACCGGTTGATCGAACCGGCAGGGGCGCAGTGGGTGCAGTTGCTGCTCGCAAGCCCGGTGGTCTTGTGGGGTGGGTGGCCGTTCTTCGTGCGGGCGATTCAGTCTCTCAAGACGCGCAACCTCAACATGTTCACGCTTATCGGGTTCGGCGTAGCGATCGCCTATCTGTTCAGCGTCGTGGCGACGGTTGCACCCGACCTCTTTCCCGCAGCGTTCCGCGATCATTCGGGCCGAGTGGGCGTGTATTATGAAGCCGCGGCGGTTATCACCACGCTGGTCCTGCTCGGCCAGGTCCTCGAACTGAAGGCGCGCGGATCGACTTCGAGCGCCTTGCGTGCGCTGCTCGAACTGGCGCCGCCGAGCGCGGTCAAGATCTTCGGCGTGGGCGATGAACGCGAGGTGCCGCTCGATCAGCTTGCCACCGGCGACCTCCTGCGCGTGCGCCCAGGCGACAAAGTTCCGGTCGACGGCGAAATCGAGGAAGGATCGAGCGCTATCGACGAATCGATGATCAGCGGCGAGCCACTTCCCGTAGCTAAACGGGCAGGCGACACCGTGATCGGAGGGACGGTCAATCAGACCGGCGGGTTCGTGATGCGCGCAACGGGCGTGGGCACGGATACGATGCTGTCCAAGATCGTGCAGATGGTGGCAGCGGCGCAGCGCAGCCGTGCTCCCATACAACGGTTGGCCGATCAGGTCGCAGGTTGGTTTGTACCTGTTGTCATCGGCATTTCGGCGGTCACTTTCGTCGTCTGGGCGATCTGGGGACCGGCGCCCGCGCTGGCCTACGCGCTGGTCAATGCGATCGCGGTGCTCATCATTGCCTGCCCCTGTGCCCTCGGCCTGGCCACGCCGATGTCGATCATGACCGGCACCGGCCAGGGCGCGCAGCACGGAATCCTGATCCGCAATGCCGAGGCACTCGAGACGCTCGAGAAGATCGATACGCTGGTCGTCGACAAGACCGGCACGCTGACGATGGGCAAGCCCGATCTGGTTGCGGTGACGACTGCGGAAGATATTGACGAGACCGGGTTCCTCGCCGCCGTCGCAGGTGTCGAAATGGGCAGCGAGCATCCGCTTGCACATGCCATCGTCGAAGGCGCGCGGGCACGCGGGGTGTCGCCTGCAGAGGCCACAGACCTCGCCTCCACGACCGGCGAAGGTGTCGAGGCGATGGTGCATGAGCGCCGCGTTGCCATCGGCAACGAGAAGATGATGCGGCGCGTGGGAATCGATGACGAGACCTGGCTCGCTTCGGCGGAAAGCGGCCGCAAACAGGGCCAGACGGTAATGTTCGTTGCGGTCGATGGCCGCCCCGCCGGACTGATCGCCGTCGCCGATCCGATCAAGCCCACGAGCGCCGCAGCCATCGCGGCGCTGCACACGCGCAACATACGCGTGGTTATGCTAACCGGTGACAGCCGGGCTACTGCCGAAGCGGTCGCGCGCGAGATGGGCATCGACGAGGTTCACGCGAATGTCTCGCCCGAGGACAAGCATCGCGAGATCGAACGGTTGAAGTCCGAAGGGCGCCGTGTCGCCATGGCGGGCGACGGCATCAACGACGCGCCCGCGCTTGCTGCCGCCGATGTCGGCATTGCGATGGGCACCGGTACCGATGTCGCGATTGAAAACGCCGGCATCACGCTGGTTCGAGGCGATCTGACTGGCGTCGTTCAGGCCATCGTGCTGTCCCGCGCCACGATGCGCAACATCCGGCAGAACCTGTTCTTCGCCTTCGCCTACAACACGCTCGGGATTCCGGTCGCGGCGGGTGTGCTGTTCCCGGTCTTCGGGCTGCTGCTCAATCCCATGATCGCGGCCGCCGCGATGAGCCTGTCGTCGGTCTCCGTGATAGCGAACGCGCTCCGCTTGCGCGGGCTTCGCCTCCCCACGCTCGCGAGCGGCATGGCGAAATGATTACCGCGCTTCTCATCGGCGTTGTGTTGTTCATTCTGGGTCTTTCGCTCCACCTGGGGATGCTTCGTCTGGCCAAGCGGGTCTCGCCCCCCGGGCGAGCCCCACGCGGAGCCCGCCTGGTCGGCGGCTCGCTGATAGTCCTTGTCAGCCATTTGGCTGTGGCTGCCTTGTTTGCGCTCGGCTTTGCCTTCGCCGCCAGTCTCGGGCTGGGCGGGTTTGCCAAGGAACCGTCTATGGCTTGGATGGATTACTATTACTTCTCGTTGATCACGGTCACCACCGTCGGTTTGGGAAACATTTATCCTACGCAGCATTTGCGGGTGATCACCGGAATTGCATCGCTCACCGGATTTCTCCTGATCAGCTGCACCGCCCAGTACGTCTATCAAACCATGAGCAAACAGGAGGAATGAATGCCCGAAAATCAACAATCACATCAATCGGGAGGGGGCGGCGGTTACGTACGCTTCATGTCGATGATCGCGACGTCCACCGTCGTCATGTTCTTGCTGATGTATGCCAACACCTACAGCGCCGACCACATCTTCTGGAGCGAAACACGCTTCTGGATGACCTTCGTCATGGGCGCGGTGATGATGGTAATCATGCTGCTGTTCATGTGGTCGATGTACAAGAACAAGACCAAGAATTTCATCATTCTGGGCACCGCAGCAGTGGTCTTCAGCCTGGCGTTGTGGCTCGTGCGAAGCCAGTCGACGGTCACCGATACCGAGTACATGAAGGCGATGATCCCTCACCACTCGATCGCGATCATGACCAGCGAACGGGCCCACATCCGCGATCCGCGGGTGCGCGAACTCGCCAAGGACATCATCGTCGCGCAGCGCCGCGAGATCGCCGAAATGAAATATCTGATCGAAGACATCGAGAGAAACGGCGTGCGCACTGCGCAAAGGCAGCCGCGCCCCGCCGAAATGGCTCCCAAGGCCGCACCCCTGGCCACGCCGGTAGAGGAGAATGCACAGTGATCCGTTTAGCACCGATTGCCGCCCTCGGCCTGCTGGCTCTGACCGGCTGCAACCAGAACACCGATCCGGGAAACGACCGGGAGGCTCAACTCGAGCCTGCGCCGACACCGGCGCCCAAGATGGGCGCCGCCGAGGCACTGTCGGGCATCGCGACCGAAGCAATCCAGCCGGAGACCATGAGCGATGCAGATGTCGCGAGTCTAGGAGGAATGAGCGGCAAATGTTCGCTCCGTCTGACCGCGGTCGGCTTCCCGTCGTTCGTCTACGACGATCCGCAGGGCACGGGCGTCATCAAACTCAACGGCAAGCTGATCCCGCTGGCCTCGCGCGGCGAAGGTAAGTTTGCGGATGGCGGTCTGCGCGTCGAACTGCGCCCGGTCGATCAGGAGTTTGGGGACGATGGCAGGCGCGAAGCCGAGATGATCATCTGGCTCCCAGAAGCGAAGGATGAGCTGGGCTTCCGGGGGTACGAGGTGTGCACCCAGAAGCGATGAAGGAAGCGAACGGCCCAAGTCCAAGGAAAGTTTCAAGGAGTACAGACGATGCCGCCCGTTCATCCCGCCCTTGTCCATTACCCCGTAGCCTTGGGAGTCACCTCAGTCATCGCAGATACCGTCGCCGCGGTCGCTGGGTTTCCGCAGCTGTTCGTCGTTGGCCAATGGGCGATGGCGATTGCAGCGGCAGGTGCGGCCGTGGCCGCGCCGGCCGGGTATTGGGACATGAAGCGGGATGACTTGGCGCATGAGACGCATGAGCTCGTCCACCTGCACATGAAGTCCGGCCTGACACTCGTTGTTGCACTAGTGATCGGCGCGATCTGGCGCTGGTCGCTCGATAGCCCGGCGGTAACTTACCTCTTATTTGCGTGGATTGTTCTTGGAGGCCTGACCCTGCAGACCTGGATGGGCGGAGAAATTGTGTATGTCCATGGCGGCGGGGTTGCAGCCGCGGGTCAGGGGACTGCGCCCGAAGCTGAAGCGAAGAGGCCTTCGCGAATGCTGTACCGGCGTTTGAGCGGCGAGCGTGAGGGCTCCGGAAGCGGCGAGTGATCAGCTCCGCCTTTGTGCGAGGCAGATGATTTCCACTTGGGCGTAGCCACGCTTCAACAGCCGTTGACTGCCGTTGGCGCGGCGTAACGGTCTGCGCCGACATCTCCCGACGGCTTTACCACAATGGAAACCGACAAAAGCGTGAAGGACCTCACGCGTGCTTCCTCGCAGTTGATATGCCAATGGAACGAGACACTATCTGAAGTCTTCTAAGAGTGAAGCACCTCGAAGGGACACCGGCATGCACAAGGAGATATCCTGGCGCAGTACCCTGATCGGCGCGGTAGGTATGCTCATGATAATGGCTACGATCGCGCTCGTCGTCATCCTCACAGGCAGTTACAACGTCGCGGCCGACGAGCGCCATACTACCCCCGTTGAATGGGCGCTTAGCACTTCAATGGAAAATTCGGTCCGGGCGAGAGCCGAAAATGTTCAGCCGCCGCCAACCTTCACGTCGACCATGATTTCGGCCGGCGGAGCGGAATACAAGGCCATGTGTCAGCACTGCCACGGTGGTGTAGGAGCCGCTAAGGAAGAGTGGGTGAAAGGAATGCGGCCCCAGCCCCCCGCGCTCGCCTCGGCAGCCAAGGAATGGCAGCCTGCTGAGATTTTCTGGCTTGTGAAGCACGGCGTCAAAGCAACTGCCATGCCTTCTTTTGGCGATACACATGAAGATGCGACAATCTGGAATATCGTCGCTTTCGTGAAAGCGATGCCGAGCATGAGCGCAGAGCAATACGCCGCCTACGCGGCCGAAAGCGGCAGTCACTCAGAGGAGGGCGAAGGCGCCGCTCATTCGCACTGATTGGTAGCGCGTCGAATCTCAGCCGAGGCTTCGGCCGAGTGCGGGAAGCGCATCCCTACCCAGGCTGTGCTTCATCCGGCCTCCGCAATAATCAGAAAATCGTGCCCCTGCAGCGGACTCAGCAGGAGCGCCGCTCCCACTCCCAAAGCGATGATGAGAGCCGACGCAAGCAAGACCGCAACACCGCTGCCGCGCGAGAGTGTCCAGACGTCTGAACCCGGAGCCGCGAAGTAAGCCGGCCCGATCACACGCAAATAATAGAATAGCGAGGCGACGGTGTTTGCCACGGCAAGCGCCGCCAGCCATCCGTAGCCGCCGTCGATCGCCGCGAGAAACACCGTCAGCTTGCCGACGAAGCCCCCCAAAGGGGGAATTCCGACGAGCGAGAACAGTGCCAGGATTAGGGCGAAGGCGACCCATGGCCGCTGTCGCCAGAGACCCGCGTAATCTTCGATTCGCGTTCGTCCGCGCAAGTGCGTGACCACCGCGAAGGCAGTGAGGTTCGCCGCCGCGTACCCCAACAGAAAGAAGATCAACGCTGGCAGCGCCCCGGAAGTGCGGCCGATCACGGCCACCGCAACTAGCGCATAGCCAGACTGCGACACCGAGGACCAGCCGAGCAGCCTGCGCAAGTCGCTCTGCCAGAGTGCTGCAAGGTTGCCGAGTGTCATCGTCAGCGCTGCCAGAACGGCGATCAGCGGACGCAAGTCGATGAGATCGACCGGGAACAGCATCACGACCCGGGCCAGCGCGACCGCTGCGCCGATCTTCGGCACGACCGTCAGGAATGCCGCCGAGGGAGCTGGGGCGCCTTCGGCTACATCGGGCATCCAGCTGTGGACCGGAACCGCACCCATCTTGAATGCTATGCCCAGGATTGTCAGTCCGGCGCCGATCACCAGCAGCGGTGAGGCGGAAGCGCCTTCGCTCATCCGCACCGCGATTGCATCGTAGCGCGTGCTTCCCAGCATTCCGAAGATCAGCGTCACGCCGATCATCAGCAGCGTGTTGGCGAAAGCGCCGATTAGGAAATACTTGACGCCGGCTTCCACCGAGATCGACCAGGCGCGGTGATAGGCCGCCAGCGTGTAGCCGGTGATCGACGAGAGCAGCACGCCGACTGACAATTCGAGCAAGTCCGCCGCGCCTGCCATCAGCATCGCACCCGCGGCCGAAAGCAGTAATAGCGCGTAATACTCGCCGTGCCGCCGATCGCTGCGCATCCACCCCGGCGTCATGGTCACGACCAGCGCTGTGCCGCCGGCGATGAGCAGTCGTGCCCAGATAGCGGCACCGTCGAGCACCCAGGCGCCCGAGAAGCTCAGCTTGGGCGCATCGGTGAATTGCAGGACGCACGCGAAGAAGCTTGCCCCAAGCCCGATTAGCGCCACCAGCGCACACCAGCCCTGGCGTTCATGGGTGACAAAGGATGCCAGCAAAAGTGCCGCGACGGCTGCGACCACGAGCGCGATTTCAGGAACGACGTCGCCGATCGCCACTTCAGCCGGCTCCACCGATCAGTGCGCGCGCCGAAGCGGTGATCGGGTCGAGCAGCCACGCCGGCCACACCCCGATCAGCACCACCAGCGCCAGCAGCACCGTGAGCACGGTAATTTCGGCGCCTCGCAGGTCAGCGAAGGCGCTCGTGCCGTCTGGGAGCTTGCGCTTGCCGAAGAAAATCGACCGCACCATCGTCAGGAACAGCGCCGCGGTCAGCAATATGCCGATCAGCGCCAGTCCGGCGAGCCAGGGGTGAACCGCAAACGTACCTGCGAAGATCTGGAACTCGGCGACGAACCCGGCCAGCCCCGGGAGACCGAGGCTGGCGAATGCGGCAAGGATGAAAGCGGCGGTCAGCTTGGGCGCCAGTCCGGCAAGGCCGCCATAGCTGGCGAGCGAATACTCTTTCGTGCGCTGCCAGAACGCGCCGGTCATCAGGAACAGCGAGCCCGTAATGAGCCCGTGTGCCACCATCTCGACCACCGCACCGGTCAGCGCCAGTTGCCGCGCTGCCTCGTGGCCCACAATGAGCGAGCCGGCTGCGGCAATGCCCAGTACAGTGTAGCCCATGTGATTGACCGAGGTGTAGGCGATCCTGCGCTTCATGTCCTTCTGCCCGAGCGCAACGAGTGCGCCCCACAAGATCGACACCAGTGCGATGATGCCAATCCAGATCGCATAACGGGCAAAAGTCTCGCTCATCATCGCCAAGGGAATCCGGATCAGCCCATATGTCCCCATCTTGAGCAGGACGCCGGCCAGGATTGCCGAAGCCGGCGCGGGCGCCTGGACATGGGCGGGCGGCAGCCAGGTGTGCACCGGGAACAGCGGCGTCTTGATCCCGAAGCCGAACACGAAGCCGAGCAGCACGAGGCCTGCGCGCAAGCCCCCATCCGCCAGCGGCTGACGCGCGATCAGCTCGCGCATGTCGAAGGTCAGCGGTCCGCCGTCTGCCAGCACGAGGCCGAGGACGGCGAGCAGGATCGCGAGTGATCCCGCGAGCGTATAGAGGAAGAACTTGAGCGCCGCGGCTTGCGAATCGCCGTGGCCCCAGCGCCCGATCAGGAAATACATGCCGACCAGGCTGAGATCGAAGAACACGTAGAACAGCAGCAGGTCGAGCGCCAGAAACACGCCGAGCGAAACGCCTTCGAGGAACAGGATCCAGGCGTAATATTGCCGCGCGCGCTCGCCGAGCTCGATCGGCCATGCGGCGGCGGCTAGAAACAGCAGTGCGCTCATCGTCGCCACCACCAGTGCGATTCCGTCGACGCCGAGCCGCCACCCCACCCCGAGAGTGGGGATCCACGGCAGGTCCTCGACCGCCTGGAACATCGGCGCACCCGCACGCGTGTCGAAGCCGAGCCAGACCGCTACCAGCAGCGCCAACGGAACGGCGCTGACCGCCGCGGCCGAGAGCCGCGCCGCGCCTGCACTCATACCCGGCCTCAGGGCCAGAACCATCGCGCCGACCAGGGGCAGAAGAATGCAGAGCGTAAGCATGGTCAGGTTCCCAAGAAGGTGAGAGCGACAATCAGGGCTATTCCGCCGGCGATCGCCACGTAATACTGGTGGCTCATCCCGGTCTGGAGACGGGCGGAGTAGCGGCCGCCTAGCGAAACCGCACCGCCGGTGCGTTCCGGCAGCGCATCGACCACGGCCTCGCCGATGCTGCTCGACACCTGCGCCAGCCATTCGCCGAACTGACCGGTCAAGATGATTCCGCGATCGACCAGGGCCTTGTCCGCCTTAGCGAAGCTTGCGGAGCCCAGCCGCCCCAGCTTCGTCACGCCGCGCGCGAGCGCAGTGACGATCCGCTCGTCCGCCTTACCCGCGAGCCGCGCCAGCGCCAGAACCGGCTCCGTCACCGCCAGGCGGATCGCTGCGGGAAGACCGACCCATTCGGCGAGGGACTGCGAAATTCCTTGCGTTCCGAGAGTTGGCCTCTTCGCCAGTATCGTACCCAATGCAAGGCCGCTGGCGACCAGCAGCAGCGACAGCAGCAGTTCGCTGGTTCTGGAAGGCGGCAACGTGGCGTCAAACTTCGCGGCCATCGCATCGGGCAAACCAGGCAGCCACAGCAGGCCGAGCAGGAGGCTGGCGAGCGCCAGCAGAACAGCGGCCGACTTCTCCGCCCAGTTCGGCAGGTACGCTCCGCCATCGCCTTTCTTTCGGCCGAACACCATCAACTGGAAACGGGCGGCATAGGCGGCGCTCAAAGCCCCCGCGAGCATCACTGCCACTGCAAGCGCGAAGCCATGATCGCCGGCCGAACCGATCACTTGCTCCTTCGTCCAGCCACCGCCGAGCGGCGGTACTCCCGCAAGCGCCAAGGCCCCGATGCCGCTTGCCACAGCAGTGACGGGCAGAACCCTCGCGAAGCCCATATGACGCAATTGAAAATCGCCGGCGCGCTCCCCCGCGATGCCCGCGGCGAGAAACAGCAGCGCCTTGAAGAAACCGTGCGCGACGAGATGCAGGATCGCGACCAGCGGAAAACCCGCGCCCGTAGCCACGAACATCAGCCCGTAATGCGCCGAAGTCGAGGCGGCGAGCAGCTTCTTGGCGTGCGGCTGCATCAGCGCGACGATCCCGCCCGCCAGCGCCGTGGTCAGGCCGATCGCGATTACGGTCGGGCCAAACCACAAAACCGGTGCCAGCACCGGCTCCAGCCGCGCCAGCAGGTAGGCGCCCGCCGCGACCATCGTGGCTGAATGCAGCAGCGCCGACACCGAGGTCGGCCCGTCCATGGCCCGGAAGAGCCAGGGCGAGAATGGCACCTGACCCGATTTGGCCGCTGCCGAAACCAGCACGCCCGCCGCGACAAGGGCCAACAGAGGCGACGGGAGCGTGGACAGGGCCGCGAAGTCGAAGCTGCCGGAGCCGGCGAAGGCCGCCATTGCCGCGACGAACAGGCCGAGGTCGCCCGTGCGCGTTGCGATGAATGCGAAGTTCGCCGATCGTCCCGGCGCGTCCTCATGCCAGCGGTGCCCGATCAGGGCCCACGAGCAGGCGCCGACCAGCTCCCAGCCGATCAGCACCGTCAGCAGGTCTCCAGCTATCACCAGCAGCTCCATCCCGCCGACGAAGGCGAGCATCAGTGCGATGAGCCGGCGCAGGCCCGCCGCCTTCTCGTGCGCGGTGGCATAGGTCAGCACCGTGAAGGCGACTGCCGGCACGAGGATCGCCACCATGCGCGAAAGCGGAGTAAGCGTGGCGGACATTTCCAGTCCGCCGCCCCATGCGATCCTGCTCGTTGCCCCTGTATCCGACAGCAGCGCCAAAACCAGAGTGCCCAAGAGCACCAGACTGGCTCCGGCGCCCAGCCAGACCCGGCGCTTTGGTTCGGCGAAGGTGAGCAGAGCGCCGACCAGCGGCAACAGAAAGAGCGCCCACTCCGTCATTCCTTCAGTGTCTCCAGCCCTTCGGTGGTGTCGACCTGTCGCCGGCGATAGACCGCCGCCACCAATGCAAAGCCGACCGCCATTTCCACCGCCATCACCGCCATGACGACGATCGCCAGCAACTGGCCTTTGGGCGGGCCCCCGACCCCGAGTGACCAGAAGCCGATGACGGCGAGAAGCACACCATTGAGCATCAGTTCCAGTCCCATCATCAGCATCACGAAGCTCTGTTGCGACAGCGCGCCGTAAAGCCCGGTGCCGATCAGCGCGGCGGCGACAACCAAGACGGCCGTGACCGTCATCCCTCGCTCTCCTCCTTGTTATCTTCCTGCTCAGCTTCCGGCCGCCGCCCCGCAGGCTCCCCGCCAGGGACCAGCCCCGGCGGCCGCGAGCCTTCGTCTGAGGGACCAAAGCGGCCGCTGCGGGCCGAGAGCACGACCGTGGCGATCATCGCCGCGAGCAGCGTCACGCCAGCGCTTTCGAAGATCAGCATCGAGGAGCCGAGCAGCTCGGTCCCTAGATCGCGGATTACTGGCGCCCCCGCCGCGATGCGGTCACTTGGCAGATCGCTCAGCAGGATTGCGACCGTCAGGCCGGCAAACGCGGCAACTCCTGCGCCAATCGACAACCGGTTCTGGTGAACCATATTCATCGGATTGAGCCCGGCCGGGTTCATCATGAACATCACCATGAACAGCGCCATGACCATCATCTCCACCGCCATCATGAATATAGTCGCCATGCCGATATACGGCGCCGCGAGCAGGAGCATGATCGCGCCAACGGCGATGAACGACGCCATCAACAGGAACGAAGCACGCACCATGCTGTCGGTGCGGAATACGCGCCAGCCGCTGACGACAGCCACGAGCGCGAGCAGATAGAAGGCGAGATCTGCGGCGCTCACGGCAGCGCCTCGACGCCGGCGATGGCGAGATCGAGGAACGACAGCGGCAGCAGGACGGTCCACAGCAGCGTCATCATCCGCGCGACCTGGAAACGCGCGAAGCGCTGCCCTAGCCACACCATTACAACCAGCAGAACTGCTGTCTTCAGGGCCAGCCATACGGGACCGGGCAGCCAAGGGCCGAGGTAACCCCCAAGGAAAACGCTCGCCCCCATCGCGGCGAACGCGGTCAGCATCGCGAGGCGCGCGATGGCCCACGCGAGTCGCGCAGAACCGGAAGTTTCGCTCTGGGTTCCTCCGGCAAGGTCGGCCGAATCGGCGTAGTCGAACGGCCCACGCAAACTGATCGCAAGGCCGAGCAGAAGGAATAACGGCAGCCCGAGCGGTTGGCGAACGACGTTCCAGAGTTCGCGCTGCGATTCGACGATCGCACTCACCGCCAACGATTGCGCGGGAAGCGCTGCACCGATCAGCACAAACATCGACAGCAGCATCGCCGGCAGGCCAATCGCGACGAAGCGATAGCCTCCGATCAGCGGCAGCAGTGAATTGGCCGACCAGCCGTGGAGAAACACCGCTACGATGGTCAGCGCCTCGCACGCACCCCACAGCACGATGCCGCTGTCGAGATCGGCGACAGCGAGGCCGCGTGCGAATGACACGACCGACAGACCGGCGGCGGCGAGTGCGAAGTAAAGCACTGGCGCCAGCACCCAGTTCACCCGATCGGGTCGCTCGGTGCGGATAGACTGTTGTAGCAGCAATCGCGCCGCCTCGGCGAAAGGCGCTAGCAACCCGCCTTGGAAGCCGCCGCCGCTGACTTTCGCGAAGATCAGCCGCTGGATCGTCGCGGCAAACCAAATGCCGGTCAAAAGCATGACAACGACGAGGACGATCGCGATCATGTTGCTTCGATCTCCCCTTTCTCGTCTGCGCCGTCTTGACGTTCTTCGGACGGTTCGGGCCGGGCAATTCGCCTCAAGGTCTGCGGATCGAAGCAGTTGATGAGCAGCATCGCCTCCTGCCATTCCAGTCCCGGCAGGCGATCGACCAGGCGCGTGTCGTCCTCAGGGCCGACTGCCTCACCACCGCCAAGCGCTTCGGCAAGCTGGTCCCGTACGCGTCCGAGGCGGGGTGGGATCGCCAGGAACGCGCCCGCCCGCCGCGCTGCTTGCAGAAGAGAGGCTCGCTCCGCTCCTCCTTCTGCCGCCGCTCGCCGGCAACGCAGAGCCAGCGCACCGAGTTCGAGCAGCTCGAGCATCCGCGCGGCGCGCAACAGCGGTTCGGTAGAGGCATTGCTGTCCGGCCAAGCTGGACTGCAAACCCGCGCCTCCTGGATGACATCGCCCTGAAGCGTCATCTCCAGCGCAAGGCCGGGCGGCAGCAGCGGGAAGAACGGCCCAAGCGTCACGGTCATTGAATCCAGCTCGAGGCCGTCGCGCAAGTCGGCGCCGATCATGGCCATTTTCCGGCCATAAGGCGTTCCGCCCATCATGCCCTTTCCGCCCTGGCCGTGTTCGCCCTTGCCGCGCCATGGGTTGGGGGGCGCGTCTGCCAGCCACGCCTCTTCGGACCTGCGCGCGCCCGTCAGCAGATTGCGGTCTAGTGCATCGAGTATCGGCGCCGGATTGTCATGGGCTGCGACCGACGTGGGTGCCGTTGCGCAGTCGAACGGCTTGCAACCCCACCACAGCGTCGTTCGCGGGTGGGGAAGCTGATCGTGCAACCGCTTCAGCGCATCGGTGTCGCTTTCGCGCAGGCTTCCGGCGACGAGCAGGATCGCAGCGTGACGGATGCTCCGCACCGCCCTGACAGAAGATTGCCGTGATAGCCGGGCGACCATCGCCTCTCCGCCCAAACCGAAGGCTGGGTAGAATGGTGCCGCGGAGCGGGCCGCAAGGCGTGCGAGCACGCTCACTGCCAGCGAAACACACCCTCGCGCCAGGCATAGACGATGCCGACACCGAGGATCGACAGGAACATGCCCATTTCAGCCAGCGCCTTGAGGCCTTCCTCGACGAAGACCACGGCCCATGGATACATGAACATCATCTCCATCTCGAAGGCGATGAAGAGCAGCGTCATTGGATAATAGCGCAGATGATATCGCTGCCATGCGTGCGAGCGCTGGCTGCCGCCGCCGAGGAAGGGAATCTGTTGTGGCTGCGTTTGGTTATGTGAAATGACCACAGGCGACGCCAAAACGACGAGAGCTATTGCTATCGCTGCGAATGCGATGAGGGCGGTCAGCTGGCCAAGGTCGCGCATTTGTGAAATGTCCCGCTGTGTTCAATGCGAACGCGCTGCAACCTATGAAGTTTCGCATTGCAAAAGGGAGTGTCAATTTAGGAGCTGAAAGGCCTGGCACGCATCGGAGCGCTGGATAGAAATGAGAGAGGTGACGGGACAGTCCGTTCGACAGCTGGTTCCGCTCGTCGGAGCGCTCGGTATTCCGATCGCTTTAGGGATCACCAGCGGATCTATCCAGTTGGCAATACTCGCTCTGAGTCTGACCATTGCGCTCAACACAATTCTGCTAGGGGTGGCGTTCGCCGCGATCGTGTTCACGAGGAAGCCTCAAGATGCCTTCCATATGCTGATCGTTTCGAACCTTTCTTCGGATTTGGCTCTAGTTTCCGCCATCAGCGTGGCAATATGGATTGGCGCAGAGGTATGAGCCCGATCCGTATCGGAGTTCTCTTGGGTTGGCTGGTCAGCGAATTGCGATTCGAACACCGGCGCGGGATGCCGGCGGTTCCCATCCACAAAGCCGTCACGCGTCGCTTGCGCCGAGCCTTCGCTGCGGCTGGGCTCCTCACCTGAAGATCGCGGCGCCACTTGTCTTGGCGCAAAAAGCCGCGCTGAGTATTTTGCGAAGCTCGCGCTCGCCAGCGGCGCGACGCTGGCGGCTCATCTTGCGTTTTGATCCGGCTAGTATCGATCTGGCCTGGAGCCGGTATTGCACTAGTCTGTCGGAATGAACCTCGACGAACTTTTGCTGCGCTATTTCCATGACACCGAATTGTCGTCGGTCAGACCCGACATGCTCACTTCGGGCATTGAGCGCTGCCAGGTCGATCTCGCACTCGAGCAGGATCGAGGAAAGCGCTTCGCCCTGTGGACGCTGTTGCACATGTTTGGGGCCGCCCCTGAGATCGATGTCGTGTTCAAGGATGCCGGTGATCGCGACGCTGGCCGCAATCTTATGGATCCGCTGACTGCAAACGAAGTCGACGCAGCCACTGAATGAACGAAGGAACGCTGGACCCCTTCAGGCTGAATCGGAGCCCAGTCCGGCTTTCATGCGAACCTGTCTGAATCAGGTCAGCTGAGGGATCGCAACCCGTTCGCTTCCGGCCGTGTTGCCCGCTGCGCGGGCTGCCCGCACCACCCGTCGCGAACGGGTTTCCCTTGGCCATGCGGCCTGCGGTGCGACCCTCCCATGCCCTGTTTCTCATCGACGTTCGCAAGCCGGAAACGGGTTCCGGTTGGCAAGCTGAAGGAGAAATCATCATGACCAATCTCGTTATCCTCACCGGCCGCATCGCCCGCGATCCGGAGGCCCGCGAAACCCAGGGCGGCACCAGTGTCACCGGGATCACCGTGGTCACCGACCGTCCCGCGCGCGACAAGGACGGCAAGACCTACAAGGACGAAAGCGGATACACCGCCAAGGACAGCGAATTCCACCGGGTGACCTGCTTCAACGGTCTCGCCAAGACCGTCGGCCAGTACTGCTCCAAGGGTCAGCTGGTTTCGGTCCAGGGCCGCCTGCACTACACGCAGTGGGAAGACCAGGACGGCATCAAGCGCTACGGCTGCGAGATTCTCGCCGACAAGGTCGACTTCCTCTCCCGCGCCAGCGGCGGCGACAACCAGGACGCACCTCCGATCGACTGAACGACCGATCCACCTCTCCGAGAGGCCCTGCCCGCCGCGGCAGGGCCTCTTTTTGCCGTGACAGACCAGGCTGGAGCCCGCCTGGCAGCGTGAATGGACAAGGCTGCGGCGGAATACCGTCGTCGATCGATGATGCCGACAGTCCCGTTCACGATTCAGTGGGCGTGCACACCTGGTCGCGCTCCACCGGCGTTCCCGGCTTCCTTCGATACGTGGCGTGCTATTGCCCGACGCAAGGTGGGTGGGGTCCTGGCTCACGGCTATCCCAGCATGATGGCCCGGTTCCTTCCGCCTCAAGGACGTGCGGGGCCCCACCATTTTGCCCGCCGCCGGACTGCATCCGGCCGCGCCCAAAATCGTTGCCCCCACCGCCGCTCGCGCGGTCGCCCCTGCGGAGCGATCCTGTGACCCGGAAGGCCCCAGACCATCGGCCGACCTCCTGTCGTCTCACGACAGTTTCAGGAGGATTATCATGGCTTGTTCAATGCATTGCCCGCTGCCGTCTCGCAGCTATTTCGCGGCTCTGGAAACCGCCGAGAAAAGGGCGCTTCACAGCTTCTTCGACCAGCATGTCGTCGAGGATGCCGAACTGGGATACTTCGCGCTCGACGAAGGCGACTACAATGCGCTGCCCGCGCATCTGGCGTCGCGGGTGGTTCACACGGTTCATGGGGGCATGCTCGAGGATTACTGAGCCTCGGCGGAGCGGGAACCGGATCGCGGTTCCCGCTCCCTTTTTTCATGTTTGCCCGGGGGTCTTCAGCCTGCCCGGACGCCCCAGGACCGCCGCCGCGATCCGCAGTGGGGTCGGACGGATCATCGGGCTCGCGCGCAATTCGAGCGGGGCTTTGGACGCACTCTGTCCCGCGCATCTGGCGATGCGCTCCTGAGGGTGCGGCGTTTATCGGTTTTGGGGCCCCGCATGCACTTGCGAACCGACGCCGGGTCGGACCGGCGCGAAAGCGGCGGGAGCGACAGGCCCCGCTCCCTTGCTTCGCACGCGGACCTTGGCCGACGCCTTGTCCGCAGGTGCAGTTTGTGTCGGCCCCGCGCGGCGGCAATCTTTCTCGGTCGGCGATCGGATGTCCGCGGTGCCGCGCGCGGGGGGTGACAAATACGAACCCGCAAATCTGTCGCTCCTGCGCCGCTCCCCGCATGCGCCATCACCCTCTGCGACCGGCGGCAGCTTGCCGCAGCCGCCGAAGCCTTGCGGAGAGTGTTCATGTCAACCGTTCCCGACCCGGTCCGACCCCGGTTTCTGCGCACACCCGATGCCGCGGTGCATCTGGGGCTGTCGCCGCGCACGCTCGAGAAACACAGGTGCTATGGCACCGGTCCGGTCTATCACAAGCTGGGCGGACGTATCGTCTACCGGCGCGAGGATCTCGATGCATGGGCCGAGCAGGGCCTGCGCCATTCGACCAGCGATCCCGGGCGGGGCATCGTCCATCCCGCCAAGCGGATCGACGGCTACACCGGCGCGGTCCGGCGCTGAGGCTGCATGCGTGCCCGCCGGACCTTTGCCCGCGCCGCCGAGCAGCTCGACCTTTTCGTCGGGGTCGGAGGCGACATTGCCGCGCGCGATGCGCAGGACCTGATGGCCTGGCCCTTCTTCAGCCTCGCGAAATCGAAGCGGGTGAAACCGATCGACTTTCGCATGGGCAAAGTCTCGATCCTGGTCGAGGCGACGGTCGAACACGGCATGGCGACCATCTGGGACGCCGACGTGCTGATCTGGGTGGCCAGCCAGATCGTCGAGGCGCGCGATGGCAACAGACCGACCTCGCGGCTGATCGCCGCAACGCCGCACGAGATACTCGCCTTCACCGGGCGCGGCACCGGCAAGGCCGGGTACGAGCGGCTGAGGGCGGCGCTCGACCGGTTGCAATCGACGAGCATCGCCACCTCGATCCGCCAGCGCGGCGCGCGTCGGCGCCATCGCTTCTCCTGGATCAACGAATGGCGCGAGCGGCTCGACGAGGACGGCCGCGCCCTCGGCATCGAGATGATCGTGCCCGACTGGTTCTACGAAGGGGTGCTCGACCGGGCGCTCGTGCTGACGATCGATCCGGCCTATTTCCAGCTGACCGGCGGGCTCGAACGCTGGCTCTACCGCATCGTGCGCAAGCACGGAGGCAGGCAGAAGGGCGGGTGGAGCTTCGACATCGCTCATCTGCATCTCAAATCCGGCGCGCTCTCGCCGCTGAAGCGGTTCGCCTTCGACATCCGCGAGATCGTCCGGCGGCAACCGCTCCCGGGCTATCGGCTCGCGCTCGACCATCAGCTCGGCCGCGAACGCCTGAACTTCACGCCGTTGCCGGTCGATCCCTTCGACGCCGCCAGGCGCCGGATCGGCATGGCCCCTGTGGAAAAGTGCGGGTGATGTTCGGACTATCAGGAACCGCGCCGTTCGGACTATCGGGAACCGGAAGTTCGGACTATCGGGAACCGAAACCGTGCGCAAAGCCCCGGAATTGCTGCGCTTCCGGGCCCCTTAACTATCCTAACAAGGAATCCTATGGATTCCTGCTAACGACACGGCGCCTGTGCGCCGACGACAGTTCGGCTCCGCCCGCGGCAGGTGCAAGCACGCACTTTGCCAATCCGCCACTGACCCACGTCACGCTGGTGTGGCAGGAGGGGGTTTGCGAGGACTGGCTGCGCTTCGGCAAACCGGTCGCCGAGCGCATCGTCGATCGCCGGACTCGCATCGAAAGCTACGCTTCGGGCCAGCTCTTCGCGCTCGTGCGCTGGGCAGCCAACGACTACGGAACCGTGCGCTCGACGCTGGACATCGTGCGCGCAGTCGGTCGAACCGAGCCTTATACGACAGTTTCACAAGTCGATCCGGGCGGAGAGCTCCTGCTCTCGGTGCGCGGCTGGCCACGCGTGCGCCGTGTCCTTGCGCTGATCGATGCGGTCGAAGCGGGCGGCACCGACCCGTGCGACACCGCGCCCGATCACTGGCGCCATGTGCACAATCGCCTCGCAGCGGGCCTGCCGCCGCGCGCCTATGCGCCAGGACGGCATCGCGTCTGGCTCCGGCGCCGAAAGCTCTGGCCGTGAAGCGCGGCACGGTCCTTGTTGCCGGCGCGGTCGCCGCAGCGGCTCTGCTGAGCGTCGCCGCGCCGCTGCCGCGCGTGCTCGTGTGGAATGTGACGGCCAGCGTCCCGACCGGGCTTTATTATATCGGCGATACAGCCGGCTTGCATATCGGCGAACGGGTCGCACTCGATCCTCCATCCCTGCTGCGCGATTATCTCGCATCGCGCGGCTACCTTCCCGCGGGCGTGCCGCTCATCAAGGAGCTCGCGGCACTGCCTGGCGACGTCGTCTGCCGCGATGGTCTTGCGATCACGATCAACGGTAGCCCGGCCGGATCGGCGCGCGCACGCGACCGGATGGGGCGCGTCCTGCCCGCCTGGCGCGGGTGCCGGACCATCGCCGATCGCGAGATCTTCGTGATGAATCTGCGCGCGCCGGACAGCTTCGACGGACGCTATTTCGGGCCGCTGCGGCGTGATCGCATCATCGGGCGCGCCCGCCCGGTCTGGACCGACGAGGCCGGTGACGGCGCGCACGTCTGGTTCGCCGGGCCACCACGAAATTCCCACCCCACCGTCAATGAAGGAGATATTCCATGAACTGCATCGGTACCTTTGTCGCGACCCCGGATGGCTTCGAGGGCGCTTGCAGACCCTCTTGATCGACAGCGCGCTGACCATGGTGGCGGTCGAGCCCGGCGATGCCGACAACGCGCCGGACTACCGGATCATGGCTGGCGAAGGCGACGCCGCTTACGAGGTCGGGGCGGGCTGGAAACATGTCGGCGACAAGGCCGGACCTTTTGTCGCGGTCGTGATCGACGATCCGGTCCTGATACAGCCGCTGCGCGCCAATCTTTTTCGGTCCGACGCGAACGCGCATGTCCTGATGTGGTCGCGTCCCGCCCGGCGCAAGGCGAAGGACTGAGCCGGTGCACGGGTCACGACGCATCCTGGCCGCGTTCGCGCTGCTCGCACTGAACTGCCCGGCGCCGGCATCGGCACAGCCAGCTGCCATTGATCGGCGCACGCGGCGCATCGACATCGCCACGCACGTGCGCGAGGCCGCGCGGCGCTTCGGCCTTCCCGAGCGCTGGATCTATGCGGTCATTCGGACCGAAAGTGCCGGGCGCACGCGCGCGGTCTCGTCCGCTGGAGCGATGGGCCTGATGCAGCTTATGCCCGGAACCTGGGCGCGCCAGCGCGCCCGGTTCGCACTCGGCAACGACCCGTTCGATCCGCGCGACAACATTCTGGCGGGGGCATCCTACCTGCGCGAGATGTTCGATCGCTACGGTACCAAAGGCTTCCTCGCGGCTTACAATGCAGGGCCCGGTCGCTACGAGCAGTGGCTCTCCGCACGGCGTCCGCTCCCGCTCGAAACCCGCAAGTATGTCGCGAGAGTGACGTCGCTGCTGCTGACGGATCGCATTTTCCTGGCAGCCGCGGAGCCGGCGGCGAACGTGGTCTTGCCGGTCGAGGTAAGCCTTGCGGGCCCGGAGCCTTTAGCGCTCGCGCACGGCGAAACCGACGACCCGGCAAACCCTTTCGCCCGTCCGGTCGAGCCGACACACGACCTCTTCGCACCCATCTCGACGGTCAGCGACCGATGACGCCGGTCTGCGCAGCGCAGCGCGGAACTTCGTCGACTGGCGAAGCTTGGCGAAGGACGAGCAGGACCATTGGAAAGGGAAAGGGGGGATGGCGAGATAAAAGCAGCGCCGTCGGGCGGGCTGCAGGTGGTTGGTTTTCTTTGACATTCAGCGCCGTCGCGCCTCTGGCCCTGCCGTCGCTACACCGCAATTCCCCCGTGAATTCAGCGGCAAATGCGCCGTCGTCCGGATGCGCTGCCCATGCATGGCGATGACTTCGATATCAGGCCGGGCCGTTCGCGCGACAGCGGAGCGGGGTCCTGGCGTAAGGCCAACTCGCTTGTCGGGCGCGTGCTCCAGGTCTCGCGCAGGGCAGGCTTTACGCCGCTTGGACGCGGCAGAGCCGGCCGGGGCACCGGGCATCTCGGACGCGGCGGTCCCGCCGCGCTCCGGTCCCGTCGCAACGCGTTACGCAGGCGCGTCGTCATCAAGGCGCGGGTCGTGCGGCACCGGGGTGCCCGGTTTCGTTCGGCGCCGCTCACCCGCCATGTCGCCTATCTCGAACGCGACGGAGTGACCCGCGATGGATCGTCGGGACAGATGTTCGATGCGCGGTCCGACCGTGCCGATGGCGACGCCTTCGCACAGCGCTGCGAGGACGACCGGCACCACTTCCGCTTCATCGTCTCGCCGGAGGACGCGAACGATCTGGCCGATCTGCGCACTTTCGCCCGCGAGCTGATGGAGGACATGGCCAGCGACCTCGATACGCGTCTCGACTGGGTGGCGGTAGATCACTGGAACACCGACAACCCTCACATCCATGTCCTGGTCCGCGGGATAGCCGACGATGGGAGGGACCTCGTCATCGATCGTGGCTACATCAGCGAAGGGCTGCGCGCCCGCGCCGAGGAGCGCGCGACTATCGAGTTGGGTCCGCGCAGCGAGCGCGATATCAGACAAGCGCTTCGCCGCGAGATCGACGCCGAGCGCTGGACCGGTCTCGACCGCCGTCTTCAGAAAGAGCGGGACGCGCACGGTGTTGTCGATCTCCGGCCCGAGGGCGCTTCGGGCAGGCGCAAGGATCGCACATTCCTGTTGGGCCGTGCGCAGGTGCTCGAACGCATGGGGCTGGCCGAAAAAGTCGGAGCCGCCAGCTGGACGCTGGCGCGAGACCTTGAGCCGACGCTTCGCGAGCTCGGCGATCGCGGAGACATCATCAGAACCATGCACCGGGCGATGACCGGGCAGGAGCATGGCGGCGATGACGGACGCTTCTGTGTGCATGCGCGATCCGGCGGCGAGCGCTTGACAGGAAGGCTGGTCGAACGCGGACTGCACGACGAGCTCACCGGCGAGGCTTATGTCATCGTAGACGGGATCGACGGCCGCGCGCATCATCTGCGCTTTCCCGACATCGAGCGGACCGGCGATGCCGCACCCGGCGCGATCGTCGAGACAGGCACATGGACCGATCGCAAGGGACGACAGCAGGCCAGCCTGCTGACGCGGTCGGACCTCTCGATCGCGAGCCAGATCGAGGCGCGCGGCGCGACATGGCTCGACCGCCAGCTCGTCTCGCCTGAGCCGCATCCGCTGGCAGGCGGGTTCGGCTCGGAGGTTCGCGATGCCCTGGCCCGGCGGGGGCAGGTTCTGATCGATGGGGGCCTTGCCAAGCGACAGGGGCAGCGCATCGTCTTTGCGCGAGGTCTCCTTGATACCCTGCGCGATCGCGAACTCGCGGAAACAGAGGAGGCCCTGGCCGCACGCCATGGTGGTGTCGCGCAGCCGACCGAGGCCGGTGATCATGTGGCCGGCATCTACCGCGAGCGCGTATCGCTCGCTTCGGGCCGTTTCGCCATGATCGACAACGGCATGGGGTTCCAGCTTGTCCCCTGGCGGCAGGATCTCGAACGTCATCTGGGCCAGGAAGTGAGCGGCCGGATCAACCAGCGCGGCGGTGTCGACTGGAGTTTCGCCCGCTCGCGCGGTCCGGCCCTTTGATACGTCCCAATCACGCAAATCTTGACAACCACACCATGTGATGCCTATAAACGCATCAGGAGATGCGATATGGCCACTGCAGCCTTTCAGCAAGTCGAAGCCCGGCGCGGACTTCAGACCTTTGCCAGCGATGATGATCGCCGCCGCCTGACCGGCGCCGCGGTAAAGGCGGTACTGCGGCTCGTCGATGCCTGGGACGGCAGCAATGCGGAAGGTGCGGCGCTGCTCGGTGTGTCGGAAAGCACCTGGGACCGGATGAAGGCCGGGACATGGGACGGCACGCTCAGCCAGGACCAGCTGACCCGCGCCTCGGCGCTGATCGGCCTGTTCAAGGGGCTGCATCTCCTGTTCGCCGACGACATGGCGGATCGCTGGCCGAAGCTGGCGAACACAGCGCCGGTGTTCGACCGGCTTTCCCCGGTGCAGGCGATGATCGCCGGCGGCATCCCGCGCATGCTGGAAACCCGGCAGTATATCGACGCGCTTCGTGGCGGGCTCTGAGGAGCCGGCCGACCTGCCTCTCGCCGACCTTCCGACGATCCGCGAGGCCTTCGAGCGGACCATCAGGCTTGTGCCGAGCGCGCGGCTGCGCGCAGCGGTCATGGCACCCCTGGCCGACGATGCTGACGATCTTGTCCTTCTGGCCGAGATCGAAGGCGCGACCAGCGGGCGGCTGATCGCCGAGGAACGCGGGCTTGGGGCGCTGCCCGCCGATGAGCTCGTTCACGGCGTGCCCCATGCCAGATTCATCAATGCGAGCTTCGCCTATGCCAAACCGCGCGAGCCGGGCCGTTTCAATCCCGCCAATCGCGGTGCCTGGTACGCCGCCCTGGCGGTGGAAACCTGCATTGCCGAAGTGGGCCATCACCTGACGAGAGCCCTGGCCGATGCGGGCGATTTCCATGCCGTCGTCGAGTATGGCGAGATGATCGCCAGCATGTCGGGCGTGTTCGTCGATCTGCGCGATCTTCCCGATCATCCCGGCCTCGATCCCAAGACGGCGAAGGGCTATCCGGCCGGCAATGCTCTTGCGGCTCAAGCGCGCCGCGAAGGGCATAACGGGATGATCTATCCCTCGGTCCGCCACGCGGGCGGGACCTGCATCGCCGCTTTGTGGCCCAATGTCGTGCAGTCGGTCGCGCAAGGGAGCATGTACCGCCTGACATGGGCCGGGGAACCCGCGTTCGCTTGCGAGGCTCTCTAGCCGCCCGCTTCTTTGCATGCGCCAGACCGCGATCTGCCCGGCATCGCGCTTGAAATGACGCTCCCGTTCGGCCTGCTGCCTGCTCAAAAAGGAGACAGCATGTCGGCAACCAGAATCCTGTGGGGCCAGATCCTCGCCGTGTTTGCCCTGACGCTGGGCGGCATCTGGGCCGGTACGCAATGGACAGCTGCCGAGCTTGGATATCAGACCGAGCTTGGCCGGGCCTGGTTCACCGCTTTCGGCATGCCGGTCTACCCGCCCTATGCGATCTTCTGGTGGTGGTTCAGTTACGAGGCCTATGCCCCGCGCATATTCGAGACCGGCGGCATGATCGCAGCGTCGGGCGGGCTGATCTCGGTGGTGGTCGCGATCGCCATGTCGGTGTGGCGCGCCCGCGAACAACGCAATAGCGCGACCTACGGCTCGGCGCGCTGGGCAACGCGCTCCGACATCGCCGATGCCGGCCTCCTCGCTGGCAAGGGCGTGGTGATCGGCCAGTGCGCCAATCTCTACTTGCGTCACGACGGGCCCGAACATGTGCTGTGCTTCGCGCCGACGCGCAGCGGCAAGGGCGTCGGCCTCGTCGTGCCGACACTGCTGACCTGGCCCCACTCGGCGGTCGTGCACGACATCAAGGGCGAGAACTGGGAACTGACCGCCGGTTTTCGCGCCAAGTTCAGCCGCGTCCTCCTATTCGATCCGACCAACGAGGCTTCGGCCGCCTTCAACCCGTTGATGGAAGTGCGGCGCGGCGTCGGCGAAGTGCGCGACGTGCAGAACATCGCCGACGTGCTGGTCGATCCCGAAGGCTCGCTCGAGCGGCGCAACCACTGGGAAAAGACCAGCCATGCGCTACTGGTCGGCGCGATCCTCCACGTTCTCTATGCCGAAGAGGACAAGACGCTCGCAGGTGTCGCGTCCTTCCTTTCTGATCCGAAGCGGTCGATCGAGGCGACACTCGCCGCGATGATGCAAACGCCGCATCTGGGCGAGGATGGCGTACATCCGGTCGTGGCGAGCGCCGCGCGCGAACTGCTCAACAAATCGGAGAACGAGCGTTCCGGCGTGCTCTCGACCGCCATGTCCTTCCTTGGCCTGTACCGCGACCCCGTAATCGCCAGTGTTACGCGGCAGTGCGACTGGCGCATTGCCGACCTCGTCGATCCGAAGCGCCCGGCGACGCTTTACCTCGTCGTTCCGCCCTCGGACATCAGCCGGACCAAACCGCTCGTTCGCCTGATCCTCAACCAGCTGGGGCGCCGCCTCACAGAAGACCTCGACGAAGGATCGGATCGCCGGCGCCTGCTCCTGATGCTGGACGAATTTCCGGCGCTGGGCCGTCTCGATTTCTTTGAAAGCGCGCTCGCCTTCATGGCGGGCTACGGCATCAAGGCGTTCCTGATCGCGCAATCGCTCAACCAGATCGAGAAGGCTTACGGCCAGAACAATGCCATCCTCGACAATTGTCATGTTCGCGTCTGCTTCGCCACCAACGACGAACGCACCGCCAAGCGCATCTCGGAATCGCTCGGCACGGCGACCGAGCTGCGCGCGATGAAGAATTATGCCGGGCACCGCCTGTCGCCCTGGCTCGGGCACCTGATGGTTTCGCGGACCGAAACCGCCCGGGCTCTGCTCACCCAGGGCGAGATCATGCAGCTGCCCGATTCCGACGAGATCGTCATGCTGGCGGGTGCCCATCCGATCCGCGCGAAGAAGGCGCGCTATTATGCCGATCCGAGACTGAAGAAGCGGGTCGAGTGTCCACCAGTCGTGGAGCAATCGGCCGAAAGCACCCGGAGCGGCGACTGGGGCGATGTGATCGCCCATCCGGACGCCCGGCCGAGACCTCGCCCGGCACCTGAAGATGTGGACGGTTTGGACACCGCGGGCGAGGGCGGCATTCGCCGTGAGCCCGACTTGCCGGAACACGAGGACGTGGTGCCGCCCCGGTCACCGCCTCACAACGAGTTCGACTTCACCGACCGGCGGGATGACGACGATGCTGTCAGAAACAGGCAGATTACGGACCGGATGCGCGCCAATGCGCGGCGCGCCGCGCTCGATCCCGGCGATGGGATCGATCTGTGAGCAAGGGTAACCGGATCAAGCACACCTTCCGGCTCCCGCCCGATCTGTCACGGCAACTGGCCGACTATGCCGGCCGCAAGCGGGTATCGCAGGCATCGGTGGTCGAAGCGGCGATCGCCTCGTTTCTTTCGCCCGACGGGTCCGAGCGGATGGAGGCCGCCTTCAGCCGGCGACTCGACCGGATCACGCGGCAATTGCAGAAGCTCGATTACCACGTGGAAGTCGGCAACGAAGCCTTCGCGCTGTATCTTCGGACATGGCTCGCCGCCACGCCGCCGCCTGCAAGCCAGCCTTCGGCTGCGGTCCGGGCCGGCGTCGAGAAGCGGTTCGAGAATTTTGTCGAAGCGCTTGCCCGGCACATGGAGCGCGAAACGCATCTGGCGGACGATCTGATACGGGTGGGCGATCTTGGTGAGGACCATGGCTGAAGACGATCTCGGGGCCGGAAAAGATCGGTAGCAGCTTGGCGAAGTTGTCGTCGGCCGCGCCGTTTAAAGTCCCCGCTCGGCGGGTCTCGAAGAGCAGAGGGCGCTTGTTGGAGCCGGTCATCGCACCGTGCAGTATTTGTAAGGGTGCAACCATTCCAGCAGCTTGCTAAGGGTAAATCAATGCGCACCGATCTCGATCATCTTCCTCCGAACAAACAGCGCGAACTGGAACGCGTCGTCGAGATTGTGTTCGACGAATTTGGCGATGCACTCGCGCTTGCAAAGCACGAGTGGAAGAAGAAGGCGCGGATCCTCAAGATCATCCTCTACGGCAGCTATGCGCGCGGGGGCTGGGTCGATGAGCCGCATACCGCCAAGGGCTACCGTTCGGACTACGACCTGCTCATCATCGTCAATGACAAGCGCATTGCCGACCGCGTCAAGTACTGGCTCAAGCTGGAAGAACGGCTCGACCGCGAGCTGGCGATCACCGGAGCGCTGCGCACGCCGGTCAACTTCATCGTGCACACGCTTCAGGAAGTGAACGATGGGCTGGCGCACGGACGCTACTTCTTCATGGATATCGCGAAGGACGGGATCGCGCTCTACCAGTGCGACGACACCGAACTGCATCAGCCAAAACCCAAGACGCCCGCGCAGGCACGGGCCATGGCGCAGGAGTATTTCGACGAGTGGTATCCGAGCTCTAACCGCTTCAAAAAAGCAGCGGAATTTCTCATTGCGGAAGGTGGGCTGAAGGAAGCTGCGTTCAATATGCACCAATCAGCAGAACGCCTGTATCACTGCCTGCTGCTGGTCTGCACTTTCTACACCCCTCATAATCACAATCTCGGCTTCCTGCGCACCCAGGCCGAGCGGATTGATCCACGTCTGACGTATGTTTGGCCGCGAGAGACCAGACGCGACCGAGCTTGTTTCGAGAAGCTCAAGGAAGCCTATGTCAAGGCACGCTACTCGAAGCACTATCGGATCACGAAGGAAGAGCTTGAGTGGCTTGGCGCGCAGGTCGAAGAACTCGGCCGCGTGGTGCACGAGGTGTGTTCGGAGCGTCTCGAAGCGCTACGCTGCGAGGCGCTTTAATCAAAGTCAGAAAGGGCCTCATTTCGTCCACTTTGCGCTCTCATTTACGGCCCCTTAGAGCCTGATCCAAAATTAAGTTGAGTGGTATCAGCGGGTTAGCTTGACGCTTGCCCAAGTCGTTGATTCAGGGGGTTTTGCTACAAACTTCCGGAGCTCGACGATGTGGACCGACACCACTCGGGCGCATTATGCCCGTGCGGACCTGGCTTTGCCAAGCGATTTGACCGATGCCGAATGGGCGGTTCTGGAGCCGTTCTTTCCCCCGCCTTCGCATGTAGGGCGGCCCCGCAAGTGGCCGCTGCGGCGCATCATCGAGGCGATCCTCTACCTGCTGCGTGGCGGGCTGCCATGGCGGATGCTGCCGCCGTGTTTTCCGCCGGTTTCGACGGTGCGGCGCTGGTTCTACCTGTGGCGCGACAATGGGCTGTGGCTCTCGCTCAATCACGCCCTGCTGCTGATCGGGCGCGAGGCGGATGGTCGCGAAGCCTCGCCCAGTGCCGGAGTGATCGACAGCCAGAGCGTCAAGACCACGGAATCCGGCGGCCCTCGCGGTTACGACGCCGGCAAGAAGACAAAGGGGCGCAAGCGCCACATCCTCACCGACACCGATGGCAATCTCGTTCATGCCGTGATCCACACCGCCGACATCCAGGATCGTGACGGCGCGCCACTCGTGCTAGCCGAAATCATCCATCGCTTCCCATGGCTACGGCATGTGTTCGCCGATGGCGGCTATGCTGGCGACAAGCTCCGCCAGGCGTTGCGCCGGATCGGCAAGTGGACGGTCGAGATCATCAAACGGTCCGACGCGACGAAAGGCTTCAAGGTGCTGCCCCGGCGCTGGGTCGTCGAGCGAACACTGGCTTGGCTTAACCGAAACCGTCGCCTCGCCAAGGACTTCGAGCAGACCATCGCCTCGGCAACCGCATGGCTCTTCATCGCCTCAATCCTGAGGTGGTTCCGCCTTCTTGGACAGGTCGGCGACGAAGTTAAGCTAATCCCCGATGTGATTATGCCGCCAGTCTGGTCGTCAGATCATGGGGGGCATGCCCCCCATGATCTGGTTCGCTGATCCGCCCGTAGGCCTCTGCCGGGGTCCGCCCGGCGAGACCCGAGTGCGGTCGCTGCGTGTTGTAATAGGTGATCCATCGCCGGAGGCCAGTGCGCAGCTCCGAGCCGGTCTCGAAGGCGTGGAGATAGACGCATTCATACTTCAGAGATCGCCACAGCCGCTCGATGAACACATTATCCATCCAACGGCCTCGACCGTCCATGCTGATCTTGACCTCTGCGTTGCGCAGCACGCTGGTGAAGGCGAAGCTGGTGAACTGGCTACCCTGATCCGTATTGAAGATCTCCGGCTTACCGAAGCGCGCCAGCGCATCTTCCAGTGCGGCGACGCAGAAGCCGGCGTCCATCGTATTCGACAGCCGCCAGGCCAGCACCTTGCGGGTCGCCCAGTCCATCACCGCGACCAGATACAAGAAGCCCCGGCGCATCGGGATATACGTCACATCGGCGCACCACACCTGGTTGGGGCGCTCGATCACCAGTTTGCGCAGAAGATACGGATAGATCCGGTGCTGCGGGTTCGGATCGCTGGTCCGAGGGCGCTGGTAAATCGGCGACAAGCCCATCTTCGCCATCAGCCGCCGCACACGTCGTCGGCCGACATCGTGGCCCTCGCGGCGCAGGTGCCGGACCATCTGGCGGCTACCATACCATGGCATGTCGAGGAACGCCGCGTCGATCATCCGCATCAGTGCCAGCGTCTCGTCGGTCTCCGGCACCGGCGCATAATAATAGGAAGACCGGCTGATCGACAGCAGCCGGCATTGCGCCGCAATCGACAGCCGGTGGTGAGCAGGTTCGATCATCGAACGCCTCCGTGCCACGCTCATCGACCGGAGGCTTTGGCTAAAAAATCCCGCTCCACGACCAACTGGCCGATCTTGGCGTGCAGCTTCTCCACCTCGGCCTCGCTGGCTGCCTTGGCTGCATCGCCGGCTCCGGAGAACGTGCTCCCCATTCCCTCGACAGCCTGGCGCTTCCAGGCCGCGATCATCGTATGGTGGATGCCATGCTTCGCTGCCAGCTCGGCCAGGGTCAGGTCACCCCGGAGCGCCTCCAGCGCCACCTTCGCCTTGAAATCTGCGCTGTACCGCTTCCTCGTCTTCTTCATTTCCCGTCCATTCCTCAGGTCGGGATTAGCTTAGCACCCTGTCCAGATTTCCGGGACCACCTCACTCAACGTGATCAAATTATTTGGTTCGGAAGCAAACCAGGCGTAGCTGCCCCAAGCCAGGCTGCCCACGGCCTTCCGGAAGGTGGCCGAACCGCGATCGAGGAAGGCGGTCACGAACGCGACATTCTTCGAACCGAAACCGGCTTGGTCAGCGATCCGGAGCAATGCTGCCTTACGTGCTTCATTGACCGGGCCGTCCGAATGAACAACTTCCACAAATACGAGCAGTGGGTGGGCAGGGCCCAGATCGACTAAAACAATGTCGGGCAAGCTCCTGTCAGCCGGGATCGTCAGTCCAATTGCTCGGGCGAGTTCGTCGTCTCTGGCGACAACCTTATTGCCACTTTCGCTGAGGGTGATCACGCCGGGCTTGACGAGAAAGGTCGGGGCGAAGACCTCGATCACTGCCTTGGAGATATCCGAACTTGGCCCTGCGGACATCCGCCGCGTCTCCCCGTTCGGAAACGTGACCAACTGGTGATCCCCGCCGGCTGCAGCTCCACGCCGGACGATGGCGATACGTGCGAGCGCGCCTGCGTTCAGATGCTTTTTCTGCCAGGCAGAAATTCTGGCTTCCAGTGCTTCCGCGCTCAAGCCCGGGACGAGCAGCTCGGCAAAATCATTCTGGAGCGCATAGCGGCCCGCTGGTGACGTCGTCGCCAGTCCCGGTCGTTCGATGACCGCGCCGTTCTGTATTAGCGCGTAGCGGATCGTATCGTCGCGAATGGATTCCCGGGTGTTCACCGCGTACCAGCGTCCCGGGACATCGGCCTTGCTCGGCTTCATGGAATCTTGAGACCACTGTATGCGATCGGCATCGTCAGTGAGAGACGCCTGAGCATCAGTCATCCGGGTTACCTGATCAGGCCGGATCCATCGCTCCGTACCTTCGACCGCACCCGCATACAGCATCACGAAAATGGTCTTGGCAGCGATTTCCCAGACGCAGTGCTCCCTGTTCGGCGAGCCACCCGGAAAAATGACAGGAAGGCGGCGGTGAATCTCATCCCAGGATGCAAGCGGCAGCAAACTCATGCTTTGAGGCCGTAGCTCCGCCGCAGCGATTCTTCCAACCGTGCCCGTGATGCTCTACTGCCCACCAGCTGCTCGAATTCCGCCATTTCGGTGATCGCGGGCAGCGGAATGGCCTCGAGTTCGAATGCCGAAACGGCAACGCTGCCGCTGATACAGCGAAAAAGCTGGTCGACCACATCGCTGTTCAGCACTGCGGCGACTGTCGCCGGGCTGATCTTCGGTGACGGCCCGGGCCTTACCATGTTCAGGTGGTTTTCTACGATCACCCCGCCGTGCTGCTCGACAAACTCCAAGGGGAGCTCGGCAGCGATCAGCCTGCGCGCCTGTTCCTTTGCTGTCGTCCGCTGGACAAGCACTGAGGCCTCATCGACTACGAGCCAATCGTCACCCGGCTCGACCTTAAAAAAAGGAGCGTGGTTCTTCTTCAATGCGCGAAATACGAACTTGCCATTCGAAGTCACCGCTTCGGCCCAGATCAGGGGTAAGGACCCTCGGACCGCCCGTTCTCGAAGCTGCGATTTGAATCTGTTCCAGACAAGCGGACCGGTCGAAACGCGATAGCCCCAGTCCGACAATCGCGCGGGCATTCGCTCAGCGGCCGCAATGAGTTTGACATGGGCAGGTTGTCGCGGCGCCAGCCAGGGAGCACCGACGTCCTGCGGAAGCCCGACCTTTCCGTTCTTCGTCAGGCGCGCTTCGCGCTCATTGTCTACGTGAAGATAGTGAACCTGATACGGGCGCGGTTCTCCGCTTTTGCGGTAAAGCGCCAGCAGCGTTTCCTGCATGACATCTTCGAATACGCCGCGACGGGCGTGAACGAAGTCGATCGCTTCAGGCGGTGCTTCGGTTGCGAGCAGCCGGCGGAGTGCGCTGTAGTACTGTCCTCCCAAGACGCTCGTCGGCGTAAGGTAGGCGATTACCCCGCCGGCGTTGGTCCAGCGAAGGGCTATGTCCGTGAACACCCCGTAGAGGTTCGCATGGCCGTACAGACTGCGGGCGAAGAGACTGCGTTGCGCAGCCGAAAGTCGTACTCGCCCATAGGGCGGATTGCCAATGACGAGATCATAGGTGGGCGAAGGCGCGATTTCCAGCGTGTCGCATACCTTGATGAATTGAGGAGCGGGGCACCCGCTGGTCGCGGTTAGATCGGCCAGAAAGATTTCCAACGCCATCTGCGAAAGAGCAGCGGCATCGGAATCGATTTCCATCCCGGAAAGTCGCGCACCGAGCTGGGCTAGGATGAACGCAGGCTCGCTGCCTTCGAGCGCTTTGCGCATACGGGAGGCTGCCTCGAGCAAGAACGCACCGCCTCCGCTCGCCGGATCGAGTACTCGAGCGGTTGCCCAGTCGATGCCCCCTTCATCGGCCAGATCGACAAGACGCTTGCTGAGTGATGCAGGCGTGTAGAATGCGCCCAGCTCGCTCCGTTCCTCAGCGGGGAGCAGGGTGGTGTAGAGGCTGGTTAGAAAATGGCATCCCTCGAGCAGCGGAAGGCAAGCCGCTTCGCATCCGATTGATTCCGCGAGACGGCATGCCGTGGCGTCCAGTGCCGTATGATTGTCCGACGGAGAACTCGAGAGAACGAGCGAGGGAGAAATCGCAGCGGCAAATGCTTCCATAGCTGTTTGCGCGAACCAGGCGGCATGGGTCGATCGATCACTATCCTCTAGCGACTGCGCCCAGGCGCGTGCAGCCAGTCGCGCGCGTGCGAGCTCTTCGCGCTTCAATGCCAGCGCGTGCGTCGGTTCGCTACGGGAAACGGATCCCGGTTTCAGTGCTGAATTTGATCGCAACGAACCCTCCTTATGCCTGTGGGTAGCGGTTTTGCCACCAAAGAGAACTAACTTTATATGTTCTTGTTCTGTTCTCAATGCAATCTTGTTCTAACTCATGAGGCGAAACCAAACGGTGAAAGGATCTGCACCTTGCAAGCTCAGCGGTCAGCCCTCTTGAGGTGGGGTCACCGGATGCGGCTCGCTACGCCCGGCTTACCTTTTCCGCGCTGCCGTTCGACACCTGCCAGTTCCTGTTGCGGTGCCCTGAAATCCTGTCTTCTTGATGTGCCTCAGAACGCGACCGGCCGTCGGTCGCGGTGTTTCGAGGCATGGCATGAGCGTAGTTCCGATCCGATCCGAAGCATCGTCGCGCGGCGCGCGCATGCTGCGTACCGCTCTGGGCGGGGAGATCGCCGCCTGGCTTGAAGATCCGTCGGTGATCGAGGTCATGCTCAATCCGGACGGGCGCCTCTGGATCGATCGGTTGGGCGAAGGTCTCGGCGCTACCGAGCGGACGATGAGCGCTGCCGATGGTGAGCGGATCGTCCGTCTGGTGGCGCACCATGTGGGGGCCGAAGTGCATGGCGGAGCGCCGCGCGTCTCCGCCGAATTGCCAGAAGGCGGAGAGCGTTTCGAAGGTTTGCTGCCACCGGTGGTCGCGGCGCCGAGCTTTGCCATTCGCAAGCCCGCCGTCGCCGTGTTCACGCTCGACGATTATGTTGCGGCGGGAATCATCGCTTCGCGGCAAGCCGACGCGCTCGCTGCCGCGGTTGCCGCGCGCAGGAATATCCTCGTCGCCGGCGGGACCTCGACCGGCAAGACCACACTTACCAATGCCCTGCTTGCGGAAGTCGCTTCCTCGACCGACCGCGTGGTCCTGATCGAGGACACGCGCGAGCTCCAGTGCGCCGCCCCCAATCTCGTGTCGCTGCGGACCAAGGATGGCGTGGCTTCGCTGTCCGATCTCGTCCGTTCGGCGCTGCGGCTGCGGCCCGATCGCATTCCCATCGGCGAGGTTCGCGGCGCTGAAGCGCTCGATCTGCTCAAAGCCTGGGGCACCGGCCATCCCGGCGGGATCGGCACGATCCATGCCGGAACCGCGCTCGGCACGCTGAGACGGCTCGAGCAGCTGATCCAGGAGAGCGTGGTCACCGTGCCGCGCGCGCTCATCGCCGAGACCATCGACGTGATCGCGGTGCTGGTGCGCGACGGTACGGGACGGCGGCTTGCCGAACTGGCCGAAGTCCGCCCACTCGATGCGCGGGACAATTATGTGCTCGCGCCCCTTTGCCCAATCCAAGGAGATTCCCTGTGACCCATGCTCTGTTCCGGGCGCGCCCGCGCCTGCCTGCCTGGATTGTCTGCGGCATTGTCGCGTTGGCGGTCGCGGCTCCCGCGCACGCCGCCGGCTCGTCGATGCCCTGGGAGGCGCCGCTCCAGGCGATCCTGGAATCGATCCAGGGACCGGTCGCCAAGATCGTCGCGGTGATCATCATCATCGCGACCGGGCTGGCGCTCGCCTTCGGCGATACCTCGGGCGGTTTCCGGCGACTGATCCAGATCGTCTTTGGCCTGTCGATCGCCTTTGCAGCCTCGTCCTTCTTCCTGTCGTTCTTTTCGTTCGGCGGCGGAGCGTTGGTCTGATGGACGACGGTGTATCCGGCCTGCCGCACGGCTTCGCCGTCCCGGTCCACCGGGCCCTGACCGAGCATATCCTGCTCGGCGGAGCGCCGCGCGGGCTCGCCATCGCCAATGCGACGCTGGCAGGCGCGATCGGGCTCGGCTTGCAGCTGTGGGTGGCGGGCGTTGCCGTCTTCGCTGCCGGGCACGTGATCGCGGTCTGGGCCGCGCGGCGCGATCCGCAGTTCGTCGACGTCGCGCGGCGGCACCTGCGCTTTCCCGCACATTTCGAGGTTTGACGGATGTTCTCGCTTCGCGAATATCGGACCAAGGCCGACCGGCTGAGCGACTTCCTGCCCTGGGCCGCGCTGGTGGCGCCGGGCATCGTCCTCAACAAGGACGGCAGTTTCCAGCGCACCGCACGCTTTCGCGGCTCGGACCTCGACAGTGCAACTCCTGCCGAGCTTGTGGCAACGACCGCGCGTCTCAACAGCGCGCTGCGCCGACTGGGTTCGGGCTGGGCCATTTTCGTCGAAGCGGTGCGCCGTCCAGCGCTGGGCTATCCGGTCTGCGATTTTCCCGATCCGGCATCCGCCCTCGTCGAGCGCGAGCGCGCGGCGCAGTTTGCCGAGCAAGGCGCGCATTTCGAAAGCCGCTATTTCCTCACCTTCGTGTGGCTCCCGCCTGCCGAAGATGGCGCGCGCGCCGAAAACTGGCTCTACGAAGGCAAGGGGGAGAAGGGCGTCAATCCGCGCGAATTGCGCGATGGATTTGCCGATCGCACCGACCGCCTGCTCCGGCTGTTCGAAGGGTTCTTCCCCGAGATCGCATGGCTCGATGACGGCGAGACGCTGACCTATCTGCACAGCTGCATCTCTACGCGCAGGCGGGGGGTGCGCGTCCCGGACACCCCGATGCATCTCGATGCGCTGCTCGCCGACGAGCCGCTCGCCGGCGGTCTCGAGCCGCGTCTTGGCAAGGCGCACCTGCGCACCGTGACCGTGGTCGGCTTCCCGAGCGCCACCTTTCCCGGCTTGCTCGATGAATTGAACGCGCAAGGGTTTGCCTATCGCTGGTCGACCCGCGCGATCATGCTCGACAAGACCGATGCGACACGCTTGCTCGGCAAGATCCGCCGCCAGTGGTTCGCCAAGCGCAAGTCGGTGGCCGCCATCCTCAAGGAAGTGATGACCAACGAGGCCTCGGTGCTGGTCGACAGCGATGCGGCCAACAAGGCCGAGGATGCCGATACGGCCTTGCAGGAACTGGGTGCCGATCATGTCGGCATGGCGCTCGTCACCGCGACGATCACGGTCTGGGACGAGGACGCGGGGCTCGCCGCCGAAAAGCTGCGCCTGGTCGAGAAGGTCGTCCAGGGCCGCGACTTCACCTGTGTCACCGAAGGCATGAACGCGATCGAGGCATGGCTCGGCTCGCTTCCCGGACACGTCTACGCGAACGTCCGGCAGCCGCCGCTCTCGACGCTCAATCTGGCGCACATGATCCCGCTGTCCGCCATCTGGGCAGGGCCGGAGCGCGACGACCACTTCGAGGCGCCGCCGCTGTTCTACGCGAGGACCGAGGGCACCACCCCGTTTCGTCTGGCGCTCCATGTCGGCGATGTCGGCCACAGCCTGGTCGTCGGACCGACAGGTGCAGGCAAGTCCGTGTTGCTCGCTTTCATGGCGATGCAGTTTCGCCGCTATGCCGGAGCGCAAATCTTCGCGTTCGATTTCGGCGGTTCGATCCGCGCCGCAGCGCTCGCCTGCGGCGGCGACTGGCGGGATCTGGGCTCCAGCCTTTCCCAAGACAGCGACAGCGACGACGGCGTAGCGCTCCAGCCGCTGGTCCGCATCGACGAGCCCGCGGAGCTTGGCTGGGCAGCAGGATGGCTCCAGGCGATCCTTGCCTCCGAAGGCGTGTCGGTCGATCCCGCCATCAAGGAGCATCTCTGGTCGGCGCTGACGTCGCTTGGCACCGCGCCGGTCGCCGAGCGCACGCTGACCGGTCTTGCCGTGCTGCTGCAGTCGCAGCCGCTCAAGCAGGCGCTTGCGCCCTACTGCATCGACGGACCGTTCGGGCGGCTGCTCGATGCCGAATGCGAACGGCTCGGCGATGCGCGCTTCCAGGCCTTCGAGACCGAAGGTCTGACCGGCTCGGCCGCTGCGCCAGCGGTGCTCTCCTATCTCTTCCACCGCATCGAGGGACGGCTCGACGGGTCGCCGACGCTGATCATCATCGACGAGGGCTGGCTGGTGCTCGACAGTCCCGGCTTCGCCGGACAGCTGCGCGAATGGCTCAAGACCCTGCGCAAGAAGAACGCGAGCGTTGTCTTCGCGACCCAGAGCCTCGCCGATATCGAGAGCTCGGCGATCGCGCCGGCGATCATCGAAAGCTGTCCGACCCGCATCTTCCTGCCCAACGAGCGCGCGATCGAGCCGCAAATCCTGAGCATCTACCGGCGCTTCGGATTGAACGACCGCCAGATCGAGATCCTCAGCCGGGCAACGCCCAAGCGCGACTATTACTGCCAGTCCGCACGCGGCAACCGCCTGTTCGAACTGGGCCTGGGCGAGGTCGCGCTCGCCTTTGCCGGAGCGTCCTCGAAGAGCGACCAGCTCGCCATCGCCCGCATTGCCCAAAGCGCTGACCGCGCCGGTTTTGCCGCCGCCTGGCTGCGGTATCGCGGACTCGACTGGGCGGCCGAGCTGCTCGGAGGCGACCACTCGCGAACCTTGCAACCCGACAACCCGAAGGAGACTTACCATGACACTGTCGAGATATCTTAGGGCCCTTGCCGCGAGTACGGCGCTCGCCGCCGCCGGTGGCGTGGCTGTCATATCGACGCCGGCCCAGGCGCAGTTCGGCGGGATCGTCTACGATCCGTCCAACTACGCCCAGAACGTGCTGACCGCGGCGCGGACGCTCGAGCAGATCAACAACCAGATCCGCATGCTGCAGAATCAGGCAGCTTCGCTCATCAACCAGGCGAAGAACCTCGAGCGCCTGCCGACGAGCATCCTTCAGCCCTTGCAGGACCAGATCCGGCAGACACAGCAACTGCTGAGCCAGGCCCAACGCATCGCCTACGATGTGCGCGAGATCGAGACGGCCTTCGCGGCCCAGTACCGGAACGTTCCGCTCGGCGCCTCGCAGCAGGCCATGGTCGAAGGCGCCGAAGCACGCTGGCAGAACAGCATTGCCGGCTTCGAGGACGCGCTGAAAGTCCAGGCGGGCGCGGTCGCCAACATCGAAGGCTCGCGCGCGGCGATTGGCAGCCTGGTCGGCGCGAGCCAGTCCGCCACAGGGGCGCTGCAGGCGGCCCAGGCCGGCAATCAGCTGCTCGCGCTGCAAGCGCGCCAGCTCGCCGATCTGACGGCAACGCTGGCGGCCTCGAGCCGCGCGCAGGCGCTCCACGCGGCCGACCGCGCGGCGGCCAAGCGCCAGGCGCACGAACAACTCCGGCGTTTTCTCGCCGATCGGCCCCGCTACGTGCCCGGCGGATCGGACTGATCCGTCATGGACGGAAAGCTCATCGCGCGGATTGGTGCGGCCGTTTTTGTCGGCCTCGCGCTCGCCATGACGCTCGTGCAGTTGCGCGAGGAGCCCGGGCCACGCGTCGAGCCGGCCGCTACCGTCCGGGTGCCCGATGGCGATCCGCTGCCCGCCCGTCTCGGAGCGTGTTCGGATATGGGAGAGCTCGCGCTGTCTTCGCCCGATTGCCGGGCGGCCTGGGCCGAGAAGCGGCGACGATTCTTCGGCGTCGAGCATCCCGATGCCTATTCCGGGCTGAATAAGGAGTCGGCTTTGTCCGATCCGGTCCTTCGCTCGTCGCCAACGCGCGAGGAGCGCTGACATGGGCGGGACCGGCGTCGTCGATCGCTTCCTGGCGGTATTTTCGCGGTACATCGACAGCGGCTTCGGGCTGCTTTCGGGCGAGGTCGCCTTCATCGCGACCACGCTGATCGTGATCGATGTGACGCTGGCTGCCCTGTTCTGGAGCTGGGGCGAGCAGGACGACATCATCGCCCGCCTCGTCAAGAAAACGCTCTTTGTCGGCATCTTCGCCTACATCATCGGCAACTGGAGCGCGCTCGCGAACATCGTCTTCAACAGCTTTGCCGGGCTCGGCCTCAAGGCCAGCGGCTCCGGGCTCGGGGCTGCCGACCTCCTGCAGCCGGGCCGGGTCGCGCAGGTCGGCATCGATGCCGCCTGGCCACTGCTCGAATCCATGGAAGACCTGCTCGGCTATGTGAGCTTCTTCGAGAACTTCCTGCAGATCGTCATCCTGCTCGTCGCATGGGCGGTGGTCATCATCGCCTTCTTCATCCTCGCGATCCAGCTGTTCGTCACCCTGATCGAGTTCAAGCTGACGACGCTTGCGGGTTTCGTGCTCATTCCTTTCGGCCTGTTCGGCAAGACAGCCTTCATGGCCGAGCGCGTGCTCGGCAATGTGGTCTCCTCGGGGATCAAGGTGCTGGTGCTCGCCGTGATCATCGGCATCGGCTCGACCCTCTTCGCCGAGTTCACCGGCGCCATTCCGGGCGAGCCGACGATCGAGGATGTCCTGGCCATCGTGCTCGCCAGCCTGACGCTGCTCGGCCTCGGCATTTTCGGCCCCGGCATCGCCAACGGGATCGTCGCGGGCGGGCCGCAACTGGGTGCCGGCGCGGCAGCCGGGACTGCCCTTCTCGCAGGTGGTGCGGCGGTTGGCGGCGTCGCCGGGGCCAAACTGGCCGGCGGTGCGGTTGCCAGCGCCGCCTCTTCGGTCGCGCGCGGCACCTCGCGCGCCGCCGGCGGTGCGACCATGGCCTATGCCACGGGTTCGGCGGGCAGGAGCGGCGGAGCAGCTGTGGCGGGCGGTATGGCCGGTGTCGGGCGCGCCGCGGGCGGCGCGGCGATGTCTCCGCTGCGCGCCGCAACCGACAGTGCCCGAGGCAATTTCCGGGAGGGTGCGCGCTCGGCGGTCGGTCACATGGGAGGGCGTATCGTGCCTGCCCCAGGTTCCCCGCCGTCCGATAGCGGACAGGCAGCGAGCAGCGACGGCCCGCCATCCTGGGCCAGATCCATGAAGCAGCGCCAGAGCCTCGGCCACTCCGCATCGCTCGCCGCGCACACCGTGCGCGCCGGCGACGGCCATGGCGCAGGCGCCTCGATCGACACACGAGAAAAGGACTGACGGCAAATGTTCAAACGCCCTTCGATCCGGTACGGCAAGACCCCGCAGGCAGAGACGCCATACCAGCGCGCGGCGCAGGTCTGGGATGACCGCATCGGTTCGGCGCGCGTCCAGGCGAAAAGCTGGCGCTTCGCGTTCTTCGGGGCACTTGGTCTCTCGGCCATCCTGACCGGCGGTCTCATGTGGCAGAATGCGCGCGGAACGATCGTCCCCTGGGTCGTCGAGGTCGACAAGCTGGGCGAAGCGCGCAGCGTTGCCCCCGCCGACGCCGGCTTTACGCCCGGCGATACCCAGATCGCCTTCCATCTCGCGCGCTTCATCGAGAACGTCCGGTCCATTCCCGACGACGCGATCGTCGTGCGCGAGAACTGGCTGCGGGCCTACGACTTTGCGAGCGATCGCGGCGCGCTCGCGCTCAACGAGTATGCGCGCGCCAACGATCCGTTCGCTGTGGTCGGCCACGAACAGGTGGCGATCGAGGTCACCAGCGTGATCCGCGCTTCGCCGAAGAGTTTCCGCGTCGCCTGGGTCGAGCGGCGCTACCGCGACGGCGCGCTTGCCGAGACGAGCCGCTGGACCGCGATCCTGGGGATCGCGGTCCAGCCACCGCGCGATCCAGATGCGCTGACGCGCAATCCGCTGGGAATTTTCGTCACCTCTATCAACTGGTCAAAGGAGCTCGGCTGATGTCCCGCCCGCAAACCTTCATTCGTTCCAGCCTCGTCGGCGTTCTCTCGCTTGCAGCCGCCGCGCCCGCGTCGGCGACGCCTGCCCCCCAGTCGCAGGCCGCTGCGGCGGCGTTGAGCGCCATCGTTCGATTACCGCCGAACGCAGGCCATCGTGTCGCTGGCGCACGCCTCCTTCTTTCGCGGCAGTCCTCCCCCGCTGCCGCGCGCCGCTCCCCTGCCTCCGATCCCGCCCCCGATCCTCAGGAGCAGGTTGGAGCGGCGAACGATTCCGCCCGGGTCCAGCCCGACAATGCCGGATTCCAGAATGCCATCCAGCGTTATGCCTATAACGAAGGCGCCCTGTTCCAGGTCTACACCAAGCCGGGGCAGGTGACCGACATCGCTTTGCAGGAGGGTGAGACACTGGTCGGACCCGGGCCGGTTGCCGCAGGCGATACGGTGCGCTGGATGATTGGCGACACGATCAGCGGTAGCGGTGCGACTGCCAGGGTGCATATTCTCGTCAAGCCGACCCGGCCCGATATCGCGACCAATCTCGTGATCAATACCGACCGGCGCACCTATCATGTCGAGTTGCGCGCCAACCCGCGCATCTACATGGCCTCGGTCAGCTGGATCTATCCGCAAGACGAGTTGATCGCGCTGCGCAAGGCGGAAACCGAAGCCACACGGACCGCTCCGGTCGCCGAAGGATTTGCGCTCCAAGACCTGAATTTCGCCTATCGCTTGTCCGGCGACCGTCCGGACTGGCGACCGGTCCGCGTCTTCGACGACGGACGGCGCACGCTGATCGAGTTTCCGCCCGACATCGCGCAGGGCGAGATGCCACCTTTCTTCATTATCGGCGAAGACGACGGGGCCGAGCTCGCCAACTACCGGGTATCGGGCCGCTACATCATCGTCGATCGCCTGTTCGACAAGGCCGAACTGCGCCTGGGCGCCGGCCGCGGGCAGGTGCGCGTCAGGATCACCAACCGTGCGCGCGGGTCGTCATGAGCGAGGAGCCTCTCGACCGCCAACCGGACAATGCGGAGTCGATCGTGAGACTGCGCGGGGAAGGGCCGCGCGTGGTCCGGTTGTCGCGCAAGGCCATTGGCATCACCAGCGCCGCCGGTCTGGCCCTGGTCGGCGGCGCCTTGCTGTTCGCGCTCCGGCCGGCGTCGCACGAGCAGGGCGAGGAATTGGTGAATACCGAAAGCACTGCTGTCGCGGACGGCCTCGCGTCGGCGCCCCGGGACTATACGCAGGTGCCCAGGCTCGGGCCGCCCTTGCCCGGCGACCTCGGCAAGCCGATTCTCGATGCGCAGGATCGCGGCGCTGTCGCCGCGCTTCCGCCCGTGGGCGCTCGGCCGGCTTCGCAATCGCCAGCGATCGCCGCGCGGGAGGCCGCGCGTCAGCGCATCGCGCAGGAGAGCGAAGCTGCGAGAGCCAGCCGCCTGTTCTTTGGCGGCGGGGCTCAGCCCGCCAGTCTCGTGCAAACGGATGTCGCTAGCGGGCTCGGGTCAGCCCCGGGTATCGGTGCTGACGCGCCACCGGCCGCGCGCGCATTCCTCGACCGGCCGGCCGAACGCAGGACGGCTTCGATGCAGCAACTTGAGGCGGCGCCGACTGCAGCCGTCCTGCAATCGGGTTCGATCATTCCCGCGGCGCTCATTACCGGGATCCGGTCCGACCAGCCCGGGCTGGTGACCGCGCAGGTGACCCAGAACGTCTATGACAGCGTGACGGGACAACGCTTGCTGATCGGGCAGGGCGCGCGGTTGATCGGTGATTACCAGTCCGATGTCGGCTTTGGCCATCGCCGCGTGCTGCTGGCCTGGAACCGCCTGATCCTCCCCGATGGTCGTTCGATCGTGCTCGAGCGCCAGCCTGCCGCCGATCCCGCCGGATATGCGGGGCTCGAAGACCGGGTGGATTACCACTGGGGCGGGGTGCTGAAAGCCGCGCTGGTCTCGACGATACTCGGCATCGGCGGCGAACTCGGGGCAGGTGGGGACAGCGAACTGGTCCGCGCGCTGCGCCGCGGCAGCCAGGACAGCATCGGCCGGGCTGGTGAGCAGGTCGTTTCCCGCGAGCTCGATGTTCGCCCGACGCTCACCATCCGGCCCGGCTACCCGGTGCGCGTGCTGGTTACGCGCGACATTGTGCTGGAGAGTGGGTCATGACCCGTTTGAAGATGTCCGATATCACCGATGAAAAGCCGGTCCGGCTGTCGGTCGAGATCCCTGCACGCCTGCATCGCCAGCTGGTCGATTACGGCACCATCCTTAATGGCGGAGCGGTCAAGGACGCGCCGCAACCAGCCGCGCTGATCGGGCCGATGCTCGAACGCTTCATCGCCAGCGATCGTGAATTCGCGAAGGCCCGGCGCCGCGCTGCTGGGCGCGAGAAAGAATAGAAGGTCCGCCAGCAATGAATTGCCTATCTCTCGATACTGCGCGTAAAGGTCTTACGAACAAGTTCTTTGCTTCGGCGGTGTTTCCGTCATATATTTAGGCCGGGAACTCAAATTCCCTGCGACCGGGCATCGATACGCATGTCCAAGCCGCAAGCCAAAGGTATCGAGGTACTTGCCAACGAGTGCTTCCATTGCCCGGTCGCACCCTTTGGGCCGGGTGCCGATTATAATTACATTATAAATTGGAATGATCGTCTTTGTCGAACCAGTCTTGGTTGGCGGCATTTGGAGTCGCGATTTTGACAAGGAGAAGATCAATGAAAGAACTGCAAGCAATCGAAGGGCCGGTGGTGGAACTCGGACAGGCGTCCGTCGAAACCAAGGGCAATGCAATCTTCGATGTCGATCTGAGCACCGGTCCCTCCCGTTACGCGATGGGAATGGCCGACGACTGAGCCGGTCGGGCGCGCGCGCCTGCGCGGTGCGCGCGCCACCCGCCGTCATGGTGCCTCCGGACCCTGATCGCGACGCTTTGGCGTGGCGTGAGATCGATGGACAGCTGATCTTCCTCGACCTGGCCGCGGACCGGTATTTTCGACTTGGCCGAGACCAGAACCATACATTTCTCGACATGGTCGCACGAAGCGGACGCGAGCGCTGGCGCCAGCCGCCGGATTTCCCGCGGCCTTTGAACTGGGCACCGCCGACCCGGACATCGCAGGCTATCGAGTTCGGCGCATTCAGCCTGTCCGAGATTGCCCACTCGCTCTGGACGCAGCGGCGTGTCGAACGGCGAATTGCGACTTCGGGATTCCATTCCGTTCTCAGCGAGACCCGGCAGCTTCTTGCGCGCCGGGATCGCCCCCGCAGCGATTCTGCGATTGCGGACCGTATCGTCCGTTCCTTCGAACATGCCCGCATCTTGCGCACTGCCGCGAACCGGTGCCTGCCGCGATCCATTGCGCTGGCCGTTCGGCTCGCGGCCCGTGGCGCCCCTGTGAACGTCGTCATCGCCGTAAAGCTCGCGCCGTTTGCGGCCCATTGCTGGGCGCAGGCGGACGATGTGGTGCTCAACGACAGCGTCGAGGAGGTGCAGCGCTATACCCCGCTGCTGGTGCTGTGAGCAGCCCTGGATTCGCACTGGCAGTTCCGCTCACCAACAGTGCGCTACTTTCCGCTCGCCCACGGCTGCATTCCGATCTCGGGACGCTTCGCGCAGATGAGCCGCGGGTTTGGCTTGGCGGCGGCATGCCAGTGATCGACATGGGCTCCCGGGGGATCGTGATCGGTACGCTTTTTTCCCGTCCCGACGGGGCGGCCTGCCGTTCGATCGTGTCCGACCGGGAAGTGGACGAAGACGCACAGAGCATGGCTCGTCGTCTGCTCGATCGGTGTTGGGGTGCCTACATCGCTGTATTGACTGACCCTGACGAGCGCGGGACCTCCGTTCTCGTCGATCCTTCTGGACTGCTGCCGGTGTATTCGGTCACCACCGAGAACCACGTGGTGATATCCTCTAACGTTCGGGTGCTCGAACGATGCACGCATGTGCACCTGCGGGTCGACTGGAAGGACGTCCATGCGTTTCTTTGCCGACCCGAGCTGCGCTCGCGCGCCACCTGTCTGAAAGGCGTGCGAGAGGTACCGCCCGGCAGCCTGACCACCATCTTCGGACGCTCGATATCGGAAAAGCTCCTCTGGCGACCCGATGCCTTCATGCCTGTCGCCCCCCATCCCTCGTTCGGCGATGCGGCCAACCAGCTGCGCGAGACGGCGATTGCCGTGATAGGCGCCTGGGAAAGATCGCTGGGGCCAGTCACCGTGGCCGCATCGGGGGGCGTCGATTCCTCGTTCATCTGTGGCGCACTCCATTGTGGCGGTGCGGCGTTTTCATGCGTCACGGCCGCCACCGCCGATCCCAGCGGCGACGAGCGACCAGCCGTCCGGCGTCTGGCCGAACACCTCGATGTCCCTCTCGCGGAAGGCATCTACGACCCTGCGCTGTTCGACCCTCTCGAAAGTGCCTCGGGCGCCTTGCCTCGCCCTTCGCGCAAGTCCTTTCTCAACGGCGTCGATCGGTTGTTCGCCAAGGCTGCCGATGATCTCGGCGCGGTTACGATCATGGACGGCAACGGCGGTGACAATCTGTTCTGCTATCTACACTCGGCAGCACCGATTGACGATCGACTGCGAGCCGAATTCACACTTTCGGGCTGGGCCTCGACTTTCCTCGACAGCTGTCGCGTAACCGGCTGCGATGTTCCCGAAATGGCGACAGCGATCTGGCGCAGGATGACGAGGCCCGCTGGTTTCCCGCCATGGCCTGCTGACGAGCGTCTGCTGTCACGTCCCGCGCCGGACTTCGAAAGTGCCGAACCGGTAGCGCCCTGGACCAGGGTTCCCGTCGGGCCGCACGGCGGCAAGCATGATCACCTGGCGCTGATCATGCGATGCCAGAACCATCTTCACGGACTGATATCGCCAATGTCTCGCTTTTCGCCCTTGATGAGCCAGCCGCTCATGGAACTGTGCCTCGCTATTCCGACCTGGTTATGGTGCGAGGGCGGATTGAATCGCTCTGTGGCGCGGCGCGCTTTTGCGGACGCATTGCCACCCTCGATCCTCACGCGCACAGCCAAGGCCGGCCCCGATAGCTATATCCGCGCGATTTTCGATCGGAACCGGCAGGCTGTCAGGCACTCCCTGATGGACGGCCTTCTCGCACGCCAGGGCCTGCTCGACCTGCCGGCCGTCGAACAGGCCCTGGGGATCGACGCTTACACCGGAGATTCGATTATCTACCGGTTGCTCGACCTTGCCGAAGCCGAACACTGGGCTCGGGCGTGGCAGGATTAGGACCCGGGCGAGCAGGTCAACTCGGCCCGTGTTGGAGCGCCTTCCATCGTCAGCCACCGGTCGTATTGCCGGTCGCGCTCGGAGACACAGTTTCTGCGCTTCATGAGCCAGAACTCGAGCCATTCGGTGGTCCGTTCGTAGACCGCATTGCGATGGGCAGGCTGCCATTTGTAGTGCGTCTCATCCTCGAACACGTGAAGCTCGATCGGCTTGCCCTTGTGGCGGTAGACCTCGACCACATCGAGGCCGCCCTCATATTCGCTGTCGGCATTCTGGATGAGGATCGGGACATCGACGCGGCCCACGTTGAGGATCAGCGACATCGGGCGCCAGAATTCCTCCGCGCCGTCCTCGAGGAACCGGTAGCCGATGCTCCGGGTGAATGCACTGTAGGCGGGCCCGGCGGACAGCACGTAGCTGTACATGTCCTCGCAGCACGATCCGAGGCTGGCGACCTTGTATCGAGGCGAATTGATCAAGGCGAACTGGGCCGACGAGACCCCATCGCTCCAGCCGGTGAGGCCTATGCGACTGGCATCGACAGTGCCGGTCCCGATCGCGTGATCGAGCGCGATATCGAGCGAGGACTGGACATTGCGCCGGTCGAGCCAGTCGACCCTGTTGGCGCTCAGCAGTTCGGTCGCGGTTTGCGCTTGTGCGACAGCGGGGACGAGGTCGGGCTTGGCGAAACTCAGAACGGCAAAACCGCGAGCAGCCAGTGGCTGTACGGGGACTTCGTCCCCCGAGCCTCCGCGCAGGAACCCGTGGCTGATATATTGGACGACGACCAGCGGATGGCGTTGACCCGGCTGATGATCGGGAGGCAGCACGAGATCGGCATAGCTTTCCACACCATAGGCATTGCTGAACCGGAAACGCTGGACCGAACCAAGGTCGAGCGAAGAAACCAGAGGATTGGGATCGTGAATCAGTCGCGCCTCGCCATTGTCGAGGCCGATCCCCACCAGCCGTCGCGGCATTGTTGCGCCTTCGCGCGCGCAGATGATCTCGTCTGCGGCCAGGGCGCATCCGATCAGCATGTCGTCGCTGACCATCAGGCGGCGCGGTACACTGGCACCGATATCCCAGCGCAGGATTCCCATGCTGCTCTGCCCCCAGCCTGTCTTCTGGACGGCGAAGAGCGCGCGTTCGGAAGGCGACCACCACATCCGCATGATGCCTTCGCACAGCTTTGCAGGGCAGCTGATCCGGGTGTCCGTCGGATCGGACAGAACCAGCCGCGTCGGAGAGATATAGCGGTCGGGAAACTTGGGCTCGAGCCACGCGGCCCATCCTTCGGGACCGGCGACGTAGCCACGCGCCCGCTCGGGGAGACCTTGCGGTCCTTCCGGAGACAGCACGGCTATCTCTTCTGGCGTGGAGCTTCGGGATTCCCCTGTCGCGAGATCGATGGTGGTGTATTCCGTCGCGATTGCTTCCCGCGGGATCGGGCGGGACGTGAATTGCGGCGAAATGCTCTCGTCGTAGAGGAAGCCCCGGCGCGCCTGCTGCGCGATTCCCAGCGCCGCCCGTCTTATTCCGGGCCTCGTGGCGACGACGAGCGCTTCGCCGCCGCCGAGCCAGGCGAACGCATCGACATCGTCGGGGAGGGTGGTGACTTGCCGCGCGTCCGTTCCTCCCGCGCTGTCCGCCAGCCAGACCTGGTTCGACCCTTCGATCCGTTTGAGATAGGCGATCGATTGTCCGTCTGGCGACCAGCGCGGCGTGTTGACCTTGGCCCAGCCCGCGGTGACCGACGGAAATTCGCGCAGCCGAAAATCGTCACGGAGATATTCACCGCCCCGATCGAGCTCCCGCGGTGCCTGGCTCCTGTCGAGCGGCATGACCACCAGCCGCTGGCAATAGCCGTTGGTCTCGGCATTGCCGCGCCGCACGGCGAATGCAATCTGCTTCATATCTGGCGAGAGACCGAAGGCGCTTGGCGTTTCGTTGGGATCCGCTCGCCCGATATCGGCAAGTTGCACCAGGTCTTCCGCCGTCATGCCGCGCTTGCCTCGAAGCCCCGGGCTGCTTTCGAAAGCCTCGCAGGGGTCGGCAAGCGACCGGGGCGGCTCGGCGACGGGAATGATCGAGAAGGACAGGGCAGCAGCCAGGAAACCCATCACCAGTGCCTCCTGATACCGAAGGCGATGAAGCGGCCGATTGGCGAATAATTGGTCGAATCATACGGTGTGTCGTTCGGCCCGGTAATGGCGATGACCTCGGGCTCGTCATCGAAGACGTTCTGGATGGTAAGCGAAACCTCCAGGCCCGGATCCCTGTCCGCGCCTTCGATAATCTCGTAACTGAATCCGAGATCGAGAGTTGCGCTCGGTGCAATCCGGCTTTCTTCGGCAAATCGTCGATCTCTCAAGGCTCCGGTGTAGTTGAGCGCGGCATTCGCCTTGAACGCGCCCGTTTCGTAGCGGGCGGTCCCCCGGGCGCGGATGCGAGGAGGATTGAACACTGTTCCCGAAAGCTGCACCTTGGGGAGCGCGGCGGTCAGCTGCTGGTCGCTGTCGAGCCAGCTGCCGGCGAGCTCGAGCGACATGGAATCGTCGCCGCGCAGCCTGCGGGTCCAGGAGATGCGCGCATCGATGCCTTCGATCTGCTGGACCGCTACGTTGATGTTACGATTGTCGACCAGGGCGACCACATTGGCCGCATCGTAGGGCGAGCCGGAAAAGTTCTGCAGGCCCAGCTGGGCTCCGGAGATGAGTCCTGCCAGCAGATCGGCCTGCGGCGAGAAATCGATCAAGCTCGCGAAACCCGGATCGCGGAAGGCAGCGGCAATCGATCCGGCAATCGGCTGCACGACCCTGTCGCTGTAGCGAATATCGTACCATGTTGCCGAAACGAGCAGGCCGGGGACGCCGGCAGGCTCAAGCTCGACCCCGGCGGTCCAGCTGCGCGCACGCTCGGACTGGATATCCGGATTGCCGCCGCTGGTGAACAGGACGGTGTCCGGACCGGAACCCGCGCCAAACGCGGCAGCAGGGAGCAGGAATGCCTGATAGGGCGTAAACTGCTGAAACAGTGTCGGGGCCTTGAAGGATCGCGACCAGCTTCCCCGGAACGTCAGGCCGGCGACCGGGGAATAAATCGCACCGAGGCGCGGCGTGGCAAGCTGGTCGAGGTCCGGGTAGTCCTCGTAGCGCATCGCGGCCGAGAGACTGAGCCGTTCGATGCCGGCAATGCCGTTTCTACCCGAAACGACAGGCAGGTAGAGTTCGCCATAAGCGAACCGGCTGCGCCGGGTGATATCGAAAGCTACCGAGGGACTGGCATTGATCTCTCGCGAGAAATCGAGACGATTGTTGCGAAACCCCGCACCGACCGCGAGCCTGGCGGCCCCGCCGGGAAGCGTGAACAACGGACCCTCGGCACCGATCTCTCCGGACGCGATGGCGTTGCAGAAACAGCCTGTCGTGACCGTTTCCGCGCCATTTTGCGTGGAATTTGTCTGGAAATGCGTTCGATCGCGCCCGAGCACGCCAAGCGCCGTCGCCATCCAACCCGAGCCGAGCTCGATCTCGAGCGAAGGGGCGAAAGTGATCGATTCGACATCCGGCTCGGACACGAACCGCGCCGCCGGCGTGCCGCTGACGATTCTTGAGCTGCGCGTGGAATAGAGCGCATCGAGGCGTGCGGTCACACCGGATGCGACCATCTCGTGCCCGGAAAAGACTGCCGCGTGGCGACGCTGCGAAGGATACAGCGAGGTCTCGGGATCGAGCGATGCCGCATAGGAGCGCTGGCGCGCCGCGATCCTGGAGTTGTTGGAAAAGTCGTAGGCGAGCAGGAAACCGCCACTGCTCCAGCGCGTGCCTCCGACGATGTCCGCCTGCTGGCGGAAGTAGCCCCCATCCGTGCTCGCTCCAATCTGCCCTGACGTGGTGACGCCTTCGAAGTCTCGCCGCAGAACGACATTGACGACCCCTCCCACGGCGTCCGAGCCATAGATAGCCGATGCGCCGTCCGGTACGATTTCGATCCGGTCCACCGCAGGCAGGGGTATGGCGGAGATATCGACACCCTGGAGCGCCGAATCGTATGGCAGGCGGTGACCATTGAGGAGGGTCAGCGTGGCGTCGGGGCCAAGGCCCCGCAAATTGGCGCTCGACGCCGAGTTGACATTGCTGTTCGCATTGCCCGCACCGAAGCCGATCCCCGGGTTTTGACCCCCGGAGAAATTCTGCGGCAGCGAGCGGATCGCTTCCCCGAGATCGACTTGCCCTGCTTCCACGATGGCCTCTCCATCAAGCGAAATGACCTCGCCGACCACCCGCGCGCCGCGAATGCGGGTACCCGTGACGACTATGGTGTTTCCTTCATTCTCGCCCTGCGAGGCTTCCGTGTCGTCGGGTGCGGGGCCGGGCTGTTCGCCCGCCTGTGCACGAAGCGGTGTGGCAAATACGACGAGAGCCGTGCCCGCGAGGAGGGCTGGCAGCCCCCTTGATTTCAGCATCATCCTGATCTCCCTGTTCAATCGCGACATGCCGTTCTGGCTTCGCCGTTGCAGGGGTTGACGCATGGATGGGCTCGCACCCTAGTTGCATATGAAATTAAATTGAGCGGGACTCAGACGTCCTCGGCGGCCAGCTCGCGCCGCAGGTGAGCGAGAGCTCTCGTCATGTGGTATTCGACCGTCGACAACCCGACACCGAGTTCGAGATGAATTTCCCTGTAGGATTTCTTCTCGAAGCGGCTCATCGCGAACACCCGTGCGGTCTTCGCCGGGAGTTCGGCCAATGCTTCCTCGAGAAGCTGTTTGGTCTCCGCCGCGTGTAACCGGTCTTCCTGGCAAGGTAGACTGGTGCCATCGCCATTTTCGGTGAGCGACAGGGTCACGATCCGGCACCGACTCCTCCGGGCGAAGTCGATTGCCAGGTTTCTCGCGATACAATGCAGGAAACCGCCCGGATTGCGCAGTTCATTCAGTTGCGCGCTCCCAGCGGCACGCAGGAAGACCTCCTGCGCAAGATCGCTGGCGTGCTCGTGACCGACCTTGCGCTTCAGGTAAGCCAGCACTCCGGCACGCTCATCCCGGTAGAGAGCTTCGAGCAGGCGGCTGCGCGGAAGCGATGCCCGTGTGGTTTGCGGTGACGAGGGCGAGGAAAGCGATTGTGTAGCGTGGTGCCGGGATCCGGCAGCGAAATCGGTCATGCTCAGCGGGAGCAGGCGACCGCACTCGTCGGCTCGTCAGCATGAGCCGGATGCGGAGTCCAGGTCTTTGCCGCCGTTCGGGACGCCGCGACGTCCCTTGACCGGATCGGCCGCCGGGCCTTGGCCGGACCGGCGTGCATGATGTCTGGCGGAACTGTCCACGCGTCCGTTGCCAGCAATTCGGTGCGCGCCAACCAATCGTGCCCAAACGCGATTGATCATGCAAGGCGCTACTACTCCATACCGGAGGTGTCCGCAGGCAAGCTCTGCGCGTCCGACCTTCTTCGAAACGTCGTGCCCGCATCACCATTTCTGGGGAGGCGGCTGCCCGGATAGGAGAATGCCGGGCGCAAAACCGTTGCGGTAGCAGGACCATCGAAAGGAGGGGCTCCATGGTCCGCATCCCCGAATGGCAAAGGCGCTTCGACGGTTTCGATTTTTCGGACTTCGCGCAGGAATTCCTGCGGCGCAATCCGGACTATCGTGCCCAGTTCGCCCGCTTCCGCCGTGCGGGTGACGGCAAAACGCAAGCTCTCGCCAGCCGGCGAAGCGCGCGTTCATGGGGCCTCGAATTTCCTCGTGGATCCCGCATCGGGAGCCGATGTCTGTCCGGCATTATGGCGCCCCGAAGACAATCCGAGCGTCGTTGTGGTCGCATCTTCAGCCATGTGTCGGAAGGAGCTTGCGTCCGCGTTTCACATGCGATCGCTGCTGGTTGAAGCGGAAGCCGGCGCAGATCGGCACCTGGTGCTGGCGGGAAAACACGCGCGCCACCGTCTCGTGGTGACGCCGCCGGCCGCTCGCAATGGCTATATCGTCCCGCCCGATCACTTGATGTCCGTCCGACTGGCGGCGCTCAGCGCGTTTCATGAGCATCCGCGCAGTCGGCAGGCCATTGCAGCTCGCGCTGCGCTGACACCCTCACCCTATCTCAGACATCGGCTGGTTCTCCTGCTCGCAATTCTCGACAGGCTCGACCCAGCATCAGGTGAACCCGCAACGGTTCGGCAGATCGCGCGCGATCTGACCTTTCCCGGTCAGGATTACGATCGCGCGATTGAATGGAAGTCATCTTCCAACCGGCGCCAGACCCAGCGTCTTGTCGCAGAAGCGCGCCGCATGACAACGACCGGCTATCGTGATCTCCTGAGCGGCTCCACGCGGCTGTCCTCGCCCACTGAGCGCTGCGACGGAAGCGATGAGGGCCGCGATTAGCAATCGACCGGCCGCCCTTTCGAAGGGCACGGGCATTCCCGCTACTTTCCAATCTTACTGTTTAAGCTATCGTTTTTGCGGTGCCGGGTCTTGTGTTCGGTATCGCCACAAACCGAACCTCCAGAGGGGCGCGCAACAGCAACTGCCGGTGCCGATGGCATGGAACCATTGGTGAGGCATACAGCAGGCGATCGAGCGGCGGTGTGTTGGATTGCACCCTCGTCGGTCGAACAGGCCGGACTATGTATGCCTACTTCGCAGAGGAGTTCGCTACTGAACTCATAAATGTACAATCGGACACCGAACTGAGTGGGGCTCTTGCCGAGGTATCGCGGCGCCTCGGTTTCGACCATTTTGCCCTTAGTCTCGAGTTGCGCTCGGGATCGCGCGAAGCGCCGGGCTTGCTTCTGCACGATTATCCCGATGAGTGGGCAAAGGTCTATGTGGCGTTTGATCTGGCGGGCCAGGATCCCGTCCGGCGCGCTTGCGACAAGAGTTTTATCGGCTTTGCATGGGATATGCTGGAGGAGATGATTCCGCTTACCCGCGGGGACCGGCAGATGCTCGCCGTCGGGAAGGAATGCGGAATCGGCGACGGCTATACAGTGCCACGACACCTGCCCGGGCTCGCGCGCGGAACGTGCACCTTTGCCGTGTGTCCGGACAGGGATCTGCCCCGTTGTCGCCTGGCCCTTGCCGAGATCGTCGGCACGCTCGCGCTCAGTTGCGCCCTTGCCCTTGGTCCCTCTCGTAGCACGGAAACCGTTCCCGTGCTTAGCGATCGCCAGCGCGAGTGTCTGTTGTGGACCGCGCGCGGCAAGACCGCCGCCGAGACCGCGATCATACTGGGTATCGGCACCGAAACCGTCATCCAGCATCTCAAAATGGCCCGCGAACGCTATCAGGTTCATTGCAAGCAGTCGCTCGTGGTCGCAGCTCTTTTCGATGGGCTGATCGGATTTGCCGACATTATCCGGTGGCGAGACACGGGCTGAATTCCGCCCATGCAGTTGGGACGCTTCGCAATTCCGCGGAAGCTTACATCCCCTGTTCTTGGTATGTCGAAGCGGAACCAGATCGATCAGTTGCTACCTGTCTTTTCAATCACAGGCAGCAACAATGCAGAACCATACCAGTCCCGCCGATCCGGTGCTCCGGACCATGTTCGCGGCCCGTAAGCGGGTCTTCGTCGATCTCCTCAAATGGGATGTCCCCGTGCTCGAAGGAGTCTACGAAATCGACCAGTTCGATACGAGCGAAGCGTCCTATGTCATTCTCACCGATGACAAGGACAGTCACCGCGCATCTGCGCGGCTGCTCAAGACCGACAGGGCGCATATTCTCGGCGAGCTGTTTCCGTCTCTTTGCGATGGCCCCGTCCCGGTGCGCGAGGACTTTCGCGAGATCACCCGCTTCTGCATCGAGCCGACACTCCCGCGTCTGGAACGCCGGGCCGCGCGGGACGAACTTGTAACCGCGCTCGCGGATCACGCGCTGATCGCCGGGATAGGCGCGTATACCGCGGTCGCTACGCCGAACTGGTTCCGCCAGATTGCGAAATTTGGCTGGCGATGCCGTGCGCTCGGACCCGGCAGCCGGATCGGCGATGAAAACCTCATCGCGCTCCAGATCGATATCGATGCGGGCACGTCTGCGGATCTCGCCTGCGGTGGTGTCTACCGCCAGGCATCCTATCGCGTGGTCGACTACGAGCTGGAGATCGCGGCATGACTGGGGCAGCGCATTCGCCCTGGCTCGACCAGATCAGAAAGCAGGGTTATTGCATCATCCCCAACGCTCTGCCGAGTGCAATCCTCGCAGCGCTCGATACGGACCTCCAGCAGACCTACGCAAAGACGCCTTTCGGTGATGGCGAGTTCTATGGCTACAAGACGAAGCGGTTTGGGAGTTTGCTGCGCCGCTCGCGCTGGGCGGGAGACCTGGTCCTTCAACCACTCATCCTCGCGCTTGCCCGTGAAATTCTGGGCAAAGCCTGCGAACGCATCCAGCTAAATGTCGCGCAGGCGATTGCAGTCCATCCCGGCGAGATCGAGCAGTTCCCGCATTGCGACCACGACATGTGGGCAGGGGAGAAGGGCACGCATGAATATCTGCTCAATGTCATGTGGCCCCTGACCGAATTTACGGCGTCCAACGGCGCGACGCGAATATATCCCGGCACCCACAGGCAGAAAATTGAATCGCTAGACCAGCTCGGCACGCCAATCGCGGCCGAGTGTCAGCCTGGCGATGCCATTTGCTTTCTCGGATCGACGGTGCACGGAGCGGGACCTAATCTGACCAGGCACGTGCGCCGTGCGGTGGTGATCGGTTACAGTCTTGGCTGGCTCAAGCCCTACGAGAATCTTTGGCTCGCCTATCCGCCAGAAGTCGCGCGGGAATTTCCCGCAGAACTTGCCGAGCTTGCGGGCTATTGTCAGCACCGGCCCAATCTTGGCAATTACGAAGGCCAGTGCCCATCTATCTTGCTGCGCGACGATATTGCCGAGTTTCCGCGGGCGACCGATGCGCTTCGCGACGACCAGAAAGCCGCGGTGCGCGAATTTGCCGAGGCGCAGCGCGGCGAAAAGTGAGCCCTGCCCACGTCCTTGAGCCCACCTATCAACGCCTCAAGCGTGCGCTGATGGAGGGAACCTGGGCCAATGGGGCCAAGCTCGAGGCAATGCGGCTTGCCGACGATTTCGGCGTCAGCATGACACCGGTGAGGGACAGCCTGAACCAGCTGGTTGGCGAGGGGCTGGTCGACCTCACCCCTGGCGACGGCTTTCGGGTGCCGGTCCTGACCGAACAGGGTTTGCGGGATGTCCTCCGCGTAAATGCGGTTTTGCTTGAAACAGCGAGCGATGAAGCTTGGCGAATCCCGAACGTGCGCGATCTCGACGACTGGCCTGACGATTATGCTGGCCGCATGGCAGCGGTGTTTTTGGTACTTGCAACCGGGTCGGGCAACCGGTGCCTGGCGGTCCTGATCGATCGGATCAGTGATCGGCTGCACCGGGTTCGGATCCATGAACCCGACGTATTGCCCGACGCTGCAGAAATCCTCGCTGAAATCGAGGCGAGTCTGCGAGGCTCGCGTAACGAACGGCTGCGCGCCTTGCGGCGTTACCATCGCAGATGCGAGGAGCGGGTTCCGCAATTGGTCAGTCGCCTGTCGGGATAGTTTTCCGAAACTCAATTCTGTGCCGCTTTCAACGCGCCCATCGAACCGAATGCACCGCCGCCACGAGATCGTTCGTCAGAACCGAGCCATTGTAGGTTCGTCCGCATTCGAGGATGGGAGGATAGCGCGCAAGCAGGCTGGGCTCGGCCATAGCTTCGACTACTCCTGCAGGGCTTTATGACTGGGATTCCATCGAGCGAAAGATCAGCATTCCGGCCAGCATAGCCATCACGAAGACTGCTGCCTTTGCAGGCTCGATGACGAGCGCTGCAAAGCCCGGCCCGGGACACAGGCCTGCAATCCCCCAACCGGTGCCGAACAGCGCCGCGCCGCCGATCAGGCGGGGGGTCAGGTCGGTCCGGTCGGGAAGAGCGAATGTCGTGCCAATCAAAGGCTGCGCCATGCGCGCCTGAATCCGCCAGGCGATCGCCATCACGATAACCGCGCCGCCCATCACAAACGCGAGGGTGGGGTCCCAGTCCCCGAATATGTCGAGAAAGCCGCGCACCCGCGCTGGGTCGACCATGCCGCCCAGTGCCAGCCCGGCACCGAACAGGCTGCCTGACAGGAGAGCCACTAGCCACGAGCGGGTCATGACAGCACTTCCAGCCCCAATGCATTCATGATGGCGACGGTTGCGATACCAGCTGCCATGAAGGTTGCCGTGGCGACGATCGAGCGCTGCGAAAGCCGGCTGACACCGCATACGCCGTGGCCGCTGGTGCAGCCGCTGCCGATGCGCGTGCCGATGCCGACCAGGAGGCCCGCCGCCACAAGTGGAAGGTACCCGGCAAAGCTGGCCTCGATACCGCCGGTAGTCCAGGCAACCAGCAAGGCGCCGAGTGGCAGGCCTACAACAAACGCCCACGCACCGGACCGGGGCATACCGTCGCCGCTGATACCGAAGGCGCGCGCGGCGATGCCGGACACGCCGGCAATTCGTCCTGCACCCAGCAACATCAGCGCGGCGGCCAGGCCGATCAGCACTCCACCAAGCAATCCGGCGAGCGGGGCGGCATCGGGAAATCCGGGAAGCATCACAGCTTGTTGACCGGCATCTTGAGGTAAGACGTGCCGTCGCTTTCGGGCGGCGGCAGATGGCCGCCGCGCATATTCACCTGGATGGCGGGCAGGATCAGGCGCGGCATTTCCAATGTCGCATCGCGCTGGGTGCGCATCTCGACGAACTGGTCCTCATCCACATCTTCGTGAAGATGCACATTGGCTGTGCGCTGCGCGAGCATGGTGGTCTCCCATACGAATTCCGTGCGATTGGGCGCCTTGTAATCATGGCACAGGAACACCCGCGTCTTGTCCGGCAGGCGCATCAGCCGGCGGACCGAGCGGTACAGCTTGCGCGCATTGCCGCCCGGAAAATCGGCCCGGGCGGAGCCATAATCGGGCATGAACATCGTATCGCCGATAAAGGCCGCATCGCCGATGATATAGGCCATGTCCGCTGGGGTATGGCCGGGCACGTGAAGAGCGATCAGCGGAATATCGCCGATCATCAACGCGTCGCCATCTTCCATCAGCCGGTCGAATTGCGATCCGTCACGCTCGAAATCGGTGCCTTCGTTGAACACCTTGCCGAACACGCCCTGCACGGTCACAATTTCGCGGCCGATGGCCAGTTCGCCGCCCAGCTTTTCCTGCAGATAGGGCGCGGCGGAAAGGTGATCGGCATGGGCGTGAGTTTCCAGGACCCAGTCGACGGTCAGACCTGCATCGCGCGCATAGTCGATAATTTCGTCCGCCGCTTCCAGGCTGGTGCGGCCCGAAGGCTGATCGAAATCCCAGACGCTGTCGATAATGGCCGCGCGCTTGGTCTGATCGTCGCTGACCACATAGGTCGCGGTAAAGGTCGGCTCGTGGAAGAAAGCCTTGACGTGCGGTGCTCGCAGATCGCCCGCAAGCACATCGTTCACCTGTTCGATGGCCTTTTCGATATTCGTGTCGTCGCTCATAGTGTTTCTCCGGCGTCGCCGCTCGGCTGGGGGGATTGGCCAAGCTCGGGGCAAAAGATGTCGTGCAGCAATTCGAGAACCCGCTGCGCATTCGGGTCGCACACACGGTAGAACACCGATTGGGCATCCTTGCGTGTCGCGACGAGATCGTCTTCGCGCAATTTTGCGAGGTGTTGCGACAGGGCGGACTGGCTCAGCCCGACGCTCTGCGCCAGATCGCCGACGGACAGCTCGCCAGCCTCTGCAAGGAAGCAAAGAACGAGCAGGCGCGACTCGTTGGCCATCAATTTCAGCAGGCGGCTGGCCTCGCCGGCCTGCCGCGTGAAATCCGTATCTGGAGACCCATTGTGGCTCATGATTTGCTCCGTTAGTATTCACTAATTTAGAATAATCTAATGTATTTTCAAGAGGGAGGGGTATCCGCCTCGCTTCGGTAGGGAAGTCATTTTCTGCAACCGACCATCTGTGTTCACGGGGGCGCTTCGTGCGACACGATTTTTCGATGGCGGCGTCGGAACCCGTAGCCACTCCAGCTTCATTGACCGGGCAGGAGAATCGATATGAACTACGATTTGATGGTAATCGGTACGGGGACGGCAGCCATGGTTTGCGCCCTGCGCGTTGCGAAGGCGGGTTGGAAAGTCGCGGTTATCGACGAGAAGCCATTCGGTGGCACCTGCGCGCTACGCGGCTGCGATCCCAAGAAAATGCTGGTGGCCGACGCAGAAGTGATCGACGCGAAACAGCGCATGACAGGTCACGGGGTGAAGGGGGATCTGCGCATCGATTGGCCCGACCTTATCCGGTTCAAACGCAGCTTTACCGACCCTGTGCCTGAAAAGCACGAGCGGCGGTATGAAGAGGCCGGCATCGTGACCTTGCATGGTACGGCAAAATTCACCGGGCCAAATCATCTCTCCGTAGGCGACCATGAAATCGAATACCGCAAAATCCTGATCGCGTCGGGAGCCAGACCGATACCTCTAGCCATCCCAGGCGAAGAGCACCTGATCGACAATGAGGGCTTTCTCGAACTGCCTTCGCTGCCGAAGCGCATCGTTCTGGTCGGGGGCGGATATATCGCTGCCGAGTTTTCCCATATCGCTGCCCGTGCGGGAGCCGAGGTCACGATCCTTCAGCGGGGACCGCGCATGTTGACGCAGTTCGAACCCGAACTTGTGAACTGGCTCATGGATGCGTTCGACCGGATCGGTGTGCGAGTGATTACCGATACGGCGGTCGATGCCATTCGAAGATCGGGCGGAAAATATGTGGTTCATGCGAATGGCAAGGGCGGCCCGATCGAAGTCGTCGCCGATCTTGTCGTTCATGCGGCAGGACGGGCTCCCGCCATCGAGCGGCTCGATCTCGAAAAGGCCGGGATCGCAGCCGAACATGGAAAGCCGAAGCTGAACAAATTTCTGCAGAGCGTAAGCAATCCGGCCGTCTACGCTGCCGGAGATGCTGCCTCGAACGGGCCGCCACTCACCCCCGTTTCCAGCCATGATGCAAAAGTTGTCGCGGCCAATCTAGTCGAAGGCAATCACCGCGAACCCGATTACAAAGGGGTGCCGAGCGTGGCCTTCACTCTTCCGCCTATCGCCCGCGTTGGCCTCACCGAGGCAGAGGCGAATGAGGCGGGGCTGAGATTCCGGACAAAGTACGAGCGGACCTCTCAATGGTTCACCGCCAGGCGGGTCGCCGAACCTGTCTACGGACACAAGACACTAATCGAAGAGGAGACAGGGACAATACTGGGCGCGCACCTCGTCGGACCCGGCGCAGACCAGGCCATCAATATTTTCGGACTGGCGATCCGCCATGGGCTCACCGCGGACGATCTGAAGACTACAATGTTCGCCTATCCAACCGGCGCGTCTGACATCGGATACATGGTCTAGGGCCGAGCGGTCTCCAGCATGTCGATGACTGCACAGTCGGGCACATGACCGCCCGAACACTGCTCGACGGTAGCGGTAAGATGCCGTTCCAGGCGAGTGAGATCGTCGATCTTGCGCCGTACTTCTTCGAGGTGATGAATTGCAATCTCGCGCACTTCGTCGCAGCATGCTTCGGCAGGACCGCCCAAGTCCAGAAGTGTCCGCACCTCCTTCGGCGCAAAGCCTAGCTCGCGCGCCCGCTTGATGAATTTGAGCGTGCGGAGGTGCCCATCGTCGAAAACCCGGTGTCCGCCTGCTGTACGAGCCGGCGCACCGAGCATTCCGATCTTCTCGAAATACCGGATCGTCTCGATATGGACGCCCGTCTTGCGCGCCAATTCACCTATCGACAGGCGGCCCACGCCGAATCTCCTTGAACCTATATCTACTACAGGACGTACATAGAGTTCGAATCGAGCGGAGGCAAAGATGACCGACCAGGCTGTCCAATACGGCGAGGCGAAAAGCGCAAGCGATCGCGGGGTTGCTGGCGTTGGAATGCTGGCGAGTGCAGGGGCGCTTCTCTCTGCGGCTGCTTGCTGCGTCCTGCCGTTGGTCCTCGTTGCAGTCGGGCTCGGTGCTGGCGGGCTCGCATGGTTTGTTCCTTACCACTTGCCGCTCACAATCGCAGCCTTCCTAATCGTGGCCTTTGGGTGGTTCCTTCACGTGCGCCAACTGCGCATCTGCAGTGCTGATGGCTGTGAGAAACCTGCTCGCAGCAGCGTTGCGCGACTGACATTGCTGATTGCCACCGCGATGATCGTCCTGTCTGCGCTATGGGGCTTTATTGAACAACCGCTGATGCGTGCGCTTGGAGGAGCCTGATGCAGACTGTTTCGACGATCACGTGCCCCCATTGCCAAGCGGCCACCACCGAAACCATGCCGACCAACGCATGCTGGTTCTTTTATGAATGCCAGCATTGCCGGAAAAGACTGCAGCCATTGGCAGGAGACTGTTGTGTATTCTGCTCTTATGGCGATGCCCCATGCCCCCCGATTCAGGATGCGCGGGAAGATGGTGACGGTGCTACCTGCTGTCTACCGCAGTAGTGGTGGTTGCATCACGCAAGACACACACGAGATGTTTGTTCCAGGCATTAAGGGCATTGCGTTTTTCGTCTTTCCAATCGTGGCGCTGGTAAACTCCCGCCACGCCCGCACGTGAACCGCTTACATGGTTCAATACCGCCTCGGTAACCTCGAACCTTACACCTAAGCGCTGGAAATTCGTTGCGAGCGTCCGCCGCAAGTCATGAAGGCGCCAGGGAGGCAAAGGTTCGCCTTCGGCTTCCTCGATGGCGCTATCCAGCTTCATCTTGCCTTTATGGTAGCCGGTGAAGCCCGCTCCACTTGCAGTCGCAAACACTCTGCCCTTGCGCGGCCATTTCCCTCCACCTGCCAACCGATCGAGCTCGATCATGGCGAGTTCGTTCAATGGAATGGTGTTGAACTCTCTGTTTTTCGTGCGCCGGCCGGGCAGGGTCCATAGTCTTTCTGCTCTGTCGAGCTCCTGCCAGTGCATCCCGCAAACCTCTTCGCGGCGCTGTCCGGTCAAAATCAATAAGCGGACAATCGGCCCGAAACAGGGATGGCATTCGGGCGTGGCATGCCAGATCATGCGCAGCTCCTTGTCAGAAAGCCAGCGATCCCGCGGCCTTACCGGCGGCGGCGTCTCCATGCCCTCCATCGGACTGCGATCGAGATCGCCGCGACTGATAGCCCAGCGGAACAGACGGCGCATCACTGCAAATACGTTCCGGCGATTGGCGACCTGCTCTTCCGGCATCTGGTCGAGAACGGATACGATATCTGCCCTGGTGATCGAAGGCAGCGGCTTCTTGCGTAGAACCGGCTCAAGATGAAGCCTGACCACTCGTTCGACCAGACGTCTCCATCCCTCGCCTTGGCAGGAATGGGTGAAATGCCGCGCGTAATTGTCGAAGGCGAGATCGACGGCCTCACGGCGCCTCTGCTTTTCAGCCTCCACTGGATCGACGCCTTGGCCGACGAGCAGGAGAAGGCGTTCGGCTTCCGAGCGGGCGGTCGTAGGTGTCCACGGAGACCCATGTGCGCCGATCGTATAACGCCGTGCGATTGTCTCGCGCCCGCCCATCCTGAATTGAAGGACGTAAGAGATATTTCCTGAAGGCGTAATCTTGGCGCCAAAACCTTTGAGATCAGTGTCCCAAACGAATTGGCTCGAGCTGCTAGCCTCGAGCGCATCTATCGATTTTTTCGTGATTTTTCCTGTTGCCATCCGGAACCTCGTGTCCTTCTTCTGGCAATCACCGGGTAATCACGCAAGCGGAAAAAGGAGCGAAATGGAGGCAATTCTAGCGTAGGAGGATTCAGCTAAGTACATTGTTTTACAAGGATTTCGCACTTTAGCGTCGTCTAAATCTAAAGTACCAGACCTCGTGCCCCAGCTGGCGGGCCTTCGCCTCGTAGCGGGTTTCGCTCCACCCGCCGGGGCGGCGCTGCCAGCTGGCGGGGCCTTCCACCAGCCAGTCGAACTGGTGCGCGTGGCGGCGCATCACCATCAGCGCGTGGCGCAGATAGACGGGATGGTCCGTGCCGAAGCGGAACTCGCCGCCGGGCTTCAGCTTGGCGGCGATCATGTCCACCGGGCCGTCGTTCATCATGCGCCGCTTGGCATGGCGCGCCTTGGGCCAGGGATCAGGGTGGAGCAGATAGACGAAGCTCAGCGCGCCATCCGGCACCCGCGCCAGCGCCTGCAGCGCGTCGCCATGATGCAGGCGGATGTTGGCGAGGTGCTGCTCGCGAATGTGGACCAGCGCGGCCGCGACGCCGTTGAGGAACGGCTCCGCGCCGATGAAGGCGTGATTGGGCAGCATCTCTGCCCGTGCGGCCATGTGCTCCCCGCCACCGAAGCCGATCTCGAAATGAAGTGGGGCCTCCTCGCCGAACAGCCGCTCGGCCGTGACCGGCCCCTCTTCCGGCACTGCGATCTGCGGTAGCAACCGCTCCACCAGATCCTGCTGCCCCTTGCGCAGCGGGCGGCCCTGGCTGCGGCCATAAAGCCGGTTTAGGGTAGTGGGATCGCCTTCCTTGTAAGCACTCATGCGCGGCCGCTTAGCAGGAAATTGGCGCTCGCAAAGAGGAACGAAAAAAGCCCCGGGCGCGCGGCCCGGGGCTGATTTTACGTTCGGGTAGGCTTCGAGAGATCAGGCTGCTTCGGCTTCTTCGCCCGGATCGCGCAGCACATAGCCGCGGCCCCAGACGGTTTCGATGTAGTTTTCCCCGCCGCAGGCGCTCGAAAGCTTCTTGCGCAGCTTGCAGATGAACACATCGATGATCTTGAGTTCCGGCTCGTCCATCCCGCCATAGAGATGGTTGAGGAACATTTCCTTGGTCAGGGTGGTGCCCTTGCGGAGCGAAAGCAGCTCCAGCATCGCGTATTCCTTGCCGGTCAGGTGGACGCGGGCACCATCTACTTCGACCGTCTTGGCATCGAGATTGACCGCCAGCTTGCCGGTGCGGATGACGGACTGGCTATGCCCCTTGGACCGGCGCACGACCGCATGGATGCGCGCGATCAGCTCGTCACGATGGAAAGGCTTGGTCACATAGTCATCAGCGCCGAAGCCGAAGCTGCGGATCTTGCTGTCCATTTCCGAAATTCCGGACAGGATCAGAACCGGCGTTTGCACCTTTGCCACGCGCAGCTTCTTCAGCACGTCGTAGCCGTGCATGTCCGGCAGGTTCAGGTCCAGCAGGATGATGTCGTAATCATAGAGCTTGCCGAGATCGAGGCCCTCTTCGCCAAGATCCGTCGAATAGACGTTGAAGCCCTCTGTAGTCAGCATGAGCTCGATCGCCTTGGCGGTTGTCGGCTCGTCTTCGATCAGCAGAACGCGCATTCGAGTGCCCCTTAGGTATCTGCGGCGACCCTTACCGCCAAGAGGTGTTCACCTGAGTTAACCAAGCCATGTCTCAATGAAAAAGGTTAATTTCTCGTAAAGCTTCATGGCAGAAAGATCAGGTAGGGTAAAAACCGGGGAACGCGCTTATCCGTTCCGAAAGACTGGTCATGCGACACGGGCCAGCTTCTTCTGGCGCCGCCGCTGGACGGAAGAGCCGATCCCGATCGCCTCGCGATATTTCGCTACGGTGCGGCGGGCGAGGTCGAAACCGCGTTCCCGTAGCAGTTCCACCAGCTTGTCATCGGAAAGGATGTCCCTCGGGCTTTCCGCGTCCACGAGGGCCCGGATCTGTGCCTTCACCGCTTCGGCGGACACGGAGCCTTCGCCGTCCGAAGCGGCGACGCCGCTGGTAAAGAAATATTTGAGCTCGAACGTGCCGCGCTCGCAATGCAGATATTTGTTGGAGGTTACGCGGCTGACTGTGCTTTCATGCATGTCGATCGCTTCGGCCACGGCGCGCAGCGTCAACGGCTTCAGTTCCGCCACGCCGCGATGAAAGAAGCCATCCTGGCGTCTCACCACTTCGGCCGCCACTTTCAGGATCGTCTTCTGGCGCTGGTCCAGCGCCTTCAGCAGCCAGTTGGCATCGGCCAGCTTCTCCCCCAGCCAGCCCCGCGCGGCCTTGTCGGTGCAGCCACCGCGCAGCTCCAGATAGTAGCTGCGGTTGACCACCAGCCGGGGCAGGGTGGCTTGATTGAGCGCGATGTCCCAGCCGCCCTTGGCGCCGCGCGTCACAAGGATGTCGGGAACCACCGGGGCACGCTCCGCCCCGCCATAACGTAGCCCTGGCTTGGGGTCATAGCCACGCAGCTCCGCCAGCATGTCGGCCAGATCTTCATCATCCACGCTGCACAGGCGCCGCAACCGGGGGAAATCGCCGCGGGCGACCAGATCGAGGTTGTCGATCAGCCGAGCCATGCAGGGATCGTAACGATCGGCGTCGCGCGCCTGTAGCGCCAGGCATTCCGCCAGCGAGCGCGCACCCACGCCCGTGGGATCGAGCGACTGGATCAGCCGCAACGCCGCCTCCGCCTCATCCTGCGAGACGCCGAGATTATGCGCCACTTCGCGGAGAGGAGTGGTGAGATAACCCGCCTCGTCGATATGGCCAACCAGGTGCCCCGCAATGAAGGCGCACCGCGGATCACGCGTGGCGGCGCCGATCTGCGCTTCAAGGTGTTCGGCCAGCGTCGGCTCCTCACCGCCACGTTCTTCGATCCCCGGCAGATCCTCTGCTACGGCCTGCCCGCGCTGGGCAGACCAGTCCCCGGTGTCGCGATCCCGATCCAGAGCCGTGGCGTCGATATCGAGGGGTGCATCCGCTTCGCCCTCGCCGCGCAGCATCAACTCATCGGAGGTGGGATCTTCCGCCGCACGCTCGGCCGGTGCCTCTTCCCCCTGCTCGCGCGAGAGATCCCCGGCGTCGAGCAGCGGATTGGTGTCGAGCGCATCGGCGATGAAGGTTTCGATTTCGAGGTTGGACAGCGCCAGCAGCTTGATCGCCTGCTGCAGCTGCGGCGTCATTACCAGCGACTGCGACTGGCGCAGATCCAGCCTGGGGCCAAGCGCCATCGGTCAAACGCCCCCCGCGCCCACCATCACAATGTAAAGCTCTCGCCCAGATAGAGCCGCCGCACATTCTCGTCCGCCACAAGCTCGGCCGGGCTGCCCGCGAACAGCACCTGGCCGCCATAGATGATGCAGGCACGATCCACGATATCGAGCGTTTCCCGCACGTTATGGTCCGTGATCAGCACACCGATGCCGCGGCTCTTCAGCTGGATCACCAGATCGCGAATGTCGCTGATGGACAGCGGATCGATGCCGGCAAAGGGCTCGTCCAGCAGCATGATCGAAGGCTTGGCAGCCAGCGCGCGGGCGATCTCGCAGCGCCGGCGCTCACCGCCGGAAAGGGCCATGGCCGGGCTGGCACGCAGGCGGGTGATATGGAATTCTTCCAGCAGCCGCTCCAGCTCCTGCTGGCGCACGTCCTTGTCGGGTTCCACCATTTCCAGCACGGCGGAAATGTTCTGTTCCACCGTCAGGCCGCGAAAGATGCTCGTTTCCTGGGGCAGATAGCCAAGGCCCAGGATGGCGCGGCGATACATGGGCAGCTTGGTGACATCGACGCCGTCCATCAGGATGCGCCCGCTGTCCGGGCGCACCAGCCCCATGATGGAATAGAAGCAGGTGGTCTTGCCGGCCCCATTGGGGCCAAGCAGGCCGAGCACCTCCCCCTTGCCGACGGTCAGCGAAATGTCGGTAAGCACCGCTCGCTTATCGTAGCTCTTCGCGATCGACACCACTTCCAGCCCGCCCTGCGGAATCGGGGGGGCCGCATTGGAAGGCAATTCCGCCATGGCGCCGGCCAGCGCCTCCCGGTCGATCAGCGGATCTTCAAATGTGCTCATGGGCGCGAATCTAGCAAGTCTGGCGCTGCTTTGAAGCCCGGCTGGCAAGATTAGTGCATGCCGTGGCAAATTGGCCGCGCGGAGCCAATGGCGCACCGGGCTTGCAAGACGCCCTTGCAAATGAAATAGTCCGAGTCAGGAGTAGAGAAAAGGAGAAGGGCGCTTGGATGATACCATGCAGCAAACCGCTCCGGTAAAGCCGCGGAGAGGGCGCACCATCGATTGGCGGCGCAGGATGAGCGACAACGTCGCCTATGCGCTGCTGACCTATACCGGCCTGCAGATATTCGTGACCATGCACGCGATCAGACATGGCAGCGGATCGATACTTCCCTATTTCGCGCTGGTCGTTCTGGTGGCCGCCATCATCCCGGCATGCCGCCTGTTTGAGCGCCGGTGGGACTCGATCGGCGACCTCGCCGCCGGTGATCCGGAACTTGCCGGGGCCTTCCGCCGGGACCGGATCATGCTCTGGGCCTGTGCCATCGGCCTGCCCTTCCTGCTCACGGGAATTTTCAAGGCGCTTGCGGCGCTGATCTGATCGTTTCGCGTACCCGCCCTTTCACCGCCGCTGCTGCGCTGCTTTTTGCATGGCTGGCGGTGCCCGCCGCGGCCATGCTCCCGGCCGCTCCGGCACCCGAACCCGCGGTGGAGGCCACTGCTGCGCCTGCCATTGAGGCGGATCTCGCTGATGGACAGGATGACCGGATCCGCGAACGGATCAACGGCATCTTCACCGAAGTGCCAAGCCTCGCCCATGTCACCGCCTCCGTCCAGCAGGGCGTCGTCACGCTTGGCGGAACGGTGGCCGATTCGCAGGCCCGGCAGCGGGCGGAGGCGATCGCATCGCGCGTGCAGGGCGTCGTCACCGTGGAGAACGGCATAGAGCGGGATGTGTCCGTTGACGGCGGGCTTGGGCTGCAGGCGGTGGCGGCGAAATTCCAAGGCTTCCTGAAGCTTTTGCCGCTGCTGGGTGCGGCGGTTGCCGTAGCACTGCTGATCGCGGCGATTGGCTATGTGCTGGCGGGTCTTGGCGCGCTGTGGCGCCGGGCGACTCCCAATGCCTTCCTTGCCGAGCTGATTGCCAGCGCCATTCGCTTCGTCTTTGTCGTGGGCGGGGTTGTGATCGCGCTCGACATGATCGGTGCCAGCGCGCTGCTGGGCGCCGTGCTCGGCGGGGCGGGGGTGGTGGGCATCGCACTTGGTTTCGCAATGCGGGACACGATCGAGAACTACGTCGCCTCGCTCATGCTAAGCCTGCGCCAGCCCTTCCGCCCCAATGATCACGTGGTGATCGACGGACAGGAGGGGCGGGTGATACGCCTCACAAGTCGCGCAACGATCCTGATGACGCTGGACGGCAACCACCTGCGCGTGCCCAATTCGCAGGTCTTCAAGGCGGTTATCCTCAACTACACCCGCAATCCGCAGCGGCGCTTCGATTTTGAATTGGGGATCGACGCGGATGACGATCCCACCGCCGCGCGCCATCTGGGCATAGAGGTGCTGAAGGGGCTGGACTTCGTGCTGGCCCAGCCGGATCCGCAAGCGCTGGTGGTGGATGTGGGCGATTCCAACATCGTCATCAGCTTCCTCGCCTGGATCGACCAGCGGGAAACCGATTGGGCAAAGGCGCGCAGCCGCGCCATTCCCGCCGTCAAGCAGGCGCTGGAGCAGGCGGGCTTCGCCCTGCCGGAGCCGATCTATCGCCTGCGCTTCGATAATCCCCCGGCCGGTCTCAATCCCGCGGGCGGCTCACCGGCACCGGCTCAGCCCGCGCGGGAGCGACCGCCTGCTGCGGTGCGCGAGACGCTGGCCGACACCTCGCCCGAAAGCGAGATCGCGCGGATGGTGGAGGAGGAAAGGGCCACCACCGGGGAGAAGGATCTGCTCGATCCCACTCGCCCGGTGGAATAGCGGGCGCGCGAGCCGCCCGGCTCGCGCGGCAGACCTCAAGCCTTGTTGAGCTTGTCCGCCTCGTAACGCTCGATAGCTTCGCGGACGACCACATGCGCTTCGGCCGTGCTGCCCCAGGTGCCGAGGCGCACCCACTTTTCGGCTTCCAGATCCTTGTAGTGGGTGAAGAAGTGTTCGATCTGCTTGAACACGATCTGCGGCAGGTCGTCCTTTTCCTTCACATCGGTGTAGTAGGGGAAGGTCGAATCCACCGGCACGCACACCAGCTTCTCGTCGCCGCCATGTTCGTCCTCGAGATTGAGCACGGCGATGGGGCGCGCGCGCACGACCGAGCCCGGGATGAAGGGCGAACGGGCGACGACCAACGCATCCAGCGGATCGCCATCGGGCGACAGCGTATGTGGCACGAAGCCGTAATTGGCGGGATAGCGCATCGGCGTGTGCAGGATGCGGTCCACGAACAGGGCGCCCGACGCCTTGTCGAATTCATATTTCACCGGTTCACCACCGGTCGGAACCTCGATGATGACATTGAGACTTTCAGGCGGATTGTCGCCGACGGGGATCATTTCAATGCGCATATTATCTCCGGTTAATGCTGCGATTACTGCGGCATCCGTGGGGTCTCCCGGCGCGGGCGGTTACCCCAGCCGGCCCGCTTTGGCGAGCCCGATTTGCCGAATCGTCGCCGTCGCGCCATTCTCGGACATACCCTCAATAGGCACTCCGCCGGTCGGCGTCGCCGACCGGGGTTGCTGTGGATACTATGCCATGGAGGCGGCGGAATAGCCCGCCGCCCCGACTATTTGCCTGTGCGGGGCACGAGCAGCCGGTCGAGCGGCTGTTCGCCCTTGGCGCCGGGCTCGAGCCAGGGGTAGCGTAAGCCCCCGTGGTAATCGACCGGCACGGTAAGGAACCGGTCGCCCCGCTTCACCAGCAGTTCGATCGGCGCGGTGCCCGTCTTGGCATCCGTCACCGCCTTGGTAATCGCGTCCTTGCTGTATTCCGTGCCGTTCACCGCCAGGATGCGCGTGCCGTCGATGACGCCCGCATCGAAGGCGGGGCTGTCCCACATGGTGGAGGTCACCGTACCATCCGCAGAGAGATTGATCCCCAGCGAGTAGGTGAGGTTGACGTAATTGTTCGCGTTGATCCGCCCCGCCTCATAGGGGTTCGGCTCCTCCTTCCACACCAGCTGATAGCCGGCCATCTGGATGCCCTTTACGGGTGCGGGTTGCCCGGGCTTCTGCAGCCGCGTGTTGAGGAAGGTCGCCCAGTCATAGGAATAGACCTGGTCGAGCGCGGCCACGATATCGCCGAACTCATAGGTCAACTGGCCCCAGTCGCCATCCTTCATGCCGAAGAAAACCTTGGCGAAATCGTCGAGCCCCTTCTTGCCCCTGGTTCCCTGTCGGATGATCTGGTCGGCCTCCAGCCACACCAGCATGCCCTCGCTGTAATAATCCTCGCTGCGGCTCAGCGAGGAGAAGGGCAGCGGACGGCGCGAATTGATGATCGGGTCATGCGTGGTGTCCTCCACCGATCGCCACACCCGTCCGGGCTGTTCGGAATAATAGCCCGCGGAATTGGCCAGCGATCCCAGCACCACATCCTTGGGCTGCAGGCCCGACCGGGCAGCGAGGATCCAGCCCCAGAACTGGGTTTGTCCTTCGTACATCCACAGCAAGTTATCCTGCATCGGCTGGCGATAGTCCGGCGTCCAGAGCTTTGCCGGGCGGCGGTACTTGCCGTTCCAGCTATGGACCAGTTCGTGGCTGGTGACGTTGCGATCATGCGCCATCGTGTCCCAATCGACAAAATCGTTGGGCTGATACTGGTTCTCGCTCGATCGCTGGTGCTCCAGCCCGATGCCGCCCATCCGGTCCGTCAGCGCCAGCAGCCAGTTGTAATGGTCATAATGGCGCGCGCCGAACAGGGCGATGGCCTCATCCGTCAGCTTGTTGAAGGTGGCGAGATGTTCGGGCGCGATCTTCAGTTGCTCGGCCTTATCCGCCACCACATCCAGCGTGATTCCGTTCCCAACATCCCAGCTCTTCGCGAACTTGCCCGCGAACACGGGGGAGTCGACCAGCGTTTCATAATTCACCGTGTCCCAAGTGACCGTGTTGCCGCTCGCGTTCTGCCCGTCGAGCGCGGTGAACACCGTCCAGTCCTGAGGGAAGGTGACGGTGGGCTTCACCGGGATCTGCCGCACGTAATAGCCGGCGGGATAAAGGCTCATCTTCTCCCACTGCAGGTTCAGCATCTCCTGCGTCATGGTGATCCGCCCTTCGCTCGGTTCGACGGGGGAGGTGTGGAGGAAGCGCGCCGTCACCGCAGTGGTGCCGGCCGGCAGCTTGATATGGAAGGCGTAGACCTCCAGCGGATCGCGGGTCCACTCCAGTTCCTGCCCGTTGGCTTCGAAATGAACGTCGGCCAGCAGGTTGATCGGGCCCCGCGGGGCGTGATTGCCCGGCAGCCACTCTGGCAGTTGCAGGATCAGGCTGGTGGCACCCTGCGGCACCGGCACCGTTTCCGTCACGCGATAGACGCGGCGGTCCAGATCGGTCGCATCGATATTGAGGCCGATCGTGCCGGGATAGGGAATATCCTGCGCAGCGGGCACCGCCACCACGATCGGAACCGCTTCCGGCATGCTTTTGGGCACCGCGGCGAAGACCGGGCCTGTGCTGGCGAGGAAAAGGGCGGAAAAGAGCGGGGCAACCGCGCGTGCTGTGGTCATGGGGCAGGATACATGCCGCCTCGCGCCTTCGGCCGCAATACATGTATCCTGCGAAACCACCCGCCTCCATCGGCCACCTTTGCGAATGGGCACAATCGGGCTAAGCGCGCGGCACTTATGAGCAGGATCGAAACCCCCCGCCCCATTCGCGGCACGCAGGACATTTTCGGCGCGGAAGCCGAAGCCTTCGCCTTCGTGGTCGAAACCTTCGAGCGCGTGCGCAAGCTCTACCGCTTCCGCCGCGTGGAGATGCCGGTGTTCGAACGGACCGAGGTATTCTCCCGCTCGCTGGGCGAGACGACCGATGTCGTTTCGAAGGAGATGTATTCCTTCGAAGACCGCGGCGGCGAATCGCTGACCCTGCGGCCCGAGTTCACCGCCGGCATCGCGCGCGCCTATCTGACCGACGGGTGGCAGCAATATGCGCCGCTCAAGGTGGCGACCCATGGGCCGCTGTTCCGCTATGAACGACCGCAGAAGGGCCGCTATCGCCAGTTCCACCAGATCGACGCCGAGATCATCGGTGCGGGCGAGCCGCAGGCTGATGTCGAACTGCTGGCAATGGCAGACCAGCTGCTGAAGGAACTGGGCATTGCCGAGGGCGTGACGCTGCAGCTCAATACGCTGGGCGATGCCGAGAGCCGGGAGGCGTGGCGCGGTGCGCTGGTGGAGTATTTCCGCGCCCACGCCGCGGAGCTTTCGGAAGACAGTCAGGAGCGGCTGGAAAAGAACCCGCTGCGCATCCTCGATTCCAAGGATCCCCAGGACAAGGCGTTCGTGGCCGATGCGCCGCGGATCGACGATTTCCTGACCGGTGAGGCGCAGGATTTCTTCGGCGCGGTCACCTCCGGGCTTGATGCCGCCGACGTGGCTTGGACGCGCAACCGCGCGCTGGTGCGCGGGCTCGACTATTATCGCCACACAGCCTTCGAATTCGTCACCGATCGGCTGGGCGCACAGGGCACTGTGCTGGGCGGTGGGCGCTACGACGGACTGATGGAGAGCCTGGGCGGCGCGGCTACCCCGGCCGTCGGCTGGGCCGCCGGGATCGAGCGGCTGGCGATGCTGGTCGGGGAGCGGGCAGAGGTTCCGCTGGAGATCGTCATCGCGGTCGAGGATGATGGCGCGCGCGACTTCGCCATCCGGAAGCTGGCGGAGCTGCGACGGGCGGGAGTGACGGCCGAGGTAATTGCCAGCGGCTCTCCGAAGAAGCGCTTCGACAAGGCGGGTAAGACCGGCGCGCTGCGCATTGCCTCGCTTCGACTGCAGGATGGAGAGCCTGCGGTCCACATTCGCGGTGAGAGCAGCGACGAAGATCGTGACAGTCTCATCCATGCCACGCTGGCGCCATGAAGATCCCCGAAGAACGCCTTTCCCAGATCACCCATCGCTTCGCGGAACTGGAGGCGCGGCTTGCCTCCGGCACGCTGGAGGGCGAGGATTTCGTCGCCGCGAGCCGGGACTATGCCGAACTGGAGCCGGTGGCAAAGGCCGCGGCCGAGGTGCGCGAGATGCGCGGCGAGATCGCCGAGCTGTGCGCACTGACCCAGGATCCCGAGATGCAGGCCATCGCCGAGGAAGAGCTGGGCGAACTGCGTGCCAAGCTGCCGGATGCCGAGCACCGGCTGGCCATCGCGCTGCTGCCGAAAGATGCGGCCGACGATCGCCCCGCGATGCTTGAAATCCGCGCCGGCACGGGCGGCGATGAAGCGGCCCTTTTCGCCGGCGATCTGTTCCGTATGTATGAACGCTATGCTGCGGAGCGGGGCTGGCGCGTGGAGCCGGTGAGCATGAATGCTTCGGATGCCGGCGGTTTCAAGGAGATCGTCGCCAACATCTCCGGCAGCGGTGTGTTCGCCAAGCTGAAGTTCGAAAGCGGGGTTCACCGCGTACAGCGGGTGCCCGTCACCGAAAGCGGTGGGCGTATCCATACTTCCGCCGCCACCGTTGCCGTCCTGCCCGAGCCGACCGAGGTGGATGTGCAGATCGATGACAAGGATCTGAAGATCGACATCTACCGCGCTTCCGGCGCGGGGGGGCAGCACGTCAACACCACGGACAGCGCGGTGCGTATCACCCACTTGCCCACCGGCCTTGTGGTCATCCAGCAGGACGAGCGCAGCCAGCACAAGAACCGTGCAAAGGCCATGCAAGTGCTGCGCGCGCGGCTCTATGAGAAGATGCGCGAGGAGGCGCACGGCGTAGAGGCGGAAGCGCGCAAGGCCATGGTCGGCAGCGGGGACCGGTCTGAGCGCATCCGCACGTACAATTTCCCGCAAGGCCGGGTGACGGATCACCGGATCGGCCTGACGCTGCACAAGCTGGCCGAGGTGCTGGAAGGGCCGGGACTGGGCGAGCTCATCGATGCGCTGACGGCAGAAGACCAGGCCAAGCGCCTCGCTGCGCTGGGCGAATGAGCAGCCCTTGCCATCCGAGGTGAACGTTGCCGAAGCCTTGCGCGAGGCTGCGCAGCGGCTGGCCACCAGCTCGGATACGGCGCGGCTCGATGCGGAGCTGCTGATGGCCGAGGCGCTCGGTGTCTCGCGCTCCGACCTGTTGTTGCGCCACATGAGCTCCGCAGCGCCTGCCGCCTTTGGCGCGCTGGTTGCGCGGCGCGCGCGGCACGAGCCGGTGGCGTATATCCTCGGCCGGCAGGAATTCTATGGGCGCAGCTTCGCCGTCGGCCCCGGCGTGCTGATCCCGCGCGGCGACAGCGAGACGATCGTGGAAGCGGCACTGGCGCTCTCGCCCGCGCCGCGGCGGGTGCTCGATTGCGGCGTGGGCTCGGGCGCCCTGCTGCTGACCGTGCTGGCGGAGCGGCCCTCGGCCGAAGGCGTGGGCATTGATCGGTCGCCGGACGCCTTGCAGATCGCCGCGGCCAATGCCGCCGCCTTGCTGCCGGGCGCCTCTGTGGAAATGCTCAGGCGCGACTGGCACGATCCTGACTGGGCCGTCGGGCTCGGCCGGTTCGATCTGATCCTCGCCAACCCCCCCTATGTGGAGGAGGATGCTGAACTGGATCCTGACGTGCGCGGCTGGGAGCCGCGCGGCGCGCTGTTCGCCGGCGCCGACGGCCTGGACGACTATCGTGTGCTGATCCCGCAGCTGCCGGCGTTGCTGGCGGAGGGCGGGGCGGCTGTGCTGGAGATCGGGGCTGTTCAGGCAGAGGCGGTGGGCGCCCTCGCCGCCGCCGCGGGCTTCGACCACACTCTGCGGCACGACCTTGCAGGAAGGCCCCGTGCGATCCTTCTGAGATTAACTCTTGGCAAATAGTTCGCGAGTAGCTACCTCAGGGTTGGGCGAGCGGTGAAGCGGCATAGCCGGCACCGCGCCATACTCCATCATTTGCCTCGTTGAACGGCGTGGGACGTGTGCCGTTCATGCAGATGGGGAACCACGCAGCGCCGTTGGGCGACGTGGCGGGGGTCATGCGGCTGGCGTTAGCCGGTCACAATTGAGGAAAGCGTATTTCCCTTGAACAATAATCGCAGCAATAATCGTCGGCGCGGCCGTGGCAATAATCGCGGCTCGGGCGGCGGACATCAGGCTAACCGGATTGACAGCCGGGCGCGCGGCAATGCGCCCCAGCTGCTCGAAAAGTACAAGAAGCTGGCGCATGACGCCTCGCTCAACGGCGACCGGGTGCAGACCGAATACTATTTGCAGTTTGCCGATCACTATTTTCGCGTGATCGCTGACAGCAAAGCCCAGAAGGACGACGGACGCGGACGCCGTGATGCCGAGCGTGATCAGTCCATCGATGGCGAGGACGATTACGAGGACGAGGACCGGCAGGATACGCGCAGCCAGCAGGATTCGCGCGGCAGCCGTCGCTCTCGTGACGAGGACAATGCGCCCGAAGAAGGGCATCGCGGCAGCGAAGGCGATAATGATGGCGAGGAGGACGAGAACGTCTTCGCGCGCGAAACTCGTCCCCGCAGCCAGCGGCCGGCGCGGCGCCGCGGCAAGCCTGCGGCCGAAAGTTCCGGCGATGGCGAGCAAGGCGAATTCGACGCCAGCATCCTCCCACCCTCCATTCCCCGCGACGAGCGCGAGGGGCAGGACGACGAGGAAAAGCCGGCTGCCAAGCCCAAGGCAACCCGTCGGCGCACCCGCAAGAAGGCGGACGAAAGCGGGGATGACGAGACGCTCGAAGCGGTCAACTGACCGCCTGAGCTTGTTTCCACAGAACGGGCGAGCCACGGATACCCCATGTCGCGCGTCGTTCAGACCTGGCAATTCCTAAGCCGTTATCCGCGGCTTGTCTCCTGCGCTCTCGGGGTCGTTGCCGCCACGGGATTCCAGCCCCTCGGGCTCTGGCCGCTCGCGCTGGCGGCCATGGCGGTCTTTGCCGCGCTTCTCGCGCAGGCCCAAGGTCCAGGCCGGGCGGCTTTGCTCGGCTGGTTGTTCGGCATGGGCTATTTCACTCTCGGCAACAGCTGGATCGCGACTGCCTTCACCTATCAGGCGCAAATGCCGGCCATCCTCGGATGGTTCGCCGTTCCGCTGCTCTCGATCTACCTGGCTCTCCATCCGGCGGGTGCCGCCCTCGGCGCATGGGCGCTGGCGCTAACCGGGAAGGATCGCCCCAGGGTGGTCGGCTGGCCCTTTGCTCTCGCTCTCGGCGGCTTCTGGACGCTCTCTGAAGTCCTGCGCGCCACCGCCTTCACGGGCTATGCGTGGAACCCCTTCGCAATGATCTTGCTGGGTCCGTTCGATCGGCCCGGCATGGCCGCGCTGGCGCCGTGGTTCGGCACCTATGCGCTGTCAGGCGTCGCCGTGTTCCTTGCCGCCGCGTTGGCGGTGCTGGTGCGCGAACGCCGCCTCTTTCCGCTGGGCATCGTCTGCGCACTCATCGCCATCGGCATGTATCTGCCCGCCCGTCCGGCGCAGGAGGGCACGTTGCGCTTTACGTTGGTCCAGCCGGACCTGCGGCAGGACGTGCTGAACGATCCTGAGCATTACGAGGCGAACTTCCAGCGATTGGCGCGCCTGTCCCGTCCGCTGCAGCCTGGCCAGCCGCGGATTGTCCTATGGCCGGAGAGCGGCCTCGCCGATTACCTCCAGCCCGGGTACCCGCAGCGGTTCTACGATCGGATGACGGTTCTGGGCAGCCCCGAGTTCGCGCTTGCCCGGATTGCGCGCGTGATCGGGCCGGGAAGCTTGCTGATGACCGGAGCGGTCGACCTCGAGATCCAACAGGGTCGGGCGGTCGGCGCCTATAATTCAGTGACCGCAATCAATGATCGCGGCGAGATCGTCGGCAGTTACGCGAAGGCGCATCTGGTCCCCTATGGCGAATATCTGCCGGTCCGCGAGGTGCTTGAGCCGCTCGGCCTCAGCCGCCTTGTGCCGGGTGCGATCGACTTCCTTCCAGGGCCGGGGCCGCGAGGCTTCAATCTGGGGCCAGCGCATGGCCACCCGGGGCTGCAGATCTGCTATGAGATCATCTTCTCCGGCCAGGTTGTCGACCCGCATCATCGCCCCGATTATATCTTCAACCCGTCGAACGACGGCTGGTTCGGCGCTTTCGGCCCGCCCCAGCATCTCGCCCAGGCGCGAATGCGTGCGATCGAGGAAGGCCTGCCGATCCTGCGGTCCACGACCACCGGCATCAGCGCGGTGATCGATGCGCGCGGCGTGGTGCGCGATCATCTCGCCAGCCATGTCGCGGGCCGGATGGACGGGTTTGTTCCCCCCGCCGCGCCGGCAACTCTGTTCGCCCGGCTGGGCAATATACTCGCGCTGTGCTGGGCAGTGTTTTTCGTTCTCCTGGCCGGCGTTGCCTTGCGCAGGCGGCGCGTATAGGAGGCGTGATCCTTGGGCGGATGGTCGCGGTGAGAGGGATGATTTGAATGCGCCAGAGCTACCTGTTCACGTCTGAAAGTGTTTCCGAAGGCCATCCCGACAAGGTTTCCGACCAGATTTCCGACGCGATTGTGGATCTTTTCCTGTCAAAGGATCCTGAAGCGCGCGTCGCCTGCGAAACGATGACGACGACGCAGCGCGTGGTGTTGGCCGGCGAAATCCGCTGCAAGGGCGTGTACGAGAACGGCGAATGGACGCCGGGTGCGCTGGAAGAGATCGAACAGGTTGTGCGCGGAACCGTGCGCGATATCGGCTATGAGCAGGAAGGGTTCCATTGGGAGACCCTGAGCTTCGAGAACTTCCTCCACGGCCAGTCGGCGCATATCGCGCAGGGCGTGGACGCCGGGGAGGCAGGATCCAACAAGGACGAGGGCGCTGGCGACCAGGGCATCATGTTCGGCTACGCCTGCAACGAAACGCCGGACCTGATGCCGGCGACGCTCGATTACAGCCACAAGATCCTGCAGCGTATGGCGGACGACCGGCATTCGGGCGCGGCGCCGTTCCTCGAGCCCGACGCAAAGAGCCAGGTCACGCTGCGCTTCGAGAATGGCAAGCCCGCTGCCTGCACCGCGATCGTGGTCTCCACCCAGCACGCTCCGGGCTACGACCAGGGCGACAAGGGTGCCGAGCTCAAGGCCTATGTAAAGCGCGTGGTGGCGGAGCTCCTTCCGGCCGAGCTGCTTTCCGACGCCACCGTCTATCACATCAATCCCACCGGCAGCTTTGAGATCGGTGGGCCTGATGGCGATGCTGGCCTTACCGGGCGCAAGATCATCGTCGATACCTATGGCGGCGCCGCCCCGCATGGCGGCGGGGCTTTCAGCGGCAAGGACCCCACGAAGGTGGACCGCTCTGCAGCTTACATCACTCGCTATCTGGCCAAGAACATCGTTGCGGCGGGTTTTGCCACGCGCTGCACAATCCAGCTGGCCTATGCGATCGGCGTGTCGGAGCCGCTTTCGCTCTATGTCGACACCCATGGCACGGGCACCGTGCCGGATGACCGGATCGAAGACGCGATCCGCTCGATCGGCAAGCTCCGCGGCCTCACTCCGCGCGGCATCCGGCTGCATCTGGGCCTGAACAAGCCGATCTATCGCCGCACCGCGGCCTACGGCCATTTCGGGCGCAAGGCGGATGGCGACTTCTTCCCGTGGGAGCGCACGGATCTGGTGGACGATCTGAAGGCCGCGCTGGCCTGAGACCGCATCGGGGGGCGGCATGAACGGCTCCCCCGCCGAAGTGCCTCTCACCGGCGCGCCCGGCGCCGGGCGCATCGTGCCGCTCGACGCTTTGCGCGGCCTTGCGGTGATGGGCATTGTGGCGATGAATGTCTTCGCCTTCGCCATGCCGGGCGCGGCCTATTACAATCCCGCAGCGTACAACCCCGGCGGCCGGGCAAGCCCCGTGGAACTGGTGCTGTGGGCGGCCAGCTATCTGCTGATCGAGGACAAGTTCCGCACGCTGTTCGCGATGATGTTCGGCGCCGGTGTCGCCATCCTGCTGGAGAAGCCCGGCCCAAGCCGATTGAGAGCCCATTACGGGCGCATGGCGGTGCTGTTCGCAATCGGCTTTCTGCACGCGCTCCTGCTGTTCAGCGGCGATGTGCTGCGGCTTTATGCACTGGCAGGCGTGGTGCTGCCGTTGTGCGCGCGCTGGCGCGCCCGCAGCCTGTGGATCGCCTGCGTCGCGCTGATGTTGCTCTACATGGCGGCCGGGTCGTGGATCGGCGGCCCGTGGATGGAATATTGGTGGCGCGTGGCCACGGTGCCCGGCACCGACCCTTCGCCTTTGGCGCCCGCCGAATATGCCTTCGGGGCCGATCCCGCCGCCATCGAACGGGGTTTGGCGCTGGGACGCGAGACCTTGAAAGAACACCTCGCCCGGCGGCTCTCCGCACCCCTCTCCGCGCTTTACGCTGCGGCGCTGGTGCTGCCGACCACCCTGGCAGGGATGCTGGCCGGCATGGCCTGCTGGCGCAACGGCCTGCTGGCGGGGCAGTGGAGCCCCGGCCGGTCCTTCAGGCTCGCGGCCAAGCTGGCGGTCGTGTCCATCCCGCCGCTTGGCCTGCTGATTACCGTGATCTTCTGGTCGGGCTTTGACGGGGCGGTGGTGGGTACCAGCGCGCTGGTGTGGAGCGCACCCTTCGACCTCTTACTAGGTATCGGCTGGGCGGCGCTGGCCATGGGGCTGTTCGTTCGCGCCGGTGCAGCCGCGTGGGTCTCGCGGCTCGCGGCCGTGGGGCGGATGGCGCTCACGAACTATCTGCTGACCAGCGTCATCCTCAGCGCAGTGTTCGCCAGCTGGGGCCTGGGCCTTTTCGGCGAGGTTTCGCGGCTTGCCACCTATGGCATCGCGTTGATCCCGCCCGTGCTGATGCTGCTGTGGTCGCCGGCATGGCTGCGCCACTTCCGCCAGGGGCCTGCCGAATGGCTCTGGCGCGGCCTTGCACAGGCGCGCTTCCTGCCCTTCAGGCGCTGAGCGGCGCCGCGCGCGTGGTTGCGAGATCGGCCCCGAGGTGCCGTGCCGCGAGGAGGTAGTGAGCACCCGCCCAAAGATAGAGCAGGGCCGAGAGCGCCATGGCGACAGCCAGCGCCTGCCCGCCGTCATAACCCCCCGCACGCATCAGTCCGTCGCTCAGCATGCCCAGCGCCAGCGGCCCCAGCCCCTGGCCGATCAGCCCGTAAATGGCGCCCAGCACCGCGCCGCCGGTGGCGCGCATGCGTGGGTGGAACAGGTTCTGGAACGTGCCGTAGGTCACGCCGAGATAGGTATATTGGAACAGGGCCGCCAGCGTGATCGCAGGCAGCAGCAGGGCAATGTTTTCACGCGTGATGGCGAAGATGTAGAGCGGCGCTGCGACCAGCAGGCATATGCCGGGTACCAGCGCATAGGCCGCTGGGCGGCTGCGTCCGAGCCAGTCGGCCAGCCGCCCGCCAGCAAGCACGGAGATTGCGCTGGGAAAGCTCGCCAGCAGGCCGGACACGAGGCCCGCCTGCACCAGCGTGAAGCCGAATTTGCGCACCAGCAGCAGCGCGACGAAGCTGTTCAGCGCGAAGCCCACCATTGCGGCGAGGGTCGATCCCGCCAGCAGTTGGCGCGCGCTGCGCAGGCGGAAGATGCGTGCGAGCACCGCGCCCATGCTGGGCACGTCATCCCCGGCGCCCGGATCATGGCGGCCGCGCGGCGGCTCCGCGATCAGCAAATAGGCCAGGATGGCGAGGATGAAGCCCGGGGCCGCGGCAACATAGAACGCGGTGCGCCAGCCGTAGGTCTGGCCCACCCACGCACCCCCGGCCGCGCCGATCAGCGCGCCTACCGGGGCCGCCAGCATGAGCACGGACATGGCCGTTGCCCGGCGTTCGGGAGGGAAATAATCAGAGACGACCGACTGCGTCGCGGGCAGCCCGACCGCTTCGCCCACGCCCACGCCGATACGGGCGAACAGGAGGTGGACCCAATTGCCCACCATGCCGCACAGCGCCGTGGCGATCGACCACAGCAGCGTGCCAAGCGCGATCAGCGAGAGGCGGCGTTTGCGCTCCGCCAGCCGCGCGACGAAAATGCCGAGGCCGACGTTGAGCACGGCGAAGGCGAGGCCGGTGAGCAATCCCACCTGCGTATCGCTCAGCCCGAATTCCTGCTGGATCGGCACGGCCAGCACGTTGAGCACGATGCGATCGACAAAGCCGACCGTGCTGATCGCCATTAGCAAGATCAGCGCCAGCCATGGCGCATCCCGGCGTGTGCCGCTTTCCCCCAAACTACCTCTCCCGGCCCCCTGATCGGGGCTCATCGTCAGGAGACGTAGCTCGCCGTGGTCTTCTGCGCCACCTCTTCCGCGCTCACGTCAGGTGCCAGTTCGACGAGCCGGAAAGGGCTGGCGTGATCGGGACGTTTGAACACGGCCAAATCGGTGATGATCATATCCACCACGTTCTGGCCCGTCAGCGGCAGGGTGCATTGCGGGATGAATTTCGGCTCGCCCGTCTTGGAGACATGCTCCATCACGACGATGATCTTCTTCACCCCGGCGACAAGATCCATGGCCCCGCCCATGCCTTTCACCATCTTGCCGGGGATCATCCAGTTGGCGATGTCGCCGCCTTCGGACACCTCCATCGCGCCCAGGACGGTCAGGTCGATATGGCCCCCGCGGATCATGCCGAAGCTGGTGGCGCTGTCGAAATATGCCGACTGGGGCAGCTCGCTGATCGTCTGCTTGCCGGCATTGATCAGATCAGCATCCACCTCGTCCGGATAGGGGAAAGGGCCGATCCCGAGCATGCCATTCTCGCTCTGCAAGGTGACCTCCATCCCTTCGGGGATGTGGTTGGCTACCAGCGTCGGGATACCGATGCCCAGGTTCACGTAGAAACCGTCCTCCAACTCCTGCGCTGCGCGGGCGGCCATCTCGTCGCGGGTCCAGCCATGTCGGGTTGCCGTGTCGTTCATGCTCACTCGCCTTCTGTCGGATTGGACCTGCCCGGCACCCAGCGCGCGTCGGGCGGAAAGACTTCATCGACGCTGCCCCGGATGGAGGCGCCGTAAACGGGATTGGGAAGGACGAACCAGCCGTTGCCCCACAGCGCAGCGAGGGTGCCGCGTGCGGCGAGATCGCGCCGTTCGCGCACCGTGCGGCCGCGATCATTGAGGACGTCGGCGAAGTCGCCCAGATTGTCGCCCCCCAGCGCGAGCACGCAATATTTCGCGGCGATTGTCGCCCGCCGGCCGTCCTTGGCGGAGCCCATGGCGTCGTCCCCCTTGAGGAACAGCGTCTCGCCATGGACGGCATCGCCCAGACCGCTTGCGGTGAGCGCGTCGATCGTACCGGCGGCATTGGCGGTTTCGCGATTAGTATTGAACACCACGGTCACGCCGGCTTCTCTCAGACGGCGGAGGCCAGTTACTGCGCCGGGAACGGGGGCTGTGTGCATTGCGCCGTCCCGCTCCCACTCGGCCCAGGCCTCGGCATTCCATGGCTCGCCGGTGGCGGCCTGCCAATATTCGTAGCCGAGATTGAGCAGCACCGTCTCGTCCACATCGAACACGGCAGCATAGGGCTTGGTGCTGCCATCGGCTGCCATGCAGGAGGTGTCGGCGATGCCGCCGGTCGCCTCGGGCAGGCCCATCGGCACCGAACGTTCCGGCGCAGCGGCGGCGCGGGCAACGACGAAATCCGCCAGGGAACGCCAGCTTTGAATGGAGGCGGCAGCGGCTTCGCCCGAGCCGAATAGCCAGCGCATGGAATCGGGCGCCGGGCGGGCTCCGTCCGGCTCCGAAACCGCGATAGCCGCGGGCGCTGACGCCACGCCGGAAGGTGCCGCGCATCCGGCCAGCGCCAGCACTGCAAGGCAGGCGAAAGAGCCCCGCATCAGGCGGCGGCGCGTTCGCGCGTGGTCACGAATTCGATCTTCTTGTCGTAGGGCGCGCCCACGACCATCCGCTGCACATACACGCCGGGAAGATGGATGCAGTCGGGATTGAGGCTGCCGGTCGGCACAATTTCCTCCACCTCGACCACGCACACCTTACCGCAGGTCGCGGCGGGCAGGTTGAAGTTGCGCGCCGTTTTGCGGAACACGAGATTGCCGGTCTCGTCGGCCTTCCACGCCTTCACGATGGCGAGATCAGCGAAGATGCCGCGTTCGAGGATATATTCCTCCCCGTCGAAGACCTTCACTTCCTTGCCTTCGGCCACCTGCGTGCCGACGCCGGTCTTGGTGTAGAAGCCCGGGATGCCGGCGCCACCTGCGCGCATGCGTTCTGCCAGCGTGCCCTGCGGGCAGAATTCCACTTCGAGTTCGCCGGACAGAAACTGGCGCTCGAACTCCTTGTTCTCCCCGACATAGGAGGAGATCATCTTCTTCACCTGCTTGGTGCGCAGCAGCTTGCCGATACCTTCATTGTCGATGCCCGCATTGTTGCTGGCGAAGGTAAGATTGCCCACGCCGCTGGCCTGGATTGCGCCGAGCAGCCGTTCGGGAATGCCGCAAAGGCCGAAGCCGCCAGCAGCGATCAGCATGCCGTCATGCAACAGGCCGTCGAGCGCGGCGGCGGCATCGGGGAAGATTTTCTGCATCCGATAGGCTCCGTGGTGGCAGCGTGCCGCAGCGCAATAGGCAATGGCGCTGCATCTGTCACCTCTGAGGGGAGATGCAGCGCAGTGCTGCGCCGCACCAAAACGTTGCATCGCAATATGTCCGTTGGAGCAAACCGCCGAGACCTATTATAAATGTACTCAAAACAGATGTTTATCTATTAGTTGCAGTTTTTGCATCGCGCCTTGCGCTTTTCGCACTTGCGAAGAGGGAGAGTCTGGCGGATACGGGACAGGCCTTTCAGGCATCCTCTCCCAAAACTTTCAGGCCCGGCCGGCAACGGTCGGGCTTTTTTCTTGCCGGCGCTGCGGGTCGCTTGTGCGCGTTCGCCCGGCATCATTCCGGCACATTCCTTGGCCTAGCCGGTTTGCAATCGGGCGGAGGCGATCCTAGCTGATGCCGACAAATCGCGAAGGGAGTGACAGAGCCGATGGCCGATGCCGATACCGCTGAAGTGGAAGAAGGCACCATTCGCCTCCAGGTGGCAGCTGCACGGCAGGAGGAAAGCGGCCGCGGCGTTGCGCGCATGCCGCGCTCCGCCTTCCAGACGCTGGGAATCACCGAAGGCGACATGGTGGAGATCGAGGGCAAGCGTGCCACGGCCGCTGTGGCGCTGCTCGCCGCCAGCGAAGATGATGCCCTTTCGGTCATTCGCCTCGATGGTCTGCAGCGCGCCAATGCCGGCACCTCCAGCGGTGAGCATGTGACCATCCGCCGCGCCGAATCGCGCCCTGCCACGCGGGTGGTGTTCGCCCCTGCGCAGCGCGAAATGCGGCTGCAGGGGCCGACCGAGGCCCTGAAGCGGGTGTTCTTCCAGCGGCCGATCGTCGCCGGCGATCTGGTGGCCACGCACGGCCAGCAGCCGGTGCAGAACGTGCCGCCCGAGGTGCGCCGCATGTTCAACGCACCGGCCTATGCGCTCACGCAGATCCGCCTGCAGGTGATCTCCACCCAGCCCAAGGGCATCGTCCATATCGACGAGAACACCGAGGTGGAGCTGCGCGCGGAGTTTGAAGAGCCGCGCGACGGCCGCGGCGTGATCAATTACGACGACGTGGGCGGGATGGAAGACACCATCAAGCAATTGCGCGAGATGGTGGAGCTGCCCCTGCGCTATCCCGAGTTGTTCACTCGCCTGGGTGTCGATCCGCCCAAGGGCGTGTTGCTGCACGGCCCGCCCGGGACCGGGAAGACGCGCCTGGCACAGGCAGTGGCCAATGAAAGCGACGCGGAATTCTTCACCATCAACGGGCCGGAGATCATGGGCTCTGCCTATGGCGAGAGCGAGAAGCGGCTGCGCGAAGTGTTCGAAGAAGCGGAGCGCGCGCAACCGGCCATCGTCTTCATCGACGAGATCGATTCGATCGCGCCCAAGCGCCAGAATGTGACGGGCGAGGCTGAAAAGCGGCTCGTGGCGCAGTTGCTCACGCTGATGGACGGGTTGCAGTCGCGCACCAATCTGGTGGTGATCGCCGCCACGAACCGGCCTGATGCCATCGATGAGGCGCTGCGTCGCCCCGGCCGCTTCGATCGCGAGATCATCATCGGCGTGCCGGACGAGAACGGCCGGCGCGAGATCCTTGCCATCCACACGCGCGGCATGCCGCTGGGCGAAGGGGTGGACCTGACCGAACTCGCCCGGAGTACGCATGGCTTCGTGGGGGCGGACCTTGCGGCCCTGGCACGCGAAGCGGCGATCGAGGCAGTCCGGCGGATCATGCCGCGGCTCGATCTCGATGCCCGCGAGATTCCTCCGCAGGTCCTGGAGGAACTGCAGGTCGAAAAGAACGACTTCCGCGAGGCGCTCAAGCGCGTGCAGCCCAGCGCCATGCGCGAAGTGATGGTGCAGGCGCCGACCGTGGGCTGGGCCGACATCGGCGGGCTGGACGAGGCGGAAGAGAAGCTGCGCGAAGGCGTGGAACTGCCGCTGAAAAACCCGCAGGCTTTCGACAGGCTGGGCATCCGCCCGGCCAAGGGCTTCCTGCTCTACGGCCCACCCGGCACGGGCAAGACGCTGCTGGCAAAGGCCGTGGCCAAGGAGGCCGAAGCGAACTTCATCTCGATGAAGAGCTCCGACCTGCTGTCCAAGTGGTATGGCGAGAGCGAGCAGCAGATCAGCCGCATGTTCGCCCGCGCGCGGCAGGTCGCGCCCTGCGTCGTCTTCATCGACGAGATCGACAGCCTCGTGCCCGCCCGGGGCTCGGGCGGCGGCACGGAACCGCAGGTGACGGCGCGCGTGGTCAACACGATTCTGGCCGAGATGGACGGGATGGAGGAGCTGAACTCGATCGTGGTGATCGGGGCGACCAACCGGCCGACGCTGGTCGATCCGGCGCTGCTGCGGCCGGGCCGGTTTGACGAGCTGGTCTATGTCGGCCCGCCGAACGAAGCGGGGCGCGAGTTGATCCTCAAGATCCACACCCGCAACATGCCGCTGGCCAAGGACGTCGATCTTGCCGCCCTCGCCCGCAAGACGCCGCGCTACACCGGCGCCGATCTGGAAGACGTGGTCCGCCGCGCCGGCCTGGTCGCGATCCGGCGCGACGGCATGAATGCGAACGAGGTAACCGCGGCGGATTTCGCCGAGGCGCTGGAAGACAGCCGACCGACGGTGACGGAGCAGATGGAAGAGGAATACGGCAAGATGAAGGGCGAGCTGAAGCGGCGCGCCATGGAAGTCCGCCCGATCGGCTTCATCCACGAAGGCATGCTGGAATCCACGCGCGAGCAGAAGCACGCGCCGGACGCCACCTGATCACGGGCGGCCGGGCTTCGGCCGGGCCGCTCCGCCGAACTGTTGCTAATCGTTCGAGGTCGCGTCCGGCTTCGGCAGGGGCACCGCCTTCTCGCTGCGCTCTATCATCAGCGAACCCGTCGGTTCGATCCGACGCCGGGCGATGGCCTCCGGCATTTCGCGGCGCAGCCAGTCCATCATCTGTTCGCGCACGTAGCAGCGCAGGTCGAAGGCCTGCCCGGCATCCCGCGCGCTCATCAGCAGGCGCACCTCCATGGTATCTGCCTTCGTGTCCGTGACCTGCACCCCTTGCGCACGCCCATCCCACAGATCGGCCGAGTGGATCAGCCGCTCGTATTCCGCGCGGATCGGCGCGATCTCCGTCGCGGGGTCGAGATAGAGGAACACCGTGCCGAGCAGCTGGGATTCGCTGCGCGTCCAGTTCTGGAAGGTCTCGTCGATGAACTTGCTCATCGGCACCACCAGCCGCCGCTCGTCCCAGATCTTCACCACCACATAGGTGGTGCGAATATCCTCGATCCGTCCCCACTCGCCATCCACGATCACTACGTCGTCGATCCGGATCGGCTCGGTCAACGCCATCTGCAGGCCGCCGATCAGCGATTTGAGCGCGGGCTGGGCGGCGGCGCCCACTGCCAGGCCGGCGAGGCCCGCCGATGCCATCAGCGTCACCCCGACGTTGCGGACGCCGGGGATCGAAAACAGCATCATGCCCACGGTCACGAAGATGATGATGAACGTGCCGATGCGCGAGAAGATGGCGAGGCGTGTGCGGCGGCGGCGCGCCTGCAGATTGTCTGCCGTGGTGATGTCGTTGCGCAGCTCGGCGGCGTGGACGAAGGCGCGCATGATGGCGAGCGCAATCCAGCCGATCAATGCCGGCAGGACGAATCCGGCCACCTGCTCCCATACGCTGGTCAGCACCGGCGCCACGCGACCTGCGAGCACGAGCCCGAGCGCAATCAGCGCCCAGCGCATCGGCCGGGCGAGCTGGCGCACGACCACATTGTCCGCATGGCTGTCGCTCGCCTTCGCGAAGCGCAGGAGGATGCCGTAGAAGATGCGGTGGGCGAGCAGGCCAGCAAGGATGCCGAGGATGGCGGCGGCGATAGCGAGGCCGGAGTTCCAGACCCAGAAGGGCATATCGGCGCGAAGGCCGGTCAAGAAATCGGGCATGGGTTAACCTGTGTTGCTTGATCCACCCTTCTAATGGGCAGCATCCCAGCTCGTTCCGAAGCCGATTTCCACCGCCAGCGGCACATCCAGCGTGACTGCGGGCAGGGCGGCTTCACCCATCACGCGGCGGATCACTGCGGAAGCGGCCTCCACCTGCTGTTCGGGCAGTTCGAAAACCAGCTCGTCATGCACCTGCAGCAGCATGCGCACCTGCGGCAGGCCGGCGGCTTCGAGGGCCGGCAGCATGCGCACCATGGCGCGCTTGATGATGTCGGCGCTGGTGCCCTGGATCGGGGCATTGATGGCGGCGCGTTCGCTTCCCTGCCGCTCTGCCTGATTGCGCGAATCGATGCGCGGGAACCACGTCTTGCGGCCGAACAGGGTCTGTGAATAGCCCCGCTCGCGCACGCTCTCCAGCGTCGCGACGATATAGCGCTGAATGCCGGGGAAGCGCTCGAAATAGCGGTCGATCATCGCCTGCGCCTCGTCCGGACTGGTGCCGAGGCGCGTGGCGAGCCCCCAGCGGCTGATGCCGTAGAGAATGGCGAAATTGATCGTCTTGGCCCGCGCGCGGGTGTCGCGATCCACCTGGCCGAACAGTTCCTCCGCCGTGCGGGAGTGGATGTCCTCGCCTTGGGCGAAAGCCTCCTTCAGCGGCGGAACATCGGCCATATGCGCGGCCAGCCGCAGCTCGATCTGCGAATAGTCGGCGGCCAGCAGTACATTGCCTTCCTCCGGCACGAAGGCTTCGCGGATGCGGCGGCCGATGGCGGTGCGGATGGGGATGTTCTGCAGATTGGGGTCGGTAGAAGAAAGGCGGCCGGTCTGCGCGCCAACCAGGCTGTAGCAGGTATGGACGCGGCCGGTGGCGGGATTAATCGCAGTTTGCAGCGCATCGGTGTAGGTGCTCTTCAGCTTGGCCAGCTGGCGCCATTCCAGCACCTTCTGCGCAATCGGCGCGCCCTCCGCCGCGAGCCGTTCCAGCACTGCCTGGTCGGTCGAATACTGGCCGCTCTTGCCCTTGCGCCCCCCTCTGAGGCCCATCTTGTCGAACAGGATGTCGCCCAGCTGCTTGGGGCTGCCGATGGTGAAGCTCTCGCCCGCCAGCGCGTGGGTTTCCCCTTCGATCCGGCCGATCTCGCGCGCGAACTCTTCTGAAAGGCGGGCAAGTGCGGCGCGGTCCACCTTGATGCCTTCGCGCTCCATCCGGGCGACCACGGGGATCAGCGGACGGTCGACCCGTTCATAGATCCGCGTCCCGGCCTCCAGCGCCAGCCGCGGGTGCAGCACCTTGTGCAGCCGCCAGGTGATGTCGGCATCCTCGCCTGCATATTCAGTCGCGCGGTCGAGCGGCACTTCGCCGAAGGCGATGGCCTTCTTGCCGGTGCCGCACACGTCCTTGAACGGGATGGGGGTGTGGGCGAGGTGGCGCTGGCACAGCTCATCCATGCCATGGCCGCCGCCGATGCCTTCGAGCAGGCGCCCCGCGTCCAGCGCGAAGCTGACGATCATCGTATCGTCCACCGGCGCCAGTTGGATGCCGTGGCGCGCAAGCACATTGAGATCGAACTTCACATTGTGCCCGATCTTCAGCACCGCATCGCTTTCCAGAAGCGGCTTCAGCGCGGCGAGCGCTTCGTCGCGGCCGATCTGCTCCGGCTTTTCGGCAAACATATCGCTGCCGCCATGGCCCAGCGGGATGTAGCACGCGTCATTCGGCCCCAGCGCCAGGCTGATCCCGGTGAGGCTGGCAGCGACCGCATCGAGCGAATTGGTCTCGGTGTCCACCGCCACGCGGTGCGCCGTGAAGGCGCGGTCAATCCAATGGAGGAGCCGCTCCATCGTCTGGACACATTCGTAGGAGGCGCGGTCGACCGCCGGCATGTCCGGCAGATCCTGCCGGTTGCCCGCCGGCGTGGCCGGCGCGCCGGCCTGTGGCGGCCGGGGCGGGTTGAGATCGGTGGCGCGCGCGGGCGACCCGTTGCCGCCGTCCAGCCGCTTGAGCAGGCTGGTGAAGCCATGCTGGGAGAGGAAGGCGGCGAGCGGCTCGCGCGGCACCGCATCGAGGCGGAAATCGTCCAGCGGCATGGGCAGCGGGCAATCGTCGCGCAGCTGCACCAGCACGCGGCTGAGTTCCGCCATTTCGCGACCTTCGACCAGCCGTTCCTGCAGCTTGGACTTCTTCATCCCCGGTGCCGCATCCAGCGCGGCCTGCAGGCTGCCATGCTCCTGGATCAGCTTGCTCGCCGTCTTCGGGCCGATGCCGAAGATGCCAGGGACGTTGTCCACCGAATCCCCCATCAGGGCCAGCACATCGCCCACCAGCGCGGGGGGAACACCGAATTTCTCGATCACTTCGGGAATGCCGATGCGCTGGTTCTTCATCGTATCCAGCATGTCCACCTGGCCGGGCGGTATGCCGTCGTCGGGCTCCACCTCTTCGCCCACCAGCTGCATCAGATCCTTGTCGCTGGACACAATCGTCACATCCCAGCCGCGCCGGGCGGCGGCGCGCGCGTAGGAGGCGATCAGATCGTCCGCCTCAAGGCCTTCTTCCTCGATGCAGGGGAGGCTGAAGGCGCGGGTCGCGTCGCGGATCAGCGGGAACTGGGGTTTCAAATCCTCCGGCGGCTCCGGCCGGTTCGCCTTGTACTGATCGTAGATCTCATTGCGGAAGGACACGCCGGAGGCGTCGAGGATCACCGCCAGATGGGTGGGGCCATCGGCCTTGTGCAGATCCTCCGCCAGCTTCCACAGCATCGTGGTGTAGCCATAGACCGCGCCTACGGGCGTCCCCTGCGGATTGGTGAGGGGGGGAAGCCGGTGATAGGCCCGGAAAATGTACGACGAACCGTCGACGAGATAGAGATGCTGCTTGTCCGCCATTCGCAAGCTGCTAGCAGCGCGGCGCCGTCAGGTCAGCCGCTTTCCGCGCGCCGGCAGGGCGGATGGTCGCGGCGTCGCTGCCCTGATCTCGCCACAATTGTGCTTGCGCTGCCTTAAAGTTGCCACTATTGCCGGCCGCGAAATTGGCCCTTTCGGCGGATTTCACGCGAGCCCCAAGGGCCGCGTAATGTTATCGCTGTTTAAGGATAGACAAACATGCGCAAGATCGTTCTCGCCGCTGCCGTTGCCGGCGCTGCTCTCTCGCTGGCCGCCTGCTCGAACGAGACCACGGACGCTGCTGGCGACACCGCCGATTCGGCGATGGCTGACAGCCAGGCGAACATGGAAGCCGCTGCCGACACGGCGAGCGACGCTGCCACCGAAGCTGCTGACGCTGCTTCCGACGCCGCCGATGCCGCAACTGACGCTGCTGACGCCGCTGCCGATGCCGCGACCGACGCTGCGACCGAGACCCCGGCTGCTGAATAAGCCTGGTCTTACCGGATAAAGGAAAGGGCGTGGCCGCAAGGCCGCGCCCTTTTTCTTTGTGCCGTCCGCAGTTCGCTCACCAAAGAGCGAAAGCGGCCGCTATTGCTTGGTGGAACCGTATTCGGCCTTCACCCACTGACGGCTGGTGTTGGTCGGCGCGGTGTAGCCATCATAGAGCGCGCGGGCGATTTCCGCGATCTTCGCCTCGCGGTTCAGGCGCGAGCCCTGGCCGGTCACATAGATCGCCACGGCGATGGAGCGACCATCCGGCGCGGTCAGAATGCCGATGTCGCTGGAGGTGTTGTTCAGCGAACCCGTCTTGTGCGCGACGGTGACGTCCCCCGGCATCTGGGCCGGAATGCGACGGGTACCCGTGCGGCACTGCTCCATCGTGCCGATCAGGAAATCGCGGCTTTCAGGGCGCAGCCAGCGGCCCTGATACAGGCCGGTCAGCAGCTGAACCATGGCGCGGGGCGTCGCACTGTCCCGAATGTCGATCTGCACGGCGGGGTCGATTTCCCCGTCGTCGCGCACCAGCGTGGCGATATCGCGGGTGAGGTTATATTCCTTCACGCCGGCCCGCCGGGCCCAGTCATTGACTGCGGACGGGCCGCCCACCGCTGCCAGCAGCGCATCGGTGGCAGAATTGGAGCTGCGCGTCAGCATCAGCTGAATCAGTTCGCGCGCCTGCAGATACTGGCCCTTGCGCACCGGCGCGATCGCACTGGAAAAGGGCTTGGAGCTCAACGGCAGCAGCAGCGGATATTCGCTCGTCAGGCTCAGCCGGCCCTGATCCACACCTTCCAGGAAGGTCGCGGCGATCGCGATCTTGCTGGTGCTGGCCATCGGGAAACGCTGATCGCCGAGCACGCCGACCTGCTGGCCGGTGGCAAGATCGATGGCGGCCACGCCGATGCGGCCGCGCGATCCGTCAGCAAGGCTGGCGATCTGCCGCTCCAGCGCGCTGTCGAACGCCGGCGCGAAATCGCGCGGCTGGCGCAGATCCGTGCCGAATGCGCCGTCAAACGCCGCTTCGATCGTGTCATTTCCGGCGCGCGCAGGCGCCACGCTGGCGAGGGCGAGGCCAAAGATGGCCGCCATCCGAGTGAAATTTCCGAATCCCATAGCTCTGCGAGTATTGCCCGTCCTCATTGTTAAATGATTAACCAACTGAGCCTCCACGGCAATTGCAGGCGCGATGAAGCGTTATCCACAGGCGACCGGCCGGGGTCAAGCCGGGAACAAACCCCTGAAATTGCCGTGACGGGTGTATTACGCCGGCTTGCGCAGGCGCAGGGCGAATTGATCAGTCTTTCCGCGTATTGTCGGATCGAACACATTTGCATCGCGCGGATCGGTCGGGCGGGAGTAGAGATCACTCTCCTCTTCCAGCACGAAGCCCGCCGCGGTCAGCGCATCCACTGCCGCCTTTTTGTCGATGCGGTGAAGCTTGTCGGTGTCGGCCGTGCCGCTGCCGTCTTTCGCGCTGTGATCCACCACCACCAGCGTGCCGCCAGGCTTCAGCGCATCGTACAGCGCCTTGATCGCCTTGTCGGCCGTCCCAGCCGGATTGTTGGCGGTGTAGAGGTCGTGGAGGTTCTGCACGGTGATGATCGTGTCCAGCGGCTCGGGGAAGCCCGGCGCGGTAATCGGCCCGCGCAGCGGCACCACCCGCTCGGGATAAGGGGCCACGGCATCATCCTGCTCGGTCGCATATTCCGGGCGGAAGGCGATGAATTCCTTCGGCTGGAAGGCATAGACCTTGCCGTTCTGCCCTACGGCCATGGCCAGCAGGCGCGTGACGTAGCCGCCGCCCATGATGTAGTCGCCCACCTTCTCGCCCTTGTCGATCTGCGCGAAGGCCAGCAGTTCGCTCGGCTTGCGGGCCGCATCGGCATCGCGATCGGCCTGGGGGCGGGCGATGTCGTTTACCGCCACACGGTAATTGGCCGCCGAATATGTCGGCGGCGCCTCTTTCTCCGTCGTATCGGAAGTGCCGCAGCCGGCGAGGGATGTGGCGGCAAGCGCCGCCCAAAGATATGCGCGCATCAACTCTCTCCCTGTTTTTATTGGCGGGAGAATAGCGCAGCGCGCCGCAGCTTCCAAATCGCATGAAAAAGGGCCGGGGGATCGCTCCCCCGGCCCTTTCGGGTCCGAAACGGACTTGGTCGGTTTAGAAACCGCCCATGCCGCCCATGCCGCCCATGTCGGGCATCGCGGGAGCAGCCTTGTCTTCCGGCACGTCGCTGATCGCCGCTTCGGTGGTGATCAGCAGGCCGGCGACCGAAGCCGCATCCTGCAGCGCGGTGCGCACGACCTTGGTCGGGTCGATCACGCCGGCGGCGGTCAGGTTCTCATAGGTGTCGGTCGCGGCGTTGAAGCCCTGGGTCTCGTCACCCTCGCGCAGGAGGTTGCCCGAAACCACGGCACCGTCATGGCCGGCGTTTTCCGCGATCTGGCGGACCGGAGCCATGATGGCCTGGCGCACGATGTCCACGCCGCGGGTCTGGTCGTCGTTCTCGCCCTTGAGGCCTTCGAGAGCCTTGGTGGCGTAGAGCAGCGCCGTACCGCCGCCCGGAACGATGCCTTCTTCCACAGCAGCGCGGGTTGCGTGCAGCGCATCGTCCACGCGGTCCTTGCGCTCCTTCACCTCGACTTCGGACGCACCGCCCACCTTGATCACCGCCACGCCGCCAGCCAGCTTGGCCAGGCGTTCCTGCAGCTTCTCGCGGTCATAGTCGCTGGTCGTGGTTTCGATCTGGGCGCGGATCTGCTCGACCCGGGCCTTGATGTCGTCGGCATTGCCGGCACCATCCACGATCGTGGTGTTGTCCTTGTCGATGGTGACGCGCTTGGCCTGGCCCAGCATGTTCAGCGACACGTTCTCGAGCTTGATGCCCAGATCTTCGCTGATCATCTCGCCATTGGTCAGGATCGAGATGTCCTGCAGCATGGCCTTGCGGCGATCGCCGAAGCCCGGAGCCTTCACGGCAGCGATCTTCAGGCCGCCGCGCAGCTTGTTGACCACCAGCGTGGCCAGCGCCTCACCTTCGATATCCTCGGCGATGATCAGCAGCGGACGGCCGCTCTGCACCACGGCTTCGAGGATCGGCAGCATGGACTGCAGGTTGGAGAGCTTCTTCTCGTGGATCAGGATGTAGGGATCGTCGAGCTCGACGGTCATCTTCTCCGGATTGGTCACGAAATAGGGGCTGAGATAGCCGCGGTCGAACTGCATGCCCTCGACGACGTCGAGCTCGAATTCGAGACCCTTCGCCTCTTCGACGGTGATCACGCCTTCCTTGCCGACCTTGTCCATGGCTTCGGCGATCTTCTCGCCCACTTCACGGTCGCCATTGGCGGAGATCACGCCGACCTGGGCGATCTCGGAAGAGCCGGAAACATCCTTGGAACGGGACTTGAGGTTCTCGATCACCTTGGTGACGGCAAGGTCGATGCCGCGCTTCAGGTCCATCGGGTTCATGCCGGCGGCAACCGACTTCATGCCTTCGCGCACGATGGCCTGCGCCAGCACGGTGGCGGTGGTGGTGCCGTCACCCGCAGCGTCATTGGCCTTGGAGGCCACTTCGCGCAGCATCTGCGCGCCCATGTTCTCGAACTTGTCCTTCAGTTCGATTTCCTTGGCGACGGTGACGCCGTCCTTAGTGATGCGGGGAGCGCCGAAGCTCTTGTCGATCACCACGTTGCGGCCCTTGGGGCCGAGCGTGACCTTCACCGCATTGGCAAGCGTATCGACGCCCTTGAGGATGCGTTCGCGCGCGTCGCGCGAAAATTTCACGTCCTTGGCAGCCATTTCGTTTCTCCTGGAATCTGGTTGGGGTTGAAAAAGGGAAGCGGCGGGGATCGCGTCAGGCGATCACACCCATGATGTCGCTTTCCTTCATGATCAGCAGGTCTTCCCCGTCGATCTTCACTTCGGTGCCGGACCACTTGCCGAACAGCACGCGGTCGCCGGCCTTGACGTCCAGCGGAGTGACGGTGCCGTCTTCGGCCTTGGAGCCAGTGCCGACGGCGATGATCTCGCCCTCGCTGGGCTTTTCTTTCGCGCTGTCGGGGATGATGATGCCGCCGGCCGTCTTTTCCTCGGCCTCGATACGACGGACCAGAACGCGGTCGTGCAACGGACGGAATGCCATGTGTATGACCTCTTCCAAATGAGTGTTTGTCCCTGTTGGCACTCCCACACAGAGAGTGCCAGCGGCGCGGATATGGTTGGGCACCGCCGGGCCGTCAACACCTGGCCGGCACTATTTTTCGTCCGCGGTCCTTGCTTGCGGCAGCAGTCCGAGCCTTTCGCGCCAGTGCCACCGCAGCAGCAGCAGGGCGGCCGCGAACACCAGCCCGGCGGCGAGGCCGAGCCATACGCCCACGCCCTCCAGCGGGGAATAGAGGCCCAGCCACACGGCCAGGCCGAAGCCTGGCACCCAGTAGGAGAACACCGCGATCCACATGGGGATGCGCGTGTCCTTGAGGCCGCGGAGCGCGCCCGCGGCCACCACCTGCACCCCGTCGAATAGCTGGAAGGCGGAAGCGACCATCAGATAGCGGATGGCAAGGGCCGCCAGCGCGGCGTTCGCCGCATCCTCGGGGTCGATATAGATCGCCAGCAGCAGATCGGGGGCCAGCAGCATCAGCAGGGCGGTGAACACCATGAACCCCGTGCCCAGCGTGACCGCTGCCCAACCCGCGCGGGCGACGCCGGCCGGATCGCGGGCGCCATGAAAATAGCCCACCCGGATCGTCGCGGCCTGGCTGACGCCGAAGGGCACCTGGAAGGCGAGCGAGGCGATCTGCAGCGCCACGGTATGCGCGGCCAGCTCCACCGCGCCGATGCGGCCCATCAGGAAGGCGGCAGTGCCGAAGATGCCTGCCTCGGCCATCACGGTCAGCGCGATCGGCAGGCCGATGCGCGCCAGTTCCATGAAGCGGGGCCAGTCGGGCCGCCAGAAGTAGCCGAAGATGTGATAGCGATGGAGCAGCGGATCGAGCCGGATCGCCACGACATAGGCCGCGAAGGTGACGAGCGCGGTGATGATGGTGGCGATGGCCGCGCCCTGCAGCCCCAGCGCCGGCGCGCCCAGATTGCCGAAGACGAAGGCGTAATTGCCCAGCGCGTTCACCCCGATCCCCCCGGCGGTGATCAGCGTGGCGAGCAGCGGCCGGCCGAGGGTGGATACGAAGCTGCGCAGCACGCCCGCCGCCACGCTCGGGATCATCGCCCACAGCAGCAGGTCCATATAAAGGCCGGCCAGCGCGGCGATGCGCGGCACTTGCCCGGTCGCCAGCATGAAGCTTTCCGAAAGCGCGCAGAGCACCATGGCCAGGGCACTGCTCACCACCGTGAGCCACAGCGCCATCCGCACCGATCGGCGCACCGGCCGCAGTGCGGGCGCGCGTGCGCCCAGCTCGGCCGCGGCCACGGCGGAGACCGCGCCGGTAAGGCCGGTGAGGGTCCAGTTGAGCAGGCCGAAAATCGCCACGGCGAGGGCGGAGGCGGCCAGCTCGTCCTCCCCCAGGCGGGCGATGAAAATGACGTCCACCGCATAGGTCAGCATCTGCAGCAGATTGGCAGCCGCCAGCGGCCCCGCGAGGCGCAGGGTGGCGGCGAATTCGCCGCGCCAGAGAGAAGGGGCGCGCGCGGCAGACATAAGCAGGCGGCGATAGGCGGCGTTTGTTGCATAGGAAAGCAACAGCTGCATGAATGCCGCAATTGCCTGCATCCTGCGGCGCCAACGCCACAAATGCTTCCTAAGCGGCGCAAGCGGCGATAGGAGGCGGCGCTGATTCTACGGAGGCCCTATGAAACTGGACTGCCGCGCTCTTCTCCCGCTCACTCTTGCTTTTGCCCTCGCCGCATGCGGCGGCGGGTCTGACAACGCCGGCGACGATGCCGCTGTCGCCACGCCCGAAGCCACCGATACGGCTGCGGCACTGCCGACCGACAGCGCGACGCCCAGCGATGCGGCGACGGAGACCCCCTCCGCCACGCCGAGCGAGACGGCCAGTGCCACTCCCACTCCCACGCCCAGCGCCAGCAAGTCCGCCGCGCCTGCCGCCGCCGCTGCTCCGGCCGCTGCTGCCGCCACGCCGCCGCAGGCCTTCACCCAGTGCACCGTGTGCCACTCCGTGAAGCCGGGCGACAACGGCATCGGCCCCAGCCTCGCCGGCATCTACGGCACCAAGGCGGCCGAAGTGCCGGGCTTCAAGTTCAGCCCGGCGATGAAGGAATCGGGCCTGACCTGGGACGACGCGACGCTCGACACCTATCTCAAGGATCCCCGCAAGGTCGTGCCCGGCACGATCATGGGCTTTGGCGGCGTGAAGGACGATGCCAAGCGCAAGGCGATCGTCGCCTATCTGAAGACGCTGTAGGACATCCGGCGCCGGGGGCGGCTCCCCGGCGCCGAAAACAGCCTCAGCCGGACGAAAAAGGGCGGCGCCTCGCGGCACCGCCCTTTCTCATGTCCCTTGCGGGAGCAGCTTACTTCAGCTCGACGGTGCCGCCGGCTGCTTCGATCTTGCCCTTGATGTCTTCGGCTTCGGCCTTGTTGACCGCTTCCTTGATCGGCTTCGGGGCGCCTTCGACCAGAGCCTTGGCTTCCGTGAGGCCCAGGCCGGTGATGGCGCGGACTTCCTTGATCACCTGGATCTTCTTGCCGCCGTCACCGGTCAGGATGACGTCGAACTCGGTCTGCTCTTCAGCAGCGGCTTCACCGGCGCCACCGGCGGCGGGGGCGGCCACGGCCACGGCAGCAGCGGCGGAAACGCCCCATGCTTCTTCCAGGGCCTTGGCGAGTTCGGCGGCTTCCATGACGGTCAGCTGCGACAGGTCTTCAACAAGCTTGGCGATATCGGCCATGATGTTTCACTCCGTTAATTGGTTGGACCCGGGCAAACCGGCCCGGGGAATTCGAGAATTGGAAAAACCGCTTACGCCGCTTCTTTGGCGCCATAGGCACCGAAGACGCGGGCGAGCTTGGCCGCGGGCTCGTTGACGACCCGGACGATCTTCGTCGCCGGGGCGTTGATGAGACCCACGATCGTGCCCCGCAGCTCGTCGAGGCTCGGCATCGAGGCGAGCGCCTTGACCCCTGCTTCGTCGAGCACCGTGCTGCCCATGGAACCACCGACGATTTCGAGCTTGTCGGTCGTCTTGGCGAAGTCCACCGCGGCCTTGGCGGCTGCGACCGGATCGACCGAATAGGCCAGAGCGGTCGGGCCGGTGAGGAAATCCTCGAGCCCGGTGTAATCCGTGTCCTTCAGGGCGAGCTTGGCGAGGCGGTTCTTCGCGACCTTGTAGGACGCACCGGCTTCCCGCATCTTCGCGCGCAGTGCGGTGGATTGAGCCACCGACAGGCCGAGGTTGCGGGTGATGACCACCACGCCGCTCTCGTTGAAGACTGCGTTGAGCTGGGCGACCGAATCGGCTTTCTGCGAACGATCCATGCCTTACTCCTTCACTATGGCCGCCCGGCTGGTGCCAGACGACCGGCTCACATTCGCCCATGCCGTTCGCCGGCACAGGCAAGTCCGCTGATGGGGAAGGAGGTTGCACGCCAAACGTGCGAAGCCGGCGCCCTTGGGCACCGGATAAAACTCGTTTCCCCGTCTAGGCTGGAAATTAAGAAGGCCCGATTGCCTTCACCAACTGTCTCGGACGGATGACCGCCGCCGGTTTCCCGCCGGCAATCGGCGCGGGCCTTTACCCGCCAGCCCCGCAAAGTCAAGCCGCGCGCGGCGAGTGGAAGGTTTGGAACACGCTGGAACAGTGTTCTTTGGAAGAAAATCTGCTTCACGATCAAGGGCTTCGGAAATAGGGCTGGGCGGTCTCGTGCTATGGCTTCGGGACGTGCTGTAGGAAAGCAGCGCTGCACCCGGATTGCGTCCGGCCCAACCGTCCCCTTCGTCATTCCCGCGCAGGCGGGAATTCAGCGGCCACGCCCGCACGGCGGGGTCTGTTGCCGCTACTTCGCTCCGCCGGTGACGGCGCACCGCCATTTCGGCCGCCGCGCTCCTCCGCACTGGATTCCCGCTTGCGCGGGAATGACGAGGGAGGGGCGGGAATGGCAGAGCGGCCAGGAATGGCGGGGGGCGGTGAGGCACGCCCCCACACCGCTCGTCCTGAGCCTGTCGAAGGACGCGCGCCTGGGGCGGATGGCTTCCGAGCGGCGGCTGGTGACAGGAGCGCCGCTGTGGTCGCTCCTCGGTTGCAGGGCGGCATAGGGGCTACAGCTTTACCGCGGCATTGCCGCCATCGGCCCAGAGGGCCGAGCCGGTGACAAAGCTTGCCATGTCACTCGCCAGGAACAGGGCTGCCTGAGCAATTTCTTCCGGCCGCGCGATTCGCTTCATAGCGTGAAGGCCGGCTGCCCATTCGCGCTGCGCGGCGTCGCCGGCCATCTCCGTTGCGGTGCCGCCGGGCAGGAGAGCGTTCGCGCGGATACCCGCGCTGGAGTAATCTGCCGTTATGCCACGCACGAGGCCGAGCAACCCAGCCTTGGCGGCGGCATAGGCGCTCATTCCCGGCAATCCCACGCTGTTGCCCACGAAACTGCTCGTGAAGAGCAGTGCTCCGCCGCCGCCCTCAAGCATGGCAGGTATCTGAGCTCTGGCGCCGAGGAAGGCCGCCGTCAGATTCACCGCCAGCACCTCCGACCATAAGCGAGGGGCCATTTCGGCCAGAGGTGCCATGGCCCCGACCAGGCCCGCATTGTTGAAGCCGATGTGTAGGCCGCCAAAGCTGCGGCGTGCGGCGAGGACGGCTTCTTCATGGGTGCGCTCCTCGGCTACGTCTCCCACCACGGCAACTGCTCGGCCACCGCGCTCCCTGATCTCCTCTACCACTGCTTCAAGGCGATCCGGGCGGCGCGCAACCAGCACGACGGCGGCGCCGTGACTGGTGAAGAGCTGCGCCGCCGCTCGTCCGATTCCGGAGCTGGCCCCAGTGATGATGGCCGTCTTGTCTTCGAGTAGCTTCATTCTTCGTCTCCTTGCTGGAGCCAGCGCAGTTAGAGGGGCAAGGCCGCGCGCGCGTCCCGCTTCTTGTCGACAAAACCGGAAGCGCCGTCCGGCGGGGTCGTCGCTGGATTCCCGCCTGCGCGGGAAAGACGAGGGAGGGCGTCCAGCGCCTCCCACCCCCGCTCGTCCTGAGCCTGGCGAAGGACACGCGCCGCCGGGCCGCTCATGATCGCGCCCTTGACCGCACCCTGCGCCAGCCCTATATCCGCGCCAGCCGGAGAGCTTCGAGCAAGGTGTGCCTTACGCGGGGGCGCGCCGATGGAAGGAAGCCCGGCATTCCGTGAGACGCATCAAGCTGCAGCCGGGTGGCCCGAGGGGCGCACCTGTTCCTGCGGCTTTCCCGTGTCTCATGTTCCCTCGCGCCGAGCACAGTTTCCGCCGGCCCGCTTGAGGTCGGCACAGCGAAAGAGGCATATTCCTCCATGGCCACCCAGGCGAAGGCTCCGACCACCAGCAGCGCTGCCGGCACCGGTTCCAAGAAGAAGCGCATCCGCAAGATCTTCGGCGACATCCACGAAGTGGTGCAGATGCCGAACCTGATCGAGGTGCAGCGCGAATCCTACGAGCAGTTCCTGCGTTCCGATCCTTCGATCGGCTATGTCTCGGGCCTCGAAAAGACGCTGCGTTCGGTGTTCCCGATCCGCGATTTCGCCGGCACGGCCGAACTGGACTTCGTGCATTACGAGCTCGAGGATCCGAAATACGACACCACCGAATGCCGCCAGCGCGGCATCACCTATGCGGCGCCGATGAAGGTGACGCTGCGCCTGATCGTGTTCGAAGTGGACCACGAGACCGAAACCCGCTCCGTGCTCGATATCAAGGAGCAGGACGTCTACATGGGCGACATGCCGCTGATGACGGGCAACGGCACCTTCATCATCAACGGTACCGAGCGCGTGATCGTCAGCCAGATGCACCGTTCGCCGGGCGTGCTGTTCGACCATGACCGCGGCAAGACCCATTCCAGCGGCAAGTTCCTCTTTGCCGCCCGCGTGATCCCCTATCGCGGTTCGTGGCTGGATTTCGAATTCGACGCCAAGGACATCGTGAACGTGCGTATCGACCGCAAGCGCAAGCTGCCGGTCACCGCGCTGCTCTATGGTCTCGGCCTCGATAGCGAGGACATTCTCGACTATTTCTACAACAAGGTCGTCTGGAAGCGCGGCCAGGACGGCTGGGAAATTCCCTTCGTCGCCGAGGCATGGCGCGGCCAGAAGCCGGCCTTCCCGCTGGTGAATGCCGAAACGGGCGAGGAAGTGTTCCCCGCCGGGCAGAAGGTTTCGCCCCGCGCCGCCAACAAGGCGGCCAAGGACGGGCTGGCGCGCCTGCTGATCCCGACCGAGGAAATCTTCGGCCATTATTCGGCGCGCGACCTGATCGATGAAAGCACCGGCCGCATCTATATCGAGGCGGGCGACGAGGTTTCGCCTGAAAACCTCGATAAGCTGGATGCCGCTGGCATCGACCAGCTCGATCTGCTGGACGTGGATCACGTCAACACCGGCCCCTGGATCCGCAACACCATGAAGGCGGACAAGGCGGAGAACCGCGACGAGGGCCTGGAAGCCATCTACAAGGTGATGCGCCCGGGCGAGCCGCCGACGAAGGAGACGGCCGAGGCGCTGTTCGAAGGCCTGTTCTTCGACGGCGATCGCTATGACCTGTCGGCCGTGGGCCGCGTGAAGCTCAACATGCGCCTTGGCCTTGATGCCGAGGACACGGTGACGACGCTGCGCAAGGAAGACATCCTGGCCGTGGTGAAGGAGCTGGTCGATCTCAAGGACGGCAAGGGCGAGGTCGATGACATCGACAACCTCGGCAACCGCCGCGTGCGTTCGGTGGGCGAGCTGCTGGAAAACCAGTATCGCGTCGGCCTGCTGCGCATGGAGCGCGCGGTGAAGGAGCGCATGTCGTCGGTCGACGTGTCGACGGTGATGCCGAACGACCTCATCAACGCGAAGCCCGCCGTGGCCGCGGTGCGCGAGTTCTTCGGCTCCAGCCAGCTGTCGCAGTTCATGGACCAGACCAACCCGCTGTCCGAAGTGACGCACAAGCGCCGCGTTTCGGCCCTCGGGCCGGGCGGCCTCACCCGCGAGCGCGCGGGCTTCGAGGTCCGCGACGTCCATCCGACGCATTATGGCCGCATCTGTCCGATTGAAACGCCGGAAGGCCCGAACATCGGCCTGATCAACTCGCTGTCCACCTTCGCGCGGGTGAACAAGTACGGCTTCATCGAAACGCCGTATCGCACCATCACCGAAAACAAGGTGACGGGCGAGGTGAAGTATCTCTCCGCCATGGAAGAGCAGAAGCACACCGTGGCGCAGGCTTCGGCCGAGCTCGACGGCAGCGGCGGCTTCGTGGAAGAGCTCGTCTCGGCGCGCCAGAACGGCGAATTCGTGATGAGCCCGCGTGACCAGATCACGCTGATGGACGTCAGTCCCAAGCAGCTCGTCTCCGTTGCAGCCTCGCTGATCCCGTTCCTGGAAAACGACGACGCCAACCGCGCGCTGATGGGCTCCAACATGCAGCGCCAGGCCGTGCCGCTGGTGAAGGCGGAAGCGCCCTTCGTCGGCACCGGCATGGAAGAGACGGTTGCCCGTGACTCGGGCGCGGCGATCGGTGCGGCGCGCGGCGGCGTGGTCGATCAGGTGGATGCCACCCGCATCGTCATCCGTGCCTCGGGCGAGGTGGATGCCGGCAATCCGGGCGTGGACATCTACAATCTGCAGAAGTTCCAGCGTTCCAACCAGAACACCTGCATCAACCAGCGCCCGCTGGTGAAGGTGGGTGACGTGATCGAGGCCGGCGACATCATTGCCGACGGTCCCTCGACCGACCTGGGCGAGCTGGCGCTGGGCAAGAACAGCCTCGTCGCCTTCATGCCGTGGAACGGCTACAACTATGAGGACTCCATCCTGATCTCCGAGCGGATCGTGAAGGATGACGTCTTCACCTCGATCCATATCGAGGAGTTCGAGGTGATGGCTCGCGACACCAAGCTGGGGCCGGAAGACATCACGCGCGACATTCCCAATGTCGGCGAGGAAGCGCTGCGCAACCTCGACGAGGCGGGCATCGTCTATATCGGCGCGGAAGTGCATCCGGGCGACATCCTGGTGGGCAAGATCACGCCCAAGGGCGAAAGCCCGATGACCCCGGAAGAGAAGCTGCTGCGCGCGATCTTCGGCGAAAAGGCCAGCGACGTGCGCGACACCTCGCTCCGCCTGCCGCCGGGCGTGGCCGGCACGATCGTGGAAGTGCGCGTGTTCAACCGCCACGGCATCGAGATCGACGACCGTACCCGCGCGATCCAGAACGAGGAAATCGAACGCCTCAAGAAGGACAGCGAGGACGAGCGCAACATCCTCAACCGGGCGACCTACAACCGCCTGCGCGAGATGCTGGATGGGCAGACCGCCTCTGCTGCGCCCAAGGGCGTGAAGAAGGGCACCGTCATCACCCAGGATCTGCTGGATGAGGTGGAGCGCCACGAATGGTTCAAGTTCGCCGTCGCCGACGACAACATGCAGGCCCAGCTGGAAGCGGTGAAGGGCCAGTATGACGAGGCGGTGAAGCGCATCAAGGACAAGTTCGAAGACCGCAAGGAGAAGCTCGAGCGGGGCGACGAACTGGCCCCGGGCGTGCTGAAGATGGTCAAGGTGTTCGTGGCGGTGAAGCGCAAGCTGCAGCCGGGCGACAAGATGGCCGGCCGCCACGGCAACAAGGGTGTGATCAGCCGCATCCTGCCGGCGGAGGACATGCCGTTCCTGGAGGACGGCACGCCGGTGGACATCGTGCTGAACCCGCTGGGCGTGCCTTCGCGCATGAACGTCGGCCAGATCTTCGAGACCCATCTGGGCATGGCCGCGCGCGGCCTTGGCCAGCAGGTCACCGCGGCGCTGGAGGAATGGCGCGAAGCCAATCCCGATCCGGAGGCGGCGGCTCCGCCGGCGGCCGTGGTCGAGAAGCTGAAGGACGTCTATGGCGAGCAGTATCATGCCGACATCGAAAGCCGCACCACGGACGAGATCGTCGAGCTTGCCTCCAACCTGAAGAACGGCGTGCCCATGGGCACTCCGGTGTTCGACGGCGCGAAGGAGCAGGACGTCACCGACATGCTGCTCAAGGCCGGCTACAGCAGCTCCGGCCAGGTGACGCTGTATGACGGGCGCACGGGCGAGGCGTTCGACCGCAAGGTGACGGTGGGCTATATCTACATGCTCAAGCTGCACCACCTGGTGGACGACAAGATCCACGCGCGTTCCATCGGCCCCTACAGCCTCGTCACCCAGCAGCCGCTGGGCGGCAAGGCCCAGTTCGGCGGCCAGCGCTTCGGCGAGATGGAGGTGTGGGCGCTGCAGGCTTACGGCGCGGCTTACACGCTGCAGGAAATGCTGACGGTGAAGTCCGACGACGTGGTCGGCCGCACCAAGGTCTACGAGGCGATCGTCAAGGGCGACGACACCTTCGAGGCCGGCATTCCCGAAAGCTTCAACGTGCTCGTCAAGGAAATGCGCTCGCTGGGCCTCAACGTCGAACTCTCCTCGCTCAACGAGGGCGAGGAAGACGACGACGGGCTGCAGATCGCGGCTGAATGACAGAGGTGCGCGGGCGGCCCCACGCCGCCCGCCGCCGCTGCCCGGATTTCCCCCAAGGGATTTGACAAATGAACGAACTGACCAAATTCACGAACCAGCTCGCCAAGCCCGAGACCTTCGACCAGATCCAGATCGGCATCGCGAGCCCGGAGCGTATCCGCAGCTGGTCCTTCGGCGAGATCAAGAAGCCGGAAACCATCAACTACCGCACCTTCAAGCCGGAGCGTGACGGCCTGTTCTGCGCGCGCATCTTCGGCCCCGTGAAGGATTACGAGTGCCTGTGCGGCAAGTACAAGCGCATGAAGTACAAGGGCGTCGTCTGCGAAAAGTGCGGCGTCGAAGTGACGGTGACCAAGGTCCGCCGCGAGCGCATGGGCCATATCGAGCTGGCCGCGCCGGTGGCGCATATCTGGTTCCTCAAGAGCCTGCCCAGCCGCATCGGCCTGCTGCTCGACATGCAGCTGAAGCAGCTTGAGCGCATCCTGTACTTCGAAAGCTACGTCGTCACCGAGCCGGGCCTCACGCCGCTGGAGAAGTACCAGCTGCTGACCGAGGACGAACTGCTCGACGCGCAGGACGAATATGGCGAGGACGCCTTCACCGCCGGCATCGGTGCCGAGGCCGTGAAGCACATGCTGATGGACCTCGACCTCGTGCAGGAGCGTGACGACCTGCTGGAAGAGCTGGCGACCACCAAGTCCGCGCTCAAGCCGAAGAAGATCATCAAGCGGCTGAAGGTCGTGGAAAGCTTCATCGATTCCGGCAACCGCCCGGAATGGATGATCCTGGAAGTCGTGCCCGTGATCCCGCCCGAGCTGCGCCCGCTGGTGCCGCTGGACGGCGGCCGCTTCGCGACCTCGGATCTCAACGATCTCTATCGCCGCGTGATTAACCGCAACAACCGCCTCAAGCGCCTGATGGAGCTGCGCGCGCCCGACATCATCGTGCGCAACGAAAAGCGCATGCTGCAGGAAGCCGTTGACGCGCTGTTCGACAACGGCCGCCGCGGCCGCGTGATCACCGGCGCCAACAAGCGTCCGCTCAAGTCGCTGTCCGACATGCTCAAGGGCAAGCAGGGCCGCTTCCGTCAGAACCTGCTCGGCAAGCGCGTCGACTATTCGGGCCGTTCCGTGATCGTGACCGGTCCGGAGCTCAAGCTGCACCAGTGCGGCCTGCCGAAGAAGATGGCGCTCGAGCTGTTCAAGCCGTTCATCTACGCGCGCCTCGATGCCAAGGGTCTGTCCATGACCCTGAAGCAGGCGAAGAAGTGGGTCGAGAAGGAGCGCAAGGAAGTCTGGGACATCCTCGACGAGGTGATCCGCGAGCATCCGGTGCTGCTGAACCGCGCGCCCACGCTCCACCGCCTTGGCATCCAGGCGTTCGAGCCCGTCCTGATCGAAGGCAAGGCGATCCAGCTCCACCCGCTGGTCTGCTCGGCCTTCAATGCCGACTTCGACGGTGACCAGATGGCCGTGCACGTTCCGCTGAGCCTCGAGGCGCAGCTGGAAGCGCGCGTGCTGATGATGTCCACCAACAACATCCTCAGCCCCGCCAACGGGAAGCCGATCATCGTGCCTTCGCAGGACATGGTGCTGGGCATCTATTACCTCTCCATGGATCGCGATGGCGAGCCGGGCGAGGGCATGGTGCTGGCCGATATCGCCGAAGTGCATCAGGCGCTGCATGTCGGCGCGGTGACGCTGCACACGAAGATCACCAGCCGCGTCCCGCAGACGGACGAGGCCGGCAAGCAGTACATGCGGCGTGTGGAAACCACCCCGGGCCGCATGCTGATCGGCGAGTGCCTGCCGAAGAACCACAAGGTGCCCTACGAGGTCATCAACCGCCTGCTGACCAAGAAGGACATCGGCGAGGTGATCGACGAGGTCTATCGCCACACCGGCCAGAAGGACACGGTGCTGTTCGCCGACGCCATCATGGCGCTGGGCTTCCGCCACGCGTGCCGTGCCGGCATTTCCTTCGGCAAGGACGACATGATCATCCCCGATTCCAAGCAGGGCATGATCGAGGAGACCAAGGCACTGGTTGCCGATTACGAGCAGCAGTACCAGGAAGGCTTCATCACCCAGCAGGAGAAGTACAACAAGGTGATCGACGCGTGGAGCCGTTGCGGTGACCAGGTGGCGAACGCCATGATGGACGAGATCCGCGCGACGCCGAAGGATGACAGCGGCCGCGAGGCACCGATCAACTCGATCTACATGATGAGCCATTCCGGTGCGCGTGGTTCCCCGGCGCAGATGAAGCAGCTGGCCGGCATGCGCGGCCTGATGGCCAAGCCGAGCGGCGAGATCATCGAAACGCCGATCATCTCGAACTTCAAGGAAGGCCTGACCGTCCTTGAATACTTCAACTCCACCCACGGCGCCCGCAAGGGCCTGGCGGACACGGCGCTCAAGACGGCGAACTCGGGGTACCTGACCCGCCGCCTGGTCGACGTGTCGCAGGATTGCGTCATCGTGGAAGAGGACTGCAAGACCGAGAACGCGCTGGAAATGCGTGCGATCATCCAGGGCGGCAGCGTAATCGCCAGCCTGGCTGAGCGCATCCTCGGCCGCACCACGGCCGAAGACCTGGTGAACGCCAAGACGGGCGAAGTGATCGTGAAGGCGGGCACGCTGCTGGACGAACCGATGGTGAAGGCCATCGAGGAAGCCGAAGTGCAGTCCGCCAAGATCCGCAGCCCGCTGGTTTGCGAGGCGGAGCAGGGCGTCTGCGGCAAGTGCTACGGGCGCGATCTGGCCCGCGGTACGCCGGTGAACATCGGCGAGGCTGTGGGCGTGATCGCCGCGCAGTCCATCGGTGAGCCGGGCACGCAGCTGACCATGCGTACCTTCCACATCGGCGGTGCGGCGCAGGTGAACGAAACCAGCCACCTGGAAAGCATCAGCGACGGCAAGGTCGTCTATCGCGACATGCCGCTCATCACCGACAAGCGGGGCCGCCGCCTGTCGCTCGCCCGCAACGGCGAGATGGTGGTGGTCGACGCCCAGGGCCGTGAGCGCGCGATCCATCGCGTGCCTTACGGCACCATGCTGATGTTCGAGGACGGCGCCGCGGTGAAGGAAGGCGATCGCCTGGCCGAGTGGGATCCGTTCACCCTGCCGATCATCACCGAGCAGTCGGGCGTGGTCCGTTACCAGGACCTGGCCGAAGGCAAGACGATGGAAGAGCGGGTGGACGAAGCCACCGGCATCGCCCAGCGCGTCGTGACCGAATATCGCGCCAGCGGTCGTTCGAAGAAGGAGGATCTGCGTCCGCGCCTGACCCTGCTGAACGAAGCCGGCGACGAGACGGAGGCCGCACGCTACATGCTGGCGCCGGGCACCACCCTGTCGGTGGAAGATGGCCAGCAGGTGGAAGCGGGCGACATCCTGGCGCGTGCCTCGCGCGAAGCCGCCAAGACGCGCGACATCACCGGCGGTCTGCCGCGTGTTGCCGAGCTGTTCGAGGCGCGGATTCCGAAGGACAATGCGGTGATCGCCAAGATCAGCGGCCGCATCGAATTCGTCCGCGACTACAAGGCCAAGCGCAAGATCGCGATCATTCCGGAAGAGGGTGATCCCGTCGAGTACCTGATCCCCAAGACCAAGGTGATCGACGTGCAGGAAGGCGACTTCGTGAAGAAGGGCGATACGCTCATCTCGGGAAGCCCCAACCCGCATGACATTCTGGAAGTGCTCGGGGTGGAGGCTCTGGCCGAATACCTCGTGGCGGAAATCCAGGAAGTCTATCGACTGCAGGGCGTGAAGATCAACGACAAGCACATCGAGGTGATCGTTCGCCAGATGCTGCAGAAGGTTGAGATCACCGATGGCGGCGACACCACGCTGCTGCCGGGCGAACAGGTCGATCTGGAAGAGATGAACGAGGTGAACAGCAAGCTTTCCAAGGGCAAGCAGCCTGCGGTGGGCACGCCGATCCTCCTCGGCATCACCAAGGCCAGCCTGCAGACCCGCAGCTTCATCTCCGCCGCGTCCTTCCAGGAAACCACCCGCGTGCTCACGCAGGCGGCCGTGGAAGGCAAGAAGGACACGCTGATCGGTCTCAAGGAGAACGTGATCGTTGGCCGTCTCATCCCCGCCGGCACCGGCGCGGGCATGAACCGGCTGCGCGTCACCGCCACCAGCCGCGATGCGGCGATCCGCGCCCAGTATCGCAAGATGCAGGAAGCGCTGATCGCGCCGAATTCGGCTGCCGAGGAGCATGCGGCCGAACTCCTCCGTGATCCGGCGGACGATCTGGGCGACGACGCGCTGGCTTCGGTGGAGGGCGAGACCCACGGCACCGATGCCGATGCGGGCGATTACCTGATCCAGAGCGACGAGGCTGCGCCCGACGCCACGGACACCACGCCGCTGGAGGACGAGGAGGAATAATTCCCCCTCTCCTGTCGAACGGAAGAAGACCCCGCCGGAGCGATCCGGCGGGGTTTTTCTTTGCGCCGCACAAGCGGCGTTGACCGGCTTCGCAGCCGCACCATCTATCCCTCATCCCACGAAACGGAGTGCCTGCCGATGCCGTCCACCGATGTCCTCTTCCAGCCCTTCACCTCACCCAAGCTGACGCTGCCGAACCGGGTGGTGATGGCGCCGATGACGCGCAACATGGCCCCCGACGGCGTGCCGGGTGCGGCCAATGCGGCCTATTACCAGCGGCGCGCGGAACATGGCGTGGGGTTGATCCTGTCGGAAGGAACGGTGGTGGATCGTCCGGCCTCGCGCAATCTGCCGAACATCCCCTTCTTCCATGGCGATGCCGCGCTGGCCGGCTGGCAGGGCGTGATCGAGGCGGTGCATGCGGCGGGCGGCCGGATGGGGCCGCAGATATGGCACACTGGCGGTGCGCGCACGCCCGAAGGCTATGAGCCCGGCCAGATCGACACGCCTTCGGGCCTCAACGGGCCGGACGATCCGCGCGGGGAGCCGATGAGCGAGGAGGCGATCGCAGATACGGTGGCGGCCTTCGCCAGTTCCGCCGCCGCCGCGAAGGAACTCGGCTTCGATACGCTGGAGCTGCACGGGGCGCATGGCTATCTGATCGACCAGTTCTTCTGGTCCGGCACCAATCGCCGCACGGACCGCTATGGCGGCGCGACGATCGGAGAACGATCGCGCTTTGCCGCGGACGTGGTGGCGGCGGTGCGCGCCGCGGTGGGGCCGGATTTCCCCATCCTCTTGCGCGTCAGCCAGTGGAAGCAGCAGGATTACAATGCCCGGCTGGCCACCTCTCCCGAGGAGATGGAGCACTGGCTGCAGCCGCTGGTGGATGCCGGCGTGGACATTCTCCATTGCTCGCAGCGCCGGTTCTGGGAGCCGGAATTTCCCGAGGTGGACGGGGAGCAGGGCCTCAATTTCGCCGGCTGGGCGAAGAAGATCACCGGCGTGCCGACGATCAGCGTCGGCTCGGTGGGGCTTGATGGCGATTTCATCGGCACCTTCCAGGGCGGCTCGGCACATCATGCCGGGCTCGAAGGGCTGCTGGCGCGCATGGAACGCGGCGAGTTCGACCTGATCGCCGTGGGCCGCGCGCTGCTGAGCGATGCGGAATGGCTGGAGAAGGTGCGCGACGCGCGGCTGGACGAGATCCGCGACTTCGATCCGGCCAAGCTCGGCGTGCTCGACTGAGCGCCCCAGAAGGCGCGCGGGTGGGGCAAGGCTTCACCCGCGCGCGCTTTCTTCTATAGGGCGCGGATGGTCATCACGCGCTTTGCCCCTTCGCCCACCGGCCGGCTCCACGTCGGCAATGTCCGCACGGCGCTGCACAATTGGCTGCTGGCGCGCAAGGCCGGGGGCCGCTTCCTGCTGCGGATCGACGATACCGATGCCGCGCGCAGCGAGGAACGCTTCGTGGACGCGATCCACGAGGATCTCGCCTGGCTCGGCCTCGACTACGATGGGGAGGAACGGCAGTCCGCGCGGCTGGCAGTCTATGAAGATGCCTTCGCACGGCTGCGCGCGGATGGCCGGGTCTATCCCGCCTATGAAACGGCGCAGGAGCTGGACCTGAAGCGCAAGGTGCTGCTCGGCCGTGGCCTGCCGCCGATCTACGATCGCGCGGCGCTACAGCTCACCGAGGCGGAGCGGGCAGCGAAGGAGGCGGAGGGCGTGGCCCCCCACTGGCGCTTCCGCCTCGACCATGACGAGCCGATCGCATGGGAGGACGGCATCCGCGGCGCGCAGCACTTCGATGCGGCGCAGCTCTCCGATCCGGTGGTTCGGCGAGCCGACGGATCGTGGCTCTACATGCTGCCGAGCGCGGTGGACGACATTGCCATGGGGGTGACGGACGTGCTCCGCGGAGAGGACCACGTGTCCAACACTGCCGTGCAATTACAAATGTTTACCGCACTTCATGCTGCACCTCCGCGGTTCGCGCATGAGGCGCTGCTGGTGGGGCGCGAAGGCAAGCTGTCGAAGCGGCTCGGCGCGCTCGGCTGCGATGCTTTGCGCGAGGCGGGGATCGAGCCGGAAGCGCTGCTCGCCCTGCTCGCGCGGCTCGGCACGTCGCAGCCGGTGGAGCCGGTGGCGGAGCGAAGCGCGCTGGTGGCGGGTTTCGATCTCGCCAGCTTCGGCCGCGCCCCGGCGAAGTTCGACGATGCGGAACTGGCCCGGCTCAACACCGCGATCATCCACCAACTGCCCTATGCGCGCGTGGCGGAGCAACTGCCCGAAGGCATGGGCGCCGAGGCTTGGGAGGCGATCCGGCCCAATCTGGAGACCCTGGCCGATGCGGCGGACTGGTGGCGCATCGTCACCGGCCCGGTGGAGGCGCCGGACATGGACGCCGAAACGCGCCACTTCCTCACCCTTGCTGCCGATGCGCTGGAGGATGTGAACTGGGGCGATGATCCCTGGCGCGCGCTCACCGGCGCGCTCAAGGAGAGCACCGGCCGCAAGGGCAAGGCACTGTTCCTGCCGCTGCGCCAGGCGCTGACCGGGCGCGACCATGGCCCGGACATGCACCTGCTGCTGCCGCTGATCGGCCGGCAGCGCGCGCAGGACCGGCTGCGCGCCGCCGCCTGACCCCACCCTCCGCCGCGGGGGAAGGAAGGCCATCTGTGCCAAAAAGGCCACAGCGGATATCCCGCTGCGGAACAGGGCTTGATTTGTGCGCCGCGATAGAATGTAATGATATTACATATGCTGCAGTTTCAGGACGAATCACCAATGAACGCCTTCCGGGTTTCGCTTCTCCTCACCGCCTCGCTTCTCACCGCCTCCCCCGCACTGGCCCAATCCACCCCTGCGCCTTCCTCCCCCGATACGGAGCGGCCGGCGACCACCGCGGATGATTTCCACGGGCCGATCGTGGTGACGGCCGCCGGCCTGCGCCGGCTGGATGTGCTGGCGGGCACCTCCGTGCTCGACGGGACGGAGCTGCTGCGCGATCTCGATTCGCAGCTCGGCGAAACGCTGGCCAAGCTGCCGGGCGTCAGTGCCACCAGCTTCGCGCCTGGCGCATCCCGCCCGATCCTGCGCGGCTTCGGCGGGGAACGGGTGCGCGTGCTGACCGACGGTGTGGGTGCCATCGACGCATCGGGCACCTCGGCCGATCATGCGGTGACGGTGGACCCGCTGATTGCCGAACGGATCGAGATCCTGCGCGGCCCGGCGGCGCTGCTCTATGGCGGGCAGGCGATCGGTGGTGCGGTGAATGTGATCACCAAGCGCATTCCGCCCTCTGTGCCGCAGGAGCCGATCCATGTGGACGCTCTCGCCAGCGTGGACAGCGCCTACAACCGGCGCGAAGGAGGCCTGTCGGTCGATGTGCCCGTGGGCAGCAGCGTGGCCTTCCACGTCGATGGTTCCTACCGCAATACCGATGATGTCGACATTCCGGGCTATGTCGCCTCTCCCTCCCTTCGCGCCGGCCTGCTGGCCGATGCGGCGGAAGAGCAGGAGGAAGGCCATCTGGACGAGGCGGCGGAGCTGCGCGAGACGGCGAACGTCCGCGGCAAGCTGCCGAACAGCTGGACCGAAACCTATACGCTGGGCACGGGCGTCGCCTTCTTCTCCGGCGATAGCAATATCGGCGTCTCCTTCGACTATTACGACACCAACTATGGCGTGCCCGGCCTGCCCGGGATCGGCCATGTGCATGATCACGAGGACGGCGCAGCCGAAGAGGCCGCCGAAGAGGAGGATCATGGCGAGGAGAATGTCTCCATCGGCATGAAGCGCTATCGCGTGGACCTGCGCGGCACGCTGGATCTGGGTGAAGGCTTCTTCGAGAAGGTGCAGACCCGCTGGGGCTACAGCGATTACACCCACACCGAGTTCGAGGGCGCCGAAACCGGCACCATCTTCGACGTCGAAGGCGTGGAAGGCCGGGTCGAGCTCGTTCAGTCGCGGCGTGGCGGCTGGCAAGGCTCGATCGGCGGGCAATATTCGCATGTCGATTTCTCCGCCACGGGCGAGGAAGCCTTCGTGCCGCCGAACAAGACGGACAGCTTCGCCCTGTTCACCGTGCAGGAGGTCGATCTCGATCCGATCGAAGTGGAAGCGGGCGGGCGCTACGAGCGCACCACAGTGGATGTCGCCGCGCTGGGTGAGAATCGCGATTTCGATGCCTTCTCCTTCGCCGCGGGCGCGTCCTATCGCGTGGCGGCCGAAGTGCGGGCGGGCGTGAATCTCTCCCGCGCCGAACGCGCCCCTTCCGCGCAGGAGCTGTTCGCCGACGGGCCGCATGTCGCCACCCAGCAGTATGAAGTGGGCAATGCCGCGCTGGACAAGGAAGGCTCGTGGGGCGTGGAGGGCTATGTGCGCGGCGATCTGGGGCCGGCACGCTTTTCCGCCAGCATCTATCGCAACTGGTTCGACGGCTTCATCTTCCTGTCCGAAACCGGCGACGAGGATGACGGGCTGCCGGTCTACCAGTTCCTGCAGCAGGATGCCGACCAGTGGGGCATCGAGGGCGAGGTGAGCCTGCCGCTGTATGCCAGCGGGGATTTCTCGCTGCAGACCGACCTGCGCGGGGCTTATACGCGGGCGACGCTGGCCGATGGTACGCCGGTGCCGCGCATCCCGCCGTTCAACCTGCTCGGCGCGCTGGAGGCGCAGGCGGGCCATTTCGACCTGCGCGGCGAAGTCGAATGGTATGACCGGCAGGATCGCATTGCCCCGCTGGAAACGCCGACCGACGGCTTCACCTTCGTGAACCTCTCCGTCGCGTGGCATCCGCTGGAAGGCAGCAACAATGTGACGCTGATCGCCCAGGTGGACAATGTGTTCGATACCGAAGGCCGCCGCGCGGCCAGCTTCACCAAGGATTTCGTGCCCCTGGCGGGCCGGAACTTCAAGCTGAGCGCCCGCGCCAGCTTCTGATCGGAACGGAGCCGGGAAGGGGGGCAGTGCGCCCTTCCTTCCCGGCTGCCGCTTACAGGTCCTTGTAGTGGAAGGGGGCGATCACCGGTTCGGGATAGGCCTCGTAGTTGAAGCTCGGCGGCAGGTCGGGCTCCAGCCCGTCCACGCTGCGCAGCAGCTTCACCCCGCCCGCGGCCCAGCCGCCTTCGTATTCGGCGTAGAAATTGATCACCCCGTGGAGCTTGGCGATGCGCCATTTGCCGTCCACGCGGCGATATTCGTTTTCATAGGTCGCCTCGCCCCAGCGGGCCTGCTTGCCCAGCCAGCCGATGGTGATGAAGGTGCGCCAGCGCGCCTTGGCGGTGCCGGCTTCGCTGTCCACATGGATCACCGGCTGCAGCTGCATGTGGTTGAAGATTACGCCATATTCGTAAGGCGGCAGGCGCTTCAGATAGGCGCGCACCCGCTTCTGCCCCACGTAGACGCCACGCCCGGCGATCTCCAGCGTGCCATCCTCCGCGAAGAGATCGGCCGCTTCGTCCCACATCCCCTTGTCCACATAATAGCCATAGGCGCCCTGCAGGTTCACGAGGTCGCGATAATCCTCGGCTTCCAGCGCGCGCTTTTCCAGCGCTTCGGTTCGGGCAGCCAGCGCCGCCAGCTGTTCACGCAGTCGGGTAGTTTCGTCGTCCATGAGCCTCTCCTTTTGGGAGAGATGTGCCTCAAAGCCGGGGCAGCGTCACCCCGCGCTGGCCCATATATTTGCCGGAGCGGTCGGCGTAGCTCGTCTGGCAGGGCTCGTTGCCCTTCAGGAACAGGAACTGGCAGGCGCCTTCATTGGCGTAGATCTTCGCGGGCAGCGGCGTGGTGTTGGAAAATTCCAGCGTCACATGGCCTTCCCACTCGGGTTCCAGCGGGGTGACGTTCACGATGATGCCGCAGCGGGCATAGGTGCTCTTGCCCAGGCAGATCACCAGCACATCGCGCGGGATGCGGAAATATTCCACGGTGCGGGCAAGGGCGAAGCTGTTGGGCGGGATCACGCACACATCGGTCTTGCGATCGACGAAGCTGTTGGCCGCGAAGTCCTTCGGATCGACGATCGCATTGTCGACATTGGTGAAGATCTTGAACTCGTCGGACACCCGCGCGTCATAGCCGTAGGACGACAGGCCATAGGAGATGCAGCCTTCGCTCTGCTGCCGCTCCACGAAGGGTTCGATCATGCCCGAATGGCGGGCTTCGTCGCGGATCCACCGGTCGCTGAGAATCGTCATGCGCGATCGATTCCGCACTGCGCCGCCACGGGCAAGCCCGCCCGCACGCCGCGGCCGGTTTTATCCCCCGGCAAGCAGCGTGGCGTTGCCCCCAGCGGCGGTGGTGTCGATGCAGGTCACCCGTTCGGTGGCGAAGCGGGCCACGTAATGCGGGCCGCCGGCCTTGGGGCCGGTGCCGGAAAGCCCCTCCCCGCCGAAGGGCTGGCTGCCGACCACGGCGCCGATCTGGTTGCGGTTGACGTAGAGATTGCCCACCCGTGCACGCGATTCCACCAGCCGGCGGACCGAATCGATGCGGCTGTGGAGCCCCAGCGTCAGGCCGAAGCCCACGGCGTTGATCTCCTCGATCACCCGCTCGATCCCGCCGGAGGGGAAGCGGGCGACATGCAGCACGGGGCCGAAATTCTCCGCCTGCAGATCCGCGATGGCCCGGATTTCGATGATCGTGGGGGCGACGAAGTGCCCCTTCGCGCATTCGGAGGGCAGGTCGCGCTGCCACAGCCGCCGGCCCGCCGTTTTCATCGCGGCGATGTGGCGGTCGAGCGAGGCCTTGGCCTCCGCATCGATCACCGGCCCGACATCGGTGGCGAGATCGGCGGGATCGCCGATCACCAGCGCTTCGAAGGCGCCGCGGATCATCGCCAGCATGGCGTCGGCCACGTCCTCCTGCAGATAGAGCACGCGCAGCGCGCTGCAGCGCTGGCCGGCGCTCTGGAAGGCGCTCGACATCACGTCGCGCGTCACCTGTTCGGGCAGGGCGGAGCTGTCCACGATCAGCGCGTTCTGCCCGCCCGTTTCCGCGATCAGCGTGGCGATGGGCGCATCGCGCGCGGCGAGGCTGCGGTTGATCGCATGGGCGGTGGCGGTGGAGCCGGTGAAGGCGACGCCGGAGAGGCGGGGGTCGGAGGTGAGCGCGGCACCCACGCGGCCGTCGCCCGGGGCGATCTGCAGCACTTCGGGGGGGATGCCTGCCTCATGGCACAGGTCGACCGCGAGGGCGGCGATCAGCGGCGTCTGCTCGGCCGGCTTGGCGATCACCGTATTGCCCGCCGCCAGCGCGGCGGCGGCGGGGCCGATGAAGATCGCCAGCGGGAAGTTCCACGGCGAAATCGTGGCGAACACGCCGCGCCCGTGCAGGCGCAGCAGGTTCTGTTCGCCCGTGGGGCCGGGCAGCGGCTGCGGCGCGGCGAACAGCATCCGCGCCTCGCAGGCGTAATAGCGCAGGAAGTCCACCGCCTCGCGCAGTTCCAGCACGCTGTCGGCCAGCGTCTTGCCGGCTTCGCGCTGGCACAGGGAGAGGAACTCGGTCGTGTGCGCCTCGAACAGATCGGCGGCCTTGTCGAGCAGCTCGGCCCGGGCCATGCCGCCCAGCGCATCCCAGCCCGGCTGCGCAGCCTGCGCCCGGCCGAGGCACAGATCGACGTCCTGCGGCGAGGCATGGAGCACGGCGCCGACCAGACTGCCATCCTGCGGGGAACGGACCTGCGCCGCATTGTCCGGCATGTCTGACCGGCAGGTGGGCAAGGCCCGCCAGCGGCGCTCGTGCAGGCTCTCCAGCTCGGCCAGCAGCGGTTCGCGCACCAGCGGGTCCGCCAGATCCACGCCGGCGCTGTTGCGGCGGTTGGGGTAGATTGCGGCCGGCAGCGGGATCGCCGGATTGCGCTTCGGCTCCAGCGCGGCGAGCTGGGCAACGGGATCGGTCACCAGCTCTGCCACCGGCACTTCCGCATCGGCCATGCGGTTGACGAAGGAACTGTTGGCCCCGTTCTCCAGCAGGCGGCGTACCAAATAGGCGAGCAATTCCTTGTGCCCGCCCACGGGGGCATAGATGCGCACCGGCGTGGGCTTGCCCGCTTCCTCGGCCGCCAAAGCGGCATAGACATCCTCGCCCATGCCGTGGAGGCGCTGGAACTCGAACTCCGTCTCCGGCCCTGCCGCACGGCCCAGCGCCTTGATCGCGCCAATGGTGTAGGCATTGTGCGTGGCGAAGGCGGGATAGATGGCATCCTGCGCCGCCAGCAGCCGATCCGCGCAGGCGAGATAGGAGACATCGGTGCCCAGCTTGCGGGTGAACACCGGATAATCGGGATAGCCGCCGACCTGGCCCAGCTTGATCTCGCTGTCCCAATAGGCGCCCTTGACCAGCCGCACCATCAGCTTGCGATCATGCTTGCGGGCCAGGCGGATCACCCAGTCGCACAGCGGGACCGCGCGCTTCTGATAGGCCTGCAGCGCGAGGCCGAAACCCTCCCAGCCGCCGGAGAAGAGATCGTCGTCGGCCACCAGCGCCTCGATGATGTCCATCGAAAGCTCCAGCCGCTCCGCCTCTTCGGCGTCCACGGTGAAGTGAATGTCCGCATCGCGGGCCGCCATGGTCAGGTCGCGCAGCATCGGCAGCAGCGCGGCGCGCGCCGCCTCCGCATGGTGGAAATCATAACGGGGATAGAGCGCGGACAGCTTCACGGAGATGCCGGGGCTGGCGCGCATCCCGCCGCGCCCTTCGCGCGCGAGGCGGGCGATCGCCGCGGCATAGCTGGCGCGATAGCGCTCGGCATCGGCGAAGGTCATCGCCGCTTCGCCCAGCATGTCGAAACTGTGGGTGAGGCCGCTCTTGCGCTCCGGTGCGGCGCGCTTCAGCGCCTCGTCGATGGTGCGGCCGAACACGAACTGGCCGCCCAGGATGCGCATGGCCTGCAGCACCGCCTTGCGGATCACCGGCTCGCCCACGCGGCCCACGGCGCGGCGCAGCGTGTTGGCCAACCCCGCTTCGGCACGGCGCCCGCCATGCAGCACCTGCCCGGTCAGCATCAGCGAGAAGGTGGCGGCGTTGACGAAGGTGGAATTGCTTTCGCCCAGATGCTCGGACCAGTCGATCTCGGCCAGCTTGTCATGGATCAGCGCGTCGGCCGTGCCAGTATCGGGCACGCGCAGCAGCGCTTCGGCCAGGCACATCAGGGCGATGCCTTCCTCTGTCCCCAGGCCGTAGCTTTGCAGGAAGGCGTCGAGCCCGCTCGCCTTGCGGGCGCGGGCCCCCTCGATCAGCCGCGCGGCCAGCGCCGCGGCTTCGCCATGCAGGGCGGAGGAGCGCGCCGCCTGCCCCAGCCGCTGCTCCACGCAGAGCTGTTCGTCCTGTCGGTATGCGGCGCGGAGAGTCGTTCGATCGAGAGCCATTGTCCGCCCTTGAACTTGGTTTCATCTGTAATCAAGCGCCGCACCCGGTGGATGTGACCCGCTGTCGATGTTCGCCGGAATCACGCCGAGACGCAAATGGCCGCGCGCGATTGCCTCCGCCGGCGCCATCGCCTAGCCCGAGGAAAAGGGAGAGCGCATATGCGAATGGGCAAGGGACCGTCCGATTTTCCGGTTCACGCGAATGGCACGGTGGCCGATGCCATCGCCGCCATCCTCAAGCGCGAAGGGGTGGAGATCGTCTTCGGCTATCCCCGCAACGCTATATTGGAAGCCGCCGCGCGGATCGACATCCGCACGATCATCGTGCGGCAGGAACGCACCGGCATGCATATGGCCGATGCAGTCAGCCGCATGAGCAAGGGCGGCACCATGGGCGTGTTCGTGATGCAGCAGGGGCCGGGGGCGGAAAATGCCATGGGCGGCGTGGCGCAGGCCTTTGCCGACAGCGTGCCGGTGCTGGTGATGCCGCAGGGCTATGCCCTCAGCCAGATGCATGTGCCGTTCAATTTCAATTCCACCCGCTCCATGGCGAGCTTTGCCAAGCATGCCGAGCCGCTGACCGCGCCCGATCAGGTGGAGCCGGTGCTGCGCCGGGCCTTCTCCATGCTCCGCAACGGCCGGCCGCAGCCGGTGGTGGTGGAATTGCCTTTCGACATGATGGACCAGCCCTTCCCCGGCCCGCTCGCCTATCGCCCCGGCAAGGTGGCGCTGAGCGAGCCGGCGGCGCGCGATGTGGAGGCGGCGGCCGACCTGCTCGTCTCCGCCAAGAACCCGGCGATCTATGCCGGGCAGGGCATCCACTGGTCCGAAGCCTATGATGGCTTGCGCGAACTGGCGGAATATCTGGCGATCCCGGTGATGACGAGCCTGCCGGGCAAGAGCGCCTTCGACGAAACGCATCCGCTCGCGCTCGGTTCGGGCGGCAACGGCATCAATGGCTGCGTGCGCACATGGCTGGACGAATGCGACGTGCTGCTGGGCATTGGCTGCAGCTTCACCGCCACCTCCTTCGGCCTCACCATTCCGCCCGGCAAGCGGGTGATCCATGCCACGCTGGACCCGACCGATATCGACAAGTCCGTGCCCTGCGAAGTCGCATTGGTGGGCGATGCGCGGCTGACGCTGTCCGCGCTGATCGACGCCGTGTGGCGCCGCGTGCCCGAGCCGCGCGAAATGGCGCCGGTGGCGGCGCGTATCCGCGAGGTGGAGCAGGCCTGGTTCGCCGGCTGGGAAGCGAAATGCACGCAGGATACCAGCCCTCTGTCCCCCTATCGCGTGCTGTGGGATCTGCAGCAGACGGTGGATGTGGCCAACACCATCATCACCCATGATGCCGGCAGCCCGCGCGATCAGCTGGTGCCGTTCTGGAAAAGCATCACGCCGCATTCCTACATCGGCTGGGGCAAATCGACGCAGCTCGGCTATGGCCTCGGCCTCGCCATGGGGGCCAAGCTCGCCTGCCCCGACAAATTGTGCATCAATGTGTGGGGCGATGCGGCGATCGGCTTCACCGGCACGGATCTGGAAACAGCCGCGCGCGATGGCATTCCGATCCTGTCCATCCTGCTCAACAACGAAGCCATGGCAATCGAACTGCCGATCATGCCGGTGGCGACCGAGAAGTTCCGCGCGACCGACATCAGCGGCGATTACGCGGCCTTCGCCCGCGCGCTCGGCTGCCATGGGGAGCGGGTGACCGCGGCGGAGGAAATCGTGCCGGCGCTCCGGCGCGCGATCGCCGCCGTGGAGGCGGGGCAGCCTGCGCTGGTGGAATTCATCACCGAGCAGGAAACGCAGATTTCCCGGGGTGCGCTGCCGGCATAACCCGGTCTTAACCCTGTGCTGTCATACCGGTCCCCTCGTGAGGGGGGATCATGGACGATCTGCTGGCCGAATTCCTGGCGGAAACGCGCGAGATGCTCGCCGCGCTTTCGGGCGAGCTCGTCGCCTGGGAGGCGGAGCCGGCGGACCGCGCCAGGCTGGATACGATCTTCCGCTTCTTCCATACGGTGAAGGGCAATTGCGGCTTCTTCGATTTTCCGCGGCTCGAACGGTTGAGCCATGCGGCGGAAGACGCGCTGGCCGATGTTCGCGCCGGGCGCCGGCAGGCGGATCAGCGGCTGGTGGATCTGGCGCTGGCGGTGATCGACCGGATCGGGACAATGGTTGGGGAGATCGAGGCGCAGGGCCACCTCCCCGAAGGTGATGATGCCGATCTGATCGCGCTGCTGCGCGCGCCGGCGGAGGATGCCCCGGTGGAATTCCGCCGCCCGGCCGCCCCGCGGGCCGACGGCACGGCAGACCAGCGCACCGTGCGCCTGCCGGTCGATCTGATCGACCAGGTGATGAGCGGCGTTTCCGAAATGGTGCTGGTACGCAACGAACTGGCGCGGCGGATGCAGGCCCTCGGCGGGGAGAGCGGGCTGGACGCGCCCTTCGCCCGCCTCTCCAGCCTGCTCAACGAAGTGCGCGATGCGATCACCCGCACACGGATGCGGCGGATCGACGGGCTGTTCGCCACTTTCCCGCGGCTGGTGCGCGATCTCTCGGCCGATCTCGGCAAACAGGTGCTGGTGGATATCGAAAGCGGCGAGGTGGAGCTGGACCGCGAGATGATCGAGCTGATCCGCGATCCGCTGGTCCACCTCATCCGCAATGCGGTGGATCACGGGATCGAACCGCCCCAGGGCCGCCGCGCCGCCGGCAAGCACGAATGCGGCATCATCAGCATTTCCGCCCGGCAGACGGGCAATACGATCCGCATCGGCATCATGGATGACGGGCGCGGGATCGATGTGGATCGCCTTGCCGAAAAGGCGCTGGCCGCCGGCCTGCGCAGCGAGGCGGAGCTTGCGGCGATGGACCATGCCGAACGGGTGGAGCTGATCTTCGAACCCGGCCTGTCCACCGCCGATGCGGTAAGCGCGATTTCCGGCCGCGGCGTGGGCATGGATGTGGTCCGCGCCAATCTGGAGAAGTTCGGCGGCACGCTGGAAATCGAATCCACGCCGGGGGAAGGCAGCCGCTTCCTGATCAAGGTGCCGCTCACCCTCTCCATCCTGCCCAGCCTGACCGTGCGTGCCGGGGGGCAGACCTTCGCCCTCCCGCGATCCTGCGTGGAAGAGATCGTCAGCCCGATCGCCGGGGAGCTGGCCTTCTCGCAAGTGGGGGAGCGGCGCTATCTCGCCCATCGCGATCGGCAGCTGGCCTGCGTGAGCCTGGCCGATGCGCTGGGGATAGACGGCGGCGCCGCCGCGCCGGGCCAGTTCTACGCCATCGTGCGGCTGGGCTGGGGCGATCTCTATGCCCTCGCGGTGGATGCGGTGGTCGATCATCAGGAACTGGTGATCAAGCCGCTGGCCCCGGAGATCATGCAATCGGGCCTGTTCGTCGGCTGCACCCAGCTGGACGATGGCTCCCCGGTGCTGGTGCTCGATGCTTCGGCCATCGGCCATGGCGCGGGTATCCCGCGTGACCTCAGGCGGCCGAGTGCCGCCGACCGCGCCGTATCGGCGGAGGCCGAGGCACAGGGCGTGCAGGTGATGCTGCTGCGCGATCTGCGCGGCATGCGGCAGGCGATTCCGATCGATGCCGTGGCCAAGGTGGAGCGCGTGCCGCTCTCCGCGGTACGGCTCATGGGCGCAGGTTCCACCGTGACGCTGGGGCGTGCGATCGTGCCGCTGGCCGGCGTGCCGGAGGACGCGGGGGCGCTGCCCGATCCGCTGGTGGTCCTGCACCTCGATCACGGCACGGAGCGGTTCGCCTATGCCGTGCGCGAAGTGGCGGATGTCACCTGGTTGCCTGCGGCATCGCAGCGTCCGGCAGGGGCCGGCGTCTCCGGACTGGCGCTGATCGAGGGCCAACAGACCGAAATGCTCGATTGCTCAGCGCTGTTCATCGGCCTCCGCGCCGGAGCTGGTGAGCGCTCGCGCGTTCTCGACCAGGTGGGGGCGGCATGAACGACATGCTGCTGGTGATCGCGCTCGGCGGGCGGCAGGCGGTGCTTGCGGCCGATGCCGTGGATGCGGTGATCGAGGTTGAGCGCCGCGTGCCCGTGCCCGGCGCGCCGCCGCATGTCGCCGGGCTCGCCGCGCTGCGCAGCCGGCCGCTGACGCTGGTCGACTGCCGCGCGGCCATGGGCCTCGCCCCCGCCGATGCTGATGAAGCCGCGGCGGCGCGCGCGGTGGTGATCGAGCAGGGCGGCCATCTCTATGGCCTGCTGGTGGATCAGGCCGACGCGATCGTCGCCGCCACGGCGGCGCCAGGTGCGCTGGGGGCCGATCCTGGCGCCGGCTGGCGCCGCGCCTGCCGCGCCATGGTGCCCACGGAAGCCGGCCTGCTGCCGCTGCTGGACATTGCCACGCTGATCGCCGGGCCGGGGGAGACGGTTGATGCTTAAGCTAATGATTAGGTTTGCGATCTATGCCGAGGGGAAAAGCAGAATGAGGTCGCATCCATGAAGCATTGCCTGATCGTCGATGATTCCCGCGTCATCCGCCGGGTTTCGCGGCACATTGTCGAAAGTTTCGGCTTTGCCGTGTCCGAAGCGGAGAATGGCGAGGAGGCGCTGGTCGCCTGCGACGCGGCGATGCCCGACGTGATCCTGCTCGACTGGAACATGCCGGTGATGGACGGGATATCCTTCATTGCCGAACTGCGCCGGCGCGAGGGCGGGGGCGTGCCCAAGGTGCTGTTCTGCACCACCGAGAACGACGTGGCGCATATCCGCCAGGCCATCGAGGCCGGGGCGGACGAATATGTGATGAAGCCGTTCGACCACGATACGCTGCAGATGAAGCTGCAGATCATCGGCGCGGCCTGAGCAGCAGCAGCAGCCTTCGCGATGACCGACATGAGTTCCGCGCTCGGCTTTCATCCCGGTGACCAGCGTGGGCCGCGGGCGCTGCGGGTGCTGGTGGTGGACGATTCGCCGGTGGTGCGCAGCGTGCTGCGCTCCATCATCGTCGCCGAACCCGATCTGGTGCTGGCCGCCACCGCCGGTAGCGCGGAAGAGGCGCTCGACCTGCTCGACACCACATCGGTGGACGTGATCCTGCTCGATCTCGAGATGCCGGGCCGGGGCGGGCTGGGCGCGATCCCGCAGATCGTCGCCAAGGGTGCCCCGGCGCGCGTCTTCGTGCTGTCCTCGCTCACCGTTCGCGGGGCGGAGCAGACGCTGGCGGCGCTGTCGCTCGGCGCGGCGGACACGCTCGCCAAGCCGCGCCCGGGCGAATACGGGCCCTCCTATCGGGAAATGCTCGCCCGCCGCATCCGGGCGCTGGGGCGGGTCGCGCGGCGCCGGCGCAACGAGGCTGCCCTGGCCGAGCGGCCCCCGCTGCGCAGCTGCTGCGCCCACCGGCCGGAGCTGCTGGCCATGGGCGCTTCCACCGGCGGCATCCATGCGCTGGTGCAGCTGCTGGGGGCGCTGCCGGCGCGCGTGTCCGTGCCGATCCTGGTGACGCAGCACCTGCCGTCCTCCTTCTCCGAAGCCTTCGCCCGCCAGCTCCACGCCGCCTCCGGGCGGGAGACGCTGGTCGCCGCCGACCGCATGCCGGTGCGCCCGGGGCGCATCCTGGTGGCGCCGGGGCATGCCCATCTGGCGCTCGCCACCGGTGCCGACGGAGGGCTGCTGGTGCGGCTCGACAATACGCCGGCGGCCAATGGCTGCTGCCCCTCGGTGGATGTGATGTTCGCCAGCTGCGCCCGGCAATTCGGCGCGCGCACCATGGGTGTGGTGTTGTCCGGCATGGGGCGCGACGGGGCGGAGGGCGCGGACGCGCTGGTCGCCAGCGGCGGCACCGTGCTGGCGCAGGATGCCGCCAGCTCCGCCGTGTGGGGCATGCCCGGCGCGATCGCCGCCGCGGGCCTTGCCTCCGCCCTGCTTTCGCCGGAGCAGATCGCCTATCGCATCGCCAGCTGCACGGCGCAGGCGTGACCGGCGCCCTCGCCAGCGCGGCGCCCTTGCCGCTGCCCGGCGGATGCTCGCCCGATCCGCGCGAGGTGGCCCTCGGCATCGTCGCCGGCCTGCTGGAGGCGCGCACCGGCCAGCGGTTGACGGCTGAACGGAGCTGGCGCGTGGGCGGCGCGCTTTCCGGCGTTCTGCGCCGGCACGGCCTGGTCTCGATCGAGGAACTGGGAGAGCGCCTCGCCCGCCCCGACGAGGCGGCGCTGGCGCGGCAGGTGGTGGACGCGCTGCTCAACAACGAAACCTCCTTCTTCCGCGATCGCCTGCTGTTCGACCAGATCGACAGCTGCGTGCTGCCCGATCTCGCCGCCCGGCGCGCGCGCGGCCGCCGTCTCACGGTGTGGTCGGCGGGGTGCTCCACCGGGCAGGAAGCCTATTCGCTTGCCATCCTGCTCGCTTCCGCGCCGGAGCGGTGGCGTGGCTGGAAGATCGACATCCTCGCCACCGATGTGTCCGCCAGCATGGTCGCCGCCGCGCGCGAGGGGCTCTATTCGCAGTTCCAGATCCAGCGCGGGCTGGGCGTGGCCCAGATGATGCGCTGGTTCGAAGAGGATCCGGGCGGCTGGCGCGCGCGCCCCGAACTGCGCCGCATGGTCCGCTTTGCCGAGCACAATGTGCTGAACGAAGCGCCGCCGCCGGGCCGATTCGACCTGATCCTGTGCCGCAATGTCCTGATCTATTTCGATCACCCGACTCGCGCTGCGGTGCTGGACCGGCTGGCCGCCGCGATGACCGATGATGCCTGGCTGATGCTGGGCAATGGCGAGACGGCGGACGCCAGCGAAAAGCTCTGCCCTATGCGGAATTGCTGGGGTTTCCGCCGCGCCGGTGCGGCCGTGGACATCGCGCTTCAAGGCTTCCGCCGCTCAGCGCCGTCAAAGGCGTAGGAACGGTTCACCCAAACTTAAGTAGTAGGGCCTATTGGAAAACTCCTCGCAGGGAAAGGGGGTCCCGAGTGTCGCTAATGGAGCGCCAGCCAAAGGTGCCATCCGCATTTCTGGTTACCGCGCCCATCGCGGTGCTCACGCTGATTTCCGCTGTCGTGCTCGGCCTGCTGATCCGCCGGCTGGGTGATTCCCATGGCACCTTCGCGATCCTGCTGTGGGGCGGGCTAGCCTACGCCGCCGCCGCCGCCTTCGCCATCCGCCACGGTCTGGCCAACATCGCCCGGCTGGAAACGCTCGGCCTTACCGACAGCCTCGCCGGCTTGCCGAATCGCCGGGCGCTGCATCTCGATTACGCCCGCGGCAGCCCCTCGCAGCCGCGCGCCCTGGCGCTGGTCGATCTCGACGGCTTCAAGACGATCAATGACCAGTATGGTCACTTCGTCGGCGACCGGCTGATCAAGGAATGCGCCGCCCTGCTGAGGGACCTCTGCGGCAAGGATGCCCGGGCCTATCGCCTGGGGGGCGATGAATTCGCCATCCTCGTCACCGGCCCGATCGCGGGCAATATCCTGGAGGGCATTTGCCGCTCCATGCTCACCCGGCTCGAACGGCCGATCCAGATCGACAAGCGATCGGTGGTGATCGGCGCCAGCGTGGGCCTGTCGCGCAGCACGGAGAACGACGCCTTTTCCTCGTCAGAGCTGCTCCGCCGTTCCGACGTGGCAATGTATGCCTCCAAGGAAGCGGGGAAGAACCGCTGCACCTGGTTCACCAAGGATTTCGACCGCGACCGCGATCTGGCGCAGAAGGTCGAGGAAGACCTGCGCGAAACGCTGCGGCGCAACGAATTGCGCATCGTCTACCAGCCGCTGGTCGATGCGCAGAGCTGCGACATCGTGGCGGTGGAAGCGCTGCTGCGCTGGCACCGGGATGACGGATCCGAAATCAGCCCCACCAGCTTTATCGCCGTGGCGGAAGAAACCGGCCTGATCTATCCGATCGGCCTGTGGGTGCTGCGCAAGGCCTGCGCCGACGCACTGGGCTGGGGCGAGATCAAGCTGTCGATCAATGTTTCGCCGGCGCAGCTGCGCAATCCCGAATTCCCCATCGACCTGGGCCAGATCCTGGAAGAGACGGGCTTCCCGGCCTCCCGGCTGGAGCTGGAGATCACCGAAACCTATCTGGTCAACGATCCGGTGGTCGCCAGCCGCAATCTCGATGTCATCCGCCATTTCGGCGTCAGCATCGCGCTGGACGATTTCGGATCGGGCTATGCCTCGATCGGCTTCCTGCGCAGCTTCCGCTTCGAAAAGCTCAAGATCGACCGTTCGCTGATCGTGGATGCGGCAAAGGACGGCGGATCGCTGGCCATGCTGGCATCCAGCATCGCCACCGCCCGGGCAATGAACATGGCGGTGACGGCCGAAGGCGTGGAAACCGCCGCCCAGGCCGAACTCGTGCGCGCCGCCGGCTGCGACCAGATCCAGGGCTGGTATTTCTACCGCGCAATGGAGGCGGCGGAGATGGGCAAGTGCTTCCGGAAGAGCCGCGACAATATGGAAAGAGCGCATGGATCTGTCGCCTGAAACCGCCCGCCCCGATACGATGGAGCAATATGCCGCCGAGCTGCGGCACGACCGCCGTGAACTGGCGGCCGAACGCGCGGCTGTAACGCCGCATGGGCTGGCCGGCCGCGTCGCCGCCTCCATCGGCTGGAAGCTGACGGTGCTGTTCGGCGCCGTGGCCAGCGGCGCGTTGCTGATGTTCTGCGTTGCGAGCTTCACCCTGCTGACAGGCACGGCGGAGGGCAATGCGCTGGCCATCTCCGTCATGGTGATCGCCGGCGTGATGCAGATCCTCGCCCTGCTCGCCATCCGCTTCGTGCGCAGCGAGCTGGTGGTGCCGATCGAGCAGGTCTGCGCCGCCATGCGCCAGCTGGCCGGCGGGGACCGGAAGGTGGACGTGCCCCATGCCGATCGGCGCGACGAGGTGGGCGAAATGGCCCGCTGCCTGTTGGTGGTGCGCAAGGCCGCCAATCATTTCGACCGCATCCGCCGCGAACGCGAACAGGCGAGCGCGGAGGAGCTGCGGCGGCAGGTGGAGCTGGAAAGCGAGCGGGAGGAACTGCGCGCGCGCCAGGCGGAGCTGCTGCGCCGCCTGTCCGATCGGTTTGAAACCACGGTGGGCGAAATCGTCAGCAGCGTGGCGGCCGCTTCCAGCCAGCTGCAGGCGACGGCCAGCTCCATGGCCTCATCCGCGGAGCAATCCTCCATGCAGACGGGCGATGTGTCCGCCCTGCTGGACGAAGCCTCTGCGGGGGTGACGGCGGCGGCGGCGGCGAGCGATGAATTCGCCATGTCGATCGGCGAGATCAGCCGGCAGGCTTCGACCTCGGCCGAGCTGGCGCGAAACGCCTCCCACGCCGCGTCAGAGGCCGATTCGACGATATCCGCCCTGTCGCAATCGGCTAGTGAGGTGGGTGAAATCGTGGAAGTGATCTCCAAGATCGCCCAGCGCACGAACCTGCTGGCGCTCAATGCCTCGATCGAGGCGGCGCGCGGCGGGGAAGCGGGCCGCGGCTTTGCCGTGGTGGCGGCGGAAGTGAAGGATCTCGCCAGCCAGACCGGCAAGGCCACCGAAGCGGTGGCGCGCCAGATCCGCGCGATCCAGGGCACCACCACTGCCAGCGTTGAGGCGCTGCGTGACATCGCCCGCCAGATCGAAGAGCTGGAATCGACCTCCGTTTCGATCGCCGCGGCGGTGGATCAGCAATCCGTGGCGGGGCACGATCTTGCACGCAGCATCGATCTTGCCGCGCAGAATACCGAACATGTCTCCCACAACATTCAGCAATGGCGCGAAGCCTCGCTGGCGACCGGGGAAGCAGCCGCGCTGGTGCTTACCTCCGCCACCGATCTCGAACGGCAGGCGGTGACGTTGAAGACGCATGTGGAGGAATTCGTCGGTCAGGTCCGCGCCGGCTGACCAGAACCACCGGGGGCGCGAGGCCCCCGGCCCTCTCGCGTTCAGGCCTCGGCGGTTTCGGCCACCTTGCTGAACTCCCGCTCCGCCAGGAAGCGTTCGGCATCAAGCGCCGCCATGCAGCCGGTGCCCGCCGCCGTCACGGCCTGGCGATAGGTGTGATCCATCACGTCGCCGCAGGCGAACACGCCGGGCACATCGGTTTTCGGCGTGCCGGGCTTTACCAGCAGATAGCCGCTTTCATCCATCGGCAGCTTGCCGCGGAACAGCTCGGTCGCGGGCGCGTGGCCGATCGCGACGAAGGCGCCTTCGCAGCCGAAGGTGCTGAACTCGCCCGTCTCGGTATCGGCCAGCCGCAGGCCGGTGAGGCCGCCCGCCAGCGGATCGCCCAGGAATTCCTCCACCCGCTTGTTCCACAGCACGCTGATGCGCGGATGGGCGAACAGCCGGTCCTGCAGGATCTTCTCCGCGCGCAGATCTCCGCGGCGGTGGATCAGCGTCACATCCTCGGAATGGTTGGTGAGATAGAGCGCTTCCTCCACGGCGGTGTTGCCGCCGCCGATCACCGCCACCTTCTTGCCGCGATAGAAGAAGCCGTCGCAGGTGGCGCAGGCGGAAACGCCCTTGCCCGATAGCGATTCTTCCCCCGGCACGCCCAGCCATTTGGCCTGTGCGCCGGTGGCGATCACCAGCACGTCGCCCACATATTCGTCGCCGCTGTCGCCCTTCGCGGTGAAGGGCGATCCGCCGGCAATGTCCACCTCGGTGATGGTGTCCCACATCATCCGCGTGCCGACATGCTCTGCCTGGGCCTGCATCTCCTGCATCAGCCAGGGGCCCTGGATCACGTCGCGGAAGCCGGGGTAGTTCTCCACATCGGTGGTGATGGTCAGCTGGCCGCCGGGCTGCAGGCCCTGCACCACGATCGGCTGCATCCCGGCCCGCGCGCCATAGATCGCCGCCGAAAGCCCCGCCGGGCCCGAACCGATGATCAGCATTCTGGTGGTGTGGGTGGTCATTGCTGCAACATGCCCCGTCCGAAGAAATCCTGCCTGCTAGATGGCGTGAACGGGGATTCGATCAAGCCGTGCGGATCATGTCCGCCGCTTTCTCCCCGATCATGATGCAGGCGGCGTTGGTGTTGCCGCCCACGATGCGCGGCATGACCGAAGCATCCGCGATGCGCAATCCCTCGATCCCGCGCACCCGCAGCCGGGCATCGCACACCGCATCCTCGCCCGTGCCCATGGCGCAGCTGCCCACCGGATGCATCGCCGTGTTCACCGCCTGGCGCACCCAGGCATCGATCTCCGCATCGGTGCGGACATCGGGGCCGGGGGCGATTTCGGTGCCCACCACCTCCGCCAGCGGAGAGGTGGCGAAGATCTCGCGGATCATCGGCACGATGCGGCGGAAGAAGGCGCGGTCGTTCTCGGTCGCCAGCACGTTGGACAGGATGCGCGGCTTGGCCCGCGGATCGGCGCTGGCCAGCTTCACCCAGCCGCGCCCCTCCGGCCGCAGCTGCACGCAGGCCATCGCCACCACATCGGGGGCGGGCTTCTTCACGCCGGGGAACCAGGGGCGGGCGAAGATGCTGGTCGGCTGGAACAGGCATTGCGCATCGGGCCGCTCCAGATCGGGCCGGGTCTTGACCCAGCCATTGGCCGTCACCGGCATATTGGCGATCCGCCCCTTGCCGGTGGCGAGCCATTCGAGCATCGACAGGGTTAGTCGGTCGAAGCGCAGCTCGTTCGTCAGCGTCACCTCGCGCTGCGCGCCGGAGATGATGCCGACCGAAGGATGGTCCTGCAGGTTGCGGCCGACGCCCGGCAGATCCTGCACCACGGCGATGCCATGCTCGCGCAATTCGTCGGCCGGGCCGATGCCCGACAGCATCAGCAATTGGGGCGTATTGAAGGCGCCGCCGCACAGCACGATCTCGCGCTCAGCCTCGATCCGCTGCTCGCGACCATCCCCAATAAATTGCAGTGCCGTTGCGCGGCCGTTGCTGATCTCGATTTTCGTGGCCAGCGCGCCGGTGATGACGGTGAGGTTTGGCCGCTTCATCGCGGGATGGAGGAACCGCGCCGCCGTGCTGCCGCGCCGCCCGTTGTGGATCGAGATGTCCGGCGATCCCCAGCCTTCCTGGTCCGGCCCGTGGTGATCGCGCTGCGTCTTGTAGCCGAGCGATTTCGCCGCTTCGATGAAGCGGGGGAACAGCCGCTTGTCCGGCACATGCTTGGTGATGGAGAGCGGGCCCCCCGTGCCGTGATAGTGATCCGCCGGGCCCCAGTGGTTTTCGGACCGCTTGAAGAAGGGCAGCACATCGTCATAGCTCCACCCCTCCAGGCCGAGCTGGCGCCATTCGTCGTAATCGCGCGGATGGCCCCGGGCATAGAGCATCCCGTTGATAAGGCTCGATCCGCCCAGCCCCTTGCCGCGCGGCTGGCGCAGGCGCCGGTTGTCCGCATGCGGCTCCGGCTCGCCTTCGTAGCCCCAGTTGAAGCGCTTGTCGGCCATCACCATCGGGAAGGCGATCGGCATCGTCAGCAGCGGATGCCGCTCGTTCCGGCCGGCCTCCACCAGGGTCACCCGCACATCGGGATCTTCCGACAGGCGTGCTGCCACCACGGCGCCGGCAGACCCGCCGCCTATCACCAGATAATCTGTTGTTTGCGTCATTGGCTGGAGAATCGTCCGGATTTGACCTGGGTGATCTTGCCACCCGCGGTGCGGTACATGTTGATGCTTTCCACCACCCGCACATCGCCCTTCATGGTCGGCCAGACCTCGAAATCTGGCCAGTCCTTGAAGGTGGTGAAGGTGGTGCGGGAATGGAGCGCCGCGCCATCGGGCGCGACGATGAGATCGAGCACCTCCAGCTCTTCCGAAATGTGATCGAACACGCGGGTGTAGAAGGCGACGATCCCCTGCGCTCCGACGATCCGCTTGCGGTCGCCCAGGCAGAACTCCACGTCATCCGCGTAATAGCTCGAAAAACCGGCAAAATCCCGCGCGTTGAAGGCGGCGAGATAGCGGCGAAAATCCTCTTCGGTCATACCTTCTCCTCCTCCCGGACGTTCTCCGCGGCCGGCAGGCTGCGGTCGCGGATGATGTCGCTCGCCTTCTCGGCGATCATGATGGTGGGGCCGTTGGTGTTCCCGCCGGGCACATCGGGCATGATCGAGGCATCCACCACGCGTAGCCCTTCCAGCCCGTGGACCCGCAATTCGGGATCGCACACGGCGCCGGGGCCGATGCCCATGGCGCAGGTGCCCACCGGATGCTGCGTGGTGCCCGCCGTGGCGCGGACATGCGCATCGATCGCCTCGTCGCTCTGCACCTCTGCGCCGGGCAGCACCTCATGGTCGATCAGCCCTGCCTGCGGCTCCGTGCCATAGATCTTGCGCGCCATGCGCAGGCCGGCACGGGCCGTGGCGAGATCGGCCTCATTGTCGAACAGGTTCAGCTGGATCGCCGGCAAATCGTGCGGATCGGCCGATTTCAGCTTCACGAAGCCGCGCGATTGCGGGTGGAGCAGGATCACATCGGCGGAAAAGGCGTGCGGCGGGCTCTTCACGAAGCCGGGGAACCACAGATGCGCGGTCAGCTTCACGGGATTGGAGAACAGCTGGATATCCGGCTGCTCCAGCCGCGGATCGCTGCGCAGCATGGGATTGGCGCTGTTGAGCTGCCGCGCGAAGGGCCCGCTGCCGAACAGATACCACTGCGCCACCGCCCGCACAGCGCGATCGAGCCGCAGCTGATTGACGAAGGTCACCTTGCCCTTCGCGGCGAATTCCAGGGGCACGCGCGGATGTTCGCCCAGATTGCGCCCAACGCCGGGCAGATCGTGCACCACCTTGATGCCCTGCGCAGCGATCTGCTCCGCCGGGCCCACGCCCGAGAGCAGCAGCAATTGCGGCGAGTTGTAGGCCCCGCCGGACAGGATCACCTCGCGCCGTGCGCGGGCCACGCGCACCTCGCCGCCGCGTTCGAATTCCACGCCGATGGCGCGTCGCCCTTCGAACACCACGCGCCGGGTCAGCGCCTCGGTTGCCACGGTCAGGTTCGGCCGTTGCATGGCGGGCTTGAGATAGGTTTCGTAGGTGGAGGCGCGGCGGCCCTTCTCGTCGATGGTCAGTTCCACCAGGCTCGCGCCCTCTTCGGCGCCGCTGTGGATGTCCTCCGTCACCGGATAGCCGGCATTGGCCACCGCCTGCATCAGCTCGTCATGCAGCAGGTACTGGGTGTTGTTCTTCGTCACCGGCAGCGGGCCATCATGCCCGTAATGCGCATTGTCCGCGCGCCAGCTCCGCTCCATCCGCTTGAAATAGAGCAGGACTTCCGAATGGCTCCAGCCCCGGCAGCCCATCTGCGCCCAGCGGTCGTAATCCCGGCTGTGGCCGCGCATATAGACCATGCCGTTGATCGAACTCGATCCGCCCAGCAGCTTGCCGCGCGGCAGGAACAGCCGCCGCCCGTTCAGATGCGGCTCGGGCTCCGTCATCATCCGCCAGGTCAGCTCGGGCTTCAGCATCGCCTTCATCATGCCCAGCGGCATGCGCACCAGGAACTTGTCCGCCCCGCCGCCCGCTTCGAGCAGCAGCACGCGCGTGGCGGGATCCTCGGTCAGCCGCGCGGCGAGAACCGAGCCGGCCGATCCGGCGCCAACGATCACGTAATCGAAATCGCTTTCCAGGGTCCCTCTCCTCGCGGACGATCTAGTAAGTGTCGCTTACAATCTCTATGCGCTGCCGCAGCGAAGACGACAAGACTCGGGAGTGTGCCTCGTGAACATCCAGACCCCTATCGAAAGCCGCGTGCAGGCCTTCCGTGACCGCTGGCAGGGTAAGACCGGCAAGATGCTGATCGGCGGCGAATGGCGTGAGGCCGCGAGCGGCGAGACCTTCTCCACCGAGGATCCCGCGACGGGTGAAAAGCTGGCCGATGTCGCCAGCGCCGGGCAGGAAGAGGTGGATGCCGCGGTGGCCGCCGCCCGCGCCGCCTTCGAAGGCCCGTGGCGCAAGGTGAAGCCCGACGAGCGGGCGCGGCTGATCAACCGGCTGGCCGACCTGATCGAGGAAAATGGCGACGAGTTGGCGCTGACCGAGACGCTGGATGTGGGCCGGCCGATCCAGTTCAGCCGCATGGCCGATGTCGGCGGTGCGATCAGCCAGCTGCGCTATCAGGCGGGCTGGGCGACCAAGCTGCAGGGCGAAACCAACGAGATCTCCGCCCCCGGCGAGTGGCTGAGCTATGTGCTGCGCGAGCCGGTGGGCGTGTGTGCCCAGATCGTGCCGTGGAACTTCCCGCTCGCCATGGCCTGCGGCAAGATCGGCCCGGCGCTGGCGGCGGGCTGCACCGTGGTGCTGAAGCCGGCGGAGCAGACGCCGCTCTCCACCATCCGTCTCGGTGAGCTGGCGCTGGAAGCCGGCTTCCCCGAAGGCGTGATCAACATCGTCACCGGCTATGGCCGCACCGCGGGCGCGATGCTGGCCGGCCATATGGACGTGGACAAGGTGGCCTTCACCGGCTCCACCCAGACGGGGCGGGCGATCATCGAAGCGGCCAAGAGCAATTTCAAGCGCGTGAGCTTGGAACTGGGCGGCAAGTCGCCCACCTTCATCTTCGCCGATGCCGATCTGAAGAAGGCAATCCCCGCTGCGGCCATGGGCATCTTCTTCAACGCCGGCCAGGTCTGCGCTGCCGGCTCGCGCCTGTTCGTGCAGGAAGAGGTGGCCGATCAGGTGCTGGAAGGCATCGCCGGCATGGCCAGGATGCTGCGCGTGGGCCACACGCTCGATCCCGAGACAGTGATCGGCCCGCTGGTCAGCGAAGTGCAGCTGGACCGCGTGACCGGCTATATCGAGAGCGGGCGTCAGGAAGGCGCCAGGGTGATGGTCGGCGGCGGCCGTAAGGAAGGCGCCGGCTGGTTCGTGGAGCCGACGGTGCTGGTGGATACCGAAGCCAGCATGAAGGTGCGGGCGGAGGAGATCTTCGGCCCCGTGCTGTGCGCCACCCGCTTCTCCGCGGAGGACGATGCCGATCGCCTTGCCGCCTTCGGCAACGAAACGCAGTTCGGCCTCGCCGCCAGCATCTGGACGCGCGACATCGGCATGGCCCACCGGCTGGCCCGCCGCCTCAAGGCCGGCACGATCCGCATCAACGGCTCGGGCGGGGTCGATCCGGCGCTGCCGCTTGGCGGCTTCAAGGCCAGCGGCTGGGGCCGCGAGAACGGCAAGGCCGGCGTCGACGCCTATACGGAACTGAAGGCGATTTCGGTCGCGCTCGACTGAGCAGTGGGGGCCGGTCCCGGCCGGCCCCGCCTGCCATTCTGCGGTGCGCCGAAGCGCAGCGCGCTATTGCGGTTTGCCGCTCGCGTCGAAGGCGAAGTTCACCGAAACATTGGGCGCCAGATCGCCGCCCGTGGCGCCCGTGCCGATATTGAAGGGCGCGCGGGCGATGGTGGCATTGCCCTCCACATGCCGCTTTATGCCGGTACCGGTCAGGCGGAACGTGATCGCTTGCGGCCGGGTCACGCCCTTGAGCCGCAGCGTGCCCTTGGCGCTGTAGCTGTTTGCCCCGGTCTTGCGGGCGGAACTGGCGCGGAACACGGCCTGGCTCGCCTTGTCGGCGTCGAAATATTCCTCGCCCTTCAGCATGCCGTCCTGCGTGGCATCGCCGACGGACGCGCTGGAGAGATCGATGTCGATGCGGATGTCGGCCTTCTCCGGGTTCTCCGGATCGAAGGCGATCTTGCCGCCCCAGCGCGCGAAGGAGCCGGTGATCGCTTCTCCGCCATTGCTGACCGAGAAACCCAGCCGACCGCCGGAAGCGATGGTCCAGACCGGCGGCGGGCCGGCGGGGGCGGTAGCGGCGTCGCTCGGTTCAGCCGCGGCGACTTCTTCGGTGGCCTCCGGCGTCGGTTCGGCCGTGGGGGTGGCGGTCTCTTCCAGGTCGGCGGGCGCCGCGGAGGGGGGGAGTGCACCTACCAGCGGCTCGGACACTTCGGCTGATGTGTCCTCGTTCTGCTCCTGCGCATTGTTGCCGGCAACATAGGTGCCGGTGGCGAAGAACAGAGCCACCACCGCGATGCCCAGCAGCGCGCCCGTCAGGCGGGTGGGGGCCATGCGCACCAGCAGCGCCCGGCGCAGCAGCACTTCATGGCGAATTGCGCCCACAACATGGAGCACGAACAGGGCGATGCCGACCCAGGCGAGGATCTCATGCGTTTCCTCCGCCGCCTCGCTGATCCCGCCCGGTAGCGGCAGGTGCGGCAGCGGCACCACGCCGTAAAGCACCGTCGGCACGCTGAGGCGGGAGGTTGAAACCACGGCCCAGCCGGTCAGCGGCGCCAGCAACATGAAGGCGTAGAAGCCGATATGGACGGCATTCGCGAGTCTATGGGTAAGGCCCTGCTCCACCGCCGGCGGCCGACTGTGCGTGGCGCGCCAGCCAAGCCGGATCAGCGTCAGCAGCAGGATCGTGATGCCCACGGACTTGTGCAGCTGGAACAGCGCGAAGCCTTCCGGCCCGCGCGGCATGGAAAAGCCCAGCGCCAGCTCGAAAGCCAGCGCGAATGCAATGAGCCAGTGAAGGATCATTGCGCCTTTGCTGTATCTCACCATTTCCCCAACCTCTCATGCGTCCGTGGCAGGATTTAGCACGCCCGATCGCCGTGAACAGCAATGGCCGTTCGATTGACATTGTCAACTTCAAGAGGGGGGCATCAGAACCGGCCGGATTGGAAATCCGCGAACGCCTGCTGGATCTCCTGCGGCGTGTTCATCACGAAGGGGCCGTAGCGTGCAACCGGCTCGTTTAGCGGGCGCGCCGCGATCAGCAGCAGGCGCGCGCCTTCCGCGCCCGCGACCACGCGCACCAGATCGCCTTCATCCAGCACCGCAAGGTCAGGATCGTGGACCGCGGTGCCGGCCACCTCCACCTGTCCCTGATACACCGCCAGGATCGCGTTGCGGTCGGCGGGAAGGGGTTCCTCGAATGTCGCGCCCGGCGCCAGCGTGATGTCGAGCAGCAGCGGATCGGTGGCCGCGCTGCGCGCCGGGCCTTCCAGGCCCGAAGACAGCGTACCGGCCAGCACGCGCACCGTCCCGCCGGTGAAATCCACATGCGGAATGCCTGCGGCGGAGAATTCCTGATAGGATGGCTCCACCATCTTCGAGGCTGCCGGCAGGTTGATCCACAGCTGGAAGCCCCACAGCCGCCCATCCTCCATCACCGGCATTTCCGAATGAAGAATGCCCCGCCCCGCCGTCATCCACTGGATGCCGCCCGCCTCGATCACGCCGGAATGGCCCTTGTTGTCGCCATGCTTCATCGCCCCGTCGATCATGATCGTCACGGTTTCGAAGCCGCGGTGCGGGTGCTCGGGGAAGCCGGCGATGTAATCGTCGCGCGCGTCGGAGCGGATCTGGTCCAGCATCAGGAAGGGGTCGAGCTGCGGCAGGTCGCGATTGCCCAGCATCCGCGTCAGCCGCACGCCGGCCCCGTCGGATGCCGCTTCCCCGCGCGAGACGAGCTTCACGCCGCGCACGCGGCTCCGGGTGGTGGTGGGATTGCTGGTCATCTGGTGTCCTCCGTGGCTCTGGCGCCCATATAGGCAGCCGGAACGTCATTTCGCGTAGGGACACGGATGTAACCGCCCCGCTACCGGGGGAGCGTGGGTTGCCCCGCCGGGCAAAGTTTGACATCGGCCCGCAGCGTTATGTTCAAACGCGATGCGATAGAGGCGAAGGCCGCCCCGGCAATGGATTTCATGGGCGGCTTTCTGGCCGGGCAGCCTGAGTGGGTGCAGGCGCTGGCCGGTCTCGCGATCCTCGCCCTGGCGGCCGCTGCGGCCAATTTCATCATCAAGAAGGTGATCCTGCGCGCTGCAGCGCCCTTCCTTGACCAGCGCAGCGACACGGTGGACCGGGCGGCGGCGCGCCTCGCCAATGTGGTGCCGGCGCTGATCGTCTCCTCCGGCATCGGGCTGGTGCCGTATCTGCCGGCGGCCGTCATAACCGTGGTGGAAAATGTCGCCTCCGCGCTGATCGTGGTGAGCATCGCCTTCGCGATTGCCGGCGGCCTCGATTATGTGGACGAGCGCTATCGCCGCCGCCCAGAATCGCGCAGCCGCCCGATCAAGGGCTACATCCAGCTGCTCAAGATCCTGCTTTTCGTCGGCATGGCGATCCTCGTCATTGCCGCGCTGATGGAACAATCGCCGCTGCTGCTGCTGTCCGGCCTCGGCGCCATGGCGGCGGTGGTCATGCTGGTGTTCAAGGACACGATCCTTTCGCTGGTGGCCTCCGTCCAGCTTACGTCCAACGACATGCTGCGCGTGGGCGACTGGATCGAGATGCCGGATCTGGGCGCGGATGGCGACGTGATCGATATCGCCCTGCACACGGTGAAGGTGCAGAACTGGGACAAGACGATCACCACCATCCCCACGCACCGGCTGATCTCCGACAGTTTCAAGAACTGGCGCGGGATGGCGGAATCGGGCGGGCGGCGGATCAAGCGCGCACTGCTGGTGGACCAGAACTCGATCCGCTTCCTCAGCGCGGATGAGGTGCGCCGCTTCCGCCGCTTCAGCCTGCTGGACGCCTATGTCGCCCGCAAGGACGAGGAGCTGGCGCGCTGGAATGCAGAGCATGCCGGCGCTGCGCAGGATCCGGTAAACGCGCGCAAGCTCACCAATATCGGCACCTTCCGCGCCTATGTGGTGGGCTATCTCCATGCGCATCCACGCATCGCCCAGGACATGACGCTGATGGTGCGCCAGCTGCCGCCGACCTCCGCCGGCCTGCCGCTGGAGATCTATTGCTTCACCAACACCACGGCGTGGAGCGATTATGAAGGTATCCAGTCGGACATCTTCGACCATCTGATGTCGATCCTGCCAGAGTTCGGCCTCCACCTGTTCCAGCAACCAAGCGGGCTCGATGTGCAGCGCCTGCTGACAGAGCAGGGCGCGGACTCTGCCATCCATCATTGATGCTTATGGATAAGCACAAATATTAAAAATTCGACTGATTGAAGGGGCAATGCGATGACCCTCGGCAACAGCCTGTCACGAGAACAGGTGTGCTGGGGAGTGTCTCATGCCGAAATCGCTGTTCGCCACCACGGCCCTCTCGCTGATATTGCTGAGCGGGGCTGCGCATGCGCAGTCCACGCCCGCAGAGCCCGAGGACGGATCTACGGCGACGGACAAGCCCTCCGGCCTATCCGTCATCACCGTCACCGCGCAGCGGCGTGAGGAGAGCCTGCAGGACGCCGCCATCCCCATCAACGCGGCGACAGGTGAGGAGCTCGCCCGCGCCGGCGTGGTGGACGCGACGCAGCTAAACAAGATCGCCCCCGCGCTCTACGTGCCCGAGGCGGGCGGCGCCAATGTCGGCTATTTCGTGCGCGGCGTCGGCAATTTCGCCAACAATGGCTACACCAATCCCGCCGTCGCCTTCAATCTGGACGGGGTCTATATCGGTCGTCCGTCGTCCACGGTGGCCTCCTTCCTCGACGTTGATCGGGTGGAGGTGCTGAAGGGGCCGCAGGGCACGCTCTATGGCCGCAACGCTACGGGCGGGGCCGTCAACGTGATACCCAACACTCCGCGCATCGGCGTGCTCGAAGGCAACGCCAGCGTGCAATATGGCAATTACGATGCGCTGCAGCTCACCGGCGCGCTCAACCTGCCGGTGGGGGAGAGGGTCGCCGCGCGCTTCTCCGGCGCCTATTCACGGCATGATGGCTATTATTCGGATGGCACGGCCTCGGCGAAGGATCTCGCCCTGCGCGGCCAGATCCGCTTCGCCATTTCGCCGGATGCGGACATTCGCCTGTCGGCCGACTACTCGACCCAGAAGGGGACCGGGCCCGGCCTCAATATAGACGGGGTCTATCGCTTCACGCCTTTCTCCCCCGGCGCCACCGTGCCCAACTGGCAGTTCATCCCCGCGCCCGCCAATGTGCGCGAGCCGTTCACTGGTCTCTTCGCGCCGCAGACCCAGGCCTTCATCGAAGGGAACGCCACTGCGGCGCCTCTCTATGCCCCCATCAACGGCTATGCCTATCCCTTCCGGGACGACGAATATTGGGGCGTCAATGCGGAGCTGAAGCTGGCGCTGGGCGCGGCCGATCTGGTGGTTATCCCGGCCTATCGTCGATCGGAGCTCGACAATCAGTTCAACGGGCCGCCGTTCAAGGGCGCGCTGAACCGGGACAAGGCGGAGCAATACAGCCTCGAAGCGCGGCTTTCAGGCGACAGCGGTCCGCTGGAATGGCTGCTCGGCGCCTATTATTTCGACGAAAACGTTGATGGCGTGAATTCCTACAACCAGTTCGCCACCGTCTCCTTCCAGGATTTCTCGTCTAGCACGGAATCCTTCGCGGCTTTCGCCCGCGGCAGCTTCAGCGTGACGGAGGATTTCCGCATCGTCGGCGGCATCCGCTACACGGATGAGAGCCGCTCAATCGATGCCCTGTCGATCGCCACCACCGGCATCTGCTTGATCGAGCCGCCGTTCGGCCCGCCAAGCTGCCCGCAGGTGCCCACGGTGCCGCTGGGCCTGACGCTGCGGGATTCGCTGGCCCAGCTGGATTCGGCGCTGTTTCCCGCCGGCTCGCCACTCGATGCACCCGTGCCATACGGCGCTTTCCCCTATGGCCCCTTCGGCATGATGGGCCCGCAGGCGCTGCTGGTGAACACCCCCACCACGATCGATCGGTCCGCCGGGGATGATGAGATCACCTGGCGCGCGGCGCTGGAATATGACGCCACGCCCGACAATCTGCTCTATGCCAGCTTCGAGACGGGCTTCCGCGCCGGCGGCTTCAACCTGACCTTCGGGCAGGAGGAGTACGAGCCCGAATATATCGACGCCTACACCCTCGGCACGAAGAACCGCTTCTTCGACAACCGGCTGCAGTTCAATCTGGAGCTGTTCTACTGGAAGTATCGGGCGCAGCAGCTGGCGGCGCTCGGCGTCGACGCGCGGGGCAACAATTCCTTCTTTACCCGCAATGTCGGCAAATCCTCCATCAAGGGGGCCGAGGCGGAGTTCGAGTTCCTGGCGACCGACACCACGCTCATCCGCGGCGGCGTGCAATATCTCGACGCGACCTATGACAGCTTCGTCTATGATCAGGTCGATCTTTCCGACCCAGGCGATCCGCCCAATTTCCTGACGCCGGTCACCGGCTGCGCCTATGCGCAGAACCTCGCGCCCACGCGGTCCTTCACCATCGATTGCTCCGGCAAGCCCGCGCTCAATGCGCCCGACTGGACCGTCAATCTCAGTCTGCAACAGACCTTCGAACTGCGCGATGCACAGCTGATCGCCACGCTCGGCGGGCGCTATCGCAGCGATCGGGTGATCGGCTTCAACTATCTTCCCGGAGGGAATAGCGGCGAGGATGTGACGATCGACGCCAGCGTATCGCTGGTGCCCGATGACCGGGGCTTCACCGCCACGCTCTTCGTGCGCAATCTCACCAACGAGACGATGCGCTCGCTTTACCAGCTCGGCGCGGCCAATGTTGCATCGGCCACGCTGGAGCCGCCGCGCACCTATGGCCTGCGGGTTGGCTATGAGTTTTGACATGAGCGATGCACGCGTCGCGCAAGCAGGATCGGATTCGGTCGGATCATGAAGAATTTGAACATCCTCATCATCGGCGGGGGCATCGGCGGTCTCACGGCAGCGATCGCGCTGCGCGGCGCGGGGCATGCCGTGACGGTGATCGAGAAGGATCCCGACTGGTCCGTCTATGGCGTGGGCATCATCCAGCAGGGCAATGTGATCCGCGCGATGGACCAGCTGGGGCTGCTGGAAGACTATGTCTCGGCCGGCGTGCCTTTTGACAAAGTGGCGGTGCACATCCCGGACGGAACGCTGGTGGCCGAAGTCCCGTCGCCCCGGCTGGCGGAAGGCTATCCGGCCAATCTCGGCATCAGCCGCCCGGCGTTGCACAAGGTGCTGGGGGATGCCGCCATCGGGCGCGGGGCCGAGGTACGACTGGGGATCAAGGCGCCGCGCATCGAGGATCGCGGCGATGCGGTCGAGGTGGGCTTCTCCGACGGGTCGCAGGGCCGGTATGACATCGTGATCGGGGCGGACGGGGTCTATTCCGAAACGCGGCAGGCGATCCTGCCCGATGCGCCGGCGCCGGAGTTCACGGGCCAGGCGGTGTGGCGTTACAACTTCCCGCGCCCCGACGATCTCGACGCACTGCATGTCTATAACGGCCCGATCGGCATCGGGCTGGTGCCGATCAGCCGCGAGCTGATGTATATGTATGTGACCACGCCCGAGCCGGGCAATCCCTTCTATCCGCGCGATGGCCTTGCCGCGGCGATGCGGGGCAAGCTGGCCCATGCGGCCCCGTCGATCCGTGCGATGGCCGACCAGATCACCGACGATGCAGGCGTGGTCTATCGCCCGCTGGAGGCGGTGATGCTGGATGGCCCATGGCACAGCGGCCGGGTCGTACTGCTGGGCGACGCGGTGCATGCCACCACCCCGCATCTGGGGCAGGGCGCGGGCATGGCGGTGGAGGATGGGATCGTCCTGACCGAAGAGCTGGGCCGCCACGACACGCCCGAAGCAGCCTTCGCCGCCTATCGCGAACGGCGCCTCGATCGCTGCCGCTATATTGTCGAGCGGTCGCTCGCCATCTGCCACGGCCAGCTCGGCAAGGGGCCGCCGGTCGACAATGCCCGCGCCACGGCCGAGATGTTCGAGCGCGTGGCGCAGCCGATCTGAGGCGGCGGGACCAGACATGAATGCACGCGAGACAGGAGGCGATCTTCGCATGAGCAGAGTCACCGAAATCCGCTACGTCGGATACGGCGTCAGGGACTTCGACACCGAACGCAAATTCTATGCCGAGGACTGGGGCCTGGTGGAGGTCGCCGCGGAAGAGGGCGCTGCCTGGTTCAAGACGCACGGGCATGACGAGCACCACGTGGTGCGTCTGCACAAGTCGGCGGTCGATTGCGTCGAAGTGATCGCCCTCGCGGCGGACAGCCGCGCGGACGTGGACGATCTGCACCGGAAGGTGGCCGAAGCGGGCTGCCGCGTGGTGCACGAACCTCGCGCCCTCACCGGCCCGGGCGGCGGCTACGGCTTCCGCTTCTTCAGCCCCGATGGCCTGCCCTTCGAAATCTCCGCCGATGTGCAGCGGCTGGAAAAGCGGGCGATGGAACGCTGGGAAGGCATGCCGGTGCAGATCAGCCATATCGTGCTGCATTCGCCCGATCATCACGCGGCGGTGCGGTTCTTCTGCGATGTGCTGGGCTTCCGCGTGTCCGACTGGCTCGGCGATTTCATGTGCTTCCTGCGCTGCAACTCGGCGCATCATCGCATCGCCCTGCTGCCGGGGCCGCCCTGCCTGAACCATGTCGCCTATGACATGCTGACGGTGGACGATATGTTCCGCGGCGCCAGCCGGCTGCGCAAACGCGGGACGGACATTCTCTGGGGGCCCGGCCGGCACACGGCGGGCGACAACACCTTCAGCTATTTCTGCACGCCCGGTGGCTTTCCGGTCGAATACACCAGCGGCATGGAAGAGGTCGATTTCGAGACCCACGAAGGCAAGGTCCACGAACCCGCCCCCGGCGTGATGGACCAGTGGGGCATCGGCGTGGGCGGCCCGCAGACCATGCCCAAGCCCGCGCCCGACCCCTGCCTATTCCAGTCCGCCGAGTTCTGACCCATGGCCCTGTTCGAATATTTCCCGAATTACATCTGGAACCTCTCGGTCGCGATTGCGATGGAAAGCGGCGGCCGCATCGGCGAGATCGTCGACATGTGCGAGCCGATCCGCGAGGCGGCGAAGACGGGCGACGCGGCCACAGCCGACTTCATGCGCCAATGGGCGAAGAAGGGTGATGCGCTGCTGGAACTGGCGGAAGAGGATGCGGCGAAGGGCCGCGCCTTCTCCGCTTCCGACAAGCTGGAGCGCGCCTCGCTCTATCTCTTCGTGGCGGAGCGGATGCAGGCGCATGGCAGCCCGGGCCGTGAGGAAACCTATGCGCGCGCGCGCGCAGCCTTCGATCGCTCCACGGCGCTGGGCCGGCTGAACCGGGAACGGGTGGAGATCCCGCTCCCGCAGGGCACCATGCCGGCGCTGCTCACCCGCGCACCGGGCCCGGGGCCGAAGCCCTGCGTCGTCTATTGCAACGGGCTCGATAGCTGCAAGGAGCTGCTTTACTGGACGCGTCTGCCCGAAGAGCTGGCGCGGCGCGGCGTTTCCACGCTGTCGGTCGATCAGCCCGGCTCGGGCGAGGCGTTGCGGCTGCAGGGGCTGCCGGTCGATCCGCGCTCGGAAAGCTGGGCGTCCGCGGCGGTGGACTGGCTGGAGGCACAGGACGAGATCGACGCGGCCCGTCTCGGTATGGTCGGCATCTCGCTGGGCGGACATTTCGCGCCGCGCGCCGTGGCCTATGAACCCCGCTTCGCCTCAGGCGCGGTCTGGGGCGCCAATCACAACTGGCGCGAAGTGCAGGACAAGCGGATCGCCCGCGAAGGCGAAAATCCGGTGCCGCATTACTGGCAGCATGTCTTCTGGGCCTTCGGCGCGCAAGACATGGAGGACTTCCTCGACAAGTCGAAGGAGATGAACCTCAATGGCCATATGGACCGGATCACGGTGCCATTCCTCGTCACCCATGGCGCCAAGGATCGGCAGATCAGCGTGGATTATGCCGACCAGCTGTTCGACCAGCTGGTGAATGCGCCCCGGCGGGAGAAGTTCATCTTCACCGAGCGGGAAGGGGGCGTGGAGCATGTGGGCGCGGACAACATGTCCTTCGGGCGCGACCTGATCGCGGACTGGTTCGCGGATACGCTGGGCGGCCAGCTCGGATGATGCGCCTCTGGTTCGCCCCCAACACCTGCGCGCGGGTGACGCTGACCGCACTGGAGGAGACCGGCGCGCCCTATGAGCCGCGCCTGGTGGCGTTCATGGCGGGGGAGCATCGCACGCCGCAGTTCCTGGCGGTGAATCCGTCCGGAAAGGTGCCTGCGCTGGAGACGGAAGAAGGCGTGCTGGTGCAGAACGGGGCTATCCTCCTCTGGCTGGCGGAGACCTATCCCGACGCTGGCCTGCTGCCGCCCGCCTCCACGGCTGCGGAGCGGGCGCGGATTGCGGCCGAGATCTTCCGCTGCTCGAGCGATCTGCACCCGCTGGTGACGCGCTTTGTCATGCCGCAGATGGTTGCCGGGGAAGCGGATGCGGCGCGCGTTCGCGCCAAGGCTGCGGAGGCGCTGGCTTTCCAGCTCGGCGCGGTCGCGGCGCGCCTGTCGCAGGGGGCCTGGTATTTCGGCGAGCGCTGGTCCGCGCTCGATGCCTATCTGGCATGGATCTGGTTTCGCATTAGCGGGTCGGGCTTTTCCGCCGAAGGTCTCTCCACCATCGAGGAGCACTACCGGCGGGCCATGGACCGTCCGAGCGCCCGCGCCGCGCTGGCCCGCGAAGCCGAAGCGGAGCATGAGCTGGCCGATCGCGGCCTGCTGTTCCGTGCCCCCTTCACCGCGCGCGAGGAGAGTGAGACATGAGCGTGAAACCCGTCCGCAGGATCGTCACCGGGCATGATGCGCAGGGCCGTTCCATCTTCCTCGCCGATGGCGCGCCCGAACGGGTGCAGCGGATCGGCGGCGAGACCGGACCGATGTTCCACGAGCTGTGGAACACGCGCGAAACCCCGGCACTGATCGACGCAGAGTCTGGCGAACCGTCCGAAGAGGGTATCCGTCTGGCGCCTCCGCCCCAAGGCACGCGCATCCGTATCCTCGACATCCCGCCTGACGACCCGAGTCTGGATGAGCTCTCTCCGGAGGAAGCGCGCGCGCATTTCGCCGAAGTTGGCGCGGCGGAGGCCTCGTCCCACGGCGAGGGTTCGGGCCACGCCCGCATGCATCGCACCGAAACGATCGACTATGGCATCGTGCTGGAGGGCGAGCTCGTGCTGATCCTCGATGAAGGGGAGACGCTGTGCCGGCCGGGCGACGTGATCATCCAGCGCGGCACCAATCACGGCTGGGCCAATCGCTCCAGCAGCAATTGCCGGATCGCCTTCATCCTGATCGACGGCAGCTTTGCCGAGGATCTGCGCTGATGCGCCTCGCGACCCGCAACAACGGCACGCCCGATGGCGAACTGCTTGTCGTCTCTTCAGACGGTCTGCGCTGTCTGTCTGCAGCGCCGCAATGGACGGACCTGCTTTCGGCCATTGCCCAGTGGGACGCGGCCGAGCCGCATCTCCTGGCGCTTGCCGACCGGCTCGAGCAAGGAGGGGGAGAGGCTTTCGATCCGGCTTCCCTGCGTGCGCCCTTGCCGCGTAGCTGGCAATGGCTCGACGGATCGGCATTCGCCACCCATGCAGAGCTCATGCAGGTGGCTTTCGGGACCGATCCGATCAGCCATGAGCGGCCGCTGATGTATCAGGGGCTGTCCGATCGCTTCCTTGGACCCCGCGAGGACGCAGCTTTCCTGCGTGAAGAGGACGGCATTGATTTCGAGGGCGAATTCGGCGTCGTGGTCGATGCCGTGCCGATCGGGACCAGCGCGGCCGAGGCGATGGCGCATATCCGCCTAGTGGTGCAGATCAACGATTGGTCTCTCCGGGCCCATGCCGTGCCGGAGATGAACACCGGCTTCGGCTTCATCCTCGCCAAGCCCGCCTGTTCCATGGCCCCCTTCGCGGTTCGTCCGGACGATCTCGATGACGGCTGGCGCGAGGGCCGCGTTTGCCTCGATCTCGAGATCGACTGGAATGGCGAGCGCTTCGGCAGCGCCAATGGGCGAGAGATGGCTTTCGGCTTTCACGAGCTTGTCGCCCATGCCGCTACCACGCGCGATCTTGTAGCCGGCACGATCATCGGTTCCGGCACGGTGGCCAACCGCGATCACGCCCAGGTCGGCTCGAGCTGCATTTCCGAACGGCGCGCGATCGAGATCATCGCCGGGGGCAAGCCGGCCACCGGCTTCATGCACTTCGGCGACCGCCTGCGCATGGAAGCGGTGGATGCACGCGGGGCCCGGCCCTTCGGCGCGATCGAGCAGGCAGTGGTGCGCCGGGAGCCGGCAGGCTCGGCACAGCGCCCGCGGTAACAGAATTCATGAAGAAGCGAGGAGACAGAGGATGCGTATGATCTTGAAAGCAGCATGGGCGTTGGCGGCAACCGGCGCTCTGATGATCCCTCATGTGCCGGCTGCGGCGCAGGAAGCGGCCCAAAAGGAGGGGCAGGCCTATTCGGTTACGGAGACGCAGGTGGGCACCCTGCTCGATGATCCGGCAGCGGCGGCGATCCTCAAGCGGCTGATCCCCACCGTATTCGCAAATGAGATGTTCCAGTCCATGGGCCGCCCGCAGACGCTCAAGGCGATCCAGCAATACGAGCCGGTGGAACTCAGCGACGAGAAGCTCGCCGAGATCCAGGCCGAATTCGACAAGCTCGCCGCCGGGAAATAGCGGCCGGCGCTGCGTCCGGCGAAGGGGGCGCCGGGCCAGTGCGGCCACAATTCAGACGGCTTCTGCAGAGCCTCGAACGTGGCCCCCTCCGACCCGGTGACGATACGTATGCTCGTCTAGGGTTTGAGCCGTGAACGATGTTGCACCATCAGGTTGCGGACGACGTAACCGCCGATGGCGATCGCCGCGAGAGGAGCGAGCAGTGTCTCGACGGAGCGCACCCGGCCGAACATTGCTTCGATCCCTTGCCCGAAGAGGTAGCCCAGCGAGACGAAGCACGTGCCCCATAGAAGCGCCGCGGCGGCATTGATTGCCATGAACCGGGATGCGCGAAGCTTCGTGGTGCCGATTGCCAGAGGGCTGATGGTGCGCAGGCCGTAAAGGAAACGGAACGCAAACACGAAGCCCACCGGATGCCGTTCGAAAACCGCTAATGCCCTAAGGAAAGCCGGCCTTGCACTCATCTTGCGGACGTAGGCGGCATTGCGAAAGTGGCGTCCTATCGTGAAGAAGGTCTGATCCGCCAAAAAAGAGCCTAGCGATGCCGCGAGAACGGCCGGCAGGAATGGGAAGAGCCCGCGATGGACCATTAACCCACCAAGAACCGTGACCGTCTCCCCTTCAAAGCCTGCACCGAGGCCGAGTGCCCAGAGGCCATACCGGGCGAGGAGTTCTTCCAGCTGCATCAGGACCACCCGTCCGGCGTCAGGTATTTAATCGCCCTGAACCTTTGCTGTTGAGAGGCTAACGTGGGGATGGCGGAGCTCTCTCGGTAACCGGCCCGCTCAGTACGACGTTCTGATACGCGTAGGGTATCTCGATCCCGGCCTCATCGAAGCGTTTCTTGATCCCTTCGAGCAGATCGTATTCGACCGATTTGGAGATCGCCGCGTCCGGGCACCAGGCGCGAAGGGAGAGATCTACACTCGATCCGCCCAGATTGATCACCGGGCATCCAACAACTTCCTGCACCCCGTCATGCGCCTGCGCCAGTTCCAGTATGATTGCGCGAGCCTTGTCGATGTCCGACGTGTAACCGATCGAAATGGTCAGCGATAACATGACCCTGAGATCGACCGAGGACAGGTTGATCATAATCTGGTTCGCGATCGTGCCGTTGGATAGGACAATCCGCCGATTGTCGAAGGTGCGCAACACGGTGTAGCCGAGCGACAGATCCTCTACGACCCCCGTCTCCACCCCGACCGGGGTCGTCAGCTGCAAGCGGTCGCCGCGACGAAACGGCTTGTAGATTACCAGACTGATGCCGGAGACCAGATTGCCCAGCGTGGACTGCGCAGCAAACCCGATCACGACCGAAACGATGCTGACCCCCGCGAGCAGCGATGTGGTCAACTTGTTTAGCGAAGGGACCGCATGGCAGAATAACAGCGCAAGGACGATCCACATGATGAAGGTCGTCAGATGCTGGATGAAGCCGATCGTCATCCGGTCGATCCGTTCGTTCGGATCGTGATCGATCAAGGCAACCAGTGTTCGGCGGAGCAGCCAGCTCAGCATGAAGCCGAAAAGCAGGAAAATCATGCCCAGCGCGAGCGCGCCCCAGAAATGGCTCGGGTCGAAATATCCGGTTAGATCGCGCAGCACCCGCGACGCACCCCATCCCTCAGGCGCGGCGGCCACTGTCTCTGCCGGGGCATTCTTGGCCGTTACCGATAGCGAAGTCATGTCACGAACCAATATTCCGCAGGGGATACCGGCAACAAGGGTGTTTCTTTCCGTCCCTCAAGTTTGGGGCCTGTGTCCGCAACTGGGCATGTGGCAGATCGCCGAGTTCAGCGAGCGAGGTTCCGCTGCCGGGCGCACAACTGGCCGTCGTGCTCATTCTTCTCGCTTTTGGAAGCGAATCTTGAAGGCCGACGACGGGGTCAGGTGAAGCAGAGAAGGGGCTGATTTCAGCACTTCCGCTTTTTGTGAGATGCCTTGGGAAGGCTGATGGTGCGGTCGAGAAGACTCGAACTTCCACGGGCTTTCGCCCACAACGACCTCAACGTTGCGCGTCTACCAGTTCCGCCACGACCGCACATCGAAAGGGTCGCTCGGCGCGGCCCCGCTCAGGTAGGAGCGCGCCCTTAGCAAAGGGGGGGTGGCCCTGCAAGCGGCTCGCCGCAACTATTTGCGAGGCGCCCTACGGAGCGGCTCTGCCTATTCCGGTTTCCAGCCGATCTCGGCCGATTTGGCGCGCCGGGGCACGTCGGTCACTGCCTCGTTCACGCTGACGCTTTCGCCGGGCGCGAGGCTGCGCTTGGGCGGCATCACTTCCCAGCTGTAGACGATGCGATCCTGTTCGTCGCGCAGCACGATCAGGATCGGCGGCACATCATGCGCGGAGCTGCCGATGTTGGTGATCGTGCCGCTGGCGCCGAAGAACTCCGTACCATTGGGCAATTGCCGCCGCTCCTGCTTCTCGGCGGGGAAATCGAGCTGCAGGTCGGGCTGCGCCGCGCCGAAGATCGGCCGGCTCACCGGCACCCAGTCGGGCACGCCCCAGTAGGATACTGCCACCGTCAGCCCGCCCGCCAGCAGGGCGAACGCCACCGCCGCCCAAGTCCACAGGCGCAGCACGTTGCGCCGCCGCCGGAAGGGCGGGGCGGCATCGAACTGCGGCCCGGCATCGCCATAGGCCGCCGGCTGCATCGGCGGTGGAGGCACCGCTACCTCTTCCGCGACGCGCGGGGCCGGGGGAGCGGGCGGGGTCGTCTGCGACTTCGCCAGTTCCGGCTCTGGCGCCGGCCGGGCAACGAAGCGGGGCCGTTCCTGCTGCGCCACCGGGGGCGGCGCCGGCGGCGCGGCGGGCGCGGATGCCTCCTCGGCCTGCGGCCGCTGCATGCTTGGCCCTTCCTGGAACCAGCTGTGGCGGCACTTGGCGCAGCGCACCGTCCGCCCCTCCGGTCCGACGGCGCTGTCCGGCACGGCATAGCGTGTCGCGCAAGCAGGGCAGGATATAATCATCGCGCGTGAGCCTAAGCCCCGGCGCAAGGTCCAACAAGGTTTGTGGCCAAGATGTTGCGCGCGAAGAAGGTATTTTTCCACATCGAACGCACCCGCCCCGCGCAAACCCATGTTCCTTGCGCGTCGAGCCCGCTAGGGAGAGGCGCAATGAGCGGGAATGAAGGCAGTATCGTTCAATTCGACAATGTCGGCCTGCGCTACGGGACGGAGCGCGAGGTGCTGAGCGATGTCTCATTCACGCTCTATCCCGGCAGCTTCTACTTCCTCACCGGCGCCAGCGGCGCGGGGAAGACGTCGCTGCTGCGGCTGCTCTATCTCGCCCAGCGGCCATCGCGCGGCATCATCCGCATGTTCGGCACCGATCTCATCACCCAGCCGCGCAGGCACCTGCCGGCCTTCCGGCGGCGGATCGGCGTGGTGTTCCAGGACTTCCGCCTGGTCCCGCACCTGTCGGCCTTCGATAACATCGCACTGCCGCTGCGTGTTTCGGGCATGACGGAAGCGGAACTGCAGCGCCCGGTGGGCGACATGCTGGAATGGGTCGGGCTCGACCAGCGCGCCGGGGCGCGTCCGGCCACGCTTTCCGGCGGGGAGCAGCAGCGCGTCGCCATCGCCCGCGCGGTGATTGCCCGGCCGGAGATACTCGTGGCGGACGAGCCAACGGGCAATGTCGATCCGGACATGGCGGTGAAGCTGCTGCGCCTGTTCGAAGCGCTCAATCGCCTCGGCACGACGGTGGTGGTCGCCACGCATGACGTCCACCTGCTGAAGAAGGTGCCGGATTCGCTGATCATGCGATTGGACAAGGGCCGCCTGGCGGACCCCACGGGCGCGCTGCGCTATCCGCCGCGGCGCGATCCGCGCGGAGGATCGGCGGCGTGAAGGGCCGGTTTCCCCTGCGTCAGGCACTGCGGCGATCCGGGCGGGACGGATCGGGTCTGCTGCCGCAGACGCGGCTTGGCGGTCCCATGCCCTGGGTCATTGCGATCATGATCGCGCTGACGGTGATCGCAGCGGGCGGCGGGCTGGCGCTGCGCAATGTGGCGGCCAACGCCCGCAGTGAAATCGCCGGCGGGGTGACCGTGCAGGTGGTAGAAGCCGCCCCGGCGGAGCGTGACCGGCAGGCTGGCATCGCCCTGGCGCTGCTCGCCAGCCGCGAGGACGTGGCGGAAGTCCGCCGAGTTCCCGACAGCGAGCTGGAGGCGCTGCTGGAACCCTGGCTGGGCACGGATGCCGGGCTGGGCGAAAGCGAGATTCCGATACCGGCGCTCATCGACGTGCGGCTGCGCGGACCCGTCACGCCCGCGCGCCTGGCGGTGTTGCGCGATGTGCTTACCGCTTCCGTTCCGGCGGCCCGGGTGGATGCGCAGTCCGGGTGGCTGGTGCCGGTGTTCGATGCGGTCGCGACGCTGCAATGGCTCGCCCTTGGGCTCGTCCTGCTGCTGGCGCTGACCAGCGCGGCGGCGGTGTGGCTGGCGGCGCGCAGCGCGCTGGGTGCCAATCGCGAAACGATCGAGATCATCCACCTGCTCGGCGGCACCGACGGGCAGATCGCCGGCATTTTCCAGCGATCGATCGGCCTGGACGCGGCGCTGGGGGGGATCGCCGGGCTGGTTCTCGGTCTCGCAGCGCTGCTCGTCCTTGGGCAGCAATTCGCGCAGCTCGAATCCGGAATGGTGGCAGGCGGCGGCTTCGGACCGGTCGACTGGGCCCTGTTGGCGGCCGTGCCACTGGCGGGTATCGTGCTTGCCATGCTGACCGCGCGCATCACCGTGCTTCTGGCGCTGAGGCGCATGTTGTGATCCGCCGCGCATTCAGCCTTCTGGTCGTGCTGTGGATGCTCGGCTTCCTGTGGTTCGCCATCGCGCTGCCGCAGCCGGCCGGTCCGGAGAAAACCGATGCCATCGTGGTGCCCACGGGAAGCGGTGGCCGCATTCCGCGCGGCCTCTCGCTGCTCAACGCGGGGGAGGCGGGCAAAATGCTCGTTACCGGCGTGGATCACGACGTGAAGCCGCGCGAATTCGCGGCGGAGTATGACGTCAGCTCGCGGTTGATGGAATGCTGCGTCACACTGGGGTTCGTGGCGCTGGACACGCGCGGCAATGCGCGGGAAACAGCCGATTGGGTGGCGCAGGAGAAGGTGCATTCGATCCGCCTCGTGACAGCGGACTGGCACATGCGCCGCGCTGCGCTGGAGCTGCAAAGCACTCTGCCGGCGGATGTCACCGTGCTGCGCGATGCGGTGCCTTCCAGCCCGAGCCTGGCCACGCTGTTCCTGGAATATCACAAGCTGCTGGCGAGCTGGCTGGCGCAGGCCTGGCCGGGCTGACTGATGGCCGCGCTGCGCAGCCTCGCCTTCTACGTCGCCTTTTATGGTGGGACCGTGCCCTTCCTCGTCGCGGCGCTGTTTACGATTCTCTTCGCTCCGGCGGGGATCAGGCAGGTCGCGGCGGGCTGGTCCCGCCACCACCGCCGGTGCCTGCGGCTGTGCCTGAACATCCAGGTGCGCGAGACAGGACAGCGCGCGACCGGCCCGGCGATCTATGCCTTCAAGCACGAGAGCTTCTTCGAAGCGATCGACCTGCCGATCTCGCTCGACAACCCGGTCGTGTTTGCGAAGGAGGAACTGTTTTCGATCCCTGGATGGGGCCGGGCGGCGCGGGCCTATGGCGTGATCCCGCTGTCCCGAAAGGATGGCGCCAAGGCGCTGCGCCGCATGCTGTCCGATGCGCGGCGCTACACCGCCACCGGGCGCCCGCTGGTGATCTTCCCCGAAGGCACGCGGGTGCCGCATGGCACAGTCGCTCCGCTCAAGTCCGGCTTTGCCGGGCTCTACAAGCTGCTGGGCGTGCCGGTGGTGCCGGTGGCGGTGGACAGCGGGCCGCTCTATCACCGCCGGTGGAAGCGGCCGGGCGTCATCACGATCCATTTCGGCGAACCGATCCCGCCCGGCCTCCCGCGGGATGAGATCGAGCAGCGCGTGCGTGAGGGAATAAACGCGCTGAATGGCACGGGCGAGCCGGCCTAGCGGTGATCCTTGCGGCCGAAGTCGGGCCGCGAATCGTCCTGCCCGATGGCGACGATCGACCGGCGGATCTCGCGCGTGCGGGTGAACCAGTCGAACATCGTTTCCCCGTCGCTGGCGCGGATCGCCTCCCGCATGAGGGCAAGATCGGTGAGGAAGCGATCGAGCATCTCCAGCACCGCGTCGCGATTATGCAGGAACACGTCGCGCCACATGGTCGGATCAGAAGCGGCGATGCGGGTGAAGTCGCGGAAGCCGCCGGCGGAATATTTGATCACCTCGCTGCGGGTGACCTCTTCCAGATCCGATGCCGTGCCCACGATGGTGTAGGCAATAAGATGCGGGATGTGGCTGGTGACGGCCAGCACCCGGTCGTGATGTTCCGGGTCCATCGTATCCACCGTGGCCCCCAGCGCCTGCCAGAAGGCGACCAGTGCGGCGAGTTTGCCCGCATCCGCGCCTTCCGGCGGGGTGACGATGCACCAACGCTGGTGGAACAGCGTGGCGAAGCCCGCGTCCGGCCCGCTGTCCTCCGTGCCGGCGACGGGATGCGCTGGGATCACGTCATGACCGGGCAGGGCTTCGGCCAGCGCGCGCGAGATCGTGCGCTTGGATGAGCCGACGTCGCTCACCAATGCGTCGGGCGACAGCACCGGGGCGATGAGGCTGGCGACCGAGCCCATGGCGCCCACCGGCACGCACAGGATGACGAGGTCTGCCCCCGTCACCGCCTCTTCCGCGGTCTCGCAGATGCGGTCCGCCAACTCGCGCTCCGTGGCCCGTTGCCGCACGGCGGGATCGATGTCGTAGCCGGTGCTGGTGATGCCGGGCAGATGCGCGCGTATGGCGAGGCCGATCGAGCCGCCCAGCAGGCCCAGTCCGATGATCGCGACCTTGCGAAAGCTGACCATCTCAGTCACCGGGCCGCCTCCGCCATTTCGCCAAGCGCCGCGGCGATCTCGGCCATCTGCTCGGCGGTGCCGATGGTGATGCGCAGCGCCTGCGGCAGGCCCTGCCCGGGCAGGTGCCGCACCGCATAGCCGCGCTGCGCCAGGCCATCGAGCGCGGTGGAGGCGCTCAGCGCGCCTTCGAACAGCACCAGCACGAAGTTCGCCTCGCTCGGCACGGCGCGCAGGCCGTGATTGCCCAGCGCCTCTATCCGGGCGGCGAAGCGGGCGCGCTCGGCGTTGTTGTGGGCGCGGGTCCGCTCGACGAAGTCCTGATCCGCCACGGCGGCGAGGGCGACGGCCTGCGCGCCATTGCCGATGTTGAAGGGCCCGCGGATGCGGTTGAGCGCGGCGATGATCGCCGGCGCACCGGTGCCCCAGCCCACCCGTTCCCCGGCGAGGCCATAGGCCTTGGAGAAGGTGCGGGTGGCGAGCACATTGGCATGGGCCTGGGCCAGGGCGATGCCGCCGTCATCCGCTTCCGGCGGGACGTATTCGGCATAGGCCTGATCGATCACCAGCAGCACCTGCGAGGGCAGGCCGGCATGCAGGCGGGCGAGTTCGGCGCGGGTGAGGAAGGTGCCGGTGGGGTTGTTCGGATTGGCGATGAACACCACCCGCGTCCGCTCCGTCACTGCGGCGAGCAGCGCGTCGACATCGGTGCCGTAATCCCGGTCGGGCGCTTCCACCGGCTGCGCCCCGCAGCGCCGCGCCGCGATCTCATAGAGCGAGAAGCCGTAGCGGACATAGAGCACGTCGTCCCCCGGCCCGGCGAAGGCGCTGGCGGCGATGGTCAGCAACTCGCCCGAACCGGTGCCGCAGATGATGCGGGCCGGGTCGATCCCGTGCAGCGCACCGAGTGCTTCGCGCAGGGCGGTGCTGTCCGGATCCGGATAGAGCGCCGGCGGTACGGCTTCCGCGCGTGCGGCAAGGGCGAGGGGGCTGGTGCCGAGCGGATTTTCGTTGGCGGAGAGCTTTACCAGCCGGCGCCCGTCCGCTGCCTTGCTCTTGCCCGGAACATAGGCATGGATCGCTTCGATCCAGGGCTTCATCTGCGGGGCTGCGGGGGCGGCGATGTCGGTCACGGGCGGGCGCATAGCCCCTTGCGGCGGCAATTGACAGCCCGCTTGGCGTCCCCCAATTGCCGCTTTCCATGGCCGCCGCATCCGCCCTCACCAGCAGCAGCATCGAACTTGCCGCCCCGCTGAAGCTCGACAGCGGGCAGCAGCTGGAGAATGTGCGGGTCGCTTACCAGACCTATGGCGAGCTCGATGCGGATGCCGGCAACGCCATCCTCGTCTGCCACGCGCTGACCGGGGACCAGCATCTGGCCAATCCGCACCCGATCACCGGCAAGCCCGGCTGGTGGGAACGGATCGTAGGCCCCGGCCGCCCCCTCGATACCGATCGCTTCCATATCATCTGCTCCAATGTGATCGGCGGCTGCATGGGATCGACCGGCCCCGCCAGCGATGCGCCCGACGGGCAGCCCTGGGGGATGCGTTTCCCGGTCATCACCATTCGCGACATGGTGCGCGCGCAGATGGCCATGCTGGATGCCATGGGGATCGACCGGCTGCATGCGGTGGTGGGCGGATCCATGGGCGGGATGCAGGCGCTGAGCCTGGCCGCCAATTTCCCCGACCGTGCGGCGCGGGTGCTGGCAATCGCCACCACGGCCCGCCATTCGGCGCAGAACATCGCCTATCACGAGGTGGGGCGGCAGGCGATCATGGCCGACCCGGACTGGCAGGGCGGCGCCTATCCCGGCAGCGGCCGCGCGCCGGACAAGGGCCTGGCCGTGGCCCGCATGGCCGCGCATATCACCTATCTTTCCGAAGCCGGGCTGACGGAAAAGTTCGGCCGCCGGCTGCAGGATCGGGAGGCGAAGAGCTTCGGCTTCGATGCCGATTTCCAGGTGGAAAGCTATCTGCGCTACCAGGGGCTGAGCTTCACCGACCGGTTCGACGCCAATTCCTATCTCTACATCACCCGGGCGACCGATTATTTCGACCTGGCGGAAGAGCATGGCGGGCGGCTGGCGGATGCCTTCGCCGGAACGAAGGCTCGCTTCTGCGTGGTCAGCTTCGATACGGACTGGCTGTACCCCACCGCCGAATCGCGCGCCATCGTGCATGCGCTGAACGCCGCGGCGGCACCGGTCAGCTTCGTGGAGCTGTCCGCCCCCTATGGGCATGACAGCTTCCTGCTGGACGTTCCGGCGCTGGACCGCGTGATCAAGGGCTTCCTGGCATGAGCGGCACGCTGCGCCCCGATCTTGCGGTGATCGCCCGCCACATTCCTGCCGGGGCGCGCATGCTGGATGTCGGCTGCGGCAATGGCGAACTGATGGCCGAGCTGGCGCATGGCAAGGGCGTGGATGCGCGCGGGATCGAGATCGACCCGGAAGAGGTGGAGCGGGCGGTCGCCCGCGGCCTTTCGGTGATGCAGGGCGATGCCAATCGCGAACTGGGCGCCTATCCCGATGACGCCTTCGATTACACCGTGCTGAGCCAGACGCTGCAGACCGCCGAACGGCCCGATTTGATGCTGGACGAATTGCTGCGCATCGGCCGCAAGGCCTTCGTCAGCTTTCCCAATTTCGCCCATTGGCGGATGCGCTGGGCCTTGCTGTGGAACGGGCGGATGCCGGTGACGCGGCACCTGCCGGTGACCTGGTACGAAACGCAGAACATCCACCATGTGACGGTGACGGATTTCCGCGAATTGCTGCGCGAGAAGGGCGTGGCCATAGAGCGCAGCTGGTTCTTCAGCAGCGAGCGCGAGATCAACCCGCTGGGCGCCAATTGGCGGGCCGAATATGCGGTATATCTGCTGAGCCGCTGATCCGGAAATTCGCCTTGTATTTCAAGGCGTGGAACACGGTGGAACAGGGTTCATCGCAAAAATTCCCATGCCCCCGAATGGCGGGCCTGCTGGACAAGACGGACAGGAGAAAGAGCGCCCCGATCCTGCGATGGATGGGGTGCTGTAGGGAAGGGTTCCACTGCTTGGTTTGCGTGGTGGCACACTGGATTCCCGCCTGCGCGGGAATGACGAAAGAGGGGGACGGTTGGTGATCTTCCCCCGACCCTGACCACCACCATCGTCATTCCCGCGCAGGCGGGAATCCAGCGCCGGCCTCAGATCGCGTCGGTGTTCAGCTCCGGCAGCATGCCCAGCGCGGGGCGGGCGTACCAATAGCCCTGGTGGTAGCGCACGCCCAGGCGGCGCAGCGTGGCGGCCTCTGCGGCGGTTTCGATGCCTTCGGCAATCAGCAGCGTATCGAGTTCGCGGCACATGCCGACCATGGCAGTGACGATCGCCTGCCGCCGGCGGTCGCCATCGATGCCGCGCACCAGCTGCATGTCCAGCTTGATCTCGTCAGGCACGAAATGGGCGAACATGCCAAGGCCCGAATGGCCCGCGCCGAAATCGTCGATCGCCGTGGCGAAACCGATCTGCTTGTAGGTTTCGACGATGGAGGCGACGTGGTCGGGCGAGCCCATCTCCTCGTTCTCGGTGAATTCGAAGATCAGCCGGTCCAGCGGCATGCCGGTGGCCTGCGCGGTGCGCAGGGTCAGCTGGATGCAGGCCATCGGGGAATAGACGGCATTGGGCAGGAAATTGATCGACAGGCGCGCGTCGCTGCCCATGATCCCGGCGGCCATGGCGGTTTCGATCGCCTTCACGCGGCAGGCCTGATCGAAGGCATAGCGATTGGTATCGGTGACGCGCGAGAGGATGCTGGCCGCGCCCGCACCATCCATGCCGCGAATCAGCGCCTCATAGGCGAAGGGCTGGCCCCGATCCGTGTCCACGATTGGCTGGAACGCCATGGCGAAGGGGGTTTCGAATTCCGCCCCATCGCGGCAGCCGGTGCAGATTTTGCGCATTGCCATGCGCCCTGATTACAGTCAGCGACTTAAATAGTTGTGAAGATGAAATAATTTTCGGGCCAGAGCGGAACTCTCGCCTGGAGGCGGCATCGCTGGACATCGATGCCAGCGCCGGCCAAGCTTCCGGATGGTCATCGGGAGAGATTTGTGAGCAGCACATTTGCCCAAGGCACCGTCCATGAGGCCGCCGGCGATCTGCAGTCTGCCGTCGAGGCGGATCCGGAGGTGCTGGCGCTGTGGCAGGCGCTTACGCCGCTGGGGCGCAATGAATTCATCTGCTGGGTGGAGGATGCGAAGAAGGCGGCCACGCGCGAGCGACGCATCCGGCGCACCTGCGAGGAGTTGTTGGAAGGCAAGAAGCGGCCGTGCTGCTGGCCGGGCTGTATCCATCGCACGGACAAGGAACCCGGCCGTTGGCAGCAGGCTGTGCTGATCGAGAAGATGGGCAAGCGTCGGTGACCTGGCCGGCGTATGCCGGTGCTGTCAGGCTGCCAGCGTGCCTTCGTTGACGCATAGCACGCTGTCGTCGCGGGCGAGGCTCCACAGGGTGAGGCCGGCGGCGGCGGCGCGGCTTACCGCCAGGCTGGTGGGCAGTGAGATGGTGACGAGCGCGGTCGCTCCGGCGCGCACGGCCTTCTCCACGATTTCATAGGAACAGCGCGCGGTGGAGAGGATGAAGCCTTGCGCCGCACCCTGCCGGGCTCCCGCCAGCGCGCCCACCAGCTTGTCCAGCGCATTGTGGCGGCCGACATCCTCGCGCGCATGCAGGATCGCGCCATCCATCGTGCAGAAGGCCGCGGCATGGGCGGCGCCCGTGGCGCGGCCGAGCGGCTGGTGATCGCGCAGGGCGGAGAGGGCGGTGAAGATCGCCTGCGGCTGCAGCGGCGCGTGGGGCGGCACCGGGGGCAGGGGGCGGGCCACCGCCTCCAGATTCTCGATACCGCACAGGCCGCAGCTCGATTCCGCCACGCGGGCGCGCACGCGATCGGTCAGCTGCTCCACGCCGAGGCCGCTCAGCATGGCGCGCACGATCCAGCCATTCTCCACCTCGGCCACGCCGATGTCGGCCAGATCGGCGGGGCTCTTCGCCAGGCCTTCGGTGAGCGCGAAGCCGAGCGCGAAATCTTCCAGATCGCGCGGGCTCGCCATCATCACGGCATAGGAGAGGCCGTTGAACTCCAACGCCACGGGCGCTTCGGGCACCCATTGGCGGCTGATCGGCCGGCGTTCGCCATCCTTGCGGATTTCCACGGGGTAAGGGCGGCTTTCCGCGTCGAGCGAGCCGCCCCCAACTTCTGGCGAGCCAACCCCCGCTCGTGGTGAGCCTGTCGAACCACGCGCACCACCGGCACCCGCATCGCCCGACTCATCCGCCGTGGCCGAAGCCGCGGCAGCATCCGGGCGCGCGGGTTGAGCCATGCTCAGCCCGCGTCGGAGTGGCCGAGTTCGTCCACCGCGTTGAACTCGGTCGCGCGGGTCTGCGGCGGCGGATTGGCACCCGCCGCCAGCTTCTCGATCGCCGCCCGGGCGATGGGCGAAAGCACCGAGTGATCATCGGCGAAGATCTGGGCCTTCATGCGCGGATCCCAGAACTTGTTGATGTGGTCGGCCGTCGCCAGCACGGCATTGTCATGCCCGATGGCGGCGAAGTTCAAGCCGATCTGGTCCGCCATGCGGCGGAGCTTGGCGATGCTCATTACTCGGCAGGCTCCATTTCCTCACCCGCGATGCGGCGGGCGCGGGCGGTCAGGTCGGCATATTCCTCCTGCCACTCGCTCGGGCCGTTGGACGGCGTCACCTGCACCGCGGTCACCTTGTATTCGGGGCAGTTGGTGGCCCAGTCCGAATTGTCGGTGGTGACGACATTGGCCTGCGTCATCGGGTGGTGGAAGGTCGTGTAGACCACGCCCGGCGCCACGCGATCGGTCACCTTCACGCGCAGCGTGGTTTCGCCCGCACGGCTGGCGAGCCGTGCGAAATCGCCATCGCGCAGGCCGCGGTTCTCGGCATCGGTCGGGTGCATCTCCAGCACGTCTTCCTCGTGCCACACCACATTGCCGGTGCGCCGCGTCTGCGCGCCGACATTGTACTGGCTGAGGATTCGGCCGGTGGTCAGCAGCAGCGGATAGCGCGGCCCCGTCTTCTCGTCCGTCGGCACATATTCAGTGACCACGAACTTGCCCTTGCCGCGCACGAAGCCGCCGACATGCATGATCGGCGATCCCTTGGGCGCCTTCTCGTTCACCGGCCACTGCAGCGGTTCGCCGCTGGACACACGCTCCCACGTCACGCCCGCGAAGGTGGGGGTGAGGCGCGCGATCTCCGCCAGGATTTCGCCCGCGTGGGTGTAGTTCCAGTCGCAGCCGATGGCATTGGCCAGCATCTGCGTGACCTGCCAGTCCTCATAGCCATTGGCCGGTTCCATCACCTTGCGCACCGGCTGGATGCGCCGTTCCGCATTGGTGAAGGTGCCTTCCTTCTCGAGGAAGGTGGAACCCGGCAGGAAGACATGCGCGTAATTCGCCGTCTCGTTGAGGAAGAGATCGTGCACGATCACGCAGTCCATAGCGGCGAGGCCGGCGGCAACGTGATGCGTATCGGGATCGGACTGCAGAATGTCCTCCCCCTGGATGTAGATCGCCTTGAACGTGCCATCCACCGCGGCATCGAGCATGTTGGGGATGCGCAGGCCCGGTTCGGGATCCAGCCGCACGCCCCAGTCCTTCTCGAACAGCTCGCGCGTCTCGTCCTGCGAGATGTGGCGATAGCCCGAAAGTTCGTGCGGGAAGCTGCCCATGTCGCAGGCGCCCTGCACATTGTTCTGCCCACGCAGCGGGTTCACGCCCACGCCGCTGCGGCCGATGTTGCCGGTGCACATGGCGAGGTTGGCGATCGCCATCACGGTGGAGGAACCCTGCGAATGCTCCGTCACGCCGAGGCCGTAATAGATCGCGCCATTGCCGCCCGTGGCATATAGCCGCGCGGCCTGCCGCAGCGTTTCCGCCGGCACGCGGGTGACGGATTCGAGGAATTCGGGGCTGTGCCGCTCGTCCGAAACGAAGCGGGCCCAGTCCTGATACTCGTCCCAGTCGCAGCGTTCGCGGATGAAGTCCTCGTTCGCCAGCCCTTCGGTGACGATCACATGCGCGATGCTGGTCAGCACGGCCACATTGGTGCCGGGCTGCAGCGGCAGGTGATGTGCCGCCTGGATATGGGGCGATTTCACCAGGTCGATGCGGCGCGGATCGAGCACGATCATCTTCGCGCCCTGGCGCAGGCGCTGCTTGATGCGGCTGCCGAACACCGGATGGGCATCGGTGGGATTGGCGCCGATCAGCATGATGACGTCGGCGTCCATCACGCTATCGAAATCCTGCGTGCCGGCACTGGTGCCGAAGGTGGTCGACAGGCCGTAGCCCGTCGGCGAGTGGCACACGCGGGCGCAGGTATCGACATTGTTGGCGCCGAAGCCGGCGCGTACCAGCTTCTGCACCAGGAAGGTTTCTTCATTGGTGCAGCGGCTGGAAGTGATGCCGCCCAGCGCGCGGGCGCCGTGCTGGCGCTTGATCGTGCGCAGCCGCTCGGCCGTGAAATCCAGCGCCTCGTCCCAGCTCACTTCGCGCCACGGCTGGTCGATGCTCTCGCGGATCATCGGCGTGGTGACGCGATCCTTGTGATTGGCATAGCCCCAGGCGAAGCGGCCCTTCACGCAGCTGTGGCCGTGATTGGCCTTGCCGTCCTTCCACGGCACCATGCGCACGAGCTGTTCGCCGCGCATTTCGGCGCGGAAGGTGCAGCCCACGCCGCAATAGGCGCAGGTGGTGACGACGGCACGCTCCGGCTTGCCGATTGCCTTCACGCTCTTTTCCTGCAGCGTGGCGGTGGGGCAGGCCTGCACGCAGGCGCCGCAGCTGACGCATTCGCTGGACAGGAAATTGTCCGGCGTCTGCCCCGCGCTCACCATGGAGGCGAAGCCGCGCCCGTCGATCGTCAGCGCGAAGGTGCCCTGCACCTCGTCACAGGCGCGCACGCAGCGGCTGCAAACGATGCACTTGCTGGGATCGAAGTCGAAATAGGGGTTGGAGGTATCGGTCGCCGCGCCGAGATGGTTGGCGCCTTCATAGCCATAGCGCACATCGCGCAGGCCCACGGCGGCGGCCTGATCCTGCAGCTCGCAATCATTGTTGGCGGAGCAGGTGAGGCAATCGAGCGGGTGATCGGAGATGTAGAGTTCCATCACGCCCTTGCGCAGCTTTTCCAGCCGCGGCGTCTGCGTGTGGACATTCATTCCGGGGGCCACCGGGGTGGTGCAGCTGGCCGGCGTGCCGCGCGCGCCGTCGATTTCCACCAGGCACAGGCGGCAGGAGCCGAAGGCCTTCATGTTGTCCGTCGCGCACAGCTTGGGGATGCTGCCGCCGATCTCCGCGGCGGCGCGCATCACGCTGGTGCCGCGCGGCACGGTGACCTGGCGTCCGTCGATGGTGAGGCTCACCATCTCATCGGACTTGACCTCGGGCGTCCCGAAATCCTTCTGGCGTTCAAATCCCATCGTTTCGCTCCATCGCGGCAAGATCCGCTGGCGTGTTTATATTCGCAGGTGCGGCCACGCCCTGCACGCTCCGCGCTCCGGCGGATGTGGCGAAGGCTAGCATCGAGTGGCGTCCTTCACTCTGGAGGATCGCCTCGGCAATCGATGCGGCGTCTGCCTTCCAATGGCCTATAACCGGTTGAGTTGCAAGATAAGCAGGGGCCGGAGACAGCAGTTCGGGCAGATTTTCGGGCAGGCCGAGTGAATCGACCCCGCAGGTGAGCACCGTCTCGTAGCCTTCGTCCAGCGCGTGGTGCAGGCCCGCCGCGAGTCCCGCCAGCGGGCCCATGCCCGGGCGCGGCCAGTCGGGGATGCACGGGGCGGGGCCGGCGGCGCGGCCGGCGATCACCACATATTCGCACCAGCCCGAAAGCGCATCCACCGCGCGCACCAGCAGGCTGCGGCCCTGATACTCGGCCAGCGCCTTGTCGCTGCCGAAGCGGGAGGACAGGCCCCCCGCGAGAACGACGCCGAGGATCATGCGGGAAGGGCCTCGGCTGTCGGCGCGTGTGCTTCGACAGGCTCAGCACGAGCGGATTGTGCCACGTACCCCGGCCCGCTCATCCTGAGCTTGTCGAAGGATGCGCGCGCCACGCTCACGCCACGGACTCGTCGCGCGCGGCCTTGGCATCGCGGATGAAATCCTCCGGCCAGTTCCTGAGCGCGCTCATCACCGGATAGGGGGTGAAGCCGCCCAGCGCGCAGAGCGAGCCGAACTTCATCGTCTCGCACAGATCGGTCAGCAGGCCGATCTCCTGCTCGGGCAGGCGGCCCGCATCCTTGGGCGCATTGTGCATCACCGGCGAAAGCTCGATCGTGTCGCGCTTGCGCCCGCCGTGGCGGATGCGGTCGATGATCTCCGCCCCGCGCACCGCGCCGATGCGGCAGGGCGTGCACTTGCCGCAGCTTTCCGCGGCGCAGAATTCCATGGCGAAGCGGGCCATGGCGCCCATGTCGGCCGTATCGTCGAACACGGTGATGCCGGCATGGCCGATCAGCGCATCGGCCGCGGCATAGGCTTCGTAATCGAAGGGGATGTCGAACTGGTCGGGGTGGATATAGGCGCCCAGCGGGCCGCCCACCTGCACCGCCTTCACCGGCCGGCCGCTCTGCGTGCCGCCGCCCACGTCATACACCAGCTCGCGCAGGGTGATGCCGAAGGCCACTTCATAGAGGCCGCCCTGCTTCACATTGCCGGCGATCTGGATCGGCATGGTGCCCTTGGACCGGTCCACGCCCAGCCGGGCGTATTCCTCCGCCCCGCCGGCGGCCATGATGTGCGGAATGGCGGCCAGGGTCAGCACGTTGTTGACCACCGTGGGATAGCCCATGAAGCCCTGCAGCGCGGGCAGCGGCGGCTTGGCCCGCACTTCGCCGCGCCGCCCTTCCAGGCTGTTGAGCAGCGAGGTTTCTTCCCCGCAGACATAGGCGCCGGCGCCCATGCGCACTTCCATATGCAGCGGCGCGATGATCGGCGCTGCGCGGCGGATCGCCTCTTCCAGCTTGGCGATGGCGTGCGGATATTCGCTGCGGGTGTAGATATAGGCGGTCTGCGCCCCCACCGCATAGGCGGCGATCGCCACCCCTTCGATGAGCTGGAAGGGATCGCCTTCCATCAGCATGCGATCGGCGAAAGTGCCCGAATCGCCCTCGTCCGCGTTGCAGACGACATATTTGCGCGGCGCCTGCGCCTCGGCCACGGTGCGCCACTTGATCCCGGCGGGGAAGCCGGCGCCACCACGGCCGCGCAGGCCGGATTCGGTGACTTCGGCGATCACGTCCAGCGGAGCCATGCCGCGGGCGCGCTTCCAGCCTTCCCAACCGCCGGTCGCCTCGTAATCGTCGATGCTGGTCGGCCGCGTGCGGCCCGCGCGGGCGAAGGTCAGTCGCTGCTGCGATGCGATGAAGGGGTGATCGGCCACGGTGCCGATGCGGAGATCGTCCGCCCCGCCGTCCACGATCTCGGCCACGCGGTCGGGCGTCACCGGGCCCCAGCCCACGCCGTCGATCTCCACCAGCGGTTCCAGCCAGTGCATGCCCCAGCTGGACACGCGCTCCACCTCGCAGCCCTTCTGTACGAAGGCCTGCGCAACGGCATCGGCCCCACAGGCGAGCGCCAGCGAATCGTCGGAAATGCGCACAATCATCGGGCGTTCTCGATCACTTTGGTGAGCCCTTCGGCAGTCAGGCGGGCGTGCATGTCGTTGCCGAGGCGCGCGGCCGGCCCGACACTGCACAGGCCCAGGCAATAGACGGTGCTCAGCTTCACGCGGTCGCCCGCGGCGGCTTCGGCCGCCGGAATCAGCGCTTCCACGCCGCGCGCCTTGCAGGCCTCCGCCCGGCAGATCTGCACTTCGGGGCGCGGATCGGCCTGCTGGTGGAAATCGTGATAGAAGCTCACCACACCGTGAATATCGGCGCGCGACAGGTTGAGGCCCGCGGCGATCAGCATTTCCGCTTCGGCATCCACGCAGCCGAATTCCGCCTGCACATCATGCAGGATGGGCAGCAGCGGCCCTTCCTTGGCGCTGTGCTCGACGATGATCTCGCCGATCTTCTGTTCCTTGCCGCTCAACCTTTCAGCCTTTCCGCATGCCAGGCGACGTGATCGCCCATGAAGCTCGATATGAAGTAATAGGAATGGTCATAGCCTTCCTGCATCCGGATGGTGGCGGGTATCTCCGCCTTGCGGCAGGCCGCATCCAGCAGGTGGGTCTTCAACTGTTCGTCCAGGAAATTGTCCGCCCGGCCCTGATCCACCAGCAGATCGGGCAGGCGCGCGCCATCTTCGATCAGTGCGCAGGCATCGTATTCGCGCCATGCGGCGCGATCGGCGCCGAGATAGCCCGTCAGCGCCTTCTCACCCCAGGGGCACTGCATCGGGCTGACGATCGGGGCGAAGGCACTGGTCGACCGGAAGCGGCCCGGATTGCGCAGCGATATGGTCAGCGCGCCATGCCCGCCCATGGAGTGTCCGAAGATGCCCTGCCGTCCCATGTCCACCGGGAAGGCGTCCGCAATCAGCGCCGGCAATTCCTTCTCGATGTAGGAGCGCATCTGGAAATTGGCCGCCCACGGTGCCTGCGTGGCGTCCACATAGAAGCCGGCGCCCTTGCCGAAATCATAGGCCTCGTCATCCGGCACGTCGTCGCCACGCGGGCTGGTGTCGGGCGCCACCAGGATGATGCCGTGTTCGGCACAGGCCCGGCGGTATTCGCCCTTTTCCATCACATTGGCGTGGGTGCAGGTGAGACCGGAGAGATAGAACAGCACCGGCAGCTTCGCCCCGGCCGCATGTTCCGGCACGAAGACCGCGAAGGTCATCTCCGTGCCGGTGGCGGCGGAGTGGTGGCGATACACGCCCTGCGTGCCGCCGAAGCTCCGATTTTCGCTGAGAGTCTCCATCATCACCTGCCGCGAACGATCAATGGCGCATGTGATAGGCGCAGATCTTGTTCCCATCGGGATCGCGCAGATAGGCGCCGTGCGAATTGTTGGGCGCCGCCTCGCGCGGGCCGGGGCCGCCTTCGTCCGTGCCGCCATTCGCCAGACCGACATCGTGCCATTTGTCCACCGTGGCATCGTCCGCCGCGGCGAAGCCGATCGTGCCGCCATTGGCGAAGCAGGCCGATTCGCCGTTAAGCGGCGGGGCGACGATGAAGGTGCCGCCGGGGCCGGCATAGATCAGGCGGCCTGCTTCCGGCGGGGCCACGTTGGAATAGCCCAGCACGCCCATGGTCGCGTCATAGAACTTGCGCGAACGCTCGATGTCGTTGCTGCCGAGGAAGACGTGGGTGAACATGGGTTAGCCTCTCCAGAATTATCGCGGCTCGCCGACCGCGCCAATCATATAGACGAAATCTTCGCGTTTGCGAAGGATTGCTGTGCATCCTGCGGCTTCCGGCGTGAATTTTCCAGAAGCCGCCGTGTTATTCCGGCTCGTCGTAAACGGCGCAGAGCTTGTTGCCGGTGGGATCCCGCAGATAGGCGACCCACACGGCTCGGCCCGTGGCGGGCGAGACGCGGTGCTCCGGATCGCCTTCGCAGCGCGCGCCGCCATGGGCCAGGCCGGCTTCATGCCATGCCATCAGTGCCTCACGCGAAGGCGCGAAGAAACCGAGCGTGCCGCCGTTCGCATGTGTCGCCTTCTGGCCGTCGATCGGCTTGCCGATGATGAACAGGCCTGCGCCCTGCCGATAGATGAACCGGCCCTTCGCATCCGCCTCGCCAGGGCCGATGCCGATTGCCGCAAAGGTCGCATCATAGAAGCGGCGCGCCTGCTCAGGGTCATCCGCACCGAGGGCGACGTGCCGAAACATGTTTGCAATTCCTTGTATCGGCCCCGGCTGAGCCGGGGCCGTATGCGGATCAATAGACGACGACGCTGCGGATGCTTTCGCCCGAATGCATGAGGTCGAAGCCCTTGTTGATCTCTTCCAGCGACAGGACATGGGTGATCATCGGGTCGATCTGGATCTTCCCGTTCATGTACCAGTCCACGATCTTCGGCACGTCGGTGCGTCCCTTGGCGCCACCGAAGGCGGTGCCGCGCCAGTTGCGGCCGGTTACCAGCTGGAACGGGCGGGTGCTGATTTCCTTGCCGGCTTCGGCCACGCCGATGATGATGCTGGTGCCCCAGCCGCGATGGCAGGCTTCCAGCGCGGTGCGCATCACTTCGGTGTTGCCGGTGCAGTCGAAAGTGTAGTCCGCGCCGCCGTCGGTCAGCTCCAGGATCTTGGCGATCGTCTCATCGCGGCTCATCCCCTTGGTGTTGAGGAAGTGGGTCATGCCGAACTTGCGGCCCCACTCCTCGCGATCGGGGTTGATGTCCACGCCGATGATCTTGTCCGCGCCGGCCAGCTTCGCGCCCTGCAGCACGTTGAGCCCGATGCCGCCCAGGCCGAACACCACCACATTGTCGCCCACCTGCACCTTGGCGGTGTTCACCACCGCGCCCACGCCGGTGGTGACGCCGCAGCCGATGTAGCAGCTGGTCTGGAACGGTGCGTCCTCGCGGATCTTCGCCACGGCGATTTCCGGCAGGACGGTGAAGTTCGAGAAGGTGGAACAGCCCATGTAGTGGAAGATCGGCTGGCCCTTGTAGCTGAAGCGGGTGGTGCCGTCGGGCATCAGGCCCTTGCCCTGCGTGGCGCGGATCGCGGTGCAGAGGTTGGTCTTGCCCGACAGGCAGCTTTTGCACTTGCGGCATTCGGGCGTGTAGAGCGGGATGACGTGATCGCCCACCGCCACGGAGGTGACGCCGGGGCCCACCTCGCGCACGATTCCCGCGCCTTCATGGCCCAGGATGCTGGGGAAGATCCCCTCGCTGTCCAGGCCGTCGAGCGTATAGGCATCGGTGTGGCAGATGCCGGTGGCCATGATTTCCACCAGCACCTCGCCTTCCTTCGGCCCTTCCAGATCGACTTCCACGATCTCGAGCGGTTTCTTGGCTTCGAAGGCTACGGCGGCGCGGGTCTTCATCGGTCTGTCTCTCCTGGCAGAATGCGTCAGTCTATGGGCTGGCCGGCGGGCAGATCCATGAGGCCCGCCTGCGCATCCGCATCGCTCAGCGGCACCAGCCACACCATCACAGCGCCCAGCAGGGCACCCAGGCACATGATGAGCGACACCGTCAGCAGATTGTGGTTGCCCAGCGTGGTGAACAGGAAGCCGGCGATGATCGGCGAGCCGGCAGCACCGGCGCGGCCGATGCCCAGCACGAAGCCGGTGCCGGTCGCCCTTGCATAGGCCGGGAAGCCGCGCGCGAAGGCGGCATAATATCCGACGATGGCAGCGTTGAGGAAGAACATGGTCAGGAAGGCGGCGAAGCGCCAGGCGCCCAGATCGCCATGGCCCATGCCGAACCATGCCACGGCCACCACGCCCAGCACGCAGGCGGCGATGGTCGGCCGCTTGATGTCGAACTTCTTCAGGAAGATGCCGAAGATGCCCCCGCCGATCGCGCCGCCGATATTGGCATAGGTCAGCGTGCTCGCCGCGTCGGGCTGCGAGAAGCCCGTGTCGGCCACGATCTGCACGGCGAACTTCAGGATGTAGTAGAAGGTCAGCGTGTGGAACATGTAGCCGAAGGCCAGCATCAGCGTGACCGGGCGCAGGCGCGGATTGGCTAGGATGTCCGTCACCTTGGGCTTGTTGGCTTCGTCCGGTGCGGGGGGCAGGCTGGTGATCGCCGGCTTGCGGAACGCCGCCAGCGAGCGGTTGATCTTCTCCAGCGCCCCCTCGGGGCGGCGGGCCGCGAAATAGGCCGGGGTTTCGGGCACCAGCAGCATCACCAGCGGGATCATCACCGCCGTCACCGCCGCGCCGAACAGGAACACGGCGCGCCAGTCATAATCCACCAGCAGCCAGCCCTGCGCGGCAAAGCCGCCGATCACGCCGCCGATGGGATAGCCGATGACATAAAGCGCCATGGCCAGGCTGCGGCTTGCCGTGCTGGATGTTTCCGCGGTCACCGCATTGGTCGCCGCGAGCATGCCGCCGATGCCGAGGCCGGTGAGCAGGCGCCAGATGGTGAGCGGGGTGACGCCGGTGGCGGAATGGGCAAGATACATGCCCACCGCCATGATCGCGAGGCACAGCAGCATGGTAGGCTTGCGTCCGTAGCGGTCGGCCGCGCCGCCGAGCAGCAGCGAGCCGAAGCCCATGCCGATCAGTTCGGCCGAGAGGACGATGCCCAGTTCGGATCGGGGAATGCCCCATTCCTGGGTGATGCCCGGCGCGGCGAAGGCGCTGGACAGCACGTCGAACCCGTCGAGCGCATTGAGGAAGATCATCAGCACCACGACGATCCATTGGCGCGCGCCCATTGGCGTATCATTGATGACGGAAATCGGGTTCGTGCCCGCGGCCGGTCCTGCCATGTTGACTGTGTCCTCTCCCTTGGTGCGGCCTCAATCGTGGATTCGCGCCAGCATTTCCACCAGTTTTTCCGTTTCGGCCGGGGTAAACCGCGCCTTGAGCCACGCTTCGTGCTCCGCGATGCAGTGCTTGGCCTCCGCCAGCGCCGCTTTCCCGGCCTCCGTGACGTACAGCGCCTGCTTGCGTCCGTCGCTCGCCGAGCGTTCCCGCCGCAGGTAATCCCGTTCCTGCAGGCGGTTGACGATGGACATGGTGGTCGCCCGGTCCATCCGCAGCTGCGTGCCGACGTCGATCTGCGAAATGCCGGGGGTTTCCGCCACCAGCCACAGGCTGGAAACCTGCTTCTGCGTCAGGTCGAGATTGGCGAACGTCTCGGTGAAGTGACGATACACGGCGCCATGCGCCAGGCGGATGTGGAAGCCGAGGATGTCCTCCAGCCCGTTGAGCGCGCCGTCTTTGCTTTCGATCAATGTCGGCGCGCCGGCCACTCTGCTAATCCCCACTGCTCTATCGTCTTGTATAATCGTTAGTGAAGCATACAATCGGGTGCAAGGAGAGGAACCCCATGGCACAATTCCCGGACACGCCAAATTTTACCGGCTTCAACACGCCCTCGCGCGTCGAGGCCGATATCAAGGACCTGCAGCACACGGGCACGATTCCGCCCGAGCTGGACGGGGCGTTCTTCCGGGTGCAGCCCGATCCGCAGTTCCCGCCGATGCTGGGCGACGACATCGCCTTCAACGGCGATGGCATGATCAGCCGCTTCCATTTCCATGACGGCCAGTGCGATTTCCGCCAGCGCTGGGCGCAGACCGACAAGTGGAAGGCGGAACGCGCCGCCGGCCGCGGCCTCTATGGCAAGTATCGCAATCCGCTGACCGACGATCCTTCGGTGAAGGGCTCGATCCGCTCCACCGCCAACACCAACGCCTGGATATTCGCCGGCAAGCTGTGGGCGATGAAGGAAGACAGTCCGGCGCTGCTGATGGACCCGGTGACGATGGAGACCGAGGGGTTCGAGAAGTTCGGCGGCAAGATGACCGGCCAGACCTTCACCGCGCATCCCAAGATCGACCCCCACACCGGCAACATGGTGGCGATCGGCTATGCCGCCAGCGGCCTGTGCAGCGAGGATGTGACCTATTACGAGGTGAATCCGGAGGGCGAGCTGGTCCGCGAAGTGTGGTTCAAGGTGCCCTATTACTGCATGATGCATGATTTCGGCGTCACCGAAGATTACCTCGTGCTGCACATCGTGCCCTCCATCGGCTCGTGGGAGCGGCTGGAGAAGGGCCTGCCGCACTTCGGCTTCGACACCACAATGCCGGTCTATCTGGGTGTCATCCCCCGCCGCGACGATGTGCGGGACGAGGATATCCGCTGGTTCAAGCGCGACAATTGCTTCGCCAGCCATGTGCTGAACGCCTGGCAGGAAGGCACGAAGATCCACTTCGTGGTGCCGGAAGCGAAGAACAACATGTTCCCCTTCTTCCCCGACGTGCACGGTGCGCCGTTCAACGGCGTGGAAGCGATGAGCAAGCTGACCGACTGGGTGGTGGACCTTGCCAGCAATGGCGAGGACTTCGCCGAGATCAACCGGCTGACCGACACGGCCAGCGAGTTCCCGCGGATCGACGATCGCTATACTGGCCTCAAGAACCGCTATGGCTGGGGGCTGGAAATGGACATGAGCCGCCCGAACGAGCTGCGAGGCGGCAGCGCCGGCGGATTCCTGATGAACTGCCTGTTCCTGAAGGACCTGGAAACGGGCGCCGAACAGCATTGGTGGTGCGGCCCCGTCAGCAGCTTGCAGGAACCCTGCTTCATCCCGCGCAGCAAGGATGCGCCCGAAGGCGATGGCTGGATCGTGATGGTCTGCAACCGGCTGGAAGATCACCGCAGCGACCTGCTGCTGTTCGACGCGCTGGATATCGAGAAGGGTCCGATCGCCACGATCCAGGTGCCCATCCGCCTGCGCTTCGGCCTGCACGGCAATTTCGCCCGCAGCGAGGATATCGGCCTGAAAGTTCCCGAGCCGGCCTGATAGCCGGCTAAGTTCGGGCGGCGCCCGGCAGAGCTTGCGGAGGCGAGCGGTCCCCGGCCATGGTGGCCCGTGGGATTCGCTCGCCTTCTCCTTGCCTGCTGTGTGCTGCTGTGCGGTGCGCCCGCTGTCGCGGGAGAGGCAGCGGCCTATCATCCGCCACGCACCGCCTGGGGCGATCCCGATCTTCGCGGCACCTGGCCGATCCAGAACATCAATGATGCCCGAATTCCGCTGGAGCGCTCGGCGGAGATGGGGGAACGGGCCCGGCTGACGGAGAAGGAATTCGCCGAGCGGGTGGCGCGGGCGGAAAAGTCCGACGGCGAATACGCCAATGACATTCATAATTCCGGCACGCAGGGCCTCGCGGATTGGCTGCGCCATTCGCGCACCGGCCATCAGACTTCGCTGCTCGTCAGCCCGCCGGACGGGCGGCTGCCGCCGCTGACGCCGGAGGCCCAGGCGCTGTTCGCGGCCGGCCGGTCGAGCTGGAAGGAGGGGCAGGCCTTCGACTGGGTCAGCGACATGGACGCGTTCGATCGCTGCATCACGCGCGGCTTCCCCGCGATGATGCTGCCCAAGCCCTACAACAACGGCCTGCGCATCTTCCAATCACCCGGCTACGTGGTGCTGCAGCTGGAGATGTTCGGCACGCGTATCGTTCGGCTGGGGGAGGGCGCCCGCTGGCCCGATCCGGTGCGCGGCTGGTATGGCGACAGCCGCGGCCGCTGGGAAGGCGACACGCTGGTGATCGAGACGACCAACATCGTCACTGGCGACGGCGCGAGCCGTGACGTGGCGCATCGGGCGGCCTCTCCCCTGCCGAACCGCAATTTCAGCACGCTGCCGATGGGGCCACAGGCGCGCACCACCGAGCGCCTGACCATGACCGGTCCGGATACGATCGCCTACGAGGTCACCTTCAGCGATCCGGCCGTGTTCACCCGGTCGTGGACGGCGGCCTTCGAATGGACCCGCGACAGTTCCTATCAGATCTACGAATACGCCTGCCACGAGCGGAATGACCATGTGCGCACGCTAATCGAAACCTCGCGCGCGGCACGGCGTAGCCAGCCTGCTGAGCGCGCTGCCCAATAGCGGCATTGCCAACGCCGCGCGGCGCAGGCACGAAAGCGCCATGACGAATGATCGACTGGTTCCGGATTGTTGGCTGTCCGACATGGATGGCGTGCTGGTGCGCGAAGGGGAGGCCGTGCCCGGCGCAGCCGAATTCGTGGCCCGGCTGGTGGAGAAGCGCCGCCGCTTCCTGCTGCTGACCAACAATTCCATCTGGACCCCGCGCGATCTTGCCGCCCGGCTGGAGCGATCGGGCCTGCATGTGCCGGAGGAATCGATCTGGACCAGCGCACTCGCCACGGCCGATTTCCTCAGCCAGCAGACGCCGGGCGGCACGGCCTTCGTGATCGGGGAAGCGGGGCTGACCACCGCGCTGCACGATGTGGGATACACGCTCACCGATGTGCGGCCGGATTATGTGGTGGTGGGCGAGTTGCGCAGCTATTCCTTCGAAGCGATCACCAAGGCGATCCGCCTGATCGGCAAGGGATCGCGTTTCATCGCCACCAATCCGGATGTCAGCGGCCCTTCGCCCGACGGGCCGATACCGGCGACCGGCGCGGTGGCCGCGATGATCACCGCCGCAACGGGGGCGAAACCCTATTTCGTGGGCAAGCCCAATCCGATGATGTTCCGTTCGGCCATGAACCGCATTCAGGGGCATGCCCAATCCGCGGTGATGATCGGCGATCGCATGGATACCGACATCGTGGCGGGCATGGAGGCGGGGCTGGAAACGATCTTGGTGCTCACCGGCTCGACCAAGGAAGCGGACATCGCCCGCTTCCCCTATCGCCCAAGCCGCGTGCTCGGCTCCATCGCTGAGGTCGTGGACCTGGTGTAGCGACGGCGCCGAGCCGGGTGGGGTGGGGCGGCGCTCAGGCCGCCACCGCCTCCTTCGCGTCCGCCAGCACCAGGTCGGCGCCTTTTTCCGCGACCATGATCGTGGGGGCATTGGTGTTGCCGCTGGGGATCTTCGGGAAGACCGAAGCGTCGATCACCCGCAGCCCCTCGACGCCGCGCAGCCGCAGCTGCGGATCCAGCGGGAAGCGTTCGTCCCCCATCGCGACCGTGCCCACCGCGTGATACAGCGTGCCGCCGGCGACCTTGGCATATTCCAGCATCTGGTCGTCCGTTTCGCCGAAGGGATCGCCGGGAACCTTCAGATAGCGCGCCAGCGCCGGCTGCTGCCAGATCTTGCGGACGAGCTTGAGCTGATCGACCACGCTCTGCCGGTCGATCGGATCGGACAGATAGTTCGGCACGATCCGCGGCGTTTCCATGCCATCGCGTGACTTGGCGTGAATGGATCCGCGCGATTCCGGCCGCAGCTGGCAGGGGTTGGAGGCCATGCCCGGTTCCTTGTCCAGCCGCAGACCCTGATATTCGTTGAGATAGGCCAGATCCATGCTGGCCGCCATCACGTGGATCTGGATATCGGGGAAGTCCAGCTCCTCCCGGCTCTTGGCGAAGACGCAGCCGTGACCGACCGCGTAGGACAGCAGGCCCTTGCGGCTGACGCCGTATTTGGCGATCTGGCCGAGCAGCTTCACGCCGCGGCTGAGGTGATTGATCGAGTGGGCCTCTTCCTTGAGATAGGCCTGGCAGCCGATCATGAAGTGATCCTGCAGGTTCTCGCCCACCATGGGCGATTCATGCACCACTTCGACGCCCAGTTCCTTCAGCAGGTCGCCCCGGCCCACGCCTGAAATCTCAAGCAGCTTGGGGCTTTCCACCGCGCCTGCCGCCAGGATCACTTCGCGCCGCACCATCACCTTGCGCGTCTCGCCGCCCTGGCGAAATTCCACGCCCACGGCCTTCTTGCCTTCGAACAGGAGGCGGGTGGTCATCGCGCGGGTTTCCACCAGCAGGTTTTCCCGCCCCATGGCCGGGTGGAGGTAGGCAACGGCGGCGGAATGGCGGCGGCCGTTCTTGGCGGTCATCTGGAAGAAACTGACGCCTTCCTGGTTCCCGTCGTTCAGATCTTCCTTGTAGGGAATGCCCGCTTCCACGCAGGCTTCCACCAGCGCCGCGCTGACCGGATGCTGTTCGGGAAAGTCCGAGACATTGAGCGGACCGCCCACGCCGTGGAATTCGTTCTCCCCCCGCTCCTGATTCTGGCTCTTGCGGAAATAGGGGAGCACATCGTCCCAGCTCCAGCCGCGGGCGCCCATCTGGGCCCAGCCGTCATAATCCGCCGATTGCCCGCGGACATACAGCAGGCCGTTGATGGAGCTCGACCCGCCCAGCACCTTGCCCTTGGGCCATTTGTGCTTGCGGTTGCCCGACCCCTCGTCGACCTCCGTCTCGTAAAGCCAGTTGACCTTCGGGTCGTTCAGCGTCTTGCCGAAGCCGATGGGGGTGTGGATCATCACGTTGGACATGAACTGGCTGGGTTCGCGCAGCGGCCGATCGTCCCCGCCTGCTTCCAGCAGCACCACCTTGAATTCGCCGCTGGCCGTCAGCCGGTTTGCCAGCACGCAGCCCGCGCTGCCCGCGCCCACGATGACATAGTCCGCATACAGATCCGCTGCCACTTCTTGCTCCTCTCGTCAGTTCCGCGCACGTCAGGCGCGCGCTTGCTTGCCCAATGCGCCGGGACCATTACCCTGTCCACTTGCATGAAAGCATGGCTGGAGGACGGGACATTGATCAAGCCCAATCTTGAGTTTGTTTACGAGGCGGGCGGCGATCTCGAACCGCCGCGGGAAATCGGCAAGGTGGTGGATGGCACACGGCGCATCATCCCGATCCTGGCCGGGGGATATGTGAAGGGGCCGAAGATCAGCGGCCGGCTGATGGGCAATTCGGCGGACTGGCAGCTCACCCGGCACGACGGGGTGACGGTGGCCGACGCCATCTATGCCATTGAAACCGATGACGGCGCGCTGATCCAGATCCGCAACAAGGGCCTGCGCCATGGCCCGCCGGAGGTGATGGACCGGCTGCGGCGCGGGGAAGAGGTGGACCCGGCCGAATATTATTTCCGCACCGTGCCCGAATTCATCGCGCCCGAAGGGCCGTACGACTGGCTCAACAAGTCGATCTTCGTCTGCTCCGGCGCGCGCTATGCCAGCGGCATCCGCTTGTGGGTGTGGCGCGTCACCTGAGCCGGGGGCATCTGCCGCGATAAACCCTTAATTATCGACTCGCGTCGTATGGCGGTGGAATCGGGGGGATCGCCCGGCTGGTCTCGAGCCGGCCGGCGTTAGCCCCGTGCTGGCTTTGGGGGCGCAGCATCTCGCGCGTGCCTCCGCTGGGAACGGGGGGTAGATGGAACGGCGGATCAGTCCCGAAGAGGCACGCCTCGGCATGTATATCTGCGGCTTCGGCGGATCGTGGTTCGATCACCCGTTCTGGCGCGTGCGCTTCGTGCTGCGCAAGGACAGCGATCTGGAGCGGCTGCAGCAGTCCGGCGTGCCCTATGTGGTGATCGACGATGCGCTGGGGATAGGCCCCGTGGAGCCGGAGCCCGAGGCTGCGCCCTCACCCGCCGCGGCCCGTCCGCCCAGGAAAATGGCAGCGCCGCGCCGCCTTGCCGAACCCGCGCCTCGCCCGGCTCCTGCCGGGGACTATGGCGCCGCGCAACAGGCGGCCGAACGGCGACAGGCGATTGCCCTCGTTTCCCGCTCCAAGAAGGTGATGCGCTATGTCTTCGAAGGCGCGCGGCTGGGCCGGGCGGTGAAGGTGGCGGAGGTGCTGGATGTGGTGGACGACATCACCCGCTCGGTCGAGCGCGCCCCGCGCACGCTGCTTGACGTGATCCGCCTCAAGAACCGGGACGAATATACCTATTTCCACTCGGTGGCGGTGTGCACGCTGATGGTCAATTTCGCCCGCCACCTGGGGCTGGGGGAAGAGGAAACACGCGAGCTGGGGCTGGCGGGCCTACTGCATGACATCGGCAAGATGAGCATTCCCGACGAGGTGCTGAACAAGCCCGACCGCCTGACGGACGAGGAATTCGCCGTGGTGCGGGCGCATCCGGAGCGCGGGTACAAAATGCTGAGCGAGACGCCGGAGGTAAGCGCCGCGGCGCTCGACGTGTGCCGCCACCATCACGAGAAGATGGATGGGCGCGGCTACCCCTATGGCCTCGCGGCGGAGGATATTTCGCGGGCGGCCCGCATGGGGGCAATCTGCGACGTCTATGATGCGCTGACCTCCGACCGGATCTACAAGGCTGCCTGGCATCCGTCGGAGGCGCTGGCGGCGATGTGGGGGTGGGAGGACCAGTTCGACCGCGCACTGCTGTTCGCCTTCATGCAGAGCCTCGCCGTGTTCCCCGAAGGCATGCTGGTGCGGATGCGCAGCAACCGGCTGGCGATCGTGCTGAAGAGCAAGCGACGCAACGCCCGCACCCGCGTACTATGCTTCTACAACACGTGCGAAGGCAGCTTCATCCCCGCCGAGGAAACGGTGCTTGGCCCCGGCCTCGCCAGCGACAGCATCGTCGCCCCCGCCACGCCCGAGGAATGGGGCCTGCGCGACTGGGAAGCGATGGCCGCGCGGCTGCTGGGTAGCGACGCCGTGCCGCTGGTGGCCTGAGCCCGCCTCCGCGATCAGGAAATCCGCACGTCGAGCAGGCTCGGCCCGCTTTGTGCCAGGCTCCAGGAGATGGCGGCGTCGAGATCGTCCACCGTATCCACCCGCCGCGCCGGCACGCCCTGCGCTTCGGCAAGCTGCACGAAGTCCAGCCCGCTGAGATCGCAGCCCGGCACATGGTTCATCCCGAACTCGCCCGCGAAGCCTGTCAATGCGGCATAGGCGGCGTTGTTGAGGATCACGAAGCTGACATTCGCCGCCTCCGCGCGGGCTGAGAACAGTCCCTGGATGGTGTACATCGCCGCCCCGTCGCCCAGCACGGCGATCACCTTGTCCTCCTGGCCCAGCGCCACGCCCACGGCTGCCGGCAGCGAATAGCCCAGGCCGCCGCTGGCGCAGGTGTAGAACCCCCCTTCGCGCGTGATCGGCAGCGTATCGTGCACGGGCCCGCGGGCCGTGGGTGCCTCTTCCACGATCACCGCCTCTGCCGGGCGCAGCGCGGCAAGGCGGGACAGCACATGCGCGGCGGTCATCCCCGGCTCCGGCGTGCGCAGCTGGTGGCTTTCGCCGGCGAAGGCGCGCGCGGCAACCCGCCCGGCGAGCGCGTCGAGCCCCGCCGCGACATCGCCCAGTACGCCATAGCCGCCGGGCAGCGAGGCGAGGTGCTGCGGATCTTCGCTCAGCGCGGCCAGTCGCGCGTGCTCCGGCCAGTGCGGCCCGCTGCCTTCGACATGGTAGGTAAAGACCGGGGCACCGGCGACGAGGATCGCATCATGCGGCGCCAGCAGGCCGCGGATCTTGTCCCGCCATGCGGGGAGGAAGCCGGCGAATTGCGGATGGTTTTCGGGGAAAGCCTCCCGCGCGGCATAGGGCGCGGCCCACACGCTGGCCCCGCAGCGTTCGGCAAGCCGGATGGCGGCGTCCCAGCCGTGGCAATTGGCGACGCCGGTGCCCAGCACCAGCGCCGGACGCTCGGCCCCATCCAGCAGCGCGGCCAGTCGCTCGATCCCCGCAGGGTCGGGATAGGTCCGCAGTGCGAGATCGGGAAGGGCGGGCATTTCGCAATCCCGGTCCCAGTCGTCCACCGGGATGGACACGAACACCGGCCCCATCGGGGGTGTCAGCGCCACGGCGAAGGCGCGGGCGAGGGCCAGCGGCACATCCTCCGCCCGGGCAGGCTCCACGGCGAACTTCACATAGGGGCGGGGGAATTCGGTCGGCCGCTCGGCAAACAGGAAGGGATCATGCGGCAGGATGCTGCGCGCCTGCTGCCCGGCGGTGACCACCACCGGCGCATTGTTCTTGTAGGCGGTGAAGAGGTTGCCCAGCGAATGGCCCGTGCCGGCGGAGCTGTGCAGGTTCACCAGCGCCGGCCGCCCGCTCGCGCGGGCATAACCATCGGCCATGCCCACCACCACGGCCTCGTTCAGCCCCATCACATAGGGGAAGGGCATGGCCTTGAGCATCGGCAGTTCGGTGCTGCCGGGATTGCCGAACAGGCGATCCACGCCGAAATGCTGGAAGACTTTGAAGGCGGCTTCACGGACTGTGGGCATTCAGATGATCTCCCCTCCGGCGCGGGCGCGGTCGAGGATGCTGGCTTCATCCCGGCGCACGCGCGTGAGGATGAACAGCAGGATGACCACGATCAGCGGCGCCACGATGTTGACCGAGATAATCGCCTGCCCCAGGTCGCCCCCGTTGCGATCGGACACGATCCCCACGAAATAGGGGCCGATGCCAAGGCCGAGCAGCGTCATCACGATGGTATAGGTCGAGAAGGTGATGCCCCGCATCCGCGGCAGCACCAGTTCCAGCAATTGGGCGTAGAGCGGCGGCAGCCAGATGGTGAGGATCAGGCTGTAGAAGGTGAAGCGCAGGTAGAAGCTGCCCGCACTTTCGGCGCTGAAGGTCCAGATGCCGAGCAGCGGCGACACGCCGAGCGCGAACAGGATCAGCCACACGCGCCCCGAAGCGCCCAGCTTCTTCGTCAGCCAGTCCGTCAGCGGCCCGGCGGCAAGCGGGCCGGCCATGCCCAGCGCGGCAGAGAGCAGGCCGAACTGCAGCCCGGTCTGCGCCATGGAGAGCCCGTATTCCCGCACCAGGAAGGAGGGGGTGAAGCCCATGATGCCGTAGTTGATTGAGGTCTGCAGGCCCCCGACCACCATCAGCAGGACCAGCGAGGGCGACAGCATTACCCGATAGGCGGGCGCATCGGTCAGCTTGAAGGACTGGAACAGGTTGAGGATCACGAACAGGCCGAAGCCGACGACGAACCACTGCAGCACATGCGGATCGAGCGCGAGGCCCAGCGCATGGACCGGCGGCCGCGGTGAATAGCTTTGCGCGACGGCCGTCATCGTCGAACAGAAGGCGAGAATGATCGCGAGGCCGATGAGGTTGATCGCCCACTGCCGCGCGCCAGCCTTGCGGTGCCACAGCATGAACCAGTTGCTGCCCGGCGTCACTGCGCCCAGCACGGCGGCGCTGGCCTTGAAAGGGTGCGGATCGGGGCGGGCGACGATGCCGTCCATCCTGCCGCGGACCGGCTCGCGCATGCGCCAGATCAGCCAAGCCAGCGGCAGCCCCGGAGCGGCGGCGACGAGGAAGGCGAATTGCCAGCCGGAAAAGCCCAGCGGCGCACCGCCTGCGGCGTAGCGCGTGTCCCACCATTGGGCCACGACCCCGCCCAGTGTCATGGAGAGGCCGAGGCCCAGCGATACGGCGATGCCCATCGCGGCCATGGCGGTGCCGCGCCGTTCCCGCGGGAATTCGTCGAAGATGATGCTGTTCGCGGCGGGCTGGGTGGCGCCTTCCCCGATGCCCACGCCCAGGCGCGAGACGGCGAGGAGAGTGAAGCCCGAGGCGAACGCCGCGAGCCCTGCCGCCACCGACCAGGCGGCGAGGCAGACCGCCAGCAGGCGGGTGCGGATCCACCCGTCCACCAGCCGCCCGAGGGGCAGCGAGAACAGCGCGTAGAAGAGGGCGAACACCGTCCCGTAGAGCAGGCCCAGCTCCGCATCGCCGATATTCAAATCGGCACGGATGCTGGGGGCCAGGATCGAGAGGATCTGCCGGTCGAGCAGGCTCATCGCCTGCGCCGCCGAGACCAGGGTCAGGGCATACCACCCCGCCCGCGAGACCCTAGGAACCGATCGCGGACTGTCGTCAGCGGCTGTCGTCGCCATGGTACTTCATTCCCCTCCCAGAGATGCTGCTGCCGAAGGATGCGGTAGCAGCAACGCGGCCCGGCACTTGCGATCCGCAGGGCGGCCGGGGCGGCGGCATCCGCTGCACCGGCGGCCTTTGCCCGCAAGCCGCGCGTGTGTTCCGTCAGCGCAGCGCGCGGGCGATGGTTTCGGCGATGGGCGTGGTCGGCCTTCCGGCGAGCCGGCTCAGATCGCCGCTCTCGTCGTGCAGCGCGCCCTTTGCGGTCAGGGCGCTGGTGCTGGCGAGCATCGCTGCGACGGGCGGCGGCAGGCCGGCACCTTCCAGCACCTTGGCGAATTCGCCCTCGCTCAGATTGCGATATTCGACCGGCTTGCCGGCAAGGCGCGAAACCTCTGCAGCGAATTCCGCCATGGTCCAGCTTTCGTCACCCGCCAGTTCGTAAACATCGCCGCCCTTGCCGCTGACCAGCGCGGCGGCTGCTCCCGCGGCGAAGTCCGCCCGCGCGGCGGAGGAAATCCGGCCTTCGCCGGCCGCACCCAGGATCGCGCCCGTTTCCAGCGCCTGCCCGAGCCCGCCGGTGTAGTTTTCCGAATACCAGCCGTTGCGCAGGATGTCGTAATTCAGCTTGCTTGCAGCCAGCAGCCGTTCGGTGGCCACATGCTCCGGCGCGAGCTGGAGCGGAGAGGCATCACCCTTCAGGATCGAGGTATAGGCGAAATAGGACACGCCGGCCTTTTCCGCTGCGCGGATGACATTGCCGTGCTGGCGCTCCCGCTCTCCAACGGCGTTGCCGGAGATCAGCAGCAGCCGGTCCACGCCCTGCAGGGCGGCATCGAGCGAGGCCGGATCATCATAGTCGGCCTGCCGCAGCTGCACGCCCTTGTCGGCGTAGGTGGACAGCTTGCCGGTGTCGCGCGCGAGGGCGACGACATCGGCAGGCTCCACCTTCAGCAGCAGTTCGTCGAGCACCAGTGTGCCCAGCTTGCCCGTGGCGCCGGTAACGGCATAGGTGGCCATGATCGTCCTCTCTTACAACTTGAACCAGCGCTCGGCATTGGTCTGGAAGAACTTCTTCTTCTGCGAGTCGCTGATGTCCATATCGTCCATCCAGCGTACTTCCTCGGGCAGATACTGATAGGGGTAATCCATCGCATACATTACGCGATCTTCCCCCATCACCTCGATCATTAGCTTGATCGCCGGCTCGAATGCCATGCCGCTGTTGGTGGCGAGCACATTGTTGCGCAGATAATGGAACAGATCGTGCTGCAGCGGCTGCAGGCGCGGATAGCGCTGCGAGCGCACGCCGGCGCGATGCATGTAGTCGTGGCGATAGATCCAGTAGGGGATCGCCTCGCAGCCGTGGCCCAGCATCATCTGCAGGCCGGGATAGCGATCGAACACGCCGGTGGTCAGCATCCGCAGCCCGTGGAAGCTCGTCTCCACGCCGAAGCCGAACACGGCGCCGTCCAGCCCGGCTTCCACCATGCTGCCGATCATGCCGTCGGGCGGACCCTGCGGGTGGATGTAGAGCGGCAGGTCCAGATCGGCGCAGGCGCGCAGGATCGGGTCGAACTGCTCCTCGTCCAGATAGTGGCCATGCGTGTGGCTGTTCACCTGCACGCCGTGGAAGCCCAGTTCTTCCTTGCCGCGGCGCAGTTCCTCCGCCGACCATTCCGGATCCTGCGGCGCGATGGCGATCATGCCGTAGAACCGATCGGGATAGCGCTCGCACGCGTCCTTCAACTGGTTGTTGCTGTTGCGGGCGATGCGCTTCGCTTCCTCGACATCATGCAGCGACTGCACACCGGGGCTGGTCATCGCCAGCACCGCCTTGTCGATGCCGCTGTCGTCCATCGCTTGGATGCGCAGTTCGCCCAGGTCCAGCAGGCGCTCGCGAATGAAGGTCGTGCGTTCGGAAGGGCTGGTGCCATAAAAGCCCCACAGCGACATGGTGCCCTTGTCGGCGCGGCCTTCCTTCACCAGCCGCATGATCGCATCCAGCTGTTCCTGCGTGGCGAAGGCTTCTTCCGTGGCGATGCGCAGATAGCCGCGATCCCCGCCGGTCTTCAGTTCATGTGTCATGCTTGCCTCGATCTTGCTGCGCATCCCTCGCCGGGCTCGGGATGGCGAATGAATTGCTTCGGGTCGGCGGCGCGCGCGGGCCGGGCGGTGCCGGCACGCGCGCCGAACGCCCGACTAGGCTTCGTGGACGGTCTTGGTCACCATGCAGGCGAGTACGCCTTCCGGCCCGTCCTCGCTGCCATGGCCGGACCATTTCACGCCGCCGAAGGGCGCGTCGGCCCCGCCGATCATGTGGCTGTTGATGCCCACCATGCCTGCCTCGATCTCCGTCGCAAGGCGGCGCTGGCGGCCCGCATCGCCGGTCCAGGCGTAGGCGGCAAGACCATAGGGGAGGCGGTTCGCTTCGGCGATCATGTCCTCTTCGCCCTTGAAGGGGTTGATGAGGGCGACGGGGCCGAAGGGCTCCTCGTTCATGATTTCTGCGTCCAGCGGGATTTCAGACAGCACGCTGGGCGCATAGAAGAAGCCGCGATTGCCGATCCGCTCGCCGCCATGGCCCAGCTTGGCGCCGCGGCTCTTCGCGTCGCCGATCAGGCGGTCCATCGCTTCGGGGCGGCGCGGATTGGCCATGGGGCCCATCTGCGTGCCGTCCTCCAGCCCGTCGCCCACCTTCACCTTCCTGGCGCGTTCGATGAAGCCGTCGCGGAACCGTTCGAACACATTCTCTTCGACGATGAAGCGCGTGGGGCTGACGCAGACCTGGCCGCAATTGCGGTATTTGCCGGCAACGGCGGTATCCAGCGCCTTGTCCAGATCGGCATCACCGAACACCAGCACCGGGCCATGCCCGCCCAGTTCCATCGTGGTCCGCTGCATGTTGTCCGCCGCCAGCTTGGCGAGATGCTTGCCCACCGCGGTGGAGCCGGTGAAGCTGAGCTTGCGGATAATCGGGCTGCCGAGCAGGTGGCGGCTCACCTCATCCGGCACGCCGAACACCGCCTGGCCCACTTCCTTGGGCAGGCCCGCGTCGAGCAGGCACTGCAGCACGGCAAGGGCGCTCGCCGGCGTCTCTTCCGCGCATTTGAGGATCACGGAGCAGCCCGCGGCCACCGGCGCACCCAGCTTGCGGCCGGGATTGCCGATCGGGAAGTTCCACGGGGCGAAGGCGGCCACGGGCCCGACCGGCTCGTGCCGCACGGTGGAGCGCATGCCTTCCGGGCGCACCAGCTCGCGGCCGTAGAGGCGGAAGCATTCGCCGGCGTAGAAATTGAACAGGCCGACATTCATCATCACTTCGATGCGGCTTTCGGCCAGCGGCTTGCCCTGTTCCATCGTGGCGATGCGGGCAATGTCCTCCTGCCGTTCCATCATCAGGCGGGCCGCGCCCTGCAGCACGGCTGCGCGCTGCTGCGGGGTGGACTTGCGCCAGATGCGGAAGCCCTTCTCCGCCACTTCGAGCGCACGGTCGAGATCGGCCGCTTCGGCCAGCGGCAGCGCGCCGATCGGTTCGCCGGTTACGGGGTTCACCACATCGAACGTGCGGCGGCCGCCGCCCGATACCTTCTCGCCGTCGATGATCATGTGCAGGCTGGGATATTCGGCCACTCGCGGCTCCTCTGCATGTTGCAACTGCGGGAGCGCGCGTCATGCTCGGCCAGCGCCGCCGGTGCAACACCGGGCCGCACTCGCGGCGAGCCGGACGACTCTCCCATTTCGTATGTTCTGCTTACAATCCTGAAACGGACACGGAAAGCTGTCAACGTTCGCGCGGCCCGATCAGAGCCCTTGCGCCTCCAGCCGCTCCACTTCCTCGCGATAGGGGCGGATGGCGCGCCACATGGAGAAGGTGGCGATCGGCATGAAAACCGCCGCAACGATCAGCAGGGCTTCCCACAATTTGTCGGGATCGCCCACGATCACATCGCTGACCGTGCCGATCACGAAGCTGCCCATGGCGCCGAAGAAGGTGTACATGAAGAGATAGAGCGCCGTCACCTGCCCCCGCATGGCATTGGGCGCGATGCGCTGGATCGCTGCATTCTGCGCCGGCGCACCGGCAAGGCCGAAGAAGGCGGTCATCGCCATGCAGCCCAGCGCCAGTTCGCCGCTCGGCATCAGCGGAGCGGCAATGGCGAACACGGTGGTGCAGGAAAAGATGATCGCCGTGGCGCGGATATTGCCGTCCTTGTGGCGCTTGTTCATCCAGCTGACGAAGATGCCGCCCATCAGCAGGCCCAGCAGGCTTGCCGTCAGCAGGAGCGGGGCGAGCAGATTGCCGATCTCCGCCTCGCTCCAGCCATAGGTGCGCGCCACGAAGGGCACGCGCCAGGCGGGCAGGCCCTGGCTTTCGATGGCCGACATGGCGAGGGCGATGAACAGCGGCCAGTACACCGCGCCGCGCGTGTTTATGGCCTTGAGCGCGTCCAGCCCGGTGAAGGCCAGCAACCGGCGGCCGAGGGGCGCTCCGGCTGGGACCAGCGGCTCTCCCTGCGCCGGATTGCGCCGCGGCGGTTCCTTCACGGTCAGGAACATCAGGGATGCAACCAGCCCGGGCACGCCGATGATGATGAGGATCCACTGCCAGCTGAAGATCGTCAGCCCGGCGAAGCTGCTCGTCGCGGGCAGCGTGTCGGTCCAGGCGATCATCCGCCCGCCGCCCCAGGTGCCGAGCGCATTGGCCAGGGTATAGGACAGCTGCATCAGCGCGAAGACCAGCGGGATGCGCATGGGGCGGAAATAATCCGCCATCATCGAATAGCTGCCCGGCCCGTTCGCCGCGCCGCCCGCGCCCACGAACAGGCGCGAGCCGACCAGCTGGCCGAAGCTTTGCGCCAGGCCGCCCAGCGCGGTGATCGTGCCGAGCGTGGCGATGCTGGCCGAGAGCACGAATTTGCGCGGATAGAGATCGACCAGCCGGGCGAGGGGGATGCCGACGAAGACGAAGGCAACGATGCTCGCAGGCCCGAGCACGAAGCCCAGGGCGCTGTCCGACAGGGCGAAGCTGGCCTTGATCCGCTCCGCCAGCATGGCGAACACGGTGGTGTCGAAGAAATTGAGAAAGGTGGAAAAGATGATCACGAACAGCGCGTAGAACCCGGCCTTTTCGCTCGGCCAGGGCGGGGACGCCGCGCCCGCCGCGGGCTCTTCCTGTTCAGCCACGATGGGCTGGGCACTGGGTGCGATCGCCATTCCTCATCCTCCGGGCAACCCGCTCCGAGGTGGGCTGCAGCTTCTTTCCACTTGCCCGCATTTGTAGGTGGTGCCTAGTAGGAGGCGAAATAGAAAAATTGTCGCATTCCGTCGTAAAACGGCGGGTCGGACGGGAGAAGACGAGACAATGCTTGGCAATCGTTGCGGGCGCGCTTCGGGCACGGCCCGACCCCACCAATCCGTCTTTCGCTTCCGCCGGGCCATCGCCGCCGCGGCGTTTTCCCTTTGCATCACAGGAGTTTCAGCCATGCCCGCAGCGGCCAGCCCCCAGGACTACAGCGACAGCTATGCGCGGGACCGTGCCGAGATCGAAGATCTCATGGCGCGCTATCTCTTCGCGATGGATTATAACGACATGGATGCCTATGTCGCGACCTTCACCGAGGATGGCGAGCTGGAATTCGCCAGCGGCACGGCGAAGGGGCGGGCCGATATCCGCAAGACGGCGCAGGCGTTCAAGGATCGCATCGGCAGCGTCTACAAGGATGTGGACGGCAATCCGGCGGTGCTGCGCCATGTGCTGGCGCATACGGTGATCCGGGTGGAGGGCGATCGCGCCTGGGCACGCGCCTTCTGGTATGAAATGGCCAATGACGGGCCGCGGAACGCATCCGGCCGCCTGACGCCGCAGATCGGCACCTTCGGCATCTACGAGGATGAGCTGGAGAGGGTGGACGGCCACTGGCTATTCTCCAAGCGGCGCATTCTCAACGAATTCCTGCCCGGCCGCGATTCAGGCTCGGTCAATCCGGTGCAGCAGATGGATGCCGCGGCTGCCGCCACGAAGTAGCGCCGCCGCCAGCGGGAGAAATACGCCATGAAGGATTTCGCGGGCCGTACCGCATTCGTGACCGGCGGCGCCAACGGTGTCGGTATCGGCATCGTGCGCAACCTGCTGAACGCGGGTTGCAAGGTCGCCATCGCCGACATTCGCCAGGATGCAATCGATCGCGCACTCGCCTCGCTCGACAATCGCGAGGTCATGGGAATCCGGCTGGATGTGTCGAGCCGGGAAGGTTTCCGTGAGGCGGCCGATCGGGCCGAGGCGGAACTCGGGCCGGTCAGCCTGCTGTTCAACAACGCCGGCGTGAACCTTTTCCAGTCGATCGAGGATTCGTCTTACGACGATTGGGACTGGCTGCTGGGCGTGAACCTCCACGGCGTGATCAACGGCGTGATGACCTTCGCCCCGCGGATGAAGCAGCGGGTGCTGGCGGGGGAGCAGACGGGCGGACACATTACCAACACCGCCAGCATGGCGAGCTTCGTGGCCGGCGGCATTCCCGGCATCTACAACACCACCAAATTCGCCGTGCGCGGCCTGTCCTACTCGCTGCGCCATTCGATGTGCGACTATGGTATAGGCGTTTCCGTGGTGCATCCGGGGCTGGTGAAGAGCTACATCTACGCCAGCGACGATGTCCGGCCGGACGAGCTCAAGCGCGAGATGAAGCCGGTGGATACAGATCATGTGAAGCGCCTGGAGGGCGTGCACGAATTCGGCATGGAGCCCGACGTGATCGGGGAGCGCATCCTCGACGGCATTCGCGAGAACCGCGCCAACATCTTCACCCATCCTGACCACAAGGAGGAGGTGCGCGAGCTGTTCGACGAGATCCTGAGCGATTATCGCGACTATCCTCCGGATGCCGGGTTCGACCAGCGTGTGGGGTTCGAGAAGATGCGGCAGGAAAAGTTCAGCGAGACGCGGCGCAAGGCGCGCGATCTCGCCCGATAGGCTGCCGCCGGCGGTCCCTGTCCGCCGCCTGTAGACGCGACTCGCGCGGTGCGGCATGGGGACGGATCACATGTGGCAGCTCCATACTTTTTCCCTTTGTCCGTTCAGCCGCAAGGTTCGTCTCGCCCTCAGCGAAAAGGGCGTGGGCTATGAGCTTGTGCGGGAATATCCCTGGGATCCGAGCGAAGGCTTCTTCACGCTGAATCCGGGTGGACGGGTTCCGGTGCTGCGGCTCGACGAGAAGAAGCTCGTGCTGATCGACAGCCAGGCGATCTGCGAATATTTCGAAGAGACGGTGGATCGCAGCCCGCTGATCCTGGGCACGGCCGCCGGCCGGGCGGAGATCCGCCGCCTCACCGCGATGTTCGACGAACAGTTCTTCGCCGATGTCACCGGGCCGCTGATGGTCGAAAAGATGAAGAAGCGGCTGGTGCTGCGGCAGCCGCCGGATTCACAGGCGCTGCGGCTGGCCATGCGGCTGGCGCATGAGCATCTCGATTATATCGACTGGCTGACGGACACCCGCCGCTGGCTGGCCGGCGCGCAGCTGAGCCTGGCCGATTTCGCCGCGGCGGCGCAGATCTCCGTCGCCGATTATCTCGGCGGGATCGACTGGTCGGGCCATGAGGGCGCACACAGCTGGTACCGCGTGATGAAAAGCCGCCCCAGCTTCCGGCCGCTGCTGACGGAGAAGATGGAAGGCATCCCCCCGCCGCGCCATTATGCCGATGTGAACGCCTGACGCGCGCAGGCTGCGCGGCGTCAGACCAGCGCGTAATAACGCAGCAGATTGCCGTCGCTGCGCCGCTCGCCCACGCCGATGAAGACGTGCTTGGTCAGCCAGTCATGCTTGCCCACGGGGCATTCGAAGGTGGGATTGCCGCGCAGGTAATAGTCTTCATGCGGAACCGGCTCCCCACCGTTGAAGGCCCAGTCGCGCAGGCGCGCCATCGTGTCCGGCTTGCGCCCCCACAGGAAACCCTTGTTGTTGAGCAGGATGATCGTGCCGTCCTCCTCCTCCAGCAGATAGCGCGCATCGAAGCAGGCAACGTCGTCGGGGCGAAAATAGGCATAGTCCCCGCCCGATCCGGGCACGGCCCGCCCGCGGATGTTCGGCCCTTCGAAATGCCCGCCCTGCACCAGCACGGCGGAACGCATGCCGCCATTGGGATGCGGGGCGATGGTGAACACCTCGGGAAAGGTCAGCCGCACTTCCATCGCGAATTCCATCCGCGGATTGTCCAGCGTGGAGAAGGGCGGCGCGAAGGGGGTGGTGTCGGAGAATTGCATGGGTGCGGTTCCTTTCAACGAAGTTCCAGCAGGCCGCCATCGACGAACAGATTGGCGGCCGTGATGAAGGACGCGTCCTCGCTCGCCAGGAACAGCACGGCCTTTGCCACTTCGTCGCTTTCGCCCATGCGGTGCATGGGGATGCTCTCGATCATGCGTTGCTTGAGGGTGGCGACATCGGCATCGCTCATGCCCGGATTGCGATGGAGCAGCGGCGTGTCGATCGGGCCGGGGCTGACCATGTTGAGGCGGATCCCTTCGCCCACCAGCTCCGCGGCGAACACCTTCATCGCCGCGTAGAGCCCGCCCTTGGCTGCGGCATACACGCCATTGCCCGGCAGCGCGCCATGCGCGCCGATGGAGCCGGTGACCACGATCGCGCCGCCTTTGCTTATGATCCGCACCGCCTTCTGCAGCGCGAAGACGCAACCCTTGAGGTTGATCGAATGGGTCTGGTCCCAGCTTTCCGGCGTGATCGCGCGCAGGGGGGCGAAACCGCCGACGCCGGCGTTGATATAGAGCACGTCGATGCGGCCATCTTCCGCCTCGATCGCGGAGACCACCGCTTCGCTCGAGGCGATATCGGCGATGTCCGCGCGGTAGCCCCGGCTGCCGGGAATCGCGGCCACGGCTTCATCGATGGTCTGCTGGTTGCGCCCGGTCAGATGGACCTTGGCCCCTTCCGCCGCCAGCGCCTTCGCCGTTGCCAGCCCCATGCCGCTGTTGCCGCCCATCACGAGCGCCACCTTGTCCTTGAAACGCATTGTCATCCCCTTTTCTGGCGGCAACGTGCGATCAGAACGGCGAGTTCGGATTGGGCCCGCCCTCGATCACATCCTGCATCACATCCCAATGTTCCACGATCCGGCCGTGCTCGATCCGGAAGATGTCGATCACGGCCCAGCCGAGGTCGCCCGGCCAGCGGCGGACATGGTAATGCACGGTGACGTGATCGCCATCCACGAAGGCGCGCTTCACATCATGCACCGCCTCCGGCGTCTGTTCGCGGATCATGTCGAGGAAGGCCTTGAGCGGTTCGCGCCCCGGCTCCACCGACTGGTTGTGCTGGATGTAGTCCGCCGCGATGAAGCGATCGACGGCGCCGGAATCCATCGGGTTCAGCACGTCGGAAAACAGGCCCATCACCAGATCGAGATTGGCCTGCTCCTCCGCCGTCCGGCTCATGCCGCGACGCTTTCGGTCAGCTCCGCCCGCGGCAGGCTGCGCCCGCGGATCAGGTCCGCCGCCTTCTCCCCCACCATGAAGGCGGGGAGATTGGTGTTGCCACCCGGCACGGTGGGCATGACCGAACAATCCGCCACGCGCAGGCCCGCCACCCCGATCACCCGCAACTCGCTATCCACCACGGAGCGTTCGCCCATGCCCATCGCACAGGTACTGGTGGGGTGCTGGGCGACATAGCAGGACGCGCGGATGAAGGCGTCCAGATCCTCGTCGCTCTCCACCTGTGCGCCGGGCGTCCGTTCGGAGGCGATCATGTCGGCCATGGGCGGCGTGTTGTAGATGCGGCGGGTGGTGCGGAAGGCGCGGCGCATCTGTTCCCGATCCGCCTCTTCCGCCAGGGTGTTGAGCGTGACGGAGGCGACATCGCGCGGGTCCGGGCTCTTCAGCTGCACCCAGCCGCGGCTTTCCGGGTGCAGCTGCACCACGCCGGCCCAGAACACATGATCCTGCACCGCCCTGATACCCGGGAACCACGGCGCGGCATCGAAGCGGATGGGATTGACCATGATCTGCAGATCCGGCCGGTCGAGATGCGGCGCGGTGCGGATCACGACATTGCAGCTGTTCACCTGCGTCGCCATCGAACCGGTGCCGGTGAACATCCAGCGCAGCGTGTTGAGCGCGATCCGGTCCCACCGCAGCTGATTGAGGAAGGTCACTGGCTCGGCAGCGTTGAATTCGAGCATCGCGCAGGGATGTTCCTGCAGGTTGCGCCCCACGCCCGGGCTGTCATGCAGCATTTCGATCCCGTGGCTCTTCAGATGCGCCGCCGGGCCGATGCCGCTCAGCATCAGCAGATGGGGCGAATTGTAGCTGCCGCCGGAAAGGATCACCTCGCGCCGGGCGCGCACCACCTGCGGCCCGTCCTCGCCTTCGATCTCCACGCCCACGCAGCGGCGCCCCTCGAACACCACGCGCCGCACCAGCACGCCCGAGCGGACATCGAGATTGCGACGCCCCATCGCGGGCTTGAGATAGGCCGTGGCCCCGCTCACCCGGCGGCCGCGTGCATCCACCGTCTGCTCACCCCGGGCGAAGCCTTCCGGATGGGCGCCGGCGAGATCCTCCGTGGTGGCGAAGCCCGCCGCTTCCGCCGTCTCCATCATCTGCCGGTGCAGCAGGTGCGGCGAATCGATCGGCCGGATCGCCACCGGCCCGGCGCCGCCGTGATAGGTGTCTTCCCCCCGCCAGCTGCTTTCGGACTTGCGGAAATAGGGCAGCACATCGGCATAGGACCAGCCCCGCGCACCCATCTGCGCCCACTGATCGTAATCCGCCGGATGGCCGCGCATGGCGAACATGCCGTTGATCGAGCCGGAGCCGCCCACCACGCGGCCGCGCGGCAGCGGCAGCTGGCGCCCGTCCAGATGCGGTTCGGGCTCGGTCATATAGGCCCAGTTGAAGCGCGGATCGGGCATGGCCTTGAGGAAGGCCAGCGGCATCTTGAGATAGAGATGTTCGTCGCGGCCGCCGGCCTCCAGCACCAGCACGCTGCTGTGCGGATCCTCGCTCAGCCGCGCGGCCACCACGCAGCCGGCGCTGCCCGCCCCGACGACGATATAATCATAGCTTGCTTCGGCCATGGCCTTGCTCTCCCTTGCTGCCTTGCTAACGGTCGTTAGGATTGCTGGCAAGGAGAGGAAGCCGATCATGTCCACCATCACCCGCCCCGCGGACTATGCCCGCTATGCCGAAGCCTTCAACGCGCGCGATTATGATGCGGTGTTCGATTTCTATTCCGACACGCCGCGCATGGCCTTCTTCGGCATAGAGATCACCACCCGTCAGCAATTGCGCGATTTCTACGGCTTCCTGCACCAGTACGTGGCGGAGACGATCACCGTGCAGCGTATCGCGGTGAGCGAAGATCTCTGCGCGGTGGAGGGGCTGATCCGCATCGAAGGCACAGGCGATCTGACGCGGGAGGTGCTGGATGCGCGCGGCATGGGCCAGTTCTTCCCCATCGCCAAAGGGGAAGTGCAGGAAATGCGGCAATATATCCATTATCATCTGGCGGATGGCCGGATAGAAAGCGTGGGCTGTACGCTGGTGCCTGAGGCGCTCTCTTCGCACTTGCGTTAATTTCGCATACATGAAACAAGCATCCTCGTTCGGAGGAGGATGTTGAAGTGATCAAGACCACCCATGTCGGCAGCCTGCCGCGCGGCGAGGAACTCGTGCCCCTGCTGCTGGCGCGCGACAAGGGCGAGGCTTACGACGCCGCCGAGTTCGACGCCAAGGTGCAGGCGGCGGTGGACGAAGCCGTGCGCAAGCAGGTGGAGGCGGGCGTCAGCGTCGTCTCCGATGGCGAGCTCGGCAAGGTCGGCTATTCCACCTATATTATCGAGCGGCTCTCCGGCTTTGGCGGCCACACGCCGCGCAAGCCTGCCATGGATCTGGCGCAGGTGCCGGATCTGGCCAAGAAGCTGTCCCACATCATGGGTGCGCAGGAATTCACCCGGGCGAGCGCCATCGACAAAGTCACGCTGGTCAATCTGGAACCCTGCCACGAGGATATCCGCCGCTTCGCCAAGGCGCTGGAAAAGCACGGGAAGGGCGTGGAAGGCTTCCTGAACTCGGCCAGTCCCGGCCTCATCACGGCGTTCCAGCCGAACCAGTATTATCCCAGCCACGAAGCCTATCTGGCCGACCTTACGGACGCGATGCGGCCGGAATATGAAGCGATCGTGGAGGCCGGCTTCCAGCTGCAGCTCGATTGCCCCGACCTCGCGATGAGCCGCCACACCGGCTACCAGGACATGAGCGAGGAGGAGTTCCTCCGCACCATCTCCGCCAATGTGGAGGCGCTGAACGCCGCCACCGCGAATATCGCGCCGGAAAGGCTGCGCATGCATGTGTGCTGGGGCAATTACGAAGGCCCGCACGATTTCGACATTCCGCTGGAGAAGATCCTCGACATTGTGCTCGCCGCCCGCCCCTCCACGATCCTGTTCGAAAGCGCCAATCCGCGGCACGAGCATGAATGGGTGGTGTGGAAGGAAGCCAAGCTGCCCGACGACAAGATCCTGGCCCCGGGCTTCATCGATTCCTGCTCCAACTACATCGAAACGCCCGAGCTGATCGCCCAGCGGGTGGAGCGCTTCGCGGCATTCGTCGGCAAGGACCGGGTAATCGCCAGCAGCGATTGCGGCTTCGGCACCTTCGCCGGCTATGGCAAGATCGACCCCGCGGTTGCGTGGAAGAAGCTGGCCAATCTGCGCGCGGGCGCGGATATTGCCGAGGCACGGATCGGCTGACCGTGGACAGCGGCGCCGGCATCAGCGGGCATCCCATCCCCGGCCAGTCGAGCCAGGTCAAATCGGCCACGCGCACGCTCGACATCATCGAATATGTCGTGGCGCATGACCGGCCGCTGGTGGCGCAGGAAATCGCCGTGGCACTGGGGATCCCCGTGTCCAGCCTGTCCTACCTGCTGGCCACGCTGGTGGACCGCCACTATCTGGTCCGCGAAGGCCGCCGCTATTCCGCCGGGCCGGGGCTGGAGCGGCTGCAGGCCAAGAGCGGCGGCTTCTCCCTGTCGGAACGCGCCGCGCCGCTGGTGCGAACCCTGCGGGTGCAGCTGAACGAGACGAGCAGCTTCTTCGTGCGCAGCGAATGGGACGTGGAGGCGACCGTCACCGAATCCAGCGAGCAGGCGCTGCGCTATTCGATCGAGACGGGCAAGCGCATCCCGATGCATGTCATGGCCTCGGGCAAGGCACTGCTGGCGGCGATGAGCGACGAGGAACTGGATCGCTATTTCGCCGAGAGCCAGCGGGAGCGGCTGACCCCCTCCACCGTCACCGAGGAGGGGCCGCTGCGCGCGCAGCTCGCCCGCATCCGCAAGGATGGCTTCGCGATGACCGATGAGGAGCGGAGCCTGGGCATCTGCGGCATTGGCCGCGTGGTCACCATCGGCGGCGAGCCGGTGGGGGCGCTGTCGGTGGCCGTGCCCAAGGTTCGCTTCGACGATGCGCTGCGGGAACGTGTCTGCGGGCTGCTGGAACGGACCAGCGGCCTGCTGGAATCGGCGGCCTAGCGGCCCTCCACCGCCGGTTCTTCCGCCGGACCCTGCACAGGCTCCTGGGCGGTCGGGGCGTCATCCGCCGGCGGCGCTGCGGAGAATTGCACCAACGCGCCCGGCGTGAGCGAGTCGGCATCGGCCCGCGTATAGGTCTGTCCCGGGCCCCAGGGGCCGAGCGTGCTCGCCGGATCGCCCCGCACCAGCGGAAGCACCGGAAAGCCGGTGTCGGCATAAATTGCCTCCGCCGTGTCCGTCCCCGCCACATGGATGCGGAATACGTCGGGCAGCGTGTGCGGGCGGGGGTCCGCGAAGGTCAGCTCCAGCCAGCCCCCGGTTTCCTTTGTTGCGGTCGCCTCAATCGGCACGGGCGGGCCGACCAGATCAATAAAGCGCACGCCGTCGCTGGCGAAGCGGCGCGGGCGCAGCCACTGCGCTTTCCAGCTCTCGCCGTCCTTCTCCAGCGCGAAGCCGAAGACGCCGGTGCCCTCCACTTCGAAGATCCACAGGCCTTCAAGCGGATCGCGCGCTTGTGCGGAGAGGGCCGTCGGCACCGAGAGGATCATCGCGAAGGCGAGCAGCAGGCGTTTCAGCATGGTTGCAGACTAACCTCGCCGCGGCGCCGCTGAAAGCGCGATGCGATAAAAAGAAAGGGCGGCCACAGGGCCGCCCTTTCAATCTTCGAAGGTGATCGCCGATCAGGCGTTCACGCCCACGCCCTTCTGGCGCCAGCTGTCCGCATAGGCATCGCGCGCGACTTCCGAATAGGGAACCGGCGAGATGACAGCCTTGATCTCGGTCTGCACATGCGGCTCCACCGTCGGCTTGGAGGTGCCGCCATTCGGCTCGCCCCACACCAGCGTCACGGTCTTGCCCATTTCCACCTTGTCCGGATCGATCATCGCGAGCGAGAGCATCTTGCCCTCGTTCGAGGAGTAGCCGATCCAGGTGGACACGCCGATCACTTCGCCGTCCATCTTCACTTCGTCGAACGGGTGCATGGCATAGACCGCGCTCGGGAATTCGAAGTACTTGGCGCGTTCGCCCTTGGCGAGCACCGAGCTGATGACGCGCATCACGTCTTCATTGTCGAGTGCGAGCGTGACCTTCTGCTTGTGCTTTTCGCCGGCCATCTTCTCGAGCGCCTCGCGGCCCACGAACTCGTGGTCGAACTTCACGATGTGGCCATAACCGATGTCCCACGGCGTGAGGTAATAACCCTCGATGCTGTCGGGAACATAGGAACCGCCGATGGAGCACATGCCGGCATAGGACTTGCCCGAAGCCCAGCTGCGGAAATCCTTCATCATCTGGCTGTCGCCGGTGAAGAAGGCCGGCAGCGGAGAGGGCAGCCAGCCGGATTCCAGCGTGTTGGAGGAATAGGCCCGGCCGCCCACCAGCGTGAGGCCGAAATCCTTGCCCGCTTCGACCAGCGCGGCATGCACCGCATGGTAATCCGCCCAGGGGCCGAACAGTTCGTAACCCGGCTGGCCGGCCATGCCGTGGCGCAGGGCGATCACGTCCTTACCGGCGATGTCGATATGCGCCATGTTGAAGAACTTGAGGTCCGGCGGGGTCTGGCCCATGGCCCGCTCCAGCACCTTCATCGCATTCGGGCCCTGGAGCTGGAAGCGATAGTTCTTGCGCACGCCGTCGCTGCGCATCGCGGTGCGCTCGTCACGCTCCACGGTCACGTCCCACTTGCTGCCGTCGGGCTTGGGATACTGGGCGTGGAATTCCACCCACTCGATCGCGGGCGCACGGCCGACCAGCGAGAACTCGTTCTCGGCCAGGTAGAACAGGATCACGTCGCCGATCACATAGCCGTCCGGCGTCACCGGCACATACTGCTTCGCCTTGTTGACGGTGAAGTTCTTGAAGCTGTTGATGGCGGTGTATTCCAGCAGCTTGAACGCATCGGGGCCGCGCACATACAGCTCGACCATGTGGTAGCTCTGGTTGAACAGCACGGCGCTTTCCGCCCATGCGCGCTGTTCGTTGCGCCAGTTGGAATATTCGGCCGGAACGCCGGGATAGACATTGGGGCCGACCTGCTGGTTGCGCAGGAAATCGACCACATTGTCAACACCGTCCAGCTTCTGCTGCAGGTTTTGTTCACTCATGGCATTACCTCTCCTAGAGGGTTGGGGTTCAATCACTGGCCGGCTGTGAAAGCCAGCTGGCGATGGCGGCGTTCACCGCTTCAGGCTCTTCCAGGGGCAGCATGTGCCCCGCGCCCGGAACGATGACGAGTTCGGAATTAGGGATCGCCGCGGCGATTTCGCGGTGCTGCGCGGGCGGGGCCCAGCCGTCGAGCTCCCCCGTCATCACCAGCGTGGGGCAGGCGATCCGCGGCAGCAGATCCGCCACGTCGGGCCGGCCCACCAGCGCGCGGATATGCCGGTCGAACATGTCCTGCCCGGCGTCCAGCGACATCTGCCGCATCGGCTCGTAAAGTTCTGGCCGGGTGCGATTGGCCTCGGCCACCATGGGCGGCAGCCAGCTGTCCACCAGCGCGGTGAAGCCTTGGTCATAGCCGATCTGGCGCAGCGCCTCGCGCTTGGCGGGCTCCCCCTCCTTCGTCGGATGGGCGCCGGTGGAGGACAGCGCCAGGCGCCGCACGCGATCCGGCGCCAGCCGCACCACCTCCAGCGCGACTCGCCCGCCCATCGAATGGCCGAACAGGTCGAATCGGGTGGCGCCCTGCGCATCCGCTTCCGCCAGGACCACGCGGGCCATGTCTGCCAGGCTGTCCGCCTCGCCATAGCCGTCGATCGCGCGGGAATCGGGGAATGCCGCGAGCTGGGGCGCGAACATGCGCGCATCACAGATCAGCCCGGGACAGAAAAACAGCATCACCCTCACCAGCTTGCTTAGAAATTCGCAGGTATGAAAAATTCGTCTATACGAAGAAATGTGTGTGCGCTAGGGCCTTTCTGAGACGAGCCGGAGGCCCTACAGGCACCTGCGAGAGGAGAGATTCGATGTCTTACGCCGCTATCCATCCCGATTGGGAAAAGCCCCGCAGCAACATGGTCGATGGCTATTCGCTGGAGATGACGGCGAAGGAAATCGAAGGCCTGAGGGAAGCGGCCCCGCTGATCCGGCCGGGCACGCAGATCGCAGTGACCTTCCTTCCCGGCGAGGAGATGGAGCAGCGGGTGGAAGCCGCGGTGCTGGTGCGCCAGCTGGGCTTCGAACCGATCGTCCACCTGTCCGCCCGCCGGCTGACGTCCGAAGCGGAGCTGGACAAGTATCTGGCCGACATCACCGGCAAGGCCGGGGTGAAGCGCGTCTTCATTATCGCCGGCGATCCGCCGGAGCCGGAAGGCCCCTATTCCACCTCGCTGGAAATCATCGAAACGGGCCTGCTCGAAAAGTACGGCATCCAGATCGTGGGCGTGGGCGGCCACCCCGAAGGCCATCCCAACAACAGCAAGGACGAGCTGTGGGACTGGATGGAGCGCAAGCTCGCCGCCGTGCGCGCCCATGGTATGACCCCGCTGATCGTCACTCAGTTCGCCTTCGACGATGATGCGATCGTGGAATGGGTTGGCGAAATGCGCAGCCGCGGCATCGACGTGCCGGTGCGCCTCGGCGTTCCCGGACCGGCCGGCATCAAGCGCCTGCTCGGCTTCGCCAAGCGCTGCGGCGTGGGCGCCAGCGCCAGCGTTATGAAGAAATACGGCATTTCGCTGACCAACCTCATCGGCAGCGCGGGGCCGGACAAGCTGGTCGATTCGCTCGACAAGAAGCTGAGCGATGCCGAACATGGCCGCGTTCGCCTCCACTTCTACCCCTTCGGCGCGCTGACCGCGTCCGCCGAATGGATCAACAAGTACGACGCCAAGCACAGCTGAGCCTGGCGCGGGGCTTCCCGGCACCGGCCCGGCGAGGGGCCGGGCTGCCGGGCAGGCGCCGTGCGGCTCCGTTCGACAGCTGAGGGGATTCAAGTAATGGCCGAGATTATCGACGGGCGTGCGGTCGCGCGTCAGCTGGACGAGGAAACCAAGGCGCAAGTGGATGCGATGGTCGCTGCCGGCCAGCCGCGCCCCGGCCTTGCCGTGGTTCTCGTCGGCGATGACGGCGCGAGCCAGGTCTATGTCCGTCGCAAGATCAAGGGCTGCGAGAAGGTCGGCATCCGCTCCATCGAACGGCGGCTGCCGGCGGACACCAGCCAGGCAGACCTGCTCTCTGTCGTGGCGGAGCTCAATGCCGATCCCGAAGTGAACGGCATCCTCGTGCAGGTGCCGCTGCCGGAGCATATCGACACCCGGCTCGTGCTCCGCTCCATCCGTCCGGAAAAGGATGTGGACGGCTTCCACCCGGTGAATGTCGGCCGGCTCTCCACCGGCACGGGCGGCATCGTCCCCTGTACCCCGCTGGGGGTGATGAAGCTGATCGACACGGTGGTGGACGATCTGACCGGCCTCGACGCCGTGGTGATCGGCAAGTCCAACATCGTCGGCAAGCCGGTCGCCAATTTGCTGCTCGACCGCGAGGCGACGGTCACCGTCACCCATATCCATACCGAGAACCTGCCGGAGATCGCGCGCAAGGCCGATATCATCGTCGCCGCTGCGGGTGCGCCGGAGCTGGTGAAGGGGTTCTGGGTGAAGGACGGCGCGGTGATCATCGACGTGGGCATCACCCGCATCATGGGCGAGGACGGCAAGGAGCGGCTCGTGGGCGACGTGGCCTTTGACGAGGTGCAGCACGCCAAGGCCGTGACTCCCGTCCCCGGCGGCGTCGGCCCGATGACGATCGCCTGCCTGCTGGCCAACACGGTTCAGGCCGCGAAGACCCAGCTGGAGGGCGACGGCGGGGCGGATGATTACGGCGATGCACCCGACCGCTCCATGTTCAGCGGCACCGCCGCCTGAAATCGCGTCGGCGGGCGGCGGGGGCTGGCGTCCTCCGCCCGCTTGGCCTAATCGGCGGCCATGCCGGGCAAGCAAGAGAAGATCTGGACCGCCGCCCTCCTGGTAATCGGTGACGAGATCCTCTCGGGCCGCACGCAGGATCGCAACATCGCCCAGGTGGCCAGCTGGCTGCAGGTGCAGGGCATCCGCCTGGCGGAAGTGCGCGTGGTGCCCGATGTGATAGCGCGGATCGCCGATGCGGTGAACGCGCTGCGGACGTCCTATGATTACCTCTTCACCACCGGCGGCATCGGCCCCACGCATGACGATATCAGCGTGGACGCGGTGGCCGCGGCACTGGGCGTGCCGGTGGTGATTCACCCCGAGGCGCGGGCGATTCTGGAAGACTACTACCAGACCCGTGGCGGGCTGAACGAGGCGCGGCTGCGCATGGCGCGGGTGCCGGAAGGGGCGGAGCTGATCCCCGATCGCATGTCGGGCGCGCCGGGCATCAAGATCGGCAACATCCATATGATGGCCGGCGTCCCCGCCATCGCCGCGCAGATGCTCGATGCCCTTACCGGAACGCTGGAGGGCGGCGCACCGCTGCTTAGCGACACCGTGGGCGGCTGGATCAAGGAAAGCGAAGTCGCCGATCTGCTGCGCGAGGTGGAGAAGGCGCATGAAGCCTGCCAGATCGGCAGCTATCCCTTTTTCCGCGAAGGGCGGACGGGTGCCAACTTCGTCATCCGCTCCACCGATGCGGGCGAACTCGCCCGCTGCATGGACGCGCTGTGCGATGGTCTCGCCGCCAAGGGGCTCGAGTTTACCCGCGGCGGGATCTGAGGGCACAAGGGCTTGTAGTCGCAGGCGTCAGGCACCGGCGCTGTGTGCTGGCACGGGCGGGCTGTAGGCAAGCCCTGCCGCAGCGGCTCTATTCTTCCTTGTATTCCGGATCGCGGCGGATGTCTTCGCGCAGGCGCTCCGCCCCCAATTCCGCCTCGCGGATTTCCCGCTGCGAACTCTGCCGGTTGCGGAAGAAGCCGTAATACATCACCACGATCAGCAGGATCGGGCCAGCGACGACGGTGAACAGCCACAAGGCTTCGGACATGGTGAAACTCCTTTCACCTGCCCAACGCATGGCGCGGCCTTTCCTTCCCGACAGCAAAAGGCCGGAAGGATCGCTCCTCCCGGCCCCTTGGTGATTGCTTGCGGGGAAGGGCTCAGGCGCCCTCCACCTCCGTCGTGTCGAGCTTGAGGCCCGGGCCCATGGTCGAGCTCAGCGAGATGCGACGGACATACTTGCCCTTCGCGCCCGAGGGCTTGGCCTTCACGATGGCGTCGGTCAGCGCCTTGAAGTTCACCTTCAGCTGCTCTTCCGTGAAGGAGAGCTTGCCGATGCCCGAATGGATGATGCCCTGCTTCTCCACGCGGAATTCCACCTGGCCGCCCTTCGCATCCTTCACCGCCTGGCCCACATTGGGGGTGACGGTGCCCAGCTTCGGGTTCGGCATCAGGCCCTTGGGGCCCAGCAGCTTGCCCAGGCGGCCGACCACGCCCATCATGTCGGGCGTCGCAATCACGCGATCGTAATCGAGATTGCCGGCCTGCATGTCTTCCATCAGGTCTTCGGCGCCCACCTTGTCGGCACCCGCATCCAGCGCTTCCTGCGCCTTCGCGTCCTTGGCGAACACGGCGACCTTGATGTCCTTGCCGGTGCCGGAGGGCAGCGACACCATGCCGCGCACCATCTGGTCCGCATGGCGCGGATCGACGCCGAGGTTCATCGCGACCTCGACCGTCTCGTCAAACTTCTTGCTGCCCAGATCCTTCAGCAGGGCGAGCGCTTCGTCAAAGCCATAGAGCTTTTCCGCCTCGACCTTGCCGGCCTGGAACTTCTGCTTCTTCGTCAGCTTCGCCATGGGTTCAGCCCTCCACCACTTCGAGGCCCATCGAGCGGGCAGAGCCTTCGATGATCTTGGTCGCCTGCTCGATATCGTTGGCGTTCAGATCCTTCATCTTCAGTTCGGCGATCTCGGCGAGCTTGGAGCGCGCGATCTTGCCGGCCGAAGTCTTGCCCGGCTCCTTGGAGCCCGACTTGAGGTTCGCGGCCTTCTTGATGAGGAAGCTGGCGGGCGGGGTCTTGGTTTCGAAGGTGAAGCTGCGATCCGCATAGACCGTGATGATCGTGGGGATCGGCATGCTCTTTTCGAGCTCCTGCGTGGCCGCGTTGAAGGCCTTGCAGAATTCCATGATGTTCACGCCGCGCTGGCCCAGGGCAGGGCCGATCGGCGGCGAGGGATTGGCGGCGCCGGCCGGCACCTGCAGCTTGATATAGCCGGTAATCTTCTTGGCCATCGCTGGCCTCCTTTCTCACTGTCGCCCGCCGCCGGAAACGGCAGGCTCATGGTAAGCGGTCAAGCGAGGCACGGATGCCTCTCCCGCACGGGTTCCCGAACTGTCGCAGGGAAGGCGCGCACATAGCGAATCCGGCCCGAAATGCAAGCGCCCGCCGCCGGCGGCGGGGCCCTCTCGCTGGAACACGCTGGAACACCTTGGAACAGGGTTCATGGCAGAAAAATCTGCGGCTGGATCAAGGACTTGTGAAGCGGAGGCAGGAAGGGGGAAAGGCAATGTGTCACCCTTTGCGCCATAGCGTCCGGCGGGGGTGTAGGACACCGCCCAGATGACCGCTGCCCGCCCTATCCGTCGCTTTCGCGAATCGTCTCGAAAGCGGCAGTGAAGGGCAGGGTTTCCAGCTCTCGCCGCGCTTCGTCCATGATCACCGCGCGGCCGCCGAGGTCGAGCCGTCCCTGGCGCATCTCATCTGCCAGCAGGGACCGTATGCCTTCGATCGCGCACAGCCGGGCATGGGGGAAATCGCGGCATTCCAGCCCCACATGATCTTCGGCAATGCCGGCATGATCGACGACTTCGATGAAGAATCGTGGCATATTGCTACTGATTTGAGCACGTTGTCGATCGCCGCGATTGACTTGGTAAGGACGTGCCCAGTAAGTTTACTCCGGGATAAATGGTAAGTGGGAGCCATTAATAGCCCATGAAGATTCTGCCGCTTTTGCGAAAACTGCAGAATGTTACTGCGCTTACCGATCAAGACGTATTGGCGCTCGATGACGCGGTGCTCCAGATAGATGATCTGCCCGCCCGGCAGGCGATCATAGCGGAAGGGGAGCGGCCGGCCTGCGTTCACCTGATCCTGGATGGCTGGGCCGCGCGGTGCAAGTTCACGCGGCGGGGTGCGCGCCAGTTCACCGGTTTCCTTGTTCCCGGCGATTTCTGCGACATGCATATCACCGTCCTCGCCCGCATGGATCATGCGATCGAAACGCTCACCCCATGCAAGGTGGCGCAGCTTTCGCCGCCGGCGCTCGATCGCCTCACGCGGGAGAACTCCAACCTCTCCCGCGCGCTGTGGTGGAGCACACTGGTGGACGAGGCGGTGCTGCGGGAATGGGTGGTCAACAACGGCCAGCGCACCGCTTACGAGGCGATCGCCCACATTCTGTGCGAAATGCACATGCGCCTGGACATGGTGGGGCTGGTGGCAGGCGATGTGCTGTCCTTCCCGCTGACGCAGGAGGATCTGGCCAGTGCCGCGGGGCTGACGGCGGTCCACACCAATCGCGTGCTGCAGAAGCTGCGCCAGCGCGGCCTGATCGAATTGCGCGAGCGCGTGCTGACCGTGCTGGACCTGCCGGGGCTGGAAGAGGCCGCCGGCTTCGATCGCGGCTATTTCCACCTCCTGCCGCGGCATGAGGCGGGCGTAGAACGCTAGGCGGCGTGGACAAATTCCGAGTTTTGTGAAGGGCAGAGAAGGGGTGGAGTGCGGTCATAGCCCTCTCCCCTTCAGGGGAGAGGGTTGGGAGAGGGTTGGGAGAGGGGGAGGGACTGCCCATGCCCCTCTCAACTCCGGCTAGGCGCTCCGCGCCAAGCCTGCGTATCTCTCCCCTGAAGGGGAGAGAGGCACCGCCCGCAATGGGGTCGTTTTCGGACGTTTGGGATTTGTCCACGCGCGCATTCGGCAGCGGCAGGCCGCTTTTTCGGTCTGGTTCGCAGCCGGCTCGTAACGGTTCCACGGCCGCTCCGGACCCTCTGCATCGACTCTAAAGATCGCCGCTGAACTGATGCAATCCGCCTGCGCAGGCTAGGCTTGGCCCGGCAGTTCCGGCAGTGCGCTGATTTCCCAGAAGCTGCCTTCATTGCGGGTGATCAGGCACAGCCGCTTGCCCTCTCGCCACAGTTCGACCGATTTCGTCCGCGCTTCGCGTTGCGCGATCGTCAGCGCCTCATAGGCGTCGTGGGCTTCGAATTCGATGTCCTTGGCCGGCAGCCCGTCCTCGCTCTGGAACTTGAGCCGGTAGGTGTTGCAGGCGACACTCCGCGACGCTGCGGAGGGCCGGCGCAGCCTTTCGAAAAACACTCCTCTTCCCATGGTTTCGCTCCTTCCGGAGCACAGCATGGCAAGCCGCTGCGAGTCGCAGTGCTGATATTTGTAAAGAACGGCGGAAAATTATCCGCCGCGCGGCCGGCGCGGCGGGACGCTGCCGTGCTTACTTGACGAGTTCGACCTGTTCGAAGTCCAGCTCCACCGGCGTGCCGCGGCCGAAGATGGAGACCGAGACCTTGACCTTCTGCTTGTCGAAATCGAGCTCTTCCACCACGCCGTTGAAGCTGGCGAAGGGGCCTTCCAGCACCTTGACCTGATCGCCGATCTCGTAATCGACTGAAACCTGCTTCTTGGGGGCAGCCTTGGCCTCTTCCACTCCGCCGAAATAGCGCGCGGCCTCCTTCTCGGAGATCGGCTGCGGCTTGCCGCCGGCGCCCAGGAAGCCGGTGACCTTCGGCGTGTTCTTGACCAGGTGATAGACATCATCGGTCATGTTGAGCTTGGCGAGGACATAGCCGGGCATGAACTTGCGTTCGACCTGCACCTTCTTCCCGCGCTTCACCTCGGTCACCGTTTCGGTCGGCACCTCCACGGCTTCCACGCCTTCGGACAGGCCGAGCCGTTCGGCTTCGGTGATGATCGAATCGCGAACCTTGCTTTCGAAACCGGAGTAGGCGTGGATGATGTACCAGCGGGCCATGTATCTCTTTCCGTAAATTCTGCGCGCGTCAGATCAGCTTGAGCAGCTGCTGCACCACGAAGCCGAAGATCGAATCGATCCCGAGGAAGAACACCGCGAGGATCAGCATCATGATCGCCACGAAGATCGCCGTGCGCACGGTCTCCTCGCGGCTCGGCCACACGACCTTGGAGGCTTCGCTGCGGACCTGCTTGAAGAAATCTGCTGGGCTGACCTTGGCCATCTCGTCATCGACCTTGCATAATGAACCTTCATTTCCGCCATAGGCCCTTCGCCGCCCCGGCTTATGCCGGGAGGGGCTGCGAAGCTCCGATGTCGGAAGACGGCAGGCGATGTAGCGACACAGGTGGAAAATGGCAAGCCGCCGGGGGCTTGCGCCGCGAAACAAGGGCTGGCGCCGCGCGCCATGCACCGGTAGCCTCTCCGTCTCTTTGGGGAACAGCGGGGACAGCGGGTGACGGGCGAACAGAGCGGGGCGACCTTTCTCGACCATGTGACGAATGTCTCTGACTTCATCTGGGGTGGCACCTTTGCCGGGCAGGAGGTGCTGCCGTTCCCGCCCATGGTGATCGTGCTGTTCGGCGTCGGCCTCTACATGATGATCGGCCTGCGGTTCATGCCGATCCTGAAGCTGGGCAGCGCCTTCGGCGGTTTGTTCGCCAGCCGCAAGGGCAGCGGCGCGGGCGAGATCAGCCCCTTCGCGGCGCTTTCCACCGCGCTTTCGGGGCAGGTCGGCACGGGCAATCTGGCCGGCGTCGCCACCGCGATCGCGCTGGGCGGGCCGGGCGCGGTGTTCTGGATGTGGATCACGGCCCTCATCGGCATGGCGCTGGCCTTCGCGGAAGGCAGCCTCGCCATCCGCTATCGCGAACGGACCAGCGACGGCGCCTATCGCGGCGGGCCGATGAGCTACATCATGATCGGCCTCGGCCCGAAATGGACCTGGCTGGCGATGGTGTTCTGCCTTGGCACGCTGTTCTCCTCGCTCGTCACCGGCAATTCGATCCAGTCCAACGCGGTGGCGGACGGGCTGAACGAGCTGTTCGGGCTGGAGGAATGGGCCGGCGGGCTGGTGACGGCCTTCGCCGTGTTCATCGTGATCATCGGCGGCATCCGCTCCATCGGCAATGTGGCGGACAAGATCGTGCCCTTCATGGCGGGCGCCTACATCGCCATGGCGGTGGTGGCGATCCTGCTGAACATCCAGGATATTCCTGAAACCTTCAGCCGTATCTTCGCCGGCGCCTTCAACGCGCAGAGCGCCAGCGGCGGCTTCGTGGGCGCGGCCATGATCATGGCGGTGCGCGCGGGCGTGGCGCGCGGCCTGTTCTCCAACGAGGCGGGGCAGGGCTCTACCCCCATCGCCCATGCCGTGGCGCAGACGGACGATCCGGCGCTGCAGGGCCGGCTGGCGATGATGGGCACCTTCATCGACACAATCGTGATCTGCACCATGACGGCGTTGGTGATCCTGACGGTGGAAGGCGATTTCCACGCCGGCACGGCGGCGGTGAAGCACGCCTGGCAATCGGATCTCACGGGCTTTGCCATGACCAGCGGCGCCTTCGCTGCGGCCTTCCCGCTGGCGTTTGGCGGTGTGCCGCTGGGCACGCTGATCGCCGGCGTGGCGCTGATCATGTTCGTGTTCACCACGCTGCTCACCTGGTCATACTATGGCGAGCGGGCGATCACCTTCCTCTACGACCGCGTGCCGGGATCGACCCGCGGCGGGGAGAAGCTGCTGCACCGCGCCTGGCGCGTGCTGTGGTGCCTGGCGATCTTCATCGGCGCGGTGCAGCCGTCGGAAACGGTGTGGCGGCTGGGCGATATCTCCAACGCCACCATGGCATTGCCAAACCTCTTGGCGCTGGCGCTGCTGTCAGGCGTGGTGTTCCGCCTCGCCCGCGGGGAACGCCGGGCGGGGGCGGACCATACGCAGGTGACGGCGGAAGAGCCGGACGAATATTGATCCCGGCTCTTCGGGGCACCGGCCCGGCGGCTTACCCCCGGCCGAACAGGCGGGCCAGCAGGCCGGGCTGTTCCATCGGCCGGATCGGGCCATAGGTGGCATAGCGCAGGCTGGCATCGCGATAGGGACGCGGCATGGTCCAGGAATCGGGGCGGCTACTGCGGAAAGACAGGCTCGACATGGCGTTGTCCTTGCTCATTTGACACGTTCTGCCGCTGAAAACCCACATCCTGCCGTTGCGGTTCCCGCCCTGCGCAGCGCGCGGGCTGAAAACGAATGGAATTACGAGGGGTTGAAGTCTCGCCCCGGCGTCGCCCGGTTACACGGGGGCGGGGCGGAAACTGGCAGGAGTGGAGGGACTCGAACCCCCGGCATTCGGTTTTGGAGACCGACGCTCTACCAACTGAGCTACACTCCTGCAGCAGGGGTGCGCCTCTATCGCCCGCATGCGCGCTTGGCAAGCGACGAGCGGCAGGCCACCTGCTAGCCTTCGCCCATGCACGCCCCTGCGCAGAGAACCATCCCCCTCGAACTACTGCTGGCCGCCTATCGCAGCGGCATCTTCCCCATGTCCGACAGCCGGGATGACGAGGATGTCTATTGGGTGGAGCCGCGCGAGCGGGCGATCCTGCCGCTGGACGGCTTCCGCTGCTCGCGCTCGCTGGCCAAGGCGATCCGGCAGGACCGGTTCCGCGTCACCTGCGATGCCGCTTTTGCCGAGGTGATCCACGCCTGCGCCGCGCCGCGCCCCGGCCATCCCGGAACCTGGATCAGCCGCCGCATCGCCGAGAGCTATCATGCGCTGCACGCGGCGGGCCATGCCCACTCGATCGAATGCTGGCAGGATGGCGAGCTGGTGGGCGGGCTCTATGGCGTGGCCTTCGACCGGGTGTTCTGCGGCGAAAGCATGTTCAGCCGGCGCACCGATGCCTCCAAGGTCGCACTCGGCTGGCTGGTCGTGCTGCTGCGGCGAGCGGGCTTCCTGCTGCTGGATTGCCAGTTCATGACCGAACACCTCGCCTCGCTTGGCGCGGTGGAGATCGAGCGGGACGAATATCTGCGGCTGCTGGCGGAAGCCACCGCCGCCCCGGCCGCGCAGTCGCTGCCCGAAGCCTATTCCGCGGTGCTGTCTGCCGCTGCCGGCGCTGCCTCTGCGGGCGTGGGCGAGGGGGAAGGCGTGTCCGTGGGGGAAGGGCTGGCCGAAGGCGCGGCGCGCGGCGCGGCCGATGGGGCCTCTGCCGTTTCCTGCCCCGGGAAGCTCATCGCGCAATCCTTGACCCACACGTCATAGATCGGATGTTCGACCACATTCAGGCTGGGCGAATTCTTGAACAGCCAGCCGGAGAAGATGCGGCGCCATTCGGGCTGCGAATCGGCATCGGGGCGATCCTGCACCAGCACCTGCACGAAGGCGCCCGTTTCCGGCGGGCTTTCCCACGGCGGCGTCCGCTCGCAGGCTGAAAGCCGCACGACCACATCGCCGACCCGGCGCGATTCGCCCGGCTTCAGCGTGATGTCCTGCGTCAGATTGTTGCGCTTGTTCAGCAGGCCCAGCGTGGCGACCCGCTCGGCCATGGGCGTCCCCACGCCGCTATCCACTGCCGGGGCGGCATCGGGCTTACCGGCCAGCTCTTCCGGCACCACGGTGCTTTCGGGTTCAGGAGCAGGCGCGCCCTTGCCGCAGGCGGCGAGCGAGAGCAGCAGCGCAGCGCCGGCCGTGGCGCGAATCACCCCTCCGGCGTCCAGGCTTCGTAATCGCCCGTGGCGCGGGCGCGCTTGCCGCCCTTCTCCAGCGCCCCCGTCGGGCGATAGGCACCCGGCGTGCCGGTGGCGTTGGGGGAATAATCCACCTGCCAGATGCGCGGCGGCGGCAGATGGCTTTCCGGCAGCTCGTCATAGGAATGATGCAGCCAGCCGTGCCATTCGGATGGCACGCGGCTGGCATCATTGGCGCCGTTGTAGATTACCCAGCGCTGTTCCAGCCCGCCTGCCGTCTTCCGCTTGGTGGAGCGGTAGTATTTGTTGCCGAGCGAGTCCGTGCCGACATGCTCCCCGTTCATGGAGCTGAACAGCGAGGTGCCGATCGTCGCACCGTCCCACCAGGTGAAGATCTTGGAGAGGATTCCCATGCCCCGCGCGTTAGCCGGAAGTGCCAAGCCGGTGCAAGCGTCTGTGCGGTCTACCAGCTCACCGTGTCGCCGGCTTTGATGCCCAGCTGGGCCGCGCGGCCGCCATTCAGCTCCAGCACGGCGACTGCCGGCCCGTCGGAGACGATCGGCTCTTCCGAAAAGGGCACGGCCTTGGCGGCGATGTTCACGATCTTGTCGTCGGTGCCGATGAAGATGATGTCCAGCGGCAGGATGGTGTCCTTCATCCAGAAGCTCAGCGTATGGGGCTGGGCATAGGGAAACAGCATCCCTTCGTCCGCGCCCATGGTCTCGCGCTGCATCAGCCCCTGCGCCTGCTGCTGCGGCGTGCGCGCCATTTCCACGCGGAAGCGGTGGGTCTTGCCCGATGAGGTGATGGACAGCGGCACCACTTCGAGGCCGGAAATCGGGTGGATCGAAACCTCCGGCACCGGCGCGGCCGTCTGCTCCGCCGCCTGGGGGGAACAGGCCGGCACCAGCAGCGACAGGGGGAGGAGGGCGGAAAGCAATACGGCGCGCATGGGGTCAGATCTCTCGCTCGTCTTCATCATCGGCTTCTGCGGCCCACTGTTCGGCCGCGGCGGCGCTGGGCGCATCCACGATGGCGACCGCGCAATCGGCCCTGTGCCCGGCGCGCAGCATCGCTGCAATCTGCTTTTCGCGGAGAGCACGGTCAGCCGCACCGCCATCACGGCCGAACGGGCCCAGACGGCGCTTGCGGGCGAGCGCCAGCGCGGCGTGCCGCTGTGCCGCTTCGCCCGGCGCCGTGTCGGCACGCAGATCGGCGTCGATCCCGGCCGCGCCGAGCGCTTCGCCGATGCGCCGCGGGCCATAGCCGCGGCGCAGCAGGCTGCCGCTCTTCGCCCGGGCATAGGCTTCATCATCCACATAGCCGAGGCCGGCGTAGCGGCTCACCAGTGCCGGAATATCGGGCGGGGCTTCCCCCTCCCATCCCCGCTCGCGCAGCTTGCGCGCCAGATAGGCTTCCAGCTTGCCGGTGGAGGTGGCGAAACGGGCCATATAGGACAGCGCCAGATCGCGCAGCCGGGCTTCATCCAGCGGCTTTGGCTTGCGTCGCTGGCCGTTGCGTGCTTGTTCATAGCCGCTCATTGGCCATATTCGTGCCACAGTCGTTGACAAATGGGAAAGATTATCGCGGGGCCGGTATGCTATCGGCGCCGCTGTATTGTATTGGGAGAGCGCCGCACAGCGCGCAGAAGACGGGTTGCCAGCTGAAGATATGACCGAACTCACCCCCACTCCTAATGACTGCCCGCTGCCCCGGCGCCGGGCGGATTTCGCCACTTTCAACGCTGCCGTGGACTATGCCGCCCGAAGCGAGAAGGGCCTGAATTTCCACGACATGCGCGGGACGCTGACCTGCGTCTATCCCTATCGCCAGATGCGCGAAGATGCGTTGCTGATGGCCCGCCGGCTGGTTGCCGCCGGGGTCGAAAAGGGCGATCGCGTGGCGCTGATCGCGGAAACGGGGCCGGATTTCGCGGCGCTGTTCTGCGGCGCGGTCTATGCCGGCGCCTGGCCCGTGCCGCTGCCGCTGCCGACAACCTTCGGCGGCAAGGAAAACTATATCGAGCAGCTGGCGGTGCAGCTGGAAAGCTGCGATCCGAAAGTCCTGCTCTATCCGGCTGAGATCTCTGAAATGGCCGGTGCCGCCGCCGTGCGGCAGGGTTGCGAAGGCATCGACTGGGAAAGCTTTGCCGAGCGCGAGGCGCCCGAGGCCGAGCTGCCCGAAGCCCAGCCGGACGACATCTGCTATCTCCAGTATTCCAGCGGATCGACCCGCTTCCCCACCGGCGTGGCGGTGACCCACCGGGCCCTGCTGCACAATCTCTATGGCCATGCCTCCTCGATGAACATCGGGGAGAATGACCGGGTGGCGAGCTGGCTGCCGTGGTATCACGACATGGGGCTGGTCGGCTGCTTCCTGTCGCTGATCGCCAATCAGGTGTCGGTGGACTATCTGCGCACCGAACATTTCGCGCGCCGCCCGCTGGCCTGGCTCGATCTCATCAGCCGCAACCAGGGCAACACGCTCTCCTACTCCCCCACCTTCGGCTATGACATCTGCGCGCGGCGCATTTCCAGCCAGTCGAATGTGGCAGAACGTTTCGACCTGTCGCGCTGGCGGCTGGCGGGCAATGGCGCGGACATGATCCGGCCCGACGTGATGCAGAATTTCGTCAATGCCTTCGCGCCCGCCGGTTTCCGGGCGAGTGCCTTCACCCCCAGCTATGGCCTGGCCGAAGCGACGCTGGCCGTGACCGTGATGCCCCCGGGCGAGGGCATCCGCGTGGAACTGGTGGAGGAAGAGCGGCTGTCGGGATCGAAGCGCGATCTCTCCCGCCCGGCGCGCTATCGCGCGATCGTGAACTGCGGCAAGCCGCTGCCCGATATGGATGTGGAAATCCGCGGGGAAGGCGGCAAGGCGCGCAAGGACCGGCAGATCGGCAAGGTGTGGTGCCGCGGCCCCAGCGTGATGCATTCCTATTTCCGCAATCCCGAAGCCACCGCCGAATGCTTGGTGGATGGCTGGCTGGACACGGGCGACATGGGCTACATGGCCGATGGCTATCTGTTCATCGTCGGCCGGGCGAAGGACATGATCATCATCAACGGCAAGAACCACTGGCCGCAGGATATCGAATGGGCGGTGGAGCAATTGCCGGGCTTCAACCATGGCGACATCGCCGCCTTCTCCGTCGAGATGGAGAACGGGGAAGAGGCGCCTGCCGTGCTGGTGCATTGCCGCGTGTCCGACCCGGACGAGCGGATCAGGCTGCGCGACACGATCCGCGACAAGGTGCGCGCGATCACCGGGATGAATTGCGTGGTCGAACTGGTGCCCCCGCGCACCCTGCCGCGCACCAGCTCGGGCAAGCTCAGCCGCGCCAAGGCCAAGCGGCTGTATCTTTCGGGCGAGATCGAGCCGCTGAATCTGGCGGCGTAACCTAACCGGCCGGGCGGCGCCTTGCGGCGTCGCTCAGCCCAGCAGCAGCACGCCGAGCACCACCAGCAGCGCCAGCAGCCCCACGCCCCACACCAGCGTGCGGACCTTGGGCACGCCAGTCCAGTAGAGCGGCAGGTAGATCACCCGCGCGGCCAGCCACACCCAGGCGGCCGCGGCGCTGACCGGGCCGGCCTTGCCGGCGAGCACCACGCCCAGCAGCGCCGCCACGGCGATGGGGAAGGTCTCCAGGAAATTGCCCCGCGCCCGGTCCAGCCGGCCGGCGACGTGGTTGAGCGGGGGCAGGTCCTCGTCGCGCGCGCCCATGTTCCATTCGCGGCCATATTGCTGCGTCTTGTAATACCCCGCCAGCAGCACATGGGCGAGCAGCAGGAGGCAGGCGAGCGCGAGGACAAGCAGTTCGGCAGGCATGGTCATTCTCCCGTATCGGCGGAGGGGGATTCGTCGGGGGCGGCCCAGCGCAAAGTCACCTCGCCGTAGCCGGAGCCCTTGGGCCGGGCGATTACCGCCACGCCCTTGGCCGCGAGCGCTGCGCGGACGGCCTCCACCGCGTCGGTGGGGCCGGAGATCACCACCGGCGCGCCGATCCGCTCCGCCGCCCACACCGTCAGCGCCAGCGCTTCGGCACCGCGGTCGGTCATCGCGTCATCCTCGAAGGCGATTGGGGGCAGCGGGCGGGCGGGGGGCACGAGCTGCACCGTCCATTCCGGTTCCTGCCCGGAGATGCGGCGCTCCAGCTCGAAATAGGCGCCGAGGGAGGCGCCATCGAGCGGTTTCGCCCGCACGGTGGCGCGGCGCCGCTCTCGGTCCACCAGCACCTCGCTATCCGGCACGCCGGCCACCAGCGCGAGCCGCTCGGCCAGTTCCTCCGCCCGCTGCAGATCGGCCTCGCGCTGGGCCTGCACGGCGGCGAGCTGCGCGACTTCGGCCGCCTGCGCATCGGTACCCACGCGATACTGGGTCAGCTTCACTTCCACCGGCGCGCCGATGCGGCGGCTGGTGGCACGGGCGATCACCCGCTCCGCATCGCTCTTGAGCTCGGGCGTCAGCACCGTGGCGGACACCTGGATCGGCTGGGTGTTGTAGTTCACATCGATCTGCGAAAGGCGCGCGCGATCGTCAAAAGCATCGGCCACGGCGGCGTTGATCTGGCGCGTGGCGTTGGATTCCCAGGCGATCTGGCGCAGCGAAATGCCCAGCGGGATCGCCAGCGCCACGAAGGCGGCGATGATCAACACGGTCTGGAACTGCGTCTGCCGGTCCGACAGGGTGGTGCGGAAGCCATAGAGCCGCGCCATCACCGCCGCGGTGAAGGCAATCGTCATCAGGTTCGTCACGAACAGCATCAGCGCGCCGGAGAACACCGTCCAGTTGAAGGTGGCGAGGCCGAAGCCGACCACCGCCAGCGGCGGCATCAGGGCGGTGGCGATGGCCACGCCGACAACCGTGCCTTCGCGCCCGCGGATCATCGCATAGGCGCCGGCGATGGCCGAAAACAGCGCCACCAGCAGGTCGAACAGATTGGGCTTGGTGCGCGCCGCGATCTCCGACGTCACCGTCTGCAGCGGGGAGAGCATCACCACCAGCGCGCAGAAACCGACGGAGAGCAGCGTACCCACCACCAGCGAGCGCGAGGATTGCTTGATCCAGCGGAAATCGCCGATGGCGAGGCCGAAGCCCGCCCCCATGATCGGCCCCATCAGCGGCGAAAGCAGCATGGCGCCGATCACCACCGCGGGAGAGGAGAGCAGCAGGCCGAGGATGGCGATCCCCGCGCTCATCGCCAGCATCAGCAGGTAGCGCGCGCTGAGCCCGCATTCCTCTCGTCGGCGGGCGATCACCTCGGCCTGGTTGACGGTGCCGACCACATCGGTGCGCCACCAATGCAGCCAGCTATAGACCACGTCACGAAAGCCGTTGGTCCCGTTTGCGGGGTCCGTTGCTGTTTCACTCACGGCTTCGCTCGCCACGCAGGTCGCCTCCCAGTCAAAAGCGCGTTAGACTGGTGGGGTAGCAGGGTGGCGGCGCGCTTGAAATGCGTGTCTTGCATATCTAATACAGTGGCATGCGTCCCAAGGGGTCTGACGAGAATGGCAACCAGCACCAATAATGCGACCAAGACGGATCTCGGCCTCGAGCTGACACCGCCCGATCCGGTGCCCACCGTCAGCGCGGAAAAGGCCGCCGGCCTCGTGCCGGTGAGCGACGAGAAGAAGACGAAGCTGGACGAGAAGGTGGACAGCTTCGTGGCCGATCTGGTCTCGCTGGATGCCAATTCGCCCGATTTCGGCAAGAAGGTGGACCAGATCACCAGCATGGGCCGCAAGGAAATTGCGGCCGCCGCCGGCATGTCCAACCGCTTCCTCGATCGCCCGGTGCGGGCGATGGACAAGGATGAAGGCGTCGGCGCCGATCTGGCCCAGCTGCGCCGCGTGGTGGAGGAACTCGATCCCGGCAAGCGCGGCAAGCTTTCGGGCACCCGCAAGATCCTGGGCATCATCCCCTGGGGCAACAAGCTGAACGAATATTTCCGCAGCTACCAGAGCGCGCAGACGCATATCCAGTCCATCCTCTCCAGCCTCGCCAGCGGCAAGGACGAGCTGCTGATGGACAATGCCGCCATCGATGTGGAGCGGCAGAAGCTGTGGGAATCCATGGGCAGCCTGGAGCAGATGATCCACATCGCCAAGACGCTGGACGCGCGGCTGGAAGACAAGGCGGCCGAGCTGGACGCGACCGATCCGGCAAAGGCCAAGGCCATTCGCGAGACGGCGCTGTTCTATGTCCGCCAGCGCACGCAGGATCTGCTGACGCAGATGGCGGTGAGCGTGCAGGGCTATCTCGCGCTCGATCTCGTCAAGAAGAACAATGTGGAGCTGGTGAAGGGCGTGGACCGCGCCAGCACCACCACCGTTTCCGCCCTGCGCACCGCGGTGACGGTGGCGGAGGCAATGACCAACCAGCGGCTGGTGCTGCAGCAGATCACCTCGCTCAACCAGACCACCGCCAATATCATCGATTCCACCAGCACCATGCTGGCCGACCAGACGGGCAAGATCCACGAACAGGCCGCCTCCAGCACCATCCCGCTGGAAACGCTGCAGCGCGCCTTCCAGAACATCTATGACACGATGGACAATATCGACAGCTTCAAGCTGCGCGCGCTGGACAGCATGAAGCAGACGGTCACCACCCTCTCTGCCGAGGTGGAGAAGTCCAAGGGCTATATCGCCCGCGCCGAAGGGCAGTCGCAGGCGCAGGCCAATATCGCCGCCAGCGAACCGTCGCTGCTGTCGCTGGACAGCTGATGGCAGGGGACCTGACCGGCCAGAGCGATCGCATCCTGTCGGACGGGCGCGCCCTGGTGCGTGACAACCAGTCCGGCGGGCGGCATCGGCGCGGGCCGATCGGCAAGGGTTCGGCGGAACTGCGCCGCGGCAATCTGATGACGCGGATCAAGCTGATCGCCGCCGCGCTGTTCACCATCGTGATCGCCGCCTCCGCCGCCGGCATCGCGCTGGACGGGATCGGCTTCACCGGCGTGATGGTCACCTTCCTCGCCATTGTGGCGGCGGTGTTCCTGTTCGGCAATTTCCCCAAGGTGAAGGTGCCGCGCCGCGCCGATCTCACCCGCACGCAGGATGCGCGCCAGCTCGTCGCCCGCACCGAATTGTGGCTGGAACACCAGCGGCCGGCCCTGCCGCCGCCGGCCGTCACTCTGGTGGACCAGATCGGCGTGCAGCTGGATGCGCTGGGCCTGCAGCTGGACGGGATCGATCCGGCCCATCCGGCGGCAGTGGAAACGCGCAAGCTGGTGGGCGAGCACCTGCCCGAAATGGTGGAGAGCTATCGCCGGATACCCGCGAACATGCGGCGCGAAGGCGGGGCGGGCGGATCGCCCGACCAGCAATTCGTCGATAGCCTGGGCAAGATCAGCGGAGAGATCGACCGGGTCACCCGCCAGCTGGCAAGCGGCGCGATCGACGATCTCGCGGTGCGCAGCCGCTATCTCGAATATAAATATGGCGAGGCGATGGAGCCGGCCGGCAAGGAGGATTGATGGAAGTCGCGCTGCCCCACGGGCTGGGCAAGGCCGAGGTCCGCCGCCGGCTGCACGCCAACAGCCATGAAATCGCCGATCACATACCTGGCGGCTTCGCCGATGTGGCGACCAGCTGGCCGAGCGAGGACCGGATGGCGATGACCATCAACGCCATGGGCCAGACCATCGCCGGCCATGTCGATGTCGAAGACAGCCGCGTGCTGATGGTGTTCGATCTGCCGCCCGCGCTCGGCTTCCTCAAGCCGCTGATCGAAGCGGCGGTGCGCCAGCAGGGGGACAAGCTGCTCGCCCCGCCGGAATAGCGCCGGGCTTTCCTACTTCCCGCCGGCGGTGCTGGGTGCCGGCATGTCTCTCCGCCCGCTCTCTGCCTCTGCCCAGCCCCGCGCAAGTTATTGGCTTCGGGGCAGAATTTTTGCGCACGAACCCTGTTCCAGCGTGTTCCAGCGGGCGGCGCCGGAACGCTGCCCGCTGAACCGAGATGCCCGCGCGCGGCAGGCGCCGTCAGGCTGCGCTGCCCGCCTTCACCTTGTTCTGGAAGCTCTTGCGCAGCTTCATCAGCTTGGGGGGAATCACCGCCAGGCAATAGGGGTTCCGCTGGCCTTCGCCCTCCCAATATTCCTGATGGTAATCCTCGGCCGGATACCATTCGGAGGGACCCTCGATCGTGGTCACGGCCATTTCGCCATGCTCCGCATTCCACCGGCCGATGGCCGCCTCGGCCTCCTGCCGCTGGGCATCGCCAAGTGGGAAGATCGCGCTGCGATATTGCGTGCCCACGTCATTGCCCTGGCGGTTGAGCTGCGTCGGATCATGCGTGCCCAGGAACACGTCGAGGATCTCCGCATAGGAAATCACCGCCGGGTCATAGGTCACGCGGATCGCCTCGGCATGGCCGGTAGAGCCGCTGCACACCTGCTTGTAGGTGGGATCGGCCACGGTGCCGCCGATATAGCCGCTTTCCACTTCGCTGACGCCGACCACGTCGCGAAACACGGCCTCTGTGCACCAGAAGCACCCACCGGCCAGGATCGCCTGTTCGCTCATCTCTCAATCTCCTTCCCCGGCAAGATGGGGGCCTGCAAGCCGCTTGTCATCCCGCCCGGCTACCCTAGTCTGGCACGGGAAAGCAGGCAGGGAGTGTTGCGATGAAAAGGGTGATCTGGGCGGCGGTGGCCGCGGTGAGCATGGTGGTGCCGATGGCGGCGCAGGCGCAGGATACGCTGGACGGCGTGCTGGCCGATGCGCGCCGCGCCGAAGACGCCCCACGCGATCGCTATCGCCATCCGAGGGAGACGCTGGAATTCTTCCAGGTGGAACCCGGCATGACGGTGGCCGATTACCTGCCGGCCGGCGGCTGGTACACGCGCATCCTGGTCCCCTATCTGGGGCCGCAGGGGCGTTACATCGCCATCGGGCCCGATGTCAGCGCCATGGAAGAGCGAATGCGCAATTACATGGGCGGGCTGGCGGAGAAATTCCCCGCGAGCACGGCGAAGTGGAACCTGCCGGCGGAAGGGCCGGAGATCACTGCTTTCAACATGGATGCCTATCCCGAAGCCCTTGATGGCACGGTGGACCGGGTGCTGATCTTCCGGGAAATGCACAACCAGTTCCGCTTCGGCTGGTTGCATGACGATCTGCTCAAGATCCGCCGCATGCTCAAGCCCGGCGGGATGGTGGGTCTCACCGATCATCGCGCATCGGAGGATGCGCCCTTTTCGATGACCGACGGCAACAAGGGCTATCTGCGCCAGAGCGACGTGATCGCGCTGATGGACGCCTATGGCTTCGATCTGGTGGCGGAGAGCGAGATCAACGCCAATCCGAAGGACACCAAGGATTACGAGCGCGGGGTGTGGGCGCTGCCGCCCGGCCTTTCCGGCGCCACGGATGCGACGCGGCCGAAGCTGGAAGCGATCGGCGAAAGCGACCGGATGACGCTGCTGTTCCGCAAGCGGCCGTGATCCTGCGCGTGGGCGGCGGCACCTCTGGACTTGGCGCCATGGCGATCATACTTCCCCGCGCATGAGCACACTTACCGTCGCCGCGCTGCAACTGGCGCTGGGCTCGCAGGACGAGCAGGAGAACATCGCCGCCGTGTCCGCGCTGGTGGAGGAGGCCGCCGGGCGCGGCGCGCAGGTGATCCTGCCGCCCGAGCTCTTCTCCGGCCCCTATTTCTGCCAGGCGGAGGAGGAGGCGCTGTTTGCTCTCGCCCGCCCCACCGCGCAGCATCCCTCGGTCGTGGCGATGCAGCGGCTGGCCAAGGCGCTGGGCGTGGCGATCCCGACTAGCTTCTTCGAGAAAGACGGCCCGCATTATTACAACACGCTGGCCATGGTCGGCGCCGATGGCGAGATCATGGGCACTTACCGCAAGAGCCATATCCCCGACGGGCCGGGCTATGAGGAAAAGTTCTATTTCCGCCCGGGCAACACCGGCTTCAAGGTGTGGGATGTGTTCGGCACGCGGATCGGCGTGGGCGTGTGCTGGGACCAGTGGTATCCGGAAACGGCGCGGGCCATGGCGCTGATGGGGGCGGAGGTGCTGTTCTACCCCACGGCGATCGGCTCGGAACCCTATGACAGCGAACTCGACACCAGCCGCATGTGGCGCCGCGCGATGGTGGGCCATGCGGTGAGCAATTGCATGCCCGTGGTCGCCGCCAACCGGATCGGGGAGGAGAACGGCCAGTCCTTCTACGGCCACAGCTTCATCACCGACGAATGGGGTGATTTCCTGGCGGAATTCGGCGGCGGCAAGACCGGCGCGCTGGTGGCGCGGCTCGATCTCGCCCGTGCGGAGCGGCACCGCGCGGGCATGGGCTTCTTCCGCGACCGCAGGCCCGATCTCTACCGCCGGCTGAGCGAGGACGTTTGAAGCAGCTCTATCTGGTCGCGCTCGGATCGAACCGGCGCCATCACCGCTTCGGGCCTCCGCGTGCCGTGCTGGCGGCGGCGGCGGAGCGGATCGGGCGCAAGCTGGGGGATGTGGTGGCGCTCTCGCCGATACGCGACAGCGCACCGGTCGGCCCCTCGCTGCGGCGCTATGCCAATGGCGCGCTGGTGCTGAAGACCGGGCTCGCGCCCGAAGAGCTGCTGCGCAAGCTGAAGAAGATGGAAGCGCGCTTCGGCCGCCGCGCGCGCGGCCAGCGGTGGAGCGCACGGGTGCTCGATCTCGATCTGGTGCTGTGGAGCGGGGGTGCCTGGGCCTCCCCCGATCTCATCGTCCCGCACCCGCTGTTCCGCCAGCGGGACTTCGTGCTCGGCCCCGCCGCCGCCATTGCGCCCCGGTGGCGCGACCCATTGACCCACCTGACGCTGCGCCAGCTCCACTACCGCTTGACCCGCCACCGCCCCCTGCCTAGGTGAGCCGCCTCACCGCAAGCGCGGGGGCCCTTAGCTCAGTCGGTAGAGCAACTGACTTTTAATCAGTAGGTCGCTGGTTCGAACCCAGCAGGGCTCACCATATTTTTCGGAAGCCCTGGCTTCCGATGCTCCGATCGAAGCGGATAGAGCATTGCCCGCCCGTGCTAGCCGGCGGCGGGCAGGGTGACCACCGCCTCGAATCCCCCACCAGGCCGGTTCCTCAGGCTCAGACTCCCGCCGTGGCTCTCTGCCAGCGCTTTCACGATCGCCAGACCGAGGCCAGCCCCGCCACTGTGACGACCCCGTGATCCTTCGACGCGAACGAAGGGCCGGGGCAGGCTCTCGATCATCTCGTCCGGGACGCCCGGCCCCGAGTCTATGACCCGAACTGCCACGCGCGCTCCCCTGGATTGCAGCGAAACCTGGGCGGTCTTGCCATACTTGATGGCGTTGTCGATGAGGTTGCCGACTATGCGCCGAAAAGCCAGCGGGTTGCAGCGGCAGGGCAAAGGGTGGGTGGGCACCTCGCAGGTCACGGCAGCCCCGGTTTCCTTATGCAGGTCGACAAGGGTAAGTAACTCTTCGCGCGCGTCGATCACGCAGATGGTCGCCGCCGGCTGACTCTCCGTCTTGGCGAATAAAAGGATATCCTCGATGAGCGCGGCCATCTCCGAGACATCGGTCTGTGCGCGTTCGCGTTGGCCCTGATCCTCAATGAATTCGGCACGAAGGCGCAGCCGGGTGAGGTAGGTGCGCAGGTCGTGAGCGATCGCCGCGAGCATGGCTGTGCGCTCTTCCACCAGACCCGCAATGCGCCTCTTCATCGCATTGAGGGCCGTCGTCAGATCGCGCAATTCCGGCCCGCCCGTAAGCGGAAGATCCTGATCGCGCCCGTCGTAACGCAGGGATCGGGCATCACCCGCCAGGCGCGAGATGGGCCGGATAATCTGCAGCCAGAGCACCAGAAGCAGTGCGGCAATCACCATCGCGGCCGCACCCGCGATGATATTGTAGCGCGAGGCAATTTGCCGCAGGAGGAGCGGCGCCCGCTCGATCGCCACCACCTCGCCGGTGTGAAGTCGCACCAGCACCCGCATCGGTCCCGCAGGCGCATCCGCACCGGGGATGCCGCGACCATGGCGAACCTGCACCAGCAGTTCGCGCCCCTTCAGTTCACTGGCGAACTCGCGAAAGCGGGCATTCAGCCGGGGCGCATCGCGCATCGCCCCCGGCCCGACTGCCTCTGCCGGAACGTCGCTTAGCAGTTCTACGGTCGTTCCACCCACGCTGGCCGCGCGGGCAATCCGTTCGCGCAGATCGGGGGGGGCGGCTTCGAGCGTCTCGGCAATCTCTCGCACATCGGTGGGATTGACGAGCCTGAATGTCGCGGGCCTGCCGTCGGGCCAGATCACGGCGAGCAGAATCGCCAGTTGCAGGATGCCGAGACCGAGCACCAGTATTGCCGCTACGCGCAGCAGCAGGCTGCCCCACAACCGCTTCATGCGCTGGTCCCGGTCTCCACGGCCGGCGCGAACAGATAGCCTCCTCCGCGCACGGTTCGGATAAAGGTGGGAGCATTCGGCTGATCCCCTAGCTTCCTGCGCAATCGGCCGAGTTGCACATCGATGGTGCGATCATAGGGTGCGGCATCGCGCCCCCTTGTCCAGTCAAGCAGCTGGTCCCTTGTAAGAACCCGCTGGGGGTGCTCGAGCAGTGCCAGGAGCAGGTCGAATTCGCCGCCGGTCAGTTCGACGGGTTGGCCGTCAGCATCGGTCAGACGGCGCGATCCGGCGTCCAGCGACCAGCCGGCGAAGCGGTAAAACCGCGCCGGATGCGCCTGTGGCCGGTGGGCCTCTCGCGTTCGTCGCAGAACGGCGCGGACCCGGGCGAGCAGTTCGCGCGGGTTGAAGGGCTTGGGCAGGTAATCGTCGGCGCCGAGCTCAAGGCCGAGGATGCGATCAATGTCGTCGCTTTTGGCAGTGACCATGATCACCGGGACCGGAACGGGCATGGCTTGCAGACGGCGGCAGATCGACAACCCGTCTTCGCCAGGCAGCATCAGGTCCAGCAACACGAGGTCGATCCGGCGCCGCGCAAGCAGACGGGTGAGTTCGGCGCCATCGGAACACGGGCAGGCTTCGAATCCTTCACGTCCAAGCAGGCCCGCGACAAGCTCGCGGATCTCCGGATCGTCCTCAACCAGCGCGATGACGGTGCGCTGCGTGCTTTCGTCCCCAGCCATGGTTGCAATTCGCTCCGCAATCGGGGGGCGCACAAGCGCAAAGTTTGCCGGTTACATTTCGTTGCCGTTCGTCACCTGCGGGTGATCGCCGGCTTACTCTGCACCGCCACTGTCTGATCAGTTACAAACCACGGAGTAAAAGACGTGAAAATCAGGACACTCTCGATCGCCGCGGCAATCGGCCTCGCAAGCTTCGGCGTGTTCGCCGGGTCACCCGCGGAAGCGCGCGAGCATGGTCGGATCGTACGCGGCCAAGGCCCGAATGGCGGAGGCTACGTGGCTGGACGGCATGTCGCTCGCGAACCTGGATCAGCTACGGTGACCCGCGGAGCGGCTACCCGGGATGGCCGGGGTTATCGTCAGGTCCGGGAATCCGACTGGGGCGACGGCACTTTCACGAGCAGCACCCAGCGGCGCTATGCCGATGGGGACAGCGTGCAGCGCAGCGGGACGGTAACCCGCGGTGACGGTTCCCTTTCCACCAGCCTGAGCCGCACAGGCAGGCAGGGCAACAGCCAATCGGGCTGGAGCACGATCTATCGAACCGACGACGGCTACACTCGCAGCAGCGGTGCCAGCACTTCGCAAGGTCGCGGCTACTCTGCGACCCGCGACGTTTCCGTCTCGGATAGCGCCGTCACGATCCAGACCGATGCCGCCACCAATGGCGGGCGCACGGTATCGCGCACCCGCACCGTTCCGCGGCCGAACTGAGAAAGGACGAGGAAATGACAAAGTCTATCGCGCTGCTTCTCGCCGTCGTCGCCGCCGGCGCTGCCAGCCCGGCACTCGCCCAGATGCAGTTCGAACCGGGGGAGATGCTCGCTCGCGCCGATGCCGATGGTGATGGTCGCATCACGCGAGCCGAAAACCGCGCAGCACGGGAGCAGACCTTCGCCCGGATCGACCGCAACGGTGACGGAATGATCACTTCGCAAGATCTACCCGGCCGCCGGAGCGGCGAGCGGCTGCAGAAACTCATCGCCAGCCTCGACGCTGATGGAGACGGACGCGCGTCGCGAAAGGAATTCGTCGAAGGCCGCACTGTCGCCTTCGACCGCGCCGACGCGAACCACGACGGCGCCGTCGACAGAGATGAACTTGCCTCCTTCCGGGAAGCTGCAGCCCAGCTGCGCTCCCGGTAGGCGGCACCGCCGACGGCCGCTGCCCCGTGCCCCCACGCCGAGGCCGTCGGCGGGCTTCTCTTGTGCCGCTTCAAGGCAGTTCTGACCACCAGCACTGCCGCCTCTGCACACAACGCATTGCACTTAAGAAGGTCAGGGCTCATCACCCTACCAGCGCTTCAGCCCGGTCCGGAGGGGGCGAGGCAGCATTGGTTGCGCCCGCCGTGCTTGGCTCGGTACAATTCGCGATCCGCCCGCTCGAGCCATTCCGCTGCCTCGCAACCCGCCTGCAGCGGGGCGATGCCGAAGCTGGCGGTTACCCTGATGCCGGGATGATCGGGCAGGCGGAGGGTTTCGATGGCGGCGCGGAAGCGCTCCGCCACGCCCAGCGCGTCGGCCGCGCCGGTTTCCGGCAGCAGCAGGCCGAATTCCTCGCCGCCCAGTCGCCCCAGCGCATCCCCCGCGCGCAGCACGGGTGCACAGGCAGCGGCCACGGCGACGAGCACGGCATCCCCTGCGGGATGCCCGAAGCGATCATTGATTGCCTTGAAATGATCGATGTCGAAGATGGCGAGCGCGCCGGGCCTGGCGTAGCGCGTGAAGCGGGTCACCTCCCGCTCCGCCTCCTGCAGCAAGGCCCGGCGGGTGAGGATGCCGGTCAGGAAATCGCGTTGGGCGATGCGGCGCATCTCCAGCCAGTCCAGCACCAGTTCGGCCAGCTTGCGCATGATCTCGATCTGCTGCGGCGGAAATATCCGCGGCACATTGTCCATCGCGCAGAGCGCGCCAAGGGCGTAACCCTCCCGGTTGACGAGCGGAATGCCGAGATAGCTGGCGATGTGCGGCTCGCCCCTCACCAGCGGCGAATCGCGGAAGCGCGCATCCTGGCAAGTGTCGGGGACCACCAGGGCCTCGTTCGTCAGGATCGTGTGTTCACAGAGGGAGATGTCACGCGGCGTTTCGCTGCGGTCGACTCCGCGCCGGGCCTTGAACCATTGTCGCTCTCCGTCGACGAAGGTGACCGTCGCGATCGGCACGTTCAGCGTCATGCGGACGAGATCGGTTATGCTTTCGAAGGGCTGTTCCGCCCCCGTGTCCAGTATTTCGTAATCCGCCAGTGCGGTCAGCCGGTCGTCTTCCCGGCACGCCAAGTTCGTGCTCATGCGCCCTCTCGTTTCTACGTAGGGGTTGAGCAAGCGAGTTTAATTTTTTGTTAATGGATCAACAGGATGGGCTGAGCGCGGCTGGGAGAAGCGACGGACCCTGGCACGGATCGTCAGCTCATTTGCGGAAGCGTGGCGAGTGCGCCGAGGACGGTGGAGTAATAGTCCTGCTCCCCGGCCGTGCCGGGCAGCGCCGGCGGCTTGCCGGTGGTGCGATAGACCACCGCCATTCCCCCGGCGGACAGAGGATAGGGGGCGGTTTCGCCGGTCTGCACATCCACCCAGGCGGGGATCGGGCGATCCTGCGCCAGATAGGCGTTCCAGAAATGGGCGAAGTCCGACAGGGCGCCCGTGCGGCCGCCCAGCGCGAGATAGAGCGGCACGCGAATGGCGTCGAAGCCGAAGCGGGCGGGCCGCCCCTGTGCCGGCTCCACCTGCCCGCCGGGCAGCAGGTCGATCCAGTCGGTTGGCAGGGCCAGCGCGCCGAAGCGCGCCTTCATCAGCAGCTCCTCGCCATCCGCGATCAACCGCTTCCATTCCTCGGCACTGTCTGCCGCATGGAAGGCGTCCAGCGCCGGCCAGATGTAATAGGCGGGGTTCAGCGTGGTGCGTTCCGGACGGTCGAAGCCGGCGAGGCCGGGAAGCAGAACCAGCGATCCGCCGCGATCGACCACCAGGTTCTGACGGATCGCCGTGCGAACCGCAGCGGCGCGCTCGAGATAGCCCTTGCCGCTCCATTTCGCGCCCGCGATCATCAGCGCCCACGCGATAAGAATGTCGCCGTCGCTGGCGTTGTTCGTATCCGCCACCGGAACCGCCTGCGAAGGATCGTAGCGCCAGGAGTAGAGCGCGAGATCCTCACGGGCGAGCGTGGCTTCCGTCCAGCCGTGCATTGCCGCGAATGCCTCGGCATCGCCCGCCATCGCGGCGAGGAGCATGCCATAGCCCTGGCCTTCGGAATGGCTGATGCCGCCGTTGCCCGTGTCGACGATCCGCCCGTCCGGGCTGAGGAAGCGGGTCTTCATCGCATACCAGCCGCTCATGTCGGTCAGGCTGGGCGCGGTCTTGCCTGCGCTGCACCCGACAGAGGCGAGGGCGCCACCCATGGCGACCAGCAGGGTGCGCCGGTCAAAGTCCATGGCGGAGTTCGACCTGCCCCGCGGCAGTGCGGATCACGCGGGTGTGCAGCCGGGTGCTGTCGCTGCCCATTTGCCGGAACCAGTGGTCATAGGCGCCTTCCAGCACGGGCGGCAGCAGCTCACCCCAGTCCTGCAACTGGTCGCGCTCCGGCGGCGGCAGGCCGCGATGGATGATGTCGATCCCTTCGTCATCCAGTTCGAAGCCGACGCTGCCCCATTTGAGAGTCGCCCAGAATCCGTTGATGCGCTCTGCCAGCACGGCGAGTTCCGCCTCGTTCGCCACCGGCAACAGGCCGGCAAGGCGGCGGCCGATGGCGACCAGCAGGCCCCGGCACTGCTCGGCCGTGCCGCAGCCGGCAATTTCCTCGAGCATGAGGCGCCCAAGAATTGCCAGCGAACGCTCCTCGTCGGCGGCGGACCATGTGCTGGAAGTGATAGCAGAAACGAACATCTATCTGGTGGCTCCTATCTGCTGGCGAATGCCCAGCAAGGTCCGGAATTCATCGTAAACACCGAAGCTGTTGTATTGGAACTCGCCGCCGATGCGCGTGCGCGGGGACACTTCGTAATAGGCCGAGCCGTCCGCGGCGAGCGCGAAGCCGGTCTGGCTGATCGTGTCATACCGTGCGCGCACGTCAGAATTGATGACCTTCAGGGCATCCAGTGCGGCCTGCGCTCCCGCATCGGTTGGATAGAGCGCTTCGCCCGTCTGCTCGTAGCTCTGGAAGCCGGGCGAGAGGCCGGCGGTGATCTCCAGCGCATCGCGATCATAGGTGTAGCGGATGGGGAAGCTGACGCTGAGGAAGCTCTGCGGGCTGAAATAGCCGCCGTGGCCGAAGGTGAAGTAATTCTGGTTGTTGTCGAAGGCCTGGTAGTTGCCATTCACCCCGAGCGTCAGCTGCGAGCTGGCGTCGCGATAGGCGCGGAAATAGGCGCCGCCGTTGATCTGCACGCCTTCGTTGTTGCGCACGTTGCGGCCGGTGTAGCGGCCATAGCTGCCATCGGCATAGAAGCCGGTGCCGTCGCGGTCCCAGGAGAAGGAGATGCCGCCGCCAGTCCGCGTGACCGCACCCCATTCCGCTCCGGTCACCGGATCGGTAGTCCCCGCATAGGAGACGACGCTGTCGGTCACCGGGCGGCGCTCCGCCCAGATGCGCCCGGTGGCGTAGGGCGACAGGCGCGGCTTCACCGCGATCCCGCCGGCAAAGCGCGTGTTGCCGAAGCCGAGCGGCGTGGTGCCGGCGTCCAGCGAGACGAGATTGCTTTCATAGCCGGCCGAGAGGGCGACGCCGCTGGCGTGCTGCGTGTCGGCGTCCACGAAGTCGGACGGCTGCTGATCGACGATGGCCTGGGCCTCGATCGTGGCGTTGCGGCCGAAGCGGGCGAGGCCCGAACCGCTTGGCCGCCCCGCGTCGATCACCACTGCCTGCGCCTGTGCCGAGACGCGGCCGCCGGCAAAGTCGGTGGAAAGCTGCGCCGTGGCGCCGATTTCCTGCAGTTCGCTGAGGCCCTCTTCGCCCGAACGGTTGCGGAAGGTGGTCTTGAAATCCATGCGCGGGCCGGTTTCGGCCGCGAGTTGCTGCAGATCCTGCTGGATCTGGTCGAGCACCGGATCGCCGGTGCGCCCGGCCATGCCACCCGGCGCCTGCCCGATGCCCGGCGCTGAGGGCGCCATGGCGCCGGCCATGCTCCCATAATTGCCATAGGCCGGTACGGCGGCGCTGCCATAGGCCGGAGCCGCGCCGGGAAGGGGCGCGCTCGCGGAAGTGAAGGGGCTGCCTGACGCCGGCATGGCGGCCGCACCATAAACGGGGGCGTCGCCATAGGCCGGCGCACGGCGCGCCAGATCGGGGTTGGTGCCCAGCGCGAAGGGATTGACCGAGGCCAGACCGCCCGCAGCGGGGGCGGGCATATGGCTGAACGGGTTGGCCGCGGGGAAGCCGCCGGCGGCGAGGCCGCTCTTCGCCAGATAGACCTCCCGCGCTCGTTCCAGCATCGCCCGGGCGCCGCGTTCGTCGCCGCTGGCGCGGCGGAAGCGGGCGCCGGCGAGATAGACCTCATGCGCATCGGGGTGCGCGCGGATGGCCTTTTCCAGCGCCTGCTGCGCCAGCTGGCGATCCCCGGCGGCGGAGGCGGAATCGATGAGCCCGATCAGCGCGCCCTGGTCATCCGGCCTTTTCTGCAGCACCATCTGGAAGGTCTGCGAAGCCTGCAGCGACAGCCCGCCGGATTGATAGAGGCGGGCCAGCGCCGCGAGGATTTCCACATTGCCGGGCGCGCGGTTCCACGCCGACTGGAGCAGATCGAAGCTCTCCGCATAGCGGCCTGCCTCGCGCAGCTGGTCTGCCTGGACGGCAGTGATGGTTCCGTTCAGCCGTGCCACCATCTGTGCACCTTCTGGCGTATCGCCCACGGCTTCGTTCACCCGCTGCAGCGCGGACAGCGCAAAGGCTTCCTGCCCGGTCTGCGCCAGCACGCGAATGATCGGTTCGTAGCTTTCGGCATCGCCCGGATTGCGATCCAGCGCCTGCCGGGCGAAATCGCCGGCGCCTGCCGTATCGCCCAGCTCGTAGAGCGCGCTGGCAATCTCCGCCAGCGATCCGGCGCCGAGGCCGGGCGTGGCGGCGATCTGGCGAAGGCCGGCCACCGCCTGCTGCGTCTGCCCGCCGGCTGCAAGGTTGCGGGCGCGGTCCACGGCCGTATCGACCTGCAGCCCGGCGACAAATTCGGTCATTTCCGCGCTCGTCTGATCGCGCGGAATGCGGGCCATCATCTGCTGCGCCTCGCCCGGACGGCCGAGCCGGTCGAGCAGCAGGGCGGCAGCATAGAGCGGTTCGGCACCGCCCTTGAGGGCGAGGTTCTGGATCAGCGAATCCACTTCCGCCACCCGCCCGCGATCCATCAGGAAGCGGCCGTATTCATAGCGGATCCAGGGATCGGCCGGATCGGCCAGCATGCCTTGCTGGAACAGCAGCTCAGCGCCGGATTCGTCGCCGTTCTGGCGCGCGGCAAGGGCCTGCTGGCGCAGCGCATTCACCTCGTAGCGGCGCCGGGCCTCCGCCGTCGTGCCGGCCTGCTGCGCGGCCTTCCGCGATACCGTGGCGGCATCTTGGTAGCGCCCCTGCTTTTCGTAAACCGCGGCCAGCAGATCGAGCGCGGGGGCGCTGTCCTGATATCCGGACCCAGCGAGCCGTTCGGCCATTTGCCGCGCGGAGTCGAGCTCGCCGCGATCGAAAGCGGCGCGCGCATCGCCCAGCGTGGCGAAGAAGTCGGCGGAGGCGAGCGCTTCCGCCCAGCGGCTGGCCGAACCGCGCTGGGAGGCGCGGCGCAGCAAGTCGCGCGCGTCGGCGAAGCGGTTCTGGCGCAGGCGTACGAGGCCTAGGCCGCCGAGGCTGTCCGCATCGTTCGGCGCGCGTGCGAGCGCGCTGTCGAAGGCGCGGGCCGCATCGGTGAGGCGGCCGGCTTCGAGCGCCTGGAAACCGGCGGCACGATCGCGGCCTGCCTGTTCGCTGGCTGTCGGGGCACGCGGAGCCTGCGGCTGTTCAGGGGCGGGCCGGCGCGGTGCAGCGGCAGGCGCGGGCGCATTGCCTTGCGGCGCCGGCTGCGGTGCGGGCGAGGGGGCCGGCGTGGGCGCGGGTGCAGGGCCGCGCAGGCCCCGGCGCGCCTCCACATTGTCGGGGTCGATTTCCAGCACGCGGCGATAGGTCTGGACCGCGCGGTCATGGCGGCCGCGCTCTTCCCAATAGCGCGCCTGTTCCAGCAGCGCGCTGACGCCGGTGGATTGCGCTGCAGCCGGCAGCGGGGCGGTAAGGGCCAGCGCCGCAGTGGAGCAGAGCGCGATCAGACAGAAGCGGCGCATGTCAGCCCTCTTCATTCTGGAGGCGTTTGCGCTGCTGGCGCTGCAGCACGGCGTAGATCGGCCCGGCGACCAGCAGAGCGACGATCAGCCCGGCGAGGGCCAGCAACAGCGGGTGCCGGCTGAACCAGTGCCCGATGGAGACCCACCAAGGCAGTTCACCCACCCAGTAATCCGGCCCGACGACGAAGCTCGTCATGCCGTCACCCCGCACGAGCGACAGGTCGCCCTGCACCCCGGCGATCACGTCCACGTCTTCAAGGTCGGTGATCATGCCCGGCAGCTCGTTGGTGTCGGTGGCGAGCACGGCCACCACGCTGCGATCGGAATCGAAGGGGGACTGGAAGCCCGCCATGCCGAGGAAGTGGTCGGTGCTGTACAGCACCTCGTTCACTGCGGTGGGTTCGTCACGGTCGCGATCGGAGAACAGGGCCATGCCCCGGTCGATTACGCCGCCTTCGCTGACCTGCAGCCGGTCCTGATCGAAACGCACCGGGGCGCCGTCAAACAGCTCGGAAGAGCCGGCAAGGCCGGCGGGGCCGATCACCAGTATGTCCTTCGCCCGCAGCCTTTCGGCATCCGCCTGGCGCATCACGTCGGCGCGGGTCACCGGCGTGCCGGTGGAATCGCCGAAGCGGCCCATGACCATGAGGAAGGCTTCCACCGTCCCCTGCCCGGCATTGCCCGGCAGGATCACTGCGGTTTCCGCAAGGTCAGGCTGGACCGTGAAGGGGTAGCCGCCGCCGACGAAGGTCGAAAGATCAGGCATCCGCATGGCGTGATAGGCGCCGCTGAGGTCGATCTCGCTGGTCGGCAGGATGCTCACGCGCACATTGTCCGGTACGCGGCCCTGGCAGCGCTGCATGTTCGCCAGGATCAGATTGTAATCGAAGATCAGCTGGTTCTGGCCGAACAGGTTATAGGAAGGGAGGATCAGATTCGCGGCAGAGGTGCGCGAGGTGGCGCCCGGATTGTCCCACCACTGGCCCCACCAGCTGGAAGAGAGCGGCAGCGTCTGCAGATATTGGTTGTTCACCGAGACATCGAGCCGCGAGGCGCGCTGATCGAGCCAGGTCGCGGTGGGATAGCGATAGCGCAAGTCCAGCCGCGCCCCGCTCTTGGGCCAGAAGAAGAGGTCCGGCGCGAGGCGGAACTCCGCCGTCAGCGGGCCCGGCGGCAGGCCCTGCCCCTGCAGAGCATAGGCTTCGGTCAGCTGGCCGAGCGCGATCGGACGATCGGTGGGGAGCCAGCGCGGCGCGCCGTAATGGGCGAAGCCGGGGATGCGGATCCCGTCGAGCGAAGCCAGCCCGCCGCCGGCGAGGCCGGTCGCGAAGGGGAGGCCGGCCGCGGCCTGCTTCAGTTCCTGCGTATTGCGGCCCATGATGACCAGCAGCTGGCCATAGGGATCGCGCGGATTGGCGCGCACGACCACTGACGGGCCGTCGATCGCCTGGTCGAGCCCGGCCACGCGGCGGTTCGGCGTCATGAAGACGATGGCGTTGCCGGCGGGCAGGCTGCCGAAGCTCACCGGGAAGCGGAAGCCGCGATAGCTGGCGAGGCTGCCGAACCACGAAGCCATGCTGGCGGCGGCTTCCAGCTCCGCATCGTCGGGCGTGCCGGCGAAAACGAAGGGCAGGTTGAGCGGCAGGACGCTGGCCTTTTCGAAGAACGGCCGCGGCAGCTTGGCCAGATCGGGCGGCAGCGCCAGCCGCTGCGCCTGCAGATCGAGGAAGGAGCGGGTGTTGCTGACATTGGCCCACAGCGAAGAATGGAACGGGTCCTCGCAATCGCGAGTGTAATGGCCGAGAAAGCGCAGGTTCAGCCGGTTTTCACCCGGCAGGAACAGCGCCGGCTGCACATCCATCGTCACGGTCATGCCGTCGGACCCGCTACGCGCGAGGCGCACCGTGTCCACCGTTTCCCCGTTTACCAGGACGACCATCTGGCTCAGATCCTGCAGCAGCGAGGGCGAATAGGCGAAGGTCAGCGTGAAGCGTGCCTTCGTCACCACTTCGTTCTCGGCGATGCCGAAGGGAATGCCGATTTCGCCCCGCGTGCCCGCGAGCCGCACCGGCTGCTTCACGGCGAGATCCTTCAGCGTCATGCGCAGGCTGCGCGACGCGGATGGACCGGTCGCCCGGCTCGCTGTCGCCGCGGGCTGCGTGGGCTGTGCGAAGGCATCCTGCGGCGCAGCGAGCACGCCCAGCGCGACGGCGAGAGCGATCGCTGCGGCCTTGGCAAGTGTGGCGGCGGGCGGGGCCTTCTTCCTGCCGACGATAAGCCGCAGGGTGGTGAAATCGACCTTCACGATATCTCCGAGAGAACGCAGGGTGGAGGTAGGGGGATAGGGCGCCTCGCGCTGCCAGGCGTCTGCCCGGCCCATCACCGCCCGCACCAGCTGGCGTGAAAGCAACTGGTCCAGCTCGCCGAAGCGCAGCCGGGTGAGATTCTTGTCCGTCCGCATGGTTTCCACCGGCACGGTCAGCGCCTCGTCCCCCATCGGCAGCGATACGTCGGTGACTTCGCGGCCGGCGAGGTTGAAGCCGGCCGGCAGGCGCGCGGAGACGCCGCCCAGCGAGATGTCGACCGTGCGGCCTTCGACCACATGGCCATCATCGAAGTAGATCGTCACCGGCATGTCGGTGGGCACGCGGATGTGCTCGCGCACCTGGCGCTTCTCGCGAGCGACGGAAACTGCCGCCAGGAGGATAATCAGGCTGAAGGTCGCCCATGCCGTGTTGAGCGCCAGCGTGCTCAGCTGCACGGCGAAGATTTCAGGAAACAGCAGGTATTTGGCCAGACCGAACAGCAGGCCGAAGACCAGCAGCCCGATGGTGATCATATGCGGGCGCACCGTATCGAGATCGAAATAGGTGCGATCGAGCAGCCCGCCCTTGTCGGTCACGTTGAACTTGCCCTTGCGCGGCTGGAACCAGGTGAACACCGTCGGGCGCACGAGATGGAAGGCCAGGATCGTCTCGTATATCTCGCCCCAGAAGGGCCGCCGGTCGCCGCCCTGCAGCCGTTCGCTGGAGATCATCGAGATCACCAGATGCGGCAGGGCATAGGCGAAGATCATCAGCGCGGAGGCGTGGATGATGTTCTGCCCGGCAATCAGATAGGCCAGCGGGGAGGTGAGGAACACGATCCGCGGCAGCGGAAACTGGAAGTGCAGCATCGCATTCAGGTAACAAAGGCGCTGCTGCCAGGTCAGGCCGGGGCCGCGCAGCGGATTATCGATGCGCAGGATCTGCGTCATCCCGCGCGCCCAGCGGATGCGCTGGCCGATGTGCAGCACCAGCCGTTCCGTGGCGAGGCCGGCGGAAAGGCGCGCATCGAGATAGGCGGTGTTCCACCCCATGCGCTGCAGCTTCAGCGCCGTGTGGGCATCCTCCGTCACGGTTTCGCCCGCAAAGCCGTTGGTCTGCATCAGCGCCTCGCGGCGGATGATCGCGCAGGAGCCGCAGAAGAAGGTGGCGTTCCACAGGTCGTTGCCGCGCTGCACAGGGCCGTAGAACAGGTCCCCTTCCCCGGGCAGGTCTTCCGCCGTGCTGAGATTGCGCTGCACCGGATCGGGCGAATAGAAATGGTGCGGCGTCTGCATCAGCGCCAGCCGCGGGTCGCGCTGGAACCAGCCTACGCTCAGCTGCAGGAAGGCGCGGGTGGGAACGTGGTCGCAATCGAAGATCGCGATCAATTCGCCGTCCGTCTTCTTCATCGCGGCGTTGAGATTGCCCGCCTTGGCATGAAGATTGTCGCTGCGTGTCAGATAGCCGCAGCCCGCCTGCTTGGCGAACAGGCGGAACTCGTCGCGCCGACCGTCGTCCAGAATGAACACCCGGAACCGATCGGCGGGATAATCCATGTCCATGGCGGCGAAGACCGTGTGCTTCACGATCTCCAGGCTCTCGTTGTAAGTCGGGATGAACACGTCGACCATCGGCCACTGGTCGGGTTCGCCCATCACCTCCACCACCTTGCGCTCCAGCGGCCAGATGGTCTGGAGGAAGCCGAGCCCCATGATGACCCAGGCGTAGAGTTCAGCCAGATAGAGCCCGCCGCCCAGCAGCAGTTCAGGCAGGGTGTTGAATTCCAGCGTCTGTGTGGTGCGCCAGACGATGTAGCGCGTGGACACGAGCATGGCGACGGCGGCCAGCACGATGGTCGCCCGGCGGCCCTTCGCCTGCGCCAGGATAACTGCCGCGATGATCACGGCGGCGGCGAATGTCCACTGCTCGACCAGATCGAGCGGCACGAAGATCACCAGCGCGGCGAGAAAGGCGAGCGCAATGGCGGCGGGAAACCGGAGCAGGCGGGAAAGAGGCATGAAGCGGTGTCCTTGTCGCTCAACCGGCGCGCTGCGCGGTGTGGCCGTCCATGCCTGCCGCCCCGTCCAGCTCCACGATGGGGGCATCGCAACGGGCGAGCACCGCATCGGCGAGCGCTTCGAGATCCGGAAGGACCACGCTTTGCGGTGCCGACTTTGCGAGCGTCTCGAACGTCGCGAGCGCTTCCGGCACGGCCTCGTCGCGCCGCACGGTGGCGATCAGCTGATCGCCGAAGACTTCCCGGATGAAGCGGTGCGTGTGGCGGGATAGCTTGCGCCGGTCCTCCAGCTGGTTGAGCACCAGCGCGGTCTTCTCCATCTTCGAGACCGGAACCTCCCGGGCCAGCCGCGTGAGACTGGCAAGCGATGCGGGCTCGGGGAGCAGGGCCGAAAGATGCAGATCGGCATCCGGCAGGAGCAGGTCGAACAGCGCCCGATCGCCAGCGGCAATGTCGACGATCACCACCTCATTTGCACTGCCGTTGCAAAGCTCTTGCACGGCCGCCGCAGTGTCGGCCGGGTCGCGCTGCTCGTCATAGCCGTCGATCAGGTTGACGTCGGCGATAGCCAGCGGTTCGCGGGTGGCTGTAAGGAAGCCGGGCAGGAACTGGTTCGGCAGCAGCCCGAAATGGAGCTTGAGCGAATCCTGCCCGGTCAAATCCACAGCGGTGACGCGGCGGCCCCGGCGTGCGGCGCCCAGCGCCAGCTGCGCGGCAAGGAAGGTCGTCCCGACGCCGCCCTTGGCAGCATGACAGAGAATGACGGTCATCCGCGCTCTCCCCCCAGCCGATTGAAGAAGGAACGAAGGTCGACCACCTCCGTCTGCCCGCCTTTCGCCGCGCTATCGTCAGCCGGTTCCGCTTCGGGCGCGGGTTGCGACCCGTAGGCGGACAGCAGTGAAGACAATTGCTGCTCCAGCGGGTGGCCTTCGGGCACCGGCACGCTTGCCGGTGCGGCTTCGGCCGCCACCGCCTTCGCGAATTCCGCCTCGCGCTGCTCAACGCGCGAGAGCTTGCGCTCCACGATCCGGGGATCGTTCAGCAAAGCTTCGAAGATCGGCCACAGCTCCAGATCCGCATAGCGGTCAGGAAACTCCCGATAGTGAATTTCCTGGCGGTTGAGCTTCTGCAGCAAGGCGCTGGCGTCTGATCGCATAGGTCCGAATTCCTTCAGTCCTGCAGATCGCTAGGCGGCTTTGGTTAAGAAGCCGTTGAATAATCCGCACGCCATGACGCGGACGCGGAGCGATCACTCTGAAATGCAAGGCAATCCGCGGATGGCATACTTCCTGTGGCGGGAATGGACCTGTCGGTTTCCCTCGCGCTCTGCCACGGTTGCAGGACGTAGCGGGCAATTCCGGCCACCATCCGCGTATAAACGACCCGGCGGTGCGAATTTCCTGCCCGCCGGGCATTGGCGCGGGGGCGAGAATAGGCAAGGGTGGATCGGGCCGGCTGACTGGCCGCGCACGCCTGATCTGCCAGCCGGAGCGACATCTTGAACTTGCTGCTCATCTCTGCCCTGCCGTTTCTCGGTGCCCTGGCGGTCAGCCTGGGCGCGCGGCTGGGCCGGATGGCGCATGCGGCGATCGCCGCCGCCTTCACCCTGGCTGCGCTGCTGCCGGTGCTGGCCGCCGCGCCGGCCGTGCTCGCCGGAGGGCGGCTTTCCACCCGGATCGAATGGATTCCCCTGCTCGGCCTCAATGCGGATTATTTCCTCGATCCGCTGGGGCTGATGTTCGCCGGGCTGATCCTGGGCATCGGCCTGCTGGTGATCATCTATGCCGCCTTTTACCTCGCCGCCGGAGAGGCGACGGCGCGCTTCTTCGCCTTCCTGATGCTGTTCCAGGGGGCGATGCTGGGCATCGTCCTGTCGGACAACATCCTGCTGCTGCTGATCTATTGGGAACTGACGAGCCTTTCTTCCTTCCTGCTGATCGGCTTCTGGTCACACCTCCCCGAAGGCCGGCAGGGCGCACGCATGGCGCTGGCGGTGACGGGGGGCGGCGGGCTGGCGCTGATCGCGGGCATGCTGCTGCTCGGCCAGATTGCCGGCTCCTATGATCTCACCCGCATTCTCGCCGCGCGGGAGGTGGTTCAGGCGGCGCCGCTCTATCCGCTGGCGCTGGTGCTGATCCTGATCGGCTGCTTCGCCAAATCGGCGCAGTTCCCGTTCCACTTCTGGCTGCCGCACGCCATGGCCGCGCCCACGCCGGTCAGCGCCTATCTCCACAGCGCGACCATGGTGAAGGCCGGGGTGTTCCTGCTGGCGCGGCTGTGGCCGGTGCTTTCGGGCACCGATTTGTGGTTCTACCTCGTTGCCACCACCGGCCTCGTCACCATGCTCGCCGGGGCGGCCATCGCCCTGTTCAAGGATGATCTTAAGGCGCTGCTGGCCTATTCCACCATCAGCCATCTCGGCCTGCTGACGATGCTGTTCGGCTTTGCCACGCCCATGGCGGCGGTGATCGGCGTGTTCCACATCCTCAACCACGCCACCTTCAAGGCCGCGCTGTTCATGAACGCCGGGATCGTGGATCATGAAGTGGGCACGCGCGATGCGCGGCGGCTGGGTGGGCTGGTGCATCTGATGCCGATTGCGGCGACGCTGGGTACGATCGCCGGCCTCTCCATGGCGGGCCTGCCGCCCTTCAACGGCTTCCTGTCGAAGGAGATGATGCTGGAGGAGGCGGCGCACACGGGCTGGGCCGGGCAGGCCTGGCTGGTGCCGGTGATCGCCACCATCGCGGCGCTGCTTTCGGCCGCTTATTCCTTCCGCTTCGTGGTGCAGGTCTATTTCGGGCCGAAGCGCAGCGATTATCCGCATGCCCCGCACGATCCGGGCATCGGCCTGTGGGCGGCGCCCGCGGTGCTGGTGCTGCTGGTGGTGCTGATCGGCCTGTTCCCCGGCCTGCTCGCGGGCGGACTGGTGCGGGCCGTCTCCGGCGCGGTGATCGGCGCGGAGCCGCCCCATTTCGCCTTGAAGATGTGGCACGGGCTGACCCCTGCCCTGTTGATGAGCGCGATCGCAGTGCTGGGCGGCGCGGCGCTGCTGTGGCGCCACGCCGGTGCCGAAGCGGTGTGGCGGCGCCTGCCGATCCCCGTGGCGAAGCGCCTGTTCGACGGGGCGATGGCGCTGCTGGTGGCGGGAAGCCGCGCTGTTACCGATCGCGTGAACACCGGCTCGCTGCAGCGGACGCTGTTCGTGCTGCTGGTGGTGTCGCTCGCGCTCGGGCTGGAGGGGATCGCCACGGGCGACTACCGGCCGGGCGTGCGGGCGCCGCTCACTGCTTCGCCCGTCGTGATGCTCGCCTGGCTTGCGCTGCTGGGAGGCACGGTGGCGGTGGTGCTTTCCGAAGGGCACCGCTTCCTGTCGCTCGTCTATATCAGCGTGATCGGCCTCGTCGTCTCGCTCGGCTTCATCTACCTCTCCGCCCCCGATCTCGCGCTCACGCAGATCTCGGTGGAGGTGGTGACGATCCTTCTCCTGCTGCTGGCGCTCAACCTGCTGCCCAAGATGCCGCCGTCGGTGGATTCGGGCACGCGCCGCCTGCGCGATGCGGTGTTGGCCGTGCTCGGCGGGGGCGGGGTGGGCTGGCTCGCCTACGCCGTCATGATGCGCCAGCCGCGTGATCCGATCTCCGCCTTCCACTGGGCCGAAGCCAAGCCGGGCGGCGGCGGGACCAATGTGGTGAACGTGATTCTGGTGGATTTCCGCGGGTTCGATACCTTTGGCGAGATCATCGTGCTGGGCATTGCGGCGCTGGGCATCTTCTCCCTGCTGCAGACGGCGGTGCGCGGCACTTCCGGCCGACGGCTGATGGCGTGGATCCCCGATCTGGTCCGCTCGCCCGAACGGCACCCGATGATGCTGGTGGTCGCCAGCCGGCTGATCCTGCCGATGGCGATGGTGGTCGCGCTCTACATCTTCCTGCGCGGGCACAACATGCCGGGCGGGGGCTTCATCGCCGGGCTCGTGTTCTCCATCGCCATGCTGGTGCAATACATGGCCTCGGGCTTTGCCTGGGCGGAGGAGCGCAGGCGGATCGAACGCCATGCGCTGATCTGCTTCGGCGTGCTGATCGCGGCGGCCACGGGGCTGGGCGCGATGGCCTTCGGCCACCCCTTCCTCACCAGCGACTTCGGCTATTTCCACCTCCCACTGGTGGGCGAGGTGGAACTGGCCACGGCCATGCTGTTCGACGTGGGCGTGGCGCTGGCCGTTGTGGGCGCGGTGATGCTGGCGCTGGCGCAGCTGTCCAACGCCACGCGCCGGGCGGAGAAGCTGGAGCGGACCGAGCATCCGATGGACATCGACCCGAGCCGCACGGCAGGGGTGCAGCCATGAGCGTGGAATTCTTCGTCGCCAGCGCCATCGGCGTGCTGATGGCTGCGGGCATCTATCTGGTGCTGCGCGGCCGCACCTTCCCCGTGGTGCTGGGGCTGGCGATGCTGTCCTACGCCATTAACGCCTTCCTCTTCGCCATGGGCCGGCTGGCGGTGAACAGCCCGCCGATCTATTCGGCGGATGCCCCCGGCTACACCGACCCGCTGCCGCAGGCGCTGGTACTGACGGCCATCGTTATCTCCTTCGGCATGACCGCCTTCGTCGTCGTCCTCGCGCTGCGGTCCTATCTCGAGATCGGCACCGACCACGTCGATGGCGAGCCCGAGCGGGACGAGGCCGCCGCCAGACGCGGGGATGACGGCGCATGAACCTGATCATGGCCCCCATCCTCGTACCGGCCGTGGTCGCCGCGCTCACCGTGCTGCGCATCTCGCGCAACACGCGGCTCGGGCGCTATCTCTCGATCGGCGCCACGGTGCTGACGCTGGCGAGCGCGCTGGCGCTGTTCGCGCAGGCTTCGGGCGGCGCCATCCACACCTATCAGCTGGGCGATTGGCCCGCGCCCTTCGGCATCGTGCTGGTGCTGGACCGGCTGGCGGCGCTGATGGTGCTGCTCACCAGCCTGCTGGCGCTGGCGGTGCTGGCCCATGCGGTGCTGACCGGGCTGGACCGGCGGGGGTGGCATTTCCACCCGCTGTTCCAGTTCCAGCTGCTGGGGCTCAACGGCGCCTTCCTCACCGGCGATCTGTTCAACCTGTTCGTGTTCTTCGAAGTGCTGCTGATCGCCTCCTACGGGCTGCTGCTCCACGGGCAGGGGGCGCAGCGGCTGCAGGCGGGCGTGCAATATGTGGTGGTGAATCTCGTCGGCTCGATCCTGTTCCTGATCGCGGTCGGCATTCTCTACGGCGTCACCGGCACGCTCAATATGGCCGACATGGCGCTGCGCATCGCGCAGGCTCCCGCGGGGGACCAGCCGCTGATCCGCGTGGGTGCGCAATTGCTCACTGCTGTCTTCGCGCTCAAGGCCGCGCTGCTGCCGCTCCACCTCTGGCTTCCGCGCGCCTATTCCAGCACGTCCGCCCCCGTGGCGGCGCTGTTCGCCATCCTGACCAAGGTCGGCGTCTATTCCATCCTCCGGGTCACCACGCTGGTGTTCGGCGCGGAGGCGGGCGTGGTCGCCTGGGCCCCGTCAGGCTGGATGCTCCCGGCCGCGCTGCTGAGCCTGCTGGCGGGCTTCATCGGCGTGCTGGCCGCGCGGCGCCTGCGCGTGCTTGCCGCCTTCGGAGTGATCGGATCGACCGGCACGCTGCTGGCTGCGGTGGCGCCGTTCGATCGCGCCTCCACCGTTGCGGCGCTCTATTACCTGCCCCATTCCGTGCTGGCGGGTGCACTGATGTTCCTCACCGCGGACCTGATCGGTCGCGCGCGGGCGGAGGAGGATGACCGGCTCGTCCCCGGGCGGCCCTTCGCGCGGGAGGGGCAGCTGTCGCTGCTGTTCCTGCTCGCCGCGATCGCGCTGGCCGGCCTGCCGCCGCTCTCGGGCTTCGTGGGCAAGCTGCTGATCCTCTCGGCAACCGCGGTCCTGCCCGCCGCGCCATGGATCTGGGCGGCGATCCTGCTTTCCACCTTCCTCGCCATGCTGGGCCTCGCCCGCGCCGGCAGCGTGCTGTTCTGGAAGCGCGCGGGCGGGGAAGCGAGTGAACGCCCGCGCGGCAAGGCCATTCCCACCGCTCCCGCCTGGGGCGTGGTGGTGCTGATCGGGCTGTTGACGGCGCTGGCCGGCCCGGCCACCCGCTATGCCGAAGCCACGGCGGGGCAGCTGTTCGCGCCGCAGGCCTATATCGCGGCGGTGCTGGGTATTGAAAGGACGGCCCCCTGATGCGCAGGCTCTTCCCCCACCCCGGGCTCAGCGGCATGCTGGTGATCGTCTGGCTGCTGCTGGCGAATGGTCTGTCCGTGGGCGGCGTGCTGATGGCGCTGGCGGTGGGCGTGCTGGTGCCGCTGTTCACCTCCCCTTATTGGAGCGCCAAGCCCCGCCTGCGCTTCGGCTGGGCGATGGTGGATTATCTCGCGATCGTGACGTGGGATATCGTGGTGGCCAATTTCCAGGTCGCCTGGCTGATCCTGTTCCGCCGCAATCGCGATCTGCGCGCCTGCTGGCTGGCGATCCCGCTGGACGTGCGCCAGCCGGAGGCGATCACCACGCTGGCCGGCACGATCAGCCTCACCCCCGGTACCGTGACGGCCGATGTTTCGGCAGATGGCCGCATGCTGCTGGTCCATGCGCTGGACCTCGCCGACCGGGATGCGGAGATCGCCCGCATCAAATCCCGCTACGAAGCCCGCCTGATGAGGATTTATAAATGATCGCCCTTGCGCTCTCTGCCGGCTTCACGATGATCGCCGCGGCGATCGCGCTGAACGCCTGGCGGCTGTTCGCCGGCCCGACGCGGGGGGATCGTATCCTGGCGCTCGACACGATGATCATCAACGCGATCGCGCTGATCGTGCTGTTCGGGATCTATGAGCGGACGGCCTTCTATTTCGAAGCGGCGCTGCTGCTGGCCATGGTCGGCTTCGTGGGAACGGTGGCCTATGCCAAGTTCCTGCTGCGCGGCGACATCGTGGAATAGGTATGCTGGAGCAGATCGCCGACATCGTCATTTCGATCCTTATCCTCGCCGGGGGCGCCTTCGCGCTGATCGGATCCTGGGGCCTGGTCCGGCTGCCTTCGCTGATGACGCGGCTGCACGGGCCGACCAAGGCAACGACGCTGGGCGTGGGCGGAACGCTGGCCGCATCCATGCTGTTCTTCCCCGTGCATGTGGGACACTTTTCCGCGCACGAGCTGCTGATCGCGCTGTTCCTGTTCATCGCTGCGCCGATCACCGCCAATATGGTCGCCAAGGCCCATCTGCACCGGCAGGGCAGTCGGATCGACCCGAACCCTGCCGATGAAATTGCCGAGGGGCTTCCCCATCCGAATGCCTGGGCGACCTTCTGCAAGGCGCCGGAGCAGGATCTTCCGGGCGACCTGCAGCCGCGCGATTGACCGCGCGTCCGGGCCGGGCACGGCTATTGCGCGGAGGCCGCGTCCTGCCAGCCGAGGCCGAGCGCCTTTTGCAGCGTCACGAAATCGGCCGTCAGCTGGGCGCGGGCGGCGATCAGCTGCTGCTCCGCATTGTTCTGGGCCAGCTGCGCGTTCAGCAGTTCGGGCAGGGCTGCCACGCCGTGTTCCTGCCGCTGCCGGGTAAGCTCGGCAATGCGCCCGGCGCTGGCGGTGGCACGCGCGGCCATGGCCACGGCCTCGCGGCTGGCGCGGAAGTTTGCCAGCGCATCCTCGACATCGCGCAGCGCGCCCAGCACGGTGCTGCGATACTGCGCCTCTGCCTGATCGCGGCGGGCGGTGGCCTGGCCAACCTGTGCCTTGCCCCGCCCAAAATCGAGGAAGTTCCACTGCAGCATCGGTGCGGCGATGGCGGTGAAATCGTCGAGCCTGCTCAGATCGTCCAGATGGGTGCCGCCAATGCCCAGAATGCCGAAGAAGCTGAGCCGCGGGAGGAGAGCGGCCTTCTGCAGCCCGATCCGCGCGCTCTGCGCCGCCAGCTGGCGCTCCGCCGCGCGGATGTCGGGACGACGCGCGAACAGCGCCGCTGGGTCGCCTACGGCGACGCTGGCGGGCGGCAGCGGAATGTCGGCGGGGGTGGCGATCAGCGCGTCCACCGCGCCCGGCACTTCGCCCGCCAGAATGGCCAGCGCATTGGCGAATCCATCGGCTTCGGCGCGCAGCGGAGCGAGCTGCTGCTGCGCCTGTGCGAGGGCGGACTTGGCCTGTTGCACCTCCACCTCGGTGCCCGTGCCGAGATCGAAGCGCTGCTGCTGGAGGTCGACCAGGCGCGAACGCTGCTCCACCGCCTGCCGGGCGAGGCCGATGGCCTGCTGGCGCGCGCGGAGGGCGAGATAGGCCTCCGCCACCGCAGAGGTGAGGCTTACCCGCGCATCATCGGCATTGGCTTCTGCGGCACCCAGGTCCGCCCGGGCTGCCTCGTCCCGCCGGCGGGCGCCGCCGAACAGATCGACTTCCCATGAGGCGTTGAGGCCGAGGTTGTAGAAATTGGTCGAACTGGTGCCGCTGTCGCCGCGCTGATCGTCACCATTCCCCTGATCGCTGCCGTCATCCTCGCCCAGGTCGATGCCCGGCACCCGGATATGGGCGGCGGACGCCATCGTGCTGATCGAGGGCATGCGCTCGGCGCGCGAGAGGCCCAGCGCCGCCCGCGCCTCGTCCACCCGCGCCCGGGCAAGGGCGAGGTCGGGGCTGCCGGCAAGCGCCTGCTGCTCCAGCCGGTCGAGCACGGGATCGTCCAGCACTGTCCACCATTCGGCGAGCCTGGGGGCTGCCAGATCGGCATCCGCGCCGGCCCGCGCAAAGGCGGCGGGCGCCTGCCCGGAGGCGGAACTGATCGCCGGCGGCCCGTCGTAATCGGGGCCGACGGTGCAGGCGCCGAGCAGCAGCAGGGCTGCGGGCGCGAGGGATTTGCGCAGGGGGGTAGCTGTCATCGAAGCGGATCTCATCACAGGCATCAGTGCATCGGGCCGGAGGAAAGGTTCTTGGGCAGCGGACGCAGCAGCAGGACCAGCGGCGTCACGCAGACGATGCCCACCGCCAGCATCCAGAACATGTCGTTATAGGTCATCACCAGCGCCTCGCGCTGGATTGTGCCGCCGAGCGAGCGCAGGGCGGCGCCCGGATCGCCCAAGGCCTGCGTCTGTGCGGCGAGCCAGTCCTGCACCCGCACGCTGTTGGCGCTCAGCGTCTCTTCCAGCCTCCGCGAATGGAACCACTGGCGCTGTTCCTGCACCGTGGCGATGGCGGCCAGCGCCAGCGATCCGCCGATATTGCGCGCTGCGTTGAACAGGCCGGAGGCGTCGCCGGCATATTGCACCGGCACGGAGGAGATCGCCGCCTGATTGAGGAAAACGAAGGCGAGCACCGTGCCGGCGCCGCGCAGGAGTTGCGAGTCAACGAAGTCGCCGCCCACGGCATCGGCGGTCAGCGACGTATCGACGAAGCAGCTCAGTGCCAGCAACAGCAGGCCCACGCCCACGGCAATGCGGATATCCACCCATTTCATCAGCACCGGGGCGAAGAACATCAGCGCCATGGCTGGGAAGCCGGAGATCATCACGATCTTGCCCGCCTGCAGGGCGTTGTAATCGGCCAGCGCCGCCAGGAACTGCGGGATGATGAAGGAGGTGCCATACATCACCATGCCCATCATCGTGGCCATGATCACCACGCTGCCGAACACGCGATCGAACAGCAGAGACAGGCGGATGATCGGCTTCTCGTTGGTGAACTGTCCCACGATCACCATGCCGAAGCCGATCACGGTCAGGATGGTGAGCTCCACGATCAGGCGCGAGGAGAACCACTGTTCGCGATTGCCCTCTTCCAGCACCACGGTCATGCAGCCGAGGCCCAGCGCCATGCCGAACAGGCCCAGCCAATCCGCTTCCTTGAGCAGTTCCGGCCGCATCTCGTCTCGCGGCAGGCCTACCAACAGCAGCACCACCAGCAGGCCGCAGATCGGCACGTTGATGAGAAAGGCGTAATGCCAGCTGAAGGCTTCGGTCAGCCAGCCGCCGAGCAGCGGCCCGATGATCGGGCCGAGAATGGCGGTGACGCCGAACATGGCGGTGCCGATAGGCTGCTGGTGCGGTGGCAGGCGCGTGGCGATGATCGTCATCGCCGTGGGAATCATCGCACCGCCGGTGAAGCCCTGGCCTGCCCGGCCGATGATCATGGTAGTGAGGTCGCTGGCATTGCCGCACAGCACGGAAAATCCGGTGAACAGCAGCGCGGCGATCAGCAGGAAGCGCCGCAGGCCCAGCAGCTTCTCGAACCAGTTACACAGCGGGATGATGATGATTTCTGCCACCAGATAGGAGGTGGCGATCCAGGTGCCTTCAGTGCCGCTGGCGCCGATTTCGCCCTGGATGGTCGGCAGGGCGGAATTGACGATCGAGATGTCGAGCGTCGCCATCATCGCGCCCAGCGTGCCGGCGGCCACGGCCAGCCAGGCGCCCATGTCGGCATTGCCGTTGCTGCGGGCGGGCGCGGCGCCCGCTGCCGGATGGGCGGCGGCTGCCATCAGTCAGCGGCCTTGTCGGCGGCTTCCTGCTGCTTGGTGATCGCTTCCAGCGAACCCCGCGCGGAGCGCGTGTCCACCGTCACGTCCACCGACATGCCGGGAACCAGCAGCTTGCGCACTTCGGGATCGGCATCGATGGCAATACGCACCGGCACACGCTGCACGATCTTGGTGAAGTTGCCGGTGGCGTTCTCTGGCGGGAGGAGGGAGAACTGCGCGCCCGTGCCGGGGGAGAAGCTCTCCACATGGCCCCTGATCTCCACACCGTCGAGCGCGTCCACTTCGATCATGGCGGGCTGGCCCACGCGCATCTGGCCGATCTGGGTCTCCTTGAAATTGGCGACCAGATAGATCTTGTCGATCGGCACGATCGACATGGTGCGCGTGCCCGGCTGCACATACTGGCCGAGCTGCACGGTCTTGTTGCCCACACGCCCGGCGACGCTGGCACGCACGACAGTCGATTCGAGATTGGTGGAGGCGGTGGAGCGCGCCGCTTCGCTGCCTTCCGCCTGGGCGCGGGCCTGCTGCACCTGCGCCTGCAGCGTGGTCACGCGGCGCCGGGCGCTCTGCAAATTGGCCTGCTGCGCAGCCACTGCCGCCTTGGCCTGATCGAAGCGGTTCTGCGCCTGCGACAGCGTTTCGCGCGATTCGGCGCCCGTCGCGGCGAGAGCGCGATAGCGGTCGAGAGTGGTGCGGGCGAGATTGAGGTCGCTGCGCGCGGAGGCAAGCTGAGCCTGCGCCGCCTGAACGGCGGCCTCCTGCTCGCTGATCTGCGCGCGCAGGGCCTGCGCGCTGGCTTCGGCTACGTCGATCTGCGCCTGTGCCTGCGCCACGTCGGACTGGTAATCGCCCGGATCGATCCGGAACAGCGGATCGCCCGCTTTCACCGCTTGGTTGTCGGTGACGAAGACCTCTTCCACATAGCCGCCGATCTTGGGCGCCACCACCTGCGCATCGGCCTGAAGATAGGCGTCGTTGGTGCTCTCCTGGAACCGTCCCACGGTCCAATAGTCGTAGAACCAGATACCGCCGAGGATGAGGGCAGCCGCCAGCGCCACCAGCAGGCCGATGCGCACGCCCCGCCGCTTGAGAGGGGAAGTGCGGCGCGGCGTTGCTGCCTCCGTTTCGGGGGTATCTGCGACGGCTTCGTGCGGTTCGTGGGTTTCGCTCGGCACTCTCGATTCCCTTTCGTGCGATTCCCCGGTGGCAGGGTTTGACGGGCGCCTGATGCTCGCTCTTGCAGCATATTGCAATACCATATATTGAGGTATCTCATTATATGGCTGACATCGAACCTCTTATCTCCGCTTATGCCGAGCTCTATCTCGAGCTGACACGAAAGCTTGATCGCCGCATGGCCTCCGAAGGGGCGTCGTTGGCTCGCACCAAGCTGTTGTTATGTCTGCAGAAGCGAGGGCCGATGCGGGGGACGGACGTGGCCGAACTGTTCGGCCTTGCGCCGCGCACCATCACCGAAGCGATTGACGGGCTGGAGCGAGACGGGCTGGTGGAACGCCAACCCGACCCTACCGACCGCCGGGCCAAGCTGATTCGCGTGACCGGCAAGGGCATCGAGGCGGCGGCGACGACGGAGCCGATGCGGCGCCAGTTCGTCAGCCAGATCTTCGGCGTCCTCGACGAGCAGGAGCAGGCCGCGCTGCTGGGAATGCTCCGCCGGCTGATTGCGGCCATTCCGGACAGCTGATCGGCTTACACTTCCGGCAGGCCTTCGGTCGGGTCGCCGCGGCCCAGATCTTCGAAGCGCTGCATCAGCCAGGCCGTGGCTGGGCCGGGCGGGGTATCTTCCCGATGCACGGCATAGAAGCGGTAGAGCCCGCCCGGATGATCGGGCATCACCAGGCGCACCAGCGTTCCCGCCATCAGATCGCCTTCGATCATCGGCAGCGGCATGTTGCCCCAGCCGATCCCCTCGCGCAGCAGGGCGTGCTTGGCGCCGAGATCGGCCAGCCGCCAGGTCTGCGGCGATGTCACGGCGAAATCCCGCCCCTCGGTCAGCGGCGACCGGTCGGTAAGGACCAGCTGGATGTGCGCGCGCGCCGCCCCCGGCTCCAGCCTGGCCATTCGCGCCAGCGGATGATCGGGCGCGGCGACGGGCACCAGTGGCACGCAACCCGCCGCGGCGCGCACCAACCCGCCGGCGGCCGAAGCCACCGGGCCCGCGATGCCGAGCCCGGCGCTTCCATCCAGCACGCGCGCAGCCACTGCGCCCAGCGCTTCCACATGCAGCCGCAATGAAACCGTCGGGAATTCCGCACGGAAGCCGCGCAGCAGCACGGCGATCCGCTCCGCCGGCAGCATCACGTCAACCGCCAGCCCCACTTCCGCTTCCAGCCCCTGCAGCAGGCCCCGCGCCTTGGCGCGCAGCGCCGCGATGCCCCCGGCGACGATCCGCGCATCGGCCAGCACCGCTTCCCCCGCGGCAGTCAGCACCGGGCGGCGCGTGCCCTCCCGCTCGAACAGCTTCAGGCCCAGCTGCGCCTCCAGATTGGCGATGCCGTAGCTGATCACCGAAACCGCACGGTTGAGCCGGCGGCCAGCGGCCGCGAAGCTGCCTTCCTCCACCACTGCGAGGAAGATGCCGAGCTGATCGAGCGTGGGAGTCCCAGGTTCGGGCATTTCTAAAACCTCGAATAGTTACGCCAGATTTATCGCACTGAGCAGAAATCTCAACCTCTCCTACATGGGCGGGGACGGCGGTGCGGCGGATCGCATCGCGCATGAGGAGACCATCGATGATCGAACTGCGGCCCTTCGCCGAACTCGGCGGCGAGAACCATGGCTGGCTGGATGCCAAGCACCATTTCTCCTTCGCCAATTACCATGATCCGGCGCGCATCCACTGGGGCAATCTGCGGGTGTGGAACGACGACACGATCCAGCCCCGGACCGGATTCCCGCCGCATCCCCACCGCGACATGGAGATCATCACCTATGTCCGCAAAGGCGCGATCACCCATGAGGACAGCCTGGGCAACAAGGGTCGTACCGAAGCGGGCGACGTGCAGGTGATGAGCGCAGGCACCGGCATCCGCCATTCGGAATACAATATGGAGGACGAGGTGACGCAGATCTTCCAGATCTGGATCCTCCCCACCAGCGATGGCGATACGCCGCAATGGGGCGCCAAGCCCTTTCCCAGGGGCGACCGTTCGGGGCAGTTCGTGGTTCTGGCGAGCGGATATGCCGAGGATGCCGAAGCCCTGCCGATCCGCACCGATGCGCGGGTGGTCGGCGCGACCATTCGGGCGGGGCAGACGCTGGACTATCCGCTGGGCGACGAGCGCAAGGGCTATCTCGTGCCCGCCACCGGGGCGGTCGAGATCGACGGCGTGCGGGTGAACGCGCGCGATGGCGCGGCGATCAGCGACCTTGCGGTGCTGCGCGTCACCGCTCTGGAAGATAGCGAGGTGGTGCTGGTCGACGCGGCCTGACCCCACCAGGCCGGGAGGGGCGCTTCGGTATGGCCGGAGCGCCCCCCTTTTTTCCTCAGTCCTTCGGCACCACGCAGCTGAAGTTCGCCGCCTCCGAAGGATCGCCGCTGCCGTTGTATTGCGCGACCATCGGCCAGGCGCACAGTGGGCGGGATAGCGGCGGCAGTTCGGGCGCGCCGGGCATCATCGGTGCGGCCCGCGTGGCAACCAGCCGCATCGGCGCAGCGCCACCGGCGGCCCAGTCGTCGATCGTGCCCAGCGTATCGAATTGCGATACGCCTTCGCCGCCCGCACAGTGTTCCATCCCCGGTACCATGAACAGGCGCAACTGCTGTTCCGCCTGCGCAGCGGGAAGGGCGGCGTAGAGATCGTGGTAGAAGGCCAGCGTGTTGGTGGCCGGGATCAGCCCGTCGTTCCAGCCGTGGCTCAGCAGCAGCTTGCCGCCGCGGGCGAAGAAGGGATCGAGGCCGTCCGCGGGAACGTCGAGGATATCGGCAAACCGCCGCGCATCGCGCAGGCCCTGCCCGTAATCCAGCTGACGGAAGGTCCAGCCCGGCTTGTCGCCATAGACCAGCATGGAAAAGAACGTGTCCGCCACCGGGAAGGGCGCGTCGCTCATCATCAGCATGCCCAGCTGCATCTCGCTGCCGCGCGGGAAACCGGGCAGCAGCCAGGCGCCGCTGCTGTCGCGCACGCCGTCATAGACCGCGCGCATGGTCCCCACCTGCTCGGCAGTCAGGCAGCTGTCCCCGTCGCCCGCCTTGCACTGGATGCTCACGGGATCGAAGCTGCACAGGTCCGGGCGGGAGATGAGGCCGTCCTCCAGCCCGTCCAGCTTGTCGCACTGCTTCAGCACCGCCTGATGCGTCGCCATCAGCTTGGGGCGCGAGAGCTTGGCGGCCGGCGCGCGGTTAGGCTGATAGCCGACCCACATGCTCTGGGTCATGAGATTGGTCATGGGATTGGCGGGCGCCATTGCGCTGATCGCGTCGAAATCCTCGGGATAGCGATGCGCGGCCATGAGCCCCTGTCGGCCGCCGGTGGAACAGGAATTCCACAAGGAAAGCTGCGGGCCCCGGCCATAAAAGGCGGCGATCGCAGCCTTGGCCGTCACCACCATTTCATGCACCGCGCGGTAGCCGAAGTCCTTCAGCTTTTCGGGATGGCCCACGGCGAAGTCGGCAGTCATGCCATTGCCTGTGTGGCCCGTGTCCGTGGCTGCGACGGCATAGCCGCGCGCCAGCGGGCGGCCCATTTCGAAATAGCTGATCGAACCGGCCCAGATACCATTGCCGATCGCGGCGAACTTGCCATTCCAGCCCGTGGCCGGCAGCCACACCTCCACCTTGATATCCGAATCCGCGCTGGGCCGGCGGGTCGCCTGGATGCGGCAGAATTCCGGCAGGTTCTGGAAGCTCGCAGCCGCCACGCCTGGGGGCGGACCGCCGGGTAGCTGGGGCGGCTGGAAGCTGCCCGCGGGCACCAGCGTGGCGCTCGTCACCTCGCCATCCGGCAGCGCCAGCTTGGCCATGGCCGCGCAATCCGCCTTCGCGGCCGCCGGGCTGGTGATGCACGCCGCGGTGATTGCCGCCGCGGCCCATCCTGCCCGCAGCCTGCCTGTTCCCATTCCAGCCATCCGTATCCTCTCTGCTTGGCTTTTGGCTGCTTTGCCCGAAGCCGGCCCGAAGGCCAAACCCGAAACTTGTATCGCTTCGTCGCGGGCGGGGGGAGGGGACGGGGCATGAAAAAGCCCCGGCCGCGCGGGGGGAAGCGCGGACCGGGGCCGTACCCGCCCAAGGGCAGGTAAACCTGTTCGTGCGTCAGGCGCCCGCGGGGATCGGTGTGCCCTGCTTCAGATAGATCCGATTGTCGTCGATGCGGTCCACGGCATCGAGCGGAATGTAGTGATGGCTTCCATCGCCGCTGTCCGATCGGGTGAGCTTGATGCGTTCGTCCTCGACCTCATCGACCGTCGCGATATGCTGGCCGTTTGCATCGGCGACTTCCATGTGCTCCTTGATGCGCAGCTTCTCGAACATAAAAACTCCTTTGGAATGCGGTTACATCTAGCAGACGGGTTCGAGGGGGTATTCGTTCCGCGGTTCGCCGCGCGCTTGCCACGGGTCGGAGAACCCCAACCGCCCCGCAACGTTATTGCTGGCATGAGGACCCGGTGATCATGGCGGAACAAGAGCCCCGGCGCGCGGGTACGCACGCTGACCTGCGCCCGCGCCGCCGCGTCCGCTGGGGGCCGCTCGCTCTGGTGGTGTTGCTCCACGCGGTGGTGCTTGCAGGGCTGGTGCGGGCCTTCGCGCCGAATTTCACTAGCGCTGCGATTGAGCGCGCAACTTCCCTCGTCACGGTTACCGTGCGCACCCGTCCGCCTGAACCGGAAGCCAGCCCCAGTCCCGATCCGGCGGCTGCAGCAGAAGGGGGTGCTGCGGCTGCGGGCCGCAAGGCCGAACCGCGCGAGGTGATGGCTCCCGTTCCCAAGGTTACGCTACCGCGGCCTGACCCCGCGCCGAAGGCAGCGGCTTCGGGCAGCGCGGACAGCGCCGGAGCGACCGATGCCGGCGCCGGAACCGGAGCGGGAGGCGAAGGGTCCGGCACGGGCGCCGGCCGCGCAGGCAGCGGGCAGGGCGGGATACCCGTCACTCGTCCGGAGAAGATCGCAGGGGACATCAATGATGCGCGCGACTATCCGGTGCCGCCTGGCGGCCGTGCCGCGCGCCAGGGTCAGCAGGTGGTGGTCTATATGACTGTGGGCGTGGACGGCCGTGCCCGTGACTGCCGCGTCGTGGAGCCAAGCACCGATCCTGAGGCGGATCGCATCACCTGCGCCCTGGCGGAGGATCGCTTCCGCTTCCGCCCGGCCCGTGATGCCGCGGGCAACCCGGTGTCGGCGACCTATGGCTGGCGCCAAAGATGGTTTTGATATCTTGCCGCTTTCGCCCGGTTGAGCGAATGACGAGAAAAGGAAAATGACAGAGATGGCGCTCATCCAGCCGGTTGTTCTTTGCGGTGGCAGCGGCACGCGGCTGTGGCCGCGAAGCCGAAAGGCGCGACCAAAGCCTTTCCTGCCCCTCGTCGACGACCAAACGCTGTTCGAGGCGACCCTTGCCCGCTGCGCGGATCCTGCGCATTTCGCATTGCCAATCGTCGTAACCGGCGCGGCACATCTGGCCCATGTAAAAGAGCAGACGGATCGCGTGCCCGGGGTCAGCATCATCGTTGAACCGGAAGCGAAAAACACTGCGGCAGCCATTGCGCTGGCGGCAGCCCGTCTGCCGGAAGACACGGTGATGCTGGTGTGCCCCAGCGATCATCATATCGCCGATACGGAAGCCTTTGCGACTGCCGCGCGCCTGGCCGCCGATCTCGCGGCGCAGGAGTGGCTCGTCTCATTCGGCATCTCTCCGACCACGCCTGAAACGGGCTTTGGCTACATCCTACGGGGGGAACCGCTGGCGACCGGATTTCGTGTCGCCCGCTTCGTGGAAAAGCCCGATCGCGCCACCGCCGAGACATTTCTGGCCAGCGGAGAGTACAGCTGGAATGGCGGCATCTTCGCGTTCCGCGCCGGCACGCTGATGTCCGAACTGGCGCGCCTTCGCCCCGATATTGCCGAGGCGGTTCGCGAGGCGGTGGCGAAGGGGCGCGAAAGCGGACAGGAATTCCATCCTGACGCAGAAGCCTTTGCTCGCGTCGAAGGCGAATCCATCGACTATGCCGTGATGGAGAAGACCGCGCGCGCAGCAGTGGTGCCGGTGGCCATGGGCTGGTCGGACATCGGGAACTGGCAGGCGCTGCGCGATGCGCGCGAAGGCGATGCACTGGGCAACCGCGTGCGCGGACGCGTGGAACTGGTCGATTGCCGCAATGTCCTCGCCGAAACCGACGGGCCCCGCATCTCGGTAATCGGACTGGAGGATATCGCCATAATCGTGGATGGCGACGAGGTTCTGGTCACCACCATGGAAGGCGCGCAAAAGGTGGGCAAGCTCCGCGGAGCGAGTAATCAGTGATTGCATAGACGGGGGAAGGGGCGATGGCAGCCGAGGGCATGATTGCGCACACCATCCAGCTGGCGCTCGCGCCGGTGTTCATGCTGGTGGCGATCGGCAACATCATGAACATCCTCTCTACCCGGCTCGGCCGGGTGGTGGACCGCTCGCGCATGTTGCAGGAACGCTATGCCCGCACCTCCGGCAGGGAGCATGACGAGATCGTGCGCGAAATCCGCATGGTGGCGCGGCGCATCGCGATCATCAGCCACGCCATCCTGCTGCTGGTGCTCAGCGGCTTGACGGTGGGACTGGAGGTCGCGCTGCTGTTCCTGGAGGAAATCGCCGGGATCGACCTGCAATTGGCAGCGGCGGGCGCGTTCATGGTCGCCGTCTCGCTGCTGATGGCGGCGCTGCTGCAGTTCATGCGCGAAACGCGTCAGGCCACGGAGGCGCTGCGCATCCCGGAAACCTTCCTCGAGCTCGATCGCAAGCTCTAACTGGCTGCTGCGTCAGCTGCCTTTGCCGCGCCAGCGGGCGATGAAGAATCCGTCCAGCCCGCCATGCTCGGGCAGCATGCCGGGGTCGGTGCGGAGCCAGCCTTCTGCCGTCGGCGCAAGCCCTGCGGGAAGCTCCGCCGCTGTCACCGGCTCCGGCGGGAGCTTCAGCCGCAGTGCCTGCTCCTCGCCCTCCTCGCGTTCCAGCGAGCAGACCGCATAGACCAGCCGGCCTCCCGGCTTCACCCGATCGGCGGCCCGGGGCAGCAATTGCGCCTGTAGCTCCGCCATTTCCGCGATCTGTCGCGGGCCGATGCGGTGGAGCACGTCGGGATGGCGGCGGCAGGTGCCCGTGGCCGTGCAGGGGGCATCCAGCAGCACGGCATCGAATTGTTCTTCCGGCAACCACTCCAGCGCGTCGGCCACCAGCACCTTGGCCTCCAGCCCGGTGCGGCGGAGGTTTTCCTTGAGCCGTTCCAACCGCTTGGCGCTGGCGTCCAGCGCGGTCACACGCCATCCGGCGGCGGCGAGCTGCAGCGTCTTCCCGCCCGGAGCGGCACAGAGGTCGAGCACCGTGCGGCCTTCTCCCGCGCCGAGCAGCCGCGCCGGGAGCGAGGCAGCGAGATCCTGCACCCACCATGCGCCTTCGCCATAGCCGTCCAGCTCCGTCACCGCGGTGCCGCGTGGCAGGCGCAGATGGCCAGGGGCGAGGCTGGTGGCGGCGAGTCGATCCGCCCACGCCGCGGTGTCCGCCGGATCGCGCAGCGACAGGTCGAGCGGCGGCGGGCTTCCGATTGCGGCGGCGATTGCGCCGGCCCGGCTCCCCCAGCGCGCCGCCGCCTCGGCCGGAAGGGTCGGCGCTTCCGGAAGTGTGGCCCGCTGGCGGGAGAGGGCGGAGAACACCCCATGCGCCAGCCGGCGCGGCCCGCCGTCAAGCAGGGGCAGGCAAGTGGCGACCACCGCGTGGCCGGGCGTTTCCAGCCGCAGCCATTGTGCCAGCATCATGCGCAACACCGTGCGCGCCTTGGCATCGGGGGCCAGCCGCTGGCGCGTGGCGCTGTCTATCAGCGCGTCCAGATCGGTCATCCAGCGCAGCACCTCCCCCGCGATGGCGCGGGCAAGCGCGCGGTCGGGCAGGCCGGGAACGCCGCCCATGGCCGCATGATCCGCCTGATCCAGCGTCTCCCCGCGCCGGAGAACGGCATCGAGCAGGCGCAGGGCGGCACGGCGAGCTGGCAGTCCGGGTGAATTGGGCATGGAGGGTGGCTTAGAGATGATTGCATCCGGGCGCCAGTCGCCCCATGTTCACTACATGACCGAGCGGCCCAAGACCTTCCACAAACCCGCCTATTGGAGCGACAGCCCGCCGCCGCAGCCCGGCCCGCCTAAGCAAGCGGAGGGCGAGGGCGAAGAGCTCAGCCCCACCCGCTATGGCGATTGGGTGAAGAACGGCATCGCAATCGACTTCTAGGCTGATGCGACCGGCGGAGCGATCCAGCCGGAGAGCTCGCGCCGCACCAGTGCCTCCAGCATGGCCATGCCGTCCGCGCCGGCGTTGAGGCAGGACAGCGCGGCGAACTGAGAGCCGCCCGCGGCTTCGAACTGTTCGCGGCCGCGGATCGCCAGTTCCTCCAGCGTTTCCAGACAATCGGCGGCAAATCCCGGAGCGGCGATAGCAAGGCGCTTCGTTCCTGCGTGACCTTCCTCCGCCAGCACTGCATCCGTGGCCGGGCCCAACCATTCCGCGCGGCCGAAGCGGCTCTGAAAACTGGTGCGGAAGCGCAGGTCGGGGCGCGCCATCGCCTGTTCCAGCAGGCGCGCCGTCTTCTGGCAGTGGCAATGATAGGGATCGCCCAGTTCCAGCGTGCGGCGGGGCATGCCGTGGAAGCTCAGCAGCAGCACCTCCGGCGCGAAATCCAGCGCATCGAGTTGCGCGCCCAGATCGGCGGCCAACGCCGCGATATAGGCGGGGTCGTCATGATAGGGTGGCAGCGTGCGCAGCGCCGGCTGCCATCGCATTGTCCGCAGCTTTTCCCCGGCCTTGTCCACCACCGTGGCCGTGGAGGCGGCGCAATATTGCGGGTAGAGCGGGGCCAGCAGGATGCGCTCGCAACCCGCGTCCATCAGGCGTTGCAATTCGTCGCCGATCGCCGGCGCGCCATAGCGCATGGCCCAGCGCACCACCGCGCTGTCGCCCAGTCTTTGCTGCAGCTCTTCGGCTTGCGCGGCGGTGATCGCCGCGAGCGGAGAGCCCTTCTCCGTCCACACCTGCGCATAGGCTTCGGCAGATTTTTTCGGGCGTGTATTCAATATTATACCGCGCAATATCGGCTGCCACACCAGCTTGGGAATCTCGATCACGCGCGGGTCCGAAAGGAACTCCGCCAGATAGCGCCGGACGGAGCGCGCGTCGGGCGCATCGGGCGTGCCGAGATTGACCAGCAGCACGCCGATCTTGCCCGTTCGCACGGGCGCATGTTGCGCCGGGAGTTGTTGATCCTGCCAGGTCATAGCCCGCCCGATAGCAGTGGCAGGCGCCGCAGGCGAAGCCCCGTTGCGGAAAACAACGCATTGGCAATGGCGGGGGCGACCGGCGCCACGCCTATTTCGCCGGGGTCGAAAGGCTCGGCGTCGCTTTCGATCAGTTCCACGCGGATTTCGGGGCTGTCCGCCAGCGTGGGCAGGTCGAGCGCGGAAAGCCGCGCTTGCCGCGGCAGGCCCTTTTCGTATTCCATGGCGGAGCCGAGCGCGAGGCCGACGCCGAACAGCAGCCCGCCTTCAATCTGCTGCAGCGCGATGTCACGATTGATCACGCGGCCGATGTCCACCGCCGCGCTGAGCCGGCGCACGCGCACCCCGCCTTCGCCGGCCGCGGCCGTCGCGATCAGGGCGATGCGGCCGCTGCCGCCGGACTCGTCCGGCCGCGCGCCCATGCGATGGCAGGCGATTCCCTGCCCGCTGCCCGCTTCGCCGCCGCCCCATTCTCCCAGCCGGGCCGCGCGCTGCAGGCATTGGGCCAGGCGCAAATCCTCCCCCAGCAACCCGATGCGGTAGGACAGCGGCTCCTGCCCCGCGCGCAGGGCCACTTCGTCGATGAAGCTTTCCACCATGAAGCAGGTGTAGCCATGGGCGTTGGCCCGCAGCCTTCCGCTCGGCAGCGGCAGGCGCACGGGCACGTGGTCCACCGCGACATTGGCGATGGCATAGGGCGGCATCATGCCTTCCAGCGCCATCGGATCGGCCTCGCCCTCCACCGCCTCCATCGCGGCCCAGCTGGTGAGATTGCCGAACTGGCGGCGGCCGAACTCGCGTGCGGCGGGCGGCACGGCGAGCCGCGCGCGAAAGGTCTGGATGCGTCCTTCCGGCCCCAGCTTCGCGCTCAGCACTGCCGACACTGGCGGGCGGGGGCGCTCCATCAGCTGTTCCTGCCAGCGCGACCAGATCAGCTGCACCGGTCGCCCGGCCTCCCGTGCGATCAGCGCCGCTTCGATCGCATGGTCATGCTCCAGACGCGCATCGAAGCTGCCGCCGGCGGGCATGGGGTAGAGCACGACATCCTCCACCGCCATGCCCAGCGCTGCCGCCGCGGCGGCACGCGCGCGCTCCGGCGCCTGCGCGGCGAGCCACAGCTCCAGCCGTCCGCCGCTGAGCCGGGCGGTGCAGCTGGCGGTTTCGATCGTGCCATGGGCAGCAGGCATCACGTCATAGCGCAGCGCGAAGTCCGGCCGCTCCATGCCCGCATCGCCGTCCCCGCGCAGCGCCACGCGTTGGGGCGTGCCGCGGCGCACGGCGGCATCGAGCGCTTCCTCTATCTTGGTGGAATCGGCCAGCGCATGTACCCGGAAGAGCGGCGCCATGGCATCGAGCGCGCGTTCGGCCGCCCACCACGTCTCGCCCACGGCGGCAAGCCAGCGCTTGCCGCGCACCACGCCCAGCAGGCCGCGGTGCCCGGCCGCCGCTGCGCGGTCGAAGCCGGTCAGCTCGGAATGATCGACCGGCCCGTGGCGGATCGCGGCGAAGGCCATGTCCGGCAGGCGGATATCGCCGGCGAAGAGCATGCTGCCATCCACCTTGGCCGGCAGGTCCAGCCGGGGGAACGGCAGTTCGCGCAGATCGGCATCGCCGGGCAGGGCGCGCGAGGGATCCGCCGGGGGCTCGGTCCGCAGCGGCGGCGGATCGGGCGGGGTGTAGCCGCCCGCCGCCTGCGCCAGCGCGGCGAAGCTCAGCCGCTGGTCTCCGTGGGTGACGAAGCCGGCCTGCGTATCGCATTCTTCCCACGCGACGCCCCATTCATCGGCCGCTGCCATGCACAGCATGGCGCGCGCCGCCGCCGCCGCTTCGCGGCAGGGCAGCTCATAGGCGGGCAGCGACATCCCGTCCGCCGTCGCCATGAAGCGGTTGCGCTCGGCCCAGCGGCGCAGCAGCAGATCGTCCGGGCTGTCTTCCAGCGGCGGGATGGCCGGTTGCCAGAGCGGCGCCCATTTTGCGGCCAGCGGGTAATTGGCGTAGGCTGCGCTGACCGGCGCCGGAGCCACCGCGACCTGCCGCCAGTCCGCGCCCAGTTCCATCGCCACGATCTGCGGCAACAGCGTGGTGACGCCCTGTCCCATTTCCAGCTCCGGCACCGCCACCGTCACCACACCCGCGGGGTCGATCTTGAGCCAGGCGCCGAAAGCCGCTTCCCCCTCTTCAGGTGTGAGTGGCGCGGGGTAGGAGCGGGGCATCAGCCACCATGCGGCAAACAGCCCGCCGCCTGCGGCAGCGCCGGCCATCACCGCGCGGCGGGAAACCCTCATGGTGCCTAGCTCTGCCCGCTGTCGAGCCAGCTTGCGAGGTTGGCGGCGATCGTGGCGAAGGCCGCCCCCTGCGGGCCGTCATTGGCGGCGGGGGGCTGGCCCGCGTCGCTCGCCACGCGGATTTCCATTGCCAGCGGAACGCGGCCGAGGAAGGTTTCCCCCATCGCCCGCGCCGCGGCTTCGGCGCCGCCCTGCCCGAAGGGATCTGACACTTCGCCGCAATGCGGGCAGATATAGCCGGCCATGTTCTCCACCAGGCCGATCACCGGCACCTGTGCCTGGCGGAACAGGTCCAGCGCCCGCGTGGCGTCGATCAGCGCCAGATCCTGCGGCGTGGAGACCACGATGGCGCCCGCCGGCTTGAACTTCTGCAGCATCGTCAGCTGCACGTCGCCCGTGCCCGGCGGCAGGTCGACCAGCAGCACTTCGGTCTCGCCCCAATGCGCGTCCATCAGCTGACCCAGCGCATTGCCCGTCATCGGGCCGCGCCAGGCGATCGCCTTGCCGGGCTGGACCAGCTGGCCCATGGAGAGCAGCTTGACGCCGAACTCGCTTTCCACCGGCACCAGCTTCTCCCCCTCCGCCCGCGCCTTCTGGTTGGCGGGATCGAGCAGCATCACCTGCGAGGGGCCATAGATGTCGGCATCGACCACGCCGACCTTGTGGCCCATACGGGCGAGGGCAACGGCGAGATTGGCGGTGAGGGTGGATTTGCCCACGCCGCCCTTGCCCGATCCCACGGCCACGATCCGCCGCGCCACCCGATCGGCCATCAGCGCCACGCGCACTTCGGCCACGCCTTCGACGGCGCCGACATGCGTCTCCAGCTCGCGCTGTAATTCGGCAGCCGCCGCGCGGCCGAGGCCGGAGGCATCGGCCACCACGGTAGCCACGCCGTCCTTGAATCGGACGGAGCGGACGAAGCCGGCAAGTTTGGAGGGAATCTGCTGCTGGATCTGTTCAGAGGAGGTCATGCGCACGCCTGCTAGCGCGTCTGCCGCGGCCATTGCAGCGAAAATGTCCAACCCTCCCCTGTTTTTTACGCACAACACACCTATACACTACCGCATGACACGTATGGGCGGGTTGAGTGAAAGGATCGCTCTGGCGATGGCCGGAAAGCGCAACCCCTGGGGCAAGCCCGGGGGAGACAAGGGTGGCGGCGAAGGTGGCGACGCTGAGGGTGCGGGCGGCGAAGGCGGCACGCCCCCGTCGGACGATGGCGCCGGCCCGCGCGGCCCGCGCAACCCCTGGCTTCCTTCCGGCGGGTCGGAAGAGCGGCCGCGCCGTTCTGCCAGCATAGAGGATATCTTCAAGAATCGCGGGCCGGAAGGCCCGCGCCGGCGCGGCGGGCCGGGCGGCCCCAATTTCCGCATGCCGCAGCGGCCCGGCGGTGGCAGCTGGTTCCCGCTGGCCATCGGCGCGCTGGTGCTGGTGTGGCTTGGCGCCACCAGCGTCCACCAGATCGCCCCGCGAGAGCGCGGGCTGGTGACGACCTTCGGCGCCTACAGCCGCACGCTGGATCCGGGCCTCAACCTGACCTTCCCGTGGCCCTTCCAGCATGTGACTGTGCAGAACGTCAGCGAAATCCGCCGTGTGCGGATCCCCGAAGGCACGCAGCAAAAGCTCATCCTGACGGGGGACCAGAACCTGGTCGACCTCAGCTATCAGATCCGCTGGTATATCAAGGATCTCAAGCAGTTCGAATTCCAGCTGGCCGATCCGGAGCAGACGCTGCGCGAAGTGGCGGAGGCGGCGATGCGCGCGTCCGTGGCCGAGCATGAGCTGGACCGCGTGCTGTCCGGCGCGGGCCGCGCCGATATCGAACAGACGGTGCGTGAGCGCATGCAGGCCGTGCTCGATGCCTATCGCTCCGGCATTGCCGTGCAGGGGATCGACATTCTGAAGACCGATCCGCCCGAGCAGGTGGTGGAGGATTTCAAGGACGTATCCGCCGCGCAGCAGGATGCCGACACCGAGATCAACCGGGCGGAAGCCTATGCGCAGCAGATCCTGGCGCAGGCACAGGGCGACGCCGCGGCGTTTGACAAGATCTATGAACAATACCGGCTGGCCCCGGAAGTGACCCGGCGCCGCCTTTATTATGAAACCATGGAAAGCGTGTTGGGCAAGACGGACAAGACGGTGATCGAAACCGATGGCGTGACGCCCTATCTGCCGCTGCCCGAAGTGCGCAAGCGCAGCAGCGCGCCCAGCGCCCAGCCGGCGGAGGGGCAGTGATGCAATCGCTCTGGGACGATCACAAGCGTTCGCTCATCGCGATTGGCGTGGCCCTGTTGGTTGCGCTCAGCTTCATCATCGTGGTGCCGGAAACGAGCCAGGCTGTGGTGGTGCGCGCAGGTGAGCCGGTGGCGGTGGTCAACCGCTTCAAGCCGGGGCAGCCCTTCGGCAGTACGGGCGCGGGTATATGGTACCGCGTGCCGCTGCTCGACAGGGTGCAGTATGTCGACAAGCGCGTGCTCGATCTGGATATGGAGCCGCAGCAAGTGCTCTCCAGCGATCAGCAGCGGCTGCAGGTGGATGCCTATGCGCGCTTCCGCATCATCGACCCGGTGAAGATGGTGGAGAATGCGGGCACGGAAGAGAATGTGGAGGCGCAGCTGCAGCCCATCCTTTCTTCCGTTCTCAGGCAGGAACTGGGTCGGCGCAGCTTCGCTTCGCTGCTCACGGCGGAGCGGGGCACGGCAATGTCCAACATCCGGCGGAAGCTGGATGCCCAGGCGCGCGAATATGGCGCGCAGGTGATCGACGTGCGGATCAAGCGGGCCGACCTTCCCGAAGGCACCCCCCTGACGGCGGCCTTCACCCGCATGCAGACCGATCGCCAGCAGGAAGCGGCGACGATCCGCGCGCAGGGACGCAAGAACGCCCAGATCATCCGGGCGGAGGCAGAGGCGCAGGCGGCCAAGACCTATTCGGCGGCCTATGGCAAGGATCCCGATTTCTACGATTTCTACCGCGCCATGGAGAGCTATCGCCGGACGTTCGAGCAGGGTTCGGGCCAGAGCAGCATCATCCTTGGCGAAGACAATGAGTATCTGCAGCAGTTCCGCGGCAAGCGCCGGTAAGTGCCGGCTGGCCCTGCGGGGCCAGCCGCGGCTGTCTGTTCAATGGGAGTTCAGGCCAAAGGGTGATTTTCCCGGCCGGGACTGAATCGGTCGGCGCCCCACGCGCCGGACACTCGAAGGACAAAAGGACGTAAAGCCCGTGCGCTATTCTTACGGCATTACCGGCGCCCTGCTGGCTGGCGGGGCGGCCATCTCTCTCATCACCGGCCACCCTGCAGGTGCACAGGTGGCGCAGAACGACGCCAGCAAGATGACTTCGGTTGTCCCCCGCGCCGGCGCTCCCGTCAGCTTTGCCGATCTAACCGAGCAATTGCAGCCGGCGGTGGTGAACATCTCCACCAAGCAGCGCGTGACGGTTCAGACAAACCCCTTCGCCAACACGCCCTTCGCCGATCTGTTCGGCGATCGCGGAGGCGGGGGCGGCGGCTCCACGACGCGTGAGGCGCAGTCGCTCGGGTCCGGTTTCCTGATCTCGGCCGATGGCTATGTCGTGACCAACAATCACGTGATCAAGCCGGAGGGCAATGCGGAGCTGGAATCGGTCACCGTCACCACCGCGGATGGCACGGAATATCCCGCCGAAGTGGTCGGCACGGACGATGCGTCGGACCTCGCCGTGCTCAAGATCAAGGGCAGCAAGGCCTTCCCCTTTGTGCATTTCGGCGATTCCAGCCAGTCCCGCGTGGGCGATTGGGTGATCGCGATCGGCAATCCCTTCGGGCTTGGCGGGACCGTCACCAGCGGCATCGTTTCGGCCGTCTATCGCAACACCGGCACCAGCGGCGCCTATGACCGCTACATCCAGACCGATGCCAGCATCAATCGCGGCAATTCGGGCGGCCCGTTGTTCGACATGCAGGGCAATGTGATCGGCATCAACAATGCCATCTTCTCGCCCTCCGGCGGCAGCGTGGGCATCGGTTTCGCGATCCCGGCGGAAACCGCGGCGCCGATCGTGGACAAGCTGGTGAAGGGCGAAGCGATCGAGCGCGGCTATCTGGGCGTGCGCATCAATCCGGTGACCGATGATTTCGCCGAAGCGCTGGGTATTCCCAAGAACCGCGGCGAGTTCATCCAGATGGTGCAGCCGGGCGAACCGGCGGACCAGGCCGGGCTGAAGGCGGGCGACGTGGTGCTGACGGTGAACGGCAAGGATGTGACGCCGGACCAGACGCTGTCCTTCATCGTCGCCAATATCGAGCCGGGCCGCACCGTGCCGCTCGACGTCCTGCGGGATGGCAAGCGGATGAAGGTGAATGTGAAGGTCGGCAAGCGACCGAGCGAGGAAGAGATCGCGGCGCAGAGCTTCGACCCCAATAGCGACGATCCCGGCGATCAGCCGACGGCCCCCCAGGGCGGCGGCACGATTGAGAAGGCCATGGGTATCCAGACCCTGCCGCTGACGGCGCAGATCGCCCGCCAGCTGGGCATGCCGGCCGACACCAAGGGGCTGGTGGTCGCGGCCGTCGATCCCAGCGCCGATGCGGCCGCCAAGGGCATCCAGCGCGGCACCGTGATCCTGGCCGCCAATGGCGAGCCGGTGACGAGCGCGAGCGATCTGGAGGCGGTGATCAGCGAGGCGCAGTCTGCCGGCCGTTCCGCCGTGCTGCTGCGGCTCAAGGCACGCGGCGGGCCGGAACTGACCCTGCCGATACGCCTCCGCTAACGGAGGCTCCGGCTTCCAGGCCATGAAAGGGCCCGATGCGATCACCGCATCGGGCCCTTTTTCAATTCCCGAAGGCTTCGTTGAAGGGCGTCTGCCCCGGGGCCGGCGGCCGGCGATTGCGCTGCTGGGCCTGCGGTTCCTCCCGCCCCGTAGCGCGATCGAGGAAATCGTCGCTTGCCGCCGGCGGGGCGGGGCCGCGCTGCGGCGCTTGCTGGGTGGAGCCGGGCGTGGGGCGGCCGGGGGCGGACGGCGATTGCGGCGGAAGCTCCCCCTCGATCGGGAAATCCGGCCCCTGTGGCCGCTTGCGCCCACCCGGTTCGATCAGATTGCCCTGCTCGTCCACATAGTAATATTCCTCGCCCGGATCGCCATAGAGCCACTCGTCATCGGGCTCGAGCTGCCAGTCGGGCAGGGTCAGCTCGGTTTCGAACTGCTCCACCGGCCGGTCCTTCACCGCGTAACGCATATAGGCGGCGAAGGCCTGCGCCGGGGCGCGGCCGCCGGACAGGCCGGATACGGCCCTGGCATCGTCGCGCCCCATCCACACGCCGGTGGTGATGCCGCTGGAAAAGCCGACGAACCAGCCATCCTTGTTGCTGCTGGTGGTGCCCGTCTTGCCAGCCACCGGGCGGCCGATCTGGGCGGCGCGGCCGGTGCCGGTGTTGACGGCGGTCTGCAACAGGTCGGTCATTCCGGCGGCGATGTAATCGGGCACCAGTTGCGTGCTGCGCGAAGGCTCGTGCTCATAAAGCACTTCGCCATTGGCGCCGGTCACCTTGGTGATGCCATAGGGTTCCACCGACTGGCCGCCCGCCTGCACTGCGGCGAAGGCGCGCGTCAGGTCGATCACCCGCACTTCCGACGTGCCCAGCACCATCGAAGGATAGGTGGAGATCGGCGTACTGATACCGAAGCGGCGGGCCATGGAAGCGACGGTGGAGAAGCCCACCTCGTTGCCCAGCTGCGCCGCCACCGTGTTCTTGGAATAGGCGAAGGCCGTGCGCACATCGATCTCGCCGGCATAGCTGTTGCCCGAATTGTGCGGGCTCCAGTCGCCGATCGTCACGGGTTCGTCCACCACCCGGTCATCGGGCTTGTAGCCGGCTTCCAGCGCGGCGAGATAGACGAACAGCTTCCACGCCGATCCCGGCTGGCGCAGCGCCTCTGTCGCGCGGTTGTAGCTGCTCTTCACGTAATCCGTGCCGCCCACCATCGCCAGCACCGCGCCATCGCGATCGAGGCTGACGAGCGCCCCCTGCGCTCCCTTGGGGGCATTGCTCTTGATCGCGGCGGTCGCCGCCCGCTGCATCCCCACATCGATCGTGGTCCACACCTCGATCGGTTCGAAGCTGCCGCCGGGCAGCAGCAGGTCGAGCTGCGACAGCGTCCAGTCGGTGAAATAGCGGATCGAATTCTGCCCCGCCTCGGGCTTCAGCTTCACGGCGGACACATCCACGCTGTCCGCCTCCGCCGCGCCGATCGCGCCATATTTGCGCATTTGCGCCAGCACCACATTGGCGCGGCTCACCGCCGCATCCACATCGGCTGTGGGGGCATAGCGGCTGGGTGCCTTCACCAGCCCCGCGATGATCGCCGCCTCGCCGATGGAAAGGTCGCGCGCGGAATGGCTGAAGAACTTCCGGCTGGCGGAATCGATGCCATAGGCGCCGCCGCCGAAATAGACCTTGTTCAGATAGAGCTCGAGGATCTGTTCCTTGGAGAACTTCGCCTCCAGCGCCATCGCCAGCACCGCTTCGCGCAGCTTGCGGTCCAGGCTGCGGTTGGAATTGAGGAAGACATTGCGGGCCAGCTGCTGGGTGATGGTGGAGGTGGCAGAAACCCGTTCGTCATTGCGGAAGGAGACGAGCACCGCACGGGCAAGGCCGATCGGATCGACGCCGAAATGCATGTAGAAGCGGCGATCCTCCACCGCGACCATGGCATCCTTCATCACCTGCGGGATTTCGTCGGAGCGCAGCCACTCGCCGTAGCTGGGGCCGAGCGAGACGATCTCCGTTCCGTCGCGCGCCCGCACCACGATGGTCTGGCCGTTCTGGCTGTTCATCAGGGCGGTGAAGCTGGGAATGTTGCGGGCGGCGAAATACACCGCCGTGCCCAGCGCCAGCGCGCCGAGCAGCGCCAGGGCGCCGCCCCACACAACCAGCCGCCGCAGCCAGACTTTCCACCAGGCCGGCCGCGAACCGCGCGCCGCGTCTTTCTTCGGACCGGGGCCGCTGCCCCTTCGCTTTGCCATCAGGCCCCGTCATCTTGCGGCCGGCACACCCGCCGGCCGGTTCACCAGCGGAGTGCATAGGGGATTCGTAACCCAGCGTTAACGCCCCAAGGGCGTCAGGCGGTCACTTATCCTCCGGCTTGAAGTCCAGCGCCGCGCTGTTGATGCAATAGCGCATGCCTTCCGGCCCCGGGCCATCGGGAAAGACATGGCCGAGATGGCCGGAACAGCGCGCGCACATCACTTCCGTGCGGACCATGCCATGCGAACTGTCGGTGCGTTCCTCCACCGCGTCACCATCGGCGGGGCGGGTGAAGCTGGGCCAGCCGGAGCCGCTGTCGTATTTCGCGTCGCTTTCGAACAGCGGCAGGCCGCATGCGGCGCAGACATATTCGCCCGCGGCCTTGTTCTTTTCATACTTGCCGGTGAAGGCGCGCTCGGTCCCCGCTTCGCGCAGCACGTGATACTGCTCCGGCGTCAGGCGCTCGCGCCATTCCTGCTCGCTCATTTCGATCTTGTCGGCCATGGGCAACTCCTTCCGCGCGAATATGGGGCGCGGCGGCGGAGAGGCAAGCAGGGCGGCGGGACGGGCCGCGGCCTGCCCCTCCTGCCGCTCGCATCATGCTCAGGCGTGGGCCTTGCTGGTATCCATCCGCTCGCGGCTCACCCAGCTGCCATGCACCTGGCTGCGCAGCGGGAGGCCCGTCTTCACCTTGGCGATCGGGCCCTTCTCCACCTCGTCCGCTTCGACGATCCACACTTCCGACACATAATTCGCCGGGTCCGGCCCCTGCGGAATATCCACCACGCTCATCAGCCAGCCGCCATGCTGCGCATCGGGGGAGGGGACATGCACCGGCTCGCTGATCGCCGCGCCGGGCGGCACGCCTAGCGCGGTCAGCCGGCCGTTGCCCGGCTCGATCCGCAGCAGGCAGTTGAAGTTCACCCCCACCGGGCCGCCGGGCATGGGCGGGCCACCTTCCGGGTTCATGGAAAGATACCAGGCGCGGTTGTAGGGCCGCCCCTGATCCGCATCGGCGAGGCGCGGCAGATCGCCCGGAGGGCCGAGCGGCCGCTCCTCGATCTCCGGCGCGTCCTTGCTCATGTCCAGCGTCCAGCGCACCAGCCCGCCGCCGATCTCGTGCTGGGGAATGTCGATGCCCCCGGCCTCGCGCATGAAGGAGAAGGCATTGGTGGCGCTGAGGCACAGGTCCAGATGGACCAGATCGCCATCGTCATAGCCATTCACCTCGTGGAAGCAGGATACGCCCACCGGCCCCTTGATCCACTTCATCTCCGACACGTCGCCATAGCGGGGCATGATCGCGATCCAGCTTTCCAGATCCTGTTGGTGCGCCCAGTGCGCCCCGCCGGACTGGATGCGCTCCAGATCCGCGGTAGTCGGGAAGATCGGCCAGATCGCGTATTTCTCGGTGATCACGAAATCGTGGATCGTGGAGAGATAGGGCTGCTTGAACCATTGTTCGCGCGTCAGATTGCCGTCGCGGTCGGCGATGCAATAGGCGATGTCGTCGCTGCAAAGCCCGCCGGCTTCATAGCCGAAGAAGAACATCTCGCCCGTCTGCGGGTCGATCCGCGGATGGGCGGTGAAGGTTTCCGATCGCAGCGCGCCGTAATAATCCCACTTGCCCAGCGTCGCCAGCGTGTGCGGATTGATCTCGTAAGCGCGCCCGTCCTCCTTGGTCATGAACAGGCGGCCGGCGTGCCACACCGGCGTGGTGTTGGACACGGTGCGGTCCATCCCCGCCACGCTTTCATCGTCGGTGAAGGGGTTGCGATACTGGCCGAACAGCCGCCGCCGCGCCTCTTTTTCCGCCAGGAACCGCTCCGTCTCCACCCAGCGGATGTCGAAATCCACCGCGCCCTCCACGAAGTTGAAGCGCGCGATCATGCCGTCGGCGTTCAGGGCGATGTCCTCGTCGAACAGCGGGGCATGGGCATTGTCGGGCACGGCGCGGAAGAAGGCGCCGTCGATGGCGGCGGGAATTTCGCCCTCCACCTCCAGGTCGCGGATGGTGATCTCCGCCCGCCGCGGGGTGTTGCTGCCGATGAAATGGATGGTCTGCGGAAACGCGCCCATGAGCTGAAACTCTCCCAATGATTCCTCGCCGATGATCGTAACGCCTGTTACAGTTTACCGCAAAGCCCGACATTGACAGGGCGGAAGAAAATCGAAAGGTCGCCGGATGCGGGCAAACGGGAAAAGCATGGTTCACGAACTGTCGGAAGGGCCTGCGGCGGCGCCGGCGCGGCTCAACAAGGTGGCAACGCTGCACCGCCTGCTGAAGCTCAACAACCGGCTGATGGCCCCATTTTCCACGCATCTTTCGCATCGCCACGATATCAGCTTGAACGAATTCCGCCTGTTGATGGCGATCGGCCATCTCGGCCCCTCGGCCAGCCACGAACTGGCGGCCCACACCGGCGTGAACGCGATGAGCGTCAGCCGCGCGGTGGCGACGCTGGAAAAGCATGGCCGCATCACCGTGGCCCCCGATCCCGCCAATCGCCGGCGCAAGACGCTGAGCCTCACCGAGGAGGGGGAGCGGCTCTATCGCATCATGCTGCCGCAAAGCGTGCAGGTGGCCGAATATCTGCTCAGCGACTTGTCGGACGATGATGTCGCGGCATTCGACCGGATCATGAACACGCTGATCGGCACGCTGGAAGCCACCGATGCCGAAGGCCGCTCGCGCTTCCTCGAAGCCACCCGGCCGGCGGGGGAAGGGAAGTAACATGGAACAGGATCACCGGTTGCGGATCGAGGCGGAATGCACGCGCCTCATCAACCACTACGCCAATCTCAACGATGCGCAGGATTGGGAAGCGGTGGCGCGGCTCTATACCGAAGATGCGCGCTTCATGCGGCCGAGCGGGGGCGATCCGGTGCTGGGCCGCGCGGCCATTCTGGAGAGCTTCCTCGCCCGCAAGCCGCGCGCGCAGCGCCATGTGATCGCCAACACGGTGGTGGATGTGGACGGGCCGGAAACCGCGCGTGCCTTCAGCGCCATCCTGCTGTTCCAGGGCGATGTGGCGGCGGACGGCGAACTGCCGGTGATGAGCGCCAATTCCCCGCTGGTCGGCTGGTATCGCGACCGGATCGTGCTGACGGGCGAAGGCTGGCGCTTCGCCGAGCGTGTGGGCGGGCTGGACTTCCGGCCCTAGCACGCCCCTCATCCCATCTCCGTCGTCCCGAGCCTGACCCGGGGCCCCGCTTCCTTGCGGAACCACTTGGACCGAGGGGGTCGCGCGAGACCTTGGGTCAAGCCCAGGGTGACGCAAGGGGGCGCGCGCCTCACGCCCCCGAACGGGCGATTGCCTTCGGGATCAGCAGCGTCAGCAACACGCAGGCGGCCACCGGAACCACCAGCGACAGGTAATAGCCGGCGGGCGAAATACCCCCGTCGATCAATGCCGCGCCGATGGGCGGGGCGGCAATGGCGCCGATGCGCGAAATCGCCACTGCCGCGCCGATGGCGGAGGACAGCACGTGGGAGGGGAACAGGCGCGGGCTCAGTGCCATCAGCGCGCCATGGATGCCGGTCACCCCGCCGCCGGCCACCACCAGCAGCAGGCCCCACCACAGCGGATCGGCGGGTGTGGCCCAGATGGCGAGGAAGGCGGCGCCGATTACCAGATAGCCCAGCGTCAGCGTGGCGCCGGGCCGCCAGCGGTCGAGCAGGAAGGCCAGGAAGATGCTGACGAACAGGCCGGCGCCCTGCAGCAGGCCCTGCAACCGCACGGCCAGATCGACCGCGAAGCCGGCCTGCGGCAGCACCACCGGCGTCCAGCTCACCAGCATGTAGAGCGCAATGGCGTTGAGCATGTAGGTCGTGGCGAACACCGCCAGCGGGAAGGCCAGCGGCGGGCGCAGCAGTTCCACCAGCGGCACGCCCGCGCCCGGCCGCGCGGCGGCGCGAGGCGGCGGGCCGGCGGGAAGTACGGCGGCGAGGCCCAGCGCGAGGGCGAGGGCGACCACGGCGGGCAGGAAGAACAGCATCTGCCAGCCGCGCCATGCCACCAGTTCGGGCGCGGTGAAGCCGGCCAGCATGGCGCCGATCGCGATCCCGGCGGAGACCACCGCCATCACCGTGGAGCGCCGCCCCTGCGGCGCCACTTCGGAAGAGAGGGCGGAGACATTGGCAAGGCAGGCGCCCAGCGCGATACCGGTCAGCAGGCGCCACAGCGCGAAGGCGGTGATGCTGGCGGAAAGCCCCGTCGCCAGCGTGGTCGCGGCGATGGTGAGGCAGCCCCCCACGATCACCCATTTGCGCCCGATCCGGTCCCCCAGCGGGGCGATGCCCAGCGCGCCCACGCCCAGCCCCACCAGCACGGCGGAATGGACCACCCAGAAGCTCGTTTCCTTCAGGCCTAACTCGGGCGCGAGATATTTCTGCGCCAGCGCCATGGCGTTGAGGTCATAGCCGTCGATCACCATCACGCCCGCCAGCAGCAGCAGCGCGACAAGGCGCCGGGTGCCGGTCATGCCGCGCGATCCGTCGCCGCGTCCCACGGGCTCGGCATGTGGTAGGGCACGCTGTGGAACACGGCTTCCACCTGCTCGATCGCGCCGGCGCGGATCTTGAAGGCTTCGGCCAGATAATAGCTGTGCGGCCGGCGCACTGGGCTGGAAGCCGGCGTGCCGTCGGTCAGTGTGTATTCGCCCACGATCCCGCAATGATCGATGAAGCCATGCGCCAGCACGATGCCGCGTTCGACATCCACCAGCGGGAAGCGGCGGCCGCGCAGCCGGTCGTCATAGCGATACCAGCCGAGGCGGAACTGCGCCTCGCAGCCCAGCCGGGCGATGGGCAGGGGGAACTCACTATTGTTCGTGGTTTGCACCCCGTTTTCCACCCGGTTGCAATTGGACCAGAAGCGCGTGTTGATCGTGCCGTCGTTGCGCTCGATGGTCTCGAAATAGCCGTCGGCGATCTGCAGCAGCTCTTCGCGCATCGAGGTTTCGCCGTCCGGAACGAGGGCTTCCATGGCGGGCTTGCGCTCGAACCGCTGTCCCTTGAAGGGGAAGCCTTCGTCGGCATTGCGGGCGACCACCGTCTCCGCCTCCACGATCTTCCCCTCGCGCACCCCCAACCGGAAGGCCACGGGGGACAGGGCATTGGTCTCCTCAACGCAGGTGAACAGCGCCACCTGGCCGCTTTCCGCATCGGCGAATCGGAGATCGTAATCGCCCCGGGCGGTGATCGTGTTCCACAGCCCGTCGCCTGGCTGCAGCGCCACATTGTTCTCGGTATTCAGCAGGCTGTCGGCCCAGGGCGCGCGGGCGGGATCGCGCGATTCCAGTGCGGAAACGAAGCGGTCGAGCACCGCATACAGCTCTTCTCTCGTGGCCACTTCGCTCTCCTCTTCGCCCCTGCTCGGGCAGGGGTCGCTTGACTTCGCACCCTGCTAGCCCAAAAGTAACGACCGTTAAAGTCACGCGGAGCACCGCGAGGGAGAGGGAATGGAGCCGGCAGGAAAATGCGCCGTCGTCACCGGCGGCAATTCGGGGCTGGGGCGGGCCACGGCGCAATGGCTGGAAGCGGTCGGCGCCGATGTGATCTCGCTCGACCTCTCGGGCGAGGCGCCCGAGGGCGTGCGCTTCATCGCTTGCGACGTGTCCGATTTCGCCGCGGTGGAAGCGGCAGTGGCCGCGATCGAGGGGCCGATCCACATCCTCGCCAATTGCGCTGGCATCGGCGGCATCGGCCCGATCGCCACGGCGGAGGGGCCGGGCGACATGGCGGCTTTCCGCCATGTGGTGGAGGTCAATCTCCTCGGCGCCGCGCATGCCACCGCCGCCGTGGCAACGCGGATGATCGGCAATGCGCCCGAAGGCGAGGATGGGGAGCGGGGCGTGATCATCAACGCCTGCTCCATCGCCAGCTTCGAAGGGCAGGAAGGCATGGGGGCCTATACCGCCAGCAAGGCGGGGCTCGCCGGCCTCACCCTGGTGTGGGCGCGCGATCTTTCGCGCCACGGCATTCGCGTGAACGGCATCGCGCCCGGCTTCATGGCGACGCCCATGGTGGCGATGCTGCCCGACGATTTTGTGGCCGAGCTGCTGGGGGATGCCGAATTCCCCAAGCGCGCCGGCCGCCCCGATGAATTCGCCGAGGTGGTGGATTTCGTGATCCACACGCCGCTGCTCAATGGCGAGGTGATCCGGCTGGACGCCGCCACCCGCCCGCCCGCCCGCACCAAATGGTCGATGGATTAACCGATGGCTGACAGTCCCCTTCCTCCCGGCTTCACCGCCGCCCGCCTGGCCGAGGCCCGCAGCGCCTTCGAAAGCGCGCTGGGCGCCGACAAGGTGTTCTTCACCGAGCTCGACCGGCACACCTACGAGGACAAATTCGCGGTGGACGATGCCGCGCACCACCCCGCCGGGGCGATCGCGCCCGAAAGCGTGGAGCAGGTGCAGGCGGCGCTGCGCGTGGCCAACCAGTACAAGCTGCCGATCTGGCCGATCAGCCGCGGCAAGAACCTGGGCTATGGGGGCACCGCCCCGCTGCTGGCCGGCAGCGTGGTGATGGACCTCAGCCGGATGAAGAAGATCGAGTTCGACGAGGCGAACGGCACCGTGCTCGTCGAACCCGGCGTGGGCTTCTACGACCTGTATGATTTCATCCAGGCCAACAATCTGCCCTTCTGGATCAGCACGCCCGGCAACAGCTGGGGCAGCGTGATGGGCAATGCGCTGGATCGCGGGCTGGGCTACACCCCCTATGGCGAGCACACCAAGCGCATCTGCGGGCTGGAGGTGGTGCTGCCTTCGGGCGAGGTGGTGCGCACCGGCATGGGCGCGGCGCAGGGCGCGCCGACCTGGCAGCTCTACCCCTTCGGCTTCGGCCCGGGGTGGGACCAGATGTTCGTCCAGTCCAATTTCGGCGTGGTCACCAGGATGGGCCTGTGGCTGATGCCAGAGCCCGAAAGCCTGATGGGCATGGATGTGGAGTTCGACCGGCCGGAAGACCTCAAGGCCATGATCGACACCATCGGTCCGCTGCGCCGCGAAGGGCTGCTGCAGCAGAGCCCCTCCATCGGCAACTGGCTGCGCGCCGCCGCCGTGCTGACCACGCGTGAGCAGTGGACGGAGGAGCCCGGCGCCCTGTCCGATGCGGTGATCGACAAGATCCGCAAGCAGTTCGGCATCGGCTGGTGGGGCGTCTCGCTGCGCCTCTATGGCCGGGAGGATGTGAACAAGGCGGCCTACAAGATCCTCGAGCAGGCGATGAACGCCATAAACCCGATGCTGATCAAGCCGACCACCTGGAAGAAGGGCGAACCGATCGAGCGCACCGGCTGGACCGGCACGCCGATGACCTTCCCGATGCAGAATGTGAACTGGTACGGCGGGCGCGGCGGGCACATCGGCTTCTCCCCCGTGCTGCCGCAGGATGGCACGCAGGCGCTGGAGCAGTTCAAGCGCACCTATGCCCGCTACAAGGAATACGGGATGGATTACCAGGGCAGCTTCGCCTTCGGCGAACGCCACCTGCTGAACGTCAATGCGATGATCTTCGACAAGGATTCGCCCGAGATGATGGCGAAGATCGATCCCTTCTTCCGCACGCTGGTGGCCGATGCGAAGCAGCACGGATATTGCGAATATCGCACCCACCTCGATTACATGGACCTCGTCGCCGACAGCTACGACTTCAACAATGGCGCGCTGCGGCGGCTCAACGACACGGTAAAGGACGCGCTCGATCCCAACGGCATCCTGGCCCCGGGGAAAAGCGGCATCTGGCCCAAGGGGTCAGCGGGGAGGAAGGCATGAAGCGCGCAATGTTCGCAGCCGCCGCCGTGGCGCTGGGCGGGGCGGCCCTGCTTTCGGCCGGGGCGGTGATGGGCCAGGCCGGCGCCGATGCGCCCGCGCCTTCGGCCACCGGCGTTGGCGCCGGCCCGCCGCCCATGCCCCAGCCGCTCACCCTGGCGCTGCGCCCCGGCGCGACGGGGGGCGAGAAGGACTATGTGGTGAAGTGCGGCATGTGCCACGGGCCGAACGGCATGGGCACCGGCCTGCTGGCCCGCCGCATGGACACGCCGCTGCTGGAAGCGCGCGACAATCTCACGCGCGAATATGTGATCCTCGCCGCGCGCCGGGGCATCGGCAACATGCCGGCGATCCCGCGGGGTGAAGTGAGCGATGCGGAGCTGGAGGCGATTGCCGATTACCTTGCCGCCGGCCCGCATGAGGTGGCCCGATGATCGCGCTCACCCGCCGCGGTGCGCTGGCCGGCGCGCTCGCCGTGCCCACCGTCGCCGGGCTCGCCCAATGGCGCTGGCGCCATGGCGAGCAGGGCCTGTTGCTGCACGATCCCGCGCTGGCAGCCGGCCGCCGCTTCGCCGAAGCGGGCCGCATGCGTGGCGGGCAGGTGCTGGCGCTGGAGGGGGACCGGGTGCGCCTCGGCCGCGCGGCCTTCGATCGCCGCCCTGCGCTGGTCGCCGGGGTCAGCCGCCATGCCGATGCGCTGCTGATCGAAGATATCGCGCGCGAGGCGGGCTATATCCGCGTTGCTGCCGTCCATGGCCGCTCCGGCACTTGCACCGCCAACACCTGCCGCCCCGGCTGGCAGGCGCTGGGCCGCGCGGCCGAAGCGGCGGGGGCGGACTGGGTGGAAGCACTGGCCGATTACGCCGCCCGCCCCGGCGAGGCAGCCGGCCGTACCCTCGCCGCCCTGGCGCCCACGCACGGCGATGCCGGGCTGGTCATCGGCTGGGTGCTCGCGCCGCGGGGGTAGGGCCCCTCATCCAACTGCGACTAGTTCGCTGCGCTCACAAGTCTCCGTATCCTTCTCCCACCAGTGGGAGAAGGAATGCACCAAACCTTCTCCCGTTCACGGGAGAAGGATACGCAGGCTTGGCAGCTTGCTGCCTAGCCGCAGTTGGATGAGGGCCCCTACCCCTTCCATTCAAACCGCGACGGCAGCCCCTCTGCCATTGTCAGAATCTCCGCCAGCACGCTGTCCCTGTTCGTAAGGACATCCGCGTTCCAGAAGCGGATCACCCGATAGCCCAGCTGCTCCAGCGCAGCGGTGCGCGCCGCGTCGGCCTCTGGCGAATGCTGCCCGCCGTCGAGCTCCACGATCAGCCGCTTTTCCGCGCAGAGGAAATCGGCGACATAGGGGCCGACCGTCGCCTGCCGGCGGAACTTCAGCCCGCCCAGGCGCCGCCCGCGCAGATACGGCCACAGGGCCTGTTCTGCGTCGGTGGCATTGCGGCGCAGGCTGCGCGCGTGGCGGTTGGTCCCGCCGATCGGCACGGATCGAACCTCAGCGCCTGATAATCAGGCTCTCCGGCCGCTTTCTCGGCACCCATTGGCCGCGGCCGGGGAAGTTCTTCAGCACTTCGCCATCCCACAGCCGCACGATGCGGCGCTGGAAACGCCATTTGCCGTCCGCGCCCTTCACCGCGTGATCGTCATACCAGCCGGTGAAGCGCAGCAGATAGGGCGGTTCGCCTTCGCATTCGGTCACGAAGGCGAAGCTCTTCAGCTTCACGCTGCCGTCCGCCTGCGGCATGTATTTCACCTGCGTCACGTGGTGCTGGCGGCCGGGGAAACCGGGGGCATTGGCATAATGGGCCATCAGGCCGCGAATGCCGTCATGTCCTTCCCAGATGTCGGGATCGTCGAACACTTCCTCGCTCATCAGGCAGTCGTCGGTGAAGCATTCCACCAGCGCATCGGCATCGCCCGTATCCAGCGCCCAGCTGTAATCGGCGATCAGATCCTGCAGCGCCAGACGGTCTTCGACGGACAATTTGCTCATATGATACTCTCCCACTTGTTGCCACGACCGTAACACTCGTTATTATCACCGCCAAGCGGTTGCATGTCGCTGGGAGAGGGAAATGGGCAAGATCATCATCACCGGCGCGTCCGGTAATTTCGGCAATGCGGCGGCGCGGCAGCTGCTGGAGCATGTGCCGGCGGAGGATCTGATCCTCCTTTCGCGCACGCCGGAAAAGCTGGCCGAATTCGATCAGCTGGGCGCGCAGGTCCGCCGCGCGGATTTCGACGATCCGGCGAGCCTGGCCGCCGCGACCGAGGGCGGGGAGAGCATGTTGCTGATCTCCACCCTGCGCGTGGGTACGCGGGTCCAGCAACACCAGAATGCCGTGGATGCGGCGGTGGCCAATGGCGTGCGCCACATCGTCTATACCTCGATCATCGCCGGCGGGGAGGCGGATCACCCGTCGATCGAGCAGCACGATCATTATGCCACCGAACAGCTGATCCAGCGGTCCGGCGCGGAATGGACGCATCTGCGCGACAGCCTCTATGCCGAGGCAGTAGCCACAGCCATGGCGATCCCCGCGCTGCAGGCGGGCAGCAAGCCCGACAATGCGGCGGACGGGAAGGTCGCCATCGTCAGCCGCGATGATTGCGTGGCCTCCGCCGTCGGCGTGCTGACGCAGGAAGGCCACGGCAACCGCGCCTATGACATCACCGGGCCGGAGCTGATCTCCATCCCCGAAGCGGTGGCGATGATCTCCGAAATGGCGGGCAAGCCGATCGAGCTGATCCCGGTCGATGACGAGGGGATGTACCAGTATTTCGACACGCTGGGCGTGCCGCGCCGTGCTTCGGATATCGTGCCCGACGGGCCGATCCCCTGGGCGAGCGAAGGCATGGTGACCTTCGGCCAGTCCATCCGCGAGGGCTATTTCGCCGTGCGGAGCGACGATGTGGAGCGGATCACCGGCCGGCCGCCGCGCAGCCTGCGCTCCGTGCTCGAACAGTATCAGGGCGCCTGGCCGCAATGAGCGGGGGGATGCGCAGGCTGCTGATCGCGGCCGCCGCGGCGCTGGCGCTGGCGGGCTGTTCGAAGGGCACGGACAAGCCGGATATCGACACCAGCGTCTATGGCGCGGGGGACGATTGGGACAATCCGGGCGGGGATTGGGCGGAAAGCCATTTCTCCCGCCTGACGGATATCAATGCCCAGAACGTCGGCACGCTCGGCCTCGCCTGGGAATATGATCTCGGCACGCAGCGCGTGCAGGAAGCGACGCCGGTGGTGATCGACGGGGTGATGTACACCTCGGGCAATCTCGGGCGGGTCTATGCGCTGAACGCGGCGACCGGCGCCCAGCTGTGGACCTTCGAACCCGATGTGGACATGCAGGCCAATCGCGCTGCCTGCTGCGATCAGGGCAATCGCGGCGTGGCGGTGCATGATGGCAAGGTGTTCGTCGGCGCGCTCGACGGCTGGCTCTATGCGCTGGATGCGAAGACCGGCGCGGTGGCGTGGAAAGTGGATACGATCACCGATCGCACGCGCGGCTACACCATCACCGGCGCGCCGGAAGTGGCGGGCGATCTCGTCATCATCGGCAATGCGGGCGCGGAATATGACACGCGCGGCTATGTCACCGCCTATCACGCGGGCGACGGCAAGCAGGCCTGGCGCTTCTTCACCATCCCGCACGATCCGGCCAAGGGGCCGCAGGAAAGCCCGGAGCTGGAAGCGGCGCTGAAGACCTGGAGCAAGGACACGCGCTGGGACATCGGCGGCGGTGGCACGGCTTGGGATGCCATCACCTATGATCCGGTATTCGATCAGGTGATCGTGGGCACCGGCAATGGTGGCCCCTATCCGATCAGCACCCGCTCTCCCGGCGGCGGGGACAATCTCTATCTCAATTCGCTCGTCGCGCTGGACCGCAAAAGCGGCGAGATGAAGTGGTATTTCCAGGAAACGCCGCAGGATAGCTGGGATCTCACCGCCACCCAGCCGATGATCCTGGCCGATATGGACATCGGCGGGAAACAGCGGCCGGTGATCCTCCACGCGCCCAAGAACGGCTTCTATTTCGTGGTGGACCGGGAAAGCGGCAAGCCGCTGCTGGCCGAACAGATGGTGCGCACCAGCTGGGCCGATGGCTGGGATCTCAGCACTGGCAAGCCGCATCTGACGCCGGAATATTCGGACTATACCAACGGGCCGAAGATCGTCTTCCCGGCGAGTTCGGGCGCGCGCAACTGGCATCCCGCGGCCTATGACCCCACGCGCAATCTCTATTTCGCCAGCTTCGTGGATATGGGCAATCTGATGTTCATTCCGCCGGGCCAGCAGAACCCGCCGCGCAAGGAAAAGGCGCTGAATGCGGATGCGGCGCTGATCTTCACCTCCGACCTGCAGCCCGCGCTCGCCACCCTGCCGCCGCCGCTGCAGCAGGCGGTGAAGGCGCTGCCGCAATGGCAGCAGGTGAAAGAGATGCCGTTCAGCTCGCAATTGCGTGCGGTGGACGCGCGCACCGGCAAGGTGAAATGGACGGTGGAGCATGACGGCTGGCAGGATCGCGCGGGCGTGCTTGCCACCGCCTCGGGCTTGGTGTTCCATGGCGATCTGGCCGGCCGCCTGCGGGTGTTCGATGCCGATACCGGCAAGCTGCTGAAGACGGTGGAGACGGGCAGCTCGATCCTCGCCGCGCCGATGACCTATCGGGTCGACGGGGTGCAATATGTCGCGGTGCAGACCGGCTGGGGCGGTGGCGGCTGGGGCTTCGTGCCCGGCTATGCCGCGGCCTATGCCAAGGGCAATGCCAACCGGCTGCTGGTGTTCAAGCTGGGCGGCGGCGCGGTGCCGGTGCCCGATGACCTGCCGCCGCTGGAGCCGGCGCCCGCACCGCCCGCGCAGTTCCCCGATGCGACACCGCAGATGATCGCCACGGGATCGGCGCTATTCACCGAGAATTGCTCGCTGTGCCATTCGAACCAGCCGCGCGCCCCGCTGCCGGACTTGCGGCGGATGAGCGAGGGCACCCATGCGGCCTTCGACAGGATCGTGCTGGAAGGGCTGTTCCTGCCCAACGGCATGCCGCGGTGGGACGATATCCTCTCGCCCGATCAGGCGAAGGCCATCCATGCCTTCCTGATCGCGGAGCAGGAGAAACTGCATGAACGCGAAGTGGCGCTGAAGCGGCAGGGCAAGCCGCTCGATTCGCGCAGCCTCACCATATTGTCCAATTTCTGATGCACATTCCGGCGCGACACCCCTGCGACGCGCCGCTGACAGGAGACATGCGATGACCCCCCAAGGCGTGACCATCAAGCATCCCGACCGGCTGTTCATCGGCGGCGAATGGGTCGCCCCCGCCGCCGGCGGAACGATCGAGATCGTCAATCCGGCGAGCGAGGAGGTGGTCGCCCGCACCGCCGCCGCCGGCCCGGCGGACATGGACCACGCCGTCGCCGCCGCGCGGCAGGCCTTCGATCACGGCCCATGGCCCACCACGCCCCCGGCGGAGCGCGGCGCGGCGCTGAACCGGATGATCGACATCCTCGAAGCGCGCGTGCCCGAGCTTGCCGCCGCCTGGACGGCGCAGGTCGGCGGCCTCGCCAGCTTCGCGCCGATGATGCACGGCGGCGCGGTGGCTCAGCTGCGCGGCATCGCCGCCATGGGCGAGAGCTTCGCCTGGGTCAGCCAGAAGAAGGGCCAGGTGGTTGACACCGCCGTGATCGTGCGCGAGCCGGTGGGCGTCGTCGTCGGCATCGCGCCGTGGAACGCGCCCTTCGGCATCATGGCGAACAAGGTGTTCTACGCCCTGATCGCCGGCTGCCCGATCATCATGAAGCCCTCGCCCGAAACCCCGCTGGAAGCCTATATCATTGCCGAGGCGGCGGAGGCGGCGGGCCTGCCGGCGGGCACGGTGAACCTGGTCCCGGCAGAGCGCGAGGCGGCCGACCACCTGATCCACAGCCCGGATATCGACAAGGTCACCTTCACCGGATCGAGCGCGGCGGGCATGCATATCGCCAGCGTCTGCGGCGGCAAGATGACCCGCTGCACGATGGAGCTGGGCGGCAAGTCCGCCGCCATCATCCGCGACGATTTCCCGATCGAGGCGGCCGCGGGCATCCTCGGCAATACGATCACGGTGATGAGCGGGCAGGTCTGCGCCATGCTCAGCCGCGCCATCGTACCCAGGGCCCGGCATGACGAGCTGGCCGAGGCGATCGCGGGCGTGATGAAGGGCATCCGCATCGGCGCGCCGGAGGATGCGGAAACCCAGCTCGGCCCGCTGGCGATGAAGCGCCAGCTGGAACGGGTGGAAATGTATATCGAGGAAGGCCGCAAGGGCGGCGCCGATCTCGTCACCGGCGGCCAGCGCCCGGCGCATATGAACAAGGGCTATTACATCGAGCCCACCCTGTTCGCCAATGTCGACAACCAGAGCCGCATTGCGCAGGAGGAGATCTTCGGCCCGGTGCTGTGCCTGATCCCGGCCGAGGACGAGGAGGATGCGATCCGCATCGCCAATGAGAGCAATTTCGGCCTTAACGGCTCGGTGCTCACCAGCGACCCGCAGGCCGCCTATGACATCAGCCGGCGCATCCGCACCGGCGTGATGGGGCAGAACGGCATGCGCATGGAATTCGGCATGCCCTTCGGCGGCTTCAAGCAATCGGGCATGGGCCGCGAAGGCGGCGAGGAGGGGCTGTGGCCCTATCTGGAAACCAAGACGATCCTGCTGGACGGCGCGCCGGCGCGGGTCTGAGGGCGGCGTTTTCCCTCTCCCAACCCTCTCCCCTGAAGGGGAGAGGGCTTTTGGTGGCGCGAGACCCCGGGTCGAGCCCGGGGGTGACGACCAATGGGCCTGAGGCCATGGTGCAACCCGTTACCCCCACTCCCCGTCACCCCGGCCTTGAGCCGGGGTCTCGCACCCCTGCCAGCCGATCCCGCCTTCCCCCCGCGCCCTGCCGCGCCTATCCCCGCCCGCATGAGGGCAAAGCAAGCGGCAAGACTGGGCGCGATCGCGGCGGCGGTGCTGGTGCTGTCCGCCTGCGGCGGCGGGCGCGATTATCGGCCGGTGAGCGACGTGCCCGTGCGCGTGGGTCCGCCCTATAGCGTGCGCGGCACCACTTACACGCCGGCGCCCGATCCGGCCTATGACCGGCTCGGCTATGCCAGCTGGTATGGCCCCGAAAGCGGCAGCCAGACGGCCAATGGCGAGCGGTTCCGGCCTGACGGCATCAGCGCCGCGCACACCACCCTGCCGCTACCCACCTATGTGGAAGTGACGGCGCTCGACACCGGGCAGCGCATCATCGTGCGGGTGAACGATCGCGGCCCCTTCTCCGACAGAAGGCGGATCATCGACCTGTCGCGCGGGGCGGCGGAGGAACTCGGCATCCGCGCCCGGGGCACCGCGCCGGTGCGCGTCCGCGCGGTGCAGCCTTCGGAGGAAGACCGCGCCCGCCTGCGCGCGGGGAAGCCCGCGGCCGAACTGCCGCCCGTGCCGCAGCGCACGTTGCAGGCCTTGAGGGGGCAGATGGCGGCGGCGGGTTACTGATCCCGCCGCGCGCGGGCCGCCGGCCGGTCAGATCTTCTTGTCGTTGGGATCGATCGGGGCCTCGCTCTTCAGCATGGGGTCCCAATGTTCGGCGATCTTGCCGTTTTCGATCCGGAACAGGTCGAACCAGGTGGAATAATAGGTCTTCCCCTCGGCATCCTTTTCCGGCCGCACGAAGGCGGTCGTCACGAAATTGCCTTCCCCCATCAGGTGGATCAGCGGCAGGTCGAGTGTGTCCTGGATCGGCCGTTCGGGCCGCGTTTTTCGGACATAGTCCACGATGCCGGCCAGACCCTGTGCCGCATTGGGGTTATGCTGCACATAATTCGTGGCAATGAACTCCCCCGCGCGGTCCGCCCGGCCGGCCTGCAGCACGATGCGGTACATGTCATAGACGAGCCGCTTGTTGGCTGCGACCTGCGGATCATCGCTGGCGAGCAGGGCGGAATGATCCGCAGGAATCTGCGGTTTTTCGTAAGACAGTGGCATATCCTCTCCCCAGGCGGCGGTCGTGCCGGCGGCCAGCAGGGCCGCGAGTGCAAGCGTCAGTCGGCGCATCGGCATTCTCCTCTCCCCCACTTCCTGCCAAAGGAGGGGTGACGCGGCAAGCGCCAGCCGCTATCGGTTCGGACAAACGCAATTTCAACCGGGTAGAACTGTCTCATGCGCCTGCAATACCTCCTCCTGGCATCCTTGATTCTGCCCGTGGCAGCCCATGCGGAAGAGGAAGGCCCGGTGATCGTGGTCACCGGGCGCGGGCTCGATGCCACCCCCGCCACCCCGGCTTACGATACGGTGGTGCTGGATCGGGAAGAGATCACCCGCACCGCATCGGGCCGGCTGGAAGATGCGCTGTCCAACATCGCCGGGTTCCAGCAGTTCCGCCGTTCCGACAGCCGATCCTCCAACCCCACGGCGCAGGGCGCCACGCTGCGGGCACTGGGCGGCAATGCCACCAGCCGCGCGCTGGTGCTGCTGGACGGCGTACCGATGCTCGATCCCTTCTTTGGCTATGTCCCCTTTTCCGCCATCGCGCCGGAGCGGCTGGACTCCATTCGCGTCACGCGCGGGGGTGGCTCCGGCCCCTTCGGCTCGGGCGCGCTGGCCGGAACGATCGAGCTGGACAGCGCCAATGCCGCGACGCTGGGCCTGCTGAACGGGCAGGCGCTGGTGAACAATCGCGGGGAGACGGAGCTTTCCGGCACGCTGGCGCCGCAGGTGGGCGATGGTTTTGCCGTGGTCAGCGGCCGGTGGGATCGCGGGCAGGGCTTCTACACCACGCCGGACAATCAGCGCGTGCCCGCCACCGCTCGTGCGCGCTATGATAGCTGGTCCGCCAGCGGCCGGCTGGTGCAGCCGCTGGGCGACAGTCTGGAGCTGCAGCTGCGCGGCCTTGCCTTCGAAGACAATCGCACGCTGCGCTTCGATGGGGCGGACAGCGGCATCACCGGGCAGGATGTCAGCGCCCGGCTGGTCAGCCGCGGGCCGTGGCAGGTGGATGCCGTGGCCTATGCGCAATGGCGCAATTTCAGCAATATCGTGATCTCTTCCAGCCAGTTCACGCCGGTGCTGGACCAGAAGGACACGCCCGCTTCGGGGCAGGGCGGCAAGCTGGAAGTGCGCCCGCCGGTCGGGCCGGATCATGTCCTGCGGCTGGGTGCCGATTTCCGCCGTGCCGAAGGCGATCTGAAAGAAGATGCCCTGTCCGCCTTCAGCGGGCTGCGGACGGAAGAGCGCTTCGCCGGCGGGGTGAACACCGATCTCGGCCTGTTCGTGGAAGATGACTGGACGATCGGCCGGCTGGTGCTGACCGGCGGCCTGCGGGCCGACCGCTATCGCATCATGGATGGCTATTACCGCGCCTATAGCGGCAGCACGGGTGCCCTCGTGGCGGACGAGATCTATCCCGACCGCGCCGATTGGGAGGTGTCCTATCGCGCGGGCGTGGCCTTTGACGCGACCGATGCGCTGCGCCTGCGCGCCGCCGCCTACAGCGGCCTGCGGCTGCCGACGCTGAACGAGCTGTACCGCCCCTTCGTGGTGTTCCCGGTCACGACAGAGGCCAATGCCGCGCTGGAGAACGAGCGGCTGGAAGGCTTCGAGGCCGGAGTGGACTGGCGGCCGATGGAAGGCGCCAGCCTTTCGCTCACCGCCTTCGACAACAAGGTGAAGGACGCCATCACCAATGTGACGCTGGAGCCGAACCTGCGCCAGCGCCGCAATATCGACGCGATCGATGCGCAGGGCGTGGAACTGGGCGGCCAGCTGGAATTGGGGCAGGTGAGCTTCGACGGCACGCTGGCCTATACCGACGCGACGATGAGCGGCACGGGTCTGGCGGCCGATCTCGACGGCTTCCGCCCCTCGCAGACGCCGAAATGGGCGGCCAGCGCCACGCTGGGCTGGCACCCGCGCGAGGGCTGGAATCTTGCCGCCACGTTGCGCCATGTCGGCCGTCAGTATGAGGACGATCAGGAAACCGATGTGCTGCCCGCGGCCACTACGGTCGATCTCTTCGCCCAGGTGCCGCTGGCGCGCGGCGTCAGCTTCGTGGGCCGGGTGGAAAATCTGTTCGACGAGGAAATCGTCACCCGCAACCAGGGCGGATCGATGGACCTGGGCACGCCCCTCACCGTCTGGGGCGGCTTCCGCTACGGCTTCTGAGCGTCTGCCGCTTGCGCTGCGGGCGCGGGCGTGATTTTCTCCTGCTCCCCAGGGCTTGGCGCTGGCCGGCCAAAAGAAGGGAGAGGATATGGCAGCAGCAGCCTCCGCACGGGCGGGGCAGGATCGCCTGTGGTCGCATTGCGCGACGATGGTGCGTGTGCTTTCCTACGGGGCCATTCGCCGGGCAGTTCGGGCGGATGCGTGCGCCTTTCCTCCCCTCTTCTGCCCCGCTGCGGCGGCCTGCGCGGCACAGCCCGGTTTTCTGCCAAATAACCCTGTTCCACGGCGTTCCAAGCGTGCTGCAGCTGCGACGAACCGAGTGGCGAGAAGCCCAAGAACAATGACAGGAGAGGTCGCATGAATGCCGAACTGCGCGCGAAGCTGGCGGCGCTGGGGCGCGAATTGACGCCCCAGATGCTCAGCGGAACCCACGAGATCTTTGCCGGGCTCAATCACGGGATGGACCCGGCCACGCGGGTGACGCGCGATCACGCCTATGGCCCCGATCCGCGCAACCGGCTGGACCTGTTCCGGCAGGACGGCCTCAGCGGCGCGCCGGTGCTGCTGTTCCTGCACGGCGGCGGCTTCGTGATGGGGGACAAGCATACGGAGGGCAGCCCCTTCTATTCCAATGTCGGCGATCTCGCCGCCCGGCGGGGGATGCTGGGCGTGACCATGACCTATCGCCTCGCCCCCGCGCACCGCTTCCCCTCCGGCCCGGAAGATGTGGCCATGGCGGTGGGCTGGCTGCGCGATCATGCGGCCGAGCATGGCGGCGACCCGCAGCGGATCGTGCTGGTGGGCCAGTCGGCCGGCGCGGCGCATGTGGCGGGCTATGTCGCCCATGCGCGCTTCCATGTGGTGCCGGGCGGCGGCATCGCCGGGGCGATGATGATGTCGGGCATCTATGACACGCTCACCTGCCGGCCCAACAATTTCAATTCCGCCTATTACGGGGAAGATCGCAAGGCGTGGGGCGCCGCTTCCTGCATGGCCGGGCTGCTGAACGCGGATGTGCCGTTGTGCTTCACCATCTCGGAACTCGATCCGCAGGATTTCCAGACGCAGGCGGCGCAGCTGGTGGGCAATTGGGGGCTGGCCCATGCCGCCTATCCCGAAATGCACCTGCTGGCGGGGCACAATCACCTCTCCCCCACGCTCAGCATCGGATCGGGGGAGCGGGAAATCGAACGGCTGGTGTCCGGCTTCGCCCGGCGGGCGGCGCGGCAGGCCTAGTCGTTACCCTTCCGGAATTCGTCGCCCCAGATCGAATAGACCAGCGTGGCGGACCAGGTGATCAGCATGAAGCCGCCCAGCGCCTGCAGCATCACCAGCAGCCGCACCGGCCCGCGGGCATCCTGCCCGGTGAAGCCCAGCGTGGCGAAGTTGATGCCGGAGAAATAGAGCAGCCCCGCCGCCCGGCTGCCGCCGACATGGCTGATGGAGCCGGTGTCGGGGAAGGACAGGGCGAGGGCATAGGCGCCTGCGCCGAGCACGATTTCGCTGAAGTGAAGGAGGACCAGACCCCAGAACGCCACCATCACCGCCAGATAGGGGCGGCTGTCGGACACCGGGCGCACCCGCCGGATCAAGTGGATCCCGGCCATGTGCCAGGCCCCCAGGAGAAACAGCATGGCGAGGCCCGCCACCAGCATGATCCATTCCGCATTCGCCACGCTGACGGAATGGCTGCGCGCGGCGGCGGTTCCGGCCGGCGGGCAGCTTCTCCACGAAAGCCGCCGCAGGCCCGGGGGGCGGACCTGCGGCGGTACAGTTGCTTCCGGCGACCCGGAAGGACCCGAGCTATTTTTTGGATGTCTGCCCGGGAATCTTGGCCAGCTTGCGCTTCTTGCCACCGCGCTTCTTTTTCTTCTTCTTGGCGGCAGCGTCGGGCTTGTCAGCCTTCTTATCGTTCGCTGGCTTGGCTTTGTTCGGTCTGGCTTTTGTCGGCTCTACCTCTTCCGGTTGGACGGGGGCTTGCCGCAAGCCTTCCTGCTGCGCAAGCACCGCTTCGGCCAGACAGCGGATATCGGCCACGCGTGGCCGCAATTCGCGTGCCAGGATCGCGCGGGCAATCTCCGCCGCATTCCGATCCTGCCTGTCCTTCGCCGGCCGCGGGGTCTTTCCACCCGCTGGTGCCCTGTCCTGTCGTTCTCCTGCCACTGCCATGCGTCTCCCTCGGGCTTCGAAAAATCGAAGCCGGGAGTCTGCCCTCTGCGCTGGCGAGGCAAGAAGCCTTAGTCGCCGTCACAAAACTGTCAAAAAACCTGGATCAGTTTGCGCTAACGAAATCCACCGGTTCGCCAATCCGCATCTCGTGCTCCAGCCCCAGCCACTGGGCCAGCGCCTTGAGATCACCGGCGACGCTATCGGTGGCGAGTTGCCGACGGCTTTCGTCGATCCACAGCACCAGCGTGCCGTCCCGCCGCTGCAGGCGGCTGGTGAGTACCGATACGCGCGAGCCGCCACCCAGCCGGCGGCACAGCCGGATGGCGAGGCCCCAGCCCACGGCTTCGCGCAGCAGCGGCTCTTCGGCCAGCTTCAGAAGTTCGGGCGGTATGCCGGGCTTGCCGCAGGCGGCGCGCACTGCGGCGGCGATCCGCGCGCGTTCGGCAAAGCCGATGCCCAGCCACCGCTTGTCCATGGCCCAGGCATAGGCCGTGGCGAGGCGCAGGTTCGGTTCGATCCGCGCGGCGGCGAGCGAGAGCATGGTCGCGGCCAGCCGCAGGCGTTCGCCGCCGCTGCCGGTGCTGCCCACCGCGCCCGCCGTCCAGGCGGCCACCAGCGTTGCCAGTGCGGCCGACCCGCCGCGGGGAATGGTGAAGTGGCTCATCGCCGCGGTCAGCGGATCCTGGCTCCGCGCCGCGTTGGGCAATTCCAGGAACAGCAGCCCTTCGCGCAAGCCCCAGCTGGAAAACACCACGCCATCGGGCCGCAGTTCGGCCAGCATGATGCGCAGCATCGACGCCGCATCGGGCAGGCCCGCGGCGCGAGAGGAGGAGATGCCCGGGACCGGCGACAGCGCCGCCGGTTCCATCCGCGCGACCTTCTTGGCGAGGCGATCCGCCGCTTCGCAATCGAGGTGAAGGCTATGCGGGTCGGTAAGCGGAAAATCGCCCTTCTCCATGGCGTAGGCTGCGAGCGCCCGCCATGTGCCGCCGACCATGTAGAGCGGCCCCGGATGCTCCGCCGCCCAGCCGGCCCGGGCCATTTCGCCTTCCACAGCGGCGCGGAACGCCGCTGGTCCCTGTTCGCGGAGAGCGGGCAGGCGCAGGGTGCCGAGCGGCAGGCTTACGCCCGCCTGGCAATCGCCGTTCTGGATCTGCACCAGTTCCAGGCTTCCGCCGCCGAGATCGGCCACCGTGCCCTGCGCGCCGGGGAAGGCGCCGATCACACCGAAGGCCGCGGCCCGCGCTTCCTCTTCCCCCGAAAGCAGGCGCGGATCGAGGCCGAGCGCGCGCACGGCGTCGAGGAATTCGGCCCCGTTGGATGCATCGCGCACCGCCGCCGTGGCGACGGTCTGCACCCGTTCGATTCCCATGTCGGCAACGATAGTGGCGTAGCGGCCGAGCGCCGAAAGGGCGAGCTGCATCGCCTTTTCGGGCATTTGCCCGGTCGCTGCCAGATCGCGCCCCAGCCGGGCGCTGACCTTCTCGTTCAGCCACACATCGGGGGCGCGGCTGGACCCGGAATAGATCACCAGGCGCACCGTGTTGGACCCGATGTCGATCACCGCGCGATCGGGCCGGTCACCGGCCGGTTGCAACCGGCGGGCTCCAGACTTTGCAATCATACTGCGCCCTTGCGCAGGGTAAGCTTTGGCACGCGACTTTCCTTGAGCGCTCCCCCGCGACCGGAGAGCGAGGGGTTGGTCATGAAATATTCGTGGAGATTGAAGCCTTCGCCGTCGCTCTCCACCCGTTCGTATTCGCCGTCCTCGCCGTCGAGCAGCCAGCTTTGCTCGGTATCCAGCAGATTGGCCAGCAGCACTTGCTCCAGCACCTGATCCTGCACGGTGGCGTTGCGGATCGGCACCAGCGCTTCCACCCGGCGGCTGAGATTGCGGCTCATCGCATCGGCGCTGGAGATAAAGACCTTCGCCCGGCCGCTGGGCAGGTTGTAGCCATTGGCAAAGGCCCAGATGCGGCTGTGTTCCAGGAAGCGGCCGATGATGGATTTGACCGTGATGCCTTCGGAAAGGCCGGGCACGCCGGGGCGCAGGCAGCAGATGCCCCGGACAACCAGCACGATCTGCACACCGGCTTGGCTCGCTTCGTAGAGCCGGTCGATGATGCCTTTCTCGGTAATCGAATTGAGCTTGGCCCAGATAGCCGCCGGGCGCCCTTCGCGCGCATTGGCAGTCTCGTGGTCGATCAGTTCGTAAAGCGTTTCGCGCAGGTTCAGCGGCGAGATGGCCATCGCCTCCGTCTCCTGCGGCTCGACATAGCCGGTCACGAAGTTGAACAGCCGCGATGCGTCGCGGCCCAGCTTCGGATCGGCAGTGAAATAGCTGAGATCGGTGTAAATCTTGGCCGTCACAGGGTGATAATTGCCGGTGCCGAAGTGGCAATAGGTGCGATAGCCGTCATCCTCCCGCCGCACGACCATGGAGACCTTGGCGTGGGTCTTCCAATCCACGAAGCCATAGATCACCTGCACGCCGGCGCGTTCCAGCTCGCTGGCCCATTTGAGGTTCTGCTCCTCGTCGAAGCGGGCCTTCAGCTCCACCACCGCCGTCACGGACTTGCCCGCTTCGGCCGCGGCGATGAGCGCGGCGATCACCGGCGACTGGTTGCCCGCGCGATAGAGCGTCTGCTTGATGGCGATCACGGCGGGGTCGGCCGCCGCCTGCCGCAGGAAATCCACCACCACCTCGAAACTCTCGTAGGGGTGGTGGATGATGATGTCCTTCTCGCGGATGGCGGCGAAGCAATCCCCGTCATGCTCCAGCACCCGCTCCGGATAGCGGGGGGAATAGGGAGCGAACTTCAGGTCCGGCCGATCCTCGTCCACCACGGCGGAAAGGCCGCTGATGCCGATCATCCCTTCGGTCTTGGTCACCATCGCATCGTCCAGCACCAGCTGCTCGCGCAGCAGTGCTTCCGCTTCGGCATCGAAATCGCGATCGATCTCCAGCAGGATCACCTTGCCGCGCCGCCGCCGCTGGATCGCGGTGCGGAAATAGCGGACCAGATCCTCTGCCTCTTCCTCCACTTCGATGTCGCTGTCGCGCAGCACCCGGAACACGCCGTCGCCCATCACTTCGAAGCCGGGGAACATCAGATGGGCGAAGCGGCACACCAGCCGCTCCACCGCGATATAGGTCGCCTCCTCGCCCGGAATGCGCACGAAGCGCGGCAGCATGCCCGGGATCAGCACCATCTCCACCAGATGGTTGTTGTCTTCCTTGCGCCGCAGGTTGAACAGCGCGCCGATCCCCTGGTTGTTCACGAAGGGAAACGGGTGTGCCGGGTCGATCGCCTGCGGGGTCAGGACCGGCATGATCTCCTGCAGGAAATAGGTCTTCAGCCAGCGTTCGGCCGCGGCGTCGATCCGCGCCTCCCCCGCCAGATGGATACCCTGGGCGATCAGCAGTGGCTCCAGCTCGCGCAGCGTTTCCTGCTGCACCCGCTCCAGCTCGCGCACCTTGGTGTGGATCGCCGCCAGTTGCTGGCTCGGCGTCTTGCCGTCGATCGAGGTCTGCCCCACGCCGCTGCGCACTTGCCCGGCGAGGCCGGCCACGCGGATCATCACGAACTCGTCGAGATTGCTGCCCGAGATCGACAGGAAGCGCAGCCGCTCCAGCAGCGGGTAAGCAGTGTTGCAGGCTTCCGCCAGCACGCGGCGGTTGAACGAAAGCCAGCTCAGTTCGCGATTGAAATAGCGGTCCTCCGGCGCGGTGAGCCGGGGCGGGGCGGGCGGAACATCGGGCGCGGCGCTGCTCATCGCGTCCATTCAACTCTCTGCCGTGGGGCCAGTGCCGCCTCCGTTAGCCGTTTGGCCCATGCTTGCAAGGCCGCGAATCAAAGAAGGTCGCTGCTGCGCGCTATCGTGCTGATGCCACGCTTGCCCGATGTGCGATCGAGCTGGACGATCACGTCGATCACCGATGCGGCATAGGCGATGGTGTCGCTGCGGCTGAGGCCGATCCCGGTCTGCATCACCATCAGCGAAAGCTGTTCCAGCGCCCCGCGCAGCGAATTGGCGTGGATGGTGGAAAAGCTGCCCGGATGGCCGGTGTTGATCGCGCGCAGGAAGCTGACGCTTTCGGCGCCGCGCAATTCGCCCAGCACGATGCGGTCCGGCCGCAGGCGCAGCGCGGATTGCAGCAGTTCGTTGGCCGTCACCTTCGCTTCGCCCAATTCGCCCTTCACCGCGACAAGCCCCACGCCATTGGCGCCGGGCAGGCGCAGTTCCGGCGTGTCTTCCACCAGCACCACCCGTTCCTGCACCGGGATTTCACCCAGCATGGCGTTGAGGAAAGTGGTCTTGCCCGTGGAGGTGCCGCCGGAGATCAGGATCGTCTTGCGCGCGGCGATGGCGGCGCGGAGGAAGGCGATGGGCTGCTCGACCGGATCGGGCATCTCGGGCTCGACCGCGGTGTGAAGCGGGCCGGAATCATAGGCATCCAGCGGCAGGTCCAGCCGGCGGTGGCGGCGGATCGCCATGGCCCAGTGCTTGCGCGTGGCGGGCGGGCCGCAGAACTGCACGCGCGCGCCATCGGGCAGGGTGGCGCCCAGCAGCGGATGTTCGCGGTTGATGCCCTGATGGCTCACCCGCGCCACCTGTTCTGCCAGGCGCTGCACCAGCTTGTCGTCGATGCCGGGATCCTCGATCCGCTGCATTCCCGGTTGCGCCGCGTCTTCCACCCACAGTTCGCCGGGGCGGTTGACCATGATCTCGGTCACCGTGTCCCGCTCCAGCCATTCGCGGAACGGGGCGAGATAGGCGTCGAGATACACGCTGCCGCTGGCGGCGCGGGGCACGCTCGGCTGATCCTCGCCCATGGCGGCCAGCTGGTGGATTTCGGCGCTCATCAGGGCCTCAGAGGCGCGGGGCCTGGCTGAAGTCCAGATCACGCGCGGTCACCACGCGGATCGGTTCGCCGGGGCGCACGCGTATGGTCGGGCTGATCTGGCCGTTCTGCTGCAGCGCGGTGGAGGCGGCGCTCTGTCCGCCGCCCAGCACCACGGAGGTGCCGCCGCTGGCGACCGCCGTCAGCCCGTCGATCACCGAAAGCAGCATGGCGGAGCCGAAGCGCTGGAAGAAATGCGAATCCACCTTGCCCGGCAGGCCGCCCGACCCGTCGAAGGCCGTTCCCGGCGAAGCGAGCGAGACGGAAACGCCATCGGGCCGGATCAGCCGGGTCCAGATCACATAGGCGCGCTTCTGCCCGGCCTGCAGCCCGCTCTGGTACTGGCCGATCAGGCGGCTGGACCGCGGCACCAGCACGCGGCGGCCGTCGAAGCTGCGCACGTCCTGGCTGACGACGGCGCGGACATAGCCGGGCACATCGGTGTTGATCGCGGTTTCCAGCACCGCCGGAATCATCGTGCCGGTGGCGACGGTGGTGGCGGGATTGATGTCGCTGCGGGCCACGGCCGGGGCGCCGCCCACGCCGCCGATGCGCGCGGCGAAATCGCCCGCGCCGCCGGCCCCGGCGGGTGCCGAGCCCGGTTGGGCAGGCACGGCCGCCTCCGGCGCCACGGCGGTTTGCGGCATGGCCGCGGTGCTCTGGTCGAACACCATGGCCGGGGACGCATAGGGATTATCCGCCGGTGCGCTCTGCACGCCGGGCGCGGTGGACAGCACCGGCGTGGGCGCGGGATCGGTGCGCGCGCCGGGCACGGCATTGGCCAGCGGCAGGTTTTCCTCGCCCGATTGCGCGGGGCTGGGGACATAGGCGGGCGCGGGCTGCGTAGCGGCAGGTGCCGCCTGTTCGCTATCCGCGGTGCGCGAGGCATTGAGGCCCCACAGCGTCGCGGCGCCGAGCACGGCGACGAAGCCGATGCCGAGCGCGAGGCCCACCGCATCGGAACTGCCCTTGCGGGTCGCCACCGCCGGATAGGCGGTGCGGCTGGCGAGGTCGATCACCTCGGCGCTGGCTTCCTCGCGCGGGTCGCGATCCTCGCCCTGGCGGCGGGTCTTTTCCGGAAGACGCATGGCAAGTTTCATCGGATTACCTTCGCTTGTCCGGGCCCGCCTGGGCCAGGGCCGATTGGTCGCCCTGCGGCGCCTTGCGCACAGGGCCTTCATTGGTCAGCGTGGCGACATCGCCGCCCGAACGCAGCACGAACTGGCGCGGCACGCCGTCCACGACGATGGTATCGCCGCGCACGGCATAATTCACCGGGCCTTCGTCGCCCGCCGCATTCAGCACCAGGATCGCCGGCAGCGGCGTGTCGCGCGGCCAGGTCATGAAGGTGGCGTCGCCATCGTCATAGATGCGCACCGGCAGCAGCTTGGCATCGCCCTTGGATCCCCAGGCGAAGTTCAGCTCGGCCGGGTCCACCACGGCATAGGGATCGGTGGCGGCGGCCACTTCGACCGGATTGGCCGCCTCCCCAGGCACGGGCGAGGCCACCGGCTCGGCGTCGGCCTCCTGCACCTCTTCCAGCTCCTTGGGATAGCTGAAGGCGAGGACATAGAGCGGATTGCGATTGGCCGGGCTCGCCACCAGATCGAACAGATAGGTGTGCTTGCTGGTGACCACCGTCATATTGGTGGCCGCCCGCTCCGCCAGCGGCTTCACGAACAGCAGATTGGCGCGCTTGTTGGGCGTCACCTGCCATTTCTGCGAATCGCCGATGGCGACATTCTCGATCGTTTCGTCCTCGCCGAACTGGATCGTGGCCTGGACATTCGCCTTGCCGTGGATCGTCACCACCTGATCCGGATCGTAGAGCCGGTCCACCAGGCGCGGATCGCTGGCACCGGCGGGGGCCGCCAGCGCGGCGGAGGCGAGGAGCGCTGCGGGAAGCAGGGCGCGGATCATTTGAACTTCTCCGTGGAACGTGCGGGGGCGGCGCGGAAACGGCTGCCGATGCCGCGCGCGCGCGCAGGGCCGGCACCGGCTGCGCCGGGCGCGGCAGGCCCGGAGCCTGCCAGGATGGTGGTTTCGCGGCGGGTGCTGCCGACGGGGCCGCTGTCGTTGGCGGCCATGGGCATGCCGCTTGCGGTCACGCGGATCTGGCGCGAAGCGGCTGCGGCGGCACCGCTGCGCGGCTGCTCCGCCCGGGGGGCAAGCGGGGCGATCGCCGGGGCAGGCGGCCGCGGCGCGGCGGAAGCGCGGCCGTCCGCGCTATCCGCGGCGGAGCCGGCGAGGCCGAAGACGCTCCACCCCGCAACCATCGTGCCTGCGACCTTGAGCACCATGACCATCAGCGCGGCATGGACCGCGCCGATCATGAAGAAGGCCATCGCGGCGCGCGGGTCGATCTTGCCCGGCACCACGGCGATCGCGCCCAGCACCGGCACGGTCAGTTCCAGCATCAGCGACCCGCCCAGCACGGCGAAGAGGGGGGTTATCGCCAGCATCACCACGCCCTTGAGCCAGCCCACGAACAGGCCGCGCGTCCCGGCGAACAGCGCCATCACCACGAATATCGGGCCAAGCGCGAGCAGCACCGCCAGTGCGATCTTGCACACCGCCAGCAGACCCACCGTGCCGAGCAGCAGCAGCGTACCGCCCATCCACAACAGGCCGGGGGGCGAAAAGGTGGAGGCCGCGCCCTGCTGCATTGCTTCAGGGCCGGAGGCGTTGATCAGCGCGGCGAACACCACGTCGATCTTCTGGGCGAAGATGTCCGTCGCCGAACCGTCGGAGCCCATGAGGATGGAGGCGATGTAGTCGGGCGCGCCGCCCGCCAGGTTCCAGAACACGCTTTGATAGGCGGCCCAGCTGGTGGCGAAGGTCACCACCAGGCCCAGCGTGACCATGCGCGGCGTCAGCGTGGCGATGCCGATCCGGCTGCGCCCGGTGATCAGCAGGAAGCCGAAGAAGGCGATGAAGATCGTCAGCAGGATGGTCAGCGCCGGCATCAGCGCGCCTTCGGTGCCGAACAGGCGGCCGAATGCGGCCTGCGCCGTGGCCGTGGCGGCACAGTCCACCGCCTTCAGGCTGGCGGCCACGCCCGCGCCCACGCCTTCCAGCGCGCGATCGCACATGGCGGCGTTCATTCCGCTGCCTCCCAGGCAGCGAAATCGCCATCGGCGCCGTCATCGGTGCGCTGGCCCGGCCAGGCACGGCCGGTGAGGGCGGGATACCATTCGGATGGCGCATCGCCGACGGCCTCGCGCAGCAGGTCCAGCCGCCGCACCGCGCTTTCGCGGCCGGACAGGATGGTCAGCACCTCGGGTGCGTTGGACAGGTCCAGCCGCACCACCACACTGGCATCGGGCTGGCGCACCAGGAAGCAGCGGCTGTGCGCCGGCAGGCTGCGGATCAGGGCAAACTCATGCTCGGTGAGGCCAAAGCCTTCGCAATAATCCTCCGGCCGGGCGCGGGCATTGGGCATGAAGATCATTGTGGCCGTCTGTTCCACCAGCGCGGTGGAGATGCGGCTTTCCAGCGCATCGCGCGCCGATTGCGTGGCGAAGCCGACCAGCGCGTTGCGCTTGCGCAGCGTCTTCAGCCAGTCGCGGATGCGGGCGGCAAATACCTCGTCATCCAGCGCCTTCCACCCCTCGTCGATCAGGATCATGGTGGGGTCGCCGTCCAGCCGCTCGTCGATGCGGTGGAACAGATACATCATGGTGGGGGTGCGCAGGCGCGCGTTTTCCAGCAGCGCCGTCATGTCGAAGCCCATCACCCGGGTCGACAGGTCGAGCCGGTCGGTCGCGTTGTCGAACAGCCAGCCATGCTCGCCATCCTCGATCCACGGGGAAAGCCGATCGGCGAGGTCACCCGGTTGCGGGCGCCGTGCGCCGGAAACCAGCTCGCGGAAATAGCGCAGCCGGCGCAGCGAGGAATCATTGCCATAGGCGGCGTCTACCGCCCCGGCGATCGTCGCCAGTTCCTCCGGCCCTTCCGCCTTCAGCAGCACGCCCAGCCATTCGCGCAGGAAGGCACGGTTGCCGGGGGTATCGGGCAGCGCCAGCGGGTTGAAGCCGGTCGGCTCGCCCGCGCGGATCCGGTCATAACTGCCGCCGATGCCGCGAATGAACAGCTCCGCCCCGCGATCCTTGTCGAACAGGATCGTGCGCGGGCTGAACTTCTGTGCCTGCGCGGCGAGGAAGTTCATCACCACCGTCTTGCCCGAGCCCGAGGGGCCGATGACCGAGAAATTGCCCAGGTCGCCGTGGTGGAAATTGAAGAAGAAGGGCGTGGCGCTGGTGGTTTCCAGCAGGGTCACCGCATCGCCCCAGTGATTGCCCTCCGCCTGGCCCAGCGCGAAGCCGTGCAGGCTGCCGAAGCCGGCCATATTGGCGGTGGAGATCATCGCCCGGCGGACCAGATAGCCCTCATTGCCCGGGAACTGGCCCCAGAAGGCGGGCTCCAGATTGGTATCCTCGCGCACGGCGATCGCGCCGGTGTCGGCCAGCGTGGCGCCGACCGCCGCGGTCGCATCGTCCAGCCGGGCCAGATCGCGTTCGCGCACCAATACGGTGAGGTGGTGATCGCCGAAGGCCACTGCCCCGCTGCCCAGCCCGTCGCGCGCGGCGAGCATGTCCGCCCGCTCGGCCATGGCCTCTTCATCGGCGGAACGCAGGCGGCGCAGGGCGAGGTCGATCCGTTCGCGCGCGGTCTGCCGTTCCTGCGGGGCGAAGCTTTCGCTCACCACCATTTCGAAGGGCAGGCGCAGCATCGCATCCAGCAGGCCGGGCGAGGTCGCGTCCGGATAGTCCTTCAGGCTCAGCATCGCGGCGAAATCGGGCGCCGCGGCGCCGCGCAGCTCCATCGCATCCAGCCCGAAGCTGGCGCGGCGATAGGGCAGCATGCGGCCGATATCGGCATCGTCTTCCGGCCGGCGGACGGGGCGCATCTCGCCATTGTAGAGTGCGCTCAGCAGCTCCAGCAGCTCGTTGTTCACATGCCCGCTGGTGCCGTTGTAATCGCCCAGCATCTGCGCGCCATACTGGCCGAGCGAGGCGGCGAGCGCCTGGACCGCGGCGCGCAGCGTGCGCAGATCCTTCGGGTCCGCATCCGGCCCTTCCGCCCCGCGCCGGCGGACGAGCTTGCCCATCCGTTCCGCCATGCCCGCCTTGCCGCGCGCGGTGCGGCGCACCAGCGTGACGAACTGATCGTTCACGAACAGCGATCCGCTGGACAGCTTCTCGCGCCAGCGGCGGTCGATATGCGCGGCCAGGGGATCGTCGAACTGCGCCGGAAGCTCCACCGCCACGCGGCGGCGGATCACGTGATGATACATGACGAAGCGCGCATCGAGGTTGGAGCGCAGCATCACTTCGCGCGTGGCAGCATGGGCATTCAGCGCGTCGGTATCCTCCGTCTCGAACAGCAGGCCCGGCACTTGCAGCGAGCTCATCAGCGAGCCGTCGCGCAGCATCAGCGTGTGCTGATCGACCAGCCGCGCATAGGGCAGGCGATCGCCGGCATGCGCTTCCTTCGCGCTCCATGCGGCGGCTCCGAGCCACTTGGTCTTCATGTCATGCTCCCTGCCGCCAGGCGGCGGTTCAGCTCAGGCGGTGTAGCTGTTGCAGCCCCACCGCCGGAAATTCCTCACCCGCGGGCACTTGCTGACCTTGGTGATCCACAGGTCGAAAATGCGCGGTTCGCGCAGGCAGGCGAAATAGCCCACCGCATGCATCACAAACGGGATGGGGATGATCCACAGGCTCTTGAAGATCAGGAACATCTCCGTGGTCACCAGCCCGTTGATGATGAAATAGTTGAACGTCACCCCGGCGAACATCTGCGGGCGGGTGAGCGCGCGGTGCACGGGGTGGCGGACCAGCTCCATGGCCTCAGCCCACCGCCGCGGCGGACTGGATGCCCGAAACGATCGAGGCGGCACCGAACAGGATGAAGCAGCCGATGATGACGGTTGCGCCGAAGCGCCAGTTCATCCGCCCGGTCAGCATCATGAAGCCCACGGCGGCCACGGCCATCACCGCCACGGCGGTGGCGACATTGCCCAGCAGCGTGCCCTGCATCCAGCCCAGCGCGGCCACGATCGGGCCGGAGCCGGCGGGATCGACGCCCTGTGCGAAGGCGGCGGAGGGGAACAGCAGCGCCAGCGTGGCGGCGGCAAGGCGGGAAAGCGAACGCATTTACTCGGAACTCCGGGATTGGTCGGACAAGCGGCCCATGATGGCCGAAACATATTGGCGGGTTTCGCGGATCGCGGGGACGCCGCCGGCGGTGATCACCCGGCCGGGGCCGGCGTTATAGGCGGCCAGCGCCTTCTCCAGATCGCCGTCGAAGCGGTCGATCTGTTCGCGCAGATAGCGGGCGCCGCCTTCCAGATTGGCGAAGGGATCGTCGGGATTCACGCCCAGGTAGCGGGCGGTGCCGGGCATCAGCTGGGCAAGCCCGCGCGCGCCGGCTGAAGAGCGGGCGCCCTCGCGCCAGCGGCTTTCCTGCCACACCAGCGCCTCGATCAGCGCGGGGCTGAGATCGAAGCGGGTGGCAACCTCCGCGACCTTGGCGGAATAGGCGGCGGGGATCGGTGCCGCGGCGCTGGCCGGCCGGGCAGCGGCATAATCGGCAGTGAGCGCCACTTCGGCGGGAACTTCAGCCAGCGGCGCGGATTGGGGGATGGCAGCCTCGGCCACGCCGAGTGCATCGCTTGCGCCCGGCCCGGCGACCCAGCGGGCTTCCCCGCCGCTCACTTCGAGCACGTCGGCATAGGCCGGAACCACGCCAAGCGTGGCCAGCGCCAGCGCGATCGCGGCTCTCGTGGCAATTAGAATCATCCGACCCTCCAAGCCCTTGGCTTTGCTTACCGTAAATGACATCGGCGTGACAGTCGCCCGATAAGCAGCACGCCCCGGGCGGCCTGAGCTGCCCGAGGCGTGTATTTGCCCGTCTGGGTGTGTCCGCGCGGCATCATGGGCGCGCGCGGAAAAGAGGGTCAGCGCAGGGCGATGGTGCCGCCGGCCTCCAGCTGGCTGAGCGCCTGCCGTGCGGCGTGGCGCGAATCCACCCAGCGGCCGTCGGCCAGTTCCAGCTTGTAGCGCGTGCGGCTGTCGATTGCCGCGCGATAGGCGCCGGCCGCCCGCTCCAGGTCGCCGGTCTGGCGATAGGCGGTGCCGAGATTGATAAGCAGGGCGGGGTCTTCGGGCTCGCTCCGCAGCTCAGCCTGCAATTGCGCGATGGCAGCGCGCGCATCGCCCGCGGCCACCTGTTCATAGGCGGCGTCTTTCTGTTCCAGCTGGGCGGTTTCGAAAGCCGGCGAAACGGTCATGGCCTGTGCGACGAGGAGCGCCGCGGTCATGGTGACGGACATCTGCAATCTCCCTCTTCTATTCGTATCTGACAGGAGAATGCGCCCCGTGCAGGCGTGCTGCAATGAAAATGTAATATTGTCATAAAAGTGCAACGAATGGCGAAGCCGCGCCGGAAAACTGCGAAGCAGAGCGGCTGCCGTCTTGCCGCGCAGCGGAAATCCTTGGCCGTGCAAAGAAACTGTCACGTCGCGGTCCTAGCGAGCGACTTGCGATCAACGATTTCGCATTCCTGATTCTCGGTTTTTGAGGGGACCGCTCGCTGTGACTCACCTTTCTCGCTCGCTTATCCTTGGCTGCAGTGTCCTGGCGCTCGCCGCCTGCGGCCCGGAAGAACTCGCCTCGCCCGGCACCGGCGGCGACATCATCATCGAAAACCCCGCGCCGACCCCCACGCCGACACCCACCCCCACGGGCGGCACGGGCACGGTTACGCCGGCGGCCGGCTGCCCGACGATCGGCACCAACGCGCTGGTCGATGACGGCACGATCACGAGCCCCAAGGGTGACTATCGCGTCTGCACGTTGCCCTCGACCTTCACCGCCGATGCCACGCTGCCCTATGTCGCAGGCGTGGTGTACCGCATGAACGGCCGCGTGAACGTGGGCGTGGACGATGGCGCGACCGCCGATGCCACCGATGGCGTCACCGGCACGAATGTGAACCTCACCATCGAACCCGGCGCGATCCTCTATGGCGCCGAAGGCGTCGGCGGCGGCTCCTACATGATCGTCAATCGCGGCAGCAAGCTGCTGGCCAACGGCACTGCCGCACGCCCGATCATCTTCACCGCGCAGAGCGACATTCTCGGCACCGCGCAGGATGATACCAGCGCCCTGTGGGGCGGCGTGGTCATGCTCGGCCGCGCGCCGGTGGCGGACTGCTTCGCCGGCGGCATCAACCAGAGCGACCAGACCAAGTGCGAAATGCGCGTGGAAGGCATTGCCAACGACATCCCGTTCTTCGGCGGCAACACGCCGACCGACAGCTCGGGCAGCGTGCAGTATGTCCAGATCCGTTACTCCGGCTTCACGCTGGACCTGGGCGGCGAACTTCAGTCGCTCACGCTGGGCGGCATCGGCAGCGGCACCACCATCGACCACGTCCAGTCCTACAACAGCTCGGATGACGGCGTGGAGTTCTTCGGCGGCCATCCGCAGGTGAAGCACTTCGTCGTGGTCGGCGCCGAGGATGACTCCTTCGACGTGGACAGCGGCGCGCAGCTGAACCTGCAGTATGCCCTGGCCGTGCAGCGCGCCAATGTCGGCGACCGGGTGCTCGAGAACGACTCCCCGGCGGACGACAAGGGTTCGGGCACGACCATCCCCGACGCTCTGCCACGCACGCTGACCCAGATCTCCAACTTCACCTTCTGGGCGGCCAGCGGCGCCAACACGATCAACGCGCGCGGTGCGGGTGACATCACCCTTGCCAACGGCGTGATCTACCAGCCGGCTTCCTCGCAGTTCTGCATCAACGATGCGGGCCATGTGGGCGGCGGCCGCGGTTCGATCCTCAAGTTCTTCTCGCTTGAGCTGGCCTGCGTGGCCAATGCCGCGACCAACACGGCGGTCGCCAACGGCAACGGCAGCGCCAACGTGTTCACCACCACGACGCTGGCGACCAAGTATCTGAACGGCGACAAGGAAATGAACTTCACGCCGATCTATAATGCGACGACGCTGTCCAGCTTCTTCGATGCCACGGCCTACATCGGCGCAGTGGCACGGCCGGCTGGCAGCGACCTGGCGTGGACCCGCGGCTGGACCTGCGACAGCACGACCGTGTCCTTCGGCAGCGGCGTCTCCTGTAAGTCCCTGCCGGTTTATAACTGAGCAGGCGTGAAACGGAGGGAGGCGCTCGCGTGGCGGGCGCCTCCCTTCTGCACTTGGGCCGCAGCCCATTCAAATCACAGGCCTTAAAATGAGGGGGTCTTTCGTCATGACCACTGGCAAGCAGTTGGTTGGGCTGCTCTTGCTCACCACCGCACTTACGTTTCCCGGCATGGCGTCCGCACAGGGCACCACCGGTCCCGCCAGCCCGGCGGGCGCCGCGCAGGCGCCGACCGAGGCCAGCAGCGACCAGGAACTGCTCGATCAGGTGGAGGGCACCGATGCCGCCGATGCCCAGGCGGAGGAGCCCGAGATTTCGATCCCCGGCGGCGCGATCATCGTGACCGGGCGCGTGCGGCGCGATCCCACCCGCGATTCCACGCAGGTGGTCTCGGTCCTCTCCACGGAGCAGATCGCGCGCACGGGCGAAGGCGACATCGCCGGCGCGCTGGGCCGCGTCACCGGCCTTTCGGTGGTGGGCAACGGCCGCGTCTATGTGCGCGGCCTCGGCGATCGCTACTCGCTGGCGCTGCTCAACGGCCTGCCGCTGCCGAGCCCCGAACCGCTCAGCCGCGTGGTCCCGCTCGACATCTTCCCGACCAATGTGATCGCCTCCACGCTGGTGCAGAAGACCTACTCGCCCAATTTCCCGGGGGAATTCGGCGGCGGCGTGATCAACCTGACCACCCGCGCCGTGCCGGATGAGAGTTTCCTCACCATCGGCGGCGGCATCAGCGGCGATACCGAAACCACCTTCCAGAACAGCTATGCCTATTTCGGCAGCCAGACGGACTGGACCGGGTTCGACGATGGCACGCGCGACCTGTCGCCCCAGCTCAGCCAGTATCTGTCGGATTCCATCGCCAACGGCACCTCGCTCGGCTCCATGTCGCAGGCGGAGCGGGAGAATATCGCCCGCACGCTCACGCCGCCGCAGTTCGCCGGCCTGCAGATCATCGACAAGACGCGCGCCAATTTCTCCGCCGGCCTCACCGCAGGCACCGCCTTCGACGTGGGCGGCGATGCGCGGCTCGGCCTCGTGCTCACTGGCAACCTCAGCAACAAATATCGCAATCGCGACATCACGCGCCAGGAAGCCGGCAATACCAACACCAGCTATTCGCGCAACGAGAACGACTTCGTCACCGACAACAACATCCTCGCCAATGCGCTGTTCAGCGCCGGCCTGGAATTCGGTGAGCATACGGTCCGCTGGACGAACCTGTTCATCCGCGACACCGTGAAGCAGGCGCGCCTTTCGTCCTACAAGATCGCCGATGTGGAGGAGGCCGATTTCCTCCGCCAGAACACCGCATGGTACGAACGCCAGCTGATCGACACGCAGCTGGTGGGCGAGTTCAAGTTCGGCCCCCTCAGCCTCGATCTTCGCGGCGGCTACGCCCGCACCGATCGCGAGGCGCCGTACAACCTCACCTATACCTACGCGCGCACGAACAACCCGGCCGATCGCTTCGGCGACGTCTATCGCATCGATCTCAGCGGCGCGGGGCAGCAGGCGCTGCAGGAAAGCGGCGTCTCCGTCTCCTTCTCCGACCTCAACGAGACGCTGTGGTTCGGCGGGCTGGATGCCAGCTATGAAGTGATGCCCGACCTCACGCTGACGGCGGGCTATGCCTATACCGACACCGATCGCTATACCGAGCGGCGCGCATTCGAAATTCGCGCCACGGTGGACCGCAACTTCAACAACCCGAATGGCGATCCCAGCATCCCGCCGATCGACCCTTCGCTCGTCCCCGCGCTGAACCAGGCGCTGGCGGCGGTGGGGGCGCGGCGGCCGTTCGAAATGCTGAACGGGGCGGTGTACAATCTGTTCGACGTGAACCTGCTGGAATCGGGCAGCACTACGCCTGCATTCAGCGCCGCGTTGAAGGTCCATGCCGGCTACGGCCAGCTGCAGTGGGCGCCGACCGCGGAAGTGACCGTGCAGGGCGGCGTACGTTATGAAAGTGCGGAGCAATCCTCCATCCCGCTGGGTGCCAACAACACGTCGAAGCCCCGCACGAACAAGAAGGATTACTTCCTGCCCGCCCTTACGGTGACGTGGGAACCGATCGACGATCTTCAGCTTCGGGCCAGCGGGTCGCGCACTCTGGCGCGGCCGCAGTTCCGCGAGCTGATCTCGCAGCTCTACTACGATCCGGAAACCAACCGTTCCTACAGCGGCAACCCGAACCTCAATGACAGCAAGCTGCTGAACTTCGAGGCGCGGGCGGAATATTACCTCACCAGCCAGAGCCGGCTTTCGCTGGCGGGCTTCTACAAGAAGATCGACAGCCCGATCGAAGCCTTCATGACGGGCGACGGATCGATCTCCTACGCCAACGCGCCCGAGGCCAATCTGTATGGTGCGGAACTGGAAGCCCAGTATTTCTATGATCTGGTCGATTGGGGCGGGTGGTTCGAAACCAAGCAGCTCGTGCTGATCGGCAACTACACCTACACGCAATCCAAGCTGAAGGTGGGTGACGAGACGATCCTGATCGACCAGGGCGGCAATGCCAGCCAGTTCCCGGCGAACCAGATCTTCACCGATGGCGCGCCGCTGGTCGGCCAGTCCGATCATCTGTTGAACCTGCAACTGGGGCTGGAGGATACCGACAAGCTGCAGCAGCTCACCCTGCTGGTGTCCTACGCCAGCAAGCGGCCGACCTTCCGCAGCCAGGGCGGCCTGCCCGACGTGATCGAGAAGCCGGGGGTCAGCCTGGATGCGGTGGTCCGCCAGGGCTTCACGCTCAAGGGAACCGAAGCAGAGCTGAAGCTGGAGGCGCGCAACATCCTCGGCACGCGCCATCAGGAATATCAGGTGAACGCCAACGGCCTGCGGATCGACAACAACACCTACGACGTCGGCCAGACTTTCGCGGCTTCGCTGTCGTTCACCTTCTGATGCTTTGCGCCGGCTGCCCCGCGCGGGTGGCCGGCCTTGTTGAATAGCCGCTTGCACATATCGTGCAGGCGGTTTTCCCCTTTCTTGCGCTCTGCTTGCGCGTGGCGCACAATCGGCGGACGGGTCACATCAGGTCGAGCACATAGCCCTTGCCGTGGACGGTGCGCAGCAGCTGGCTGGCGCCGGCATTGCGGAGGCCGAAGCGCAGCCGCTTGATCCATACGTCCACGGTGCGCAGGTAATCGGGATCGCCCGCCTTGCCCAGCGCGTGGACCAGCTCCTGCCGGGTCAGCACGCGGTTGGGGTTTTCCACCAGGAAGCGCAGCACGCGGAATTCATTGGGGCGCAGGGGGATCAGCTTGCCTTTCCAGCGCGCCTGCTCCCCGGCCACATTGATCTGCAATTCGCCCAGTTCGATCGTCTGCGCGGCGGCGCGGTGGCGATCATTGGCGTGCAGCGCCAGCACGCGGTCCAGCATTGCCTGCCGGTTGAGCGGGCCGACCGCGTAATCATCGGCGCCCGCCTTCAGCGCGCGGCGGCGGTCCTCCGGATCGTCATGCTCCAGCACCATGGTGATATGCGCCTCGCGCATCCTGGGATCGGCGCGCAGCCGGCGGCACATTTCCAGGCCGGAAAGCTCGTCCATCACCCAGTCCACGAACACCCAGGCGCCGCCTTCCACCAGCCGCGTCGGCCCTTCGGCCGTCAGCAGGGCGAAGGCGAACACCGTATCGCCATGCGCGAAGTCCTCGAAGCGGGCAGCGCCCGCGTTGGACGTGAAGATGGTGACGCGCTTCATCCCTGCCTTCGCCCCTATTGGTCTCAGGGATTTCCTGCCGCCGTGATGTGACTCGGTTATGACGGAGCACGCGGATCGCCGCAGCTGCGGCAAAGGACGCAGGGCTGGCTCCGTGACACGGCGCCCGGGCGCGGCTAAGCCGTTGGAAAGCTCCCCAAGCCCCGGAGAATGGACATGCGCACCGCCATCATCCCGCTCGCTCTTTCGCTCGCTGCCTGCGGGCAGATGGCCAGTCCGGATACGGTGCCGCCGCCCCCCGCGGCAGAAGCGCCGGGCGACAATTATGATCTCGCGGCGCAGCAGGCGAAGATGGCGGAAATCCGCATGGAGCCCGACACCTCCTATCTCACCGCGGAGGAGCGGGACGTGGTCAATCTGCTGATCCGGGCCTCGGGCCTGATGAGCGAGATCTATCTGCGCCAGCGGGACCCGGAGAATCCGCAAATCCGCACGGCCATTTCCCGCTCCCGCCGGGCCGATCGCGACCTGCTGCTCGACATGTTCGATCGCAATTTCGGCCCGTGGGACGAGATTGCGGAGCGGCATCCCTTCTGGGGCACCACGCCCATGCCGGAAGGCGCAGGCTTCTATCCGCATGATCTCACGCGCGAGGAATTCACCGCCTATCTTGCCGCCCATCCCGCGCAGAAGGATGCGCTGACCAGCCCCTATACGGTGGTGAAGCGCGAGGGCGACCGGCTGGTGGCCGTGCCCTATTCGATCGAATATGCCGAATGGCTGCGGCCGGCGGCCGATCTGCTGCGCCAGGCGGCCGCGCGCACCAGCAATGCCAGCCTGCGCAAGTTCCTGCAGCTGCGCGCGGACGCCTTCCTCAGCGACGATTATTTCGCCAGCGAACTCGCGTGGATGGACCTTTCGGGCACGCCCATCGAAGTCGCGATCGGGCCGTATGAGGTCTATACGGACGGGCTGTTCGGCACCAAGACCGCGTTCGAAAGCTTCGTGACGCTGAAGGATCCCGAAGCCTCCGCCGCGCTCGACAAGTACAAGCGCTATCTGCGCGATATGGAGGCGAACCTCCCGATCGAGGATCGCTACAAGAACTTCCAGCGCGGCTTCGAAAGCCCGATCGCCGTGGCGGATCAGGTGCAGGGCGGGGGCGACAACGTGCCCGGCGTCCAGACCATCGCCTTCAACCTGCCGAATGACGAGCGGGTGCGGGAGGCGAAGGGCGCCAAGAAGGTGATCCTGGCCAATGTGCTGGGCGCCAAATACGACCGCATCCTGCAGCCCATGGCCGAGATCGTGCTGGAGCCGGCGCAGGCGCGGCTGGTGGCGAAGAAGTATATGGAGCTGGAGACGCTGTTCCATGAACTGTCGCACAGCCTGGGGCCGGGCACGATCACCGTGGACGGGCGCCAGACCACCGTGGGCGAAGAACTGCGCGATCAATATTCGGCGCTGGAGGAATCCAAGGCCGATGTCGCCGGGGTTTGGAACATCCTGTTCATGATGAACAAGGGGGAACTGCCGGCGGCGGAGAAGGACCAGCTGTGGCCGACCTATTTCACCGGCATCTTTCGCGCGATGCGCTTCGGCACCGGGGAGGCGCATGGGCGCGGGGCGGCGGCGCAATATGGCTATCTGAAAGCCAAGGGCGCCTTCGCCTGGGACGCGGCCAGAGGCGCTTACGTGATCGACCCGGCGCGGATGGAAGCGGGGCTGCGCGATCTCCTGCATGACGAGCTGATGCTGGAGGCCACGGGCGATTACGCCGGCACCAAGGCCTTCCTCGATCGCTGGGCGGTGCTGGACGAGCATGCCGAGGCGGCCATCGCGCGCATGGCGGCGATCCCGGTGGATATTCGCCCGATCTATCCCGACCATATCTGATCCGGCGGCGCGGTGCCGCTTGACCGGCGCGGCGCATCTCCGTATTCGTTATTGCGAGGCATTTGCAAAAGAGAGTCGCAAATGCGCGGAGATCAGCGCCCGGCGGCCCAGTGGGTCGGGGCGCATCGCGGGAGGTGCGCATGTATCACTATATCGATCGGCCGCTGGGCCAGCTGGCGGCGCATGAGCAGTTCCTCGTCGCCTCGATGCGCCGCTGGGTGATGGCGCGGCACATGGGGCGCTGCGCGGTGCGCGCGGCGGAGCCATTGTTCCGCATGCGCGAGGCGCAGACGGCGCTGGGCGCGTTCCACTGCCTGATGTCGGTGCTCGCCTGCCACGCGGCCTGCCCGCTCAGCTTCGCGGCGCCGTGCTGCCTCAATGTGTCGGAAGGGGAGGCGCTGCTGCTCTCGCTGATCGAAGCCGCGCGCGAAGTGCCGCAGGAGGAACTGACGAGCCGCTGCGAAGGCGTGATCGGCGCGGATCGCGCGGTGGAGCTGGCCTTCGTGGTGGACCGGCTGGCGGGGGCGCTGGCCGAAGCCGGCTGACGCGGCTCAGAACAGCGCGTTCAGCACCAGGAAGCCGCCCGCGCCCAGCAGGCCGGCGGCCGGCACGGTGACGACCCAGGCCAGCGCGATCGGCTTCATCAGCGCCCAGTTGGTCTGCCGGTTGACGATCCCGATACCGAGCACGGCGCCGATCAGGATGTGCGTGCTGGACACCGGGATGCCGAAGGTGGAGGCGAGCATGACCACCGCGGCGGCGGACAGCTCCGCGGAAAAGCCGGAGGCCGGGTGCATCTGCGTGAGCTCCTGGCCGACCGTGCGGATCACCTCCTTGCCGATGAACCACAGGCCGGCGATCAGCGCCACGCCGAAGGTGATCATGGCGACGCTGGGGATGGCGGCGGTGCTTTCCATCGTGCCGCTGCGCAGCACGTCCATGATCGCGGCGAAGGGGCCGATGGCGTTGGCGATGTCGTTCGCGCCATGGCTGAAGGCGAAGCCGGCGGCGGTGAACACCTGCATCCAACTGAACAGCAGGAAGGTCGAACGATCGAGCGATCCGTTGCGCAGCGAGCGCACGAACACGAAAGTCGCCATCCACGCGGCGGCGGCGATCATCGCCATGATCAGGTAATTGTGGAGGGTGGAGATCTCCAGATGCATGTTCTTCAGGCCCTTGAAGAGCAGCATGGAGGAGATGATCGCGGAGCCCGCCGCCGCCACCAGCGGCACCCAGTTCTGCAAGGCCTTGTGCGCGGCGATGCTTTCGCGCCGGCGCTTGATCTCCACCAGTTCGCGGAAATAGTCGGACTCCAGCTCCTCGGGCGAGAAGTCCTCCTCGCGCAGGGCCACGCCGTCGCGCACCATGGTGTTGGTGTAGGAGATCTTCTGGATGTCGCTCAGCTTCTCGAAGGCGCTGCGGTGGCGTTCGTTCAGCTTGCGCCGTTCCTGCCGCAGCAATTGCAGCTGCTGCTTGGCGCGTTCGTTGTAGCCGAGGATGTGGGTCTTGATCTGGTAGTAGAGCAGATAGGACACGACCCCGCCCAGCAGCGGGGAAAGCACCCAGGACAGCACGATGGTGCCGATCTCGTCCCACTGCACCAGCGCCAGCGCCGCACCGCCGCCGCTCAGCAGCATGCCCAGCGCGATGGAGGCGCCGACGATCCCGCCGACGATGGAATGGGTGGTGGAGACGGGCCAGCCGTTGCGGCTGGCGAACAGCAGCCACAGCGCCGCCGAAAGCAGCGCCGCCATCATGATATAGACGAACTGCATCGGCTCGACCGCGGTGGCGGACAGATCGACGATGCCGCTGCGGATCGTGTCCGTCACCTCGCCGCCCGCGATCACCGCACCGCTCACTTCGAACACCGCCGCGATCATCAGCGCCTGCTTGATCGACAGCGTGCCCGCGCCCACGCTGGTGCCGAAGGAATTGGCCACATCGTTGCCGCCGATGTTGAAGGCCATGAACACGCCGAACAGCGTGGCCAGCACGAACAGCATCACATGCGCGTGATTGGTGTAATCGAGGCCCCAGAACAGGAAATACCCGGTCATCCCCACGAACAGCACGCCGAAGCCAAGGCTGGTCCAGCTGAGCCCGAAGGGCAGCACCGGTGCGGCGGAGGGCTCGTCCGGAGACACGGATATGTCCTGCATGCGCGTTCCTGCTCTGAATCGCCGCCGGCGGGCGGTGGCCGGATGGCCGGGCTGCCGCCGGAAGGCGACAGGCGCGCATCTCATGCAATCTTTGCGGGAGTGTGACTGCGATGGGGCAGGGCCGCGGCGCACCCCCACCGCTTCAGGCCGGCGCGGGCTGGCCGATCGGCAATTCCGCCAGCGCCGCCGGCAGATCGGCGACGCTGTCGATCACCCGATGCGCGCCGGCCGCGCTCAGCCGCGCCCGCGCGGCGGCAAGGCGCGCCTCCCGCTCCGCCGCAGGCAGGGCGGCGAGATCGGCGGCCGAAAGCCCCAGCGCATTGCCGGTGGCGGCCACCGCCACGGTCCACAGGCCGGCATTGCGCCCTTCGGCCAGCCCCACCTCGGTATCGTCCACCTTCACGCAGGCACCCGCGGGCCAGGCGCCCAGCTCCACCAGGTTCTTCCACGCCATCAGCGGGGACGGCCGCCCCTCCGTCGTTTCCCCCGCACACACCACGCAATCGGGGCGATAGCCCTGCTCCGCCGCCAGGGGCAGGATCGCCGCCATCATCTCGCGCGTGTAGCCGGTGCAGGATCCGATCTTCACCCCCGCCTGCTGCAGCACCCCCGCCACCTCCGCCGCGCCGGGGATCAGCACGGCACAATCGCGCGCCGCTTCCGTCATGGCCGGCCCGATCCGGTCGAACAGCATCCGCGCATCGGTTTCGACCGGGGGCGCGCCGTGGGCCTCCGCCCATGCGGCGGCAATGCGCGGCTTGGCCAGCAGGCAGGCGATGTGATCCCACTTGGCGCGGCCCATATCCTCCTGCGCCTCCGCCTCGGTAATCGGCACCTCATGGTCGGCAAACAGCCGGCACAGCGCAATCACCGGGGCGCGGCTGCCGAAATCGATCATCGTCCCGGCCCAGTCGAAGATCACGGCCTTGAGATTTGGGTGCACGATGCTGCCTTTCATGTCGGGAAGAGGGAGGAGAGGGTGTCTTCCGCCAGCGCGAAGGCCGTGGAAGCGCCGGTGCCACTGGTGACGACGACCAGCGTCACGCCGGGCAGCGGAGTGCGCCGGATGCTGTGATCCGGCCCGCTGGCATAGGTGCCGGTCCAGCGTTCGATCACTGGCGGCGCGGCACCGAACAGCGCGGCATATTGCGCCAGCATGGCCTGATCCACCGCGGCGGAGGCGAAGGGTTCGGGGGTGGCGGCATAGACATGGCTGTCCCCCAGCACGATCGATCCATCGGCGCTCTGCACGGCGATCAGATGGATGCCATAGCCCAGCGCCTCCGCCTCTTCCTGCTCCAGCCTTCGGCGCAGGGGCTCCGCCTCGGGCAGCTCGGCATAGCCGAGATAGCGGACCAGGCTGAGATCGCTCATCACCGGATGCGGCAGGCGCCAGCCCGGCGGGGCCAGCCGCAGCATCTGCAGCTGGCAGCGGGTGATGCCGGCATCGGCACAGGCGGCGGGGAACAGGCCCGCCCAGTCATCGCCCGGGCAGGCGATCACCTGCCCCGCGGCGATGCGGCTGCCGTCCGCCAGCACCACCGCGCCGGGCTCCACCTCGCGCACTGCCTGGCCGCGCAGGAAGGTGACGCCGCGGCTTTCCTCCAGCCAGCGCGCCAGCAGCGGGATGGCGCTGCGCGATTCCACCCGCAGATCGGCGGTGGAAAGCAGAGCGGCAGCGGGCTGGCCGCGCAGCGCGGGGGCCAGTTGCCGTGCCTCCCGCCCGCTCAGCACGCGGCAGCCCTCACCCATCGGCGTATCCGCAAAGGCTTCGATCACCAGCGCCGCCTCCGCCCGCTGGGCCACCAGCAGCAGCCCTTCCTGCTCGATGGCGATGCCGGCCTGCGGCGCCACTTCCCGCCAGATGGCGGCGCTGCGGCGCGCCAGCTGCCACACGCGCCCGCTCTGCTGCCCGGTGACGGTGACGAAGCCGAAATTGCGGATGGAGGCGCCATTGGCCTGCGCATCCCGATCCACCACCGCCACGCGCAGCCCGCGCCGCGTGGCGGCCAGCGCATGGGCGAGGCCGACGATGCCCGCGCCTACGATGGCAAGGTCAAACTGCTGCGGCTGTGCGGACATGATGCGTGCCAAGACGGAAGTGGAAATAGAGCGCCGAACAGATGGTGAGCAGCGCCACGGCGGCGGAGGCGACATAAGCCGCGTCGATGTAGAAGGAGAGCCAGTCCATCCGCGCCGCGCCGAAGCTGCGATATAGCAGCAGCGCCACGCTGCCGACATAGCCGGAGCTGTCCGCCACATAGATCAGGAAGCCCGCATTGCCGGCATGGCCGATGGCGGCGATCATCCGGTCGAACAGCATGGCGTTGAACGGGGTATAAGCGAAATAGAGGCCCGCCCCGGTCAGGATCATATAGGGCAGCGGGTGCAGCAGGCCCATCTGGAAGGCCAGCGTGGAAAAGCCCAGCAGCAGCGCGCCCAGCAGGATGATGCCATGCATCGCCAGCAGCGCGCGCATATTGTCGCGGATCAGCATCAGCCCGCCCAGCGCCGCCAGCGCCACTGCGGCCACCGGCAATTCGCTGGCGGAAAAGACCGATGCGACGCCGCCATAACCCATCGCGCCCCACAGTTCGGCGGCGAAATTGTCGCGGAAGTCGCGGATCGCGGTCAGCAGCACATAGCCGGAAACCAGCAGCACCATGGCGAGGCCGTAATTGCGCAGGAAAGCCAGCCGCGCCGCGCGCAGCATGGGGACACGCACGGTCCGTTCCGCCTCGTCGCGTCTATCGGGGGCCGGCATGCGTTCCAGCAGGAACAGCGCCAGGAACAGCACGGGGAAGAACAGCGCGCCGGTGACGGCGGGCATCCACATCTCGCTGACGCCGCGGTCCATCACCAGCACCGCCACCGATTTCACCGCGCCGGAGGAGATGATGAAACTGGCGCAGAGCACCGCGCCCAGCGCTTCGGACACGCGGCGCCCTTCGATATAGCTGAACACCAGCCCCCAGATCATGCCCAGCGGCAGGCCGTTCAGGAACAGGCAGGCGATATTCCACGGCGCGGGGATCAGCGCGAACAGGATCAGCGCCAGCCAGGCCGTGCCGATCAGCGCCAGGATCGCCAGTCCGCGCCCCTGCCGGCCGAATTCCGCGATCACGCGGATGCCGATCAGCTTGGACAGGGCATAGCCCATGACCTGCGCGATCAGCAGCGCCGTCTTGTAATCAAGCCCGCCCAGCAGCGCCGGATGATCGGCAAAGGTCGCCGCCGCAAAGGGTTTGCGGAAGGCATACATGGCGAAATAGGCGCTGAAGGCAGCAAGCCCGCCCAGCGCGATCATCAGGCTGCGCCGGACCGGTGCGGGCGGGGGCGCAAGTGCGGGAGACTCCACGATCACCTCTGGAACGGGGGTGGGGCTGAAGGCGGCGGGCGCGCTCATCGGCGGGGCTCCGCACTTTCGCCGCCGGCCTCGCAGCGCCGGGCGGCGATCGCGTGCGGGGCCAGGGCGAAGCTGTCGCGCAGGCGGCCTTCGGCATCGCGCATCTCGATCTCCAGCCGGTCCTGCCACAGTCGCGCCAGCAGGAAATGGAAGCCGCTGTGCAGCGTGGCCGCGGTGGGGCTGGCGGCGGGGGCGGCCCGCTCGCTGTCGCCGCCGCCCCCGCCGCTGACGACATAGGTCACTCCGCCGCAGGCGGGCTTGCCCGCGCGCAGCGGCCAGGATCGCTCGTAGCCGTGGATATGGCCGGAAAGCGCGAGATCGACGCCGTGCCGCTCGTAAAGATCGACGAAATCGGCGCGGATTTCAGGATCGCCGCCGGTGGTGGGGGCGGCATAGCCGTTGCCATAATCGTCGTCGTCGGAACTGTAGGCCGGCTGGTGGTGCAGGGCGATCTTCCACCTTGCGGTGGATGCGCCCAGCGCCTGATCCAGCCAGGCGCGCTGCGCCTTGCGGAAGCCGGGCTCCTGCCGCTCGCGCAGGGCCAGATTGCCGTCCAGCACGAAGAATTCGGCATCGCCGATGCGATAGGAATAATAGCCGCGGCCCTCGTCGGGCTGGTTGTGATAGCGATCGAAATTGGTGAACAGGCGCCGGTCCTGCGCGGGGTCCACCACATCCACATCGCCATTGCCGCGCACGGCGAGCGCGGGAACCCGCTCGACCAGCGGGCCCATGCCGGGGAAGAACTCGTCGGTCCAGTGCCAGCGCCGCTCGTCCTCCTCGCCGCCAACCAGATCGCCGGCGAGCACCACGAATTGCGGGCGCTGTTGCCAGATCAGCCGGCTGAGGCGGGCGTTGATGAAGGGCCGTTCCTGCGTGTCGCCCACCACCGCGAAGACCAGCGGCCTGCCCTCCGCCGGCATGGTGCGGAAGGCCAGCGTGCCGCTGTCCAGCACCTCGCCGGCGGCATCGCGTGCCGTGACGCCGTAGAAATACTTGGTCGCGGGGGCGAGGGCGGGCAGGGTGGCTCGGTGCAGCCGCGCGGCATCCGTGAATTCCAGCGCATGGCCGAAGGCTGCGGTCGGCCCCCATTCCACGCGGCCGGTGGCGGGGCGGTCCGTCTCCCACAGTAGCTTCTGCTCGCGCGTGCCCGGCGGCGTCAGATAGGGGCCGGCGGTGAAGCGCAGTTGCTTGCCCGTGCCGCGCGTGGCCGCCGCAATCTCGGCGGTGCGGGCGGCGAAGGCGGCCTGCGCCCCGGCGGCATCTATCGCCTGCCCATGCAGCCATGCGCCGCGCAGCAGATTCGCCATGCGCATATGCGGCTCCGCGGCCAGATAGCCGGCCATATGCACCGCGCGGAATGGTCGCGCTGCGCCCTCAGCCTCGGCCACCAGCACGCCGTTATGGAACAGCCGCCAGTGGTGCCCGTCGAAACTGCCCACGATATGATGCAGATAGCTGCGATAGGGGGCAAAGCGCGGCGCGGCGCGATCGGGCAGCCATTCCAGCGGGCCGAAGCGCAGCGCGGGATCGCCGGTGAACTTGCCGTTGCCCAGCAGGCTGAAATAGCCGAGCGTCCAGGCGGGCGCCCCATCGCCGTCTACCCCGGCGGCGAGCAGGCCCACCGGGTGGTTCACATGGTCCGCAAGCCATAGCTCCACGCTGAAGGGGCCGTCCGCCACTTCGGGCAGCGAGGCCCAGTCCTGCCGCACTTCGGAAGGGGGCTGGCCGAACAGCAGCGGCGGCGCCCAGGGCGCGGGGGCGATCATCGGCGGCGCCGGCGGGACGGCGGGCTCCTCCGGTATGTCAGGCGGGATCACCAGCGCATAGCTCGGATCCGGCCGCCACACGGCTTCGGGCGGGGATGCGCCGCCGGCCGCCAGCGCCAACAGCGCCAGTGCCGGCCGGCTGAGGCCCGGCGTCACGCCAGCACGCGCATGGCGCCGATGCCCGGATCGGTCAGGCCGGGCCGGCCGTTCTCCACCTTGCCGGCGAAGCGGCGCAGGAAGCGCTCGTCGCCCGCCACGGTCACCGTCAGATCGTACCAGCCCTGGCTCGGGGCGAGCGGCCAGGCCAGGCTGGCGGACCTGCCCGGCGCCACGCGCATTTCGCGCTGCACCGGTTTGCCCCCGGCATAGGCCCCGTCCATCACCGCGACGAAGGTGATCCACTCGGCGCCATCGTTGCGCAGCTGGAGCGCCAGCGCCTGTTCCGCTTCGCGTTCGCGCATGTTGGCTTCGGCCGGAAGGCGATCGCTGCCGAGGGTGCCGGCATAGCGGCGCCAGTAGCCGTTCGGGCCGCGCAGGGTCATATCGTATGCCCAATCAATTGCACTGTCCGTCTGCCATGCTTGCGTGGCGTGTGCGTCGCCCGTGCCGAGGGTGAAATGCAACGGTTCCTCGCGGTCCAGATTGTCGTGCAGCGTCAGCGTCGCGCCCGTCAGGCCCTTGTTTTCCATGGTGATTGTGAGGCGGCCATCGGCCCCCACCGCGGTTTGGGTGACCAGCCGATAGGGCAGCGGCCGATGCGGCCGGCGCCCCTCCATTTGCTCTCCAGGCTGTTGTTTTTGCGGGATTTCGTTCGCCTTCCCCGCATGCGAGGCGGCGACCCGGATGGCGAAATCCGCAGTATCCGGCAGCCCCAATTCCCCCAGCCCGGCAGTGGCACTGGCGAAGTCGAAAGCGGAGGTCAGATCGCCGCACACCGCCCGGCGCCAGTGGCTGATATTCTCCTCCCGCACCCCGAAGCGCCGCTCCATCAGCTGCAGGACCGAGGTGTGATCGAACAGTTCGGAGCAGACGAAGCCGCCCCGGCTCCACGGGGAAACCACCACCGCCGGCACTCTTATGCCGAGGCCGATCGGGTGCGGCCCGCGGACCTTCTTGGCCTCCGGCCCCCAGACCTTCGTCTCTCCGTCGATCGGGACGGTGGAATGGCCGCGGTAATCCCCCACCGGCGGCACGGGCGGGGCCATATGGTCGTAGAACCCGCCCGCCTCGTCATAATTGAGGATGAAGGCGGTGCGCGCGAAGACCTCCGGATTGTCCACCAGCGCGGCGATCAGGCCGGCGGTGACATGCTCCCCCTTGGCGGGTTCCGCCTGCGGATGTTCGGACAGATCCGCCGCCGTGACGATCCAGCTGATCTGCGGCAGCTTGCCCGATTCCACGTCCGACCGGAACGCCGCGACCAGCTGTTCGCCATCGGACCGGGTGCGATCGGCGCCCTCCTTGTGCTCGCTCACCCATGAGCGGCCCCGGCGATAGAGCTCGGAATCCTCCGGGCAGGGGCGGAAGGCCGGGAAGACGGACAGCAGATTGTCGCCGAAATTGTCGTATTCCTGATAGACCTTCCAGCTTACCCCGGCCTTCTGCAGACGCTCGGCATAGGTGGACCATGTGTAGGCGTCCGGCCGCAGCGGCTGATCCGTGCGCATGTCGGCGCTCGGCGTCTCGTCCTCGCCGTAATTGTGCATTTGCGGATCGCCGCCGACCGTGCCGCCGCCGTTGCAGCCGGTGAACAGGTGCAGCCTGTTCGGATAGGTCTGCGTCATGGTGGAGCAGTGATAGGCGTCGCATACGGTGAAGGCGTCGGCCAGCGCGTAGTAGAAGGGCAGATCGCCCGCCGCATAATGCAGCATGCGGTTGTGCAGCTCGTCCGTGTGACCCCAGCGATCGTATCGCCCGCGGTTGAAGATCACCATGTTCTCCTGGTGCGACTGGTCGGCGCCATCGACCTTGAAGGAGCGGGTGGTCTTCGAATCCCCGTGATAGGGCAGCACGTATCCGTCGGGATGCTGGCTGGAGGGCTGCGCCCAGACCGAGCGCCCGCCCGGCAGCCGCAGCGGGCGGGGATCGCCCAGCCCGCGCACGCCGTTGAGCCTGCCGAAATAGTGATCGAAGGAACGGTTCTCCTGCATGTGGACGACGATGTGGTCGATGTCGTTCAACGTGCCTGAGCGGCGGGCAGGGGCGATCGCCAGCGCGCGGCTGATGAGGTCCGGATAGAGCGAGGCGATCGCTGCGCCGCCGGTCAAGCCGAGGAAATTCCTGCGAGAGCCGCGAATCATCTTTCCAACCTCCAGTCGCTGCGCTAACTGCGGCGCTCGCTTTTGGTATAGTCCAAAGACTACAGTTCTGCGTCACTTCGGGGAGTTTGCCAGCGCGGCCTTCCTCCCCGCACGGGGTGACATTCGCGAGTGATGGCCAGCCGATGATCGATTCCATCTTTGCCCTGTTCCGCCGCTTCGGGGAGGAACATTACGGGGAGAATGCATCCCAGCTGCAGCATGCGTTGCAGTGCGCGCAGCTGGCGCGTGAGCACGGCTGTGCCGACAGCCTGGTGGCGGCGGCATTGCTGCATGACGTGGGCCAGTTCCTCAACGACGCCGGCAATGCGGCGGTGAAGCTCAACCGCGACGCACGGCACGAGATCACCGGCGCCGCTTTCCTTGCGCGCGGCTTTCCTCGCGAGGTGACGGAGCCGGTGCGGCTGCATGTGGATGCGAAGCGCTATCTCTGCACCGTGCAGCGCGATTACGAAGCGGGGCTGAGCGAGGCGTCACTGCTGAGCTATCGCCTTCAGGGCGGCCGCATGAGCGAGGAAGAGCTGGCTGCATTCCGCAATGAAGACTTCTTCGAGGAAGCACTGCTGCTGCGGCGCTTTGATGATTCCGGCAAGCGGCCGGATTGGGCGGTTCCCGGCCTGGAAAGCTACCGCGACCTGCTGCAATCGCTGCTGCTGGCCGATCATCCCGCCGCCTGAGGGCGGGGCCGCTGCTCACCATCCTCAAATCCTGACGCTGCTGACGGCCGGCGGTCGCATGCGAAGCTGCGCGCCCGAGCGGCGCACGGCCGTGCGCTAGGCGCATGCCGCGCTTCGCGGGTGCAACAAAAAATTTTCCTTCCTTTCCATGTGTGTGCGTGCCGTCGCGGTGAAATTAACCGGCTGCCGCTCGTCCTGTCACGCAGCTGTAATCGGTAACTGGCCTATACCAGTTTGAAAGACAAAGACCGAGTCGCGGGCTTCGGGGGTGGATCGAGTGCGGACCAACACGGTTCCCGCAGCGCGATCTTGCACGCCCGGTGCAAGCAAGTCTCTGACTTTTCATGAATCTTGGACAACATTGAGGGAAATCATGAAACGCCATGTCTCTTGCGCCGCGCTGAAGCGGCACCTTCTCCGCACTGCTGCGCTCGGCACGCTCGCTGTCGCCGGCACTGCGCATGCCGAAGCCGATGATGCGGCCACCGACGCCGACCAGATCGTGGTCACCGGCCAGAGGCTCAGCCGCGAAAGCGCGATCGCCGCCAAGAAAGAGGCCGACACCGTGATCGACGAGATCGCGGCGGATGATCTGGGCAAGCTGCCCGACGCCAACGTGGCCGATGCGCTGGCGCGGCTGCCGGGTGTGAACGTGGTCGTCAACCAGGATACTGGCGAGGGCGAATATGTCACCATCCGCGGCTTTTCCGGCACCTATAATGCTGTGACGATCAATGGCGTGCGCGTGGCGCAGACCGACCCTTCCAGCCGTGACGTGTCGCTCAGCGTGCTGCCTCCCAATGGGCTGGCCGCCATCCGCGTGACGAAGACGCTGACGCCCGACGTGGATGGGGATGCGATCGCTGGCGTGATCGATTTTCGCACGCCTACGGCCTTCGACTTCAACAAGCCCACGACGCTGCGCCTCTATGCCACGGGCGGGATCAATGGCCGCGCTCATTCCGCCGACGAGGATTCTGGCGTTTATCAGGGCCAGCTCGATTTCGCGCAGAAGTTCGGAGACGGGCAGTTCGGCATCTTCGCCTCGGTCAATTACGGCGTGACCCACGGCAACGCGCAGGAGACCGAGAACGACGGCGAGTGGGAGCCCTATGTTTGGCGGAAGAACTCGACCGAGACGATCTCCGAAGACAATATGCATTTGCCGGGCATCGACCTTGACTATCGCCGCGTGAAGCAGACCCGCTACGGCGGCAATATCTCGCTGGATTATCACGGGGATGCCACGCAGCTTTATCTCCGCGGCCAGTATGCGCGGCAGGAACTGCGCGGCACGAACGATTACACCGACTACCGCAATCGTCCGACCGCGCGGCTCACCCAGGTGGACCCCGAAGACACCAGCCTGCTGCAGCCGGAAGACATGATCACCGGCAGCGATCCGACGCTGGGCAGTATCTACGGCTACACGACCGGACAGATCGTGGACGAGGATGGCGATGGCATCATTTCCGACGCCGATCGCAATTCCAGCAAATATTGGTCGCTCAACGGCCGCTCTGGCGTGTGGAACCCGCAGGCGTTCCAGTTCGCTCGCAACTTTGGCACGATCGACGTGAACCAGACCCTCGCTACCGTCGAGTTTGGTGGTGAAAGCAAGATGGACGCGCTGACGCTGACCTACAGCGCCAGCTATTCGGGCGGCACGCGAGAGAACCCCGATGGCTACTCCGTCGGCTATAATTGCGACAAGTGCACCTTCCCGCTCGATGCCACGGGGATCGACTGGGTTTCCAGCGATCCGCGCTTCCCTCATGCGGGCATGCCGGCTTTCGCGGAGTTCGTGGAGCGCGACAGTTCGCTGCTCCCCTTCGATGGCGCGAGCCATGAGCGTTGGAAGCAGAAGGATGACCGGATCGCGTTGAAGCTGGACGCACGCTACGACATGGATGGTGTGCTCAGCTATGTGCAGGCGGGCGCCAAATGGCTGCGCTCCAAGCGCGATTACGATTACACGCCGCTGTATGACGGCGATTTCGCCGGCACTCCGCTGGACGGTCTGAACCTGGAGGAATCGGGGCTGGTGGACAAGGAAGTCACCAGCATGCTGGGCGGCGAGTATTATTATGGCGACGTGTTCGATCGCGCCGCCGTGGTCGCCGCCATCCGCGCTGCGGAGGCGGCCAATGGCGGCGACGTCAGCGAAGAAGATCTCCTGCAGGACGACAAGAAGGGCAGCGAGAACGTCTATGCCGGTTATGCGCTGGCAAATTTCGACTGGGACGCCTTCCGCCTGATCGCCGGCGCCCGGCTGGAGCACCGCACCATCCACAACGACTTCTGGGTGGACGACGGTGACGAGAGCGGCTTCGGCAGCAGCGATTCCAGCTACACGATCTTCCTGCCCAGCCTCACCGCCACCTACCGCCCGAGCAACCGAGTGGCGATCCGCGGTGCCCTGTGGACCGGCTATTCCGCGCCGGAATATGGCAACATCTCTGGCGGCCAGAGCATCACTCGCGACCCCGTGACGGATGAAATTATCGCCATCAGCCAGGGCAATCCGGATCTGAAGCCGGCGAAGGCCTATAACGCCGATCTTTCGCTGGAATATTATCCCGATCCCACCAGCGTCGTATCCGTCGCCGCCTACTACAAGCACATCAAGAACTTCATCTTCACCAACGGCAATCAGGTGGATGCGGCGACGACGATCGGGACGATCGAAATCACCCAGCCGAAGAATGGCGAGACGGCCAAGGTCTATGGCGTGGAGCTGAACCTGATCAAGGGGTTCGACGGGCTGGCTGCGCCCTTCGATGGCTTCGGCTTCGAAGGCAATCTGACGCTACAGCACAGCGAGGCGGAGAGCGGGCTGGACTATCGCGAGGGCGACAAGATGCGCCTCGTGAACACGCCGCATATCCTCTACAACGCGGCGCTGACCTTCCAGAAATATGGCTTCGAAGCGAAGCTGTCCTATAATTACCGCGGCAAGTTCATCGAAGACCTGCGGGACAATGCGGTGGACAAGTGGGTGCGGCCCAACCGCAGCCTCGATCTCCATACGCGCTACAATATCACCCCCAGCCTGGCGATGGACTTCGACGTGGGCAATTTGCTCAACGACTGGAAGTACTACACCACCAAGGGCGACAATCCTTCGTACCAAAAGGACTATATGGAGCCGGGCCGCACCTATCTGATGCGCCTCAGCTACGTTTATTGATTGCGGGCGCGGGGGTCGGCAGCCATGCCGGCCCCCGCCCTGCCGTGGCCGGTTGCCAAGGCGCCCTGCAGGAGGCACCAAGCGACCAGACGCGTCACCCAATGCAGGGGATACCATCCACTATGCCGGCGAGGAAAAGCTCCGCTGACGCTCGCGGAAAGCCTCCGCCTGCCGCGGAGGCGGCGGTGCCGCAATATCTCGCCCTGCGCGACAGGATCGCCGAAGGCATCGAGATGGGCAAGCTGGCGCCCGGCGCCCGGTTGCCGTCGGAACGGCAATTGCAGACGGACAGCGGCGCCGCGCGCGGGACCATCCGCGAAGCGCTGTTCCAGCTGGAAGCGGAGGGGCTGATCTATCGCCGCGATCGCAGCGGCTGGTACGTCTCGCCCCCGCCCATCACCTATGACCCGACGCGCTGGGCCGGTTTCATGAGCTATGTCGCGGATCAGGGGCGGACGCCGGAAACGCGCACGTTGCTGAAGGAGGAGGTGCCCGCCCCGCCAGCCATCGCCGATATCTTCCGCGTGGCCCCTGGCGCTCGGCTGTATGTGATCTCGCGCCGCCGCTCGATCGACGGGCGGCCTGTGCTGGTGGAGCGCATTACGGTCGATCCCAAGCTGGCTCCCGGGCTGTTCGACCATTCGCTCGACGGGTCGCTGACCCAGGTGCTGACGCAGGCCTACAAGCTTTCAGTGGCGCGCAACCGGGTGAGCATGCGCCCCTGTGCGCTGGTGGGCACGGCGGCGGAGCAGCTCGGCGTGAAAAGCGGCACTCCGGGGCTGGAAGTGGTGCGCACCAGCTTCGACCCGGCGGGCCGGGTCGTCGAGTACGATCAGGAATACTGGCGGCACGACGCCATACGGGTGCATGTGGACCTGAACGTGGCCTAGCGCGGCGCGCCGGTGGCGGCGCATCACTCGGCACGCCGAGATTTCGGAACTCGCGCCGTCATGGCGAATTACAGCAACGGCAAGTGAGAAGCCCTGCGCTCGCTGTCGATCACCGGTGACTGGTTCGAAGTCCTTGGCTTCGTCCCTTTCGATCGTGATCGCCACCCGTGCTCCGCCAGCCCGCCTGCGATGACAAGAGGATCCGTCATGGATGATATAGCCCCCCGCCGCCGCAGCTTTGCCGCAATGATCGTGGGGGCGCTCGTGGCTCTCATCGGCACCGTACTGACGATTGGGGGCGGGTGGCTCGTGATCCTCGACGGATCACCCTATTATCTGCTCGCTGGCCTGGCGATGCTCGCCTCCGGCATCCTCCTGTTTCGGCAGCGCCTGCTGGGCGGCTGGGTGTATATCGCAGTATTCGCCGCGACGGTAATCTGGGCCTTCTGGGAAGTGGGCGCCAACGGCTGGGCGCTGGTCCCGCGCCTGATCGCGCCGCTCGTCCTGCTGATCGCCGTGGTGCTCGTCATGCCGGCGCTCACCCTTGCTCATCGCCGCTGGACCTTTGCCTTTGGCGGGCTCGCCGCGGTGTTGCTGGTGTTCATCCTCGGCGGCGTGATCATCGGCAAGGAGAACGAGCACGAAGTTCTGGCCGAACTCCCCGCAGAAGGCAGCGGCATGGCCGATCCTTCGCCCTTGCATGCGGATAGCGACTGGCCTGCCTATGGCGGCTCCTACGCCGCGCGCCGTTACACGCCGCTCAGCCAGATCACTCCCGCCAATGTCTCCAAGCTCGAGCGGGCGTGGCTGGTGCACACGGGCGACATGCCTTCCTCCAAGGAGGTGGCGGGCAAGTATGGTGACGAGAACACGCCCCTGAAGGTGGGCGATACGCTGTATGTCTGCACGCCGAAGAACTGGATTCTCGCGCTCGATCCCGCCACGGGCAGGCAGCGCTGGAAGTTCGATCCAAAGGTCCCGGACGCAGCGATTCCCTACACCGCCGCGTGCCGCGGGGTGAGCTATTACGAGGTGCCCGGAGCGGCCGGGGACGAGCCTTGCGCCCGGCGCATCATCTTCGGCACGCTGGACGCGCGGCTTTTCGCGCTGGACGCGGCAACCGGGCGCCCGTGCGAGGATTTCGGCACTAACGGGCAGGTGGATACGACAATCGGCATGGGCCAGACGCGGCCGGGCTATGTCTCGATCAATTCCCCGCCCACCATTGTCCATGGTGTCGTGGTGACCGGGCATCAGGTGCTCGACGGACAGGACCGGTGGGAGCCCTCGGGCGTGATCCGTGGCTTCGACGCCGTTACCGGCAAGCTCGACTGGGCGTGGGACATGATGCACCCGGACTGGAATGGCTATCCGCCGCCGGGTGAGGAATGGGCGCGCGGCACCCCCAATATGTGGACGATTGCGTCGGGTGACGAGGATCTCGGCCTCGTCTACCTCCCCATGGGCAACTCCGCAGCCGATTACTGGAGCGGCAAGCGCCGCCCGCCGGAGAACTTCTATGCCACCTCGCTCGTCGCGCTGGATGTGGACACCGGCAAGCCCCGCTGGCGCTTCCAGGCGGTGAAGAAGGATGTGTGGGATTACGATTTCGGCGCGCAGGCGACCCTGATCGACTACAAGGGTACGCCGGCGCTGGTGCTCCCTAGCAAGCAGGGCGACATCTACATCCTCGACCGTCGCACCGGGAAGCCACTGACGCCCGTGGGCACGATCCGCGCCCCGATCGGAGGTGTGGAACCACAGGAGCGGGCAGAAACGCAGATCGTTTCGCGCTGGCAGACGCTGCGAAAGCCGGACCTGACCGAACAGGACATGTGGGGCATGTCCCCGATCGACCAGATGATCTGCCGCATCCAGTTCCGCAAGGCGAGCTATGACGGCTTCTATACGCCTCCCACGGCGGATCGGCATTCGATCGAATACCCGGGCTATAATGGCGGCACCGACTGGGGTGGTATCGCGGTGGACCCGCGCCGTGGGGTGATCGTGGCCAATTACAATGACATGCCGAATTACGTGCGACTGGTTCCGCGCAAGAAGGCGGAGGAACTCGGCTGGGCGCCGCGTGGCGAGGCCCGGGGCGGGATCGGCGGAGCGGAAGGCGCGGGCGATCCACAGCTCAACACGCCCTATGCAATTGATGTGAACGCCGGATGGCGGCTGCCCCTCACGGGTATGTTGTGCAAGCAGCCGCCCTATGGCGGGCTGCGGGCGATCGACATCGCAACCGGGAAAACGCTGTGGGATCGCCCGTTCGGCACGGCGCGCACCAACGGCCCGTTCGGCATTCCGTCCATGCTCCCGCTGACGATCGGCACGCCGAACAATGGCGGGGCGGTGGTGACAGCCAGCGGCCTCATCTTCATCGCAGCGGCAACCGACAATCTTATCCGTGCGGTCGATCTCGCCACAGGCAAGACCCTCTGGACCGACAAGCTGCCGGCGGGCGGCCAGGCCACCCCCATGGTCTATCAGCAGAACGGGCGCGAATATCTGGTCATCGTGGCGGGCGGCCATCACTTCATGGAGACGCCGATTGGCGATGAGGTAATCGCCTATGCCCTGCCGCAGAGCGGGTGACCCAGGCCGCGTGCTTGATTATCCCGGCCGCACTGCCTATCTCGGTCGCGGCCGGCATGTGCCGGCTGACGTTCTCAGGGCGGGGTGAAATTCCCCACCGGCGGTAATTGCGCTTATGTGCATCAGCCCGCGAGCGCCCGTGGCCTAGGCTGCGGGGTCAGCAGACCCGGTGTGACTCCGGGGCCGACGGTATAGTCCGGATGGAAGAGAACGATGATGGCTGGCGCGCGCCTTCCTATGGGAGGCGTGCCAGTGCTGTCATGCGCCCTGGGCTGCGTCCGTTGTTTGAGTCGGAGCGGCATGGGCAGGTTCGAGACACTCGACAAGCAGGCGGGGGCGGCATGGATTGCCGATGCCTTCGCGCGTGCGATCGAGTGTGCGCGTGCCTTTGAAGGCGCCACCGCACCCAATCCCCCGGTCGGTTGTGTGCTGCTCGACGACGAGGGGCGGCAACTGGCCGCCGCGGCGCATCAGAAGGCGGGCGGCCCCCATGCGGAGGCGCTGGCGATCGAAGCCTGCCGCGCCAACGGCACGACCCCGCAGGTCCACACTGCAGTCGTTACGCTGGAACCCTGCAACCACCATGGACGCACGCCGCCCTGCAGCGAAGCATTGCTGGCCACGCCCGTGCGCGTGGTGTGGATCGCCTGCCGCGATCCCAATACGCAGGTCGCCGGGGGCGGTGCGGAGCGGCTGGCGGCCGCGGGCCTTGCCGTGCATTTCCTCGACGAGCTGGATGATCCCCGCGCGTCATCGTTGAAGCGGGCGGCAGACCGGCTGATCGCGCCCTTCGCGCACCGGATGCATACGGGCCTGCCCTTCGTGACCGTCAAGCAGGCGGTGACGGGCGAAGGAAGCATGATCCCGCCGGCCGGCAGCAAGACCTTCACCTCCTCCTCGTCACTACGCCTCGCCCATGTCCTGCGGCGCAGGGCGGATGCAATTCTGACGGGCTCCGGCACCATTCTGGCCGACGAGCCTCTCCTTACCGTTCGCCATGTGGCGGATCATCCCGGCAAGCACCGGATGCTGGCGATCCTCGACCGCCGCGGGCGCGTGCCGCCGGCTTATCTTGAAGCGGCGCAGGCACGCGGCTTTGTGCCGATCATCGCCCGCGATCCAGCTGAGGCGCTTGCCGCGCTGGGCGACGCCGGAGCGCTGGAAGTGCTGGTGGAGGCGGGCCCGCGCGTGACCGAGGCCATGCTGTCACGCGGCCTGTGGGATGAGCACGTTCTCATTGAGAGCCTGCCCGCCGCAGAGGGCGGTGACAGGATCTCCGTCCGCCGGCGTGATGCGGCGGGGGACATTTCGGAAGGGGGCGTGGATGTTCTCGGGTATTATTGAATGCACGGCGCCGGTGCTGGCCGCCGGGGCGCGGGAGGGTTCGCTCTCGCTGCGGCTCGCGACCGGCTTCCCCGATCTGGATCTGGGCGAAAGCGTAGCGGTGAACGGCGTTTGCCTGACCGTTACGGAGCGGGACGCTGCCGGGGAAGCGCTATTCTTCGTCGGCCCGGAAACACTGGCGCGAAGCAATCTGGGCGCTCTGACTACCGGGGGTCTCGTCAACCTTGAACGTTCGGCCACGCTTTCCTCGCGCCTTTCGGGCCATCTCGTGCAGGGGCATGTGGACGGGCTCGCCCGCCTTTCCGGCCAGAGTGAAGACGGGGGGACATGGCGCCTGCGCTTCACCGTCCCCGAAGATCTTTCCCGCTACTGCGTGGAGAAGGGTTCGATCGCGCTCAACGGCGTCAGCCTGACCCTCAACGCAGTCGAAGCTGCCGGGCAGGGCGAGAGCGACCTGCACGTGGCGATCATCCCCCACACCTGGGAACACACCAATCTGCACCGGCTGACGCCGGGCGATGCCGTCAATGTCGAAGTGGACGTGATGGCCAAATATGTGGAGCGTCTATGTCAGCCCTATCAACGGCCCTGAACCAGTTGCGGCAGGGCGGCATGATCGTCCTGCTCGACGACGAGGATCGCGAGAACGAAGGCGATCTGGTGCTCGCCGCCGAATTCGCCACGCCCGAAGCGATCAACTTCATGGCACGGTTCGGGCGCGGCCTGATCTGCCTGGCCTTGGCCGGGGAGCAGGTGGACCGGCTCGGCCTCAAGCCGATGGTGGCCGTGAACCAGGCACGCCGCTCCACCGCCTTCACGGTCTCGATCGAGGCGCGCGAGGGGATCACCACCGGCATTTCCGCACATGATCGCGCGCGGACGATCCGCGTAGCCATCGACCCCGCTTCGGGGCCGCAACACATTGCCTCCCCCGGCCACGTCTTCCCGCTGCGCGCGGCGGAGGGCGGGGTGCTGGCGCGGAACGGCCATACCGAGGGCGCGGTGGACCTGATGCGGCTTGCGGGGCTGCAGCCGGCGGGGGTGATCTGCGAGGTGATGAAGGATGACGGCACCATGGCGCGGCGGGATGACCTGAGGGCTTTCGCACGCGAGCATGACCTGCCGATCCTGACCATTGCCGAGATCGCTGCGCATCGCCGCGCGAACGAAGTGCTGGTGGAGGAAGTCGCCCGCTCCACGCTTCCGACCGAATTTTCCGCCAGCCCGTTCGAAATGCGCGCCTTTCGGGGCCTGCATGACGGGGTGGAACATCTGGCGTTGCTGCGCACGCCGCTGGGCGATGCGCCGCTGGTGCGGGTTCATTCCGAATGCCTGACCGGCGATGCGCTGGGATCGCTGCGCTGCGACTGCGGGGCGCAATTGCGCGAGGCGCTGCAACTGATCGATCAGCAGGGCGGCGCGCTGCTCTATCTGCGCAGCCAGGAAGGGCGCGGCATCGGCCTTGCCAACAAGGTGCGTGCCTATTCGCTGCAGGATCAGGGGCACGACACGCTGGAGGCCAATCTTGCCCTCGGCTTCGCGCCGGATGCGCGCGAGTACGGCGTGGCTGCGCAGATGCTGCGAGCTCTGGGCATCACGCAATTGCGCCTGCTGACCAACAATCCCGAAAAGTCGCGCGCTCTGGTGGCGGCCGGCCTCGACGTGCGCGAGCAGGTGCCATTGATCGTTCCCGCCAATCCGTTCAACGCTCGCTATCTTGCCACCAAGCGCGACCGCTTCGGCCACACGCTTGCCCATGACCATACGACCGAGGACCATCATGCCTGATCCGATTCAACCCCGCATCGCGCTGGTCGTTAGCCAGTTCAATCCCGAGGTCACGGATGGCCTGCGCGATGGCGCGCTGGCTGCGCTGGCGGAGCGGGGAGTAAAGGTGGCGGACGCCGACATTCATAGCGCCCCCGGCGCCTTCGAAATCCCGCTGCTCGCCCGGGCGCTAGCCCACTCCGGCTATGACGGGGTGGTCGGCCTGGGCTGCGTGATCAAGGGCGATACGGCGCATTTTGAATATATCAGCCAGGCGGCCAGTATCGGCCTGATGCAGGCGGGGCTGGAGACAGGCAAGCCGCTCACCTTCGGTATCATCACCGTTTATACGGAAGAGCAGGCGGTTGAGCGGAGCCGCGCCGATGCCCACAACAAGGGGCGCGAAGCGGCGGAGGCGTGCTACGCCGCGCTGCAGACGCTCGCGGCGATCCGCGCACGCGGCAAGTAGAACTGCGAGGGCAGGGGCGCCGCTTGGCGTCCCTGCTGTGCGCTTTAGTGCGGCACGGCGCCCAGCTCGAAGCCGGTCTTGTCGTGCAGCGCGAAGCGATCGACCAGGTCGGCGCTGGCCCTGTTGTAACCGATCACTTCCATCGGGCAGCCATCGCGGCGCAGCCGGGCGACGACCTTGTCGAGCGCGGCGACGGCGGAGATATCCCAGAAGTGGGCGGCTGATACGTCGATGGTGACGCGCTGCCCCGCCTCAGGAGCGAAGGCGCGGGTGAAGCGGTCCACGGAGGCGAAGAAGATTTCTCCGCGGACGCGATAGGTCACCGGCCCGTCCCCACTAATCGGCTCGCGTTCCACAGCGAACATGCGGCGGACCTTCCCTGTGAAGAAAATGCCGGACAGCAGCACCCCGGCGAGAACGCCCTGCGCCAGATCGTGCGTTGCCACCACCACCGCGACGGTGACCAGCATCACCACAGATGAGGTGGGTGGATGGCGGCGAAGGTTGGGGATCGAATTCCAGCTGAAGGTACCGATCGAAACCATGATCATCACGGCGACCAGCGCCGGCATGGGAATGCGCCCCACCAGCGGCCCCAGCACTGTCAGCAGGAACATCAGGAACGCGCCGGCGGTGAAGGTGGAGAGCCGCTTTCGCCCGCCCGAGGTGACGTTGATGACCGACTGGCCGATCATGGCGCAGCCGCCCATGCCGCCGACCAGCGCCGCGGCGATGTTGGCACCGCCCTGACCTGCGCATTCGCGGCGCTTGTCGCTTTCGGTGTCGGTCATGTCATCGACGATCTGCGCAGTCATCATCGATTCCAGCAGCCCCACCGCGGCCATGGTCAGCGAAAAGGGAAGGATGATCCGCAGCATTTCCAGCGTGAAGGGCACCTGCGGAAGGGCTAAGGAGGGCAAGCCTTCGGGCAAGCGCCCCATGTCGCCCACGGTGCGCACCGGCAGGTCGAGAGCAATGCTTAGCCCGGCGAGCACAACGATCGCCACCAGTGGGGACGGCACGGCTCGGGTAAGGCGAGGCAACAGGTAGATGATTGCGAGCCCCGCTGCGACCATCCCATAGGTGTGCCACGTCACCCCCGAGAGCTGAGGGATCTGGGCGAGGAAGATGAGTATCGCGAGTGCGTTCACGAAGCCGGTGATGACCGACCGGGAAACGAACTGCATCAGCAGGTCAAGCCGCAGGAACCCTGCAACGATCTGGATTATCCCCATCAGGATCGTGGCGGCGAACAGGTACTCGACGCCGTGTTCGCGAACGAGCGGAGCCACCACCACGGCAACAGCTGCGGTCGCGGCCGAAATCATTCCCGGCCGCCCACCCAGCAGCGAAATGACGATTGCAATCGCGACGGAGGCATAGAGCCCCACGCTGGGATCCACGCCGGAGATGATCGAGAAGCCGATGGCTTCGGGGATGAGCGCCAAGGCTACGACGACGCCGGCGAGAATATCGCGGCGCGCTTCGCCAGCGTCGGCGGCCCATTCGGCGCCGAATCGGGACAGGATTTTGTTCATTCAACAGTCTTGCGCACAGCACATGCCGATGCCCGGAACGGGTGTTGCTTTGATGGCATGTGGAGTTTCCCCGGCGGATCGGCGGCCGGGATAGCCACCCGGATTTGCACCGGGTCCTTGCGAATGCGGCGCTGATAGCCGCAACCGCTACGCCAAGGCAAGGCCGGCGCGGGGCGCGAGCGAGGCAACGCTTGTCAGCAATGCGTCCTTCCCCGTCCGGAGGCGAAGATGGGGAAGGGTTAGACCAGCCAGACCGAAGAACGACGGACGAACGTAAAAACGATCGGCGAAAATCGGATCGCATAGGCAAGGCTGCAGAAAGGGGGATCCGTGCGCACGAGAGATTGATATTCACTCTTCCTGCGTCCGTCGATTAGACCGGCAGCGCAGGGAGCCGATCACGCGGCGGCGCCAGATACGATAGCTGCGGCGCTCGACTCCGCCACACCCTTGAGGCCCCATCGCTTAACCGATGCCAAACTCTCATCGCAGGAAAAGTTCTGGGATCGCATGTCGCGGCGAAAGCTCCGGCTGTTTCTTTCTCCGATATGGGGAATTCCTCCAACGGATCTGCCGTAACATCGTAATATTTGCAGACGGCGCCTTCGCCTTCCGCTTTGATGTTCAGCAGCTTGTACCTTTCATTTCGTAACGCGATCTGGCGTTCGTGATTCTTCAGCGGAATCACCGTTTCGCAAATGATGACGCCGGTCTGTGGATCCCGGGTTCTGGCCTCACCGTCCTTCAGGACGGGCAGAAGCGATACGGAATCCAGTGCAACCATCTGTCCGTCGCTGTTTGGCACCTGCGCGGGTTTCTCCACCTTCGCGAGATCCAGGATGGTGGCGTGGGACGTCCACAACGTGGGTGACGGCATCGGTATAGCCCGGCGTGATGCCGGGGCCTGTCACAAGCATGGGAACGCGGACGCCACTTCCATAACCGGTGCCTTTGGCGCGGCCCTCGGCGGTAAGATACGAGAGTGACCGACGAGGTGTCGCCGGGCGGGCCCTGGTGCAGGCCCACTCCGGCGTACGCCTCGATTATCGGGGTAATTTCTCGAAAACCACGCGGTCGATTGCGAGTTCGGACATGGCCGGTTCGGCCATATCTTTGAGTAGCGTACGCACGTTGTAGCGCCCGATCACCCCGGATCCGCGGAGCGGATAGTACACCGCGACATCTGCCGACTGCGCCACCTTACCGTCCACGATCATCGAAATCTTCGCCGCTCGTGGCCCGATGTCCGGCGCTGCCGCCACCGAAATGGCGATCTCATGCTGCCCCACCGAGAGCTGCCCGCCCTCCAGGCGAACACGCTCTGCCTCGCGTCCGCTGGGGTTGTACAGGTAGGAAGGGCGTCCATCGCGGATGATCAGCCCGCCACCACCGGCTTCGTCACCGATGATGACCACTGGACCTGCAGCATTACTGCTGGCGGTGGTGAGCGAAGCCCGCATCGACCACCCGGAACCGAGGCCCGGGAAATTCCCCTGGGGGTAACGGGCGGGTCCCGGATAATAGGTGAACTGATCGCGTCCGTCGACGAGCGATGGCCGCTTGCCGGCGCCCACGCGGCCAATCAGGTCAGCCTGTATGGGATAGACGTGATACCGCTTCGCAGCCTCTGCGAACCCTTGCTGCAGTTCCGCGAGCTTCGCAGGATTTTGAGCGGCCAGATTGCGAGACTGGGAATAGTCCTGCGACAGGTTGTACAGTTCCCACTCGAATTTCGAGGGATCGAGCGGGGTGGTCGACCTGTCGAACGGCGCGCGCGGCGGGGTCGTCGATGCAATCCAGCCATCCTTGTAATAGGACCGGTTGCCCAGCATCTCGAAATACTGCTCCCGCCGGGTGGAAGGGGCGGCGGCATTGGCGAAGCTGTAGACCATGCTGACGCCGTCAATTGGCTGCTGCTTCACGCCGTCGACCTCAGTCGGCGGGGTTACGCCCGCCGCTTCGTAGATGGTCGGCGCGATGTCGATCACATGGTGAAACTGGCTGCGCACTTGCCCGGTGGCCTTGATGCGTTGGGGCCAGCTGATCACCAACCCATCGCGCAAGCCGCCGAGGTGGGAAGCGATTTGCTTCCCCCACTGGAAGGGTGCGTTCTGCGCCCATGCCCATGCGGCGTTATAGTTCGAGTAGCTGTGGGGCGTGCCGTTCTCGCTCCATGTCTCGATCAGTTCTTCTTCCGAAGGCTCGATCCCGATCAGGCTCTGCAATTCCTGAACCGCGCCCCGCCGGCTGTCCATGCTGGCGCCGTTGTCGCCCTGCAGATAGATGATCATCGTGTTGTCGAGCTGGCCGTTCGCCTCCAGCTCGTCGATCACGCGGCCCAGCTGATAGTCGAAATAGGCCAGCTGAGCGGCCGCGACTTCCATCTGGTGTGCATAGGTCCGCTTTGCTTCCGGGCTGAGACTGTCCCAGGCGGGCAAGGCATCGGGCCGCGGGGTCAGCACCGCATTGGCAGGGATGATGCCAGCTTTCTTCTGCCGGGCGAAGATCTGCTGGCGCAGCTCGTCCCAGCCCATGTCGAAGCTGCCTTTGAAACGGGCAATCCATTCGGTTGGCGCCTGATGGGGCGAATGCATGGTCCCGGGCGACACATAGACGAAGAACGGATTATCCGGCTTCTGGCTCCACTTCACGTGCAGCCAGTCGAGCACGTGATTGGTCATGTCCTTGTCGAAAATGTAGTCGCCGGAGGCGGGCGGTTCTATCGCATTGCGATTTTCAATCAGTTCAGGGCGAAACTGGTCGCTGGCGGCTGCATTGAAGCCATAGAAGTAATCGAAACCCCATCCGTTCGGCCAGCGATCGAAAGGCCCCATCGGTCCGGTTTCCCACACCGGGGTGTTGTGGTTCTTCCCGAAGAATGCGGTATCATAGCCGTTATCGTGAAGAACGCGGGCTATCGTTGCGGCGCTCTTCGGGATGACGGAAGTGTAGCCCGGTTCATCGATGGCGACATTGGTGATCGCACCGGTGGCAACCGCGTGGGAATTCCGGCCGGTGAGCAGGGCAGCCCGGCTCGGAGAACACATCGCCGTCGTGTGGAACTCGTTGTACTTGAGGCCGCGTTTCGCGAGTGCGTCGAAGGTTGGGGTGGGGATCGGCCCGCCGAAGGTGCTGGCCGATCCGAAGCCGACGTCGTCCGTCATGATCAGCAGCACGTTCGGCGCGCCCTTCGGGGCGCGCTTTGGCTCTTCGAAATAGCGCCAATGGGGTGCTTCGTCGCGGGTGGTGCCATCCTTGGCCACGGCCATGCCTGCGTGAGCCACGACAAGTGAAAGTGCGGTAGAACCGGCGATACGGGCAATTCGTGACTTCAGGGGCATCATCTCTGTCTCTCGTTCTTGTCACCTGGCCATTTCGCTAAGCATCACGTGCGCAGCGAAAACCGATGTGGCTGGTGGAGGTGTCTATCGTCTGCGGGTAGCGGCTGGCTGGTCGATAGCGGCGGCAGTAGTTTTCAGCGCACAGGTGGGATCCACCTTTCAGTACCTTGCGCGGAAAGCCGGTCGTGCCGTTTTCATAGCTTCGGTCCCGTTCGCCGCCGCGCGGATTTTCAGGCACACAACACCCGGGGCCCGTGGCGACCGCTGCGCCTTCGGCATACCAGTCCGAAGTCCATTCCCACACATTCCCGATCATATCGTAGAGGCCGAAGGGGTTGGCCGGATATGTTCCGATCGGGGAGGTGCGCAGGTATCCGTCTTCCAGGCTGTTTTGCCAGGGGAACGAACCCTGCCAGAAATTGGCGAGCATCTTGCCGCCGGGGGTCAGTTCTTCTCCCCATGCATAAGCTGTTCCCTCAAGGCCGCCTCTGGCCGCGCGTTCCCACTCTGCTTCGGTAGGGAGGCGCTTGCCGGCCCATTCGGCGTATTGGCTGGCATCTTCATGAGAGACATGAACCACCGGATGGTCGGCCAACCCCTCTATATCGCTGTCCGGACCATAGGGGTGCTTCCACGAGGCGCCGGCCTCGAGCCGCCACCATGCAAACGGATTATGCAATGGAACGGGCTGCTGAGGCGGCACGAAGAGCGATGAAGCTGGTCGCAGAAGCGATGGGTCCGCATCAGGATAGTCTTCCAGCTTAGGTGCCGTTTCAGCAGTCGTCACATACCCGGTGTCCGCGACAAAGGCTGCAAATTCAGCATTGGTGACCGGGTGAGTATCCAACCAGAACGAACTGACTTTCACTTTTCTCGCCGGAGCTTCCTCCGGATAGTGATTGTCGGAGCCCATCGTAAATATTCCGCCGGGTATCAACTGCATGAAAATATCCTCAGGTGATCCTGCCGCCCGGAGGGAGGGCCGGGCGGCAGGAAGGGGGTCAGAACGCCCGCCGCACCGTGAGCGACCATTCCCGAGGAGCGCCAGGAGTGCCGATAACCAGCCCGATCGGGAGGCGGGTCTTATTCTGGTAATAGAATTTGTCGGTCAGGTTCGTGACCGCAAGCGAGACCGTCCAGTCCTCATCATAGGATCGCCAGGTCACCCGGCCGTTGAGCATCGTATATGCCGGCACCAGCGAGGCCGGATTGTTGTCGGCGTTCGTAAAGAACGAAGACTGGTATGCCATGTCGATACGCGGCGTCAGCGTGCCCGCCCGCCCGATCAGGAAATCGTATTGCGCACCGGCACTTACCTTCCATTCGGTGACGAACGGCGCGATGGAGTCGATCGTCACCCCTGCGATCGTGGCACCTTCCGCGCCCAGCCGGGTCAACTGGAAGTCGAGATAGCTGACGCTCCCGTCGATCGAGAGGTGGTCGATCGGCTTCGCAGTGAGTTCGGCCTCGAATCCCTTGAAGCGTGCGTCTCCCGCATTGGTCGGCGTTGCATTCTGCGGCGTGAGGACGACCCCGTTGACTACTGTCGGCGCAGTGTTGGAGAATATGATATCCTTGTAATTGTTGATGAAGGCTGAGGCGTTCAATCTCACTGCCCGGCCAAACAGATCGCTCTTGAACCCAACCTCATAGGCATCGAGCGATTCCGGTTGGAACGGAACGACCTGCTCGATCACGAAGGGGCGGGGGTTGACGCCGCCACCGCGGAAGCCCGTGGAGAATTGCGCATAGACCATCAGATCGTCGGTCAGGCGATAGTCGATATTGGCCCGATAATCCCATCGTTTGCCGCGGAAATTGCCTTCCGCACCATCAATCAGTCGCTGAGCGGTATAGCTTGTCTCGCTCGGATCAAACGGGTTCAGGCGGCGGAAGCGGTAATCCTTCCTGTCGTCGGTGTAGCGTATCCCGCCCGTCAGATTGAGCCGATCGGTGACATGCACTGTGGCATGCGCGAAACCAGATATGCTGCGCGCCGGGATGGTATCGTCGGAATAAAATACCGAAGAGAACGCAGCGCCCGGGGCAATGATGCTGCCGCCCTCGATGTAGCTGGTAGCCTTGTAGTAGAAACCGCCCACCGTCCATTCGAGCAGGTCTGACAGGCTAGTGCCGTTCAGGCGGACTTCCTGCGTGAACTGATGATGGCGGTTGGTGGTGTTCCCGGTGTTGATGCCGAAGGGCGTGGTGTCGAAGTCCGTGCCATAGCGCCCAGAAATGCTCTGGTAGGAGGTGATGGACTTGAGGGCGAGGTCCGGCCCCAGATTCCAGTCGACCGTACCAGACGCTTCCCAGGTGCGCAGGCGGGTGTTCGGTTGCCATACGACAGTGTCATGCGTGCCGCCGGCATCGGTGAAGGCCGGCGTCGTGTAAGTCGCGTAGTTGGAGTAATCCTCAGCTCCCGTGATGAAGACGCTGCGGTCCGGAACGCCCGGCGTGAGCACGGGCGATACGGAGATGGCCAGCAACTTCGTCGCGCTGGGTTCAGAATCGTCCACCAATCGGCTGGCCGCCAAGTTGACCTCGATGTCATCGGTGGCGATCCACCGCAGGGCGATACGCCCGGCGGTGTATTTGGTGCCGCCTTCATGACCAATCACGCAATCCTTGCCGGCCGCTGCAGAGCGCGGGAACACACCGTTGTTCGGATTGACGCAGCCAAAATCCAGCCGGTCGAGATAGCCTTCCTTGCTCCGCGTTGCGCCCGACACGCGCACATACACCTTGTCCGGTACGATGCTGAAGTCGGCTGCTCCGCGAAAATCGAGCCGGTCGAAGCTCCCCGTCGTCGCTTCGATGAAGCCGCCTTCACCTGACGGCTTCTTGGTGAACAGCTTCACCGCACCGCCGATCGAGTTCTTGCCGGCCAGGGTGCCCTGCGGGCCGCGGAGAATTTCGACCCGCTCAAGATCGAGCAGATCGAGCTGAGACCCAAACACAGTGCCATGATACACGTCATCGACATAGAGGCCGACGCCCGGCTCATAAGCGAAATTGGTATCCGCTTGACCGACACCGCGAACATAGATCGCCGCGCCGGGGCCGAAGGCCGATGTCGTAGGTTTCAGGACGACGTTGGGGGCGCTGTTGGTTAGATCGGTTACCGTGGTGTAGCTGCGCGCCTCCATCATGGCGCTATCCATCGCCGTGATTGCGATCGGCGTATCCTGAAGGCGCTGGGACCGAAACTGGGCCGTCACAACGATATCGTTGACGCCCGAAGTTGCATCGTCTGCCGAAGTCTCCACCGGCGCCTGTTCCTGCGCGATGGCAGGCGTGACGGCGGATACGGCGATTGCAGCGACGCTGGCGCGCACAAGCAGAGTCTGGAACGTGATCACGAAATCTCCCCCATGTATTGATCTCCGCCTTGCATATGTGTGGCGGTTTGATCGTCAGTTCGGGACAAATCGCTTGTGAAGCAATGTACTAAAGCACTATCACGGTGATAACCAAAAGGCTGTCAGCGGGGAGTAGAGGCTTGGCGACGATCCGACAGATGGAAGTGTTTCTGGCGGTGGTGAGGGAAGGGGGATTCCGCCGTGCCGCTGATGCTCTGGAGATAAGCGAAGCATCTGTGAGCAAGCAAATCAAGGCATTGGAACGGGTCTGTGGCGCTGCGTTGTTCAGGCGGGCGGCTGGAAAGTCTCCGGCTCTTACGGAAGAGGGCCAGCAAACACTCGCAGTTGCAAATGAAGCGGTCCTTTTGCAGCGAAAGATGCGCTCGTGTGCGAAGCCTTCAATGGAGGACCGCGAGCTGGAATTCATTACACGGCCGTATTTCTTTCAAACCTTCATCAAGCCTAACATCGCAACAATCATCGAGGAGTTGCGGCCTAGCAATGTCAGGTTTACGATTTTGGAGTCAACGTCCGAAATATTGAGCAGACTGATATCTAACAGAAAATCTTTTGCGATTGTGAGGATGTACGCCCAGAGTCACGAAAGGATCAGCTTTTCGCAACTCAAAGAAGCGCGGGCTTCGATATACATTCCGGCGGCGTTGCATCCCCTGTATATGAGCGGTTCTTTAGCACTCAAGGACATTCCCTCGGTCACGCCGAGCTTCAATCACGATTTGAATGAGATTTGCATGAGGGAGATCAACGCCAGGAGTATGAACGATGTTCTGATCCAGGCGCAGGTTTTTACCGAGCAAATCATAGAGGAAGCCCTGACGAAGGGCGCAAAGACCTTCCTCTTGGATCACCATGCGCGCGAGGCTGTCGCGAGTGGAAAGATCGTGAAGATTGAAAATGAAGATACCAAATTCTGGGTGACTTTTGCATGCGCTAAGGACAGTTCCGATGACATGCACGGAAGAGTTCTGAGCGTGGCGAAACGCATCATCAAGAACCACACATTTTGATGAGATTGCAAGCTGGCGACCGGGTTATCAAAGTGGTCACGTGGCTGACGGCTAGCCCGGCACTTCCGTCGAGACGCCGACTTGTGCCGGGCCGCGAGGCTAAGGCGTGGTGTGCGTTTCGAGGTGAAGATGGCGCTGGCTAAACAGATCATGGCGCCAGGACAGGCCCCTTCTGCGCGTGCTAGCCAAGTGATATGGTAAAGATCGGCTTGGGGCCGCCTACACGACCGGTGGGGCTAGGCGAGGCCGATCTGTGCGCACTGGCGGCGGGCTATGTTCAGGGCACGGCGCGTAACGACCCGTTCGTCGACAGCAATAAGCGCACCGCATGAGGGAACTGGCGCGTTTGTTGCCTGCACTGAACGACGTGCAGATCGGCTTCGCGCCGGGGAAAGCCATTTACATGGTTTCAGTGATGAATCCGGTCAGGCGGAGTGGTCACCGTCAGCGGCCCAGCAGCGTCGGTGCGTCAATGGTGAACTTGAAGCCAAGTACCAGCGCGTCTCGAATGTCTCGGGTCCGTTCCGGCGCGCCGGTCTGATCGGGATGGAGGATGTACTGGATATTGGGCGAGACGCGGATCGCGGACGTCAGATGCACGCCATAGGCCAGCTCCAACATATATTGATGCCGGTTGATATCGCTATCGCCGCCCGCCGCAACGCGCGCCGAGCGCATGCGCTCCATCGCCAGATCGGAGAAGCGCTGGTCGCTGATGACGAAGCCGATCGTATCCCGGTCGCGCCCGGCAAAGGTGCCCGTCTGCACGATGCCGAAATCGAGGAAATGGCTGAGCTCCACCCGGCCTGAAAGATTGGTCATCGCCACGCCGAACAGCGAAAGCCCGCGGGGATCGTCGCCGCCCTGACCGGTGACCTGCTGCTGCGCGCGGAAATAGATGCCCGAGCGGCCCTTGCGGGTCGCCGGAGCGCGGCCGGATAGGATGGCGATGCCGCCCGCATCGTCCAGCAGCGGATCGGCATAGTCGCCCCGGTCGATCCAGCCGCCGATGATATAGCTTCCCGGCAGACCGGTGCCGCCCAGATCGGCGGGTCGATACTCAACCTCCCATGGCACGATGTAGCCCGTCGCCCCGCGCAGGTTGAAGGTGAAGCCGTTATCGTCGGGCCGCTTGCGCTCGGGATTGACTTCGTAAATCCCGGCATGGACGTGGAAATCGCGGCCGATCCGCGTTTTTGCCTGCGCCATCCAGCTCGACGCCGGGAAGTAGGTGAAATTGCTGTTCTTGAACACGAAGGTCGGGTTGCCGCAGACCGCGTTGCTCTGAAAATTGCAATAGAGCGGCGAATTCAGGAAATGGATGTTCGCCTGACTCTTGCCCGCTTCCACCGTCAGGCGGCCGTTCAGCAATTGCTGTTCCCAGGTGAGGATGGCGAGATGGGTATTCTGCGTACCGAAGATTTCCTGCACCGACGTGTTGTTGCCGATCGCCAGCGCGGACAGGCTTTCCCCGTGCCGGTTGGTCACCGCCGCATGGATGGTCGCGCCGCCGATGCCGGCAATCCGGTCCATGTCCAGATCCGCACCGACATAGACCTGCCCAGCATAGGCCGCGCTTTGCCGCAGACCGCCGATGGGATTGGCGGCCGCTTCGCCGGTATAGTTCAGCGCAAGGGTGATACCCGCATCAGCGAAGGGCTGGAAAGGCTCGACTTCTTGCGATCCGGGTGTGGGCAAGGCCGGCTGTAACGGTTGCTGCGGGTCGGAAACCGTACTGGTGTCCTTGTCCTGCGTCGTCTGGGCGTCCGCGGGCGAGGGCAGGGCGAGCGCGGCGGCAGCGATCAGCGCCGCAGCCATTCGCGCAGGCAAGCCGGGGGCGTCGGCGCCGCCACGGGCGCCGTGAAGGATGGATACGGTCATGAGCTATCTCCGAGAAGGAAGCGGAATTACATCGCCGTTTCGATTGCTGCGGGGGGCGCGGTGCGCTTGAGAAGGCCGATCAGCACCGCGCTCAATAGCGTGCCTGCCAGGATCGAAAGGGTGTAGAGCCCCAGATGGGTGACGGCGCCGGGGATAGGCAGCACGAACACGCCGCCATGCGGCACCCGCAATTGCGCGCCCAGCGCCATGGACAGTGCGCCCGCAAGCGCGGAGCCGCCGATAAAGGCGGGGATCATCCGCAAGGGATCGCGAGCGGCAAAGGGGATCGCCCCTTCCGTGACGAAGGCGAGCCCGAGCACCGCCGCGGCGCCACCGGCCTCGCGCTCTTCGGGCGAGAAGCGGCTCCTGAACAGCCGCGTCGCGAGCGCCGCGGCCAGCGGCGGGCACATGCCGGCGGCCATTACCGCCGCCATCGGTCCGTAAATGCCGCTCGTGAGTACGCCGATAGCGAACGCATAGGCAGCCTTGTTGACAGGGCCGCCCATATCGAGCGCCATCATCGCCCCCAGCAGTGCGCCGAGCAGGAGAGCGCTCGATCCCTGCATTGCGCGGAGCCATTCGGTGAGCAGAGCGACCGCCGAGGCGACGGGGGTGCCGACAACATAGATCATCAGCAGCCCGGTCGCGAACGTGCCCAGCACCGGCAACACCAACACCGGCATTAGTCCGCGCAGATTCTTGGGCAGGACGATCATACGGTTCAGCCAGTGAACGGCATATCCCGCCACGAACCCGGCCAATATCCCGCCCAGGAACCCTGCGCCCAGCGAATTGGCGAGCAACCCGCCGACCATGCCCGGCGCGATGCCGGGTCGGTCGGCGATGGAAAAGGCAATGTATCCCGCCAGCGCCGGCACGAACAGCGCAAACGCGCCTTCCGCGCCGATCCGGAACAGCGCATTCGCGAAGGTGCCTCGCGCCGCCTCGGCGTTGACGTCGATGCCGCCAAGCGCGAAGGCCATGGCGATAAGGAGGCCGCCCGCCACCACGAAGGGCAGCATGAAGGAGACGCCCGTCATCAGATGTTTGTACGGCCCGGTGCGTTCCTGCTCGCGGGCAGTCCCGCCGGCATCTGCCGCAGTCGCTTCCGCCACCACTCCGGCTTGCGTCTGCGCCTCCGTCAGCGCGCGCTCGATTAGCTGCGCGCCACCTGAAATGGCGGGCTTGGTGCTGGAGGTGAAGACCCGTTTGCCGGCGAAGCGCGCCCGGTCCACTTCGCGATCGGCGGCGATGATGACGATGTCGGCGGCTGCGATCTCTTCGGCGGTGAGCGGCGTGCCCGCGCCGACCGACCCCTGCGTCTCGACGCGGATATCATGGCCCAGCCGCTCCGCGCCTTCCTGCAGCCCCTCGGCCGCCATGAAAGTGTGCGCGATGCCGGTGGGGCAGGACGTCACCGCGACAATGCGCTTTCCGGTCGCCGCTTCGGCAGCATAGTCACTCGGATCGCCAAGGGCGCCCTGGGGATTGGCAAGCACGGCATCGAGCGTGAGATGGCGATCGGCGCGGGCGGCGAGCGCTTCGTCGCCCGCCCCGGCAGGTCCGACCAGCACCAGAACGTCCCCATGGGTGGGCGCGCCGTCGGGAAGAGCGCCGACCACGCCCTGCTCGCTGCGTACTTCGACAGTAATGGCGCGTCCGCTCCCTTGCGCGGCTTGGCGCAGGGCTTCGGCCGCCAGAAAGGCGCGCACGCCCGCCTGCGCATCGTCGACGATGGCATAATATCGGCTCACTTTTTCTCTCCCCGTTCACCCGGCCGATCGTTGAGCGCTTGCGCCGGCCCGGGAAGCCATTCGACCACCACCTCCCGAGCCAGGGCCTGCACGGTGCCCAATTCAGGCAGGTTCGGCCCGGCCATGCCCAGCTTCGCCACCGCGAAAGCGGTGGAAAGTCGAGCGATCCGTTCGAGGCCGGCGCCCTCGGCGAGTGCGGCGGCGATACCCGCCACCATCGCATCGCCCGCGCCCACCGTGCTGGCGAGGTCGCCAATCTGGAGTCGGCCCGTGAGCGCCCCCTCATTCGAGGCGAACAGCGCCCCGTCCTCGCCGGCCGAGATCACCACCAGTTCCACTCCGTCCGCGCGCAGGCGGTCGACGGCCTTCAGCAGGTCTTCGCGTGTCTCGATCGGCCGACCGAGCCATTCGCTCAGCTCGTGTCGGTTCGGCTTCACCGCATCGGGCAGGATGTCCGCCGTGAGCGCGAGCCGCCAGGGTGTACCGCTGGTATCGAGGAGCACGCGGGCGCCCGCGCGCTTCGCCATTGCCGTGATATCCGCGTAAAGATCGGGGCGCGCGCCGGGCGGCAAGCTGCCCGAGAGGATCAGAAGGTCGCCCGCCTGCAGCCGGCGCCGCAGGGCCTCCGTCATTTCGTGCGCGACTTTCCCATCAATCGCGATGCCTGCCATGTTGATGTCTGTGGTTCCGGCATCGTCGACGATCTTCAGATTGACGCGGGTCGAGCCCGGAATCCGGATCATCCGATCCCCGATAGCCTTGGCCGCGAACAGCGCATCGAAGGAAGCGGCATTGTCCGCCCCCAGCAAACCGTGTGCCTCGACGGGCGTACCCCAGTCGGCGAGGCAGGAGGCGACGTTCACGCCCTTGCCGCCTGCATTCTGGCGTACCTGACGCGCGCGGTGGACCGCGCCGACTTCCAGTCGGTCCAACACCACCGTCTCGTCGATGGCGGGGTTGAGGGTGACGGTGAGGATGTTCATTCGCAGCTTCCCGCTGCGCCAATGTTCTGTTCGTCGAGCGCGCGCACCTCGCCCGGATCGGACGCGGCGAGGGCGCGCTGCGCCAGGTCGCGCAGTTCGGCCATCGCGGCGCGGCGCAACCGCGCTTTCACCGCAGGAATATCGCGCGGGGTCATCGATAATTCGCCGACGCCCAGCCCCGCCAGCAACGCCGCGCCGAAGGGATCGCCGGCGATCCCGCCGCATACGCCCACCGGGCGGCCATGGGCCTTCGCACCTTCCACGCAGGTTGCGATGAGGTTGAGCACAGCAGGGTGCAGGCTGTCCGCCTCGGCGGCAAGCTCCGGGTTCTGGCGATCGATGGCCAGCGCATATTGGGTGAGATCGTTGGTGCCGACCGAGAAGAAGTCGGCATGCTGCGCCAGTGCGCGCGCTTGCACGGCTGCCGCGGGAACCTCGATCATGATGCCCACGGGGACCTTGGGCGCGTCCAGCGCTGCGCGAATCTCCTCGCACCGTGCGCGCAGCCGCACCAGTTCCCATACCGATGTGATCATCGGGAACATGATCGACAGGCCGCCGCCATCGGCGCCCGCGTCCTTTGCCGCGCGGTAAAGCGCGCGCAATTGCGGATCGAGCAGATCAGGCCGGCGCAGCAGCAGCCGCGCGCCGCGCACGCCAAGAAATGGGTTTTCCTCTTCCGGCAGGTCGAGATGCGGCACCTGCTTGTCGCCGCCGATATCCAGCGCGCGCACGATCAGCGGCCGACCTTCCAACGCATCGATCATGCCGCGATAGGTCGCATATTGTTCGTCCTCGTCCGGGCTGTGTCGCGCTTCGAGGAACAGGAATTCGGTGCGCATCAGGCCCACGGCCTCGCCCCCCTGCGCGAGCGCGAAGGGCACCTGATCGGGACGGTTCACATTGGCCGCGATTTCGATCTGCACGCCGTCCGTGGTCGTTGCCGGGCGACCACGTTCCGCCTCTTCGGCGGCGCGGCGCTCTTGCTGCGCAGCGATCCACGCCCGCGCGGAAGCGAGATCGGCCTCTGTCGGATCGATCCACACCCGCCCGCCATCACCATCGACGATGGCGGTGGTGCCCGATGCCACTCCCAGCAGCCGCGCGCCGCCCGCGACCACCGACGGCAGTCCGAGCGTGCGCGCGAGGATGGCGCTATGCGATGTCGGCCCGCCCAGCACGGTGGCGATGCCGGCCACACGCGCGGGATCGAGCGTCGCAGTATCTGACGGAGACAAGTCCGATGCCACCAGGATGGCGCCCTCGTCGGGCAGGTCGTCCGACGTTCCTATGGCGAGCGACGAGTCGATCTGCGCGAGTACCCGGCGGCCGACATCGTGGAGATCGGCGGCCCGGGCCGCGAGCACCGGATTGCCCAACGCCGAAAGCTGGCCGGCCACGCGCCCCACCGCCTCGTGCCAAGACCATGCGACGCCGTGGCCCTGCACCATCAGCTGACAGGTGAGTGTGATGAGGTCGGTATCGTCGAGCAGTTCGGCCTGGGCACGGAAGATCGCGGCATCGGAAGCGCCCAGCCGCCGCGTCGTATCATCGATCAGCGACTTCATCTGAGCGCGCGTGCGCGTCAACGCCTCGTCAAGTTCGGCCCCGCCAGCGACGAGATCGACCGGCGTATCGGGCACGTCGAGATCGGGCGCGGCGAGGACGTGGATGGTGCCGATGGCGATGCCGGGGCTGGCCGCGACACCGGCGATCATAGCTATATCCCCTTCCGGCTTCCATCCCGTCACTGGCGCGCGTTGCTTCTCCGCCGCGAGTTCTGCGTCGCGGCGCTCACGCGCGGTGAGGTTGCGCGCGGTCTTCACCAGCGCGTCAAGCGCCGCGCGTGCATCCGTCCCCTCGGCAGAGAGTATCAGCCGGTCGCCTTCGCGCAATCCAAGCTGGAGCAGCGATATGAGGCTGCGCGGATCGGCCACATAATTCCCATGACGCACTCGCAGGCGCGCCTCGGTGCCCTTCGCCGTCTCCACCCAGGCCGAAGCGGGGCGGGCGTGAAGGCCGGCGGGATAATCGACCGTCCATTCCGCGGTTTGCGCATAATCGGTAGCCGCCTCGGCGGGCGCGGCGGCGGTTTCCTCGCCTTCGAGCGCGCGGGCGATCGCTTCGGGATCGTCGCTCGCGATCAGCGCTTCGAGCCGGGCTTCGTCCTGAATCAGTCGGGTCAGCCGCCGCAAAATGGCGATATGGCTGTCCGAATTGGCGGCGATGCCCACCACGAGGCGGGCGGTCTGCCCCGGATTCCATTCGACGCCGTCCGGCACCTGCAGCACGGCAATGCCATCGTGGCGAACCAGCGCGCGATCTTCCTTCAATCCGTGCGGGATGGCTACGCCTGAACCCAGGAAGGTGTTGGCCACGTCCTCCCGCGACAGCATCGACTGGACGTATCCGGCCTCGACCGTGCCGGCCGCGACGAGGATCTGGCCGGCTTGCCGGATTGCATCCTCTTTCGACGCGGCCTCAGCCCCGATTCTGACATGGGTGGTGCCCTCGGCACCGCGGACCCGAGCGCTATCTGCCAACATCCTACTCTCCACGATCTCTACGTCGTTATTTTGAGAAAACGTTTTCTCTACTCTGTTGTCAAGGGTGGTTGCGAAAAGATTGACGAATCTTCATGATGTCGCGCGAAAGTTTACCAGACATCGGCGCAGGTGAGAGAACGTTTTATGGCTGTCGGCATACGCGATGTGGCGCGAGAGGCCGGGGTTTCTCCCGCCACCGTCTCGCGCGTGCTTGCCGGAAAGGCGGTCGATCGCTCCATGCGCGAGCGCGTGCTGGCAGCGGTGACGGCAACCGGATATCGTCCCAATCTGGCCGCACGGCGTCTGCGTTCGCAGCGATCCGAGACGATCGGGCTGATCGTCGCCGATATCCGCAATCCCTTCTTCACCGCCGTTTCGCGAACCATCGAGATGATCGCGGCGGAGCGTGGACTGCGGCTGATTCTCAGCAATACGGACGAGGACTCGGCGAAGGAGGCTGCCTACCTTGACCTGATGGAGCAGGAACGGGTCAACGGCGTGATCCTTGCTCCCGCGCGGTCCACCGACCGGCCGCCGGAACATGACTTTCCGATGGTGCTGATCGACCGCAACGTGCCCGGCAGCGCGCTCGATTGCGTGACACTCGACAACGAAGCGATGGCCGCCGCGCTGGTCGACCATCTCGCCGCGAACGGCCACCGGCGCATCACGGGGCTGTTCGGCGCTGATAGCGATACCGGTCGCGCGCGCCGCATCGGCTTCGAACGCGCCGGCGCCCGACTCGGCCTCACCACGATGGGACACGCCGTCCCCCACGCCGAATGCGAGGGCGCCGCCACGCTGCGCGCACTTCTCGAAGGAAGGGAACGGCCGGATGCGATTGTCGCTAGTAACGGTGTGATGCTTTTGAACGCGCTACGCGCGCTGCGCGAGATCGGTCTACGGGTGCCCGACGATGTCGCCCTAGCGGGTTTCGACAACAATGACTGGATGGAATTCGTCGGTGGCGGACTGACTGTAATCGAACAGCCCGTCAACGAGATCGGACGCACAGCGATGACCATGCTGCTGGACCGGATAGCGAACCCCGGCGTACCCGCCCGCAAGGTGGTGCTGCAGGGCCGCATGATAGAGCGCGGCTCGTCCGTACGACATACACAGGGCGCCTGGAGCAAGGAATGACGGACATGGCAGATCGCCGGCTACGCACGAAGCCGCCTATCGGGCCGGACACGAAATTGTGTATCTCACTCTCCGGCCGGCCTGGGCGGTCGGGCACGCTGCTCCACAACCGGCTTTACGAAACGACGGGTCTCGACTTCGTTTATAAATCCTTCGGCACGCAGGATCTGGCGGGCGCCGTCGCTGGTATCCGGGCGCTGGGGATCCGCGGCTGCGGCGTTTCCATGCCATTCAAGGAAGCGGTAATCCCGATGCTCGACGCGCTGGAAGGATCGGCGCGCGCTATCGACAGCGTCAACACCATCGTCAACGACGATGGTGTGCTGACCGGCTACAATACCGATTTCATCGCGGTGCGCGACCTTTTGGCGGCGGACGGCATTGATCCGGCGACGCCGTTCGTCCTGCGCGGCAGCGGGGGGATGGCGAAGGCGGTGGCTGCCGCCCTTCACGATCTGGGCTTCGCGAACGGCATCATCCTGGCCCGCAACCGAGGCACCGGACCTGCGCTTGCACAAAGCTATGGCTATGCATGGAGCGAAGACCTGCCGGACACCGGCGCACCGCTGCTCATCAATGTAACGCCTGTCGGCATGGCGGGCGGGAATGCGGGCGAACTAGCCTTTCCCAAAGCCTGGATCGCGGCATCCGACCTCGCCTTCGACGTCGTGGCGCAGCCCGCCGAAACCCCGTTCATCCTGACCGCGCGCGATGCGGGCAAGCGCGTTATCTCGGGCGCGAGCGTGATCGTACTCCAAGCCGTCGAACAATTCGCGCTTTATACGAGCATTCGCCCCGCTGCCCACGAGATCGTCGAAGCGGCCGCCTTCGCCCATGGCGATGCCGTGGCGACGCAGGTTCGCAACGTCTTAGCGATGGGCGCTAACCGGCCCGCCGGAAAGGAGTTGTAGGACCATGCCCAATCCCGGACCGAGCCTCAGCCGTTTTCTGATCGAGCAGCAGCGCCTGCCTGGCTCCACCTGCCCGGCGGAACTGCGCCTCTTGATCGAAACGATCGCCCGCGCCTGCAAGGTGATCAACCATGCCATCTCCAAAGGCGCGCTCGGCGACGTGCTGGGCAGCCTGGGGTCGGAGAACGTGCAGGGCGAAGTTCAGAAAAAGCTGGACGTTATCGCCAACGATCTGCTGCTCGACTCGAACGAGTGGGGCGGGCACCTCGCCGGGATGGCATCGGAGGAGATGGAAGCAATCCATCTCATCCCCAATCGTTACCCGAAGGGCGAATATCTGCTGCTGTTCGATCCCATCGACGGATCGAGCAATGTGGATGTCGATCTCACCGTCGGTACGATCTTTTCCATACTCCTTGCGCCGGAAGACAGCGCAGGTCGCGATGTGGAGGAGCGCGATTTCCTCCAGCCCGGCCGCCGCCAGGTCGCCGCCGGATACGCGATCTACGGCCCGCAGACGCTGCTGGTGCTGACGGTCGGCAGCGGTGTTTACGAATTCACGCTCGACAGCGAGATCGGATCTTGGCGCCTGACGGACGGCCCGCTGACGATTCCCGCCGGCAATCGCGAATTCGCGATCAACATGGCGCGTCGCAGGCAGTGGTCGCCCGCGATCACGCGTTTCGTGGAGGACCGCCTCCAGGGGAGCGAAGGGCCGCTTGGCGAGGATTATAACATGCGCTGGACCGCCTCCATGGTGGCCGACGTGCATCGCATCCTGAAGCGCGGCGGCGTGTTTCTCTATCCCGCCGATCATCGTGCTGGGGGCAGGGGAAAGCTGCGCCTGCTCTACGAAGCGAACCCGATGGCCTTCCTGATTGAACAGGCGGGCGGCGCGGCGAGCGACGGAGCGAAACGTATTCTCGATGCCGAACCGATCGGGCTGCACCAGCGCATCGGTGTGATCCTTGGCGACAAAGCGGAGGTCGCTGCGGCGTCGGGAGCACGATCCTAGAGATACCTTGCAAGAACTGCCCACCCCGGGCCTGGCTAGCTTGAGACTATGCCGCGCTTCCATCGAAGGGAGAATACGAAAAAGTCAGCGTCATTTCCGCAAAACAGATGACCAAAATCAGCTTCTCTTGCGGCAATCTGGCTGAAGCACGTTCACGCACAACCGACTCTGTAAGATACGCTTCCAGCAGAAGCTTATCGCGATTGTGCTCCCGGAATGTCGTACTCCGAGCGCAAGCGGTCAATGCCCCCGACGACAGACAACATCAGCTTCGCCCGATCGGAACCCGATAGCTGTGTTCCGGACCCTTCGCATCAGCCCAAATTCGATCATCAACTTGAGCGTCGCTGCAGCGCCTCGGCACAAGCTCTCCGGGTGGGCTGATCGCCCCTCCCCGGGCAATCAGCGAGTGGCTGCATGACTTGCTCGACCAGTGCGTTCCGCGACCGCGGACAGCTTGACCGCCCCGCATGTCAATTCGCGGCGACCTTCGGCGCACACTTCTTACGATGCGCACTGAGCGCGAGATGCTCGCCTGGTCGAAAATCTCTCAGAAATCAACCGCTTATCGCGGGATGTGGCGGAGACGGAGGGATTCGAACCCTCGATACGATTACTCGTATGGTTCCTTAGCAGGGAACTGGTTTCAGCCACTCACCCACGTCTCCGGGCCTTCTGGCGAGGGGCGGCCTATAACGGCGGTACGGGTGCGCATCAAGTGGGTGTGGTGCAATGGCGAAACTTCGCTCCGGCGGCTCGCACTGGGAGGATTCGGCTCGGCCCGAAAGCGACTCGCTTCGCCGCGCATTCATTGCTGCTTCAGGCGTGAGGGATTCTTGTTGCCCGGCAAGGGTGCGACCGGATGGAAGAGGGATTTGCCGAGAATGATGATGCAGCTAGCCGCCAATTGCCGCCGCCATGCGCTCGCCGTGGTGCTTGGGCTCGCGGTCGCCTGCGCGGCCTCTCCCACGCTGGCGCAGGGCATCCAGACGGTCGATCCGGACGCGGCGATCGACGGCGACCTGGCCCAGCCTCAGGCGCCGTCCAGCAGTGCGGATGGCGACTACCAGATTCCTGATTACAAACAGGACGGCGATGTGCCGCCCCCGCCCACATCGCAGCCCGATTATGGGCAGCCGGCTGCCACCACCGGTGCCCCTGCCGCAGATCCGGCGGCGGCGGAAGCGCAGGCAGCGGTGTCTGGCGAGGGCGATACCTACAAGGAAGATGACCTGATTGGTGCGGCCGAGGGACTGTTCGGCAAGGGTGCCGAAGGGCTCGCTGGACTGATCGAGGATATCCTGCGCAAGCAGGGCGAGCCCAACGCCTATATCGTCGGGCGCGAGGCGGGCGCGGCCTTCATCTTCGGCGCACGCTATGGCTCGGGGACGCTGTTCCACAAGGTGGAGGGGCAGCGGCCGGTGTACTGGACCGGGCCATCGATCGGCTTCGATGCCGGCGCCAACGCGGGCAATACCTTCGTGCTGGTGTACAATCTCTACGACACGGAGGAGCTCTACGAGCGCTATCCGGCGGGCGAGGGACAGCTCTATTTCGTCGGCGGCTTCAATGCGAGCTACCTTCGCAAGGGCGACGTGGTGCTGATCCCCATCCGCGTCGGTGCGGGGCTGCGCGTGGGCGTGAACGCCGGTTACATGAAGTTCTCCAAGAAGCAGCGCTGGCTGCCTTTCTGATACGGGACCGCCGCAAAGGCGGAAATACAGGAAAAATTGGCGGAACCGGCTTGCGGCGCGGCGTGAGGCTGGGCATGAGCGCCGCGCCATGCTGGACAGACTCGAACAACAGCCGCCCGACGCGCTTCTCGCGCTGATCAAACTCTATGAGGCCGACGCACGGCCCGACAAGATCGACCTTGGCGTGGGCGTCTATCGCACGCGCGATGGCGACACGCCGGTGTTCGCCTCCATCAAGGCGGCCGAGCAGCTGCTGGTCGATACGCAGGACACCAAGGCCTATCTCGGGCCGGAAGGCGACATGAGTTTCGTTCATGCGCTGATGCCGCACATCTTCGGCAAGGATGCCACGCATCATGGCCGGATCGATGGCATGCAGACACCCGGCGGAACCGGCGCGGTGCGCCTGGCGGCGGCGCTGGCGAAGCGCGCCGGTATCACCCGCGTACTGATGGGCACGCCGAGCTGGCCCAACCACGCGCAGATCTTTGCGGACCTGGGTCTCGAGCTGGTCGCCTTCAACCATGCGACGGAAGACGGCGCCGCCGATCTTCAGGCGCTTGAAGCGGCCTTGCAGGATGCGGGCGAAGGCGATGCAGTGCTGTTGCACGGCTGCTGCCACAACCCCACCGGGGTGGACTATACGCCGGAGCAGTGGGACGCCATCGTCGCCCTGCTGGCGAACAGCCCCGTGCTGCCGATCGTCGATCTCGCCTATCAGGGCCTCGGCCGTGGCATGGACGAAGATGCGGAAGGCACGCGCAAGCTGTTGGCTGCGGTGCCGGAAGCGCTGGTGGGCTACAGCTGCGACAAGAACTTCGGTCTCTATCGTGACCGCGTCGGCGCGCTCTATGTGCAGGCACGTGATGCGCAGGGGCTCGGCCCGATCCTCTCCAACGGCGCGGCGCTGGCCCGCGCGGCCTGGTCCATGCCGCCTGATCACGGCGCGGCCGCGGTGCGGCTCGTGCTGCGCGACTCCGCGCTGACCGAGCAGTGGCTGGCCGAGGTCGCCGAAATGCGCCAGCGTATCCGCCAGGTCCGCGCGGCTCTGGCCGAGCGCGGCACCGCGGGCGCGATCGACCTCGCGCCGCTGGCCGAACAGAATGGCATGTTTGCCATGCTCAAGGTCAGCAAGGAGCAGGTGCAGCAATTGCGGGAAGAGCACGGCATCTACATGGCCGGTTCGGGCCGCATCAATATTGCCGGCCTCACCATGAACAACCTGCCCAAATTCGTGGCTGCCCTGGCCGACGTCACCGCTTGAGCATGAACCGGCAACCGTTTCTCGAAGGGGAACGGCTGTGGCTGCGACCCCTGGAAGAGCGCGATTGGGAGCCACTCTACGAGGTAGCCTCCGATCGCGAGCTATGGGCTATGCACCCGGAGCCGAACCGCTGGCAGGAGCCGGTCTTTCGGGCCTTTTTCGAGGATGCTCTGGCGCAGGGCGGAGCGCTGGCGGTGGTGGACAAGGCCAGCGGCGGAGTGATCGGCTCCTCTCGCTTCCAGGGGTATGATCCCCGTGGGGAGGGGGAGGTGGAAATCGGCTGGAGCTTCCTCGCGCGCCATTACTGGGGCCTGGGCTACAACGCCGAATTCAAGAAGTTGATGCTGGCCTACGCCTTGCGCCATGTGGGGCGGGTGATCTTCCGCGTGGGCGCTGGCAATGTGATTTCCCGCCGCGCAATGGCCAATATCGGCGGCCGGCTGACCGGTGAAACCTATTGGGCAGACCGGGGCGGCCGGCAGATCGAGCATGTGGTGTTCGAAGTCACGCGCGAGAGTTTCGCGGCGGGGCCGCTCTCCGCATAGGGCAGCGTCAGTTTTCGGCCTGTGGGCCCGCAGCCGCCTTTTCTGCTTCGGCCTGCGCGGCAGAGGCGCCTTCCCGCTCCGGTGCAGGCTTGGCCTTTGCTGCCGCCTCCGCCGCCTCTTCGCGCGCAATGTCTTTCTCCATCGCGTCAACGTCGAGGCCGGTGGCGCGGCCTAGCGCACGATAGATCTCCTTGCGACGCTCTTCAGCGGCGGCGATCATCGCTTCGCGCTCTTCCTTGCGCTTTTGATTGGCGATGTTGGAGGCGATGATCTCCGCATCGGACCGGTCCGCCGACCATGCGGTGATATAGGTGATCTTTGGCTTTGGCGGGTCTGCCACCTGGGTTTCCGGGATAAACAGGGTCATCAGCCCCGTCGTGGCCGCAATCGACACCGCGAGCACGCGCCAGCGCTGCGGGTTGTCCCGCCACACGTTTGCGAAGTCGGCGACCGCGCCACCCGGTGAAACATTACGCCAGAAAGCCATGGCCCGCAGATAGGCGTTCCCCCCGCGATGCGCCAGAGGGCCCTTTCAGCAGAAGGTAGTGTAGAGGGAGCGGCCTTCCCGCCGCAGCCACTGATCCGCGGCCTTGACATCGCCTTCGAACAGCTCGCGCAGCAAGGCGTGGAAGGCGGGCGAATGATCGAAATGCACCAGATGCGCCACTTCGTGCGCTACCACCGATCGACGTACGGGATCGGGTGCCTGCACCAGCCGCCAGTTGATGCGGATGCAGTTGCGACCCGAACAGCTGCCCCAGCGTCGCTGCGCGCGCGACAGGCGCAGTTCGGGCATCCGCTGGCCGGCAAGAGCGCAGTAATGAGCCAGATCGCCGGCGAGCAGATCCAGCGCTTCGGCTTCCAGCCAGCGGCGCAGGCGGGTTGCCAGCGTCTCCTGCGCACCGCCCAGCTGCAGCGCCCCTTCCAGCAAGCGCGGCTTGCGGGGGTGGGCGGCATCCCAGCGGATTTCCAGCGACTGCCCGCGATAGCTCAACGTGCCGCCCGGCGCGGGGGCAGCGGCGGTGGGGATGGTGACCAGTTGCCGCTCCAGCCATTCCACACGGCTGCGGGCGAACACCAGCGCATCCAGCGTGCGGCCCCATTGGGGCAGCGTGATCCGCACTTCGCTGCCATCGGGCGCCAGCCGCATGGTGAGTCGGCGGGCGCGCGGGTGACGGCGGATGGCAAGCGGCAGGTCGCGCCCGCCCACGGCAATCGTGGGATGCTGCATGTCCTGCCGCAGCCAGTCGATCATCCGCGCTCCCATTCGATCACATGGTGTTCCAGCGGCCCCGCGTCCGTTTCGCTCACCACCCGGCCGGCCACGCTGGCTCCGGCACGCTTCATCGCCTCGTCACTGCCGGTCAGCAGGTGATGCCAGCGCGGCAAGGGTTGGCCTCGGGCCCGGCGAACATAGGCGCAGCTTTCCGGCAACCAGTTGATCTGCGCCACCAACCGGGGTGTGAGCCGCAGGCAGTCAGGCACGAAGGCCTTGCGGTGGCGATAGTCGCTGCAACGGGCGGTGGCCGTATTCAGCAGCTTGCAGGCGACATTCGTCTCCGCAATGGCGCCGGTCTCCTCATCCTCCAGCTTGTGCAGGCAGCAGCGGCCGCAGCCGTCGCACAGGGCTTCCCACTCCGCGCGGTTCAGCGCGTCCAGCGGCAGCTCCCAGAAACGATCCCTCAGCTCACCCATTTTTCCAGTTCCGCGGCAACGGCATCGGCGCCGGCATCCACCGGCAGCAGGGCAATCGGTTCGCCCTTGCGGCCCATCAGATAGGTGCCGCGGCTATGATCCATCAGGTAGCCACCGGCCGAATTGACCTTCCCCTTGGCGTGATAGACGCTGAAGGCCTTGGCGGCGGCATCCACCTGCGCCTGCGTGCCGGTGAGGCCGATCAGGTCGTTTGAAAAGGCATGGGTGAATTCGCCCACCACCTGCGGCGTATCCCGGCCGGGATCGATGCTGATGAAGATCGGCTGCACCTCCGCCGCCAGCTTCGGTTCGCTCTGCTTGAAGCGGGCATATCCCTGCATCATGCGCTGCACGTCATAGGGGCAGACATCGGGGCAGTAGGTATAGCCGAAATAGACCATCCGATACTTGCCATCGAAATCCTGCCAGCGAACCGTGTCGCCCTTGCTATCCACCAGCGTGAATGGGCCGCCGATCGCGGCGCCGGCAAGCGGCGGGGCTTCTGACTGGCAGGCGACAAGCGGGGTGAGGGCAAGGCAGGCTGCCAAGCGGATTGCTAGGGGCTTGGACATGGCGCAAATGTTCATGCTCTGCTAACGCTCCTCCCGCAAGGGGTGACGTCCCGGGAGCCGGGCGATTATCGGGAATTCGTGGTGGAAGAAGGTGCAGTGATGGTTCGGGGCTGGATGCGAAACGGGGTGGCCGCGGCCATTGCGGCGATGGTGCTGGCGATCGCGATGCCGGCTACGGCGCAGACCTATTCCGACGGATACAAGTTCCTGAAGGCCGTCAAGGACAAGAACCTCAACGATGCGAATGAGCTGCTGAACGAGCCGGGCTCCACCGTCATCAATTCGCGCGATCTGACATCCGGCGAAACGGCATTGCACTTCGCGATCCAGGGCCGCGATCTCACCTGGATCCGCTATCTCACCGATCGCGGGGCCAATCCCAACGTGGCCGATCGCCGGGGCGTGACGCCGCTGATCCTTGCCTGCCGCATGGGCTTCCTCGAAGCGGTGCAGGCGCTGGTGAAGGCAGGGGCGCGCGTGGACGAGCCGAACAAGGCCGGCGAAACCCCGCTGATCGCCGCGGTCCATGCGCGGGATTACCCGCTGATGCGGGTGCTGCTGAAGGCCGGCGCCGATCCCGAGCGGGTGGACAATTCCGGCCGCAGTGCGCGCGATTATGCGCGGCTTGACGGGCCGAGCAGCCAGGCGCTGGGTGAGATCGAGCGCAATGCCCAGTCGGAAAAGGACCGGGCAAAAGCCGATGGCCCCGTCTATGGGCCGAGCTTCTGACATGGCGGACGAGGACCGCACGCTCGACCAGCTACGCATCGCCCTCGCCCCGCGGATCGCACGCGCGGCGGTGTTCGATGGCTGGGGCGATGCCGCGCTGCACGCCGCCGCTGCGGCCGAAGGCGTCGATCCGGCTGTCGCCCGGCTGGCTTTTCCCGGCGGTGCGATGGATATGATTGCAGCCTGGGTTGCCGCGATCGACGCCAGCATGGTGCGCGCCTATGGTGATGGCGCGCTGGGCAATATGAAGATCCGCGAGCGGATACGCACGCTGGTGCAGTTCCGCCTCGACGCCGTCGCGAAGGAGCAGGAGGCCCTGCGCCGCGCGCTGGCGATAGAGGCCATGCCGCAGAACCTCCCGCGCAGCCTCAGGATCGGGTGGCACAGCGCCGACCTGATGTGGCGCCTCGCCGGCGATACGGCCACCGACTATAATCACTACACCAAGCGCGCCACGCTCGGCGCCTTGTATGCGGCCACCCTGGCGGTGTTCATCGACGACGAGAGCGAAGGGAAGGCGGAGACGCGGGCCTTTCTCGATCGACGGATCGAAGGGGTCATGGCTTTCGAAAAGGCGAAGGCGCGCTTCCTGGCGCGACGCGAGGGGTTCGATGTCGCGCGCTTCCTGGGGCGATTGCGCTACCCCGCGCACTGACATTTCATATTGCGAACTAGTTGCAATTGAGCGGCGTCTCTGGCACCGGCGGCTTGTGACCGAAGCGATGACTCTCGACCTGCTCCCCACGCGCCACCCCGCAGAAATCGTGGCGGTGGACTGGGCCCAGCTCCCCCCTGAAGAAGGCAAGCGCCTGCGTGCCCTGGGCATTGATGAGGGCGCGCAGGTGGAAGTGGCGCATCGCGGCATTTTCGTCGGGCGCGACCCGCTGGCGATCGAGATCGGCCGGATGACGGTGGCGCTGCGCCGTTCGCATGCGCGCGCGATGACGGTGCGCGAGAAATGAGCCGGCTGCGCAGGGCCGCGCTGGTCGGCAATCCCAATTCGGGCAAGAGCGCGCTGTTCAATGCACTGACGGGCGCGCGGCAGAAGATCGCCAACTATCCCGGCGTGACCGTGGAGCGGAAGGCGGGCCGCATGTTCCTGCCTTCGGGCGAGCCGGTGGAGCTGGTCGATCTGCCCGGCTCCTATGCGCTCGACGCCACCAGTCCGGACGAGGAGGTGACGCGCAAGGTCGTGCTCGGGGAATTTCCCGGCGAGGCCGTGCCCGATGTGCTGGTGATCGTGCTCGATGCCGCGAACCTGGAACAGCATCTGGTCTTCGCGCAGGAGCTGCTCGAACTGGGCAAGCCGACCGTGGTGGCGCTCAACATGGTCGACCTGGCCGAGCGTGACGGGCTGGTGATCGATCCCGCCGCGCTGGAGCAGGCACTGGGCGTGCCGGTGATCTCCACCGTCGCCGTGCGCCGGCGCGGGCTCGACCAGCTGCGCGAGGCGGTGGCCGAGGCGGAAGCGCGGGCGGAGCGCGAGCCGCATCCCCATCGCCGGCCGCACATCACCCTGCCGGAACGGCGGCTGGCCGCGCGCAATATCGCCCAGGGCGCGATCCTTTCCGAAAGCGCGCAGCACCGCATCCACGCGCAGCTGGACCGGGTGCTGCTGCATCCCTGGCTGGGCCCGCCGATCCTGTTCGCCCTGCTGTTCATCATCTTCCAGGCCGTGTTCGCCTGGGCGACCCCCTTTGCCGACGCGCTGGACGCGGCCGTCGGCGGGCTGATCGACCTTGCCAACGCCCACCTGCCCGGCGGCTTCCTGACCGATCTGCTGACCCAGGGCGTGCTGGCGGGCGTGGGAGCGGTGGTGGTGTTCCTGCCGCAGATCGTGATCCTGTTCGCCTTCATCCTGCTGATGGAGCAATCGGGCTACATGGCCCGCGCCGCCTTCATCATGGACCGGCTGATGGCCTATGTCGGCCTATCCGGCCGCAGCTTCATCCCGCTCCTTTCCAGCTTCGCCTGCGCCATCCCCGGCATCATGGCCACCCGCGCCATCGCCGATCCGAAGGACCGGCTGACCACGATCCTGATCGCCCCGCTGATGACCTGTTCGGCGCGGCTGCCGGTGTATGCCGTCATCATCAGCGCGGTGATCCCGAACCGGCTGGTGGCCGGCGCCGTGGGCCTGCAGGGGCTGGTGCTCTTCGCCCTGTATGTCGCCGGAATCGTCGGCGCGCTGGTGGCGGCGCTGGTGCTGCGGCGGACGGTGACGAAGGGCGCGGCCTCCGGCTTCATCATGGAAATGCCGCGATACCAGTGGCCGCCGCTGCGCGACCTGGCGATCGGCCTGTGGCAGCGCGCCTGGGTGTTCCTGCGCCGCGCCGGCACGATCATCTTCACCGTCACGGTGGTGCTGTGGCTGCTGCTGAGCTTCCCGCAGGCGAGGCCGGGGGAAGACCAGGTGGACGCCAGCTTCGCGGGCCAGATCGCCAATGGCCTCGCCCCCGTGGTCGCGCCGATCGGCTTCAACCGCGACATGGCGCTGAGCCTGATCCCGGCCATGGCCGCGCGCGAGGTGGCCGTGTCCTCCCTCGCCACCACCTATGCCGTGGCGGCGGAGGATGAGGATGCGCAGGCCATGGCGCTGGAACAGCAGCTTGCCCTGCGGTGGACGCTGCCCATGGGGCTGGCCTTCCTCGCCTGGTTCGTCTTCGCGCCGCAATGCCTCTCCACCATTGCGGTCGCCCGGCGCGAGACGAACGGGTGGAAATGGCCGCTGGTAATGCTGGGCTATCTGTTCGCGCTGGCCTATATTTTCGCCGGGCTGACCTTCTGGATCGCCACCGGGCTGGGGCTGTAGTGCCTAGTTGAAAACGCCCCCACGAGGGTAGCAGCCCGCCCGGCCATCCGATAAGCGGGGGCTCAACCCTAGAGAGGAAAGCGATTCCATGGCGGGCAGCCTCAACAAAGTCATGCTCATCGGCAATCTGGGCGCCGATCCCGAAATCCGCAGCTTCCAGAACGGCGGCAAGGTGGCCAACCTGCGCATCGCCACCAGCGAGACGTGGAAGGATCGCAACACGGGGGAGCGGCAGGAACGCACCGAATGGCACACCGTGGCGATCTTCTCCGAAGGGCTCGTCGGCGTGGTGGAACGCTTCCTGCGCAAGGGCTCCAAGGTCTATATCGAAGGCCAGCTGCAGACCCGCAAATGGCAGGATCAGAGCGGGAATGACCGCTACTCCACCGAAGTCGTGCTCCGCGGCATGAACGGCACGCTCACCATGCTCGACGGAGCCCAGGGCGGCGGCGGCGGTGGTGGTGGTGGCCAGCGCAGCGGCGGTTCCGGCGGCGGCTGGAATCAGGGCGGCGGCAACGAGTCGGGCGGTTCCTGGGGCCAGACCGGCGGCGGCGCGGCCGGCGGCGCGGGCGCGCGGGGCGGCTCCGGCGGCGGCTCCAATTACGACGATCTGGACGACGACATCCCGTTCTGAGCGGCAACGGTTCGTCGCAGCTGGAGAACGCTTGGAACGCCGTGGAACAGGGTTAAAGGACGGAAAACCGGGCTTTCTAACACGGCGCCGAAAACGCGGGCCGGCAGCATGGCTGCAGGCCCGCAAAACGGCCGCAGGCGCGAACGGCAAATCAGCATCAAGGCAAAGGCGGGCAGGGGCAGGCATCTGCCCGCACCCTGCCGCCCTGCACCCGCTGTAGGGAAGGTTCGGCGCGTCAGACCTGCGCCAGCCCCCCATCCACGAACACTTCGCCGCCGGTCATGAAGCTGGCATCGGCGGAAGCGAGGAAGGCCGCGGCCGCGGCCACTTCCGCCGGATCGCCCAGCCGGCCGATCGGCGTGCCCGCGCCCAGCGCCTCGAACGCCTCCTTGCCCACCACGTCCAGCGCAAGGTCGGTCAGCGTCGGCCCGGGGGAGAGCACATTCACGCGGATGCCGCTGCCCTTCAGATCCAGCGCCCAGCTGCGCGCCAGATTGCGCACCGCCGCCTTGCTGGCGCTGTAGATGCTGAAGGCAGGCGTGCCCATTTCCCCGGTGGTGGAGCCGGTGAGGACGATGGAGCCGCCTTCGCCCATCAGCGGCAGCGCCTTCTGCACGGTGAAGATCAGGCCCTTCACATTCACATCGAAGGTGCGGTCATAATGTTCGGGCGTGATCTCCCCCAGCGGGACGATCTCCCCCGTGCCGGCATTGGCCACCACCACGTCCAGCGTGCCGCGCCGCGCCTTCACCTCGGCATAGAGCCGGTCCAGATCGCCCGCCTCCGTCACCGATCCGGGCACTGCCACGGCCCGCTCCGCACCCAGTTCAGCCACCGCCGCCTCCAGCGCCTCCGGCCGCCGCCCGAACAGGAAGACGAATGCGCCTTCCCCTACGAAACGCCGCGCGGCGGCGAGCCCGATGCCGCTGCCGCCGCCCGTGATCACCGCCGTCTTGCCATCCAGTCTGTTCATATCGTGTCTCCTGCTTTGAGGTGGCACGAAGCTGGTTGGGCACCTACCTATGGACAAGTATGCACCTTTAGGTAAGTATCGAAATATGTCCGAAGACCGATCCTGCATCCCCGGCTTCAGCTGCGGGCTGGACGCCACGCTCAAGGTGATCGCCGGCAAGTGGAAGCCGCTGATCATCTATTTCCTGCTGGAAGGGCCCAAGCGCTATGGCGAGCTGCAGCGCGCCGTGCGCGGGGTGAGCCACAAGGTGCTGATCCAGCAGCTCAAGGAGCTGGAGGGGGACGGCATCGTGATCCGCACCGATTACAAGGAAGTGCCGCCCCGCGTGGACTACACCCTCACCCCGCTCGGCCGCACGCTGGCCGACGCGCTGGTGCCGCTATCGACCTGGGGCGCGGAGAATATGGAAGCCGTGGCGCGGGTGTTCGCGGAGCGCGATGGTTGGCGGTGAGGGGGTGCCGGTGAAGCTGAAGGGAGAAAGGGAGAAGACGACTGAGATGAAGAATTTTCGCCGACCAATTGTTCCTTCGCGATCAATCGAAATTCTCTGCTTCGGAGTAAGCGTAGTCGCGGTGGGGGCAATATTGCTGTACGCGGTGTGGGCCGCTTCAAGAGGCTTAATCGAGTGGAGCGCCGTGCCGCTTGTTGGAGTAATGATGAGCATGGGTGCTGCGCCGCTTTTGGTGATGGGCTATGTCTGGCGACGTCGGCGGCAGAAACGGGCTGCTGAACTACGTGAATATGAGCGCGTGCTCGCGGCGTTACCCGAGTAGTGCCGGTGCTTATATGAAGATCGCTTTGCTTGGTTAACTCAGCGAGGCGACTCAAAACGTCGAACTTATAGGCAGTATCTCATGCCATCGGCGGACACATCCTCCTCCAGTAGCGGCGACCATCCGCTTCACTCAAGGGCGTTCAGCGGCGGCTTGGCGGTCGCGATCAATTCGGGCAGTGGCTCCGCTCTCACACCGTCGGCACGGTCCCCCCGTCGATCACATATTCCGCGCCCGTGATCGCGGCGGCGCGGTCGGAGGCGAGGAAGGCCAGCAGGCTGGCGACCTCTTCGGGCTTTGACGGCCGGCCGAGGGGAATGCCGCCCAGCGAGTCCATGATCATCCGCTTGCCCTGCTCAACGCCGACGCCGTGCTCCGCCGCGAGGCGTTCGGCCAGTTGCACGGAGGCTTCCGTTTCGATCCAGCCCGGCGAGACGCGCATCACGCGCACGCCCCTGGGCGCGACCTGCTTCGACAGGGCCTTGCTGTAGGTGGACAGGGCCGCCTTGGCCGCGGCGTAGGCGGTCGTCGCCTCCGGCAGGGGCAGTTCCCGCTGGATCGAGGTGACATGGATCACCACGCCCGATCCGCGCGCCTCCATTTCGGGCAGCAGCGCGCGGTCGAGCCGGACGGCGGGCATGAGGTTGAGATCCAGCTCCCTCTGCCACGCCGCATCGTCGAGCGCGGCATAGCCGCCGGCCGGTGAGGACGAGCCGCCGAGCATGTGAACCACGATGTCCACCCCGCCGAGCCGCTGGCGCACGGCGGCGGCCACGGCGGCGCAGCCCTCCGCCCGGGTGAGGTCGGCGGCCACGAAATGCGCCTCCGGCATCTCCGGCGGCGGGGTGCGGGCGGTGGTCAGCACGCGCGCGCCCAGTTCCGCGAACAGCGCCACGGTGGCGCGCCCCGCGCCGCGCGTGCCGGAGGTGACGAGGGCGCGCTTGCCCTCCAGCGTCAGGAACGGCGTCACGGTACGATCTCCAGCTCGGCAATCGCATCTCCGCGCAGCACGAACAGATAGCGCAGGTCCACCGGGCTGCCGGGGAAATTGCCGGTGAGATGGCTGGTGACGATCGTCCGCCCGCCGTCCTCCACCAGCGAAAAGGGCTCCACCGTGTAGCTGTATTGGGTGGAGGCATTGGCCATCCATTGCCGGATCGCCTCGCGGCCGGTGTAGCTGTTGCCTTCATCGATCACGCGGGCATCCTGCGTGAAGCATTGGGCAATCGCCTGCGCGTCGGCCTTCCTGTCGGCGGCGAAATAGGCGGCGATCGCCTGGGGTAGTTCGATGGTCACGGGCTTTCTCCTTCTGCACTTGATGCGGGGAGATTTAGGCCTTTGACCCTGTTCCGATAATCGGGATAAAGCGAGACGAAGTATTGTAGGATACAGGATAATGGGTGGCCACAGCCTCTCCGATCTGGATGCCGTGCTGGCGATCGGCCGGCGGGGCTCGTTCCGCGCCGCGGCGCTCGATCTGGGCCTGTCCACCAGTGCGCTCAGCAATGCGATCGCCAAGCTGGAGGGGCAGCTGGGCGTGCGCCTGTTCAACCGCACGACCCGCAGCGTCTCCCTGACGGAGGCCGGGCGCCGGTTCGTCGATCAGGTCAGCCCGGCGCTGCGGGACATCCATCAGGCGCTGGACGCCGTGCGCGCGGAGCAGGAGACGCCGTCCGGCACCTTGCGCATCAACACCTTCGCGGCGGCGGGGCGCGAGATCCTGGGGCCATTGGTGCTGGAGTTCCTGCGGCGCTTCCCCGGGGTGCGCATCGATCTCGTCACCGAAGGGAGGCTGGTCGATATTGTGACGGACGGCTTCGACTTCGGCGTGCGGAGCCAGGCTCTCGTGCCCACGGACATGATTGCCATCCCGCTGGGCGCGCCCCGACGCAACGCCGTCGTTGCCGCGCCCGCCTATCTCGACACTCGCAGCCGCCCCCGCGTGCCCGCCGACCTGCTGCACCATGCCTGTGTCCGCACGCGCCTGCCCAACGGCGCCTTGCTGCGCTGGCAGTTCGAAGCGGAAGGGCAGCCGCTGCAGATCGACGTCCACGGCCCGATCACGCTGGACGAGGCCAGCCTGGCGCGCATGGCCGTGCATGCGGGGGTGGGCATCGGCTATTTCATGGAATCCGACGTGCGCGAGGATATTGCGGCAGGGCGGCTGGTCCGGCTGCTGGAGGATTGGACGCCGCCGCTCTCGCCGCTGTGCCTCTATTACCCCAGCCGCCGCAACCCGCCTGCCGCGTTCCGGGTGTTCGTGGATCTCGCGCGGGAACTCGCCCGCGCCTCGCGCCGGTAAGCGTGGGAGGCGCTACGCCGCCTCGCTCTGCTCCCGCTGTTCCTCGCGCGCGAGCTTTTCCACCAGCCGGTTGAACAGCGTCACGCCGCGGTCGTGGGCGGTGGGCATCACCTGCGGATTGGGCGTGTCGTCGATCACGCGCTGCTGCGCCTCGATCATGGTCTTGTCCTCGGCAAAGGCCTTGGCGGCGATGCCCATCAGCAGGTCGCGCTGCGCTTCGTCGCCATGGTTACGATGCGGGCCCCAGGAGAAGAAGTAGCGGGCGGTCTTCCCCTCCATCGGCGTCACCGCCTGGCTGGTGAAGGTCACGCCGCTCACTGCCTTGCTGTAGTCCGGCTGGCCGTAGTCGCAGGCCTTCGCCGTGCCGAGCGGGAACACGCCGCCGGTCATCAGCAGGATGCCGGGGATCACGAAGTCATAGCTCATGAAGCTGTCCATCGGCACCTCGCTCCTGCGGGAGGAGGAGCCCATAGAGTTTTCCGTCCAGCGTTCGTAGCGGATGCCGCGCTCGATCGGGGTGATGCGGCCGGGCGTGGCGGCGAATTGCGGGCCGGCGCCGAAGCTTTCCGCGTGGACGAAGGTGAGATGGCTGAAATCGAGCAGATTGTCGTTGATCAGCCGCGCTTCGGCCGCATAGTCCAGCTGCCCGTGGCCGAGAATGTAGTCGGGATGGTCGAGGCCCACGGCGGCGGGGATCAGCCCCTGGTCCGCCAGCGCGGGGTCGCCCATCCACACCCACAGCCAGCTGTGGCGGTCCGCCACCGGATAGCGGCGCACTTGCGCGCGGGCGGGGATCAGCTCCTGCCCCGGGATTTCCGCCACCTTGCCATCGGGATCGAACAGCAGGCCGTGATACATGCAGCGCAGCCGCTCCCCTTCGCAGCGGCCGAGCGACAGCGGGGCGAGCCGGTGGACGCAGCGATCCTCCAGCGCGTGCAGATTGCCGGCCGCGGTGCGCCAGATCACGATCCGCTCGCCCAGAACGGTGATCGCAAAGGGCTTCTCCGCCGCCAGATCCTGCGACCAGCCGGCGACATACCAGGCATTGCGAACATAGCTCATCACGGGCACCTTCCCAGTTCTCTCTCCTGCCGTGCAGGGTGACTTAACAGTGTTAAGGAGTCAATCGAAGGATATGGCCAGCCGTGCCGCCCCTGCGCTGGATGTCGATCGCCTAGTCGCCGCGGCTTTCGCGCTGCTCGACGAGGACGGGCTGGATGCGCTCAGCATGCGGCGGCTCGCCGCGCGGCTGGGGGTGCAGGCGCCGGCGATCTACTGGCACGTGGCGGACAAGGCGGCGCTGCTGGGGATGATGGCGGGACGTATCTATGCCGATGCCTATGGCGCGGTGGAGCGGGCGGAGGACTGGCGCGACTGGCTGCGCCAGTTCGGCCGTGCGCTGCGCCGCAGCTATGCCGCGCAGCGCGACGGGGCGCGGCTCTGCGCAATGGCGCGGCCCGCGGCGGAGGCCGATCCGCTGCGGCAGGCCGCACGCATCGCCGCGCCGCTGGAAGCGCTGGGGCTGGAGCGGGGGCAGGCGCTGTCCATGCAGGCCGCGGTCATTTCCTTCACGCTCGGTTGGGCGGCGTTCGAAGCCAATGGGCCGATGCACAGCTTCCTCGACCAGATGCTGGATTTCGAAGGCAGCTTCGAGCCGGGGCTGGACGCACTGGTGCGCGGCTTCGCGGCGGACGAGGGCTAGGTCGTGAACTCATAAACGACCGCTTTCGGCGCAAGGTCTAAACGGCCGAGATGGGGTGGAAAGCGGTCTGGCAGCTTACGAAGGCTTAACTGCGGTTCACGCAACTTTCATTGGTCATTGCACGATGGGAACGGCATCCTCCATCAGCCAAAAAGTTGTGGTCTCCTCCGAGCACCAAAACCCTTCGAAGCTTTCCCCTATTTGAATATCCCGCATACGCTCCTGGGTGCCGAACACCGCCGTGTAAAAGCTGTCCCAGTGCACCCAAGCGAGCAATGATCGATCAGGCGCGATGAGCCGCCTCGCGCCCCATTTCGGCAAATCGTCCCTTGTCTCCCAAGAGGAACAGTCGCCTAGAGTGGTCAGCGATACTACGACCTCATCTTCGCCAAATTCATCGCCCACAATGACCTCCGACAGACCGGCGCGTTGGAACAGGGAGACGAGATCGGCCTCCATTGTCGGCTGAAAATTGCCTTCGGTCGGCAGGAAAATTCGTTCTTGGCGGCAATAGGTGATTAGCCTCTCCACGGCTGCCCGATCTTCAAGGTCGCGTCGAAGCCCCAAGATGTTGGTCCTCAAAGCACGGTCGAGAGCGCGATGATCGGGTAGGTTTAGTTGCTGGCAGATCGTTTGCCATCGGATTCGACTAGCAAATCGCTTTGTGATGTCGGCGAGAGAGCCGTGGGGAATTTCCTTTCCGACACGACGTTCGGCTTTGAGCACATCCATCCACTCGAGCAAATTCACGTCATCGGGGCGGTCCGATGCGGACACGACCAACGTTCCGTAATCGCACGTGGCCGGATCAAGGCCGTCGACGGTGAAAAACGGATGCAAGGCCACGAAGCCGTGGCTGAACGCACCGCGATACCAAGGCAGCATTGCGGCGTCGTCCGGCGGTGCGAGCTTGCTGCGGTCGAAATTGTCCATGGCGCTCAATTACACAGATAGCGGGATCTGTCTGCTTTGCGCTCTTTCAACCTGCCACCACAATGACCGCAATGTTGTCGGAAGACGATAGGCCGCTTTTATGAGTCTACGGCCTAGGTCTTCTTGAGCGCGGCCAGCGCGGCGGCGAGGGGGCCGCTGGCGGCCTCTCCCGAAAGCCCCGCTTCCTCGCGTGCGCGCTCAGCATCGGGGCCGGTGGCATAGGGGTCGATCGCCAGCGCCAGACTCTGCGCCACGGCTTCGCCGAGATCGAAGGCGGTGCCGGCATAGGGGATCTCGTCCAGATCCTCCTCCTCCAGCTCCACTTCTTCCGCATCGATCCGCCGTTCGGGCACGAAGCGGAAGGCGATGGGCTCGTCCACCGTCACCGGCAGGTCGTCGCCGCTGATCGCGCAGCTCTGCACGATGTCCGCATGCAGGCGGCCGCTGGCCGAGACCTCCTCCCCCTCCGCTTCCAGCGAGACCTCGGCCTCCAGCGCGTGGATGGCGACGAGGCCGAAGCGGCGGGCGAGGGCGGCGCGCTCCTCCTCATTGGCGGAGAGGGTGACGGGCCGCGCGGTCAGCTGGCGCCGGTCGACCATGCGGCGGAATTCGGGGGGCGGGGGCGTGCTCATGCGTCGATCCTCCCTGCGATCAAATCGTCGGGCGCGATGCGGGCGAGGCGTTCGGCAAAGGCGTGCAGATCGGCCGCCAGCGCATCGGGCGCGGTGCCTGCGTTGAAGGTGACGTTGCGCTCCACCGCGGCGCGCAGGGCTGCGCCGTCCGGCTCCGCCAGCGCATCGCGGAACGCACCCAGCCGGCCGCCGAGGGTGGAGACGAGCCGGCCGATATGCTTGCCCACCACCATGTCGCCCACGCCGCTTTCGCGCAACTGCCCGTCCATATCCTCCACGAACAGTTCGGTCAGCAGCGCGGAGGAGGCGGCGAGCTGCGGCTCCCCCTCCATCCGCAGCAGCACCAGAGAGAGCACGGCGACCACCATGTCGAACCGGCCGGGCACGGAATCGGCCACGCCATCCTCGCCATACCAGCGCGGATGGCGCGAGATTTCCACCACGCGGTGCCACAGCGGGCGCATTTCCTCCCGCGGGTCGGGCCGGGTGCGGAACAGGCGGGAGAACACGGACATGGGGCGGATGCGCCTTCTCATTCAGCGGCTATTCAAAGCAGGCCGGCCAAGCGCCATTGCGTGGCGGCGTGCCAACCCGTAAGGGTCGCCGCCGATATAGGCACCTGGGGCGGCTTGGCAACGCCGGCCCGCGCCTGCCGGATTGGAGAATATTTGCAGATGGTCGGCACGCGGAAGATCGCAGCGGTGATGGGTGCGGCAGTGCTCGCTTCCGGTTGCAGCTCGATCCAGAACCATCGCGGCTTCATCACCGATGAAGTGCTGATCGCCAGCGTCCAGCCTGGAGTGGACAACCGCACTTCGGTGGAACGCACGCTGGGGCGGCCGACCTTCACCAGCCAGTTCGGCGAACCGGTGTGGTATTATGTCGCCAGCACCACCAGCCAGGCCCCCTTCACCACGCCGCGCATCACCGATCAGACGGTGCTGGCCGTTCGCTTCGATGCGAAGGACAATGTCGCCTCCGTCACCCGCAGCGGGATGGACCAGGTCGTGCACGTGAATCCGGATGACCAGGTCACGCCGACGCTGGGCCGCGAGCGCGGCCTGCTGGAGGATCTGTTCGGCAATATCGGCCAGGTCGGCGCAGGCGCGCCCGGCGGCGCCGGTGGTGGTGCGGGCGGCGGCCCCTAGGCCGCGAACCATACAGCCGCGCCCGCTCGCTTGAAGCGCGCGCTGCCTTCTCCCATATGCCCGCCATGGACGATATGCGGGCAAGCCACGGCCTGACACAGTGGCACGGGACGACGATCATCGGAGTGAAGAAGGGCGGCAAGACCGTGATTGCCGGGGACGGACAAGTCTCCATGGGCAATACGGTGATGAAGCCCAATGCGCGCAAGGTGCGCCGCATCGGGGAGGGCGACAAGGTGATCGCCGGATTCGCGGGGGCCACCGCCGATGCCTTCACCCTGTTCGAACGGCTGGAGCGCAAGCTGGAGCAATATCGCGGCCAGCTGCTCCGTGCGGCCGTGGAAATGGCCAAGGAATGGCGCACCGACAAATATCTGCGCAATCTGGAAGCGCTGATGATCGTGGCCGATGCAGACAGCCTGCTGGTGCTGACCGGCAATGGCGACGTGCTGGAGCCCGAAGGCGGCATCGCCGCGATCGGCTCCGGCGGCAATTACGCGCTGGCCGCGGCCCGCGCGCTGGATTTCTATGAAGAGGACGCGGAACAGATCGCGCGCAAGGCCATGCAGGTGGCCGCCGATATCTGCGTCTTCACCAATGACCGCGTGACGGTTGAAAGCATCTGACGGACATGACCGACAATTTGACACCCAAGGCGATCGTCGCCGCGCTCGACGAGCATATCATCGGCCAGGCGGAGGCGAAGCGCGCCGTAGCCGTGGCCCTGCGCAACCGCTGGCGGCGCCAGAAGCTGTCGCCCGATCTGCGCGACGAGGTGACGCCCAAGAATATCCTGATGATCGGCCCCACCGGCTGCGGCAAGACCGAGATCAGCCGCCGGCTGGCGAAGCTGGCCGACGCCCCCTTTGTGAAGGTGGAAGCGACCAAGTTCACCGAAGTCGGCTATGTCGGCCGTGACGTGGAGCAGATTGCCCGCGACCTGGTGGAAGAGGCGATCCGGCTGGAGAAGGACCGCCGCCGCGAAGCGGTGCGCGAAGCGGCCAGCAAGGCGGCGATGGAACGGCTGCTGAATGCGCTGGTGGGCGACGGTGCATCCGAAGCCACGCGCGAAAGCTTCCGCCAGCGCGTGGTGCAGAACGCCATGAATGATGTCGAAGTGGAGATCGAAGTCGAGGAAGCCCCCGGCATGCCGATGGAGATTCCCGGCATGGGCGGCAATGTCGGCATGATCAATCTCAGCGACATGATGGGCAAGGCCTTCGGCAAGCAGAACCTCAAGCGCCGCAAGCTCAAGGTGCCCGATGCGTGGGACAAGCTGGTGGAGGAAGAGGCCGAGAAGCGGATGGACCAGGATGACGTGGCCCGCACCGCGCTGGCCAATGCCGAAACCAACGGCATCGTGTTCCTGGACGAGATCGACAAGATCGCCGTCAGCGATGTGCGCGGTGGCTCCGTCAGCCGCGAAGGCGTGCAGCGCGATCTGCTGCCGCTGATCGAAGGCACGACGGTGGCGACCAAATACGGCCCGATGAAGACCGACCATGTGCTGTTCATCGCCAGCGGCGCCTTCCATGTGGCGAAGCCCAGCGACATGCTGCCCGAACTGCAGGGCCGCCTGCCGATCCGGGTGGAGCTGAAGGCGCTGACCGAGAAGGACTTCGTGTCCATCCTCACCGATACGCGCGCCAATCTGGTGCAGCAGTATCGCGCGCTGATCGGAACGGAAGAGGTGACGGTGGAAATGGGCGCGGAAGCCGTGGCCGAAGTCGCCCGCATCGCCGCGCAGGTGAACGAAAGCGTTGAGAATATCGGCGCGCGCCGCCTGCAGACGGTGATGGAAAAGCTGTTCGAGGAACTGAGCTTCGAGGCGGAGGACCGCAAGGGCGAGACCGTGACGATCGACGCCGCCTATGTGAAGGACAAGCTCGCCGGCCTCGCCAGCGATGCCGATCTCAGCAAATATATCCTGTGACGGAGATCATTCGATGAGCAATTCGCCGCCCGATGGGAAGCTGCCCTATCGCTGCCTTACGGGCCCGGATGACGACAGCTTCTGCGCCCGCGTGTCCGAAGCGCTGCGGCAGGGCTGGCGGCTGCATGGCTCGCCCGCGCTGACCTATAATGGCGATCGGGTGATCGTGGCGCAGGCGGTGGTCTGGCCGGGCTACGAGGGCTGAGGGGGCGCCGCGTTCGCGCCCGCCGCCGGCATTCCTATTCGGGATACCAGTAGCGGGCGTGGCAGCTTTCGCAGACCAGATCCATGCCGGCCACCAGCTCGCCCGCGGTGGCGGCATCGCGGGCCTTGGCGGCAGTGACCAGCCGGTCTGCATGGTCGGCCTGTTCCAGCGCCAGTTCCTTCAGCCCGTCGGTGTCGGCGTCGATATAGCGCTGCACATCGGCCATCGAAATCTCGCCCTCGGCGGTTTCCATATTGCCGGGCATGGCCGCGCTGATCCGATCCGCCGCGGCGATGGTGCGGCTGGCGGCGGCGAGTGAGCCGGCGGCGGCGGCAAGGCGATCCCAGCGCGCCTGATCCATCTTTGCCGGATCGATGCCGCCTTCGTCATTCATGGCGTTGTTGCCGACATCCCATATTTCCAGGATCGCCGGGTTCACATCCGCCTGCATCAGCTGGCGGATATAGAGCGTGCCGTCATCCGCGCCTGGCTGGGCGAGCACCCCCGCGCCCAGCCCGATACTCAGCAAGGCGGCGGCTGCCAGACCGGTTGCGATTCTCATGATTGCTGCCCTCCCTCAGACTTCCCGCGCATGGCATGGCACGCCGGCGGGTGCGCGGGTTTGACGCCGATCAAACCCGTCGCGCCTTCCGGCCTATTTCGTCGGCTGGACGTCCACATTGCGGAACTGCTCCACCAGCGCCTTCTGCGAAGGATACCAGTAGTCGAGGTGGCAATTCTCGCACACGCCGTCCATCTGGTTGATCAGCGGCCCGGCCTTGGCGGCATCATGCGCTTCGGCCGCCTTGGCCAGTTCGCCCATGTGCGCGGCCAGCGCATTGGCCATGTCGCGCAGGCCCTGCGGGTTCTTGTCGACGTTGGACTGCACATCTGCCGCGCTGTCGCCATAGGGCACGCCTTCGTCGGCGATCTTCACGCCGGGCTTCACCACGATGATCGGGTCCAGCGTGGCCAGATCCACCGCCGCCTGCTGCAGCGAGAGCGAGTGGGTCTTCAAATTCGCCCAGTCGGCGTCGGTCATCCGCGCCGGGTCGATGCCCGCATTGTCATCCATCGCGGCATTGCCGATCGCCCATACCTCGTCTGCGCGGACGTCGATCTCGTTCTTCATCACCTCGTGCAGCGTCAACTGATCCTTCGCGGGCTGCTCTTCCGGCTGTTTCGACGAGCAGGCCGCCACCAGAACCAGTGCCGGGATGAGGGCGAATCCGAAACGTTTCATGTGAGGCATCCTTCTTCCGTCATTATGGCTTGGCCGCCGCTGTGCATGAAGGCCGCTCGTCCTTCCAGCACAAGCCTTTTACGGTAACGGCACTATCCGTAACGTTACATTGCGCCGTCCTACTCCGCGGCATCGTCCATCAATTCGCGCTCATGCGCCTGGCGCTGCCACATTTCGGCATAGAGCCCGCCGCGGATCAGCAGTTCGCGATGGCCCCCGCTTTCGACCACCCGGCCCGCGTCCACCACGAAGATGCGATCGGCGTCGGCGATGGTGGACAGGCGATGGGCGATGGAAAGCGTGGTCCGCCGACGGGAGACGCGGCGCAGCGTGGTGATGATGTCCTGCTCCGTGCGCGTGTCCAGCGCGCTGGTCGCTTCGTCCAGCAGCAGGATCGGCGGGTTCTTCAGCAGCGTGCGGGCGATCGCCACGCGCTGCTTCTCCCCGCCGGAGAGTTTCAGCCCCCGCTCCCCCACTTCGGTGTCGAAGCCGTGCGGCAGCCGCTTGATGAAGGGCAGGATCGCCGCATCGCGCGCCGCCTTCTCGATCTCCTCCGCCGTGGCGCCATCGCGGCCATAGGCGATGTTGTAGCCGATGGTGTCGTTGAACAGCACGCTGTCCTGCGGCACGATGCCGATCTGCGACCGCAGGCTGCGCTGGGTGACGGAAGCGATATCCTGCCCGTCCACCAGGATGCGCCCGTCCCACGGATCATAGAAGCGGAACAGCAGGCGCCCGATAGTGGACTTGCCCGCGCCCGACGGCCCGACCAGCGCGATGTGATGGCCCGCCGGCACTTCGAAGCTGAGGCCGTGGAGGATTTCCCGATCCCGGTCATAACCGAACACGACATTGTCGAAGACGACCGAGGGGTGGCGGATGGCGAGGGCGGGGGCGCCCGGCCGGTCCTCCACTTCCACCTCCGTGTCGATCAGGCGGAACATCGCCGCCATATCGATCAACCCCTGCCGGATGGTGCGATAGACCCAGCCGAGCATGTCGAGCGGGCGGAAGAGCTGCAGCAGATAGGTGTTCACCAGCACCAGATCGCCGGGGGTCAGCCGGCCGGTGCTCCAGCCCCAAACGGTGAAGGCCATGGCCCCGGCCATCATCAGATTGGTGATCGTCGCCTGCACGATATTGAGCATGCCGAGCGAGTTTTCGCTCTTGATCGCGGCTTCGGCATAGGCGCGCGCGGCGGAGCCATAGCGTTCCTGCTCGCGCTTCTCCGCCCCGAAATATTTCACCGTCTCGTAATTCAACAGCGAATCGACCGCGCGGGCGAGAGCGAGACCATCCAGATCGTTCATCTGCGCGCGCAGCTTCGTGCGCCATTCGGTGATCATGCGGGTGAGCCAGATGTAGGAGACGACCGTCACCGCCGTGGCCGCCACCAGTTCCCAGCCGAACATGGTGTAGAAGATCACCGCCACCACCACCAGCTCCACCGCCGTGGGCATGATGTTGAACAGCAGGAAATAGACCATCGAATTGATGCTCTTGGTCCCGCGTTCCACCACCTTGGTGACTTCGCCCGTGCGGCGGGAGAGATGGAAGCGGAGCGAGAGGCCGTGGAGCCGTCGGAACGTGTCTTCCGTCAGGTGCCGCACGGCATCCTGGCCGACTCGTTCGAAGATGATGTTGCGCACATTGTCGAACACCACCGTCGCCAGCCGGCCGGCGGCATAGGCGATCACCAGCGCCAGCGCGACCCATAGCGCCTGCGCGTCGCCGCGTGCGCCGGCAGACATTGTGTCCACCGCGCGGGCATAGGCGAAGGGCAGCGCCAGCACGACGATCTTGGCCAGCACCACGAAGCCCGCCGCGCCGGCGATGCGCCAGCGCAATTCCGGCCGGTCCTTCGGCCATAGATAGGGGAGGAAGCGGCGAACGGTGCTCCACCCGGCGTAATCGCCGGTGGTCCTGGGATCGGCTGGTGTTGGCATCTGCCCGCCAATGTGGGGCCGCCGCGCCGATCAGGCAATATTGCTACAGCCGAAGCTGCCGCCCGTCCTCCGAACCGAAGCGAAACGGCTGTGGCGGAAGATCAAACAGGATCTGCCGCGTGTGGAAATCGATCGCCACCCGCTTGAACAGCGTGAGCTCGCGCATCCCCAGGATCAGGGCCGGCTCATCCGTCAGCCCCAAGGCGTGGAACGGCGGCGCGTCGACGATCATCACCGCCACATTGGCAAGCCGGATGTCCTGCAGTTCCAGCTCCTTGGCCAGCAGTACGGTGCCGGTGGCCTCCACACCGTTGACGTCGGTCAGCTGGCCCGGACCCAGCGCCCTGGAACGCCGCAGCCGCTTCAGCAGCGCGGGATTGCCCAGGCTGGTTTCCGCGCCGGTGTCGATCACCACCGCCGTCGTCACGCCGTCGATCCGCGCCCGGGTGATGATGAGCTGGCCCAGCCGCCGGCGCGCCTTCACTACGATCTCGAATCCGCGATTGCCGCCCAGCTGCTTCGCATCGTCCACCGACATGCGGCCTTCCTCGAAATCGATCAGCACCCGCTGGTCCTGCAGCGAATCGAGGCCGAGGATGCCATCCACATCGCCGATATGCTCTGCATGCAGCAGCGGTGCGGCACGGATGTAGAAGCTGCGGCTGCCCAGCGTCAGCTCGGGAATGTGGACCGTTTCCGTCGTCCGCCTGCTCGCCATGCCGACCACGATGGCGAGCTTGCGATCGTTGAGTTGCAGCTGGGTGGCGAGATCGTGCGACAGCACGGTGGCCTGCGCGCCGGTGTCGATCAGGAAGCTGAAGGGGCCGGCGCCTTCGATGGTGACCGGCACGGTCAGCCGGCGGTATCGCTCCACCGCGGTTTCGATCACATCCACGCCGGGGGGCGCGGGCTCTTCTGCGGGGAATTGCGCATCCGGCGCCGGAACGGCGGGTGCAGGCGAGGCGGCCGTGGCAAGCCACGCCGCAAACAAGTGCCAGGTCATCCTCTTTCTCCCGCGCCGAAACTCGTGGGAACCGGCGCGCGACCATCATACCACCCGCAGGCGGGGTGGACAAATCCGGGGGCGGGCCGGCATTTCCGCGTCCCCCGCTATGTGGTAGCGCAAGGGCCGGATGTTGGAGATCGGCGCAAAGATCCTGCACAAGGCGAAGGCGCGGATGCATCTGCACCGCGCCCGTGCGGTTCTGGATACGCCGCCGCTTCGCCCACTGGATGACGGGGTGGTGATCTTCTCCATGATCGGCAGCCGCGTGCTGCTGCCCTATCTGGTCGCGGTCAAATCGCTGCACCGCCAGCTGGGCCGCGGGCGCGTGGCGATCCTTGACGACGGCACGCTGACGGCGGCCGACCGGCAAGTGCTGGCTGCACATCTGGGCGAGCCGGAAATCCGCCAAATTGATGCGGTGGATTGCGGCCCATGCCCTCGCGGCGGAACATGGGAGCGGCTGCTGACCCTGCTTGATCTGCGGCGCGATGCCTATGTGATCCAGCTCGATTCCGACACGGTGACCACCGGCCCGGTGCCGGAGGTCGTGCACGCCATTGCGCAGGCGCGCAGCTTCACCCTGCGCGGCGATGCGGACGCCGAACTCGTGCCCGCGGCAGAGATCGCCGCGCGCAAGCCGCCCGAATACCACCGCGACAATCCCGCCGCGCATGTGCAGGGCGCGATCGAATCAGTGCTGGACGAGGTGCGGATCGAGGGGCTTTCCAGCCCGCGCTATGCCCGGGGTTGCTCGGGCTTTGCCGGCTTCGCGCCTGCCGCTTCGGGCCGGCAGCTGGCGGAGCGTTTCTCGCAGGAGGCAGAGCGGCTGCTCGGGCGCGCGCGCTGGGAGCAATGGGGCAGCGAGCAGGTGACGTCCAACTTTGTGATTGCCAACGAGCCCGATCCGCTGCTGCTGCCCTATGATCGCTATCTCAATTTCTGGAACGAGCCGTTGCCGCCGGAGGCGGCTTTCGTCCATTTCATCGGCACCTATCGCTACCATCGCGGCGCCTATGCGGCAGCGACCCAGCGGGCGATCGCTGCGCTCGCGCGTTAACTCAGCCCTTCCGGCGGGCGAGGTCCACCAGTTCGGCCAGCCGGCCGCGGGCAAAGGCGATCAGCCATGCGCCGTAGATCGCACCGCCACCTGCCACCAGAATCGCCAGACGCAGGATGGGCGCCATTCCGGGCAGGGCATGATCGAGCAGTCGCACCGCCACCACCATGGCGATTCCCGCCAGCACCGGCGGCGCCGCCGCCTCCACCAGTGCGCGCGGCGAAACGTGAAGCACGGGCAGCACCCATAGCGAGGACAGCGCCACCAGCAGCGGGTATCCGACCACCCAGGCGAGAGCGAGGCCGATCAGGCCCCACTGAATCCCCACCACATAGGCTACGGGAAGCAACAGCGCGCCCAGCAAGGAGGTGCGCGTGTAGATTTCGGGCCGGCTGGCCGCATTCACGGCGGGGCCGAACAGCACCTGCAGCATCATGAAGGGTGCCGCACAGCCGACGATGGCGATCACCGGGGCGGTGGCGATCCACTTCTCCCCCAGCACCACGCGCACCACCGGCTCTGCCGTGGCGGCAAGGCCCAGGCTGAAGGGCACGCCCGCCAGCATCAGGATGCGCACCGATTTGAGGAAGCCCTGCGCATAGGCCTCGGCATCATCCTGCACGCGGGCATAGGCGGA